>JBEDTR010000002.1:0-7056 GCA_040119125.1 Marinobacter sp.
GACAGCATGGCGGTGGATTCCACCGCGCCGCGCAGGGTCGCGAAATCCAGCCGTCGCTTGGCGATGGCAAGGATCAGCGCGCCGACCGCGCCCATCGCGCCGCCTTCGGTGGGCGTGGCAATCCCAAGGAAAATCGTGCCCAGCACCAGAAAGATCAGCGCCAGCGGCGGGATCAGCACGATCACCACCTGCTCGGCCAGTTTCGACAAGACGCTCAGCCCGAACACCCGGTTGGCCACCGCCACCAGATAGGCCAGCACCACCGCCGTGGTCGCCGCCGCCACCAGCCGGTTGGTGGGCAGCATATCGGCATAGAGCGTGCGCCCGGAGACCACATAGACCGCCACGGCCAGCACCATCACCACCACCAGCGACCAGATGCCATTGCCCAGCGTGCGATCCTCGATCGGCAGGGCGGGCACGGCTTTGGGGCGCAGGAAGGACAGCACGAAGATATAGCTGCAATAGCCGCCGGTGATGATCAGCGCGGGCAGCAATGCGCCCTTATACATGTCACCCACCGACACGCCCAACTGGTCGGCCATGACGATCAGCACCAGCGAGGGCGGCACGATCTGCGCCAGCGTGCCCGAGGCGGCAATGGTCCCGGTCGCGACCGAGGTGTCATAGCCATAGCGCTGCATGATCGGCAGCGAGATCAGCCCCATCGCAATGACGGAGGCCGCGACAACGCCGGTGGTGGCCGCCAGAAGCGCGCCCACCAAGATCACCGCATAGGCCAGACCGCCGCGGATCGGGCCAAACAGCTGGCCAATCGTGTCGAGCAGATCCTCGGCCATGCCGGAGCGTTCGAGGATCAGCCCCATGAAGGTAAAGAACGGGATCGCCAATAAGGTATCATTGGACATGATCCCGAACACCCGTTCGGGCTGCGCCCTGAGCAGGGGCCAGAACAGGTTGATTTCCGACGGCGAGATTTCCGACAAAGCGACGCCGATCACAAAGAAAAACAGCCCCCCCGCCGCCAGCGTCAGCGCCACCGGATAGCCCAGCAGCAGCATCCCCATCACCGAGATGAACATGATGGGCGCCAGGTTATGTGCGATCAGTTCAAGCATTATGCGCGATCTCCCCATCGGCGGCCGTGGAATGCCCGCCGGTTTCGCCCAGATCGGCGGCGGGCATCGGCAGATCCCCGGTCAGATGCGCGATGCGCTTGATGATTTCAGAGATGGTCTGCGCGATCAAAACGATGAACCCCAGCAGCACCAGCCCCTTGGCGGGCCAGAGGATCAACCCCCCGGCATTGGAGGAGCTTTCCCCGCTGGCCAGCGAGCGCATGAAGAACGGCCAGCTGAGCCATGTCATCAACAGCACGAAGGGCGCGAGAAACAGCAGATGACAGATCAGATCGATCCAAGCCCGCGTGCGGGCGCGCAGATGCGCCGTGATCACATCGATGCGCACATGGGCATTGCGCTGCAACGCCCAGGCCGCGCAGAGCATGAACACCGCCCCGAACAGATACCATTGCAGTTCCAGCCATGAATTCGACGACATGTTGAACGCCTTGCGGATCACGGCATTGCCGGCGCTGACCAGCACCGCCACCAAGATCAGCCAGGCGGCCGCCTGTCCTATCACGCGGGTTACCGCGTCAATGCCCCGCGAGAGGGCCAGTAAAGCTCGCATTCCTATCATCCTCCGGGGGACCAGCGCCGGGCCTGCTGTCATGGGGTCGCGGGCCGTGTTCCCTCTATCACAGCACCTGTCGGGGAGCGAGGCCCGCAACACGGATCCCACCCCCGAATGACGCCGCGACGCAGGCGGTCTCAGACGGGGGGAGACGGGGGGTCAGGCGGGGGGCTCAGCCGGGAACGACCGCGGCAATATTAACCGTAAATTAACATAACTTCACTTATCGCCGATATTTCTGCCTGTCCGAACCGCTCCCCCCGCGCGCGCGGGACCCGCCTTCCGCGCCCCCAACTTCCGGGCCGCGCGCATTGCCACATGCGCCTGCGGCCCCCATATCCCAGCGACACGTCCATACCGACCCGGAGAACGCGCCATGGGATATCTCAAGACCGCCATGCTGATGGCCGCGATGACCGCGCTCTTCATGGGGTTGG
This sequence comes from Marinobacter sp., assembly GCA_040119125.1. Taxonomy (GTDB): domain Bacteria; phylum Pseudomonadota; class Alphaproteobacteria; order Rhodobacterales; family Rhodobacteraceae; genus Pacificitalea. Next base: position 2,094 of record JBEDTR010000002.1, read on the forward strand.
GCTATCTGCTGGGCGGGAGCGGTGGCATGGTGATCGCGCTGGTCATGGCCGCGGCGATGAACGTGTTCACCTGGTGGAATTCCGACCGCATGGTGCTGCGTATGCATCAGGCCCGGCCGGTGACGCGCGGCGACGGCTCCGGGCTGACCGAGATGGTCGCCGATCTGGCCCGCCGCGCCGATCTGCCGATGCCCGCGGTCTATCTGATCGATACCCCGCAACCCAATGCCTTTGCCACCGGGCGCAACCCGGCCAATGCCGCCGTCGCCGTAACCCGTGGCCTGATGGACAGCCTCGATCGCGATGAACTCGCCGGGGTCATCGCCCATGAACTGGCCCATATCCGCAACCATGACACCGCGATCATGACCGTCACCGCGACCTTTGCCGGGGCGATCTCGCTTCTGGCGAATTTCGCGCTGTTCTTTGGCGGGCGGCGGGACAACGGGCTGGGCATCATCGGCACGGTGGCAATGATGATCCTCGCGCCCCTTGCCGCCGCGCTGGTGCAGATGGCGATCTCGCGCACCCGCGAATATGCCGCCGACCGGGCCGGCGCGCAGATCAGCGGCAATCCCCTCGCGCTGGCCTCGGCGCTGGAGCGGATCGCCATGGGCGCGGCGCGGATCGATAATGACGTGGCCGAACGCAACCCCGCCACCGCGCATATGTTCATCATCAACCCGCTGCATGCGCATAAGCGCGACGCCCTGTTCGCCACCCATCCGGCAACCGAAAACCGGATCGCCGCGCTGCGGCAGATGGCGCAGGACACCCCGCGCCCGCCCCCTGCCGCGCGGCCCGCAACGGCCCCCTGGGGCCAGGCCGCCCGCAAGACACAGCGCCCCAAGGATCCGCGCGGGCCCTGGGGCTGAGCCGCGGCCTCAGTGCCCCGTGGCCAGCCCCGCCAGATAGGCGCCATAGCCGTTCTTGCAGAATTGCTGCGCCTGCCCGTCCAGCTGGTTGCGACTGGTCCAGCCCATCTCGAAGGCGACCTCATCGGGGGAGCCCACCTGCTGGCCTTGGCGTTCGGTCAGGGTGCGCACGAAATTGCCAGCATCCAGCAAGGAGCCATGGGTCCCGGTATCCAGCCACGCATAGCCGCGCCCCATCTTTTGCACCGACAGCAGCCCATCATGCAGATAGCTTTCCAGCAAAGACGTGATCTCCAGCTCGCCGCGCGCCGATGGCGTCACCTTGCGCGCCCGCGCCGGGGCGCTCGCGTCGAGGAAATAGAGCCCGGTCACCGCGTAATTCGAGGGGGGGATGGCAGGTTTCTCGACGATCGCGCGCACCGATCCATCCGCGTCGAAATCGATCACGCCATAGCGTTCGGGATCCGCCACCCGGTAGCCAAAGACCGTGGCCCCCGTCAGGGATCGCGGCGTGGCACCTGCCGGCGTGGCGCCCGCCATCCGCAACCGCTCCGGCAGCCCATGTCCAAAGAAGATATTGTCGCCCAGCACCATCGCCGAGGGCGCCCCGTCGAGAAACGCCTCGCCCAGAATGAAGGCCTGCGCCAGCCCCTCGGGCTTTGGCTGAATGATATAGCTCAGCGACACGCCCCATTGGCTGCCATCGCCCAGCATGCGCTGAAACTGATCTTGATCATGGGGGGTGGTGATGATCGCGATTTCCCGGATTCCGGCCAGCATCAGCACGGTCAACGGATAGTAGATCATCGGCTTGTCATAGATCGGCAGCAGCTGTTTCGACACGCCCATGGTGATGGGATAGAGCCGCGTGCCGGAGCCGCCAGCCAGAATGATGCCTTTGCGATCGCTCATGCGGGAGACTCCAGTTCGGTCAGGATTGGGGGCAGAAGTGAGGGCAGGATATGGGTCAGCTCCCGCCGCCAATCGGGGCGGGTCAGGCCGAAAACCTGTGTGCTCAGGCTGCAATCGAGCCGCGAATTGAGCGGCCGCGCGGCAGGGGTGGGATATTCCGCCGTGGGGATCGCATCGACGCGCACCTGTCGCCCCGCCGCCGCATAGATCGCCGCCGCAAAGCCGTGCCAGCTGACATCCGGCGCGCCGCTGAAATGATAGAGGCCGGATTTGCCCGGCGCGTCCATCAGCTGTTCCGCAATCTCCAGACAGGCCGCCGCGATGGCCCGCGCCGAGGTCGGGCCGCCGATCTGATCACCCACCACGGACAGGCGGTCGCGGCAGTCCGACAGGCGCAGCATGGTCTTTACGAAATTCGCGCCATGGGCCGAAAACACCCAAGATGTGCGCAAAATGGCATAACGCGCGCCGCGCCCCGCCATCGCCTGTCGCACCGCCTCTTCCCCGGCCAGCTTCGAGCGGCCATAGGCATTTTGCGGCGCGGGCCTGTCTGCGGGCGTCCGGGCCTCTGTGCCGGTCCCGTCAAACACGTAATCGGTCGAGATATGGACGAAAGGAATATCCAGCGCCGCACAGGCGCGGGCCATCGCGGCGGGCGCATGGGCATTGATGACGGTGGCGCGCGCCTCCTCGCCCTCGGCTGCATCCACCGCCGTATAGGCCGCGGCATTGATGACCGCGCGGGGCGCATGGGCGTGGATCGCCGCCGCACAGGCCGCGGGATCCGACAGATCGGCGTGGTCACGCCGCAGCGTCCTTACCCGGTTCCGTGCCAGGGTCGAGACAGGGCCCGATGCGGAATCGCGCGCGCCTGCCTGCCGCCGCAACTCGGTCGCGACCTGTCCGGAATGGCCGAAAACCAGCACCGTCATGATAGGCCCTGCCTTTGCGATAGCCTCTGCGGCAGCTTCTGGGACAGCCCCTGCGGCACCTCCTGCGACAGGCCATGAGGCAGCCCAGGGGGCACCCCCTGCGAAGCGCCGCGCGTCAGCCCGACATCGCCACCCACACCAAGCCGGTCCCCCACGCCCTGCCGCGTCAGCAAGGGGCGCCACCATTTCGCATTGTCGAGATACCAGCGCACCGTGCGCTCCAGCCCTTCCTCGACAGTGACCGACGGGCGCCAGCCCAGTTCCGCCCGGATGCGGGAAGGATCGATGGCATAGCGCGCGTCATGGCCCGGCCGATCGGCCACAAAGCGGATCAGATCGCCATAGGCCCCCTCCGGCCGCGGCCGCAGCCGGTCGAGAATGGCACAGAGGGTCCGCACCAGATCCAGATTGCTGCGCTCGTTTTCCCCGCCGATATTGTAGCTGCGCCCGGTCGCGCCCTGCTGCGCCACCAGCAGCAGCGCATCGGCGTGATCCTCGACATAAAGCCAGTCGCGGATGTTCGACCCATCGCCATAGATCGGCAGGGTCCGGCCCGCCAAGGCGTTCAGGATCACCACAGGGATCAGCTTCTCGGGGAAATGATAGGGGCCATAATTATTGGAGCAATTCGACAGCACGACCGGCAGGCCATAGGTCTCATGCCAGGCCCGCACCAGATGGTCAGAGGCCGCTTTCGAGGCGGAATAGGGACTGCGCGGGTCATAAGCGCTATCTTCGGTAAAGAGCTGCGCCGGGTCGGGGAGCGAGCCGAAGACCTCATCGGTCGAGACATGGTGAAACCGGAACCCCTGCCGCGCCGCGCCGCCCTCCGGCCCCGCCCGCTGCCAATAGACGCGAGCGGCTTCCAGCATGTTATAAGTGCCGGTGATGTTGGTCTCGATGAAATCGCCCGGCCCGTCGATGGACCGGTCCACATGGCTTTCGGCGGCCAGATGCATGACGATATCAGGCCGATGGGTGGCAAAAACCCGATCCAGCGCCGCGCGATCGCGGATATCGGCCCGCTCGAACGCATAACGAGGGCTCTTTGCCACGCAGGCCACATTGGCCGGGCAGGCGGCATAGGTCAGCGCGTCGAGATTGACCACCTCATGTCCGCGCGCGATGGCCAGCCGCACCACTGCCGATCCGATGAACCCGGCCCCGCCGGTGACGAGAATCTTCATCGCCGCGCCCCTCCGTCCTGACCGAAAGGCGTCTGGAACCCGGCCAGCGGTGGCGCGGCGGCGTCCTTCTCCGACAGGATCGGCGCGCCTTCCAGCCCCCAGTCGATCCCGAGATCGGGACAATCAAACCGCACTGCGCCATCGGCTTCGGGGGCGTAATGGTCCGAGCATTTATAGATGATTTCAGTGTCAGGCTCCCGCGTGGCGAAACCATGCGCAAAGCCTTCCGGGATCAGCAATTGCCGCCCATTGGCACAGCTCAACTCGACCCCGACCCAGTGCCCATATGTCGGGCTGCCCTGCCGGATATCCACCGCCACATCGAACAGCCGCCCGCGCCCGCAGCGCACCAGCTTGGCCTGCGCATGGGGCGGGGCCTGAAAATGCAGCCCCCGCACCGTGCCGGCCCGCTCGGACAGCGAATGGTTGTCCTGCACAAACTCAACCGTGATGCCGTGTCGGGCCATTGTCCGGCGGTTCCAGCTTTCCGAAAAGACCCCGCGCGCATCTTTGAATCGCGCAGGTTCCAGCACCAGCACACCGGGCAGCGAGGTCTGTTCGACAATCATGGCGCGTCTCCTCCCCCTCGAAAACTGGCCCCCAAAAACCGGCCCCCTTGAAAACCAAGGCCGCTGAATACTGACGTAAGCCCCAAATTCGGGGCCCGCGCGCCTGACCGGGCATTCCCGGTGACGGCCAACTGCATCCCCGCGGATGGTTTGAAAGGCTGTCCCCCCTGAACGGGGCCGAAACCTGACACGCCAAGCGGGGCGATCACCGCAGCCTAGAGGGAGAGAGGTTGAGATATGGTTACGGGCGATCCTCGCGACCTTCCTGCCCCCCGCCCCAACCCCGGCCCGGCATTTGCATTGCGGGCGGAAAGGCGGTTTTCCGCGCATGGCAAGAAAACTTTATGACAAAATCCTACACCTTCCTATTTGAAGGATTTCGTCTGCTTATTTTTCGATTCGTTATCTTGTCCTTGAGCCGCCAAGCAGGCATTAACCGAGAGTTGGCATGTCTGGGGGTAGAAAGTGCATATGTTCGATTATGGAAA
>JBEDTR010000001.1:0-392386 GCA_040119125.1 Marinobacter sp.
GTGCGTCATTTCCTTCTTAAAGTGATTCGCGAAGGTGAAAGGCGCCCCATTGGATTTGGCTATCGACAGAGAAAGACATGCTCGAATCCGATACGAGCTTTCCCTGCGCGGTCTGACCTTCGCCGAGATCGCGAGACGTGCGGAGGTTAGCGTTTCTTCCGTCAGTGCGGTTTCACTTGGAAAAAGCAGGTCCGCGCGCATCGAGCTGATCTTGGCGCAGGCATTGGCTACTCGCCCGGAAGCGCTTTTCCCGGACCGCTACCCTGCCAACAGCGGAGAGGGCACATGAGCTAGAAGCCAAGGGCTCTGGAAGAGTTGAGGCCCCGGGACTGCAATCCCAAGGGCCTCGGAAAATCGCTCGGCGCGATACCTCATCTATCCCCGACACGAACGAAGAAGTCAAGCCTCATGCCCGTCACCCCACGGGCATGCACACTCGGGTCTTGCTTGCGTTTTGGAGCCAAGACCCTGTTTGGCCACTGGGATGATGGGATGGATACTATACAAGCGGCCTGCGCCCAACTCGCAGGCCACCAGGACAGGTATGTTCAAAAACTCTCGGAAGTGATTGAGCAAGCAGACCGTCAGCGCGACATCGAATACGGAAAAATCCAAGCACGGATTTCCAAGGCAACTTCGGAAATCAAGACATTGCGCTCAGAGCTCAAGCGCACAAGACGTCAAGTTGAAGACTTGAAGGCTGAAGTGGCGGAACAAACGGCGCGCACTGTAGAATTGCTGCATGAACAGTACAGCCCGAAATCTGAAACGGCAAAAGCAAAAAGACGTCAAGGGGCTATGCGCGCTGATGATCAACGCGAGGGAAGCGACCCCGCCTTGTCCAGGCAACTCAAGAGTTATGCCGTCGTTCTGCCGCCGAGGCCACGCAACAGGAACGGTCGTGGCGCGAAGAATTGGGATGGCTTGGAGCGCGTCGAAGTCCCGATGGAGTTTCCAGAGACGTGCCCATGCGGCTGCGGCGGTACAATTAGAAATTATGATATTGATGAAAAACGTGAGGTAGTACCCGCAAAGTACTATATCGCAGTTCGCAAGTATCCTCGCTATCGCTGCCGAAAAGAAGATGTCACTGTCGGGACTCTTTACAAACCTACGCTGATGCCTGGCTCGACGAGCGGGACAAGCATGTTGGCCTACTTAGTGACTATGCGTTACGGCTGGGGGATGCCCTTATATCGGATCGAGAACATGCTCAATCATAGTGGCATCACCTATTATCGTTCAACCATGTGCAAACAAATCAGGCGGCTCGGCATCCAGCTCAAGCATGTAATGGCTGAACTTGAGCGACATACTCTGGATGATGCTCTGCGAATCTTCTTTGATGAGACAGTTTTGAAAATCCAGCGGCCGGGAGAGGAAAAAACAGCGAACTCCTACATGTACGCGGCTCACCGTGACGACAGCCCCTTTGGCGGCAACGCCCCACGCTCAACGGTCTATTTCCATCGAGCTTCGCGGTCGATGGCGCATATTCACGGTATCCTTGGTGGTAAGTCGTTAATCGTACAGCACGACGGTTATGCAGGATATGGCCGCCTTGGCCAAATGGGTACCGATGTTGCGAACATTGTGTCGGTCGAATGCTGGGTGCATGCCCGGCGTAAATTTATTAAGGCAGCGAGTAATATGAAGTCGAGCCTGCCAAATGGGGTCGTCGAGATAATGTCTGAGCTATTTGAAGTTGAAAGCATTCTTCAAGGAAAAACGCCGGATGCGAGGCTGGCATATCGCAGAGAAAGATCTGCTGAAGTCGTTCAGCGCCTTCACTCAAGATTGCAGGAAGCATCAGCTGGAACGTTACAGAGAGACGAACTCGGCAAGGCCATAAATTACACGCTTGAACGATGGGAGTCCTTGACGCAATTCTTAAACGACGGACGCATTGACCTCGATACAAACCCAGTTGAACGTCAGTTCAAACCGATCATCCTTCAGCGCAAGGGTAGTCTCTTCATCGGTAGTGAAGAGGGTGGACAGACGTGGGCAGCGATGTCGTCGTTGGTTGAAACGTGCAAGCTAAACCGAGTGGACACGTATCGCTATTTTTCCTAGATGATAGATGATCTGGCAGAGATGAGAACGAACAATCTTGACGAGGATATCGATTACAGTCGGTATTTGCCGTGGAATGCGCCAGAACATTGCAAGGTGAAGCTGCGGCCCGTAAAATAGGGCAGCATTGGTCGTTCGCCGCGGGAATGATGGATGGCCGCTTTGACCCTGAGACGCTGACGCTCGACGAACCTAGACCCCCACAGAAGGCTGCGCTTCGCCCGTGGGGTGCAAAAATCACCGCCGCTCCCAAAGAAGTCGGATAGTAGGCCCCACAACGCACATGGCCAATCCGATGGGAAAATTCCTTTAGAACACATTAATTACCTGTCTTTGCTTTTCAACAGGCTGACCTTACTTCATCTTGCGCAGGAGCGGTGGGGTGGAGGTAGAAGTGCGAATTCATTCGGTATCGATCAACAACTTTCGTGGAATTAGGTGCGCCACCATCTGCCTGCCAGCCCATGCGGTGCTTATCGGCGACAACAACACCGGAAAGTCTTCGGTACTGGAGGCCATCGATCTGGTGCTGGGGCCCGATCGGCTATCCCGTCGACCGCCGGTCGACGAGCACGATTTCTTCGAGGGACGCTATCTCCCGCCTGCCGTGGAAGCGGCCGACCAAGGAAATGTTGCCCCCGTGAATGTCGGGGGCACCCCACCGGCGGATGCAGCGCCACCGCGGATCGAGATCGAGGTGACCATCACCGACTTGTCGGAGGAACAGCTCGCCCGTTTCGGCGGCAGCATCGAGTGGCTCAACACGGTCGATGGAACCCTGTTCACAGAAGCGAACCCCGCCGGCATAGATGCAGCGGCCATCAACGCGGCGCTGCGCGTCACTTTCATCGGTCAATATGACCCCGACGAGGACGACTTCACCGGCATCACCTATTTTACCCGCAGCCTGACCGAGGACGACACGCCCACGCCGTTCCGCAAGAACGATAAGCAGCATTGCGGTTTCCTGTTTCTCCGCTCGCTCCGGACCGGGTCGCGCGCGCTCAGCCTTGAGCATGGCAGCCTGCTTGACATCATCCTCCGCCTGAAGGAGATCCGCCCTCGACTTTGGGAGGGCACACTCGAAGCACTTTCCACACTGGACGTGGCGGGCGCCCCTGAGATGGGCATCAGCGGGGTGCTCGAAAGCGTGAATGCCTCGCTCAAGAAATATGTTCCCCGTGAATGGGGTGCCCAGCCGCAGCTTCGCGTCTCCAGCCTGACCCGCGAGCATTTGCGCAAAGTGATCACTGCCTTTATCGCCACCGGCAATGGCGACCATGCCGCGCCTTTCTATCGGCAGGGTACGGGCACTATTAATATGCTCGTCCTGGCGCTTCTCTCTCAGATTGCCGAGGACAAGCAGAACGTGATTTTCGCCATGGAGGAGGTCGAAACGGCCATTCCTCCCTATGCGCAGAAGCGGATCGTCCATGAGCTACGCAAGCTCGCGGCCCAGTCGATCATCACCTCGCATTCCCCCTACGTCTTGGAAGAGTTCAGTCTTGACGAGACCGTCATCCTTTCACGGAGTGACCAAGGCGTGCTCAGCCAGTCGTCGATAACCCTACCCGACAGCGTGAAGCACAAGCGCTACCGTCAGGACTTCCGCACCAAATTTTGCGAAGGGCTGCTGGCGCGCCGGGTGCTTATCGCGGAAGGCGATTCCGAAGCAACAGCTCTGCCAGTCGTCGCGCGCCGGCTCTCTGACCTCAATCCGACGGCCTACACCTCGATCGAAGCCTTGGGCATTACTATAGTTAACGCGAAGACCGAGAGTCAGATTGCAGATCTGGGCAAGCTCTATGCGGGGCTGGGTAAGCGAGTGTTCGCGCTGTGTGACCTGCAGACAGAGGCAGCACAGCAGGCGATCGAAGCCGAGGTCGAACACCTGTTCATGCATCCAGAAAAAGGCATTGAAGAACTTGTCCTGAAGAACACCACTTCGGAGGCAATGAACCGCTTCTCGCAGTCGCTGGCCTGGCCGCAGCACCTGGCGGCGAAGCATGTGGGCGCTGACGTGAATATGAAAGATGCGCTGATGGACTATTTTCAGTGGTCGAAGGGCAACTGGGGCATCGCCGACTTCCTCGCCCAGTGCTCAGAGGCCGAGATACCTCTCTGGTTTCGCCAGACCTGCGCACGGCTGCGCGAGCTGTGCGATCCGCCCCCAGCTCCGCCGGCGGCGGGGCCAGCAACTGGCAGTGACGGCGACGATTTCGACGTCCTTTCCGGCTTATAGCGGTAAGAATCATGGTCGACCTTACGCCGAAGCAGCAGATCGTACTCGCGGTCGCCGGCCATCAGCTGGTCACCGGCGGCCCTGGCTCCGGGAAGACAACCGTGTCGATCCTGAAGGCGGCAAAGATCGCCCGCGAAACGCTCAAGCCCGGGCAGCGTGTCCTCTTTCTTAGCTTCGCGCGCGCGACAGTATCCCGTGTCCTCGAAGCGATCGACGAGGAACAGGACATCTCGCCCGCCGATCGGAGCCGGATCGAGGTCGACACTTATCACAGCTTCTTCTGGCGGCTGCTCAAGGCGCACGGCTATCTAGTCGGCCTGCCGCGCAGAATCTCGATCCTCACGCCGCCTGGCGAGGCGATCGCCTTGGCTGAAATTCGCCGGGAATATGGCGCCGACAAGAAGCTCAACGATGCCGAGCTAACCGAAAAGCGAACGCGCGAGAAGGCTGAGCGTCACCGCCTTGCGTTTGCTGAGGGGAAAATCTGCTTCGATCTGTTCGCCGATCTCGTAGGGCGGCTTCTAGAGGGGTCGGCCAAACTGCGAGCGCTCACTGCCATCACCTGGCCCTGCATCATCTTCGATGAATTCCAAGACACAAGCGCGGGTCAGTGGCGCGTTGTAAAGGCGCTTGGCGACCGTTGCTCCTTGATCGCGCTGGCTGACCCCGAGCAACGCATTTTCGAGTTTATCGGCGCCGATCCCGCCCGCCTTGACCATTTCAAGGTTGCGTTCGCTCCGACCTTCACCGAGCTCGGCTCGGATAATCACCGCAGCAAGGGCACGGACATTCTGCTCTTCAGCAACGAGGTGCTGACCGCCAACTTCAGCAAGTCCGAGTATGCTGGCATCGCTTTTTGCGGGTTTCCGTCTAACCGGAACCAGGCCTATGCAGCGCTAGTCACACAGGTCTTGCAGGCGCGTGCCCGGTTGATCGCCACAGGACGGCCCGATTGGTCGCTTGCAATCCTCGTTCCGACCAAGCGGATGATGCGGATTGTTTCCGATATCCTGCGCGAACCGTTCGGCAACGTGCCGGCCATCGCCCATGCCGCCTCGATCGATATGGAAGGACCGATCTTGGCAGCCGACGTCATTGCGCTACTACTCCAGCAAGCGTGTGGTGCGGATGACCTCGACCAGTTGGTCCATCTGATGTGCCAGTACCTTCGCGGCCGTGGGGGATCTGACCCAGGCAAGGGTGATCTGGGAGATGCGATCAGACTGGAGAGGGCGCTGGCGAAATGGAACCAGCGGATCGCCGAGGGACGCGCCCCACACGCGAACAGCGTCATCCAGCCTATAGCCGCCGTACTCTACGCAAGCCAGCAGGTTGTCATGCTCGGCGATCCTGACAAGGACTGGATCGCCATTCGCGCCAAGCTTTCTGATGGAGCGTGTCCCCGACTACGGGCGATTGCGAACGACGCCCGCAACGTGCGTCTGCTCGAGCGGGGCAATATGCTGCGCAATACGATGGAACAGAACTGGCGAGAGCGGGGTCGATATGCTGATGCGCTTGACATCACGCGGCTGGCGTTCGTTCAGGACCACTTTGCCACCACGCAGCGCCCCGAGACGGGCATCGTTGTGATGAACATGCACAAGGCAAAGGGGAAGCAGTTCGACGAGGTGATCATCTTCGAAGGATGGCCGGTGCGGGTCGGCAAGGAGGTCAAGGCGAACCCGGATCGGATCGTCCGCGAGAACAAGGGAGACGGCGACCTTTCCCAGGCTCGCCAGAATTTTCGTGTAAGCGTTACCAGGGCTAAATTTCGTACCACGATCATGACGCCACACGACGACGTATGCATTCTTCTGAAATCTGGCTGAGAGATGGCCCATGTCATCTCAGGCGTCACTTTAGAGATCTCGCAATGTGAGTGGTGCCGCTGCTCAACTCCGCCGGCGAGCGAGCCAACATCTGTCCTCGTCAAATAATGCCCATAAATGGAGAGGCACGACTGTCGGAGATCGTGGCCACGCCCCAGCGGCTTATTCCGCTTCCACGTTCAGGCGATCGCCGTCAGCTCTCCAACGACCGACATGGAGGCGCGAGGCGGACACAGAGCGCGATGCTCGTGGACGGCAACTATGGCCGATCACAACTGATTCTCGGGCTCCCGTATTGGCGTACGCCAATATAAGGTGCCTAAGGGGAGCGTGGAATAGACCAACTAGGGGGCCCTTTGTAACGCTTACGTTCAAATCCTGTCCCCGCAACCAAATACAGCCAAAAACAAACACACCAGCCTCGCTCCAGCGAGGCTTTCTGCGTTCGTAGTGGACCCGCGGAAGCTCCCAAGTCGCCAAACGGACGCCGTTCGTTCGGTGGCATAGCCTTGCATCCTCGCCGCAGATGGCCTTCTTTGGCCTTATCCTGATGTCTTATGTACAAGTGCAAATGCCTTTTTCCCCTGAACGAACCGAACTTATCAGATCGCTCTTGCGACAGAGGCTGTTAGGGGGAGGCTTGAACGGCTGGGAGCGGTCTTTTTTACAGAATATGGACCAGAGATTTGCTGAGACGGGGGCGAAGACGCGCCTGAGTGATGCGCAATATCGCAAGCTGGCCCTTATACTAAAGCTTCGGGACCAGCCGCCCCAATCGCAGGGCGCGTTTTCGGATCCGAAAAATGCGACGCAGACGGTTCGCCCTCGAAAGCCTCCACCGAAAAGATCTGCGTATTCCCGCCGCGCGCCGTTGTTCTCCCCGCTACGCACTCTCTACGCGCCCCGCCGTGTCGCCCGCAGGGTAGAACGGCAGATCATGGTGCCGGTCCTCCTGATTGTGGGGGCTGTGATGGTTGTCAGCAATCTGTGGCCGACGCATGAAGCACCTGGAAGACGACCGGACGCATCTCGAACCATCGTGACGCAGGCCCAGCCGGAGTTGAGCCATAACCTGTATGTCAGCGGCAGCAGCGTGAACCAAAGGCAGGGTCCGGGCACTGGCAATGCCATTATGGGCTCACTGCAACGCGGCGCGGCTGTAAAAGTTCTCGGTACAGAAGGCGGCTGGACGCAAATTGCCTCGCCCCTTGGCACTGGCTGGATGGCGTCCAATTTTCTGACCTCGCAAGCCCCGTCGGCCTCACCGTCCGTGCAGACTGCGGGCAAGCTCGGCAGGTTGGTTCAGGCTGGAGACATTCGGGTGATCGACGGCGATACGGTAAGCATCTGGGGAGAGCGAGCGAATGTGCGGCTGGTAGGCTTTAATACCCCAGAGATAAGTAAGCCCGCCTGCCAAGCCGAAGCGCTTGCGGGGCGCACTGCGACGAACCGGTTGCGAGAGATGTTAAGAAGCGCGAAGGCCATTGAGTTTGCGCAGCTGGCCTGTGCCTGCCCGCCGGGCACGCAAGGAACGAACCGGTGCAACTTCGGTCGCAAATGCGGGTCGTTGTATGTTGACGGGACCGATGTCGGACGCAAATTGATCGCCGAGAAGCTGGCCGCCCCCTATGTCTGCGGAAAATATAGATGCCCGCCTCGGCCGGGAAATTGGTGCGGTTAAGCGCTACGCTTGGTGATGCCAACGGTTAGGAAAGGGCGGGGCGCGTGGCGCACCGTCTCGCCCAAGGGGGTAAGATCTCGACGAAATTGCATTGCCACTGAGCTACTTTGCGGCGGTTCAACGCGTGGTCGAATGGCGCGGAGGCTCGGACAGGAGGGGAGAGAGGCCGCTCGCCCGACAAGGGTCCGACGCAAATCTTTCGGTGCGCTATTACTAAAATGCAGGCGTCAGATGGTCATTCGGTCAAGTCGAACTTGACCAACCAGCGACAAGCGCATGTTCGAAAACCAACGATCCGGATGGATTTGGTGCCGCTGAAGGGACTCGAACCCCCGACCCCATCATTACGAATGACGTGCTCTACCAGCTGAGCTACAGCGGCCCCGGTCCGCATAGGCGGGACGGGTGGTCTTTATCAACCGGACCGCACCCGCGCAAGGTCGAGAATTCGACTTCTTCAGGTGCGGCCCGATTGAGGGCTCGGGTCAGGCCGGAGCCTTGGTTTCAGCCTTGATGGCGGTGCCGTTGGCGGGCGGTTCACCAGGGGCGACTGGCGGTGTTCCGTCCAGATCTGGAGCATCTTCCACGCGGGGCGTGTCGGCGTCAGGAGTGCTGCTGCCCGCAGGCACGTCGACCGTGTCGCCTGTCAGGCGGGTCGTGTCGCTGACCACTGTCAGATCCTGCACTGGACCGGAATCCTTGCGCCCCACGATCAGGGGCAGCATGGCGGTGCCCGTCGGCATGGACAGTTCCGCATGGGACGGCTCCTTCCATGCCAGCGTGTCGAAGCTGTGGCAGTTGGAGCAGACTGGTTGCCAATGCGATTCGATATTCGCACAATTGTCGCAGACCCATTGCGGCCCGCGTGACGCGGTCAGCGCGCGGGTCAGCCAACCCCGCACAACCGCGTCGTCACTGCCCTCGCCACGCTCAATCGCGGCCATGATCGTCAGCACCCGCGCTGTGGGGTGTTTTTCGACCAAATCACCCAGCGCCCGACGCGCGCCGGGGAAATCTTCGGCGGCGATCAGCAGCTCGGCTTGCAGCATGCGGGTTTCGGGATGATCGGAGCGCAGGCGGGTGAGCGTGTTAAAGCGCTTCAGCCGGGCTTGCGGGCTTTCATCGGGCTCGATCGCGGCAAACGCGGCGGCGAGGTCTGGATGCGGCTGCGCATCCCATGTTTTCTTAAGCACACGGGTCGCGTAGCGCGGTTTGCCATCGCGGATATACCCTTCGGCGGCGAGGACGGAGGCCGGGATCAGATCGGGCGACAGGCGGTTGGCCTCAATCGCGGCTTCGCGGGCCTCGATGGAATTGCCCTCGGCCAGCACGTCCTTGGCCTCGCTCAGCGCAAGCACCGCATCGCGGCGGCGATGCACATCGCGTGGCAGGGCACCGTGCTTCAGCTTCGCGGCCAAGGTGCGGCGCGCGCCGGTCCAGTCGTGCTGATCCGCCTGTAGTTTCAGCAAGGTGTCCTGCATTTCCGTGTGCTTCGGCTTCAGGGCGAAACCCTTTTCCGCCAGCTTCAGCGCGGTGTCGGTTTCGCCTGCCGCGAGTTTTTGCTGAAGGATGCCCCGGATGCCGACAAAGCGCGTGCCATCATGGGTCAGCAGGGTCTTATAGGTGTCTTCGGCCAATTGGCGGTCGCCGGTCTGCTCGGCGGCCTGCGCGATAACCAGATGGGTCAGTTGCGGGCGGTCGAGATATTTGTCGGCGCGGCGCGCCTTGGACAACGCTTGTTGCCCCTCACCGGACGCCAAGGCCATCAGCGCATCCGACAGCGCCTGAAGGCCCTTGCGTTCGCGGCTGCGGTCGAAGTGACGGCTCAGCGCGGTATTATCGCCATTGATGAAGCGCACAACGGCGACCAGCAGCCCGGCAAGCTTCAGCAGCAGCCACAGGCACAGCATCAGCACCAGCGCGCCAATCACAGCCTGCACCGGGCCTAGGTTATATTCGGTGCCCGCAAGTGCGATGCGGATGCCGGCGCCGGTTTCCATCAGATAGCCCGCGCCAAGCGTCAGGGCTGCGATGAGCGCCACGAAGAAGAGGATCTTAATCAGGGACCAGAGCATGTGTTTCCTCGGTTGGCGTCAGTTAGTTTGCGGCCGATGTGGCGGGGGACTCGGCGGCGGGGGAGGTATCGGTATCAACCTGCTGCAACGCGGTCAGCACCGATAGACGGGTGCGGGCTGCGTCAAGCCAGTCGGTCATTTCCGACAATGCGGGTTCGGGCAGGGCTTCGACCTGCTCCACGGCGTTGTTCAGATCACCGGAGGTCAGCGCAGCCTCGGCGCGCGACAGAACGGCGTCGGGGTCAGTGCCTTCGCGCGGCGTGATCGAACGGGTGCCAAATTGATTGCGCAGGAAGTTCCCGAACCGGCCACCTTCGTCGGGATTGGCGCTGCGGGCGCTGGCAATGGCGCTTCGGGCGGCTTCCGGCAGGTCGGTTTGCAGGCTGGCCAACGTTGGCACGCCAGTTTCGGCGTTTTCGACCAGCGCGGCGGGGGGATCTTGCAATGCGGCGAGCGGTTCGGCGAAAGGGTCGCCCGCATCAACGGCGGCGCGAATATCAGCCAGTGCATTGCGTCGCGCGGCGAGGGCGGCGCGATCAGCGGCGCTGGACTGCGCCGCATCGGCATCGGACAGAAGCTGCTCCATGCGAGCGACCTGCTCGGCCACTTCCTCGCGCAGGGTCGCGACTTCGCCTTGATAGGCGGTGAGCGCTGCGGCGACGGCTTCGCTCTCGTTTTCCGTGACAGCGGTGCGCTCTATTTCGGCGAGCCGCTCAGTGACGGTGCCGATCCGGGCCGACAGATCCTCGAGCGTGCTGGCATTCGTGCCAATCTGCTCCTCCAGCGCGGCGACGGCGCTTGCATCGGCTTTGCCGTCAAGCACGCCACGCTGATCGCGGAGCTCAGTGTCAAAGCCAGAATTGTCGGAATAAAGCTGCGGAAAGACCAGCGGCGTCAGAACCACGAGGATGATCGCGGCCAGCGCGCCACCGGCGAGACCGGCAAGGAAACCGCCGCCCCCGCTGCGCGATCCATCCGACGTATCACGATGCGAGCTTTGCGCCCCCGGAACGGCGGAGCCATGCAGATCGGGCGGAGTGTCTTTCGAGCGGGGCGTGTCACGCGGCGCGTCAGATGGCCCGGCATTGGGGCCGGTGGGCGTTGTAGTCGTGCCCTCGCGCCCCGAGGCCGTCACAATCGGCACGCCGGATGTGTCGAGATTGTCGTCGCTGTTCTGCGGCGCGCTCTCCGCGGGGGTCGACGCATCGCTTGGAGAGGCCAGCGCCGCATCATCCGGTGTCACCGTCGCCTCGGAAACAGGGCCAGCATCATTCTGCGCGGGATCATCGCTTATCTGCTCGGCGGGCGTGGGGGTGGCGTCACCGCCAGTTTGAGACGTGCGAGCCGGACGCTCAATGCCGACGGGACCGGGCAGAACCCGGTCGCGCGCGCCCGTCGTGGGGGCGGATGCCGTCGAGCCGCTCGCCTCGTCCGTCACGTCATTCGACGCGTTTTCCGGACCGGTCTTGCGACGCGAGCTTTGGCTGGTTCCCCGGCGTCTAGTGGTGGCCGGTCCTTTGGTCGATGTTCCCCGGGTCTTGGGCACGGGCGTCTCCTCGTCTGTCGGCTGCAGGCTTACGCAAAGCGTCGCTGCTTGAGCAACCTAGTGCGGCAGGTGCCCGGCCTCAACCCGCTGACCCTGCGGCAATGCAATCAGCGACCGCATCGCGCATCGCATCTGCCGTCGGAACGGGCAGTATCAGCTGCCAATCGGCAGGCCCCGTCCATGCGGCGCGGACCTCGGGGCTGAACGCGATGATTTCGGTCACCCCGTGACGCTCAGGCAGTTGCGCCATAAGCAAAACGGCCGAGCGGGGTGAGAAAAGCGGCACAATCAGGCGCGGCGTGGTCGCGATCACCGCGCGGGCGGTGTCGGGCAGGTCGCAGGGCTGCTGATCGTAGACCACCCGTCGCGTCGCGGTCAGTCCAGCCTCGACCAGCTTTTCGACCAGCGCGCCCCGATGATGGCGCCCGCTGAGATGGAGAAGTGGCACCGTTGGGTGAGACTTCAGGATTAATTCCAGCAGGGCTGCGGCATTTGGGGCTGTCCCGCGTAGGGTGTGGCCTGCGGCGCGGACCAGTTGGGCCGTCTGCGTGCCCACGCACCAAACCCCGCGCGGCGCAGGCCCGGCGGCGGGCAGGGCGGCTTCGGAGGTGATGATCAGGTCGACGTCAGGTGGCAGCGGTCTTGCGGGGCTGGGTATGATCCGCATCACTGGCGCGATCAGCGGTGTCACCCGCGCCAGCGCGTCAGGCGGCAGCGCCGACAGAAACCGCCGCGCCCGATCTGCCGGGCGGGAGATCAGCAATGTGCAATCTTGCCGGTTCACAACCCCGCCCCCGCGCAGTATCCCATCTGGCAGATGTAGCCCTACCGGGCCGCGCGCTACAAGATGCGCTGACAGGAGGCCGGATGACCGAACCCGCACGCCCGCTGACCCTGCTGGGCATCGAAAGCAGCTGCGACGACACCGCCGCGGCGGTCGTGCGCGCAGGGCCGGACGGGGGCGAGATCCTGTCATCGCGGGTGGTCAGTCAAGCCGACCTGCACGCGGCCTTCGGCGGTGTGGTGCCCGAAATCGCGGCGCGCGCCCATGCCGAGAAACTCGACATCGTGGTGGAGCAGGCGCTGGCAGAAGCCGGATTGACGCTCGGCGCGCTCGATGCGATCGCCGTGACCTCCGGGCCGGGGCTGATCGGCGGGGTGATTTCTGGCGTGATGTGCGCGCGCGGGCTGGCATTGGGGTCCGGGCTGCCGCTGGTGGGGGTCAATCATCTGGCGGGCCACGCCCTGACCCCCCGCCTGACCGACGGGCTGGAATTTCCCTATCTGATGCTGCTGGTGTCCGGCGGACATTGTCAGTTCCTGATCGTG
Organism: Marinobacter sp.; assembly: GCA_040119125.1. Taxonomy (GTDB): domain Bacteria; phylum Pseudomonadota; class Alphaproteobacteria; order Rhodobacterales; family Rhodobacteraceae; genus Pacificitalea. Next base: position 12,782 of record JBEDTR010000001.1, read on the forward strand.
CGCGGGCCCGAAGATTTCACTCGTCTCGGCGGCACCATCGACGACGCGCCGGGCGAGGCGTTCGACAAGACCGCGCGCCTGCTGGGCCTGCCGCAACCCGGTGGCCCGGCGGTGGAAGCCGAGGCTGCGCAGGGCGACGGCACACGGTTTCGCTTTCCCCGTCCGCTGCTGGACCGGCCCGGCTGCGACATGAGCTTTTCGGGACTGAAAACCGCACTGCTGCGTGCCCGCGATGCCTGCATGGCCGAGGCCGGCGGGCTGCGGCGGCAGGACCGGGCCGATCTATGCGCCGGGTTTCAGGACGCCGTCGCCGCCGTGCTGGCCGAAAAAAGCCGCCGCGCCATTGCCGCCTATCTTGCGCTTGCACCCGCCGCACCGGCGCTGGCCGTCGCAGGCGGGGTCGCCGCCAACGGCGCGATACGGGCGCGGCTGCAGGCGTTATGCGATGAAACCGGACTGCGCTTCACCGCGCCGCCGCTGCGCCTGTGCACCGATAATGCTGCCATGATTGCCTGGGCCGGGATCGAGACGCTGCGTGCCGGCGTTGTGCCAACATCCGAGCAGCTGGTCGCGCGGCCACGCTGGCCGCTCGACAGCGGTGCCGCGCCGATGCTCGGGTCTGGCAAGAAGGGAGCCAAGGCATGAGTAAGGTCACGATCCTCGGCGGGGGCGCTTTCGGCACCGCGCTGGCCATCGCTATCGGGCGGGCTGGCACACCTGTTACCCTATGGATGCGCGATGCCGATCAGGCGGAGGCGGTGCAGCGCGACCGGGAAAATCGCGCCCGTTTGCCGGGGGCGGAGTTGCCGCCCACCGTCACCGCGACCGCGCGTCTGGACCCTGTCGACCCCGGCACGCCGGTGTTGCTGTCTGTTCCCATGCAGCAACTCGCCCGCGTGTTGGAGCAGCATCGCGACGCGCTGAGCGGCGCGGCATTGGTCGCGTGTTGCAAGGGTATGGACCTTACCCGTGGGTTAGGTCCGACTGGCGTGATCGCGGAAGTCATGCCCGGCGCTACCGCGGCGATCCTCACGGGTCCCAGCTTTGCTGCTGATATTGGCATTGGCCTGCCCACCGCCCTGACGCTTGCCTGTGCCGACGATGTGGCGGGCGGTGCATTGCAGCAGGCGCTGTCGACGCCTGTCCTGCGGCTTTACCGCAGCGCCGATCCGATTGGCGCGGAAATTGGCGGCGCGCTGAAAAATGTCATCGCGATTGCCTGCGGCACCTGCATCGGCGCAGGCTTTGGCGAAAGCGCGCGTGCCGCTCTGATGACCCGTGGCTACGCCGAAATGGTGCGGCTTGCCGTTGATCTGGGCGGGCGGGCCGAAACGCTGAGCGGGCTGTGCGGCTTTGGCGATCTGGCGCTGACCTGTGGGTCGGACCTGTCGCGCAATTTCCGGCACGGGCTGGCGCTGGGCCAGGGGGCGAAGATCGACGCCACGGCCACCGTCGAAGGTGTCGCCACCGCCCGCGCCACCGCCGCGCTGGCGGATCGTCGCGGCATCGAGATGCCGATTGCCCATGTCGTCGCCGGGCTCTGCTCGGGCGACCTTACGCCGGAGGCGGCGATGGACCGGCTTCTGGCCAGACCTTTGAAGGAGGAATAACCCCATGCGTTTCGTAATTCACTGCACCGATAAGGCCGGCGCGCTTCAGATCCGCAAGGAGAACCGCGAGGCGCATCTCGCCTATCTGAAGGAAACCGGCGTGGTCGAGCAGGCCGGTCCGCTACTGGATGACGCGGGCGACATGTGCGGCTCAACTCTGATTCTGGAGCTCCGCGACATGAGCGCGGCGCAGGATTGGGCGGCGAACGACCCCTATGCGAAGGCCGGGCTGTTCGAGAGCGTTCGTATCAATGCGTGGAACCGGGTGATCGGCTGATGGCCTATTGGCTGTTCAAGTCCGAGCCCGACGCATGGTCCTTTACCGACCAGCAGGCGCGCGGCGCGGCGGGGGAGCCGTGGGACGGGGTGCGCAACTATCAGGCCCGCAATTTCATGCGTGAAATGAAGCAGGGCGAGTTGGGGTTTTTCTATCATTCCCAAAGTGACAAGGCGGTGGTGGGGATCGTGCGCATCTGCGCGGAGATCCACCCTGATCCTTCGACCGACGATCCGCGTTGGGAATGCGTCGATGTCGAGGCTGTGCGCGCCTTCGCGACCCCGGTGCCCCTGGACCGGATCAAGGCTGAGCCGGTGCTGAGTGAAATGGTTCTGGTGAAGAACAGCCGCCTCTCGGTGCAGCCCGTGCGCGAGGCGGAATGGCTGCGCATCTGCAAGATGGGCGGCACAGATCCCGAGCCCTGAGTGCGCTCACCCCCTCGGGTTTAATTGGCCGCCTGATAGGCATGCCACCGAGACAATGACACGCTGCCATCATGTCGAAATGGAGGGTCCGGTGAGATTTCCGAACCCTCCACCCAATCCTGTCCCCCACGCACCACACGCGAACACGGATATCAGCGCGGGGCACGAAGCAGCAGATGGGGCAGAACCTGCGCCGCATCCGGCGCGTGGCGGCCCTGACTGACTGGGTCGAGTATAGGTGCCGCGGCGCTTTAGGCCTAATCCCGAATACGCAGCATTCATCTCAAATCGGTGGCGGTGCCCCCGTCACTCCCCCCGTGCCGTCCCGCGCGCCGGAATGCCTGCGCCGGAATGACCGCGCGGGGATCGTGAAGGCGGGTCAGCGGTAGACGGATTCTTTCCCGAAATGCTTGGTCAGCATGTAGTAGACGACGGCGCGATACTTATTGCGCTCCGACTTGCCGTAGGTCTCGATGACACTGTCGAGCGCCGCGCTCAGGTCTGGCCCGTCGCTGAGACCCAGCTTCTTAACCAGAAAGTTCTTTTTCACGGTGTCCAATTCGCCGGGCTGGCTGGCGGCGATGGTGGCGCTGTCGGCATTGTAGATCGATGGTCCACAGCCGACCGTCACCTTGGTGAGCAGATCCATGTCCGGCTCCATGCCGCATTTCTGCTTCAGGTCCTCGGCGTAGCGGGCAATCAGGTCTTCACGTTTTCCCATTTCGGCATTTCCCTCGTCTGACGCTTGGTCCGGTTGAGCCCGGATAAGGGTATCAAAGCCGACGTGCGCGCATCCGACAACCGGTAAATCCCCATGCGCGCCACCGGACGCTTTGCACGAACGCTGGGCAAATGATGAAAAAATGCAAAGATGTCGTGACAAATGCACAAAGCCGTGACCTCCTTACAGCCAAGGGCAGGTGCAGGCGGGATCGTCCATCTGTCCGGACCGGAACCAGACGGGGGACCAGACATGACCAGCGAAGTTTTCGTCGTCGCCTATGAGAGCGATGATGACGCGGGGCTTCTAGCCTATGCAATCAACCGGGCGACCAAGGATGGCGCGGCACTGAAAATCGTGCACATCCTCGAATGGTCGCCTTACAAATTCCTCACACCGCAGGAAATCGAGGAGCGTCACACCCGCCGCAAGCAAGAGATGCTGCGCGCGCAGGAGATCATTATCGATCCAGCCGTGGCCAAGGCCGCCGCCGCCGGGGTCGAGGCCACGGGCGAATTGCGCTACGGCACCGTCGTCGAACAGATCGCCGACATTGCCGCGCGGTCCAGTGCCGCGATGATCTTTGTCGGACGCTCCGGCAGCAACAGCATCAGTGCTCGGGTCTTCGGGTCGGTGCCGCTTGGGCTGGCGCAGATCGCCCCAGTCCCCACTGTCATCGTCCCATAAGGCGGAGTCTGTCATGAACCGATTTATTGCATGTATCGCCCTGCTTGCCGGGCTTGGTCCGGTGGCCGCAATGGCGCAGGGCATTGATGAAACCATTAACAGGATCTTTGCGGATTACACCGGCTGGTATGTCGGGCTGATCTTTGCGGATCTGCCGGGCACAAATTTCTCGTGGATCGCGCTGTGGCTGGTTGTCGCCGCGTTGGTGTTCACCGTCTATTTCGGTGCCATCCAGCTGCGCGGTTTCGCGCATTCCATCTCGCTCGTGAAGGGCAATTATTCCGACCCCAATGACGCGGGCGAGGTCAGCCATTTTCAGGCGCTGGCAACGGCGCTGTCGGGCACTGTGGGTCTGGGCAATATCGCGGGCGTTGCGGTGGCCGTCGGGATCGGCGGGCCGGGGGCTACATTCTGGATGGTTATCGCGGGCTTGTTCGGGATGGCGACCAAGTTCACCGAATGCACGCTGGGCGTTAAATACCGCAACGAATTCCCTGACGGTCACGTCTCGGGCGGGCCAATGTATTACATGGTCAAGGGCTTCGCGGAGCGTGGCCTGCCCGGCGGGCGGGTGATGGCGGTGCTGTTTTGCATCTTTACCATCCTCGGCGCGCTGGGCGGCGGCAACATGTTTCAGGCCAATCAGGCGCATGCGCAGCTGTCGGGTGTGCTTGGCGACTATCCGGGCTGGATCACCGGTGTCGTGCTTGCGATCGTCACGTTCACAGTGATCGTGGGCGGGATCAAATCCATCGCTCAGGTCACGGAGAAGGTCGTGCCCTTCATGGGGGTCTTCTATGTCATCGTGTCGGTCATCATCTTGCTGATGAACTGGGACATGATCGGCTGGGCCTTTGGCCAGATCTTCATGGGCGCGTTTACCGGTCTGGGCGTCGTCGGCGGCTTTACCGGCGCGCTGATCCAAGGCTTCCGCCGGGCTGCGTTTTCGAACGAGGCGGGGATCGGTTCTGCCGCTATCGCCCACTCGGCCGTGCGCACCAAGGAGCCGGTGACCGAGGGCTATGTCGCCCTGCTGGAGCCCTTCATCGACACGGTGGTGATCTGCACCATGACCGCGCTGGTGATCGTCATCACCGGGGTGCTCAACGTCGATGCGGAAACCGGGCTTTATGTCTGGAATGCCGAAGCGGGTCGGATTTCGACTGCGGGTGAGGTGTCGGGCGTCGCGCTGACCTCGGCGGCCTATGCGCAGGCGTTCTCGTGGTTCCCGGTGCTTTTGGCCATCGCGGTGGTTCTGTTTGCCTTCTCGACGATGATTTCGTGGAGCTATTATGGCCTGAAGGCATGGACCTATCTCTTCGGCGAAGGCGCGGCCAAGGAGGTGGTGTTCAAGGTTTTCTTCTGCCTGTTCATCATTGTCGGCGCTGCGGCGAATCTGGGGCCGGTCATCGACTTCTCGGACGCGATGCTGTTCTCGATGGCGGTGATCAACGTGATCGCGCTCTATCTGCTGATGCCGATCGTGAAGCGGGAGTTGGCGAGCTACATCGCGCGGCTGAAATCCGGCGAGATCCGCCGCTTCAAGTAAGCAAGCCATACCTAAACGAGAAAGGCCCCCGCAATTGCAGGGGCCTTTTTCATACGCGGTGATCCGAGAGGGATCAGTAGCGGTAATGCTCGGGCTTGTAAGGGCCGTCGACGGTGACGCCGATATAGTCGGCCTGTTCAGGCTTCAGCTCCGTCAGCTTAACACCGATCCGGCCCAGATGCAGGCGCGCGACCTTCTCGTCCAGATGCTTGGGCAGGATGTGGACGGCGTTGGAATAGTCTTCCGCGCGCAGCCACAATTCGATCTGCGCCAGCACCTGATTGGTGAAGGAGGCCGACATCACGAAGGACGGGTGCCCGGTGGCATTGCCGAGGTTCAGCAAGCGGCCTTCGGAGAGCAGGATGATCCGCGCGCCCGAGGGCATCTCGATCATATCCACCTGTTCCTTGATGTTGGTCCATTTGTGGTTCTTCAGGCTTGCGACCTGAATTTCATTGTCGAAATGGCCGATATTGCCGACGATGGCCATGTCCTTCATCGCGCGCATATGCTCGATGCGGATCACGTCCTTATTGCCGGTGGTGGTGATGAAGATATCGGCGCTGTCCATCACGTCTTCCAGCGTCACGACCTCATAGCCGTCCATTGCCGCCTGAAGCGCACAGATCGGATCGACCTCGGTCACCTTCACGCGGGCACCGGCACCGCTGAGCGAGGCGGCGCAGCCTTTGCCCACGTCGCCATAGCCGCAGACCACGGCGACCTTGCCAGCCATCATCGTGTCAGTGGCGCGGCGGATGCCGTCGACGAGGCTTTCTTTGCAGCCGTATTTATTGTCGAACTTCGACTTGGTGACGCTGTCGTTGACGTTAATCGCGGGGAAGGGCAGCTGGCCCTTCTTGTGCAGATCATAGAGGCGATGCACGCCGGTGGTGGTCTCCTCGGACACGCCCTTGAGCGCATCGCGGGTCTTGGTGAACCAGCCGGGGGACTCAGCCATGCGCTTCTTGATCTGCGCCTTGATGACTTCTTCTTCCTCGGAGGCGGGCACGGCGAGGATCTCTTCGCCCGCTTCGGCCCGTGCGCCCAGCAGAACGTAAAGCGTCGCGTCGCCGCCATCGTCGAGGATCAGGTTCGCGCCCTCGGGGAACTGGAACGACCGGTCGAGGTAATCCCAATGCTCCGCGAGGCTCTGGCCCTTGATCGCGAAGACCGGCACACCGGATTCCGCGATCGCCGCAGCGGCGTGATCCTGGGTCGAGAAGATATTGCACGACGCCCAGCGGACATCGGCGCCGAGCGCGGTCAGCGTTTCGATCAGCACAGCGGTCTGGATCGTCATGTGCAGCGAGCCGACAATGCGCGCGCCTTTCAGCGGCTGGTCGCTGCCGTATTCCTCGCGCAGAGCCATCAGGCCCGGCATTTCGGTTTCGGCGATGTCGAGTTCCTTGCGGCCATAGGCGGCAAGGGAGATGTCCTTGACGATATAATCGGTCATGAGGCCTCCGGCCGTTCAGATGATGAATGTGTCGCGCTTCACATAGCAGCGGCTCGATAGGCTCACAACCAAAGGCAGCCGCGCGCTGCCTTCTCCGGCGACGGACAGCATTTACACCCCGCAGGAGAGAAACTACGCAATGCGCGAATACGCCCCCGCGCCCAGCCGGATCGGAGCCGCCATGTCTAAACCCACCTCCCGTGCAAAAGCGCCCCGCGCGTGGCAGCGCATGCTATCAGGGCGCAGGCTCGACCTGCTGGACCCGACGCCGCTGGATATCGAGATCGAGGACATCGCCCATGGGCTTGCCTTCGTTGCGCGCTGGAACGGGCAGACGCGGGGCGACTGGCCCTATTCAGTGGCCGAGCATTCGCTGCTGGTGGAAGAGATATACGGCAAGATCGCGCCTACGGGCGACCCGCGCTGGCGGCTGGCGGCATTGCTGCACGATGCGCCCGAATACGTGATTGGCGACATGATTTCGCCGGTGAAGGCCGCCGTCGGCCCGGATTACAAGGCGCTTGATGACCGGCTGAGCGCGGCGATCCACCTGCGGTTCGGTTTGCCGGGCGTTCTGCCTGTCGCGGTAAAGCGGCGCATCAAGCGGGCGGATAACGTGTCGGCATGGCTGGAGGCGACGCAGCTTGCAGGCTTTGCCGAAGCGGAGGCCACACGCTTCTTTGGGCGTCCCGCGCCGGATCTGATCGAAGGGCTCAGCATGGACCTGCGCTCCCCCCGCGAGGTGCGCGAGGCCTTCACGGCCCGTCATGCCGCGCTGCTGGATCTGATTGACGGCTGAGCCAAGCGGCGCGCGCTGCTATCCGACCCCGATACCGCATTGCATCCGCCTTGCACCCCTATAGCTTGCGCGGCAGGGAGTGCCACGCAGACACGTCGCCTCAGGAGACCGCCATGAGTGAAGCCGCTCCCGTCGAGCCCACCCGCAACGGGGCCGCCCCGATCAAGGCCCCCGTGCCCGCCGGTATCGTCATTCTGGCGCTTGCGATCGGTGGCTTTACCATCGGCACGACCGAGTTTTCGACGATGAGCCTCGTGCCGTATTTTTCGGTCGGGCTGGGGATCACCGAGGCCACGGCGGCCCATGTCATCAGCGCCTATGCGCTGGGCGTTGTGGTCGGCGCGCCGGTGATCGCGGTTCTGGCCGCGCGGATGGACCGGCGGATGCTGCTGGTGGCCTTGATGTCAATCTACGGGGTCGCCAACATGGTTTCGGCGATTACCCCAACCTATGAGCTGATGCTGGTCGCGCGCTTTGTCGCCGGGTTGCCGCATGGCGCGTATTTCGGTGTCGCGTCCCTGATGGCGGCCTCGCTGGTGCCGCGCAACCGTCGCACAACTGCCGTCGCGCGGATCATGGTCGGATTGACCATCGCGACCGTTGTCGGCGTCCCGCTGAGCGTTGTGCTCGGCCAAAGCATCGGGTGGCGCGCGGGTTTCATCCTGTCGGCGGTGCTGGCCTTTGTCACCGTGGCCGCGATCTGGGCCTTTGCGCCGCGCGGAACCGGTCGCAGGTCCTCCGTCAGCCCGCTGCGTGAACTGGCGGCGTTGGGCAATCGGCAGGTGTTGTTGGCCTTGCTGACGGGCGCGGTCGCCTTCGGCGGGTTTTTCGCGATTTACACCTATATCGCCTCGACCTTGCTCACGATCACCCGTGTCGCACCGGGGATGGTGCCGTGGTATTTCCTGCTGTTCGGCGTCGGAATGACAATCGGAACGATTCTGGCAGGATGGGCCGCCGACCGGGCGCAGACCGTGACGATCTTTGGGATCATGGCGTTCGGGGCGTTGCTTTACGGCAGTTTCGGGTTGGTCGCGGAGAGCCCCGTCATGTTGGCGATTTTCGTCACGTTGGTGGGGATGACTGGCTGCCTGTCTACGCCGGTGCAATCCCGCCTGATGGACGTGGCGGGCGAGGCACAGACCATGGCGGCGGCGATGAACCATGCCGCGTTCAACATCGCCAACGCCGCCGGACCTTGGGCGGCTTCGATATTCATTGCCTCCGGTTACCCGTTCACTGTCGCCGGCTGGGTCGGGGTGGTGATGGCGCTAAGTGGCATGGTCGTGTTCGGACTGGCGGTCATGGATGAAAAGCGCCGCGGGCTCGTGCTGGCGGAGTGAGCCTGTCACCGCCCAGTGCCGGTGACGCAATCTCCTTCGGTGTGGCAACGTAACACGGCATCGATCTGCGCCGGGGACGGGTTTTCATAAAACCACCCACCGCAGGGATCGACCTCCGCCCGGGGCGCCGTGGTGGTCTGCTTGAGATAGGCAATCACCTCACCTTGGGCCAAGCTGGTGGCGCAGAACTGCCCGAGACAGCGCAGCGCGACCGAAACCGGGCGATCCACGGGCAGGTCGAACCCGTCCTGATCGAGGGCGCGGCCCTGAAACCGGACGCCTTCGGTAATTGCGATGCCGTCGCGAGGAAAGCCGCTTGCCCCCGGCGGCGGCACCGGGGCAGGGGCGGGCTGTGCCAGCGGTTCCGAAGAGGTGAATCTGCCCAGCACGGCCATGTAGCGTTCCGGGGCGTCGCGGGCGTCCATGTAGTGGCGCACCGGGTCGGGTTGCAGGCAACTCAGCGCGGCGGCAGCGCCGGGTAAGGCGATCAACGACGTCAGGCCAGCCACTGCGGCGCAGGTGATGCGGGCGACAGTCATGAGGGGGTCCTCCAAGGGGTTGGGTCCGGGGTCAGCGTCTGAGCCGGGGTTCGGGTTCCCTTCATCCGCCGCAATCGAATGGCCGGGCCACGCGCGCATGAGGCGCATCCGCCCCATTTCCGCGCGCCATGCCGGTCTTGATGCCGCGCAGGAGCGGTGCCACACAGGGCAACATCCTATCGCCGGAGAACCGCCCATGCGTCGCTTGCCTCTTTTTAACTCGCCGCAGACGTTTCACAGCAAGCGGCGCCGCGCATGATCTTGGGTGTCGGCACTGATCTGGCCAATATCGAGCGGATCGCGGCGACGCTGGAGCGCTTCGGGGACCGGTTTCGCGACCGGGTCTTTACGGCGACGGAGCAAGCCAAGGCCGAGCGCCGCGCGGATGTCGCCGGCACCTATGCCAAGCGCTGGGCGGCGAAGGAGGCCTGCTCCAAAGCGCTGGGCACAGGCTTACGCATGGGGATCGCGTGGAAAGATATGGCGGTGCGCAACCTCGATACAGGCCAGCCGACGATGGAGTTGAGCGGTTGGGCCGCCGCGCGGCTGGCGGAGATGACCCCGCCGGGTCACGAGCCGGTGATCCATGTCACCCTGACCGACGATCACCCTTGGGCACAGGCCTTTGTGCTGATCGAGGCGCGCCCCGTCACACGCCGCTGACGGCCTGCCTGCCTTGACAGTGCGTGGGCCTGCACCCATGAAGCGCCAGTAATTTATTCTGGTGTCGGGCAGGAACAGATGGCGAAAAGCGACAAGAAAAGCGAAGGCATTGGCGAAACGATCAAGACGGTCGTCTATGCGCTGCTGATCGCGGGGATTTTCCGCACGCTGTTCTTTCAGCCGTTCTGGATCCCGTCTGGCTCGATGAAGGAAACGCTGCTGATCGGCGATTTCCTGTTCGTCAACAAGATGGCCTATGGCTATTCGCAATATTCGTGCCCCTTCGGCCTATGCCCCATCGACGGGCGCCTGTTCGGGGATGAGCCGGATCGCGGCGATGTGGTGGTGTTCCGCCACCCGGTCAACGGACAGGATTTCATCAAGCGGCTGATCGGGCTGCCCGGCGACAAGGTGCAGGTCCAAAACGGCGTCGTGTCAGTCAATGGCGAGGAATTCCAGCAGGAGCCTCTCGATACATTCGTCGAGGATATGGCCCCGCAAGGCCCGCAGCAGCTATTCCCCAAATGCGCCAATGCGCCGGTCGGACAGGGCGGCACTTGTGAAAAAGAAGCCTACCGCGAGACCAATGCCGAGGGCCGCAGCTACACGGTATTGAACGTGGGCACTGGCCCCACGGATAACACCAATGTCTATACGGTGCCCGAAGGGCATTACTTCTTCATGGGCGACAACCGCGACAATTCCACCGATAGCCGCGTCAGCCAGATGGCGCGCGGCGTAGGCTTTGTTCCTTATGAGAATCTGATCGGCCGGGCGGACCGGGTGATCTTCTCTTCGGCGGGCAAGTCGCTGTTCTACATCTGGACATGGCGGCTCGACCGCTTCTTTGAAAAGGTCGAATAATGCGCGTCTTTCGGGCATAATGGGGCGGAAATGAAGGTATCCGCAGAGGTCAGGGCGTTTGAATCCCGGCTCGGACACCGGTTCGCCCGGCCCGAATTGCTGTCGCGCGCGCTGACGCATCCGTCAATCGCCACCGAGACCCGTCCCTCGAACCAGCGGATGGAATTTCTGGGCGACCGGGTGCTGAACCTCGTCATGGCCGAGGCGCTCTATACCGCTGATCGCTACGCCGACGAGGGGCAGCTGGCGCCGCGCTACAATGTGCTGGTGCGTAAGGAAACCTGCGCCGATGTCGCCCGTGACATTGATCTGGGTGCTGTGCTGCGTCTGGGCCGGTCCGAGATGTTGACCGGGGGCCGGCGCAAGCAGGCGCTGCTGGGCGATGCGATGGAGGCGGTGATTGCCGCGCTCTATCTGGATGCCGGGCTGGAAATTGCGCGCGAGATCATTCTGCGGCTTTGGGGGGAGCGGATTGAAACCGCCGAGGCCCGCGCCCGCGACGCCAAGACCGCGTTGCAGGAATGGGCGCAGGGTCGCGGCATGGCGCCGCCGCGCTATGTTGAGACCGGCCGCAGTGGCCCGGATCACGCCCCGATCTTTACCATTGCCGCCCGGCTCGACAACGGGGCCGAGGCAACGGCAACAGCGAATTCGAAACGCCAGGCCGAGCAGGCAGCTGCCGCCGACCTGCTGGCCCGGCTGGAGAGCAGCACATGAGCGAAGAACAGACCCAGACCCGCGCCGGCTTTGTCGCGCTGATCGGTGAGCCCAACGCGGGCAAGTCCACCCTGCTGAACCGGATGGTGGGGGCCAAGGTCTCGATCGTCACGCATAAGGTGCAGACCACCCGCGCGCGTATTCGCGGTGTCGCCATTGAGGGCGCAAGCCAGATCGTTTTCGTCGACACGCCCGGCGTGTTCCGCCCGCGGCGTCGTCTGGACCGGGCCATGGTCGCCGCTGCGTGGGGCGGGGCTGCGGATGCTGACGTGGTGGTTCTGCTGATTGAGGCGCATCGCGGCATCACCGACGGTGTGCGCGCCATTATCGAAGCCCTGAAAGAACGTGCCACCGGCCAGCCTGTCGCGCTGGCGATCAACAAGATCGACCGCGTCCGCGCAGAGGTGCTGTTGCAGCTTAGCTCCGAGTTAAATGAGCTCTACGACTTTGCCGGCACCTACATGATCTCTGCCGAGAAAGGCTACGGCGTTGACGACCTGCGCAGCTGGCTCGCTGATGCCCTGCCGGAAAGCCCGTGGCTCTACCCCGAAGATCAGATTGCCGATCTGCCGATGCGCATGATCGCCGCCGAAATCACCCGCGAAAAGCTGACCCTGCGGCTGCATCAGGAACTGCCCTACCAGCTGACGGTCGAGACCGAGGCATGGGAAGAACGCAAAGACGGCTCCGCGCGGATCGACCAGATCATCTATGTCGCCCGCGACGGCCATAAGGGCATCGTGCTGGGCAACAAGGGCGAAACGGTGAAAGCTGTGGGTCAGGCCGCGCGCACCGATCTGGAGGAGTTCATGGGCCGCAAGATCCACCTGTTCTTGCAGGTGAAAGTGCGCCCGAACTGGCTGGAAGAAGCCGAGCGTTATTCCGAGATGGGCCTGAATTTCAAGGACGGCAACACCTGATGAGCGCGGCGCCCCGCCTTGCCGCCGGGTTCTGGGTGCGGGCCTATCTGACGCGACTGCGGTTGGCGGATATTCCGGCTTTCGTTGTGGCCAAGGGGGATGAGCAGGCCGGGGCCGTGCTGATCAAGGTGAATACCCTTAACGGTCAGGCCGCCGCCTATCAGCGGATCATGGCGATGGATGGCTCCCGGCCGTGGGATGTGCTGGCCGAAGGCGACGATGCGGAGGTCGAGGCCGCACTGGCCCGACAACGCGGCTATGACCGCGATCTATGGCTCGTGGAGGTCGAAGACCGCGCCGGGCGTCATCTACTGGACGAACCCGGTCTCGCGGATTAGCCCGCGCTTCGGTGACGCGGAGACAGGTCCTGACGTGCCGACTGCGGCACTGCGGGCCTGCCTGACTCAGCCGGGCTCACTTGCTGGCGATTGCGACCTGTAGACTGTTCAGCATGTCGTCCATCACCACGAAATCACCGACTGTATCGCATCCGGGCAGGGTTAACCGCAGGTCCAGCGGTTCGGTCGGGGTCGGCTTGCTGTCGGTCGAAAGTTCAGCCCAGACCTCGCGCCCGCAATTGTTATAGGTGACTTCGGCCTCAACACTGATCGAGACGGCGAAATCTGCGGCGGGGGTTCGGGGGGCGGTGTAGATCTCGGCCATGCGGCCTCCGGGCAGGGTGGCATCGCCCAGCGTTTCAAAACGACCGATCCCTTGGGTCGCGCCGGCGTGCAGGTGACCCGGCATGCCGAATTCCGCCGCGTTCTCATAGGCATTCAGCGCCAGATCCCGTTCCCCGATCCATTGCAGGGTTGTGTGGACGTAATCCGTGGCATCGGACACGTCGGCGCGGGCCTCCAGCGTGGTGCCATCGTCGAAGCGGATGCGCGTGACAGGATGGGTGGAAAGCGCGGGCATTTCGAGGCTGAGCCAGCCGTCAGCATCGGTGCGCGCGTTGAATTGCAACGGCCCTTGGGTGATTGACACCCCGGCATTGGTGCGACAGCCCGCCAGCACGGTCAGCGCCACGCGCCCCTGAGGCGCTGCTGCGGCCAGCGCATCTGCTTCGCATGCAAGGCTGTGGGGGCCGATTTCGTGATTGCCAAGTTGCGCCACCGCATCCGGGGTAGGTGCCGCGGAGGCCAGTCGCACCGGCAGATCGGTCTTGGTCAGCGGCAGCAGCGATGGAACCGGATCGGCGGGCAATTTCTGCGTGGTGAAGGTGGCGATGCGCGGAATGGCCTCCGATCCGGTTCCTGTCGGCGCGGGGCTTACAGGTTGCTGCGGTTCGGCGGCGGCACCAATGGACGCATCGACCGACGCGGCGCCGGTCGTGGCCCAAGCGTTCTGGGCCAATTGCACCGCAAAAACCACGGCCGCGAATAGTCCGCCGGCAATCAGTCCGCGTTTGATCCGTCTGCGCTCCATTACCCTGATACTCCGCTCGGGTTGCACTGTTGCATCCGGCGTAACAGGCAATCCTGACCAAGTTATGGAGAGTTGCGCCTAATTCTTTCCTCAATGCGCATGAGCGCCGCGCGCTGGTCATGAAAAAGCCCCGCCAATGCAGGCGGGGCTTGGATCATGCGCTGTAACGCGATGTCAGATGCTTGGGTCAGACCATGCGGCCGTGGCAGTTCTTGAACTTCTCGCCTGAGCCACAGGGGCAGGGATCATTTCGACGCGGTTCGCCCCATGTTTGTGGGTCGGTTTCGTCAAAACCCTCGATCAGCGGTTTCGGCCCGCCAGCGTCGGGGCCACCCTCGGCCTGCTGATCCAGTTCTTTGCGCTGCGCCACGAGTTGCTGCATCATCTTGGCCTGCTCCTCGGCGGAGATCGGGCGGATACGAGACAGTTTCTGCGTCACTTCGGTGCGGAGCCCGTCGAGCAAGCCTTCGAACAACTGGAACGATTCGTTTTTATATTCGTTCAGCGGATCACGCTGGGCATAGCCCCGGAACCCGACGACCGAGCGCAGATGTTCCAGCGTCAACAGATGCTCGCGCCATTTCTGGTCGATGGTCTGTAGCAGAACCTGTTTTTCGATGGTGCGCATGGTTTCGTCGCCAAACGCTTCGGCTTTCTCGGCCATGAAACGATCTGTTTCGGTCTCCAGCCGCTCGCGGACGGTCTCGTCGTCGACGCCGTCTTCGTCACCCCATTCGGTGATCGGCAGGTTCAGGCCCAGATTCTCAGCGACCTCGGCTTGCAGACGCTCCATTTCCCACTGATCGGCGTAGGATTTGGCGGGCATGCATTCATCGACCAGATCGTCGATCACCTGATGACGCATGTCGCGGACGATCTCGGAAAGGTCTTTGCTTTCCATAATCTCACGACGCTGGGCAAAGATGACCTTCCGCTGGTCGTTCATCACATCGTCGAATTTCAGCAGATGCTTACGGATGTCGAAGTTGCGGCCTTCGACCTTGGCTTGCGCCTTTTCCAACGACTTGTTCACCCATGGGTGCACAATGGCTTCGCCGTCCTTCATGCCGAGCGAGGATAGAACCTTATCCAGACGCTCAGACCCGAAGATCCGCATCAGGTCGTCTTCCAAAGACAGGAAGAAGGCCGAGCGACCGGGGTCGCCCTGACGCCCGGAACGACCGCGCAGCTGGTTGTCGATACGGCGGCTTTCATGCCGTTCGGTGGCCAGCACGAAGAGACCGCCTGCTTCGAGCACACGCTGTTTTTCGTCGGCGACCGTGGCTTCCATCTGCTTGCGCAGCTCTTCCGGGTCGGCTTCGGGATTGGCAGCGAGCGCTTCGAAAACCTGCATTTCGACATTGCCGCCAAGCTGAATATCGGTGCCGCGCCCGGCCATGTTGGTGGCGATGGTCACGGCGCCAAACTTGCCCGCATCGGCGATGATCTGTGCTTCCTGTTCGTGCTGACGCGCGTTCAGGACGTTATGCGGGACACCTTCGGCTTGCAGCAGCTGCGACAGGAATTCGGATTTTTCAATCGAGGTGGTGCCGACCAGCGCCGGCTGACCCTTCTCATGGGCAACCTTGATTTCCTGCACGATGGCGTCGAATTTTTCCTTCGCCGTGCGATAGACCGCGTCATGTTCGTCCTGACGGGCGATGCCGCGGTTGGTCGGCACCTCAACGACGCCAAGGCCGTAGATCTCGGCAAATTCCTCGGCTTCGGTGGTGCCCGTGCCGGTCATGCCGGCCAGCTTGTCGTAGAGCCGGAAGTAATTTTGGAATGTGACAGAGGCGAGGGTCACGTTCTCGGGCTTGATGTCGAGCCCTTCCTTCGCCTCGATCGCCTGATGCAGGCCGTCGGACAGGCGACGCCCGACCATCATGCGGCCGGTGAATTCGTCGATCAGCATCACCTCGCCGTCGCGGACGATATAGTCCTTGTCGCGGGTGAACATCTTATGCGCCTTCAACGCCTGCGTGGCGTGATGGACAATCGATGTGCTTTCGGGATCATAAAGCGACTGCGCCTCGGGCAGGATACCCGCGTCGTGCAGCAGCTTCTCCATCGTTTCGTTGCCGTCATCGGTGAAGGTCACGTTGCGCTGTTTTTCATCCAGCACATAATGCTCTTCGGTCAGCTGCGGCACGATCAGGTCGACGGATTTGTAAAGCTCGGAGCGGTCCGTGCTTGGCCCGGAAATGATCAGCGGGGTGCGGGCTTCGTCGATCAGGATCGAGTCGACCTCATCCACGATGGCGAAGTTATGTGGCCGCTGGGCCATTTCCTTCAGGTCCGACTTCATGTTGTCGCGCAGGTAGTCAAAACCCAGCTCGTTATTCGTGGCATAGGTCACGTCGGCCTGATAGGCCTCGCGCTTCTCGCCATCGGGCTGCTGGGGGTAGACCACGCCGGTGGTGAGGCCAAGCGCGCCGTAGACCTTCGACATCCATTCCGCATCGCGCCGCGCGAGGTAGTCGTTGACGGTCACGATATGCACGCCCTTGCCGGACAGCGCGTTGAGATAGGCGGGGAAGGTGGCGACGAGCGTCTTGCCCTCGCCGGTTTTCATTTCCGCGATATTGCCCTGATGCAGGAAAATCCCGCCCATCAGCTGCACATCGAAAGCGCGCAGGCCGAGGGCGCGACGTGCGCCTTCGCGGCAGTTGGCAAAGGCTTCGGGCAGCAGGTCGTCAAGGCTTTCGCCGTTGCGCGCCCGCTCCGACAGCGCCTTCGTCCTCTCCTTGATCCCCTCATCCGTGAGTTTCTCGAACTCAGGCTCCAGCGCGTTTATCTGCGCGACCAGGGGCAGGGTTGTCTTTACTTTGCGGTCGTTCGGCGTGCCGAAGACCTTTTTCGCGATCGATCCGATCCCAAGCATGTTTTCTCCGACTGCCTAGCCTGACGCGGTTGTGTCTTACCTGTGTCCGGAAGTTGCCTTGCCCGCCCCTCCCGGCGGCCCTAGAAAGTCGGGGGATGAAGACGGGCCCGGCATTGCGGACCAATCGCGATGTAAGCGCCCGCCCCCATAGTGTCAACGTCGCCCCCGCGGCGGCCGAAAGGAGAGATACATGCTCGACCCCAAGAAAATCTGGTGTGCCGGTGTAATCGCGGTCGGTCTGACCGCGCCGCTTCACGCGCAGGACGCCCAGACCGGGACCGAGGCTCAGGACACGGCTGAGGCCACTACCCAAGATACGGACAGCAGCGCCGAGCCCGCGCGCGATGTCACCGTTGACACCGTGGTGGCGACCGTCGGCGGCACCGATATCACCATCGGCCACCTGATCGTTGCGCGCGGCACTTTGCCCCAGCAGTATCAGCAACTTCCCGATGAGGCGCTGTTTGCCGGGTTGCTCGACCAGCTGGTGCAGCAGAACGCGCTGGCCCAAACCATGACCGGCGATCTGAACAAGCGGGCGCAGCTGGCGCTCGACAACCAGAACAGCGGCTTTCTTGCCGGTGCAGTTCTGGAAGATGCGGCGCAGGATGCCGTCACCGATGAGGCCGTGCAGACGGCCTATGACGCGCGTTTCGCCGATGCTGAGCCGACGCAGGAATTTAACGCGGCGCATATCCTCGTCGAATCCGAGGAAGAGGCCAACACCGTCAAGCAGGAGCTTGAGGATGGCGCCGATTTCGCAGAACTCGCCAAGGAGAAATCGACCGGCCCCTCCGGTCCGAGCGGTGGCGCATTGGGTTGGTTCAGCCCCGGCATGATGGTGCCGGAATTCGAGCAGGCCGTGATGGAACTGGAACCGGGCGCCGTGTCCGATCCGGTGCAGACCCAGTTCGGTTGGCATGTCGTGAAGCTGAACGAGACCCGCATGCAGGACGCCCCGCCGCTGGATGATGTCCGTGCGGAGATCGAGGCCGAGCTGGAGCGCGCCGCTGTCGAAGCACGCGTGGCGGAAATTGTCGAAGGCGCCGAGATCGAAAAATCGATTGAAGGTATCGACCCGTCCGTGCTCAGCCAATACGACCTACTTGAAGAGTGACACCCGAAAGGCCCTGACAACGATGGCTTCCAAACTGCCCGTCTCGCCGCTGGCGCCCGCCAGCTTCCCAAGGCTTCCAGAGATCGGCGGGGTGGAATTTTCCGCCATCGCGGCCGGGGTCCGATATCAGGGCCGGACCGACGTCATGTTGGTCCGGCTCACCCCCGGCAGCGCAATCGCCGGGGCCTTCACCCGCTCCGCCACCCGCGCGGCGCCGGTGCTTGATTGCGAGGCCAAGCTGGCGCTGACCGCCAGCCCCGGCGCGGGCGCGGCGATCTTGGTGAACTCCGGCAATGCCAATGCATTCACTGGGGCCAATGGCGCAGATGCCGTGGCCGAAATTTGCGCCGCCGTGGCAGAGGCCACAAACGTGCCCGAGGCGCGGGTCTATACCGCTTCCACCGGCGTGATCGGGGAAAAGCTGCCCGTCGAACGGATCACCTCGGCGATCGCCACGCTGGCCGACACCTTGTCGCCGGCCGGGATCGAGGAAGCCGCTCAGGCAATCATGACCACCGACACATTTGCCAAGGGCGCACAGGCGCAGGTCGATCTGCCCGGCGGCCCGGTGCGTATCGCTGGCATCGCGAAAGGCTCTGGCATGATCGCGCCGGATATGGCGACGATGCTGGTCTATATCTTCACGGATGCAAATATCGCTCAGCCGTGTTTGCAGCAGATGCTGTCGCAACTGACCGAAACCACGTTCAACGCAATCACCGTCGACGGCGATACATCAACGTCGGATTCGCTGATCCTTGCCGCCACGGGCGCGGCGGGCAATGCGCAGATCACCGATGCTAACAGCGCAGAGGGCGCCGCGTTCCGCGCCGGCCTGGCCGAGGTGATGACCGATCTGGCGCATCAAGTGGTCCGGGACGGCGAAGGCGCGACCAAATTCGTCGAAATCGCCGTGACCGGCGCGCAATCCGATGCGGATGCCAAGGCTGTCGCAATGTCGGTCGCAAATTCGCCGCTGGTGAAGACTGCCTTCGCGGGCGAGGATCCAAACTGGGGCCGCATCGTCGCAGCCGTGGGCAAATCCGGCGCGGTGGCTGACCGGGATCGTCTGTCGATCCGGTTTGGCGACATTCTCGTGGCTGAGAACGGCTGGGTCTCCCCCGATTATCGCGAAGACGACGGGGCCGCATATATGAAGAACCAAGACCTGCGTGTCGGCATCGATCTGGGGGTGGGGACAGGCGCCTTCACCGCGTGGACCTGCGATCTGACCGCGCAGTATATCGCGATCAATGCGGATTACCGGTCATGAAACTGGTTCTCGTTTCCGCCGTCGCGCTGATCGACACGGATGGCCGGGTGCTGCTCGCGCAGCGCCCGGAGGGCAAGTCGATGGCAGGTTTGTGGGAATTTCCTGGAGGCAAGGTCGAGCCGGGCGAAACCCCCGAACAGGCCTTGATCCGCGAGTTGCAGGAAGAGCTGGGTATAGACACATGGGAAAGCTGTCTGGCGCCGCTGACCTTTGCCAGCCACGGCTATGACAGCTTCCACCTGATGATGCCGGTTTTCGCCTGCCGCAAATGGCAAGGCACACCGCAGTCGCGGGAAGGGCAGGCGTTGAAGTGGGTGCGACCGTCTGAGCTACGCGACTATCCCATGCCGCCCGCTGATATCCCGCTGATTCCGGTGCTCAGGGACTGGCTCTGATCGCCGCGCTGGGCATCGAGGGATTGGGGCTCAACACATCTCCCCGTCTTCGGGTTCCGAAAAATGTGACCTTTTGAACAAAATTTCCCCTAGTTTTCGCTAAGAGGTTAATATTTGTTCGTGATTTGCGAACGATTGCCCAGTATGAAAGCTATAGGACAGCAGTTGGAGGGCAAAACATGCTTCGGACTATCACGGTGGGGACCTGTGTTTCCGTTCAGGGAACATTCGTTCGTCAACTCGACAACGGGAAGATCGTCGTGCGGGTCGGAGAGCGCGATTATGCGGGTTCCGCTGTCGGCGCGAAGGTCGCCTGAACTTATAGATTTCCTCATTTGCCGCTTATGCGGTGCCTGAGACGCAAACGCCGGCAGGGGGATCTGCCGGCGTTTTGCTATGGTGGGGTAGGTGATGCCGGATGAGGCGCAGGGCTGGTGGTCGGCCTCATACCAAGCGGCTGCCCGGATCTGCTTCGGAGGAGTGCCGCTCGTTACTCGACCGACACTTCTTCCGCATTCGCGGGTTCCGGGCGAGGCTCGCGGGGCAGGCGCCCGATGACTTCCTTCAGGTCGTTCAATTCGATGAAGTTGTCAGCCTGGCGGCGCAACTCATCCGCGATCATCGGCGGCTGCGAGCGGATCGTGGAGACGACCGACACGCGCACACCGGACCGTTGCAGGCTTTCGACCAGCGGACGGAAATCGCCATCACCGGAAAACAGCACGACGTGATCGACATGCGGGGCCAGCTCCATCGCATCGACCGTCAGTTCGATATCCATGTTGCCTTTGACCTTCCGGCGGCCTTGGCTGTCGGTGTATTCCTTGGCCGGTTTGGTGACCATCGAGAAGCCGTTGTAATTCAGCCAGTCGACCAACGGGCGAATGGGCGAATACTCGTCGTTCTCCAGCAGGGCGGTGTAGTAGAACGCGCGCAGCAGCTTGCCGCGGCGCATGAATTCCTGCCGCAGCAATTTGTAGTCGATGTCGAAGCCTAGCGCCTTGGCTGCGGCATATAAATTCGAGCCGTCAATGAACAGCGCCAGTCGCTCGTCTCTGTAGAACATCAAATATCCTTTCGATATACGCGCCGGTGACGGCAACCTCGTGAGTGGCTGAGGCGACCGCTGCCATGTTTGGCGCTCGCGGGAAAATAGAGGCAGAACAAAATGGTGCAACCCTCTGAAAAGTCACAAACGGGTTCCGTTTCGTTAATTGCGCTTGGCTCAAACGCGACGTCGTGCTTCGGGGTTCCTTACGACACGGTGCGCCGGGCTGTGACTGCGCTGGCCGATGCCGGGCTTACGGTTGTGGCGCAGAGCCGGTTTTACCGCACACCCGCCTTTCCTGCCGGGATTGGCGAGGATTTTGTGAATGCAGTCGTGCAGCTTCGGTCAGATCACGACGCGCCAGCGATGCTGGAACTGCTTCATCGTATCGAAGCGGACTTCGGACGGCACCGCACGATCAGATGGGGGGCACGCACACTTGATCTGGATTTGCTCGACCATGACGGGGCGGTGCACCCCGATCATGCCGGGTGGCAGGCGTGGCGCGATCTTACGCTGGACCAGCAGCGGGTGCAGACCCCTGAGCAATTGATCCTGCCGCATCCGCGCGTGCAGGATCGGGCCTTTGTGCTGGTGCCACTGGCGGATGTGGCGCCTGATTGGCGTCATCCTGTCACCGCGTTGAGCGCTCAACAGATGCTCGACGCGCTTCCGCACGAGCATTTGACCGGAATTACACCGCTTTCTCCGGCGGATCATTAGGGCTAGTCCTTGTCAATCCCTGATTCGACCCTTAGTAGTCGGGGTTCGATTTTCCGTATTGGAGTGACCAATGGCCCGTGTGACGGTTGAAGACTGCGTTGACAAGGTTCCGAACCGGTTCGAACTGGTGATGCTCGCCGCTCATCGGGCGCGCGAAATCTCGTCCGGCGGTCAGCTGACTGTCGATCGCGACAACGACAAGAACCCCGTTGTGTCCTTGCGCGAGATCGCTGAGGAAACCCAGCAGGCCGATGCCCTGCGGGAGCGCATGATCGAGAGCCACCAGACCCAGATCGAGGTCGACGAGCCCGAAGAGGACTCGATGGCCCTGCTCATGGGGGCCGGTGCCGAATCCGCTGATAAACCTGCTCAGGACGATATGTCCGAGGAAAAACTGCTGCGCGCCCTGATGGAAGCGCAGGAGCCTAAGTAAAACGCTGAAGGACGAGGGCGCATGATCGACGTCGAAGATCTCGTCGCCCTCGTTGTCGCGTATAATCCGCGCACGAATACCGATCTGATCCGGGATGCATATGCCTACGGGCAATCCATGCACGAGGGTCAGATGCGGCATTCGGGCGAACCCTATTTCACCCATCCTGTCGCCGTCGCCGCCATCCTGACCGAGATGCGGCTTGATGATGCGACGATCGTGACCGCGCTGCTGCACGACACGATCGAGGATACGAAAGCGTCCTACCCCGAGATTTCGCGCCGGTTCGGACGCGACGTGGCTGATCTGGTCGACGGGGTGACGAAGCTCACGAACCTGCAGCTTTCCTCGACCGAGACCAAACAGGCCGAAAACTTCCGTAAGCTCCTGATCGCCATGTCGCGCGATCTGCGCGTGATTTTGGTGAAGCTCGCAGACCGTCTGCACAACATGCGCACGATCAAATTTCAGCGCGTGGAAAAGCAGATCCAGAAATCCCGCGAGACGATGGACATCTTTGCGCCGCTCGCCGGGCGGATGGGCATGCAGTGGATGCGTGAGGAACTGGAGGATCTGGCCTTCAGGGTGCTGAATCCCGAAGGGCGGTCGTCGATCATCCGGCGGTTCATCACCCTACAACGCGAAACCGGCGACGTGATCCACAAGATCACCAAGGATATTCGTCTGGAGCTCGACAAGGTTGGCATTGAGGCCGAAGTATTCGGTCGCGCCAAGAAACCCTATTCGATCTGGCGCAAGATGCAGGAGAAGGCGCAGGGCTTCTCCCGGCTGGCGGATATTTACGGCTTCCGTGTCATCACCGAGAGCGACGAGGATTGCTACCGCGTGCTGGGCGCGATCCATGGACGGTGGCGCGCCGTGCCGGGACGGTTCAAGGATTATATCTCGCAGCCCAAGACCAACGGTTACCGGTCAATCCATACCACCGTGTCGGGGCGCGACGGCAAACAGGTCGAAGTGCAGATCCGCACCCGCCAGATGCACGAAGTGGCGGAGGCCGGCGTTGCGGCGCATTGGTCCTACAAGGACGGGGTGCGCGTCGAAAACCCCTTTGCTGTCGATCCGGCGAAATGGATCCAGACCCTGACCGAGCGCTTTAACGAAGCCGATCACGACGAGTTTCTCGAGCATGTGAAACTTGAGATGTATACTGATCAGGTCTTCTGCTTCACGCCCAAGGGCGACGTGATCAAGCTGCCGCGCGGCGCGACTCCGCTGGACTACGCCTATGGCATCCACACCCGTATCGGGGACAGTTGCGTGGGCGCCAAGATCGACGGGCTGCGTGTCCCGCTCTGGACTCGGTTGAAAAACGGCCAATCGGTCGAAATCATCACCGCCGAAGGGCAGCGTCCGCAGGCGACATGGCTCGACATCGTGGTGACGGGGCGGGCGAAATCGGCTATCCGCCGCTCGCTGCGCGAAGAGGACCGCGAACGCTACATCAAGCTTGGGCGCGAATTGGCGCGGGTTGGCTTTGAGCATGTCGGCAAAAAGGCCACCGATAAGGCGTTGCGCACCGCCGCGCGTCGTCTGGGCGCGCAGACGATCGAGGAATTGCTGGCCCGGCTTGGCAGCGCGCAGGTGACCGCGCGCGATGTCGTGGGCACACTTTATCCCGAACTGGCCGCCGCCCAGAAGGGCGACGAAGTTTCCGCGGATCGAGCGGTGATTGGCCTGTCGGCTGACCAGACGCCAACCCGTGGCAGCTGCTGCCAGCCCGTGCCCGGTGAGCGCATCGTCGGCATCACATATCGCGGGCAGGGCGTGGTTGTTCACGCCATAGATTGTCCTACCTTGATCGACATGGAAGACCAGCCGGATCGCTGGGTAGATCTGCACTGGCACGGGGGCTTGCATCCGGCGATTTATGGCGTGACGCTGGAGCTGACGATCAGCAACGATGCCGGGGTGCTGGGTCATATCTGCACGCTGATTGGTGAGCAGAAAGCCAATATCTCGGACCTGCATTTCGCAGATCGAAAACCGGATTTCTATCGCATCATCGCTGATGTGGAGCTGCGCGATGTGGAGCATCTGCACATGGTGATGACAGCGCTGGAAGCCGATAGTGACGTGGCCGATATCATCCGCATCCGACAGGGTGCGCATCGGGAGCGGGAATTCAGACGGGTGGAGCGCGCCTGACGACAGGGCGGAGATTTCGCGCGGATTAACGGAAAAGGGCGTCTACGCCGTGTTCAAACGCCGGAACAAACGCTCTTGGGCCCGGATCGCACGGGAAGCCGTGTATCCCCGGGGCGGCTGGACGCGCGCGTTTCACTACGTCAAGCATCGGGTGCGCCGTTTGCCTGACCGGCCGGAGCGGATCGCACGCGGGATCGCAGCTGGGGTCTTTGTCTGTTTCACGCCGCTTTACGGGCTGCATTTCTTTACGGCCTTCATCATCGCCAAGCTGATGCGCGGCAATGGGCTGGCGGCTTTGCTGGCGACCTTCTTCGGTAACCCGCTGACATTCCCGCTTATCGCGACCATCAGCCTGCAATTGGGGCATTGGATGGTCGGCACTGGCAGGGCCGAACATCACCGCACGATCTTCCAGAAATTTGGTTGGGCGGCGCGGGATTTGCAAAACAACATGGTCGCCTTGTTCAGCGCGCGCGATGCCCATTGGGGCGGGCTGGCGATGTTCTACCGCGACGTTTTCATTCCCTATCTGATCGGCGGGCTGATCCCCGGCATTATCGCTGGGTTGATTGCTTACTATTTCTCGATGCCACTGATCGCCGCCTATCAAAACCGGCGAAAGGGCTTGCTGGCAAAGAAGATTGCCGAGCTGAGCCGCAAGGCTGGGCAGAAGAAAAAAGGCGGTCACCGCCAATCATAAGCGCGACCTGCGGGTGGGGACGTGTGGCGGCGGCGCGGGGGCCGGGATGCGGTTCCCCTTTGCGACGACCGGGACTAGTCTGCGCCCGAATCGCCGTAACGGAGCCTGCCATGTCCGCCCTTCCCCTGTCCGCCCCGCTGGGTCGTCTGCGCCTTGGCGTCAACATAGATCACGTTGCCACGGTTCGGAATGCACGCGGCGGCGAGGCGCCCGATCCCATTCGCGCGGCGGAACTGGCGCAAGTGGCCGGGGCAGATGGCATCACCGCGCATTTGCGCGAGGATCGGCGTCATATTTCGGATCGTGACATCGACCGGCTGATGGAGGTGCTGAGCGTGCCGCTCAACTTCGAGATGGCCGCCACGGATGAAATGCAGGCCATCGCCCTGCGCCATAAGCCGCACGCGGTCTGCATCGTCCCTGAAAAGCGCGAGGAACGCACGACCGAAGGCGGGCTGGAGGTTGCGCAGGATGAAAACCGCCTGACGCATTTCATCGCCCCTCTGCGCGAGGCGGGCTGCCGGGTGTCGATTTTCATCGCCGCCGACCAGCGCCAGATCGACGCCGCACATCGCATCGGCGCCGCTGTGATCGAGCTGCATACGGGCGCTTATTGCGATGCTCATGCCGAGGGCCGATTTGAGGACCGTGACGCCGAACTCGAGCGCCTCAGCGCCATGTCCGCCTATGCCCATGGGCTAGGGCTGGAAGTTCATGCAGGCCACGGCCTGACCTATGACACGGTGCAACCCGTTGCAGCCTTTCCTGAGGTCATGGAGCTGAATATCGGCCATTTCCTGATTGGCGAGGCGATATTTCGTGGGCTGGAGCCCGCGATAGCCGAAATGCGGCGACTGATGGTGACGGCCCGTTAGTGACCCCTGTAGCTTAGCGCGGCAGCTTCGGTCCCAGCTCCGCCAGAACGGCTTCGTATACAGCGCGCTTGAATGGCACGATCTGACCGGGCAGGTCCGCCGGGTCGATCCATTTCCAGTCGGAAAATTCCGGATGCGCGGTGTCGATGCGCACCTGATCGTCCCGGCCCAGATAGCGCAGCAGGACCCATTTCTGCTCCTGCCCGCGATAGCGCCCTTTCCAGACCTTACCCACCAGATGCGGCGGCAGTTCATAGGTGATCCAGCCTTCGGTCTCGGCCAAGGGCTCAACCATCGTGGCGGGGATACCGGTTTCTTCCTCAAGTTCCCGCAGGGCGGCGGTGGCCGCGTCTTCGCCCGCGTCGATACCGCCCTGCGGCATTTGCCAAGCGGGCACGTCGCTGTCGATGCGCTGTCCGACAAACACGCGGCCTTCGGCATTTATAAGCATCACACCGACACAGGGACGGTAGGGAAGATCATCGGACATGGGGGCTCCGTTCAGGTTGCTGTCCCGGTCTAACGCGGCTGCGTTCGGGCGGGAAGACCATGAAAAAGCGCGCCGCCTAGGGGAAGGCGGCGCGCTGGTCTTGTCAGGCTTGGCGCAGGCTTACTGAGTGTCGCCGTCGCGCTTGGGGCCGAGGGCGTTCAGGCCTTTCAGGATGTCGATCGCATAGGCCAATTGATAGTCATCCACCCGCAGCTTTGCGGCCTCTTCGGCGGCTTCCTGTTCGTCAATGATCTGCTGACGCTCGTCTTCGGTCAGGCTGTCATTGTCGAGCGCGCCACGCAGGCTCGATTCCGAACGGGAGCGGCGGGCGATGGAGGGGGTGTCCTCATCGTCTGTCAGTTCCGCTTCGGGGACGACGGGGGGCTGTTCCACCACGATGTCGGGCGACACGCCAAGCGCCTGGATCGAGCGGCCCGACGGCGTGTAGTAGCGTGCCGTGGTCAGCCGCATCGCGCCGTTCTGGCGCAGCGGCATCACCGTCTGGACCGACCCTTTGCCGAAGGATTTGGTGCCGATGACGATTGCCCGGCGGTGATCTTGCAACGCGCCCGCAACAATTTCGGAGGCCGAGGCAGAGCCGCCATTGATCAGCACGACCATCGGCTTGCCGCTGGCCAAGTCGCCTTCGGTGGCGTTGAACCGCTCACCATCCGCCGCGCTGCGACCGCGGGTGGATACGATTTCGCCGGCCTCCATGAACGCGTCCGACACTTTGATCGCCTGTGTCAGCAGGCCGCCGGGGTTGTTGCGCAGGTCGAGCACAAAGCCATTGACGTTGTCGATGCCGCCAGCCTCTTCGACCGCCTCATTCAGCCCTTCCTCTAGGTTGGGGAAGGTCTGGTCATTGAAGGTCGTCACGCGCAGAACGACGGTTTCGCCCTCGGTGCGGGTGCGCACGGCGGTCAGTTTGATGGTGTCACGGATGATCGTTACATCGAACGGCTCGTCGATGGTCTCACGCACCAGCGTCACCACGATTTCCGAACCGACCGGCCCGCGCATCATGTCCACGGCCTCGTCCAAAGTCAGGCCCAGCACGCTTTCGCCATCGACATGGGTGATAAAATCGCCCGCCTCGACGCCTGCTTCATAGGCCGGGGTGCCGTCCATTGGCGACACGACCTTCACGAAGCCCTCTTCCTGCGTGACCTCAATGCCCAACCCGCCAAATTCACCGCGTGTCTGAACGCGCATGTCGTCGGCGTCGTCAGCCGAAAGGTATGAGGAATGCGGATCGAGCGAGGTGAGCATGCCGTTGATTGCGGCTTCGATCAGCTCCTTTTCATCGACATCCTCGACATAACCGGCGCGGATACGCTCGAAGATGTCGCCGAAAAGGTCGAGTTGCTCGTAAACGGTCGAGTTGCGCTCGGCCTCCTGTGCGATCAGCGGGCCTGCGACCTGCGTTGTGATCACGGCGCCTGCGAGGATGCCGCCGGTTGCGGCCATCGCGAATTTCTTCATCTGCTCATCCGTCCTTTGTCACTGAGAACCACGGAGCCGGGTCCACCGGGCTGCCGCCCTGCCTGATCTCCAAGTAAAGCGTTTCCGACAGCGCGGCGCCACCGGGTTCTGCGGTTCGGCTGTCCTCTGCCGGGCCACCCATCATGCCGATCGGCGCGCCTGCGGCCAGCACCGTTCCGGTTGGAGCATAAACCTGATCCATCCCGCCGAGCACCACCAGACTGCCGGCTTCGGGCTCAAGGATCATCACATTTCCGTAGTCGGGAAAGGGGCCGGCATAGCGCACGGTTGCGGCGACCGGCGCGGTGATCAGCGCCATCGGGCGGGTGCCGAGGATCAGACCGGGGCGCGTGACCCCGGCGGCGTCGGCCTCGTTGAACCGGCGCAGGACGCGCCCGGCGACGGGCAGGGGCAGGGCGCCCCGCGCCTGCGCGAAATCAGGCAGGTCCACCGCGACGGCGGCGGCGGCGCTTTCGGCGATCCCGGTCGCGAAGGCATCGAGCGTATCGGCATCCTCCCGCAGGCGGGCCATTTCGGCCTCATCGGTGGCGACGGGGTCGGGCAGATCGCCGCGATCGGCAATGGCTTGGCTCAGCCGGGTGCGGGCGGTCTGAATACCCTCCAGCCCCTCGGCCAGCCATTCGGCGGCGCTTTGCTGCAAGGTCACGACCAGCGCCAATTCCTCCAACTCGATTTTCAGCACGGTGGCGCGGGCCTGAAGACCCGGCGCGATTTCCGACAGGATCATCCCCGACCGGGCTGTGCCAAGTGCCCCCGAAGGATGCAGCAGCGGCAGCGCGTCGGGGGTCTGCTCCATCGCGGCGAGGATGCCCAGAAGCTGCGCGATGTCATCCCGGCGGGCGTCCAGTTCAGCGCGCAGGGCGGCTTCGCGGATCACGGCGTTGCGGATGCCCTCGCGCAGGGCTGACAGGCCGTCCTCATAGGCGCGCACGACACGGGTCAGCGCGGCCACACGGTCGCGGCCCCGGTCGGCGCGGGCCAGACCATCGGCTGCGGTCGCCAGATCAGCGGCGGCCTGCTGAGCCATTGTCGCCGCATCCCCGCCTGCGCCGTTCTGCGCCCGGACTGGCAGGGCCAGCACCAGAGCGCCAAGACAGAACAGGAAGGCGAGGCGGCGGATCATTCGGAAATCAGGCTTTCCCCGGTCATCTCGGGCGGGGTGTCGAGGTGCATCAGTTGCAGCAGGGTCGGCGCCAGATCGCCAAGCTTGCCGCCCCGCAGCGTCGCGCCGGACGGCCCACCGACCAAGATCACCGGCACCGGGTTCAGCGTATGTGCCGTATGTGGCCCGCCGGTCTCAGGATCGATCATGGTTTCGCAATTGCCGTGGTCAGCGGTCAGGATCATCGCGCCGCCCGCAGCCTTCAGCGCCTCCAGCACCCGGCCCAGCCCGGTGTCGACGGCGGCACAAGCGGCCTTGGCGGCCTCCAGATCGCCGGTATGGCCCACCATGTCGGGGTTGGCGTAATTGACCACGATCAGATCATAGCCCGCCTCGATTGCGCCGACGAAGCGATCCGTCACCTCGGCACAGGACATCTCCGGCTGCAGGTCATAGGTCGCCACGGCGGGGGATTTCGGCATGTAGCGATCCTCGCCTTCCTCTGGGGTTTCGACGCCGCCGTTGAGGAAAAAGGTCACATGCGGATATTTCTCGGTCTCGGCCAGCCGGAACTGACGCAGACCCTGTTTCGCCACCCATTCCCCCAGCGTGTTGCGGATTTCCTGCTTGGGGTAGGCGGTGGTCATATAGGCATCATGGGCCTTGGAATAATCGACCATGCCCAGCAGCGCGGCGAGCGGCGGCTTTGCGCCCCGGTCGAACCCGTCAAAGTCAGCCGAGCCCATAGCCATCAGGATTTCGCGGGCCCGGTCGGCGCGGAAGTTAAGGCAGAATAGGCCGTCGCCCTCGGCCATACCGGTATAATCGCCAATGACGCTGGGCGGGATGAATTCATCCGTCTGGTCGGCAGCATAGGCAGCGGTGACGGCGGCTGTGGCACCGGGGGCGGCGGTGCCGTCGGCCCGGACCATGGCGCCATAGGCCTGCGCAACCCGATCCCAGCGATTGTCGCGATCCATCGCGAAATACCGCCCGATGACGGTGCCCACGCGTGCGCCCTGCGGCAGTTGGTCCAGCAATTCAGGGATAAAGCGGTCGGCGGATTTGGGGGCGACATCGCGCCCGTCGGTGATGGCGTGGATAACCACCGGAACGCCGGCCTTGGCGATCATGCGCGCGGCGGCGAGGATATGGGTGATGTGCCCATGCACGCCCCCGTCGGAAATCACGCCCATCAGATGCGCCGTGCCGCCGGATTGCTTCAGCGTCGCGATAAAGGAGCCGATGGCCGCATTGTCAAAAAATGACCCATCCTCGATCGCCAGATCAATCTGCCCCAGATCCATCGCGACGACACGGCCCGCGCCGATATTGGTGTGGCCTACCTCGGAGTTGCCCATCTGGCCTTTGGGCAGACCCACATCGGGGCCGAAGGTTGTCAGCGTGGCATTGGGGCATTCCGCCATCAGCCGGTCGAAATTCGGCGTTTCGGCCAGCAGGGGGGCGTTGCCCTCCTCCACCGGGCCGATGCCCCAGCCATCAAGAATGCACAGGACGACGGGTTTCGGCGCGGGGCGGGTTGCGGGCATGGGGTCCTCCGGGTTTTGCGAAATGCTTAGGCCGCGCGTGGCGCGAGATCAACCGCAGCAACGGTGACGGCACAGGCGGACCGGCATCGACCCGCCGGGCAGGTTGCGCTTAGACCCGGTGGTAGGGCGTGTTCGCCAGAATGGCGGTGGCGCGATAGAGCTGCTCGGCCAGCATCACGCGGGCCAGCATATGCGGCCAGACCATCGCGCCAAAGGACAGGGTGAAATCAGCCTCGGCCACGAACGCAGGGTCCAGCCCATCCGCCCCGCCGATCACGCAGGCCATATCGCCCCGCCCCTGATCGCGCCATGCCGCAATGCGGTCGGCAAAATCAGGCGAGGACAGGCGCTTGCCGCGCTCATCCATCGCGACGAGGACTGCGCCATCGGGCAGAGCCCGGCGCAGGGCGGTCGCCTGAGAGGATTTGTCGGGGGTTTTGCGATCATCGACCTCGATCACGCGGGCCGGGCCGAGCCCGAAGGCCCGCCCGGTTTTTCCCGCACGGTCGAGATAGTCGTCGATCAGCGTCTTTTCCGGCCCCGAGCGGAGCCGGCCCATCGCAACGATCGTCAGCCGCATCAGCCGGGCTGAACGGGCGGGCGTGCCGTGGTGGCGCTGGTCATCCACATTTTCTCGAGCTGGTAGAACTCGCGCACTTCCGGGCGGAAGACGTGGACGATGATGTCGCCAGTGTCGATCAGCACCCAGTCGCCGGCTTCCTTGCCTTCGACCTTGCTCATCCGGCCATGGTCGGATTTCAGGCGCTCGACCAGTTTCTCGGAGATGGCGGCGACCTGACGGGTCGACCGGCCCGAGCAGACGACCATGTAATCGGCCATCTCGGACTTGCCGCGCAGGTCGATGGACACGACCTCTTCGGCCTTGTCCTCTTCGAGGGAGGTCAGGATTTGCGACAGCAGATCTTCGCTGCTGAGCGGTTCAGCCGCGCCGGTCATCGGTGCGACCCCTGCCGCCGGATCCGTGGCGGCTTCGGTGATGTGAGACAGGACATTGTCCTCCTGGTGGCGCGCCGTCTGTGCCCCGGCGCTGGGCTCATAAGGGAATGTAACATCGACGGGGGGACTTCTCAACGGGCAGGGGTGTGCGGGGGCGCACTGAAACGTAGCGAAATGCCGCACGGCAACGGGTTTCGGCGCGGGCGGTCAATCCGGGTGCTCCGCACTTGAAATATTGCGCATTTCCGAGCCGGGCAGGGTCCGGACTTCGCGCTGTGGGAACGGAATGGAAATATCGTTGGCCTGAAACGCATCCCAAAGGGCCAAAAACACATTTCCGCGAATATTGGTCAGGCCGTCGGTTGGGTCCTTGATCCAGAATCGCAGGATGTAATCCACGGAACTGTCTCCGAAGCCAACGACATGGCAGACTGGCGCGCGGCTCGACAGCACCCGCTCAACCCCGCTGGCCGCCTCAATGGCGATGCGGCGCACGGCGTGGGGATCATCCCCATAGGCCGTGCCGAAGTAGAGGTCGAGGCGGACGAAATCGTTTGAATGGGACCAGTTCACCACCTGCGAGGTGATAAGATCCTCATTCGGGATCAGGTATTCCTTCCCGTCGCGGGTGACGACCGAGACGTAGCGCGCGCCCAGTGAGTTGATCCAGCCGAATGTATCCCCGAGCGAGATCACGTCGCCCGGCTTTACCGATTTGTCGAGCAGGATGATGAAGCCCGACACGAGGTTCGACACGACCTTTTGCAGGCCAAAGCCAAGCCCGACGCCGATTGCGCCTGACAGGACGGCCAGCCCGGTCAGATCGAAGCCCACGGCCTTCAACCCGATGAAGAACGCCGCAGCATAGAGGAACACCTGCAGCATCTTGACCGTCAACACCCGCATCGAGGGCGAGATGTCTTCGTTCGCTTTGAGCCGGTTGGAGCCAGTCTGCGCGAGCAGCCGCGCGAAGGTGAACAGCAGGCCGGTCACCACCAGCGCCTTGATGACGGCCAGAGTGCTTAGCCGGAAGTCGCCAAATTCGATCGCCAGACTGTCCAGAAACAACGATACTTCGTCGATCAGGCCCAGATAATAGAGCGTCACATAAATCCACAGTCCCCATGTCACGATCCGCCGCAGGAACGGATTGCGCACCAGTCGCGCGGCGAGGCTGACCAGCAGCCACGCGGTGGCGATGGTCGCGCCCAGTTCCAGAAGATAGCGTCGCGACGGGAATGTGGTGATAAGCGCCGTGATGGCAGTCGCGGTCCAGGCCAGCGCCACGAAATAGATCAGCTGCACGCGATGCAGCAGCACCAGCAGGGTGCGCATCCGCCACATGGGCTGCCCGTCCAGCCCGCGCATCCAGTTGCGCAAGCCGGGGGTCGTGGCACGTTTGAGCAGCCACGAGCCTAACAGGCAAAGCGCAAGGACACCGATCTGCGTCAGCCGGGAGGGCAGTAACAGGTTTTCAGCCTGCACCCGCACCACGGTCCACGCGCCGAGTGCCTGTTCAACGATAACCTGTAATTCCTGCTCCACGCGCGCTCCTACCCTCGGGAAGATCACCATGGCAGCACCTCCGGCATCGGGCAAGCGCGACGGTCCCCGCGCGAAAGCCTTGTGCGGCTGAAGGTGAGAGCGTAAATACCCCCTCATGACTCTGGTTTTTGACATGGACGACCGCTCTCGCCTGCCTTGGCGGTTCTATGGCGCGACGCTCACGGTGCTCGCCCGCCTATGAGGCGGCGCGACCCCTGAGCTATGAGTATTTCCAAAGACAATCCACGGGAGAGGACCGCTATGACCGCCCCGAAGACACTTTATGATAAAATCTGGGATGCCCACGTCGCCCACGAAGCCGAAGACGGCACCTGCCTGCTCTATATCGACCGGCATCTGGTTCACGAAGTGACCAGCCCGCAGGCTTTTGAAGGTCTGCGCATGTCTGGCCGCAAGGTGCACGCGCCCGACAAAACCATCGCCGTGCCGGACCATAACGTGCCCACCACGCTGGACCGGGTGAACGGCATCACCAATGAAGAAAGCCGCATTCAGGTCGATGCGCTGGACAAGAACGCCACAGATTTCGGCGTGAACTACTACCCCGTCTCCGATATCCGTCAGGGCATCGTGCATATCGTCGGGCCGGAACAGGGCTGGACCCTGCCCGGCATGACCGTTGTGTGCGGCGAC
The DNA here is from genome assembly GCA_040119125.1 of Marinobacter sp. Taxonomy (GTDB): domain Bacteria; phylum Pseudomonadota; class Alphaproteobacteria; order Rhodobacterales; family Rhodobacteraceae; genus Pacificitalea. Next base: position 46,204 of record JBEDTR010000001.1, read on the forward strand.
AGCCACACCGCGACTCATGGGGCGTTTGGCGCGCTGGCGCATGGCATCGGCACGTCCGAGGTGGAGCATGTCCTCGCCACCCAGACGCTGATCCAGAAGAAGTCCAAAAACATGAAGGTGGAGATCACCGGCCAGTTGCAGCCGGGCGTCACCGCCAAGGACATCACCCTCGCCGTCATCGGTGAGACCGGCACCGCAGGCGGCACCGGCTATGTCATTGAATATTGCGGCGAGGCGATCCGCTCGCTGTCGATGGAAGGCCGGATGACGGTCTGTAACATGGCCATCGAGGGCGGCGCGCGTGCCGGTCTGATTGCGCCGGATGAGACGACCTTTGCCTATGTGAAGGGCCGCCCGCACGCGCCGAAGGGTGCTCAGTGGGAAGCCGCGCTGAACTGGTGGAACACGCTTTATTCCGATGACGACGCGCAGTGGGACAAGGTCGTGACCCTGCGCGGCGAGGATATCGCCCCCGTCGTCACATGGGGCACCTCGCCCGAGGATGTGCTGCCGATCACCGCCACCGTGCCCGCTGCCGAAGATTTCTCGGGCGGCAAGATCGAAGCCGCGCGCCGTTCGCTCGATTACATGGGGCTGATCCCCGGCACGCCGCTGAGCGAGATCGCAATCGACACCGTGTTCATCGGCTCCTGCACCAATGGCCGGATCGAGGATCTGCGCGCCGCGGCCGCGATCCTGAAGGGCAAGAAGGTCAAGGACGGCATGCGCGCCATGGTCGTGCCCGGCTCCGGTCTGGTCCGCGCACAGGCCGAAGAAGAAGGTCTGGCGCAGATCTTCATCGATGCGGGCTTTGAATGGCGGCTCGCGGGCTGTTCCATGTGTCTGGCGATGAACCCCGATCAGCTGGCTCCGGGGGAGCGCTGCGCGGCCACCTCGAACCGGAATTTCGAGGGTCGGCAGGGCAAGGGCGGACGCACCCACCTGATGAGCCCGGCCATGGCCGCCGCCGCCGCGATCACTGGTCACCTGACCGATATTCGCGACGTGATGTGATCCAGCCGCCGGTCCGCGCCGCTGTGTGTGGACCGGTCTTGCCAGATGCTCCCCTGCGGGGGAACGCCAGATAACCCCTTCCGGGGGGAACGGAGGTCCAGATGGACAAGTTCGAGAAACTGACCGGCATTGCCGCCCCGCTGCCATTGATCAATGTCGATACCGACATGATCATCCCCAAGCAGTTCCTGAAGACGATCAAACGCTCGGGTCTGGGCGTGAACCTGTTCGACGAGATGCGCTATAACGATGACGGGTCCGAGAACCCCGATTTCGTGCTGAACAAACCCGCCTATCGCGAGGCCGAAGTGCTGGTCTCCGGCGATAACTTCGGCTGCGGCTCGTCGCGTGAACACGCGCCTTGGGCGATCAAGGATTTCGGCATTCGCTGCGTCATCGCGCCGAGCTTTGCCGATATCTTCTACAACAACTGCTTCAAGAACGGCATCCTGCCCATCGCGCTGCCGCAGGAAGCGGTCGATGTGCTGATGAAGGATGCCGAAAAGGGCGCCAATGCACGCATGGATATCGATCTGGAAGCTCAGACCGTGACCACCTCGGATGGCGAAGTCTTCAGCTTCGAACTCGACAGTTTCCGCAAGCATTGCCTGCTGAACGGTCTCGACGATATTGCGCTGACGCTGGAAAAGGCCACCTCGATCCAGAGCTTCGAGGAGCGCGCCGCGACGTCCCGTCCTTGGGTGTGATGCCTTAATTGTAAGGCTTGGTTGAATGGTGATGCGAGCCCTGCGGGGCCCGTTTCTCGTTTTTGCCACAATTGCTGCGGGAGCTTCCCTTAGCGTCAATCTTGGGCGATCCTCTCCAACTCGCCGGATTTATTGCATTTATTGTATCGCGCGACCGGGCTGTTGCCACATTTGTGCCATTCGATTGATGTAAACTGGCACCACTTCCCCCCCGAAAATGCCGCATTCTGCCTGTTAACCTTAGACCGCTGTTGTTGGCTTTCGTGAATTTAGGCAAAAATTGGGCAAACTTGAGGCAATCCGCCGGAATTGGCGCAAAGAGGCCGGAACAGCAGCTCGACGATGTATCGAGGGCGGCCGGTGCAGGAGAGTTGGGGCAGTGTTCACGAGACTCATCGGAGCCTTGGTGCGTGCGGGTTTTGTCGCGCTCCTTATTGCTACGCCATCATTGATGTTGCCGGGGATTACCGGAGACGGCACCGAAATCGTGGCGCTCATTGCGCTGTTCGGCTTCGGGCTGACGATTTTCGAATATACGGCGGCCTATCCCTCCCTGATCGAATTTCGCGATGCGCCGCCGTTTAACCGCATCCGCTACCTTTCACTTTTCACCACGGTCTTCCTGCTCACCGTGCTTTGCGTCAACGGCATCGCGCCATCCGGGTTGACGCTGGTGGTGGAAGCATTCGGGCGCGGCGTGGGTGAGGCGATCGATTTTCCGTTCTCGCCGCTCCGCCTGATGCTCGACAATCTGCCCGAGGGGCCGAATTCCGCTGTGGCCGATCTGGTGCGGGCCGCAGCGGGGCTGGCTTATGCCGTGGCACTGCTGACGCTGATGATCTTTGCGCTGGCGCTGCGAGTGGTGGGCTGGCCGAACCACATGCAGGCGTTCAACGTCTGGATCAACCTGCCGACATTCGATCCTACGGCGGGCGGCGATGTAGTGGCCCGGCTGAACCGAGACGCGACCGTTAACATCATCTTAGGCTTTTTGCTGCCATTTCTGGTGCCGGGCATCGCGATCTGCGCGGCGCTGTTGTTTTCGCCGTGGGAATTTTCGAATTACCACACCCTGATTTGGTCGGTCTCGGCATGGGCGTTTCTTCCCTGTTCCTTGTTCATGCGCGGCATCGCGATGCGACGGATCGCGTCCATGATCGCGGCCAAGCGTCGGCAGAGCCTGCCCGCCGCAGACATCGGCTTCGCTGCCACCTGAGCGCGGCCCTGATTGCGCTGATTTCAATCGTGCTATCTGACCGTGCCAGTGCAGAGCCGCTGCGCATTGCGACCTATGATGCCGGCCTGAAGCGTGACGGTCCGGGGCTGTTGTTGCGCGATCTCCTAAAACCCGACGAACAGGCACATGCCGCAATGGACATGATTGTCGCGCTGGATGCTGACATCCTGTTGCTGACCGGGATGGATCAGGATGCGCAGGGGGCGAGCCTTACCGCATTGGCCGAAGGCCTCGCACAGCGCGGCCTTGGCTACCCGCACCGATTGCCGTTGCCCGGAAACCGCGGGCTGGAGACGCCGCGGGACCTCGATGGCGACGGGCGGCGCGGCGGTCCGGGGGATGCGCAGGGATGGGGTCGGTTTACCGGGGCAGGGGCGATGGCGCTGCTCAGCCGATATCCGATTGATCATGCCGGGATCATCGACATCACCGGCCTTCTCTGGCGCGACCTGCCGGGGGCTGATCTGCCGCGCCGCGATGGGGCTGCCTTTCCGTCGGAGGAGGCGCAGGCGGCGCAGTTGCTGTCGAGTTCGGGGCATTACGCCGTGCCAGTGCGGTTGCCCAAGGGGCGGATCACCTTGCTGGTCTTCGCCGCGACCCCGCCGGTCTTCGATGGGCCGGAGGATGCGAATGGACGGCGCAACGCCGATGAAATCCGCGTCTGGGCGGCATTGCTGCGCGGCATGTTGGAGCATCCGCCGCCACCGCCGCCTCGGGTGTTGATGGGAAATTTCAATTTGGACCCGCATGATGGCGAAGGGCTGCGGCAGGTGATGGTGGATTTGCTCGCCGGTTCGCTTTGGCAGGATCCCGGCCCGGCTGCGTCCTCCGCCCCCTCGGGCGATCCCACCCATGTCGGCCCCGCCGCGCAGGATACCGCATTTTGGCGTCCCACGGCCGAGGGTGGCCCCGGTGCGCTGCGTGTCGATTATGTTTTGCCGGAGCATGGGATGACCGTGCGGCGGAGCGGCGTGATGCGCAGCGGGTCGACTGCGCAGGGGGCGGATATCGCGGCGCGCGCCTCCGCGCACCGGCCTGTCTGGATCGAGGTCGAGGTGCCGCCGCCGGTGCCCTGAGCCTGCCCAGCTTGACCCTGCGACCGCTGCGCTATAGCCCATTCCCGACCAATTATCGCGAGGAGCGCAGCCATGTCCAATCCTTCCATTCTGATCTTGCCCGGCGACGGCATAGGCCCCGAGGTGATGGCCGAGGTGCGCAAGATCATTGATTGGTTCGGCACGCAGGGCACAACCTTTGACGTGTCCGAGGATCTGGTCGGCGGCGCCGCTTATGACAAGCACGGCACCCCGCTGCATGACGACACGATGGCCCGCGCGCAGGATGTCGATGCGGTGTTGCTGGGCGCCGTGGGCGGACCCAAATACGACGAACTCGACTTCTCGGTGAAGCCGGAGCGGGGCCTGCTGCGCCTGCGCAAGGAAATGGACCTCTACGCCAACCTGCGCCCGGCGCAGTGTTTCGACGCGCTGGCCGATTTTTCCTCGCTCAAGAAGGACGTGGTCGCCGGGCTCGACATCATGATCGTGCGCGAATTGACCAGCGGCATCTATTTCGGCGAGCCGCGCGGGATCATCCATGAGGGCAATGAGCGTGTGGGCATCAACACCCAGCGCTACACCGAAAGCGAGATTGACCGCGTCGCGCGCTCCGCATTCGAACTGGCCCGCCGTCGCGGCAATAAGGTCTGCTCGATGGAGAAGGCCAATGTCATGGAGTCGGGTATCTTGTGGCGTGAGATCGTCCAGAAGGTGCATGACGAGGATTACGCGGATGTCGAGCTGAGCCACATGTATGCCGACGCCGGTGCCATGCAGCTGTGCCGCTGGCCCAAACAGTTCGACGTGATCGTCACCGACAACCTGTTCGGCGATCTGCTGTCCGACGCCGCCGCGATGCTGACTGGGTCGCTGGGCATGCTGCCCTCGGCCTCGCTCGGTGCGCCGATGGCAAATGGTCGCCCCAAGGCGCTTTATGAGCCGGTGCACGGCTCCGCCCCCGATATCGCGGGTCAGGGCAAGGCCAATCCGATCGCTTGTATCCTCAGCTTCGCAATGGCGCTGCGCTATTCGTTCGATATGGGCGATGACGCGACCCGGCTGGAACGCGCGGTGGAGAAGGTTCTCGCCGACGGCCTGCGCACAGCCGATTTGATGGGCCCCGATGGCGGCACCCCGGTCAGCACCTCCGAGATGGGCGACGCGGTTCTGGCAGCGCTCGCCGCCTGAGCCCACGCGGCGCATTGAATGGACGCAGACGGGCGGCATTGGCAACGGTGCCGCCCGAAGTCGTTTTGGCGGTCTGGCACTGGGCGTCGTGCCGCGCAGACGGGGCGCCGGGCGCGGCGCTGCCCAAAAGATGGCCCGATATTCAGAGCGATGCCAAGATATTCGGATCTTTGCAGGCCTCCGCCAGCGATAGCGCGGAAACTTGGCGAGGTTTGACCGAAAACTTTCGGTAAAGCGATTGCACGTCTGAATGGGCGCAGTATGTCATTGGGCAACTGGTCAGACGGGAGTGTCGAGGGCCGTTCCGCCACGGCCCGGTGTCATTGCCGGGCTGTCCGCCGCGACGCCGATATTTTTTGAACGGAGCTTGCCCGATGTCCGGATTACCAGCCTCGAACGGTCGCGGCGCCCTGACCGGGCTTGCCGCTTTTGCCGTTTTCGCCTCCCACGACGTGGTGGTGAAGATCCTCGGTGCGCAGTTTGAACCGTTTCAGATTGTCTTCTTTTCAGTGCTGTTCGGCTTCCCGATCGTGACCGTGATGCTGATGCGCGACCGGACGGACGGCAATTTGCGACCCAACCACCCCTATTGGTCGGCCTTGCGCACGGCGATGGCGGTGATCACCGGCCTATGTGTGTTTTATGCCTTCTCGACACTGCCGCTGGCGGAAACCTACGCGATCCTGTTTTCGATGCCGTTGCTCATCACGGTGCTCGCAATTCCGGTCTTGGGCGAGAAGGTCGGCTGGCGGCGCGGATTGGCGGTTCTCACCGGTCTGGTCGGCGTGATTGTGGTGCTGCAGCCCGGCGATACCGAGCTGACGCTGGGCCATCTGGCGGCCGTCATCGGGGCCTGCACCGGGGCGACGGCGGCGATCATTGTGCGCAAAATCGGACAGGAGGAACGCGCGGCTGTGCTGCTGCTTTATCCGATGGTCGCCAATTTCGTGGTGATGGCCTGCTTCCTGCCCTTTGTCTACAAACCGGTGCAATTGACGGAATTGGGCGGTTTCGGGCTCATGGCGTTGCTGAGCTTCGGCGGGACGCTTTTGCAGATCGTCGCTTACCGGTTGGGCAGCGCCGTCATCGTCGCGCCGATGCAATACAGCCAGATCATCTGGGCCACGTTGTTCGGGGTGCTGCTGTTTGACGAAATCCCCAATCGTAACACGGCCATCGGGGCGGTGATCATTATCGCGTCGGGGCTTTACATCGTGTTCCGCGAGGACCGCAAATCCGGCTCCGGCACCCCGGTCCTGCGCAGCCGCAGCCGCTTTGGCGTGCCGATGGGCGCGCCGCGTGTAAGCGTCATGCAACGCTTGTCCCAGCGCCGGCGCGCCGGTCGGGGCAATGCCTCGACTGGGCCGCTATCGCCCCCCGTGGAATAGCTGCGTGGCGACACTCCGATTTTCACCTGCGCCTCCATTCCCCCTTGCCAAACGCAACCACGCGCTGTAACTCCCCGCCTCACGGTCGGAGTGTAGCTCAGCTTGGTAGAGCACTGTCTTCGGGAGGCAGGGGTCGGAGGTTCGAATCCTCTCACTCCGACCAATAAATCCAAGAAAATTCAGACGGTTGAATGAAGCGCGCTGTCAGCCTCCAGCAGGCAATTGCGGCTTGGGTTCTGTGCAGTTTGCGGGCGCGCGACCGTCTGCGTGCAACAACCAAACCCCGTCACATCTATAACCCTGCCGTTTTCGTCTGATGCGGTGGCCGCGATGCGCATCGCCGGGATGGGCCGCCTCCGCCGCGCATCGCAAAATTGCGGCCTTGCCCCATGAGCAGACGCGAGAGGCAAATTGTTTGCGCTTCGATTCAGGACGATAGCCGCGAAAGGGGGAGCCAAGATTTCAACCTGCAAACTACCTCCTCGACGAGAACAAAGTGGGAACATATATTCTGTAACGTGACACAGGATTCGTTATATGGCCAAGACAATTCCCCTGTTTCGGCAGAAGCCAGAGGTCGTGCCCCCCATGCCCGTCGTGGGAGGAGGCACGTTGCAGGAAGCCCTGCCAATGCGGCCGGGCGATGCTTCCGTGTCCGCCTTTATCCTTGCTGCCCTGCCACGGGGCTCCCGTCCGGTCTTATGGGTGCAAGATCGCGCCTCGCGCCGCGAAAGTGGCACGCTTTATCTGCCCGGCACGGGCAAGCCGTTCCCTGCTGGCCCTGTAATCCATATCAATGTGAGCCATCCGCGCGACGTTCTATGGGCGATGGAGGAGGGCGCAACCTGTGCTGGCTTGGCCGCCGTCGTGGGAGAGGTGCACGGTGCGCCTGCCATTCTCGACTTTACTGCGACCAAGCGGCTTGCCTTGCGTTCGGAAGCATCGGGCGTGCCGGTCTGGCTGATCCGGTCGAACGATCCGGGTGGGTTGAGCGCCGCGAGGGAACGCTGGCGCATCGGGGCGCTGCCATCCTCGGCACATCCGCACGATGTCCGGGCACCGGGGGGCGCTTTTTGGGAGGCGGAACTGTTCCGGGCGCGGGGTCGTCCGCCGGGTCTTTGGTGGGTGCGCTATGACCCGCACGCCGCCGACCCGGCAGATCGTCTCCGTCTGGTTTCCCCATTTGGCGATGGAGCGTTGGCGCAATCTCGCGGAGCGAGATCGAGCGTTGCCGGGGGCTGAAGTGCCGGTCGTGCTGGCTGTGCCCGGACTCCACGGACCCGTGATTCATGCGGTTGGCGACGCAGCCACCGCGCGAGGCGTGCAACCCGGTGCGCGGGTGGTTGATGTGCAGGCCATTCACCCTGACCTGCATGTGGAACCTGCCGATCCGAATGGTGACGTGGCGATGCTCGACCGCCTCACCTTCTGGACGCGGCGCTGGTGTCCTTGGACGGCGCGGGACAATGAGGGGCTGCTTCTGGACGCGACCGGGTCGACGCATCTGTTTGGTGGTGATGCGGCTCTGCTGTCGGATATGACGTGCCGCTTTGCCATGCAGGGGCTGACCGCGCGGGTGGCGATGGCCCCTACGCGCATGGCAGCCCAAGCATTCGCCAGATATGGTGAGGCCACCACTATCGCTAGGCCCCAGACATTGGCGCGTGACCTTGCATCGCTGCCAGTGCGTGCATTGCGGCTTGAGCCCGATATTGCCCGTCTGTTGGACCGTCTGGGCATCAAGACCATCGGTGCGCTGGCAGCCGTGCCACGGGCCGCGCTGATGCGACGGTTTTCCAAAACCGCGCCCGCGACGAACCCGCTCGTCCTGCTGGACCGCGCCATGAACCTCCTGCCGGACCCGCTCGATCCGCCCCCCGATGCCGTGCGCTACATCGTCCGCACGAAACTGGCCGAACCGGTCATGAACGCGGCCCCACATCTAGCGGAACTGGCGGAGCGCCTCTGCGCCGGGCTGGCGCGTGCGGAATTGGGCGCGCGGACCCTGCGGCTTACCATCTATCGGGTGGACGGGAACTGGCGGGCGGCGGATGTCGCGACGGCGCGGGCAAGCCGCGATGCTGCGCATCTTCTGCGTTTGCTGCACGGCAAGCTGGACAAGGTTGATCCGGGGTTCGGGTTCGACCTTCTGACGTTGGAGGCAATGCGGGTCGAACCGCTGGCCCTGCGTCAGGAGCGGATCGACGATATCCGCGACCCCGATGACGACGTGGCCGCATTGCTGGACCGACTGACCGCCCGGTTGGGACGGGATCGCGTGAATTGGTCCGCATGGTCCGAAAGCCATCTGCCAGAACGGGTCCAGCACCAGACCCCCGCCTTGACGATGCAGCCTGCATTGCCGCCAGAGATTGCCGCCGAACGACCTCTCCGGCTTCTGGATATGCCCGAGGAAGTGCATGTGCTTTATGCCCTGCCCGAGGGGCCACCCATGCGCTTTCGCTGGCGCCGGGTGCAGTTCACCGCGACGCGCCACTCTGGCCCGGAGCGCATCGCCCCTGAATGGTGGCGGGATCGACCGGGCACCCGTCTGCGTGACTATTACAAGGTCGAGGTCGAGGATGGGCGCAGGTTCTGGCTCTACCGCGAAGGATTAGCCGGCGATGGGCGGGGCGATGCACCACGCTGGTTCCTGCATGGGCTGTTCGCCTGATGCCGCAGCAAGAAGGACATACGAGACGGACGCTTGCGGGACATGACGGATTCATCTGGCATGAGCCGGGCCCCTATGTGGAACTGGGGTTGGCGAGTTGCTTCTCCTTTTTGCGCGCGGCCTCGGATGCCAGCGAACTGACGGCGGCGGCGAACCTCCTCGGCTACCATTCCATAGGCATCGCCGATCACAATACGCTGGCCGGGGTCGTGCGTGTGCATACCGAAGCCAGGACCGCCTGTATTCGTCCTCTGATTGGGGTGCGGCTGGTGCTGTTATGTGGGGCGGAGCTGCTGGCCTATCCACGCGATCGCGACGCTTATGCTCGGCTGTCCACGCTGCTGTCGCGCGGCAAGATGGCAGATGTGAACGGGGACTGGCAGGCGAAGGGTGAAACTCACCTCACGCTCGACATGCTGGTGCATCATGCCAACGGCCTGCATCTGATCGTCATGCCCGGCGATGATCTGGATGCGTTCGAAGCCAGCTTGCCGCGCTTGTCCCGTGCCCTGCCGGGAATGCGCCATATCGGCGCGACCTATCTATATCGGGGCGATGACCGGGCTCGGATCAACCGGCTGGACCAGATGGCCCGCACCCATGGTCTTTCGATCCTTGCCACCAATGATGTGCTGTATCACGCGCCTGACAGGCGACCCTTGCAGGATGTGATGACCTGCATCCGCAAGGGCGTGACGGTATCACGCGCGGGTTTTCGTTTGCTGGCCAATGCTGAACGGCACCTGAAATCACCACAGGAAATGTGCCGTCTTTTTGCGGACTGGCCCCATGCCATCGCCGCGACCCGCGCGGTGGCAGACGATATCAGTTTCGCGCTGACCGATCTGGCCTACGAATATCCCCATGAGATCGTGCCCAAAGGCCTCACCGCGCAGCAAGAGCTGGAGCGGTTGACCTGGGAGGGCGCGGCGCACCGATACCCCAATGGCGTGCCAAGCCATGTCCGCGCCACCATCGCCAAGGAATTCGCCCTGATCGCGTCCAAGAAGATCGCCCGATATTTCCTGACCATCCGCGATATCGTGCGTTTCGCCCGCGAAGAGGCACAGCCTCCGATCCTGTGCCAAGGGCGCGGCTCGGCGGCGAATTCCGCCGTCTGCTTCTGCTTGGGTATCACGTCCGTCGATCCCAATGAACATGACGTCCTGTTTGAGCGGTTTCTGAGCGAGGAACGTGACGAGCCGCCCGACATAGACGTCGATTTTGAGCATGAGCGGCGCGAAGAAGTCATTCAATACATGTATGACAAATACGGGCGCCACCGCGCAGGCCTCTGTGCGACTGTCATCCATTACCGTCCCCGTTCCGCCATTCGCGAAGTCGGCAAAGTGATGGGATTGTCGGAGGACGTGACGTCGAAACTGGCAGGCACGATCTGGGGCAGTTTCGAGGGCCAGATGGACGATGCGCGTGCGCGGGAGGCTGGGCTGAACCTGTCTGACCCTTACCTGCGCATGGTTCTGAAGCTGGCGAAACAGTTGGTCGGGATGCCACGCCATCTAAGTCAGCATGTCGGTGGTTTCATCCTGACCGAACGCCCGCTGACCGAGATCGTCCCTATCGGAAATGGGGCGATGCCGGAGCGAAGCTTCATCGAATGGGACAAAGACGACATCGACGCGCTGCAGATATTCAAGGTCGATATTCTGGCTCTGGGTATGTTGACCTGCATCGCTAAGGGATTTGACCTGATCGAAGCGCATTATGGGCGGGCGCTGGAGTTGGCAACTGTGCCCATAGAGGATCATCTGCCAGACGAGCCCGGCAACCGGCCCACCTATGACATGCTCTGTCGGGGGGACAGTCTTGGCGTATTTCAGGTCGAGAGCCGGGCGCAGATGGCGATGCTGCCCAAGCTGCGTCCTCGCATCTTTTATGACCTCGTGATCGAGGTCGCCATTGTCCGTCCCGGTCCCATTCAAGGTGATATGGTGCATCCGTATCTGCGACGCAGACTGGGGCTCGAGAAAGTGGAATTCCCACGCCCGGGACCGGAGCATCCACAAGACGAGATGGAGAAGATATTGCGCCGCACCAACGGTGTGCCCATTTTTCAGGAGCAGGCGATGAGGATCGCCATGGACGCGGCCAGATTCACGCCGGCGCAGTCAAACGAATTGCGCAAGGCGATGGCGACATTCCGGTCGCGGGGCACTATCGAACAGCTGCAATCCCAGATGGTCGACAAGATGATCGAGCGTGGCTACGACCCGGATTTTTCGCAACGATGCTTCGATCAGATCAAGGGTTTTGGCGAATATGGCTTCCCGGAAAGTCACGCCGCCAGTTTCGCCAAATTGGTCTACGTCTCAAGTTGGATGAAGTGTCACTACCCGGCAGCCTTTGCCTGTGCGCTTCTCAATTCGCAGCCTATGGGCTTCTACGCGCCTGCTCAGATCGTGCGGGATGCTCGCGAGCACGGGGTCGAGATCCGCGCCGTTGACGTGAACTTCTCTGGCTGGGATTGCACGTTGGAGCCTGACGGAACCGGCTTTGCCCTGCGTCTTGGCCTGCGGCAGATCAGCGGGATGCGCGAGGAGGCCGCAAGACGGATCGTCGAGGCGCGCCACATGCCCTATGCCGACATCGCCGATCTGAAGGTCCGCGCACGCATGGATGCGGGCACGATCCGCCGCCTCGCCGCAGCCGATGCTGTCCGGTCTATGGGGATCGACCGGCGGCAGGCTCTTTGGCAGGCCCAAGCCTTGCGCGATGCCCCCGCTCTCCCGATTTTCGATCACGTTCAGGCCGCGGCGGAGGGCTCCGAGGCGCAGGTGATCCTGCCCGCCATGCCCCGCGCGGAACATGTCGTTGCGGACTACCAGACCCTGCGCCTGTCGCTGAAGGCGCATCCGATGTCCTTTTTCCGTGGCAGCCTGCGCCACCAGCGGTTCAAGGCCGCCGCCGATCTGCCGCGCCTGCGCTACGGCGCGCCGGTCTCTCTTGCGGGGCTCGTTCTTGTCCGCCAGAAACCGGGCAGCGCCAAGGGCGTGTGCTTTATCACGCTGGAGGATGAAACGGGCGTCGCGAACCTTGTGATCTGGCCCGATCTCTTCAAGGCCTATCGCCCCGTCATCATGGCCGCGCGTCTGTTGGTCGTCCACGGGCGGGTGCAGACCGACGGTCGTGTCATCCACGTCGTTGCCAACCAGTTGGAGGACCGCAGCGACCGGCTGGATAGTCTGTCGGACGACCGCCTGCCGGGGATCACCACGCGTGGCGACCATCCGACCCATCCGATCCCCGGACAGGTCGGCATCCGGGGCCATCCAAGGGACGCAAAGATCATTCTGAAGTCGCGAGATTTCCATTGAAACGGCGGGGGTGACGCCTTGCTGATGACGGCTAGAATGCCTCTATTTTCCCCCACTCCCCTCCGTCGTCCGCACTGGAATCACGTTGGTGTGACCCTCCGGCGGAGGAAGGTGCGAAGGCGCTTGACCTAATGCTGCGGCCGCGAGATTTAAGTGCCAGAACAATGGAGTGTTCATTTTGATCGGTCGTATCCTGGTCATCGTTATGCTGCTGCAACTCGCTGTGACGAGTGTGTTTTCGCATACCTTGGTTTCGGTCGATCAGTGTTCCGAGCGAAGCGCGGGGCACAGCCATATGGCAGCCTCGCACGACACTGGGGATGGGTTTGTCACCAGCGATATAGTGTCCCCCGATATGGTGGTGACGCTGCATTGTGCGGGCCAACCCTGCACCGAGAAATCGGGCCCGGATCTGATGGCCGTTACCGCCGGTGATTTCCGCACAGTCGTGTTGCACGTCGCAGAGCCGAAATTGACACTTCAATCCGTTCTGAGACCTCATCTGCGACCGCCGCTAGGCTAACTCGCGCCGTTGAGGCGACGATTGCGTGCGGTGGCCTGCGCCATTGCGACCAATCGTATTTCGGCGCCCTGTGCGGCTGCCCTTCCTCTCTCCTTTTTCTCCCATGTGGCAGCTGCGTGTCTCGCGGCGGCCCTCCCCTCCTGATTGCGCCGCGATCCGTTAACGGACCGCGGCCTAGAGAAGAACATGAAACATCACAAATTCCTGCGGTCTGTGTATCAGGCCGCACTGCTTGGGCTTGCGCTCTCTGTGCCTGCCCATGCGTCGACCTACGATGTCAGCGTGGACAAGATCCGCATTGATACCGGCACGTTCAAGAAAACCGGGATTGGCTATAACGGCAGCCAGACCCCGACGATCCTGCGCTTCGAGCAAGGCGAGGATGTCACGATCCGGGTCAAGAACAACCTGCGGGAAGATACCTCGATCCATTGGCATGGCCTTATTCTGCCGTTCGACCAGGATGGCGTGCCGGGGATCAGCTTCAACGGGATCAAGCCGGGCGAAACCTTTACCTACAACTTCCCGATTGAGCAGGCGGGAACCTACTGGTTTCACAGTCATTCCGACTTTCAGGAGCCCGACGGCGCATATGGTGCGATTGTCATTTCCCCAAAGGGCGGCGAGCGTATCCGGACCGAGCGTGACTATGTCGTGCAGCTGACCGACAAGCATCCGCACAGCGGCTACACCATCTTCCGCAACCTCAAATCTTCGGCCGATTACTACAACCGCACACAGCGCACTGTGGAGGATCTTATACAGGATGCCAGCGCGCAGGGGCTAAAGGCCGCGTTGCAGGACCGCAAGATGTGGGGCTCCATGCGCATGATGTCGACAGATGTCGAGGACGTGCAGGGCTTCACCCCGCTCATCAATGGCGAGAGCACGCAGCAAAACTGGACCGGGATCTTTCAGCCCGGTGAAAAGGTTCGCCTGCGGCTCATTAACTCATCTGCCACGACCTATTTCGATGTGCGTGTGCCGGGTCTGAAGATGACCGTTGTGCAGGCTGACGGGAACGACGTTAAACCCGTCGTCGTGGACGAGCTGCGGATCGCCGTGGCTGAAACCTATGACGTGATCGTGCAGCCGGGACAGGCCAAGGCCTATTCGATCATCGGCGAAAGCATGGGCCGCACCGCAATGGTTCGCGGCACCCTCGCCCCGACCGAAGGCATGGTCGGCCCCTATTACCAGATGCGCCCCGCGCCGCTGCTGACCATGGCAGACATGGGCAACATGATGGGCAGCATGTCGGGAATGGACATGGACAGCATGGAGATGGGCGCCATGGATATGGGCGGCATGGATCATTCCGGCCACGACATGAGCGCGATGGGTGACATGGGCCGCATGGACATGACCCCCGCACCGAACGCAGCCCCGGCCACATCCGAATTCTACGCTGCGGGAAGCGGGCTGACCCCGACTGCAGCAAACGGCGGCAAGTTTCTGGGCTATGAAGACCTGACCGCGGCCAAGCCGGTCTATCGGGACCGCGCGGCGACGCGCGAGATCGAGATCCGTCTCACCGGTAATATGGAGCGCTATATCTGGTCGATCGACGGCGTGAAATACGAAGACGCTGAGCCGATCCGCCTGAATTACGGCGAGCGTGTGCGCTTCAAGTTCGTCAACGAGACGATGATGGCGCATCCAATGCACCTGCACGGAATGTGGTCGATCCTCGATACCGGCAAGGGCGCATATGATCCGGTAAAACACACGGTCAACATCGCGCCCGGCACCACCGTCTACACCGAAACCGAGGTGGACGCGCCCGGCGCGTGGGCCTTCCACTGCCATCTCTCCTACCACATGGCCGGCGGCATGTTCCGCAAGGTGATCGTGTCCGGTGGCCCGGCATGAGCAGCAAACCGAACAAGGACATGCAGACCATGAAGACACTCGCCATCATTGGTGTGGCCACCGCAAGCGCGTTGCTTGCCGCGCCCGCCGCCGCCTTGGCCGAACCTGCCGTGTGGAGCCTGCGCACCGAGAAGCTTGAATATCGCAGTGCCGAGGGCGAAGGCGCGCTGGCTTGGGACGTCACCGCGATGGCAGGCACGGACGAGCTGCGTTTCGTCTATACGAGCGAGGGCCAGCGCTCCGACAGCGGCAGCTTCGACGAGATGGAGAACCAGCTGCGTCTGCAAAAGCCGGTGAGTGAATTCTTTGACGCCTTCGTCGGGGTCGCCGCCTCCACGCCGGAGGATGAGGACGCACGCCATTACGGGGTCCTCGGTGTGACCGGGCTTGCGCCCCAATGGTTCGAAGTCGAAGCCACGCTGTTCGTGGCAGATCATCCCTACCTGAGCGCCGAGGCGGATTACGAGGCGCTTCTCACCAATCGGTTGATCCTGACCCCGTGGATGGAACTGAGCATACCGCTGTCTGACGATGACGCGCGCCATGTCGCCGCCGGTGGCGTGAGTGCCGAAATGGGACTGCGGCTCAGCTACGATCTGATCGGGCGCAGCGTCTCTCCCTATGTCGGTGTGAGCTACGAACGCAGCTACGGCGGGACCGCGGACCTGCTTCGTGCGGCTGGGGATGATGTCTCCGAACTCAGCAGCGTCATCGGTGTGAACCTCAATTTCTGAACTTGGGGCGGTGCACCCCGGTGCCCGCCCGAAGACCAGAGGCCCGGCGTATGCAGCCGGGCCTCTGCTGCACGGCACAATCCTCCAACTTGTAAGGATCAACATGAAAAATTTCGGCACGTTTCAGAAGGCCGTCGCACTTGCGGTCGGTCTGTCATTCTCCGCGCCGCTTGCGATGGCGCATGAGGGCAAGATGATGACCATGCCTGCCAATGGCGCGACGGTCGCCGCGAACACCAAGGTCATGCACCTGATGTTCGACGCCCCGATGAAGATCACGACGGTCACCATGACCGACCCCCGCGGCAAGTCCGTGAAGGTTAAAGGCCCCGCGGCAAATCAGGCGGTCAAGGTCTGGGAAGGGCAGCTGCCGCGGCTTGCCGCCGGGGCGTATAAAGTCGACTGGCGCGGCATGTCGCCCGACGGTCACGCCATGAACGGCACCTTTGGCTTCAGCGTGGGTCTTTGATCATGGGCGGAGCCGTTGCCGCATTGGAGCCAGTGCAGATCGTGTCTATCCTGGTCAAGGCCGGGATGTATGTCAGCGTCTTGCTCGCGGCAGGCTCCGCCATCAATTTGGTGCTCCTGCGTGAGTTGGACACCACTGCGCGCAGCCGCCTACGGCTGCTCGCGGCCGTGTCGGCCTTGGTCGGCATTGTGTTCAGTGTCTTGAATATCCCGCTCAGGGCGGCGTTTCTTTCCGGGAGCTTTGCAGGCGCTATTGATCCCGTCATGCTTGGCATCGTGACGTTCAGCCCGCTGGGCTACTCCGTCGAAGCAGATGTCATTGGCCTTGCCGCCATCACGGCAATCGCGGCGGACCGGCAATGGACGCGCTGGCTTGCGACTGCGGGTGTCGTGCTTGTGGCCGCGAGCTTTGCCATGCGTGGACATGCCATCGGCGAGCCCCGCTTTGCCCTTGGCGCGCTTTTCGTGATCCACATTCTGGCTGCCAGTTTCTGGATCGGAGGTTTCTACCCGCTTCACGACATGGTCCAGCGCGGCGCCACCGGCGCGGCGCGCACGGTTGAACGCTTCGGGCAGGCGGCGCTGGTCATGGTTGGTCTGCTGGTCGTCGCGGGGGTGTCATTGCTATGGCTTCTGACAGGCGATCCGCTGGCCGCCGTGTCGCAGCCATGGGGCAGGCTGGTGGCGATCAAGCTGATGATCGTATCGATTTTGCTGGCGCTCGCGGCACTGAACAAGCTGCGGTTAACGCCTATCCTCGCCGCTACAGGCGATGGTCGCCCCCTCTTGCGCTCGATCCGGTGGGAAATGGCAACTTTCGTTCTGATCCTCGTGATTACGGCAATCTTCACGTCACTTTTTGCGCCCGAGCACGCCGCCACCAGCCCTGTTTGAGCGCCTGCGCGGCGTCGCCTGCGGCTCCTTCTCTTGCCGCGGCAGGGGGGCGCGTCTTATAAAGCGCCGGTGCCGCCATGCCGCTATGGTCGGGGCACCTGCCGCGTCGTCGTGATGCTTGTCTTCCCTCCATCGAAGTGAACGCGCTTGCCCTATCTCACCTTGTTTCTGGCGGCCTTTGTTGCCGCAACGATCTTGCCGATGCAGTCGGAAATTCTGCTGGCTTATCAGCTGACCGATCCCAGCTTATCGCTTGGCTTGCTGCTTTGCGTTGCGACCGTCGGCAATGTTCTGGGGTCGACCGTGAACTGGATATGCGGACGTTTTCTGCGCCAATTTCAGGATCGGCGCTGGTTTCCGGTCAAGGCGGGGCAGCTTGCGCGGGCGGAGGCGCAATATCACCGCTATGGCCGGTGGAGTCTGCTGCTGAGCTGGGCGCCCTTCATCGGCGATCCCCTGACCGTGGTGGCCGGGGTGCTGCGCGAGCCGCTGCCGAGTTTTCTGATTATTGTGACCATCGCCAAAGGCGCCCGTTATCTCACGGTGGCTGCACTGACGCTGGCTTGGCTTTGATAATCGAGGGCGAGGGGCGGCGATATGCGCCCCTCGCCTAGAGACGGGTCGCTTAGAACTCGTCCAGTTCGGGCCGCTTGCCGATGGAGATATGGTCAATCTCTTCCAATGCGAAGCCGCGGATCAGGGATGGGATCATCATGCAGACCAGCACGAAGATCGGCAGCCCGACCACGGTGATGACCTGTTGCAGCGCGGTCAGCCCCGCTTCCCCTGCAAGAATGATAAGCATCGCGGCGACGAAGCCTTCGGCCACGCCCCAGAAGACGCGCTGATGCACGGGGCCGGGGGTCGCTGTCCCCGTGCAGAGCATATCCACCACGAGCGACGCCGAGTCCGATGAGGTGGCAAAGAAGATCGCCACGATCACCACGGCAAAGCCTTGCACGAAATCGGTAAAGGGGAAGTGCTCGAAGAAGGCGAACATCGCCAATGGGACCGATTCTGACACCGCGCGGCTGATCTCACCCGCGCTGTCGCCCATCGCGGCCCGCGCGGCGACGCCAAGCCCATCGAATTCCATTGCCTGCCAGCCGAAGATCGAGAACCAGATCAGCGTAAAGGCCGACGGGGCCAACAGCACACCGAACACGAATTCCCGCACCGTGCGTCCGCGTGAGATGCGCGCGACGAACAGCCCGATGAAGGGCGACCACGTCACGGTCCACGCCCAATAGAAAACGGTCCAGCTGCCCTGCCAGCCCCATGCCTCGTTATCGGGGTTTTCATTGGCCAGCATGTCGTTCCAGAAGGCGAGTCGCGGCAGGTTCTCAAAGTAGAGGCCAAAGGTCTCGACGATGCCACGCAGCAAAAACAGGGTGGAGCCGGTCACCAAAACGAAGACCATCAGTGCGACCGCCATGCCGATGTTGAGGTTCGAGAGGATCTTCACACCCTTGTCCAGCCCCGCAACGATGGAGCCCACGGCCACGACGGTCAGCACTGCGAGGATCGCCACTTTCAAACCCGTGCCGTCATCAAGCCCGAAGAGAGCCGAAAGACCTGCCGCGATCTGCGATGAGCCGAGCCCCAGCGAGACCGCCACGCCAAACAGCGTGCCAAGGATCGACGCAATGTCGATTGCCTTGCCAATGGGACCGTGAATGCCGTCGCGCAGCAGAGGGTAGAACACCGAACTGACCCGCACCGGCAGGTCGTAGCGATTGATGAAATACGCAAATGCCAGACCCGGCAGGGTAAAGATCGTCCATGTGTGCAGGCCAAGATGGTAGATTGCGATGGAAATCGCATCGCGCGCAGCCTCCTCGGTATAGGGGTCGACGCCGGGCAGGGGCGGGTTCTGGAAATGGCTGATCGGTTCAGCCACACCCCAGAACATCAGCACTGTGCCGATGCCGCCCGCGAACAGCATCGTGAACCATGACAGATTACTGTATTCAGGCCGCGAATTGCGCGGCCCTAGGCGGATATGCCCGTGGCGCGACATCGCCGCCCAGATCAAAAAGCCAAGCCAGACATTCACGCCCAGAATGAAAAACCAGCCTAGATTGGTAACGATCCAGCTGCGCCCGGCCGCGAAGGCCGCGCCGATCGGTTCGGGCGCGATGACTAGCATCACCACGAACAGAACGGTAAAGCCGGCGGATAAAAAGAAGATCGTGGGATCGGTGCGGAGGCCAAGTCGGCGCGCAAGATTTTGCAAAGCTGTCCCCTATTGCAGTCGGCCATTCGACCGGTTGGTTCCTTCACTCAACCGTGACCCGCGCCAGTTGTTCCCTGATCGGCGGAAACTCTCCCAAGCGGTGAGGCACCTTGCCTATAGAAACGGCGGCGGGCGCCGACGATACCTGCTTGACCTCCCGCGGTGCCGGGCGGAACTTGGCGCGCGCAAAACAAGGAGACCGCCATGACCCATGATCCCGTTGACCCCCTGCTTCTCGACCGGCTGGCGGACGTGGCTGTGCGTGTCGGGCTGAACCTGCAACCGGGGCAGGATCTGGTGCTGACTGCGCCGACCGCTGCGCTGCCGCTGGTGCGCCGGGTGGCGGCGGCGGCCTACCGCGCCGGGGCTGGGGTGGTCACGCCGATCCTGTCAGATCCAGAGGTTACGCTGGCCCGGTTTGAACATGCGCGCGATGAGAGTTTCGATCAGGCTGCCGGCTGGCTCTATGATGGTATGGCGCAGGCCTATGCCGGAAACGCGGCCCGTATGGCCATCGTCGGGGATGACCCCATGTTGTTGGCCGAGCAGGACGCCGACCGCGCCGCCCGCGCCAATCGCGCCAACTCCGCCGCGTATCGTCCGGCGCTGGAGAAGATCGCGAATTTCGACATCAACTGGACCATCGCCAGCTACCCTTCGGTGGACTGGGCGCGGCGGGTGTTTCCCGATCTGCCCGAGGAACAAGCGCAGGCCCGTCTGGCCGAGGCGATCTTTGCCGCGTCGCGGGTCAATACCGATGATCCGGTCGCCGCATGGGAGGCCCATAACGCCGCGTTGCGCAGCCGCACCGAATGGCTGAACGCGCAGGCATTTTCCGCATTGCACTTCACCGGGCCGGGCACGGATCTGACCGTCGGGCTGGCCGATGGGCACGAATGGCATGGCGGCGCGTCACAGGCGCAAAATGGCGTGGTGTGCAATCCGAACCTGCCCACGGAGGAGGTGTTCACCACACCGCACGCGGCCCGTGTGGAGGGCTACGCCCGCGCAACGAAACCGCTGTCGCATCAGGGCACGCTGATCGAGGATATCTCGGTCCGGTTCGAGAAGGGCCGCATCGTCGAGGCCAGCGCCACCCGTGGCGAGGCCGTTCTGCGCAAGCTGCTGGAAACCGACGAGGGCGCTTCGCGGCTGGGTGAGGTCGCACTGGTGCCGCATTCCTCGCCGATCTCGCAATCGGGGGTGCTGTTCTACAACACGCTTTATGACGAAAACGCTGCCTGCCATATCGCGCTGGGCCAATGTTATTCCAAGTGTTTCCGCAACGGCGCAGATCTGACCCCGGAGCAGGTCGCCGATCAGGGTGGCAACAGCAGCATGATTCATGTCGATTGGATGATCGGCGGCGCGGAAACCGACATTGACGGGATCACTGCCGATGGCGACCGGGTGCCGGTATTCCGTCAGGGTGAATGGGCACAATGAGCGCGGCAGGGGCCGAGGGCGAGCCGCTCGACCACGTCGTCGTCAACGTGCTGCATGACATGGACGCGGCAGCGGCGCTGTTCGCCGCGCTGGGCTTTACGCTGACCCCGCGTGGGCATCATTCGCTGGGGTCGATCAATCATCTGATGGTGGTGCCGGGGGCCTATCTGGAACTGGTCGGCCTTCCCGCTGAGGGGCGTCAACGGGCCGAAGTGCGCGACAGCCCGCGCGGGCTGAACGGATTGGTGCTGCGCAGTGCGGATGCTGACGCGACCCATGCGCGGCTGGCGCAGGCGGAGCTGGCCCCGCAGGACGTGGTCAGCTTCTCCCGCCCGGTCGAGGTGGACGGAGAGCAAGCCGCCGCGGCGTTCCGCACCGTTCGGGTGCCCGACGCGCTGTTCCCTGCGGGGCGGGTCTATTTTTGCCAGCATATGACACCGGATCTGGTCTGGCGTCCCGACTGGATGCGCCACGACAATGGCTTTGCCGGGTTTGCCCATTTCACGATCGAAAGCCCCGATCCCGACCGCGACAGTGCCATCTACGCCGCCGCCACGGCGGGCATCCGGCGCGGCCCTGACGTGATCTTGCCTGACGGTATGGAAATCCGCCTGCGTCCCGGTCCGCGCCCAAGGTTTGCTGCGCTGGGGCTGCGGTTTGACACGCTTGCGCCGCTGGCGCAGCGCGCGGCACTGCTGGATGATGTGGGCTGGAGCGAAACGACGCCGACACAGGCGGTGCTCGACCTGCCTGCCTGCGATCTGCGGATCGAGTGCCACGCCACTGAACGCTCCGAGGGAGGAGACCCCGCATGTTGATTGAAACCCCCTATAAGGTGCGCCGCGTGCCGGTGATGGCGCGCAACATGGTCGCCACCTCCCAGCCACTGGCGGTGCAGGCCGGTCTGCGGATGCTGGACCGGGGCGGCAACGCCATTGATGCCGCGCTGGCCACCGCGATCTGTCTGACGGTGGTGGAACCGACGGGCAACGGGCTTGGCTCCGACGCGTTCTCGATCCTCTGGGATGGCGAGGCGCTGCATGGGCTCAATGCCTCCGGTCGTTCACCCGCCGCATGGACGGAGGATCGTTTCGGCGATGGGCCGATGCCCAAGAGAGGCTGGGAAGCCGTGACCACCCCCGGCGCGGTATCGGCGTGGGTGGCATTGTCGGAGCGGTTCGGCAAATTGCCCTTCGCAGACCTGTTTGGCCCGGCCATCCGCCACGCGCGCGACGGCTTCCCGGTATCTCCGACGATTGCCGGGCTCTGGGCAAAGGGCGCGGCGCTGCTGGGCGATCAGCCGGGGTTTGCCGATTGCTTCATGCCCGGCGGACGGGCGCCGCAGGCGGGCGAGATATTCCGCAATCCTGATCTTGCACGGTCGCTGGAGATGATCGCGGAGTCCCACGGCGCTGCGTTCTATACGGGCGAATTGGCACAAGCCATCGCCGCTGCCGCAGCTTCCAATGGCGCTGCCTTGTCCGAGGCCGATTTGGCCGCGCACCAAGTCGACTGGTGCGGCACTATTTCGGTCCCTTTCGGCGATTATGAACTGCATGAGATCCCCCCCAATGGACAGGGCATCGCCGCGCTGATGGCGCTGGGCGCGATCGACCGGACCGGCATTCGCGACCTGTCCCCCGACGATCCACAGGCGATCCATCTACAGATCGAGGCGATCAAGCTGGGACTGGCCGATGCCGCGGCCCATGTGGCCGATCCGGTAGCGATGCGGATGGGCGCGCAGGCGCTGCTCGATCCAGCCTATCTGGACACCCGTGCCGCGCTGATCTCGTCGAGCGAAGCACGCGATCCGCAGGCGGGCGCGCCCACCGCAGGCGGCACCGTCTACATCACCGCGGCCGATGCCGACGGGCGCATGGTGTCATACATCCAGTCGAATTATATGGGCTTTGGCGCGGGCGTCGTGGTGCCGGGCACCGGCATCCACATGCAAAATCGCGCGGTAGGCTTTGTCACCACGCCGGGACATCCCAACCGGGTCGGTCCTTCCAAGCGTCCGTTCCATACAATCATCCCCGGCTTCGCCACGCGCGACGGCGCCCCGGAGATGAGTTTCGGCGTCATGGGGGGGCCAATGCAGGCACAGGGGCATCTGCAAATGTTCCTGCGCACCATGCTTTGGGGTCAGTCGCCGCAAGCCGCCAGTGATGCGCCGCGCTGGC
Organism: Marinobacter sp.; assembly: GCA_040119125.1. Classification (GTDB taxonomy): domain Bacteria; phylum Pseudomonadota; class Alphaproteobacteria; order Rhodobacterales; family Rhodobacteraceae; genus Pacificitalea. The sequence continues at coordinate 69,164 of JBEDTR010000001.1, forward strand.
AGTTGATGCAGGGCCGCACCGTCGCCGTTGAGGCAGATATGCCCGCCGCCACGATGGAGGCTCTGCGCGCGCTGGGTCATGATATCGTCCGCGAAGGCCCGGAGGCGGTGTTCGGTTTCGGCGGTGCGCAGCTGATCCGTCGACTTGAGGGGGGCGGCTATATTGGCGGGTCGGACCACCGTAAGGACGGGATGGCCGCCGGGGTGTGACTGCGGCTCCGTTCATGCGGGCACAGTTAATCCGATGTTAAGCATCTGCCGATCTACTGCCGGGTGAAGGGGCGCGGGCAATTCCGCGCTCGGCGTTTCACATAAGGCGGAGCTGCATGGCGCGGGCGATACAGTTGATTACGGTCGTCGCGGGGGCGCAATGACCCCCGGCGCGGTCCCTTATGACCTGCGCGAAACGCTGGCTCTGCTGCGGCGCGAACTGCGGCTGATCCTGTCCTGCATCGGCGTGGCGCTGGCAGTTGCGCTGGGGGCCGTTCTGCTGGCCGCGCCGCGGTATACGGCGACCGCGTTGCTGCTTGCCGATCCCAGCCCCGTCGATTTGCTCAGCGATCAGGGGCGCAACGCAATCCCCACCGCATCGGAAAGCGCGCGGATTGAGAGCGAGGTCGAGATCCTGCGCTCGGATCGGGTTGCTCTGGCGGTAATCGACGCGGCTGATCTGAGCCGCGATCCTGCGTTTGCCACCCGCCCGCCGTGGCACGCGCGGCTCGCCGCAAGGTTCGGCAGGGACGTGCCCCCCGCGCCTGAAGGCGACGCCCTGCGCCTTGCAACATTGCACAACCTGAAGCCGGCGCTGGCTGTGCGGCGGCGCGGTCTGACCTATGTGATTACCGTCGCGGTGCGTGCCGATGACCCGCAGCGCGCGGCGCGGCTTGCGAACCTTTTCGCCGAAACTCACATAGCGCTCCAGGTCGAAGCCAAGGTGGCGGCATCCGCGGCTGCTCGGGACCTCATCGCCGGACAAATCGCGCAGGCGCGTCAGGCGCTGGCGCGGTCGGAGGCGGCGTTTGACACCTATCTTGCCGACAACCTTGATCGGTTGGAGCGAGAAGGCGGAAATGGCGCGGTAGCTGTCTTGCGCGCTCGCATGCGCGAGATCGGCAGCGCCAGCACCGAGGCCGAACTTATCGCCAGCCGGGCCGATGCCGCGCGCCTACGGGGCGATTGGCAGGACATGGCCCAATTATTGGGAGAGGCACCTTTGGTGAGGCTGGCCGCGCAGCGCGGGGATCTGGCGCGCCGAGCCACGGCTCTCTCGGGCGAGGCCGAGATTGACCGCATTGACGCCGCGCTGGCCCGGCGCGGGGGCGCGGCCCTCGACGGATTGCGAAGTGAGATTGAGGCCTTGCATGGCCGTGCCGCCGAATACCGCACCGAGCTGCGGCGCGAATTGCTGGCCGGCGACCTTGCTCCGTCAAGCGTGGCAGAAATTTACGAATTGCAGCAGGAAACCGAAATCGCGCGCCGGCAGCACGTCACCTTGCTCAACAGGATGCGGGATCTGGCGACGCGCGCCGCCGTGCAGATCGCGGACACCCGCATCGTGTCACAGGCGCTGCCGCCGCGGATCGCCAGCTGGCCCAACCGCCGCATGGTGCTGTTTTTGGCATTGCTTGGGGGCGCCGCGTTTGGAATCGGCTGGGCCTTTGTGCGGGAATATCACTTGGGCGGGGTCACGTCGCTTCGGCAATTGGGCAATGTGCTTGCGGCACGGGTCGGCGCCGCCTTGCCGCGATTGCCGGGTGCCGACCTGCGCGCCAGCGCCGCCGACGCGGTGATCGATACGCCGCTATCGACCTATGCCGAATCCGTGCGTCGGGTGCGCGCAATTCTGGATCAGGCTCTCGACCGGCAGGGTGGGCGCGCGTCGAGTGGGAATGCCGGGTCAGCAGACGACGGCGATCCCGGGGGTGCGTCGCGGGCCGTGCGGCAGGGCCGCGTCGTCATGGTGACTTCGGCAATCCCGGGCGAGGGCAAGACCTCGCTCGCCCTCGCCTTGGCGCGTACCTATGCGCAGGCAGGCAGTCGGGTTTTGCTGATCGATGCGGATCTGCGTAAGCCTGACCTGCATCACACATTGGGCTTCGCCCCGAGCGAGGGCTTTCTGGATTACTTGCGCGATCCCGATAGCGTGCAGGATCAAGACGGGTTTTATGCCGATGATCCCCGCTCTGGTGCCGGGGTTATCGTGGGGCGCGGGCGCAGCGACTTGCCCACCGACCAGATCCTGCAGTCTGCAACCTTTGATGCGTTGTTGGAGCGGGCGCGCGAGCAGATGGATATCACCATTCTCGACACCTCGCCCTTGCTGTCGGTCGTCGACGCGCGCTACGTCGCGCAGCGGGTGGACGCGGCGCTGTTCTGCGTGCGTTTTGCGTCAACTGGGCAGGCGGATTTGCGGCAGGGGTTTGGACAGCTGACTGACAGCCTGCGGCCCGGCGCCCCGGTGATCAGCGTCCTCAACCGCGACGAAACCCGTGGCACAGCCTACAGGCAGCGCGGCTATATCGACGACCCGATTACGGCCTGATGGCGCATGCGCGGCGGGTTAACCTGCGATGGGGGACGTGAAACGCTCTCGCCGCCTCGCCGGTTTCGGTCTAAGGCTGTCGCCATGACTGACAGCACCCCATTCGAGATCTTTCTGGTAGCCCCGCCCGGGCTGGAGCCTGTCCTGCGCGATGAGGTGGCCGAGGCTGGCTTTACCGATCCGGTCGCCGTGCCGGGTGGGGTAAACATCCAAGGTGGCTGGCCGGATGTCTGGCGCGCCAACCTTGAGCTGCGGGGCGCGACCCGCGTGCTGGCGCGGCTGGGCAGCTTCATGGCCTTCCATCTGGCGCAACTGGACAAACGGGCGCGCAAATTCCCATGGGCCGACATTCTACGCCCAGATGTGCCGCTTCGGGTCGAGGTGACAACCAACAAGCGGTCCAAGATTTACCACGCCGGGGCCGCCGCACAGCGGATCGAACGCGCCATCACCGAGACGCTGGGCGCGCCGATCTCTGCCGAGGCGGAGCTTTGTGTGAAGGTGCGGATCGACGACAACCGGGTTCTGCTGAGCCTCGATACCTCGGGGGAGTCGCTCCACAAGCGGGGTCATAAAGAGGCCGTGGGCAAGGCGCCCATGCGCGAAACGCTGGCGGCTCTTTTCCTGCGCCAATGCGGCTATGATGGGACGATGCCGGTGCTCGACCCGATGTGTGGTTCCGGCACATTCGTCATTGAGGCGGCGGAGCGTGCAGCGGGACTGGCGCCGGGCCGCAGCCGCCGCTTTGCCTTCATGGACCTTGCGAGTTTTGACGCGGCCACATGGGAGGGGATGCTGGCTTCCGCGCCGGCCGCACGCCCCACGGACCTGCTGTTTCGCGGCTCCGACCGCGATGCGGGCGCGGTCCGCATGGCCCAGGCAAACGCAAACCGCGCGGGCGTCGCCGACCGGACCGAATTCGCCATGCATGCGTTGAGTGACCTGCCACGCCCCGACGGGCCGCCGGGGCTAATCATGGTGAACCCTCCCTACGGCGCGCGCATCGGCAACAAAAAGCTGCTTTTTGGCCTATATGGTGCGCTGGGCCAGACATTGCTGGCGCGGTTTTCAGGCTGGCGGATCGGCATCGTCACGAGCGAGGCCGGGTTGGCCCGCGCGACGGGCCTTCCGTTCCTGCCGACTGCGCCGTCGGTGCCCCATGGCGGGCTGAAAGTGACGTTGTTCCGGACAGCCCCTCTGCCCTGAATTTCAGACACGCCGCTCGACCTGCTGCACAGTCCGCCTAGATGATGCTTTCGGTGCCGGATGCCCCGCGCGCCGAACGAAATTCAACAGTGAGGGCCGACATGCAAAACACCGTCGATATCGACAGCGACCACACCGTCGCTCGGTTTGCTCCCGATGCGGACACGCTGCAGGACGCGGCGCGGCAAGGCTATCGCAGCATCGTCAATTTCAAGACCGACGTCGAGAAGCAGGATGTGACCCCGGCGGAGGAGAAGCGTCTGGCTGAGGATGCGGGCCTTGCATATCTGCATCATCCGGTCGCGCCCGAGGCTCTGGACGGCGAACTCGTCGATGCGTTCCGCCGCAAGCTGGCAGACCTGCCGCGACCGGTCCTACTGCACTGCGCGTCGGGCAAGCGGGCCGGTGCCATGACCTTGATGGCGATCGGCGCCACGCGCGGGCTGGACGGCGATGAGACGCTGGAACTGGGCAAGCAGCAGGGTCTGGATCTGACTGACGAGCAGATCGGCCAATTTGTGAAGTCCTATGCAAATGGGAAAGCCGCGACCTGACGCGCCGTCCGTAATCGCGCGCCCGTCACCGGGATCCAGTGGCGGGCGCTCGTTCAGCGAAAGACCGTTCACTGACGCGTGGTGACGCGTCGCGGGCGTGCGGCGCATATGAGCATTCTCAGCGGGGGTATTCTCTGGCATTGGGTGGTCCGAACATGTCGCATTTGTCGAGGACCACATGCAGAAGATCACTCTCCCCGAGCGGCCCGACTGGCGCAGCAAGGCCGAAGAGCTTGGGTTCACCTTTGCCGATATGCATGGCGAGCCCTATTGGGACGAAAGCTCTGCCTACCAATTCACCCTGCGCCAGATCGAAGATGACATCGAAGACCCCTCGACCGAGTTGCATGACATGTGCCGGGAGGCCGCCGCGCGCATCATTGCCAGCGAGGAGCTTCTGACCAAGCTGGGCATTCCCGCGGAGCATCATGATCTGGTGGCGACAAGCTGGCAGCGCGGCGATCCGGAACTCTACGGGCGTTTTGACCTCGCCTATGACGGCACGGGGCCGGCCAAGCTTCTGGAATATAACGCCGATACGCCGACTTCGCTTTACGAGAGTGCGTCGTTCCAATGGAGTTGGCTGGAAGACCAGATCGCCGCAGGCGTGCTGCGCGACGATGACGATCAGTTCAACCGTATGCATGAGGCATTGGTGGAACGGTTCAAAGAACTGTTCGAGCCGGGCACTGATCTGCATTTCGCGGCAATCGGCGGCAACCCTGAGGATTACGGAACGGTCGAAGCGCTGGGCTGGGCCGCGCGCGAGGCGGAGCTGGGCGCGCATTACACCGATCTCGACAAGGTCGGGCTAAGCGCCGAGGGTCAATTCACGGACGCCGAGGATCGCGTGATCGGCATCTTGTTCAAGCTCTACCCGTGGGAGGACCTTCTGCGCGACGATTACGCGCGGCATCTGGCTGGCGCAGGCTGTCTGATGCTGGAGCCTGCGTGGAAATCCGTGCTGTCGAACAAGGGTTTGCTGCCTGTTCTGTGGGACATGTTCGAGGGGCATCCGAATTTGCTGCCCGCGTTTTTTGAGGCCGATGTGGCTGAGGCGATGCGCGGTCAGGGAACGGGCAGCGAGGCATTTGAACGCGCTGCCGCGGCGCTTCAGTCAGCCCATGTGACCAAGCCGATCTTTTCCCGCGAAGGCGCGTCCCTTACGATCATCGAAGAGGGCCGTGTCAGCGACCATTCGCCGGACGGAGACTACGCCGACCACCCCCGTATCGTGCAGGCTTACACGCCGTTACCGGAATTCGAGGGCTTTCGCCCGGTGGTCGGATCGTGGATGGTAGGCCGCGCATGCGTTGGACTGGGACTGCGCGAGGACAGGTCGCGGATCACGCAGGACCTGTCCCGATTCAAGCCGCATTTCATCCGCGATTAAAGGGGGAGACCATGAGAAAGAGATCCAGAACCGTCGCATTGGCGATCGTTGGGGCCGCGTCATTCACGCTGGCGGGTTGTCGCGACGAGCAGGTCGATGCGCAGGCCTTCCCAGATCTGGAAAGCTGCAAGTCGGCAGCGGCGGCGGGGGGGCTGTTTTCCTCGTCCGAATGTGACACGGCCTTTGCGGATGCCGAAGCGCTGCATGTGGAATCCGCCCCCCGTTACGACAGTCTCGCAGTTTGCGAGGAGCAGCATGGTGAGGGGGCTTGCGGCAGCGAAGATCAGGTGGCCGAACGCGGTTCTGGCAGCATTTTCATGCCGTTGCTCGCAGGTTATCTGATTGGCAACATGTTGGGCGGCGGGCGTGGCATGGCTGCGGCGCAACCGCTTTATCGCAGCTCGGACGGACGTTTTACCAACGCCACCGGCTCCAGCACGTATTCCAGCAACAGCGGTCGCGCGAAAATGGGCAGTTCGATGTTTGCCCGTCCGCCCGCTACAGTGGGCAAGGCCCCCATGACCCGCGCATCTGTCGCATCGCGTGGCGGGTTCGGCAGCACCGGCGGCACTCGCGGCAGCTTCGGCGGCTAACGCAAAGATTGAGCGACGTTAACCAGCCGTTGACTTGATGCTCCTATTTCTGGGTTTGACCGTGCTGCAACGTGGCGCGGTCTGACCTTGCAGGAGCATGCTCATGACCCGTTTGTTGGAATTGCTGGGCCGGGCCTGCCGCCGGCCTGCGGTGGGGATTATCGGGGCTGCGATCACGGCATGGGCATGTGTGTCTGATGAGGCCGCTGCACAGCAGTTGGTTTTTCAGCCCGTAGGTGCCCCTAGCGTTGTCGGGAATGGGGTTGGAAAACGCGCGCTCTGGGCGAATGCGGGCACGGTGGACGGGCAGGTCGTCGACATCGTTGGCGTCCTTACCGACGCCGCACTCGATCATTCCTTCGGCACTGGAAACGCCCAGATTCAGGTGACATCGGCTGCACAGGACGCACATTTCGCCGATTTTTATATCTACGCCGCGGGCACGCATGACATTGGCACCGACACTGGCGGGGTGCCGGTGATTGCGGATGTATTCGTTCAGATCAACGATATCGACGGCCCGTCGAACGAGCAGGTTTATACGCAGCTTTGCGCCGGGCAGGTCGAATTCATCCGCATTGACAAAGATGCGACCACGAACCGGTCGTTCTTTACCGGGGCCAGCCCGTTTGGAACTGAAATCTTTATTCTTTCAGGCGATCAAAACTACGCAAACCAGCCGGAATCGGGTCTTGAGATCTTTTATCCGCAGACTTCCGTTTTTCGATTTGGCCGCACGGCAAATCCGAGATTCCTGGTCCGTCTTGGTAATCCGACATATGAAAAGGCCGATACGCTCGACATGTCTTGCGCCGATTTTCGCGCAACCAATCTGGTCGACGATGTGAAAGAGCAGGAACTGGGGCAGCCGGTCACGCTCAACATTCTTTTCAATGACTCAATCGCGACCGAAAACAACAATGCCCCCGCCAACGATTCCGGGGCACCGAGTCGCTACGCATTACAGGCCATCGACCTGGTGCCCCCTGCAGGCGCAATCAACCCGGTAACCGACAGTTCCGGCCACATCGTCGCGTTCGACATGCCGGGGGAGGGAACATGGACCTATGACGACCTGACCGGGGAGCTCACCTTTACACCGCTCATCGCGTTTTTCGGGGTGCCTACTCCGATCGATTATCGCTACCAGCGGCCCGAGAATACCGCAGGCCAAGTGTATTCCGCTCCGGCGAATGTCAGCATTGATGTCGGCGCGGTCGGATTGCTGAAATTCGCAGCCCTCGCGGATACCAACCTCAATGGTTATGCCGATCCGGGCGAAACCATCGCATATGCCTTTACCGCCGAGAATTTCGGCAATGTCACCCTGACCAACGTGGCGCTGGCCGAGACGCAGTTCAGCGGGCAAGGCGTCCCACCTGTAATTACGTTCCAATCGGCGACAGCGCTGTCACCCGATGGCACGCTCGAGCCCGGCGAAAAGGCGATTTACACCGCCACCTATACCCTCGTTCCTGCCGATCTGGACACCACCATCACCAACCAGGCCGTGGTCACGGCGACGACCCCCGCCGGTACTCCCGTGTCGGATCTTTCGGACAGCGAGAACGAAACTGACGGGGATGGGGTGGCACAGAACGGGCCCGGGGCCGGGCGTGATGACCCGACCAGCATTTATGCCGGATCCGGCCCCGACAGGGGCGATGCCCCCGTCACCTATGGCGATCCTGAACATGCAGACACCTCCGGCTACCGTATCGGTGCGGTGCCCGGCGATGGCGATAGCGGTGCTCAGCATAGCGCGGATGCCAGTGGCGACGATGCGGATCTTGGCGGCGATGACGAAGCCGAAGAGGCCTTTCCACAACTATATGGGGGGCTGACCCGCAGCGTCGCGATCCCGGTGGGCGAGGCCAGTCCAGGTGCGGGACGTCTTCAAGTTTTTGTGGATTTCGCGGCTGACGGCTCGTTCCTGACCCCCGGCGATCAGGTCGGAACGGATTTGAGCGACGGCGGTCCGGGCGACCTTGATGGCGTTGTGGATGGCGTCATTACCTTTGAAATCGCGGTGCCCCCCACCGCACCGCTTGTTCCGACCTTTGCCAGGCTGCGATTCTCCACTGTCAGCGGGCTGGATTCAGTGACGGCCGCTCCGGATGGCGAGGTCGAGGATTACGCCATTGTCTTGCAAACACCGCCCGATGCCGATCGCGGCGATGCCCCGGCAAGCTATGGCGATCCGCAGCACGTCGTCGAAGGCGCAGCGACGATCTACCTCGGCGCGACCCCCCCTGATGTGGACCTGCTGGCGCAGTCCTCGGTCGCAGCCGACGGGGACGATTTAGACGGCAGCGACGACGAAGACGGCGTCGTCCTGCCCACCCTTTATGCCGGCGGGTTGTCCGAAATTACTGTGCAGGTGGTTGAACCCGCTGCCGGAACCGCTTGGTTGCAGGCCTTTATCGATTTTGACGGCGATGGTGATTTCGCGCAGGCCGGTGACAGGGTGGCCACCGACATCCAGGACGGCGGCGCTGGCGACAAGGACGGAGCCGCCAATGGGGCGATCACCTTTGAGGTGGCCGTGCCCGCAGGAGCCTCGACGCTACCCACCTATGCCCGCTTCCGGTGGTCTACCGATACGCTCAATGCCACGACGGCCTTCGACGGGGAGGTCGAAGATTATCCGCTCACCATCTCCAGCGATCCGCCCCCGTTCCTATGCGACAACTCGCTGTATCGTCTGGATGGAAACAGCGCCACGCTGCGCCGCCTTCAGGTCACTACGGCTGGTTCAAGTTATACGGTTGGCACGAGTGACGTCGGAAACGGGGGCAGCGACCTTGCGGGAGGGTGGGGGTATAACGCCGTCGATGGGTATCTCTATGGCGTCCGCCCGAATGGGCGCAGGCTCTATCGTGTAGATGGCAGCGGCAATTTCACTAATCTAGGTAATATTTCCGGTGCTGATGATGCGCGGAACGCGGGCGATATTCTTCCTGACGGGACCATGCTCTATGTCGTGGATAACGTCACTTGGCAGATCGTGGATCTTAGCAACCCTGCTGCCGCAATAGGCGTGGGAGTGCTGAACCTGAGTTTCGGCATCGCGCCTGAGGACATTGCGTATAATCCAGTCGACGGCAATATCTATGGCATCGACCAGATTTCCGGACGCGTTTTTAGGGTCTCGCCCAATGGGGGGGTGCCGGGTGCGGTGTCGCCGACGCTATTCGGCCCAGCGATTTACGCGGGCAATTTCGGTTCGGTCTGGTTTGACCAGGACGGACGCATGTATGGCTATTCGGACACTACCGACAATCTCTACCTGATCGATACTGTCACGGGCTTTGCGCAGCTTATCGCGACGGTCGCCGCCGACGATTTCGGAAGCACTGAGGCCGCGTCCTGCCGTGGGCCTGCGCCTGTCGAGTTTGGTGCAATCGCGGGCAACGTCTATGAGGATAATGACGCATCCGACACGCGTGATGCCGGGGAGCCTAATCTGGGCGCGGGTGTCGGCATTCAGATATTTCATGATAATAACACGCCTGCGAATTTCAGCGACGATGTCGAAGTTGGAGCGGCAGATACAGCAGCCGATGGCAGCTATGGTTTCGAAAGCCTGCTGATAAATAGCGGCTACAGGATCCTCTTGGACGAAGCTGATCCAGACTTGGGTGTCGGCCGCACGATCGGCACTTCGAACCCCCTGCTGGGTGTCGCAGTGGCGGCGAACACAACCACGGAGGCTCAGGACTTCGGGTTCGACGCGTCAGGTGCGGACCTTTCGCTCACCAAATACGCGGCGCTCAGCGGAACCACGACACCGCGCAGTTCGGCCTCTGCAGGGGATCTCATCGACTGGATCATCACGATCGACAACAGTGGCTCTGGCTCGCCGTCGGGGGTCAAGGTCATCGACAGGATTCCGGCCGGCTACGACTACGTCTCGGATGACGCTCCGGCGACGGGCGACACTTATGATCCGGATACCGGACTTTGGTTTGTAGATGAAATTTTGGCCGGTACTTCGGAAACGTTGGTCGTCACTGTCCGGATGCGCGACAGTGGTGCCACCACAAACCTGGCTGAGATTGTTTATAGTTCGCTGCCTGACCCTGACAGCGACGTAACGACCGGACATTTGGTCGATGACGGCAATGATGGGGTCGCCGATGACGATGAGGCGAGCTACGCGCTGGCCCGGCTGATTGGTGGGCGCCGCTTGGCGGGCCAAGTTTTCATCGACAATGGTGCCGGTGGCGCCACCGCCCATGATGCTTTGCGCACCGGTGCCGAAGCCGGCGCAGAGGGCAGTCGGGTGCGGCTGCTTGATGCAAGCGGTGCGCTTCTGGATGAGCCGGTCGTCGCCGCAGATGGGACATGGTCCTACACTCTCCCGGCAAGCTATACTCAAGAGATCACCATCGAAATCATCTCTGACAGTAACCAAGTGCCAATCTCTGAGCGGACGGACGGTTTGCCTGGCTTGGTCGACACAGATCCACATGACGGGCGGTATAGTTTCACTCCCGACAGTGGTGCCGACTATCTCGACCTCGATCTTGGTGTATTGCCAGTGCCCCAGTTAAGCCACAGCCAAGCGGCCGCGATTTCTGCAGGACAGGTTGTGTCGCTGTCACACCGCTACACTGCCAGTTCGAGCGGTGATGTGACATTCTCGGTGACGACTTTAGCGGAAACGCCGGCTGGTGGTTATGCGGTGTCGCTTTACAGGGATATTGATTGTGACGGCGAGGCTGACACCCCGCTGGTTGCAGGTGTCGCGGTGACGGCGCAGGAGGTTGTATGCGTCGTCGCGCGGATCGCCGCCGGCGGGGGTGTCGGGCCGAGCGGGAGCTTTGCCTTTCGGCTTGAGGCCGCCACGACCTTTTCAAACACCACAGCGAGCAACCAGTTGGTCAATGTAGACCGATTGGGAGCGGCGACGGCATCGGGTCTGATCCTGCGGAAGACGGTGCAAAATCTGACCCAAAATACTGCTGAGAATACGGCCAATAGCGGGGTGCCGGGCGATGTCCTGGCCTATCGAATTCATGTGGTGAACGCCGCGAGCGAACCTGTCGGAAATATCGAGATCTTTGATCGCACGCCGCCCTATACGGAACTCGATTCATCGCCCCTAAGCCCCACCGCATTGTCCAGTGCGGTAAGCTGCGCAATGGTCGAGCCAGCCGCGCCTGCAGCGGGTTACAGCGGACACCTGCGATGGACCTGCTCCGGCGCGCTTGATCCCGGTGCAGAAGGCTCGGTCGTGTTTGAGGTGAGAATTGCGCAATGAGACCGATCCTGCGGCCCGCAGCGCGGGCTCGCAGTTCAGGGCTGAGGGTTAGCGCCTTATCCGGGCCTGCGCCGCAGCCATGTCTGGCGCGGGGATGGGAAGTTAATCGTTCTCGGGCGGGACTGTGTGCCGTTAGTATAATGGGCCGATGCGAGAAATGCTTGGGGCGGACGTATCGGCAGCCCTATCCAAAGCGCATCTTGAGCCTGATGAACTATGGCGTGTGGGTCTGCTGCGCCGTGATGCTTTTGCCAGCGGCAACTCGTCTGGCGACGTGTGGCGCAACCGGCGACTTCGGCTGGAGTCTGATCGCGATTGGTCCGCTGGGCCGATATGCTCGGTTTTCGCGGCCTGCAGGATCGCATCACCGGCACATCGTGCCACAGATCGTCCGGATTGGGGTTTCCGAGAGAGGACATTGCGCCTGCTCCTGAACCACTGCCTGCCCCTGAAACATCGCTTGCCGTGAGATCCCGACGTTTGGTGGCGATAAGAGGTGGGGCGCAGTCGGAATATTCTCGCCAAATCGCCGCGCCGCGTTAGGTCTCGGCTGACCTGACGATCAGCCGCCGAGGAGCCTGACAGATGACAGCATTATTTGTGGGTGTCGCGCTGGTCGCGCTTCTGGGGGTGCTGCACCATTTCGGCGTATCATCGTTGCGTCGCGTTTGGCCGCATCCCGAGCGTTCAGCCAACATGGCAATTCTGGGATCGTTCATGTGCCTGATGGCGCTGCATCTTATTGAAATACTGCTTTTCGCAGGGGCGTATCGCGTGCTGTTGACCTGGCCCGATTTCGGAAGTTTCTCCGGTGATTTCGACGGTTCATGGACTGACCTGATCTACTATTCCGGGATTAATTATACCACGCTCGGATTTACTGGGATTGATACTGTCGGGCCGATCAAGCTGGTCAGCATGATGCAATCCCTGGGCGGGTTCATGGTGCTGACGTGGTCTGCCACGATTATTTACGCGATCTGTAGCCAGGCATGGGAGGAAAAATGACAGCGGCCCGGTTTTGACCGGACCGCTGGAGGAATTCAGCCGCGCGACAGGACCGCCGCCGGGCGGGCGCGTGCGAGGCCGGAGGTGATCAGGCCCGCCAGCACCACCTTGATCAGGTCGCCGGGGATGAAGGGCAGAACGAGTGCGGTCGCCTCGGCCAGTGTCTTATCCAAGATGAGAGCCATGCCGATGATGCCGGGGATATAGAGGGCGATGATGCCGCCGAGGAATGCTCCGATCGACGCCGCGGCGACGAGAGGGGCCGCGCGCAGTTTCTCGGTCACCAGACCCGCAACGAAGGCTGCAATGGGCCAGCCGATAAGAAAGCCCACGGTCGGGCCGAAAAACACGCCCAATCCGCCACGGCCCCCGGCCAATGCTGGCACCCCCAATGCGACGACCAGTTCCAGCAGCAGCACCGCGAGCACCCCGCGTTTTGCGCCCAGAACGGTGCCGCAAAGCATGACGCCCAAGCTTTGGGCCGAAATGGGCACGCCTGAGATCAAGGTGATTGTGGGCACCAGCCCAAGCACCGCGATCAGCGCGGCAAAGAGGGCGACAAGGGCGAGGTTGCGTTCCATGGAAGTCCTTTCGGGTGAGGTCAGTCGGTCAAAGTGATAGAAAACGGCTCAGTCCGGCGGTGCGGGGATACCGCCTCTGGCTTTCAGCGCCTCGGCCACATGTTCGGCGTCATCGAGCGTCACCAGCGTCAGCGGGACTACGACCCGCCATCCCGCACGGCGAGGGCTGCGGGCCCGCCATGCCTCGGCCAATGCGCGTCCCTTGTCGAGAAGCACCGGGGTGAAGCGCAACACCAGCGCAATGGCAAAGCCGATCAGACCGGGGCGCAGGCCCAGCCGCTCCAGGGGGCGCAGCAGGGCGTCGACCACGGCAATCAGGTCTTCCAGTCGCGTGGTCATCGTAACCAGATTGGCAAGCGCGACGGTGGCGAGAATGCGCGCCGCAAGCAGGGCGCCGCGTGCGAAATCGGCGGTTGCGATGTGCCAGACGAGGATGACTGCGACAAAAATCCATAAGGGTTTGAGCGCGCGTAGCCCGGATTTAAGAAAGCGCATGCCGCCGACGGCATATAGGAGAGCCACCACTGTCAGCGGCAGCAACATCAATACTGGCGCTTCGATCCATGCAATGGCGAAGGTAAATGCCGCAAGGCCCAGCAGCTTTGCCCCGGCGGGGAGGCGGTGAAACGGCGTCCGCACCGGCGAGGTCAAAGCAAGCATGATGCTTCCTGCTCCGTGAGGCGGGTCATTTCAGTGGCGAAGGTATCGAGCACCGAGGCGGGCAAGCCATCCGCACGGATGCGACCGTCGTCAATCCAGATCACGCGGTCATAATCAGCGATTGTGACAGGATCATGGGTAATATGAATAAGCGCAGGCGCGATCGCCGCAAGGTGCCGGTGCAGCGCGCGCGTGGTCGGGATGTCGAGCCCGCTGAACGGCTCATCCAGAATGATCACCGCCGGCTCCATGGCGAGCACCGCCATCAGGCACACAAGGTGGCGCTGACCCTGTGAAAGCGTGGCGACGGAGCGTTCGGCCCAGTCGGCCCGGTCGAATTTCCGGAGCGTGTCGCGCGCAATGTCACGGGCCGCGCGTTTCGACTGGCCCATCTGACGCAGGCCGAAGCTCAGCTCCTCCTCGACAGTCGGGAAAATGATCTGATGGTCGGGGTTCTGGAACAGGATACCTACGGATCGCAGCGCGCCGCGCCGGTCCTTCAGCACGTCGATGCCGTTGATCCGGACCCGTCCCGCATCCGGCGCAATGAGCCCGGCGATCAAACGCGCGAGCGTGGACTTCCCCGAGCCATTACGCCCGACAATTCCCAGCCGGTGCTCTGTTACGGTCAGCGACACATCCGACAGAACCTGTCGGCCGCCGAGGCTCAGTTCTAGGCCCGCAACATCCAGCCGGAACGGCGCCCGCGCGGTGCCGATCAGGGGGGCAACAGTCGTCATCGGGCGAGCATGTCCTTCGGCGTCCGTGTGATCGCCGTGGGTTAGCATGTTCGCCCGCATCGGCCAAGCTTTCACGACGAACGGAACAGTAGGCTCCATAATAACGCAAAAGGCCGCCCCCGATGGGACGGCCCTGTGTGATTGGCGGTGCTAGGGCTCAGAAATCCCAGTCGTCATCCTCGGTCGCGACGGCTTTGCCGATCACATAGGAGGAGCCGGAGCCCGAGAAAAAGTCGTGGTTCTCATCCGCGTTGGGCGACAGCGCGGCCATGATCGCCGGGTTCACTTCGCAGACGTCATCGGGGAACAGCGCCTCGAAACCCAAGTTCATCAGCGCCTTGTTGGCGTTGTAATGCAGGAAGTGCTTCACGTCCTCAGTCAGGCCCAGCCCGTCATAAAGCGTCTCAGTGTAGCGGGTTTCGATCTCGTAAAGCTCGAACATCAGCGAGAAGGCGAAATCCTTCAATTCCGCACGCTCGGCCTCCGACAGCCGCTCCATGCCGCGCTGGAACTTATAGCCGATGTAATAGCCATGCACGGCCTCGTCGCGAATGATGAGGCGGATCAGGTCGGCGGTGTTGGTCAGCCGGGCGCGGCTGGACCAATGCATCGGCAGGTAGAACCCGGAATAGAACAGGAAGCTTTCCAGAAACACGCTGGCGATCTTCTTGCGCAGCGGGTTCGAGGTGGCGTCGTATTCGTTGAGGATCAGCTTCGACTTGGCCTGAAGCTGCGCGTTTTCCTCGGACCAGCGGAACGCCTCGTCGACCTCGGCGGTCGAGCACAGCGTCGAGAAGATCGAGGAATAGGACCGCGCGTGCACCGCCTCCATGAAGGCGATGTTGGACAGGACGGCCTCTTCATGCGGGGTAACGGCATCGGCCATCAGGGTCGGTGCGCCGATACTGTTCTGGATCGTGTCGAGCAGGGTCAGGCCGGTGAACACCCGGATGGTCAGACGCTGCTCGGCCTCGGTCAGCTGCGCCCAGCTGGGGATGTCATTCGACAAAGGCATCTTTTCCGGCAGCCAGAAATTGACCGTGAGCCGGTTCCAGATTTCCAGATCCTTATCATCCTGAAGCCGGTTCCAGTTGATCGCGCGGGGCAGGGGGCGGGAATGGGTCATATCTTTCATCATCTTGCCTTAGAGCGAACAGGAAACGCAGCCCTGCACCTCGGTCCCCTCAAGGGCCATCTGGCGCAGGCGGATGTAGTAGATCGTCTTGATGCCCTTCTTCCACGCGTAGATCTGCGCGCGGTTGATGTCGCGGGTGGTCGCCGTGTCCCGGAAGAACAGGGTCAGCGACAGCCCTTGGTCCACATGCTGGGTCGCGGCGGCATAGGTGTCGATGATCGCCTCGGGGCCGATCTCATAGGCGTCGCGATAATATTCGAGGTTGTCGTTATCCATGTAGGGCGCGGGATAGTAGACGCGGCCGATCTTGCCTTCCTTGCGGATCTCGATCTTGGACGTGATCGGGTGGATCGAGGAGGTGGCATTGTTGATGTAGCTGATCGAGCCGGTGGGCGGCACGGCCTGCAGGTTCCGGTTATAGAGCCCGTGTTTCTGCACATCCGCCGCCAGCGCCGTCCACTCATCGCGCGTGGGCACGGTGATATTGGCGGCGTCGAACAGTTCCTGCACACGGGGCGTCTCGGGCTGCCAGTCGCGGCTCGTGTAGCGCTCAAAGAAGCTGCCGTCGGCGTAATCCGAATCCTCGAACCCGGCAAAGGTCTTGCCGCGTTCGCGCGCCAGCGCGTTGGACGCGCGCAGGCAGTGGAACAGCACGGTGCAGAAATAGATGTTGGTGAAGTCGAGCCCTTCGGCGGAGCCGTAATGCACATGCTCGCGCGCCAGATAGCCATGCAGGTTCATCTGGCCCAGCCCGATCGCGCGGCTTTCGTCATTGCCGTGGCGCACCGAGGGCACGCTGTCGATCGCGGACATATCCGACACGGCGGTCAGGGCGCGGATCGCGGTATCGACCGTCTGGCCCAGATCGCCGCCGTCCATCGCCTTGGCGATGTTGAGCGAGCCGAGGTTGCACGAAATATCCGTGCCCATCTCTTCGTAGCTCAGGTCGTCCTTGAAGGTGGACGGGCGGTTCACCTGCAGGATTTCGGAGCACAGGTTCGACATGGTGATGCGGCCCGCGACGGGGTTGGCGCGGTTCACCGTGTCTTCGAACATGATATAGGGGTAGCCGCTTTCGAACTGGATCTCGGCAATCGTCTGGAAGAACGCACGCGCGTTGATCTTCTTCTTGCGGATGCGGCTGTCGGCGACCATCTCGTGATATTTCTCGGACACGGAGATTTCCGAGAAGGCACAGCCGTAGACCTTTTGCACGTCATGCGGCGAGAACAGATACATGTCCTCGTTTTTCTTTGCCAATTCAAAGGTGATGTCGGGGATCACCACGCCGAGGCTTAGCGTCTTGATGCGGATCTTTTCATCCGCATTTTCGCGCTTGGTGTCGAGAAACCTCAGGATGTCGGGGTGATGCGCGTTCAGATAGACCGCGCCCGCGCCCTGACGTGCGCCAAGCTGGTTGGCATAGGAGAAGCTGTCTTCGAGCAGCTTCATCACCGGGATCACGCCGGAGGACTGGTTTTCGATGCCCTTGATGGGCGCGCCATGCTCGCGGATGTTGGTCAGCATCAAGGCGACGCCGCCGCCGCGCTTGGACAGCTGCAGCGACGAATTGATCGCGCGGCCGATGCTTTCCATGTTGTCTTCGACGCGCAGCAGGAAGCAGGAGATAAGCTCCCCCCGCTGGGCCTTGCCCGCATTGAGGAAGGTCGGCGTCGCAGGCTGGAACCGGCCACCGATGATTTCTTCCATCAGGCGGACGGCCAGATCCTCGGACCCTTGGGCCAGCGCCAGCGCAACCATGCAGACGCGATCCTCGTAGCGCTCCAGATAGCGCTGCCCGTCATTGGTCTTCAGCGTGTAGGACGTGTAATATTTGAACGCGCCAAGGAAGGTCGGAAAGCGGAACTTCTTGGCGAAAGCCATGTCCCACAGCTTATGCACAAAGGCGCGATCATAGGCGTCGAGCACCTCGCCCTCGTAATAGCCTTCCTCGACAAGGTAGCCCAGCTTTTCGTCCAGCGAGTGAAAGAACACGGTGTTCTGGTTCACATGCTGCAGGAAATAGGCACGCGCGGCGCGGCGGTCCGCATCGAACTGGATGCGCCCCTCTGCATCATAGAGGTTCAGCATCGCGTTCAGCGCGTGGTAATCCAGCGCCGGTTTGGCCGAGGCGCTCGCGCCATGCTTGTCTAATGCGGTTCGGTCGAGAGTTGCGCTTTCCAAAACCTGTCCAATCCTTGGCGAATACGGGCGACGTCCCCATCGGTTCCGGCAAGCTCGAATCGTGCCAGAAGGGGAACGTCGCATTTAGCGGCTATGATACGGCCCGCAAGGGCGAAGGTCGCCCCGAAATTGCGGTTGCCTGAGGCGATCACGCCCCTGAGGTGACTTCGGGTTTCCGCGTCGTTGAGGACGCGAATGACCTGTTTGGGCACCGCGCCCCGGCCTTCGCCATCCGAATAGGTCGGACAGATCAAGACGAATGGCGCGCGGGGCGGCATGAAGGGCTCCGTCTCGCGGACAGGAATCCGCGATGCCGGCAAGCCCAGCCGGTCGATGAAACGTCGGGTGTTACCGGAGCCCGACGAGAAATAGATCAAGCCGGGCATCGCGGGAACCGGCGATCAGGCGAGAGCGCCGATCTTGTCGGGACGGAACCCGGCCCAATGATCGTCGCCCGTCATCACGACCGGGGCCTGGCGATAGCCCAGCTCCTGCACGCGGGTCATCGCGGCGTCGTCTTCGGTCAGGTCAATCACCTCGAAATCGAGGCCGCGCGCGGACAGGGCGCGCGTGGTTGCGGTGCACTGCACGCAGGCCGGCTTGGAATAAACGGTGATGGTCATCTGCTATCGTCCCCGAAGTGTTGCTTGAGCGGGAAACCCGGACCCTCCACGATAGATATAGGGCTATATCTGCCGTGGTGAAGCCGGGTCTCGCCCGTGTCGTCATCTGCGTCTTGCAATGCTCTGCTTCCGCCACGGCCCGCGCGTGCCAGATCCGCTCATGCCGGAATCCGGCAAGCCAACGGAGCAAGGCTCATCGCGTATATTTGCGGGGGCAGCGCCGGATTCAACCGGCTTCCCGTGTGGCCGAAACGTCGGAACCAAAGCACCAAGACAACAGCATATAGATGCTGGTTGGGTCGTTGTGTCAATATATGGAAAAAGCTTGACGTCAGCTTTTGCGGGGACGGGCCGACGCGCTGCCTGATTTGCGGGCGTTAAGACAAGCCCGTCACAACGAAGGAGGGCGCGCGAGATCAGGCACTTGCCCCCTCGCGCGCCCCTTGGCACTGCGGCGAAAAATTTCCTCGCGGCAGGGTTAGTCCCGCTCCATCCCGGCCAGCAGATCGGCATTGCCGCCGGCAGCGGTCGTGTCGACGCACAAATGTCGCTCATGTGCCACATGTCCCGCATCCGGGTGGCCTGCGATCAGGGGCAGGATCGGGCCGTCCCGCTCCGCCAAGGCCTGTGTATGGCGGCGTGCATCGGCCTCCGCCCCCCAGAATAACACGCCAGACAGGCCGGTGAGTCGCGTCAGTGTTTCCGATGAGACTACGCCATCGGCAATCACCGCATGGCCCCCGAGTGTCTCCACCGCGTCGGCCTGCGCCCGCGCCGCGTCAGCCCCCGGTCCCATGCACAGCAGTGGCTCTCGACTGACCAGCCGCAGCCGGTTCGATTCGCCTGTGGGACCGGGCAGGTCGATCACTTGCAGCACCTGCTCTCGCGGCGCGGCGTCGAGCGCGCGTTGCACTGTCGCAGGATCGGCCTGCGCCGTGCCGCTGGCTTCGGCTGCCGTTCCCGGCTGGGGCGTGGTGTAGCGTGTGAGGTAGTTCGGCCCACCCGCTTTCGGCCCCGTGCCCGACAGCCCCTCGCCGCCAAAGGGTTGGGAGCCGACGATAGCGCCAATCTGGTTGCGGTTCACATAGGCGTTGCCGACCTTGATCCGGTCCGCGATGTCCTGCACCCGACCGTCGATCCGCGTGTGCAGCCCGAAGGTCAGCCCGTATCCGGTGGCGTTGATCGCGGCGATCACTTGATCCAGATCCCGCGCCTTGAAGGTGGCGACATGCAGAACGGGACCAAAGATCTCCTGCCGCAGATCGGCGATGCCGCCGATGCGGATCAGCGCCGGGCCGACAAAAGTGCCTGTGGTGGGCGCGTCAATCTGCTTGATAAGCCGTCCTTCGGCGTGGGCCTTGGCGATATGGGCATCGATCCCTGCTTTCGCCTCAGCATCGATGACCGGCCCGACATCGGTGGACAGATGCCACGGATCGCCAAGCTGCAATTCATCCATCGCGCCTTGCAGCATTTCCAGCAACGTGTCGGCCACATCCTCCTGAACATACAAACAGCGCAACGCGGAACAGCGCTGCCCTGCGGATTGAAAGGCCGATCCGACGATGTCGCGGATCGCTTGTTCCGGCAGTGCGGTGCTGTCTACGATCATCGCATTCAGCCCGCCGGTTTCCGCGATCAATGGCGCGCCGGGGGCAAGGTTGTCGGCCATCGAGCGGCGGATGCGCAGCGCGGTGTCGGTCGAGCCGGTAAAGGCCACACCTGCCACGCGCGCATCTCCGGTGATCGCCGCGCCGACCACGTCACCCCGCCCCGGTAGCAGCTGCAGCGCATCGCGTGGCACGCCGGCCTCATGCAGCAACCTTACGGCGTAATCGGCAATCAAGGCGGTCTGCTCGGCAGGTTTCGCCAGCACGGCGTTGCCCGCCGCCAGCGCGGCGGAAATCTGGCCGGTGAAAATCGCCAGCGGGAAATTCCACGGGCTGATGCAGGCAAAAATGCCGCGCGCGGGACGGGGCAGCGCCTCGCCGCCATTGGCGTAGTAGCGCAGGAAATCGACGGCCTCGCGCAGTTCGCCCACTGCATCGGGCAGGCTTTTGCCCGCTTCCTGTGCCAGCAGAGCGAAAATGGGGCCGAAATCCCGCTCATAAAGATCAGCGGCGCGGCGCAGCACCTCCGCACGCTCGGCGGCCGGGGCCTGCCACGGGGCGGCACTGTCGAGCGCGCGGGCCACATCCTCGGCGCTGGCCTCCTGAACCTGCGCCACCGCTGCGCCGGTCGCGGGGTTGTGCACAGTGACGGTGCCGCCTGAATGCGGCGCGCTGTCGCTCGCAAGGCGCGGCGCGGCATCGGACACAGCATTGCCCTCGCGCGCGGCGTCGATCTGCACCAGTGTCGGCCCGTCTGTCAGGTCGAACCCCATCGAATTGCGCCGCCCCGGACCAAAGATCTCGGGCCCCGGCGCCAGCATTGCGTTGCGATTGGCGTCTTGCGTTCCAAGCGCTTCGAACGGGTCGGCGGCGACGGTTTCCGGCGCCACGTCCTCATCGACGATCTGATTGACGAAGGAGGAGTTCGCACCGTTTTCCAACAGGCGCCGCACGAGATAGGCCAGCAGGTCACGATGCGCGCCCACCGGCGCGTAGATGCGGCAGCCGGTGCCTTCGGCGTCATGCACGATCTGGTGCAGCCGCTCGCCCATGCCATGCAGGCGCTGGAACTCGTAGCTGCCGGGGGCCGCGTCGCGCGCCATATGCAGAACGGCGGCGACGGTATGGGCATTATGCGTGGCAAATTGCGGATAGATCCGGTCGGTCATGCGCAACAGTTTGCGCGCATTGGCGACGTAGCTCACATCGGTCGCAGCCTTGCGGGTGAAGACCGGAAATTCCTCCAGCCCTTCGACCTGCGCATGTTTAATTTCAGTGTCCCAATAGGCGCCCTTGACCAGCCGCACAGTGATACGGCGGTCGTGTCGTTCGGCCAGCGCATGCAGCCAGTCGAGCGTTAGTGCGGCGCGGCGGCCATAGGCCTGCACGACGACGCCAAACCCGTCCCAGCCTGCCAGCGACGGATCGGCCAGCGCGGCTTCGATCACCTTGAGCGAGATCACCAGCCGGTCGGCTTCCTCCGCGTCGATGTTGAGGCCCATGCCCGCCGCTTTCGCCTTGCGGCACAGGTCGGTGAGGATCGGCACCAGCTCCTCCATCACGCGGGCTTCCTTGGCGACCTCGTAGCGCGGGTGCAGCGCGGACAGTTTGACCGAGATGCCGGGATTGCGGCGGATATCCTGACCTTTGCAGCGTTTTGCGATGGCCGCGATCGCGCCTGCATAGGCGTCGTAATAGCGGCGGGCATCGCGCGCCGTCATCGCGGCCTCGCCCAGCATGTCGTAGGAATAAGTGTAGCCCTTGGCCTCCATCTTGGCCGCGCGGTCCAGCGCGCCTTCGATGGTTTCGCCCAGCACGAATTGCCGGCCCATTTCCTTCATCGCGCGGCCCACGGCGGTGCGGATCACCGGCTCGCCCAGCCGCTTCACCGCGCCACGCAGGTGGCTGGCAATGCCGGGGCTGCGGCGGTCGTCCAGAACCTTGCCCGTCAGCATCAGCGCCCAGGTCGATGCGTTGACAAGGCTGGAGGCCGAATGGCCCAAATGCTTGCCCCAATCCGATGGTGCGATCTTATCCTCGATCAGGTCGTCGATGGTCTCCGCGTCCGGCACCCGCAGCAGCGCCTCGGCAAGGCACATCAGCGCGATGCCTTCCTCCGTCGACAGCCCGTATTCCGCAAGGAACACCTCCATCAGACCGGGCCGGGCATCCGCGCGCACCTGCCGCACCAATTCGGTCGCGTCGCTGTGGATCGCGGCGCGATCCGCGTCAGACAGGTCCGCCTGTGCGATCAGCTCCGCTAGAAGCGGTGCCTCGGCGGCGTGCTTCGTGGTCTCGATCTGGGTCAGGGGCAGGTTCAGGGGCAGCGGTGCGGTCATCTGGGATCTCCTGTCAACGGTGGCCCACGGGACCATGTAAGGCGGTTTCGGACCGCGTCGCCCCATGATACGGCAGGACCAATGGACGAATTGTCCATTTTTGCGTGTGGAGTGGTGAAAGTGACCAAATTGGATGCCAAGGGTGGTCCACTTGATCTAGCGGGCCTTGATCGGATGGACCGCGCGATCCTTGCTGCGCTGACGGCGCATGGCCGTCTCTCGATGACGGATCTCGCGGCGCGCGTCGGTCTGTCGAAAACACCCGTCACCGCGCGCGTGCGACGGATGGAACGGGACGGGATCATCACCGGCTACAGCGCGACCCTGTCCTGGGCCAAGCTCGGACTTGATCATGTTGCTTTCGTCGAGGTGAAGCTGTCGGACACCCGCGAACGCACGCTCAGCGCGTTTAACGCGGCAGTGCGGCAGGTGCCGGAAGTCGAGCAATGCCACATGATTGCCGGGGGGTATGACTACCTATTGAAGGTGCGCACCACGGATATCAGCGCCTATCGCCGCGTGATGGGGGAGCGGATCTCCAGCCTGCCGCATGTCGCGGCCACCTCCACCTATGTCGCGATGGAGGCCGTAAAGGACAGCAGCAGGTTGGAGTAGCCGCGCAGCCGTCCGACGTTAGCGAAATCGAAACCCCCTCTCCGCTAGGCTCCGTGCCGGCGGGTTCGCGGCAAACCCGCGGATAGGAGGTGACAGATGCTGGCATGGCCGCGCCTCGCGGATCGGCTGCGGAATCGTGTGCGTGGCGGCGCGCTGGCCTTCGGGCTGGCCTTCTGCGTTGGACTGGTCGCGGCGCTGGGCTGGCTCATGCTGCGCGAAATAGGCAATTTTGCCAATGCAGATGCCGATAATCCGCGCTGGACGTTAAGTCAGGTCGATGCAGAATTCCTGCAGTTTCGATTGGGGCTGGAACAGGCAGGGCGCGACCCGCGCATGCTTGATGCCCTGCGCAAGCGCTTCGATGTATTCTACACCCGCGTCACCTCGCTGCGGGAGGGAGATGCCTATGCCAGCTTGCACGACAATGCTAAATTCAACGCCGCCTGCGAAAGTGTCAGTGGTTTTCTTGATGGGGTGGTGCCGCTGATCGACGGGCCTGACGCGGCCCTGTTGGGGGCACTGCCGCAATTGCGCGCTCAGGCCGCCGCTCAGGACGCACGCGTGCGGCAAATCTCCCTTGGCGGCCTGTCGACCTTCGCCGACATTGCCGAAACCCGTCGTGCGGGGGCGGCCAATATGCTGGTGCGAATGGCGACCGTGCTGGGGCTGATTTTTGCCGGGCTCGCGGTGCTGTCGCTGTCGCTTCTACGGCTGATCCGTCTTGCCGAAGAGCGGGCCGAGACCTTGCGCCGGACCGGCGCGCGCCTGCGCACAATCGTTGAGACCTCGCATGACGCGATCCTTGTCTGCGATGCCGCGGGGCGTATCTTGGAAATCAACGCCGCGGGCGAAGCCATGTTCGGCTTCTCGCAGGAAGAAGCGCTGGGCGCGCGGGCCATCGACCTGCTTTTCCCGCCGGATGAACATGCCGCGTTGCGCCGCGACCGATTGGCATTTCTAGAGACCGGGCAGCGCCCGGCGGCCAGTCAACGCCGGTTCGAGGTCATGGTGCAGGCCGCAGGCGGGATCCTACCCGTCGATGTTTCGGTCGACAGCGCCCAGTCGGGGCGCCAATTGGTGCATGTGGCCTTCTTTCGTGACATTTCGCGGCGCCGCACGACCGAGGCGGCCCTGACGGAAGCCCGCGACCGCGCCCTCGCCGGGGAACAGGCCAAGGCCAAGTTTCTTGCCGTCATGAGCCACGAGATGCGCACGCCGCTCAACGGGTTGCTTGGCACGATAACCTTGCTGCGGGACACGGCGTTGGACCGCCGACAAACGGCCTATCTCGACACGATGGCCTCGTCGGGGGAACTGTTGCTGGGCCTCGTCAATGATGTGCTGGACCTGTCGAAGTTCGAGGCGGGCAAGATCCGCCCCGAACGGCGGCTGTTCGATGTCGGCGCATTGGTCGCGGGAGTAGTCGAAACCATGGAAGGCCTTGCAGCCGGGAATGATACGGCGCTGGGCTGGGGATGGATCGGGGAACCGATGGGGGCCGCGCTGGGCGACGAAAGACGCCTGCAGCAAGTGCTGCTGAATCTCGTTGGAAACGCGCTCAAATTCACGAAGGGTGGCAGCGTCGATATCGAATGTGAGCTTCTCGGAAATCCGCCTGACTTGACCGTGCCGCAGGTGGAATTTCGGATCTATGACACCGGCATAGGCATCGCGTCGGAGCATCTGGAGCAAATTTTCCAAGATTTTGAGACGCTTGAATCCTCCGCGGATCGCAAGGCTGACGGGACAGGCTTGGGGCTGGGAATATCGCGCCGTCTGGCACAGCTGCTCGGCGGCGAGATGGGCGCGCAGAGCGAGCCGGGCGAAGGCAGCGTCTTCTGGTTCCGACTGCCGCTCACCCATCCGACCGAGGCGCAGATCGCGGTGCATGGCCAAGCCGAGGCCCATGCCCGTATCCGCGAAGAAGCCGCCGCGCTGGAGCCGCCCTCCGGCCACCGGCTGTCAGTGCTCTTGGTCGAGGATAACAAAGTGAACCGCTTCGTTGCGCGCGAGATGATCGAGGCCGAGGGCCATGAGGTGACCGAGGCCAGGAACGGACAGGCCGGCGTTGATATGGCGGCGGCGGAACAGTTCGACCTTATCATGATGGATATTTCGATGCCGGTTATGGATGGGGAGCAGGCCGCGCGGGCCATACGGGCCGGGCGGGGGGCTTCCGCCGCCACGCCGATCGTCGCGGTAACCGCCCATGGACTGTCCGAGGCAGGCGACAGATTACGGGCAGCGGGGATGATGGAAAACCTGTCAAAGCCGATAAACCGCGCCGAGTTGCGGCGTTTGCTGCGCAGGTTTTCCTCTGAAATGGATCGAACCCGCGAGAATGTGCCGGGGCCGGTGAGCGCATCACATGAGGGCGCGGCTCTGCTCGACGTCGAACAGCTGTCAGATCAAGTCGATGCGCTGGGCTATAAGGTGATGCAGCAACTCTTTGATAGTTTTCTGCCGGAAATGGAGGAGGCGATCAATGATCTGACCGCCGTGCCCTGCGACGACCCTCAGCGTTTGCGCCACGCCGCACATGCGCTTGCCGGGTCATGCGCCAATTTCGGTTTGCAGGAACTGCGCGCAGCTTTGGCGCGGATCGAGGCGGCACCCGGCACGCATAGTGCGCATCGGTTGAACGAACTCGCTCCGTTATGGGCGCGCAGCCGCGCCGCCTTGCTTGACTGGTGGCAGGACCGCGCACCCCCCCAGCGCGCGCCTCCAAACCCACGCAAGTCCGAGCACCCGGTGACAATCTGATAGCGTGGGAAAGACGGTGAAACGATAAGGTTCAGCTGTGCGCGGCGATCAAGTCGGTAACGGGCAGGTTCGTCCGGTGGCAGGTAATTAAGCAAAACAGGCGGTAGGTGACCATGGGGCGGCGAGACGCCGCGCAGTGCCGTTGGAATCATGCTTGGACGTCGGTCGTGGCGGCAAGGGGCGGAACCGCGCGTGGGATGCAATGGTTGTGAGCAGGAATGCGTGAGGCATCGCGCCCGCGCAGCAATCCGCCAGCACCGATCCCCGGAGGCCCGCTCATGAAGACCACCCTTACAGTTAATGGCGAGGCGAGGGAGCTTGACGCCGACACGCGCGTCACGCTCCTCGACGCGCTTCGCCACCACCTTGATCTGACCGGCACCAAGAAAGGCTGCGATCACGGCCAATGCGGTGCCTGCACCGTGCTGGTCAACGGACGGCGGATCAATTCCTGTCTGTCGCTGGCCTGTATGCATGACGGCGACGAGATCACCACGATCGAAGGTCTGGGCACCCCGGACGACATGTCTGCGCTGCAAAAGGCCTTTGTGAAACACGACGGATATCAGTGTGGCTATTGCACGCCGGGGCAGATCTGTTCGGCCACCGCCATGCTGGACGAGATCCGTCAAAACTGGCCCAGCCATGTGTCGGATGATCTGAACGGCCCGGCGAAATTGACGGTCGAAGAGGTCGCGGAACGGATGAGCGGCAATCTTTGCCGGTGTTCCTGCTATCCCAATATCGTCGACGCGATCCGCGACGTGGCAGACGCTGAGGGAGGTCGGTCATGAGAGAGTTCGATTATGCCCGCGCGGACTCCGTTTCCGACGCAACATCCCAAGCGAGCCTCTCCGACGGTGAGGCGCGTTTCATCGCCGGCGGGACCAACCTGCTAGATTTGATGAAGCTGGAGGTCATGACGCCGGATAAGCTGGTAGATATCACCCGGCTGGACCTGAACGCCATTACCGCCACCGACGAAGGTGGCCTGCGCATTGGCGCATTGGTCACCAATAGCGATCTTGCCGCTGATGAGACTGTGCGCCGGGACTATGCGGTGCTGTCGCGAGCGCTACTGGCCGGAGCGTCGGGCCAGCTGCGAAACAAGGCCACGACGGGCGGCAACCTGCTGCAGCGCACCCGCTGTTATTATTTCTATGATACGGA
Source organism: Marinobacter sp. (assembly GCA_040119125.1). Lineage (GTDB taxonomy): Bacteria > Pseudomonadota > Alphaproteobacteria > Rhodobacterales > Rhodobacteraceae > Pacificitalea. Next base: position 96,145 of record JBEDTR010000001.1, read on the forward strand.
CATGCCCTGTAACAAACGCGAGCCCGGCTCGGGGTGCAGCGCGATTGGCGGGGCGACGCGGTTGCATGCGATCCTTGGCGCGAGCGAGGCATGCATCGCCACGCATCCCTCCGATATGGCGGTCGCCATGCAGGTTCTGGGGGCGCAGGTAGAGACCGAGCGTGCCTCGGGCGAGGGGCGCATCGTGCCGCTATCGGATTTTTACAAACTGCCCGGCGATACGCCGCATATTGAAACGATGCTGGAGCCGGGCGAATTGATCACCGCCGTGATCCTGCCGCCGCCACCGGGGGGCACCCATGTCTATCGCAAGGTGCGGGACAGGGCGTCCTACGCATTTGCGCTCGTATCCGTCGCAGCGGTGATCGAGATGGACGCGGGCCGGATGCAGCGTGTCCAATTGGCCTTTGGCGGCATCGCGCCGCAGCCTTGGCGCAACGCCGAGGTTGAAGACCTGCTGACAAATGAAGAACCGAGCCGTGCTCTGTTCGACCGTGCTGCCGATATGCTGCTGGCTGATGCGCAGGGGCAGGGCGGTAACGATTTCAAGATATTGCTGACCCGCCGCACGCTGCGTGCCGTGCTGGCCGAAGCGACCGGACTAGGAGACAGCCAATGACCGCGCATCTCAAAATCGACGGCCCTGATGAAAGCAACCGGCTCGACGGTATGGCGCAGGGGGTGATCCATACCCCTGCGGACCGCCCCGAAGGCCCGCTGAAGGTCACGGGCACGGCCACCTACGCTGCCGAATGGCAGTTGGACGGAATGGCGACCGGCGTGTTGGCCCGTGCCACGATCACGCGCGGCAAGGTGGTTCGCGTGGATGCGGAGGCTGCGCGCGCGTTGCCCGGCGTGGTGGATGTCATTACCGACAGCCGCTTGGTGCGCAATCCCGCACAGGGCATGGCCAACGAATCCCCGGTGCAGGCGCCTGATACCGTAAGCTATTTCGGTCAGCCAATCGCTCTTGTCGTCGCGGAGACATTCGAACAGGCCCGTCACGCGGCGCATGCGTTGCAGATCCAGTATGAGGTGGACGACGGTGCCGCTGTCAGCCCCGAGCAATCCGACGAGATCGATCTGCCGGAAGGCAAGCAGGTGGCTCAGGGGGATCTGGATCAGGCAATGTCCGCGGCTGCGTTCAGTGTTGATCAGACGTGGACCACGCCCGGTCACAATTCGTCGGCGATGGAGCCGCATGCAGCGGCGGCGGAGTGGCACGAGGGCAAGCTGACGCTGCGCAGCTCCAACCAGATGTTGAAATATAACCGCAATGAGGTTGCGGATGCGCTGGGCGTCGATCCGGAAAACGTGCGCGTGCTCTCGCCCTATGTCGGCGGCGGTTTCGGCTCGAAACTCGGGATCGGGCCGGAGGCTGTTGCCGCGGCAATCGCAGCTGAGAAACTTGGCCGCCCCGTGCGCGTCGTGATGACCCGCCAGCAGGTTTACGAAACCGTGCTGCACCGGTCTGCGTCGCGCCAACGGGTGCGATTGGCGGCGGATGAAGATGGCCGCCTGCTGGGCCTCGGTCACGATTTTACGGTCTATAACAACGTCGGCGAAGTGTTCAGTGAGCCGGTCGCGCAGGCCACGCATTTCACCTACCCGGGGGCGCATCGCGAGATCGTACACCGCGTGGCAACCGTGCATCGGGTGCCCACCGGCTCAGTCCGGGCACCGGGCGAAGCAATTGGCGTGACCGTGTTTGAAAACGCCATGGACGAGTTGGCCGAGGCCACGGGCATTGATCCGGTCGAGCTACGACTGCGCAACATCCCCGACCGCGACCCGGAATCCGGCAAGCCGTTTTCGTCCCACATGCTGGCCGACGCTTTGCACGACGGCGCGGCGCGGTTCGGCTGGGAGGGGCGCGACCCGACCCCGCGTGCCCGGCTGGAAGGCGATTGGTATATCGGCACCGGCATGGCTGCCGCTGTGCGGGTCAATACGGTCATGGAAAGCAAGGCGCGCCTGTGCCTGCATCCGGATCTGACCGCTGAGGTCGAGACCGATATGACCGATATCGGCACGGGCACATACTCGATCCTGACGCAAATTGCGGCGGAATTGCTGGGTCTGCCATTGTCGCAGGTGACGACCCGGCTGGGCGACACCGATCTGCCGCCGGGTGCGGGGTCGGGCGGCTCGTGGGGCGCAAGTTCCGCTGGCACCTCGGTCTATCTCGCAGGGATGAAGCTGCGCGAGCAGATCGCCGAGAAGCTGGGGGTCGCAGAAACCGATCTGACCCTGAAGGACGGCATGGCGATCCACGGCAACCGCACAACGCCGCTGTCGGACCTGCTGGACGGACCCTTGGAGGTGATCGGCCATGTCGAGGGCGGCGATGCTGGAGAAACGGTTCGGCAGGCCACCTATGGCAGTCATTTTGCCGAAGTCGCGGTCAATCGTCATTCCGGCGAAACCCGCGTGCGGCGGATGCTTGGCAGTTTTGCCTGCGGGCGGGTGCTGAACGAGAAAACCGCGCGTTCGCAATGTCTGGGCGGCATGACCTTTGGGATCGGCATGGCACTGACCGAGGAGATGTTGTTCGATCCTCGCGACGGTCATATCGCCAATAACGATCTGGCTGAATATCATCTGGCGGTAAATGCCGATGTTCCGCAACTGGAGGTCCATTTCGTGCCTGAGCGCGACCCATGGGCGAACCCGATGCAGGCCAAAGGCATTGGCGAGCTGGGCATTTGCGGCGCGGCAGCGGCGATAACCAACGCCATCTGGCACGCGACCGGGGTTCGGGTGCGGGATTACCCCGCTACCCTGGATAAGATCCTGCCCTATCTGGATTAAGCGTAATGCCGGTCCGGGCTGTCCGCCCGGACCGGATGCCTATCTGGGCGTAAGCCGCACCAGATGGTTGTCCCATGCCTGAGCAGTCTTGGCCAAGGCGCGGGGCTGCCCGCCGCGGAGGGCAATAAGCCCACCGAGCCCGTCTGAGGCCAGAAATCCATCACCCGCTTCGGCCAATCCACAGATATCCGCACGATGCACGGCACCGAGGAAGTCGCCTTCGGTGCTGTAGCGGTGCAGCAGCCCGCCGCGCGGTGAGGTGATCGCCACCTCGGCCCCCGCCGGGCCATCCGTGATCGCGATAGACCCGGCGTAATTCTGCATCATGACTTGCTCAGGACCGGCTTCGGCCAGCATGGGTGCGCTTCCACGGCGGTGCAGGCCCAGCAGGGGCGGAACCTCGCTTTTCGGCCCTTCCCATTGCATCGCAAAGCCCACAAGCCCGTCTGGGCCAAGCGCCAGATGGCGGATCGAATTTTGGATCAGATCGCGCGGTAGCTCGACCTGATCCAGCAGCGCGCCTGTGGCGTCAACGTAGCTCAGATTGGGACGCATCGTGTCGATGTTCAGCTTCTCGCGGTCCTCGACATCCGTGGCGATGCCGCCATTCGCGATGGCTAACGTGCCATCGGGCAGATGCTTGATGTCATGGGGGCCGATGCCATGACTGTCGATTTCTCCGCGACGAGCATAGCCGGCGGCGACGTTCCACACGCCGATGCGACCAGCGCTATCCTCAACCCGCTGTTCGGCGGTCAACAGGGTCGCGCCGTCATCCACATAGACGCCATGCCCGTTGAACACGCGGCCCTCGGGTGGGGTCAGGCTGTGCAGGACGCGGCCGCCTACACAATCGAGCACAATGGCAAAGCGGCCCGGACGGCGGGCAAAGGCCACGGCTTCGGCGCGATGGGGATGCCCTGCGCCCGCATGGCCGCGCGCGGGTAGGGGGATGTGAAACACCCGCTCACCTGCCTCGGTCAGCCCATAGAGGGCGTAGCTGCCGTCCGGTTCCTGCGCGGCAGCAAGGTAGCCGGGACTGCCCGCAGCCGCCCAGCCCAAGGCCGGAGCGGATCCGGTGGCCAGAAGCCCGGCCAGAAACCCACGTCGTGTTGCGCGCATGGGAACCTCCTTAATCGCCATCCATCGAGTTGAGCCCCATCGACACGCCTAGCGCGGGGCCAAGCGTTGCTTCGATTTCGCGGCGGAGTTGCAACAGGCTGCTTTGCAGGGCTTCGACCCGAAAACGACCCATAGGGTCCGCGACACCGGCAAGGATCGGATCGTCGAGAGCGGCGATTTCGGCGCGGGCATTGGCGAAGGCGGTGCTCAATGTCTCGCGCGTCGGGGCATCCGGGGACAGACCGAGCGCCAGCGCTTCATGTCCATCAAGCGCGCCGAGCAGGTTGTCGAGACTGCGTTCGGACAGCCGGCTTTCGGCCTGTTTCGGGCGGGGGGTGTCAAACGTGCCTAACGGGCCGCCGAGCCGCTCGTCGATATCGAACCCAAGTGAGGAAAGCAGGGCGGTATAGAGCGCCTGTCGAGGTTCGCTTGCATCCAGAAACCGGGAATTGCCAGCCGTGCCGGGGGTGCGCATCGTGTTGCCGAACTTCCCCGCCCAGCCGTCGCGCACAATATCGGCCAAATCCGCCAGATCTGCACTGATGGCGCGGATCGCGGCACAGGCCCCGGAATTCTCGGTGTAGTTGGAGAAACGAGGATCGAACAGCAGTGCCTCGATCGCATAGAGCCCGCGCACGGATACCGGCGCGGTGGTCATGGACCGGGCGGTGATCTTCGCGGGTGCGGTGGCAATCAGACGGGCCAGCGCCCGAGGGCGGTGACCCTGTGCATCGGGCCAGTAGGCAATGGCATAGCGACGCCCTTCATCTTCGAGCGGGCCAAGCCGGTAATCTTCGATCATCAGCCAATCATCGAAGGCTTGGGCCCATGCCGCACGCAAAGGCTCAGAACGGGCGAGGCATTCGGTCTGTGCAGTCTGTGCCAGCGCGGCGGTGCTTGCGGCAAAGGCATCCAGATTGGGCATGATCACCGCGTCGATGACGTGATCGACAACCGGGTCGCCTGCTGCTGCCGTGCCAGACCGCGCATCGGGGGTGTCGCTGCCTTGCGTCGGAGCGATGGACGCCACGGGCGGGCGGCTCTGCCCCAGATCCGTGCTTGCGGTCTGGGCAAGGACAGGGGTGCCGAAGCTGGGTCCAAGCAACACCGCGCCGGTGAGGGCGGAGCAGGCAAGGCGGCAAAACAGGCGCATCAGATATCCTCCAGAAAGCGGAGCAAGGCGGCGCGATCGCCCGGCTCCATCTCGACCACCCGGTCGCGGGCGGCTTTCGCTTCGCCACCATGCCACAGAACCGCCTCCAGCAGCGAGCGGGCGCGACCGTCATGAAGGTAACTTTCCCGTCCAGTGACTTGAGCGGTCAGACCAATCCCCCAAAGCGGCGGCGTGCGCCATTCGCGCCCCGTTGCGCGGCCTTCGGGCCGGTGGTCGGCCAGCCCCTCGCCCATGTCGTGCAAAAGAAGGTCCGTATAGGGCCAGATCAGCTGAAAGCTCTGCGCCTGATCTTCCGCGTCCGGCGTGGCGCGGGCGGTCACATGTTTGGGAGTGTGGCAGGCAATGCAGCCGGTTTCATAGAACACTTGCTTGCCGCGCAGCACCTCGGGATCGCCCGGTGCGCGTCGTCCCGGCACGCCCAGATTGCTGGCGTAGAAGCTCACAAGATCAAGTGCATCGCCGCTGACCTCCAGCCCGGTGTCACGGTCGCCGCCGTCAGGCGCGGCGCGGCAGGCCTCCTGTGCTGGGCTGCATTCACCGGCGCCTGCGGGAAATAGCGGCGTCGACAGGCCCATATCCCCGGCGAAGGCGGAGGCAGATTGCTCGCGCACCGTGGCCTTACCCGCCTTATGACCGAACCGGCCCAGCATCGGCGTGTGGAATTCGTCCGACATGACGATGCTGGCGCGCCCGGAAATACCGTCGCCGTCCCGGTCATCTGGATCGGCCCGGGCGAGGATCTCGGTGGCGGGGATCGATTCCAGCAGGCCTAGCCCGATCATCTGCGGCGCGATCCGGGGCGACACCATCAGGTCGTCATGAAGCGGGCCATAGCCCGGATCGGCGATGGCATAGCTGGGCGCACGCAGGGTCACAGTTTCGCCACCCGATAACGCCACGGGGTTATCGGCGTAGTCGATGGTCATTTGCCCTTCGGCAATGTGTCCGGCGAGCGCGAAATTCTGCAATTGGCCGCCATAGACCGGCTCGGGCCGGGTCGCGAGCCAGTCCTCGATTTCCGATGCGGCAGCGGTGGCCGCCGGATCGCCAGTGCCATCATAGGGCACCGAAAGGCGCAGGAAGAGGGCGACGGGCGGATCGCTTTCATCGACGGGGGGATGGCCGCGCCCGTCCTTCAGGTGGCATTGTTGGCAGCCGCGGGCATTATAAAGCGGACCGAGGCCATCGCTTGCGATGGTCGAACTGGGGGCCGACACCCACGCGCGGGTGAAAAGCCCATTGCCAAGGTTGAAGCGCATCCGGCCTTCGAGCCCAATATTGCCCGATGGATCTGAAAACGCATCCGCAGTGGGGCGCACCCGTACTGTAGCGGCGCCGGCGGGGTTTTCCTCAAACCGTTCGGGCCCCGAAAAGTCGCGGGTCGGGGCGGTGACGGCGGCGATGCGCGCGCGTTCGGATTTTTCGCGCGGCAGGTAGGCGCCTTGTAGGTCGGGCAGTTCGGCGGGGTGGCGCGCGCTAGGCGCAGCGTCCCCCTCCGCCAAAGCCGGAGGGGCGATGCCAAACAGACCCAACAGGGTCAGCCCGGCGAGGGTCAATATGCTGCGTCGCATCCTGCCTCGAACTCACGCATTGCAACGTGCCGTTATTGTTTCATGACACCGCGCGGTGTCCGCGGCGGTGTGTGTCGTCCCTAACGCGTCGTGTCACGCCGTGAAAGTGACGTGTCGCCGCGCTTAGCGTCGGTCTGCGCGGGCGGGCTTGCGCCTACGACAGTCGGTAGATGGCCCACGCCCGCCCATAGGCCGGGGGCGTGGGCCAATGCGGGCGTCTTACTGGAAGATATCGCCCAGCGTGTCGTCGCCTTCGACCACGACGCCGCTCAATTCCAGCGCGCCCGACATCCGCTCGATCGAGCGGGATTGCGCCACCAGCGCGTCGATGGCGGTCTGGATCAGCGCGGTGTCGGCTTCCTCGCCCGAGGTCAGCAGCAGGTCATAGGGGCGGCCTGCATCGGCGGCGTCCTTGATGGCCTGCAGATCGTCAAGGCTGGCCTGCACTTCAGCGGTAAACGCCTGCGCAAGCGCGGGATCGGCGGCGGCAACCAGATCTTTCAGCGCGGCGCCTTCGACGACCTCGCCATTGACCGTCTCATACCGGCCCAGCCAGACATTCTGCACACCGAGCACGTCGTCATAATGGCTGTGCGGCGTATTGTCGGAGAAGCAGTCATGTTCTTCTTCGGGGTCGCGCAGCATCAAGCCGAGCTTGATGCGCTGACCCCCCAATTCGCCGAAGGACAGGCTGCCCATGCCGGTCAGCATGGCCGAAATGCCCGCAGCGGGATCTTGGGTCACTGCTGTGCGCCCGGCACCGCCATCGGTCCATTGCGCGGCCATCCACTCCAGATCATCGACCAGCAGGTCGGACGCCGTCGCGAGATAGGCGGCGCGGCGGTCGCAATTGTCGTTGGTGCAGCCGTCGCCCTGAAGGTAATCGGTGTGCGGACGCGTGCCGGCACCGGGGCCGTCGCTAGTCAGATCCTGCCCCCAGAGCAGAAATTCGATGGCATGGTAGCCGGTGGCGACATTGGCTTCGTTCTCGCCCATCTCATGCAGCGTCTCGGTCAACAGCGTGGCGTCGATCACCTGCGCATCCACCGTCTCGCCATTCAACTCAAAGCTGGGAGTGGCAATGACGTTCAGGTTCGCCTGCGCATTTTCGCCGGAGCCGAAATAGCCCGCATCGACATAGTCGATCAGCCCTTCGTCCAGCGGCCATGCGTTCACCTTGCCTTCCCAGTCGTCAACGATTGCATTGCCGAAGCGGTAGGTTTCCGTCTGCATGTAGGGGGTGCGGGCGCTGCGCCACGCGGCACGGGCGGCGTCAAGCCCGGCTTCGCTCGGGTCAGCAAGGAAGGCATCGATGGCCGCATCCAGATCGCGCGCGGTGGTCAGCGCGTCGTTAAAGCTCGCCTCGGCGATGTCAGCATAGGTGTCGACGACGGCGGCGTAGGCGGGGGCGTCCTGAGCCGCAAGCGGCGTGGCGGCGAGAGCCAGCACGGGCAGCGACAGGGCGGCGCGGGCGCGAATGGGGTGCATCATGGGACTGTCCTTCGGTCTGGAACGCGCGGGCGCTGTTGGGTCAGGCCCGGTTCGGGACAGGGCGTCCCGATTGATGGCGTGGAATCCAACAGAATTAGTCGGGATTGTAAACCTCAGGAATTCAGAGGGCTGAACTTGAGGTCGAAAACCTCCGCCGCGTCCGCGCGATCAGGCCTCTGGACGCCTGTCATGGCGGGCGCACGGCAGGGCCGCGCGGCTTTTACTACCTGGGGGAATGCGCTGTCTGTGCCCATTTTTCCGCCATCTCGCGAGACTTTCAGGCCCGTCAGCCTATTGTTATTCCGGCGGATAAAATCCGCCCGTTTCGTTGACGACGCCACGCCCGAGGAACGCCTATGACGCATGCTGCCCCGCTCCCTGATACCGGTTCCCGCAGTCCTGCCGAGACCGACCGCATCGCCTCCATCACTGCTCTTTTCGACGCCACGCGCGCGCGCAGTCGCGCGTTGGTCGCGCCGCTGTCGTCCGAGGACATGATGTTGCAGCCGATGCAGGATGCCAGTCCGGCGAAATGGCATTTGGCGCATACGACGTGGTTTTTCGAGGAGTTCATCCTGAAGCCGCGCGATACAGACTATCGCTCCCCCGATGACCGTTTCGCGTTTCTCTTCAATTCTTACTACGTGCAGGCGGGACCGCGCCATGCGCGGGACAAGCGCGGTCTGATTTCGCGCCCCGATGTGGATGATGTGATGGCCTATCGGTCCCATGTCGAGCAGGCGCTCGCGGCGCTGCTGCGCGCGGGCCGCAACGACGCTGGCGAGATCGCGGATCTGGTCGAACTTGGCTGTCACCATGAGATGCAGCATCAGGAATTGCTGGTCACTGATCTGCTCAACGGGTTGTCCTATAATCCGCTGATGCCGGTTTATCACGCGCAGGATGGCGGCGCGCCGCAGGGGGAAAACCGCCCCGTCACCTATACCGCGCATGCCGGTGGACTCGTTGAGATGGGGTTTGACGGTGCCGCGCCGCAGGCGGGGTTTGCCTATGATTGCGAGATGCCGCGCCATAAGACCTACCTCGCGCCCTATCAGATCGCCGACCGCCCGGTAAGCAATGGGGACTGGATCGCGTTTATGGAGGCCGGCGGCTATGCCGATCAGACGTTATGGCTGATGGATGGTTGGGCGTGCGCGCAGCGCGAAGGCTGGGATGCGCCGCTCTACTGGTGGCAGCAGGACGGAACATGGTGGAGCTATACGCTGCGCGGTCCGATGCCGGTCGATCCCGCAGCCCCGGTTGTGCATGTCAGCTACTATGAGGCGGATGCTTTTGCCCGCTGGTCCGACGCGCGCCTGCCGACCGAGGCCGAGTGGGAAACAGCTGCCGGTGACATGCCGATTGAGGGCAATTTTCTCGATGCGTGCGACGGGGAAGGGGCGCTCGGTGCCATGATCCCACGCGCAGGCGGCGGTATGTATGGCGATGTCTGGGAATGGACGCAGAGCCCATTTACCCCCTATCCCGGCTTCCGCCCGCCGGAAGGGGCAATCGGCGAATATAACGGCAAATTTATGGTCAATCAGTTCGTGCTGCGCGGCGGCTCCTGCGCGACGCCGCGTGCACAGATGCGGCCCAGCTACCGGACCTTTTTCTACCCGCATCAGCGCTGGCAGATGCTGGGGCTGCGACTTGCGCGGGATGGCAATTGATGAACCAGCATGTGACCCCCATGAACGCATTTACGCGCTCCTTGCTTGACGGTCTTACGGCCACGCCGAAAACCGCAGAGGCCAAATGGTTCTACGATGCCGAAGGTTCCGCCCTGTTTGAGCGTATTACCGAATTGCCGGAATATTATCCGACCCGGACCGAAATAGGCATCCTGCGCGACCGGCTGGCCGATATCGCCATGCATGTCCCCGACGGTGCGGCCCTGATCGAATTGGGCAGCGGCGCAAGCGTCAAGACGCGGGTGCTGCTTGACGGGCTAGACCGGCTGGCGGCCTATGTGCCGATTGATATTTCGGCGGAGTTTCTGGCCCAGACGGCGCGTGGGCTGCGCCGTGACTATCCCGCGCTGACAATCCATCCGGTGACCGGCGATTTCATGGCCGAACTGTCGCTTCCCGATGCATTGGAGGGGCAGCCGAAGATAGGGTTCTTCCCCGGTTCGACCATTGGCAACCTCGACCGTGACGCGGCGGTGGCGCTTCTGGCGCAGGCGCGCCGGTGGCCCGAGGTCGCGGGGTTTGTCCTTGGCGCGGATCTGGTGAAGGCGCCGGATGTTCTACGCGCGGCTTATGACGATGCGCAGGGCGTCACGGCGGCGTTCAACCGCAACCTGCTGCATCGGGCCAACCGCGAAGCCGGGGCCGATTTCGACCCGGACACTTTCGCGCATGAAGCCCGGTGGAATGAGGCAGAAGCGCGGGTGGAGATGCATTTGGTCAGCCGCACCGAACAGCAGGTTCGCGTCGCCGGGCGTCAGGTCAGTTTCGCGCCCGGCGAAACGATCCATACCGAAAACAGCCGTAAATACACCGCCGAAAGCCTGAGCGACATGGCGCAAGCGGCAGGTTGGCAGGTCGCAGAGCTGCTGACCGACGCGCGTGATTATTTTGCGGTGGCGGTGCTGAAGCCCGTCTGAATCAGCGGCTCAGATCACCCGCCGCAAAGGGGACCCGTCCCACTGGGTCATCCCCGGATCGGCGCGGTGGTGCAGAACCACGGGCCTGCCGTCCAGTTCGGTGACGCGGATCGGGGTCTCGTAAAGCGCGCTCAGCGCGGCACTTGTCAGCACCGTCTCGGCGGGGCCTTCGGTCTGGACCCTGCCATGTTTCATCGCAATGACATGATCGGCCCAAGCGGCGGCATAGTTCACCTCGTGGATCACGATCACGACCGAGCGTTGATCGGGGCCAGGCCGGGACATGCGATGCAGGCGCGCCATCAAGGCCTGAGCATGGCGGGGGTCTAGGTTATTGAGCGGCTCATCCAGTAAAAGCCAGTCCGTTTCCTGCGCGTAGGCCATTGCCACATGGGCGCGCTGGCGTTGGCCGCCCGACAATTCATCGATATAGCGGTGGCTTAATTCGGTGAGGTCGAACATTTCAAGCGCACGCGCGACGGCGGTGTGATCTTCGCCCTGCATCCGTCCCCGGCAATGGGGCCACCGTCCGAAGGCCACCAGATCCGCCACGGTCAAACGGCTCGCCACGCCTGTATCTTGGGTCAAGATCGCCAGTTTGCAGGCAAAATCACGCCGTGACAGGGTCTCCGCCGGGGCACCGTCGATCCGCATCCGACCGTGCCGGCGCTGCTCCAGCCCGGCAATAAGGTGAAGCAGGGTGGATTTGCCCGCGCCGTTCGGTCCGATCAATGCGGTGATGCCGCCGCCCGGAACGCTGAGGTTGATATCGTGGAGCACCGGCGCATCGCCGATGACATGATTCAGCCCGGTAATTTCGATCATTTCAGCATCCCTTTCAGCACCAGCGTCAGGAACAGCAGCCCGCCGCCGAATTCGATGATGACGGCCAGCGAGGATTGCTGCCCCAGAACGCGTTCAAACACCGTCTGACCGATCACGAGAATGGCCGCTCCCAGCAGTGCCGAGGCCGGGATCAGCACGGCGTGGCGATGGGTGCCGGTCAGGTGATGGGCAAGGCTCGCGGCCAGCAGCCCCAGAAACGAGATCGGCCCGACCAACGCGGTGGCGCAGGCGGTCAACGCGGCAACCAAGGCCAGCACGCCCAGCACCGCGCGGTCGTGATCCAGTCCGAGCCCCAGCGCATTGCGCCGTCCAAGCGCCATGACATCGAGCCGCCCGGCCATCGCCTGTGCCAAGGGCAAGATCACCGCGAACAGCACCGCCGCAATTGCCAGATTGGTGCGCTCCACACCGTTGAAGCTGGCAAACATCGCGCTTTGCACCACCGCGAATTCTGACGGGTCCATCAGCCTTTGCATCAGGCCAGCCAGCGAGCGGAGCAGCACGCCGATGATGACCCCGGTCAGCAGCATCCGCGACAGATCGGCCCTGCGGGTGCGGAACAGCAGTCCAAAAAGGGCTGAGGCGGCGACCATCATCACGCCGGTCTCGATCAGGAACTTCGGGCCGGTGTTGAGGGTGGCAAAGCCTAGACCGCCAAGGCTCATCACCAAGGTGGTCTGGATGAACAAAAACAGCGCGTCGAACCCCAGAATGCCGGGTGTAAGAATGCGATTGGCAGCGACGGTCTGAAACAGCACGGTCGCGGCACCGATGCCGCCGCCAACCACCAGAAGCGCCGCCAGCTTTACCGCGCGCAGCTCAAGAATAAATCCGATCCGACCGCTGAGCCCCACGGTCATGAATGCGGTGCAGGCCAGTGCCAGCACCGTTGCAATCAGCCAAGTCGCGCGCGTCGGCGTCATGGTCATGCGTAGGGGGGAGGCGAGAATATCAGCCTGCATGGCTGTGCCCGCCGCGCGTGTTCAAGATCCACAGAAATATTGCCGCCCCGGCAACGCCGACCACCGTGCCGACCGGGATCTCATAGGGCCAGCGGATCAGCCTTCCGACAATATCCGCCCCCAGAACCAGCGCGGCCCCGCCCAAGGCGACCACGGGCAGGGTGCGACGCAGGTTATCCCCCATCAGCCGCGACACGAGGTTCGGCACGACCAAACCGACAAAGGGCACTGCCCCCACAGTCACCACGACCAGCGCCGTGACCAGTGCCACGGCTCCCAGCCCAAGCTGCATCGCGCGGCGGTGATCCAGCCCCAATGCACGAGCACGCGCAGCGCCCAGCCCGGTCACTGTCAGCGCATCGGCACTTATATAGGCCAGCGCGGCGATACCACCGGCCAACCACAGCAACTCATAGCGGCCCGCCAGAACGCCCGAAAAATCGCCGGTCATCCAGTTGCCCAGATATTGCACCAGATCGGCGTGCCACGCGAACCATGTCGCGCCCGCGCCAAGGATGCCGCTCCAAATCAGGCCGATCAGGGGCACCATGAACGGGTCGCGCGGGGACAGACGGTGGATCAGCGCAAGAAATCCGGCGACCCCGCCAAGGGCTGCCAGCGCGGCGGCGCTCATCTTGACGATGACTGGTGCGCCCGGCGCGATCAATGTGATGATCAGCAGGCCCAGCATGGCGCCTTCGGTGGTGCCGGTGGTCGATGGTTCGACAAATCGGTTGCGAACCAATTGCTGCATGATGACCCCCGCCACGGCCATCGCAGCCCCGCAGAGCAGCGCGGCCAACGTGCGCGGCGCGCGGCTGATTGTCAGCAGATGCAGGGCATTGCCGTCCAGTCGCGACGCGCCGATCAACAGGCTGAGCACGCTGAGGCAGGTCAGAACTATCACTGCGATGATGAAGGGGCGGGTCATGGTGGCTGGCGTCAGTTCAACACGAGGTTTGCGGGCCGGTCCCCAGTGGAGCCGGCCCGCCATGGTGGATCAGGAGCCGAACGCGTCGGTGATCTGGTCGAGCGTGTGCATTGCCGCCGCGACACCGCCGCCCGCAACATAGAGCTCAGCCGGATCGAGATAGACGATGCGGTCGTTCTTTGCGGCGCTGGTGCCGGCGATCAACTGGTTGTCGAGCGTGGCACGCGCCGCCTCGCCTGCTTGGCCGATGGCGGCGCCACGGTCGATCACAAGCAACCAATCGGGATCGGCTTCGGCAATGAATTCGAAGCTGACCGATTCACCATGGGTCTGCGTTGCATCGAGGGTCTCGACCGCTTGGGGCAGATCGAGTGCCGTGTGCAGCCAGCCGAACCGGGTGCCTTGGCCATAGGTGGAAATATTGCCGCCATTGGTCAGGATAATCAGCGCATCGCCCTTGCCATCGACGGCCGCGCGCGCGGTGGCGAGTTTGTCGTCAAGCTGGGTCAGCAGCGCGTCGGCTTCCGCCTGTTTGCCAAAGATCTCACCATAGGCGGCGGTGCGGGCGCGCACTTGGTCGAAAAAGCCTTCTGGTGTGATGGTCATGTCGAGCGTCGGGGCCAGACGCGACAGGGCTTCGACCTGCGCGGAGGAGCGTCCGCCGGCAATGATCAGGTCTGGGTTCAGGTTGGCCAGCGCTTCGAAATCCGGCTCGAATAGTGTCCCGACGACGGTTGCATCGTCTGCCACCGCATCCAGCCGCTCAAGGAAAAGGCTGTTGGGAATGCCTGCGATGTCGACGCCCAGTGCATGAACTGTGTCAACGGCGGCAAGGTCGAAGATCGCGACCGTTTCGGGTGTCGCTGTGATTTGCGCCTCGCCCGTGGCGGTTGGAATGGTCACCGGCGCGGCCTGCTGCGCGTGGAGGGTTCCAAGTGGCGCGGCAAGACTGACGGCAAGCGCGGCGGCGAGGGTAATGGGTTGGCGCATGAACAGCGGCATCGGTCACTCCAGACGTGAAAGCCAGACATCACGAGAGATGTCATCAGGCAAAATGGGGTGCATCTGGCTGGCGGTCCGCTGGCGGCACGAGGGATGATTTTTCACTAACGGCTTGCCGCAGGCGGGTCCAGAGCATAATCCTACAAAAAAAGTCAGGAGTTCGCTCATGCCAGATTTTATCACAAATATGCGCGCCGTTAATCGGGGCGGTGATTTGAAGAGATGTCGCAATTTCCATTTGAGAATGGGGCTGGTCCAGTCTCAGCTACCGCTGAATGGCGTGCCGCCAAGCCACGCCCGTCACGCGGTTTTCGGCGAAATGCGGGGACGTGAGCGGTGAGTGCGGCTGACGAAAACCGTCCCGCGCCCTCAGCGGCGGAGACCACGACGCGCGTTCCGCATTACGATGTGCGTCAGCTCATCGGACCTGAGGGCCGCGCGACAATCGGGCTGGAAGGCCAAGTCTACACCTTGCGGATTACCCGCGCGAACAAGCTGATCTTAACAAAGTGAAGGCCGGGCCGGGCGATCCGGTCCGGCCTTCGATGTAGCGACATGATCGCGCCCAAGCCGCGCGTCGTGTCAGCCCGCCAGCGCGGCTTTCTCTTCGCGTCGGGCCTTGGGAAACATCAGGTAGTAGAACACCGGCGCCGCAATCAGCGTCAGGATCGAGGCAAACCCCAAGCCCCCCATGATCGTCACCGCCATCGACGCAAAGAACGCATCGCCCAGCAGGGGGATCATCCCCAGAATCGTGGTTGCCGCCGCCAATACCACGGGCCGCAGGCGCGAGGTCGACGCTTCCACCACCGCGCGGGTGAAAGGCACGCCCTCCGCACGGGTCAGGTCGATCTCCTCGACCAGCACGATGCCGTTCTTGATCAGCATCCCCGACAGGCTGAGCAGACCCAGAAGCGCGGTGAACGAGAACGGCAGCCCAGTGCCCAGCAGCCCCAGCGCCGCGCCATTGACCGCCATCGGCACCAGCAGCCAGATGATCAGCGGCTGGCGAAGGCGCCCGAATAGCAGCACGGAAATCAGCACCATGCTCAGCAGGGACAGCGGCAACTGTTTGCCAAGGCTTTCCTGTGCTTCGGTGGAGTTCTCGTATTCGCCGCCCCATGCCATGGCGTAGCCTTCGGGCAGGGTCATCGCCTCGATATCGCTTCGGATGTCGGTAAAGACCGCCGCCGCGTTCACGCCGTTCTGCACCCCGGCCATCACGGTGATCGTGAACAGACGGTCGCGCCGCTGGATCAATGTGTCCTGCACCTCGTAGGTGAAACCGTCGATCAGCTGCTCGATCGGGATGAAGGCCGAGGCGCTGTCCGAATAGACCGGCTGATCGATCAGATGCGAGGCGGTGACCCCGGTGCTGGTATCCGCATTGTCGGAGCGGCCAGCGGGCAGGCGCACGATGATCGGGATCAGACGATCCTCCTCACGATACACCCCGGCCTGACTGCCATCGGTCGCGGTGGCGAGGGCGGCAGCGATGTCTTCGCGGGCGACCCCGGCGGTCTGGGCACGTTCAGCCGCGTAGATCGGCTTCAGCACCAGCTCCCGCTCGCGCCAATTGGTGCGCAGATCAATCAGCTGGTCCGAAGCCTCGCGCAGGCGCAGGCTTGCCTCTTGGGCCAGTTGCCGCAGCATGTCGGGATCGGAGCCGGAGAAACGCACGGCAATCGGCGCACCGCCACCGGGCCCAAAGGCCAGACGTTCGGTGCGGAATTCACCCTGTGGCAACTGCGCGCGCCCGAATGCTTCGAGATCGGTCTGCAACGGCGCGATCTGTTCCAGAACCTCGGTGCGGATAATCAGATGGCCATAGGTGGCAAGGCTCTCCTCCGGCGCGTAGGTCAGCATGAAGCGCGACGCGCCCCCGCCCACAAACGTCGCGACCGACACGATATCGTCCCGCTCCGCCAGCCAGTCCTCGATCACCCGCATGTCGTCGGATGTGGAGTGAATGCTGCCCCCTTGCGGCAGTTTGTAATGCACATAGATGAGCGGCGTGTTGCTGTCGGGAAAGAACTGCTGCTTCACCATGCCGAAGCCGATATAGCAGACAACCGTGATCGCGATCAGCGCCACCACAACCAGCCAGCGCAGTTTAAGCGCGAGCCTTAGCGTTGCAGCATAGGCGCGGAAGATCGGGCCGTCATATTGCCCCGCCCCGCCGCCTGCGCCGCGCTTGAAGAAGTAATGCGCTAAAAGCGGTGTCGCGGTGATCGCCAGAACCCAAGACAGCAGCAGCGAGATGCCGATCACCGCAAAGAGCGAGAACAGGAATTCGCCCGTCGCGTCTGGGCTGAGACCGATCCCGGCAAAGGCCATGATGCCGATGACGGTGGCGCCCAGCAGCGGAATCTGGGTCTTGCCCGCGATATCCTGCGCCGCATCGCGCGACGACTTGCCCTGCGCCATATCGCCCTGCATGCCCTCGGCCACCACGATGGCGTTATCGACCAGCATGCCCATTGCGATAATCAGCGCCCCAAGCGAGATGCGTTCCATTTCGATCCCGAAAAGCGCCATGAAAAACAGCGTGCCGACCACCGTCAGCAACAGGGTCGTGCCGACCACAATCGCCGCACGCCAGCCCATGAACAGCGCCAGCACGATCACCACGATGGCGACCGACAGGGCGAGGTTGATAAGAAACGCGTTGGATGCTTCCTCCACCACCACATGCTGCTGGTAGATCGGATGCAATTCGACGCCCACGGGGATGTCCGGCATCAGCTGATCGAGCCGCGCATCCACACGCTTGCCAACATCGACGATGTTCAGCCCTGCCTTGCCGGCCACGCCCATCGTGAATGCTTCCTCGCCGTCGAAGCGGATGATCATCGACGGGTCGGTGATCCGGCTGCGGAACACTTCGGCAATGTCGGTGACCTCAATCACTTCGCCGCCGACGCCGATGGTCAGGCCGCGGATCTCCTCGACACTGTCAGAGCCGGAGGGCGCTTCGATGCGGATTTTCTGGCCTTGCTGGGTGACCGAGCCGGCAGACGCGACGGCGTTGGAATTGGCAATCGCGCTTGCGATGGCGGTCGGGGGCAGACCGAGGTTGGTCAGAATCGCGGTCTCCGGCTCGACGAAAATCGCCTCCTCGGGCAGACCCGCCAGCGTCACGTCGGCCACCCCTTCGACGGCCAGCACCTCGCGACGCAGGAACTCTGCCAAATCATGCACTTCGCCATCGGTGAAGCCGGGCGCGGTGATGCCGTAAAACACCCCGAACACATCGCCGAAACTGTCATTGACGACCGAGGTGCCCGCCCCTTCGGGAAGCGCCGGTTGAGCATCGGTCACGCGATTGCGCAGCTTATTCCAGATCGCCGGCAGTTCGGTGCCGTCATAGGTGCTTTCGATTTCGACGGTAATGCGGCTGATGCCCGGCTTGTTCGACGAGGTGATATGGTCGATCTCGGACATCTGCTGAATGGCGGATTCCAGCGGCTCCGTCACCTCGCGCGCGACCTGATCCGCGGAGGCGCCGGGGTAAGAGGTGAAAACCACAGCCGTTTTGATGGTGAAGGCCGGATCTTCCAATCGGCCCATGGTGGCAAAACCCCAGATCCCGCCAAGCAGACAGCCCAGCATGAGGATCCAGGTGATCAGGCCTTTGTCGATGGCGGCGCGTGCGATGTTCATCAGTTCACTTCCCGATCGCGGTGAAGCGGCGGACGGTCTGGCCGTCTTCCAGCATGGCGGCGCCGGTGGCCACGATTTCGGTGCCAGGCTCCGGGCCGTCGCGCAGAACCACGCGGCCATTGTCGCCGATTTCGATCTGGACCGGTGTGCGCACCACGGTGCCTAGGTCACGGTCGTCCTCATGCGGGGCGAAAACCATCACATTGGCAGTGCGGTCAGGGTCGAACATCAAGGCGGTCTCGGGCAGCAGCACAGCGTCGCCGCCTTCGGACATCACTGATGCCGTCACGGTCGAAGACGCGCCTGGCAGCAGCGCGGTGGGCGGCGTATCGACGAAGGCCAGCGTCAGCGTAAAGGTCTGGGCCACCTCGGCGGTTTCGGCCTCGAACTCCCGCATTACCAAATCGTAGCTGCGGGTGCCGCCGGGGATCATTGCGGTGAACTCCACATCATCGCCGCCCTGTGCACGGCGAAACAGCACCTCGGGCACGTCAATGTCGATGCGCAGCTCGCTCATGTCATGCAGGCGCACCACGGGGGTGCCGGCAGATACGGTGGTGTAGGCCGCGACCATGCGCCGGGCGACCAGGCCATCGAAGGGCGCGCTCAGCGTGGCGTCTTCCAACTGATCCTCGGCAGTGTCGAGCGCGATTTCCGCAAGAGCCACAGTCGTTTGCGCGTCGCGGATCTGCACCTCGGCGACGTTGGAACCCGAAAGCCTTTCGAGCCGCTGCAAGTCCCGCCGGGCCTTGTCCAGATTGACCTGTGCCTGATCGAGGTTGCGCTGGAACTGCACCAGATCAAGCTGGGCGATCAGCTGGCCATCATCAATGGGCGCGCCCTCGGCGGCCGGGAAATCAATGATCTGCCCGCCGACCTGAAACGCCAGGTCGACAGTTTCTCGGGCGCGGACCCGACCGAAAAACTGCCGCTCCAGCGGTGCGCCCCCCTGCGTGAGGGTCATCAGCTTGGCGGGGCGCGGTGGGCGGACAGGGTCCGCTGTGGTGGCTGCGGCCGTTTCAGTGTCCTGCGCGACGGCAGGCGACAGGGTGACGGGCAGGGCCATCAGCGCCGTCAGGCACAGCGATAGAAGCGCGCGGGATCGGGGCAAGGCGGGGCGATGAGCGAGAAGCAGGCGGATCATGGGGCGGGGGTTCCTGGCAGCGGAGCGGTCGCGCCGAAACGACCGGAGGTTCCAAATTGAGTAAAGGCGGCGGCCATCATGGCGGCATCGATGCCATCCGGGCAGCTCACCCAGAAACGCAGCATGCCAACGAAGGCGCCGGTGAAAAAATGCGGATGCAACCGTCGTGCGGCGTCGGAGGCAAAGGGCCGGTCGATGGGATCGCAACGCGCCATCATCTGCTCAACCATCGCGGCAAAGCGGGTCTCCGGCGTCAGATGCGTCACACCGTTCAGCAGCGTGTGCAGCCGGGGATCGGTGCGGTCGATGTCGATAAGCGCCTGTTCGATGAAGCGAGACAGCATCGCCGGGGTGCCGCGCTCGGGGTCATCGACGATTGCAATATGCCGGCGCTCCATCTCGGCCAGCAGACCGGTCAGGTATTCGTCCAGCATTTCGGTCAGATCGGCATAGTTCGAATAGAAGGTGGGGCGGGTCACCCCGGCGGCACGCGTCAAGGCGTCGACCGAAATCTCGGCCAACGGTTTTTGGGTCAGCAGGCTGCGCAGGGCAGCCTGAAGCCTGAGGCGCGTGCGACGACGACGTTTATCCATGGGCTCGGATTTACGAGTTTCTTTACATCTGTCAAGGAGACTCTACGCCGCGCAATGTTGCCATGCAGTTAATGCAAGACCCGTCGCAGGCCCGCCTGTGTGCGTTTCAGGCCGGGCAGATAGGTCTGTGTCAGCGCGTCCGCCTCGGCGTGCAGGGCGGGCAGGCCGACATTCATCGCGGCGACGGTGCGGTCCTGCACGTTCAGGATCGGCACGGCGATGGATCGCAGGCCGATCTCCACCTCCTGATCGATAATCGCGTAACCTTGCGCGCGGATGCGGGCCAGTTCGGCCATGATCGCCTCGGGTTCGGTCAGCGAACGCGGTGTGCGCGGGGTCAGGTCGGAGCGGTCGAGAAGGGCGCGGGCGTCCGGCTCTGGCAGGGCCGCCAGCAGGATGCGACCCATCGAGGTGCAATGCGCCGGCAGCCGCGAGCCCGGCATCAACCCGATGGACATCACCCGGCGCTGCGCGGCGCGGGCAAGGTAGACGATCTCGGTTTCATCCAGCACCGACACTGACGCGGACTGCCCGATCTGATCGGAAAGCTGGTCCAGCCACGGCTGCACGATCTGTGGCAGCGGCAATGCCGACAGCGCCCCCATGCCCAGCCGCAGCACCCGCGCGGTCAACTGGAAATGCTTGCCGTCGTGATCGGCATATCCCAGTTCGCGCAGGGTCAGCAGGCAGCGCCGCGCCGTGGCCCGGTCCAGTCCCGCGGCCTCGGCCGCCTCGGCCACCGATTGCCGGGGGCGGTCAGAGCCGAAGGTTTCGATGACCTGCAGACCCTTGGCCAGCGATGCGATGAAATCGGTTTTTTTGTGCGCCATGTGAACGATAGGCGCCGCAGGTTGAACAAATGTCAACATGCGCACTGGATGGCTTCATTCGCAGCGCGAGCAGGCGTAGATCACCCCTAACCAAAAGAGGGAGACCCAAGGATGGACAAGAGAATTGCCTCCGTGGCCGAAGCCGTCGCGGATATTCCCGACGGGGCCGTGGTGATGATCGGCGGGTTCGGCGGCTCCGGCGCGCCGGTCGAGCTGGTGCATGCGCTGATCGATGCGGGACCGAAGGACCTGACCGTCGTGAACAACAACACCGGCAACGGCAATGTTGGCATCGCTGCGCTGATTGATAACAATCAGGTCCGCAAGATGATCTGCTCGTTCCCGCGCTCCAAGGATCCGCGCGTGTTCACCGAGCGCTATCTGGCAGGCAAGATCGAGCTGGAACTGGTGCCGCAGGGCACGCTGGCCGAACGTATCCGCGCAGGTGGCGCGGGCATTCCTGCGTTCTATACGCCGACCGCCTATGGCACCGATCTGGCCGAGGGCAAACCAACAGAGGAATTCGAGGGGCGTCACTACGTCCGCGAACGCTGGCTGAAGGCCGATTTCGCGCTGGTGAAGGCCGAGTTGGCCGATCCGCATGGCAATCTGACCTATCGCAAGGCCGCGCGGAACTTCAATCCGATCATGTGCATGGCCGCCAACCGGACCATCGTGCAGGCGCGGCAGATCGTGCCCTTGGGCGGGATCGACCCCGAGCATGTGATCACGCCGGGCCTGTTCGTCGATGGCATCGTCGAAGTGTCCGAGCCGCAGCAGGAAGAGCTGCTCAACCTTGCGGGAGCGACCTACCCATGATCGACGATATCAAGCTCAACAACGCCCAGATCGCGTGGCGCGCCGCGCAAGACATCGAAGACGGCGCTTATGTCAATCTCGGCATCGGCTTCCCCGAGATGGTCGCGCAATATCAGCCCGAAGGCCGTCAGGCGATTTTCCACACTGAAAACGGTGTGCTCGATTTCGGTCGCGCCCCGGAGAAGGGCGCCGAGGACTGGGATCTGATCAACGCTGGCAAGAAGGCGATCACCGAACAGCCCGGCACCGCGTTTTTCCACCATGCCGACAGCTTCGCCATGGTGCGCGGCGGGCATCTGGATGTCGCGATCCTCGGGGCCTATCAGATCGCGCAGAACGGCGATCTGGCGAATTGGTCCACCGGCAAGGGCGGCGTGCCTGCGGTCGGCGGTGCAATGGATCTGGTGCAAAGCGCCAAGCGCGTCGCGGTCATCACCGATCACGTCACCAAGAAGGGCGATCCGAAATTGGTCGAGGCCTGCACCCTGCCATTGACCGGCGTGGGCTGCGTCACGCGGATCTACACCAGCCTTGCCGTGGTCGACGTGCAGGACGGTCAATTCGTTCTGCGTGAAAAGCTGGCTGCGATCTCGATGGAGGATCTGCAGGCGCTGACCGGTGCCCCGCTGACGACTGATGGGCCGGTGGCCGATCTGGTCGTGCCCGAACTGTAAGGAGGTCGCGATGACCGAAGTTTATATCTGCGCCTATGTGCGCACGCCCATCGGCCGCTTCGGCGGCGCGCTGGCCAATGTTCGTGCCGACGATCTGGGCGCGGTCCCGCTTAAGACGCTGATGGCACAGCATGATTTTGACTGGGCGGCGGTCGATGAGGTGATTTTCGGCTGCGCCAATCAGGCGGGCGAAGATAACCGCAACGTGGCGCGCATGTCGGCGCTGCTGGCCGGAATGCCCGAAACCGTCCCCGGCACCACCATGAACCGGCTTTGCGGCTCGGGGTTGGATGCGATCATCACCGGGGCGCGTGCGATCAAGGCGGGCGAGGCCGATCTGATCGTCGCGGGCGGGGTGGAATCCATGACCCGTGCCCCGATGGTCATGCCCAAAGCCAATGCCGCCTGGAGCCGCAAGGCCGAGATCCACGACACCACCATCGGCTGGCGCTTCGTCAATCCGCTGATGAAGAAGCAATATGGCGTCGATTCGATGCCTGAGACCGGTGAAAACGTGGCTGAGGAGTTCGGCATTTCCCGCGCCGATCAGGACGCTTTTGCCCTGCGGTCGCAGCAGAAGGCAGGCGCGGCGCTGGAAAACGGGCGGCTGGCACGGGAAATCACCCCGGTCACTATTCCGCAGCGCAAGGGCGATCCGGTCGTTGTGGACACCGACGAACACCCCCGCCCGCAGACCACCGCCGAAGCGCTCGCCAAGCTGCCGACGCCGTTCCGGGAAAACGGCACGGTGACGGCGGGCAATGCGTCGGGCGTCAATGACGGTGCTGCGGCGCTGATCCTTGCCTCTGCCGAGGCTGCGCAGAAACACGGGCTGACCCCCATCGCGCGCGTGCTGGGCGGGGCCACCGCCGGTGTCGCGCCGCGCATCATGGGGTTCGGCCCCGCGCCGGCGTCGAAGAAGCTGATGGCACGGCTTGGCCTGCAGCAGTCCGATTTCGACGTGATCGAGCTGAACGAAGCGTTTGCGAGCCAAGGCCTTGCCACCCTGCGGGATCTGGGCATCGCCGATGACGACGCGCGGGTGAACCCCAATGGCGGCGCGATCGCGCTGGGCCATCCGCTGGGCATGTCGGGCGCGCGCATCGCGGGCAGCGCCGCGTTGGAGTTGTCGCTGAACGGCGGCAAACGCGCGCTGGCCACCATGTGCATCGGCGTGGGTCAGGGCATTGCCATCGCGCTTGAAGCGGTCTGACCGATTGCGTCGTCAGGTCCGTCGGTCCGAGGCGCGCTGGCGCTTCGGGTCCGGCGGGCCTGATCTTGCCCGTTAGCGCTGTCAAATCCGATCAAAAATCGCTAGAGAGTGCGCGACGCCGGGGCATTGCTCCGCGCCGCAAACCGGATACAGCTGCCCGGCCCTATAGGCGGGCAGAGTGAAGACGAGGATAAGACATGACTGCTCTTGAATCGCTGCGTGACATGACCGTGGTGGTCGCCGATACCGGCGATATCGACGCCATTCGTAAACTGACCCCGGTGGATTGCACCACCAACCCGAGCATCTTGCTCAAGGCGCTGCAAAGCCCGGCCTTCGAGGATCTGGTCACGACCGAGATCGACGCTGGCAAGGCCGCTGGACACTCCGCGCTCGACGTCGCCGACGCGCTGACCATCGGTGTCGGTGTGGAGCTGACGAAACTGGTGCCGGGCCGGGTGTCGACCGAGGTTGACGCCAACCTGTCGTTTGACACCGACGCCTCCATCGCCAAAGGCCGCGCCATTATCGCCGCCTATGAGGCCAAAGGCGTCAGCCGCGACCGCATCCTGATCAAGCTGGCTTCCACTTGGGAAGGCATCCGCGCTGCCGAGAAACTGGAAGCCGAGGGCATCCAGTGCAACCTCACGCTGCTCTTCGCGCAGTGTCAGGCGATTGCCTGTGCCAATGCGGGCGTGTTCCTGATTTCGCCCTTTGTGGGCCGGATCACCGATTGGTATTCCAAAGCCGAAGGCGGCAAGACCTACGCCCCCGACGAAGATCCCGGCGTGAAATCCGTCCGCGCAATCTATGACTACTATAAGTCGAACGGTGTCGAGACCGTGGTCATGGGCGCGTCCTTCCGCAATACCGGCCAGATCAAGGCACTGGCGGGCTGTGACCGGCTGACGATCTCTCCGGCGCTGCTGGAGGAGTTGCATGAGGATACCGGCGCGCTGGAGCGTCAGCTCAGCCCCGACAATGCGTCGGGCGTGGCCAAGGTCGAGATGAACGAGGCGCAGTTCCGCTGGGAGCTGAACGCCGATGCGATGGCGACCGAGAAGCTCGCCGAAGGCATCCGCAACTTCGACGCCGACCACAAGAAGCTGTTGAAGCTGATTTCCGACCGCATGGCCTGAACCGGCCCGGATCGTGGAATATTGAAAGGCGCGTCCTGCGGGGCGCGCCTTTTCTATAAGCGGCCTCCTGCGGTCAGGCGATCCGCGCGATCATGATGACAGCGGCATAATGCGTAGCGGCGGCGGCCAGCACATGACCATGCCAGATCGCACGCGAAAACCGCAGGCTCTTGGCCCGGTAAAACAGCGTGCCCAGCGTATAGGTCAGCCCGCCGATCACCAGCAGGACCAGCGCCGTCACCGGCAACGTCGTCACCAGCGGCCATGCGGCGATCATCCCCAGCCAACCTTGGCCGAGATACATCGCGAAACCGGCGCGCGGCCAGCGATGGAAAAAGGCGAGCTTCATCACGATGCCGATCACCGCAAAGCTCCACGCCGCGATGGCCAGCGTCCAGCCGCGCCCACCGCCCAGCCCGATCACCGCCATCGGCGTATAGGTGCCCGCGATCATCAGATAGATCGCCGCATGATCGAGACGCCGCAGCACCTGTCGCGCCCGATTGTGCAGGGTCAGGTTATATGCGGCGGATAGCGAGAAGGTCGCGATCAGTCCGACGGCATAGAAAACCAGCGGCCAAATGCGCTCCGCCGGGACGCTCAACGCGGCCCAGACCATTAGCGCCGAGACACCCGCGACAGCAGCCGCGACGCCGATGACATGGATCACGCCGTCGGCAATATGTTCGCGCAGGCTGTGTGGCAGCTCGATGCGGGTCATTGGGGCTCCCTCTGTTGCAGCGTTTAGTCTAGCTTATTTGCGAAGCGCGTGCAGGGGCATCTGCGCACGCGACGCTGCGTTTCGGGGGACGGTGCCAGCTGTTTCTCCGATGGGCACAACTTGGGGGCGTTCACGGCGCCGCCTTCGTGCCCGCGCGCTCAGATGTTGCGCTGCCCCCAAACGGTGAGGTGTTTGTCGCCATGGACTAGGGCGATCCCCGCCCGTTGCGCAAATCGAATACACCCTGTCCGCCTTCGGATTGGAGCACTCTTGGCAGCGGAGCTAGTCTGGCGGCCAAAGGTCCGGTGCCGCCGGTCCATCGGTCGAATAGCGGAGACGATCCATGAATGAACCTACAGCCCTTGTGATCAGTGCCCATGCGGCGGATTTCGTGTGGCGGTGCGGCGGGGCCATCGCGCTGCACCAGTCGCGCGGGGTGAAGGTCACGATCGTCTGCCTCAGCTACGGGGAGCGCGGTGAAAGCGCGAAACTGTGGAAAGAAGAGGGCATGACCCTCGAGAAAGTGAAGCAAGCGCGCCGCGCCGAGGCCGAAGCCGCTGCCGCCGCCCTAGGCGTGGAAGACATCCGCTTCTTCGATCTGGGTGACTACCCGCTGGAACTGGACCGCGCCGCCAAGGACAAGCTCGTCGATGTGATCCGCGAGGTGCAGCCGCGCTTCATCCTGACCCATTCCAAATACGACCCCTACAACACCGACCACATGTATGCGTGTCAGGTCACGCTGGAGGCGCGCATGATCGCGCAGGCCTGGGGCCACAAGCCGGGCGAGAAGGTTTTGGGATCGCCGCAGGTCTACCTGTTCGAGCCGCACCAGACCGAGCAGATGGGCTGGAAGCCCGATACCTTCCTCGACATTTCCGAAGTGTGGGACCGCAAGCGCGCCGCAATTGAATGCATGCAGGGGCAGGAACACCTGTGGGACTACTACACCAACGTCGCCGAAAATCGCGGGAACCATTTCCGCCGCAACTCCGGCGGTCAGGCGGGCGGGCGCAAGGCGACCCATGCCGAAGGCTTCCAGTCGATTTTCCCGCGCACCGTGGATGAACTGTGATGGGCGGCGTGGTCATACAAAATGTCGAGCGCGCGGATGCCGAACTGGTTCGTCGTCTGGGGGAATGTGGCGTCGCGACCGTGCATGAGGCGCAAGGCCGCAAGGGGCTGATGGCCCCGGCCATGTCGCCGATCTATGCCGGTGCCAAGGTCGGCGCCTCGGCGGTCACGATCTCCGCCCCTCCGGGCGACAACTGGATGGTGCATGTCGCGATTGAGCAGCTGCAGAAGGGCGACATTCTCGTGCTTGCGCCGACCTCCCCCTGTGATGACGGGTATTTCGGGGACTTGCTGGCCACCTCCGCGATGGCGCGGGGTTGCCTTGGCCTGATCATCGACGCGGGCGTGCGCGATGTGGCGGATTTGACCGAAATGGGCTTCCCGGTCTGGTCGAAATCCGTGCATGCGCAGGGCACGGTCAAGGAAACCGTGGGGTCGGTCAATGTGCCCGTGGTCTGCGCCGGGGCCTATGTGCGGGCGGGCGATATTATCGTGGCCGATGACGATGGTGTCTGTGTCGTGGCCCGCGAGGAGGCTGCGGATGTGCTGAAGAAGGCCGAGGACCGCGTCGCCAAGGAAGAGGAAAAGCGCACCCGTCTTGCTGCGGGTGAACTGGGCCTCGACATCTACGACATGCGGGCGCGGCTGAAGGAACGCGGGTTGCGCTATGTCTAAGCCAGACGCACCCGGCGTGCGCGCCATGTGGATGCGGGGCGGGACCTCGAAGGGCGCTTATTTCTTGGCAGACGATCTGCCGGGCGCGGGCATTCCCCCCTCGAAACCCACCGCCAGCGATGCTGAGCGCGATGCATTTTTGCTCCGGATCATGGGCTCGCCCGATCCGCGCCAGATCGACGGCATGGGGGGGGCTGATCCGCTGACCTCAAAGGTCGCGGTGGTGCGCCGCTCGGAGCGGGCCGATGCCGATGTCGAATACCTGTTCCTGCAGGTCTTCGTGGATCGGGCCACCGTCAGTTCCGGCCAGAATTGCGGCAACATCCTTGCCGGTGTCGGGCCGTTTGCGATTGAGCGCGGACTTGTCGCGGTGGGCGGCGACGTGACCGAAGTGCGTATTCACATGCTCAACACGGACCAGATCGCCGTGGCGCGGGTGGACACATCCGAAGGCCGCGTGCGGTATGATGGTGATGCCCGGATTGACGGTGTGCCCGGCACGTCCGCTGCGGTGCCCATCGCCTTTGAGGATACGGCCGGGTCAAGCTGCGGCGCGCTGCTGCCGACGGGCAATATGGTCGATGAGATCGACGGCATCGCCTGCACTTTGATCGACAATGGCATGCCCTGCGTGGTGATGCGGGCCGATGCGTTGGGCATCGCCGGGGACGAGGCGCCTGATCTGCTGGAAGCCGATGATACCCTGCGGGCGCGGTTGGAAGCGATCCGCCTGAAGGCCGGTCCGATGATGCGGCTGGGCGATGTCAGCGACAGTTCCGTGCCGAAAATGACGATGGTGTCCGCGCCATCGGGCGGCGGTGCGCTGTCGACCCGGACCTTCATCCCGCATCGCTGTCACAAAGCGATCGGTGTGCTGGGCGCGGTCAGCGTCGCCACCGCCGCGCTGCTGCCCGAAGGACCGGCTGCCGAAGTGGCGCAGGTGCCGGAGGGCGCTGAGAAATCCCTCTCGGTCGAGCACCCGACCGGGGAGATGACAGTGATCGCGACCGTCGAGGAGGGCGAGGTCACCCGCGCCGCAATCCTGCGCACGGCGCGTAAGCTGATGGATGGGGTCGTGTTCGACTGAGCCGCCTGTCGGTTCGCAGGAGGGGCGGTGCGGGGCATCGTCCCGAACCCACCCGCCCGCGAGCGAGGCCAAAGCCGCGCGGGCGGGCGTTTTCGGGTCTCTCGCTGATCTCGCAGCGGGGAGCGGGGCACATATCGCAGCGCCCCGCTCACCTGTATCAGCGCCACGGGCAGGCACCCTCTGTGTCGGTGCCCCCAATTACAGCGTCAGCTGAAATACAGCCGCACCGGATTGTCGATCAGCAATTTGCGCTGCAACGTTTCCGTGGGCGCGATCAGGGGGATGCGGTCGACCAGCAGGCCGTCATCTGGCTGGTGGCTCTTCATGTTCGGATGGGGCCAGTCGGTGCCCCACAGGACGCGGTCCTCGAATTGCTCCACCAACCTGCGCGCAAAGGGTGTGACGTCATCGTAAGGCGGGCCTTGGAGTGTCAGCCGCTCAGGGCAGCCGACCTTGACCCACATGCGCGGGTCTTCCATCAGATCGCAGAACGCGGCGAAGCCGGCGCTTTCGACGCCTTGGGCCACATCGGGGCGCCCCATGTGATCGATCACCACGTCGCAGGGCAGGGTCCGAAGGAAGGGCGCAAGCTCATCCAGATCGGCGGCCTCGAAATAGACGACCACGTGCCAGCCCAGCTCCGCCACGCGCGCGGCAAGTCGGGCGGAAATGTCGAGCGGATCGGGATCAACCAGCCTGCGCACGAAATTCAGCCGCACACCGCGCACGCCCGCGGCGTCCATGGTGGCAAGCTCGGCATCGGTGATTTCGGGGTCGACCACCGCAATGCCGCGGCAGTTCTGAGGGTCGGCGCGCAATGCGTCGAGAAGGGCGGTGTTGTCGCGGCCATGGCAGCTTGCCTGCACGATCACATTGCGCGATAGGCCCAGATGGCGGCGCAGGGCGAAAAGCTTCTCCTTCGGCGCGTCCGAGGGCGTGTATTTGCGCTGCGCCGCGTAGGGGAATTGGTCACCCGGCCCAAAGACATGGCAATGGGCATCAACCGCGCCGTCTGGGGCGCGGAATTCGGGACTGCGGGGCTCAGGATGCCAGGTCGGCGGATCGATTTGCATAAGGTTTCCACAAGTTGAGCACGAGAAAGGCCAGCAGGGCCAGCGAGAGGGCGAGCGCGACGAGGCTCGGCACTCCACCTACCGGCAGCACCAGCGACACGGTCGACAGGGCCGCGACCAGCCAGAAGCCTAGCTTGTGCAGCAGCGTCAGCGGCCGGACCATCCAGCCGGTAAAGGCAGTGCCCGCAGCGAAGGTGCCCGCGAAGGCCGCGATGGTGGCCAGCGCAATGGTGACCGGCGTGCCGATCAGCAGCAATTCCGGTGCGTAGACGAACAGGAACGGCGCCACGACCTTCACGAAGCCAAGCCGGATCGATTCCACCGCCGTTTCATTCGGACTGGCCCCGGCAATCGACGCCCCAGCATAGGCTGCCAGAGCCACCGGCGGCGTAATCGCGGACAGCAGCCCGTAGTAGAAGATGAACATATGCGCGGCGATGATCGGCAGGCCGAACTGTTCCAGCGCAGGCGCGACCAGCACCGCCAGAAGCAGATAGGCTGCCGATGTGGGCATCCCCATGCCCAGCACGAAGCTGGCGATCATAGTCAGCAGCAGGGTCAAGAACAGGCTGCCCGCGCCCAGATCGACGATCAGCGACGACAGCTTCAGCGCCATGCCGGTCAGGGTCATCACCCCGATCAGCATCCCGGCAATGGCCACGGCGGCGACCACGGGCAGCACATTGCGCACGGTTTCCATCATCGCGGCGATCAGGGCCACGGGGCTGATCCGGGTTTGCGGGGTCAGCACCGACACCACGAGCGTCGCCAGCACACACAGCACCGCAGCCGCAGAGGGCGTGTAGCCCACGGCAAGGAACACGACGAGCGCCACCAGAGGCAGCAGCAAATGCCCACGCTTGAAGAGCACTTCGCGCAGTCGCGGCACGTCTTCGCCCTCGGACCGGCCCAGATCGTATTTGCCCGCTTCCTCGCGCACCGCGACCAGCAGCGCAAAGACATAAAGCAGGGCGGGGATCAACGCGGCGGCGGCGATCACGGCATAGGGCGTCTGGGTCAGCTCGGCCATGAGGAAGGCGGCGGCGCCCATGACCGGCGGCATGATCTGCCCGGCGGAGGAGGCGGCAGCCTCAATTGCGCCTGCGACCTTGGGCCGGTAGCCCGTGCGCTTCATCAGCGGAATGGTGAAGGTGCCGGTGGTCACGACCCCCGCAACTGCGGACCCGTTGATTGAGGAGAACATGGTCGAGGAGATCACCGCCGTCAGGGCCGGTCCACCCTGCACGCGGCCCGTCAGCGCATGCGCCAGATCGACGAAAACCTGCCCCAGACCGGTTTTCAGTAGCAGCGTGCCGAGGAAGGAAAACAGCAAGATATATTGCGCCGCGACCCCCATCGGCAGACCGAACAGCCCCTCCGTGCGCAAAAACAGGTTCGATGTCACGCGGCCCAGCGAATAGCCCGCATGGCCGTATGTGCCGGGGATCGACGCGCCAAAGAACGCGTAGAGAAGCGCCGCGACGCCGAGCCCCACCATCACCCAGCCGATCACATAGCGCGACACGATTAGCGCGGCGGCGCTAGCGATGATGAACAGCGCCATGTCGGTGCGGTCCGCGATCCCGCCTGATCGGATAATGTCCATGTAATTGGTCCATAGGAACGGACCGGGGATCAGCACCAGCACCGCCAGCACATAAAGGGCCGCGCGCCAAACGGCCTGTGGACGTGCGGCGGCGACAACGATCAGCCCTGCGGCCATCGACAGCGAGAAGAAGGTCGAGCGCAGGACCAGCGCGGTGATGTCCCCGAACCACGCGGACCACAGCACAAGCCCGGTCACCAGCGTGGAGAGCACAGCCAGCGCGGCGAGGGCGGCCTTGTGTTCCCAACCGGCCATGGCGTTGCGCGGCAAGATCGAAGTGAAGAGTGTCACAGGGGAGGTCTCCTTACCTGCCGCGACGCGGGCCTTGCGCCGCAAGAAGCGACAGCCTGCACGGGGATGGGACGAGGGCTGAGTGCATGCGCGCCCTGGCTGCGTCTGGCCGGGCGCATAAGGCCGGGGCAAGAGACGGGGCTATGTCGCGTATGCGACCGGCAGGAAGTCCCGCCGGTCGCGGGGTCATAAGATCGGCTTACTTCGCGTCGAAATAGGCCTGCGCGCCGGGATGCAGATCGATGGGGGCATCGCCTGCTTTCTCCATCGTGATCTTGGCGGCGGCGGGGTGCACCTTGCCCAGAGCTTCGAGGTTGTCGAACAGCCCGGCGGTGATCTTCTCGACCAGCGCGGGGTCGGCATCGGCGGCGGTGAACAGGATCGCGGGGTCGCCTACGGCGGTCACGTCGGTGTCCTGCCCCTCATAGGTGCCGCCGGCGATTTCGACCATCTCGTAGAAGGGATATTCCTCCAGCAAGCCGGTCACGTTGTCAGCCTCGACGGGTATCAGGGTCACGTCTTCGGTGGTGAACAATTCGATGAACGCCGCAGCCGGGGTGCCCGCAAGGATGATCGAACCCTCAAGCTGGCCGTTCTTGATCGCGCCAGTGGCCTCGCCATAGCTCAGGAACGACACGTTCCCCATGCTGAACGCGTCCTGCGCATTCAGCAGCCGCTCCGCAAAGACCGACGAGTTCGACCCCGGAGGCCCGATCGAGATGTCGAGATCGGCAAGATCTGCCACGCTGGCGGCGCCGCTTTCGGTGGTGGCCGCGATTTGCAGAACAGCGGGGTAGAGATAGGCGATGGCGGCTACGTTCTGCGCATCGCCGTCAAACACGCCTTGGCCGTTCTTGGCCTCATACAGCGTGGAGGCCGAAGAAAAGCCCATCGTCATTTCGCCTGCCGACACGCGGCGGATATTCTCGACGGAGGCGCCGGTCACTTCGGCATTGGCGCTGACGCCTTCGACCTGACGGCTGAGCAGGTCGGCCATGCCGGCCCCCACGGCATAGAACACGCCGCCCGTGCCGCCGGTGCCGATTGACACGCGGTCCTGTGCGACGGCGGGCAGCGCCATCACAGCGGTCAGCGCAGTCGCGAGGCTGAGACGTTTCATCATTCCAATATCCTCCCTGATATATGTCGGACGGGCTGTAGGGTCCCGCTCCCGATGATCGTCTCACTATGCAGGGTCACGCTCGCGCAAACCAATTCAATTGCGATCAGGACGGCGAGGTAATATCCATTTTATGCAACAGCCTCGATGAGAGACCCATGGATCAACCCGTTCCGAACCTGCGTCATCTGTCGGGTATCCTAACCATTGCCAAGGCAGGCACGGTGTCGGATGCCGCCAGTCGCATAAACCTTTCGCAACCCGCGTTGACGCAGGGTCTGCTCAAGATCGAGCAGCGGTTGGGCGTGGCGTTGTTCCAGCGCGGCAGCGGCGGCATGCACAGCACCGAGGCGGGCGCGCTCTATCTGCACCGGCTTGACCGCGGATTCCGGTTTCTGCGCAGTGCGGCGCGCAGTGTTGATCGTCCGCATTTGTGGCGGCTGGTCAGCGTGGGGCAGTTGCGGGCGTTGATCGCCACGGTGGATCACGCCGGGTTTCGCCCGGCTGCGGCCTATCTTGGCCGTCGGGTGTCGACCGTCAGCCGCGCCTGCCGGGAGATCGAAAGCCTAGGGGGTGTCGCGTTTTTCGAGACCACCTCGCGCGGGTTACGCCCGACCCGACAGGCCGAAGGCTTCGCCCGCCACGCGCAACTGGCGCTTAACGAATTCGTGCAGGCCGAGCGCGACGTGCTGGGCTGGCAGGGCACGTTCGAGGGGCGGCTCGACATTGGCTGCCTGCCGTTGGCGCAAACCATCATCCTGCCTGCGGCACTGAGCCGTTTCTCGGAAGAATACCCCAATATCGCGCCCCGCATCGCGGACGGTCCCTATGCCCCGATGGCGCGTGGCCTGCTCCGGGGTAATCTGGACCTAATCATTGGCGCATTGCGCGGCGGCGACCTGCCCGACGGGCTGGTCCAGACCGAGCTTTTCGCCGATCACCTGTGGATCGTCGGACGCCCATCGCATCCTTTGGCCGGGCGGCTGGGGGTGGCGGACCAAGACCTGCAAGGGTTCCAATGGGTCGCCCCGCGCGAAGGGGCCCCGGCGCGCGCGCATTTTGCCCAGCTTCACGCCCGGCTCGCCACAGGGCCAGAGCAGCCGCAACCGATTGAAACCGGCTCCTACGCCGTGGTGAAGGGGCTGCTTGCCGCGTCCGACCGGCTGTCGATCCTGTCGGCCAAGCAGGTCAAGCACGATGTCGAAGGCGGGCGTCTGGCCCGGATCGACGTGACCCTGCCCGATAGCGGGCGCGCCATCGGTTACACGCATCGCGCCGATTGGCTTCCCAGTGTGCCGCAGGCCCGGTTTCTGGAGATCCTGACCGATGTGGCGCAAAGCTCATAGGCCTTCTACGCCGCGTCGCATGCGCGCAAGCTTGACCTTGGGCAGCGGCTGGTGGACTGCTTGGGTATGACTGATGCACCCATGAAACTGCTGATCGACACCGATCCCGGTGTTGACGACGCGATGGCGATCCTGTTCGCCGCCCGCCATCCGGGGGTCGATCTGATCGGCCTCACCTCCGTCTTTGGCAATGTGACCGTGGCGCAGGCCACCCGCAACGCGCTGGCGTTGGTGGAACGCGCAGGTCTGGACTGTCCGGTGGCCGAGGGCGCAGGCGCGCCGCTGGTGTTGCCGCCGTTCGAGCCGGCGGCGCATGTGCATGGTCCCGAAGGCTTCGGCGCCATGTCCGCGCCAGCCCCCGCAGGCCGGGCGCTGGATGAGGACGCCGCCGAGTTCCTGATCCGAATGGCGCGGGAACATGCGGGCGAATTGGTACTCTGCCCAGTGGGGCCGATTACCAATGTGGCCGAGGCAATCCAGCGTGACCCGGAATTTGCGCGCAACGTGAAACAGATTGTGTTCATGGGCGGGGCGCTCGACGTGCGGGGCAATGTCACGCCTTATGCGGAGGCCAACACATGGCATGATCCGCATGCGCTCGACATCGTGCTGGCCTCGGGCGCGGATGTGCTGATGGTCGGGCTCGACGTGACGTTGCAGGTGCTGCTGGAGGGCGATGATTTCGAGCGGCTCGCCGCGCTCAGCCCCGGCGATGGCGGCTGGCTGCGGGACATGGCGGGGTTCTACCTCGACTTCTACCGCTCCATCGGGCTGACGGGCTGCGGGCTGCATGATCCGATGGCCGTGATCGCCTGCCTGCGCCCGGACCTGTTCACCATCGAACACACACCGCTGGAGGTGGTTTGCGAGGGCGACGAGATTGGCCGCACCCGCCGCTCGACCCAGCCGGGGCGCGCGGCGGTAGGGGTGTGCACCGATTGCGATGCCGAAGCCGTCGAGGCGCTGTTTTTCACGCCGTTCAAGGAGGGCTGAGCCCTACCAGACGACCGGGTGCACCTCGCCGGTTTGCACCTGCACCAACCCTTCGGGCGCGTGGTCCGAGGGCGCGACGAGGTTCCAGCGCCACGGCGAGCAGGTCAGCGTGGCAAAGGCCAGACGCTCCGGCAGGCCCGGCCCCCAGCGCGGATGGAACGACGGCTCGAACATCCACTCGACCGCCTCGCCCGCCTTGTGCAGCGCGGCCATGTCGGCGGCAAGCTCCTGCGCCGGGCGCGCCGTCATCAGCCCGGCGATCTCATAGCGCACGCGGGCCACGATTTCACCGCGATGCACCAGCACCCAGCCGCCGCCCATCTCGGCGCAGGCATTCACCGCCTGTGCCATAGCGGCGTCAGACGAGCCGACACACCAAATGTTGTGTTTGTCATGGGCCATGGAGCAGCATAGCGCGGTGTCCTCGTCCCGCGGGCCACAGCCGATCCAGAACATTTTCGACACCGCCGCGCGGCCCGAATAGCGGTCGGTGATCGAGAATTTGGTGATATTGCGCCCCTCGTCGCGCTGCACCAGTCCATCCGCGACCGGCAGTTCATAGGTCAGAAAATCATCGGTCCAGTGATAGGGGCGCAGCACGGCGGCCTGCATGGTGTCGCGGTCCGGGGCGGCGGGGATCGCAAAATCGGCGGCGGTCAGATCGCGCCCGATATTCACCGTCTGCCGCGCCCAATCGGGCCAATCTATGGGCGGCACGTCCAGCAGATATTCCGTGCCGGAGGAGGCCTGCTGCCCATCCGCCCAGACTTCAGCAATCTCGAACCGCTCCACATCCGACAGCAGCACCAGATCGGCAAACCGTCCCGGCGTGACCG
Organism: Marinobacter sp.; assembly: GCA_040119125.1. Lineage (GTDB taxonomy): Bacteria > Pseudomonadota > Alphaproteobacteria > Rhodobacterales > Rhodobacteraceae > Pacificitalea. The sequence continues at coordinate 131,566 of JBEDTR010000001.1, forward strand.
AGCCGACCCAAGGCGTCAGCCGCATGTGACGGGCGGGGTTGAGCGTGACCATCTGCACCGCGGTTTCCACCGGCAGCCCGGCCTCGATCGCCATGCGGACGTTGCGGTCGGTCGCGCCGGTGGCGAGCACTTCCTGCGCCGGGCGGTCATCGGTGGTCAGCGCGACCTGACTCCAATCGCGCAAGCCGCGCTCCAGCAGACCCGCGATGATCTCGGCCCCGGTGTGGATGCGGATTTCGACGAAGAGCCCCGCCTGCAACTTGTCGAATGCTTCCTCCGCCGTCCATGCTTCGTGGTCCGAGGCGATGCCGGATGCGGCAAAGCCGTTGATATTGGGCAGGTCGCGTATGCCTGCGGCATGGCCCTCGACCACGGCGCGGGCCTCCCATGTCGCGGCGATCATCGACCACAGCCGGTCATGGGCGGGGTTGTCGCGGTCGCGCAGAGCGGGCCAGTCCATCACCTCATCCAGACCGGCGGCCATCAGACTGTCGCTAAGGAACCGGGTCTGGTCGTCGCCATCCAGATGCGCGCCATGTTCCCACGCCGTCGGCGGCACGGCGGAGCCGGGCAGGGGGAAGATCTTTAGCGGCGATCCTGCCGCCCGCGCCGCCAGCCAGAAATCGAGCGTACGCGCGGGCACGACGTTGGAAAATTCGTGGCTCGCCTCGCAGGTCCATGTATTGCCGCGCGGAATGACCAATGCGGCTTCATGCTCGGGCGTGACATGGCTGCTTTCGATGTGCTTATGCACTTCGCCCAAACCCGGCACGGCGGCAAATGCGCTGCGGTCGACCTCGGTGCGCGCGGTGCCCGCGAAGCTGCCGCGCGGGCCGACATGGGCAATGCGCCCGGCAAGAATCGCAACCTCGACATCCTCGCGCCAAAGCCCGGTATTGGTGTCCAGAAGCCGCCCCACCCGCAGCAGCAGATCGGCCTCGCGCCGTCCTAGTGCCACATCGATCAGATCGCGGCGTATCTCGGTCTCGCCTTGCGCAGTGATAGTGCCGGGAAAGGCGGGCGTGCAGGCCGTGTCGGTCATGGCTGCGTCCAGCCCTGAGCGGTGCGGTTCAGGATCGGCGTGGTAAAGGCGCCATGCACCGGCATTTCGCCCCATGTCGCCAGCCGTGTGCGCCAGCCATCGCCCTGTAACATCGCAGCACCGATCGCCACCGGCGTCACGCCCACCAGCGTCAACACGCGCAGCACGGCGGCCATCGACGCGCCCGACGACAATACGTCATCGACCACCGCGACCCGGCGGCCTTGCAGCATCGGACGCATGCGCGGATCGATATAAAGCCGCTTGCCGCCTGTAGGCGTGGTGATCGACGACAGCTCGACCGAGAGGGATTCATCATACCAGAACTTGCGGCTGGTCCCGAGTGGCACCATCCGGTCATGTCCAAGCCGGCGGGCGACGCCCTCGGCCAGTGGCAGGCCCAGCGTTGGCACCGCGACGATGACCTCGGGGGCATAGGGGGCAAGCTGCGCGGTGATCGCGTCGCTCAGCGCGTCCAGCACCGGAAAACTTGCCTGATTGACGATCAACGACGCCACGCCGTGCTGCCCGTCGGCCAGCGCGCGGATCGGCAACAGCAGTTGCGCATCGTCCAGCGGGGCCGCATAGGTTTCCTGATCCGCCTGCACGCCGGGACTCAGATCCCGGTGCAGCTTCTGCCACACATCTGTTCTCACGCTGGTTTCCTCTTGTGTCTGTCGGTCACGCTTCTAGCCTGCCGCGCGCAGGAAATGGGACCAAAATTATGACTGAACCGCTGATGCCCGACACTCTCATGGATGCCGACACGTTGGCTGATTTGACCACGCTGCGCCGTGATTTGCACGCGCATCCCGAACTGGGGTTCGAGGAACATCGCACCGCCGCCATTGTCGCCGCCCGGCTGGAGGCGGCGGGGCTGGAGGTGTCGACCGGGCTTGGCGGCACCGGCGTGGTGGGCACGTTGCGACGCGGCTCCGGCAATCGCGCCATTGCGCTGCGCGCAGATATGGATGCGCTGGCCATGCCCGAGGAAACGGGCCTGCCCTATGCGTCGACCGCGCCGGGGCGGATGCATGCCTGTGGCCATGACGGCCACACCACGATGTTGCTGGGCGCCGCCGAGGCGCTGGCTTGCGCGCCGGAGTTTTCGGGCACTGTCCATTTCGTGTTCCAGCCCGCCGAGGAGGGTCGCGGCGGTGGGGCCCGCATGATCGCCGAAGGGTTTCTGGAGCAATTCCCCGTCGATGCGGCCTATGGGCTGCACAATATGCCGGGGCTGGATCTGGGCGTCGTGGCCGCGGTCGAAGGGCCGCAACTGGCCAGCTCCGACAGTTGGCACGTCACCTTTCGCGGGATCGGCAGCCATGGGGCGAAACCGCATCAGGGCCGCGATGCGGTGACGGCGGCGGCGCAGTTTCTGGGGCAATTGCACAGCATCGTCGCGCGAGAGGTCGATCCGCTGGAACCTGCCGTCGTGTCGGCCTGCGCGTTGGAGGCGGGCGATTTTGCCGCGCTCAACGTGATCCCGGAGCAGGTCCGCATCGGCGGCACGGCGCGGGCCTACTCGGCGGGCGTCCGCGATCAGCTGGAAGAGGCCATCGGTCGTCACGCGCGGGGCGTCGCGGCGGGCTACGGCATCGCGGCAGACTATCAATTCACCCGCCGCATTCCCCCCGTGGTCAATGACCCGGTCCCGACCGCCACCGCGCAGCAGGCGGTGCGCGCACGGCTGGGCGACGCGCATCTGCGCAGGACATTCCCGCCCTCCACCGCCGGAGATGATTTTGCGGAATTCGGCAGTCGGGTGCCGGGCTGCTATGTCTGGCTGGGCATGGGCGAGACGCGGGAAAACGGCCAGCACCACAACACCAATTACGATTTCAACGATGCCTGCATTCCGCATGGCGTCGCGTTCTGGCAGGCGGTGGTGGCGGCGGAATTGGGCTAGCACGCCGCGCTTGCCTCCGCCTCCGCCAGTCCGGCGAGCAGGCGCGCCCGCAAGGCCGGAGCATTCAGCCCCATCGCCACATGGATCGGATAGGGGCCGGGGATCAACGCACCTGTGCCCTGCTCGACCTCCAACATCCGGGTCTCCATGTGAAACAGCTCCGGGTGCAGCGCCAGAAGCGGCACGCAGGGGTCGTGCAGGGGGCGGCTCTCGCGGTCGCTATTGGCACCGAAATAGGCGTCGATCAGGTCGGCGCAGGTGGTGGCGGCGGTCGAGCCTGCGTCGCGCAACGCCTGCACATAGGCCGCATCGGCGCGGAACTGCCGTGTCGCATCAAGCGGGATCAGCGTCAGATCTAGCCCGGCATGCAGGACGATGGCGGCGGCGTCGGGATCTTGGCCAAGATTAAATTCTGCACGGCCTTCGGGGCCGAAATTGCCATGCGTGGCTACGGCGCCACCCATCACGATCAGGCGTTTGATGCGCGCCGCCACCTGAGGCGTGCGCAGCAGCAATTCCGCGATGTTGGTCAGCGGCGCGAGGCAATGCAATTCTATCGTGCCGGGCGGGGCCTGCATCAACAGGTCGCTCAGCGCGGTGACAGCACCGTGGCGTGACGGGCCGATCCGGGCCTCCGGTAAAAACACGCCCCCCAGACCGTCGCTGCCATGGATCGCCAGTTCAGGCTCCGCCGCGCGGGCCATCGGGGCCGCGGCTCCTGAATGCACAGGCAGAGCGCGACCGGCCAGCGCCGCGAGGCGTCCGGCATTGTCGGTCGTTACCGGCAGTCCAATATTGCCGGCCACGGTGGTCAGCGCGATCACGGACAGGTCCGGGTGCCGTAAAGCGTAGAGCAGGGCAATCGCGTCGTCGATGCCCGGGTCGGTGTCGATGACGATAGCGGTCATGTGGCGGCTCCGGCGGTAGAACTGGCGGTGGCTGCATCGCCGTCGATCTCGACGATGCGTGCCTTGAATCTCTGCGCGACCTGCAGTGCATCCGCCAACGCACCGGCGGCGTCGAGCGTCGTCAGCACCCGGTCCTGCATCAGCCATTGTCCCGCGACCATCGTGGCGCGCACATCGCTGGCCATCGCCGCATAGGTGAGTGTCGAGTAAATGTCGTAGATCGGATGCAGACGCGGATCATCCAGCGCAATGCGGATCAGATCGGCCTGTTTTCCGGGTTCGAGCGAGCCGATGCGCTCGGCCATGCCCAGCGTCGCCGCGCCTTCGATTGTCGCCATGCGCAGCACGTCGCGGCAGGGCAGGGCGGCGCGGGTGCCGGCGGCGATCTTCTGGAACATCGTCGCCGGGCCGAATTGCGCGAAAAGGTCCAGCGTATTGCCCGACATCGGCCCATCCGTGGCAATGCCCACCTGCACGCCGCGCGCCCGCAGGGCGGTGATCGGCGCAATGCCGCGCCCGGCCTTGCCGTTCGAGCGGGCGTTATAGGCGACATGCGCGCCGCGCTCGGCGATCAGATCCATATCGGACTCGGTGGGATACATCACATGTGCGGCGACCAAGGCGGGCCCCAGCAGCCCGGCGCGATCCGTGACCTCGACCGTGGTGCACCCGTGGGTGCGGGCGGCCCAATCAAGTTCGGGCTTGGTTTCGGCCAGATGCATCTGCACCGGCAGGCCGGGATGGGCGTCGGACCATTCGGCGACGCGGGTCAGCACATCCAACCCGGTGGAATAGGGCGCATGTGGCGCGGCGGAGGCGGTGATGCGCGGATGATCGGCATAGGTGTCGGCCAGCGCGTCGAGCCGGGCAAAGCCCTCGTCCATGCTGGCGTGATCGGGGGCGGCGAAATCGGCGAGCGTCTGCCCCACCACGCCGCGCAGCCCGGCGGCATCCAGCACCGCGCCGATGCGGTCCTCGAAATAATACATATCGGCGACGGTGGTGACACCGCCGCGAATGGTCTCGACCGCTGCCAGCCTTGTGCCGATCTCGACGACCTCGGCGGTGACGAGCGCGCGTTCCAGCGGCAGGATGTAGCGAAACAGCCGGTCATCGACATCCTCGCCCAGCCCCCGGAACAGGGTCATCGGCAGATGCGCGTGCGGGTTAATCATGCCGGGCATGACCAGATCGCCGCCCATGTCCTGCGCCGGGCCATATTGCGCCTCATCCGGGCAGTCCCCGGCCCCCAGCGCCACAATGCGGTCTTGGTCGAGCGCGATCCAGCCGCGCTCGATCTCTGTCATATCCGCATCCATGGTCAGGATGCGGGCGTTGGTCAGCAGGCTCACGCGGACTCCTGCGGCAGCAGGCAACACTGCTCGGCCCGAGGCACCAGCACTGCGGCGCTATCGGCGGCAAAGGGCTGGGTGAGCGGGCCGTTGGCCTTGACCGTGCCAGCGGCGGTTTCACAATGATACTGGTAGGCGCGGCCCAGATAGGTGCGCAGGCCCAGCGTCGCGGGGATGCCCGCCCCGCCAGCCGTGACCTCCAGCCCTTCGGGCCGTGTGGCGAGGATGAAGTCCTGCGCCGGCACGGTGAATTGGCTTTTGGGCAGGTCCAGCGTGGCGCCGCCAACCATTTCGGCGCGCACGGCATCGCCTGCCTCGCTGATGGCGCGCATCGGGATCATATTCTCGAAGCCGACGAAATCCGCGACAAAGGCATTGGCCGGGCGCGAATACAGCACTTCGGGCGTGTCGAGCTGCATGATCTGGCCCGCATTCATGATCGCCACCCGATCCGAGATGCTGAACGCTTCTTCCTGATCATGGGTGACGTAGAGGGCGGTGGTGCCATTGGCCTGCTGCAAGCGGCGGATTTCCACCCGCATGTCGACGCGCAGCTTGGCGTCGAGGTTCGACAGCGGCTCGTCGAACATCAACAGCGGCGGTTCGATCACCAGAGCGCGGGCGAGGGCCACACGCTGCCGCTGGCCACCCGACAGATTGGCAGGGTGACGCTCGGCCAGATGGCCCAGCCCGACGCGATCAATGATGTCCCCAGCGCGGCGGCGCTGCTCGGCGCGCGACACGCCACGTTGTTTCAGGCCAAAGGCCACGTTTTCGCGCACCGTCAGATGCGGGAACAGCGCATAGGTCTGGAACACCAGCCCGATGTTGCGGGCATGGGCGGGCAGGCGGGTCAGGTCACGATCGCCCAGCCGGATCTTGCCGCCGCTGGGTTCCAGAAACCCGGCGACAAGCCGCAGCGTGGTGGTCTTGCCGCAGCCCGACGAGCCCAGCAGCGACACCAATTCACCCTCGGCCACATGCAGCGACAGATCATCCAGCACCTTGGTGCTGCCGTAATGGGCGGAGACGTTTTCAAGCGAGAGAGATACGGTCATTTTGTCAGGAAAGTCAGTCCGAGGGTCCGCTCCACAATCGCCATGACGGCGACGGTCACGCCCATCAGCAGCACCGACACCGACGCGATGGTCGGATCGAAGAACTGCTCCATATGGGCGAGCAACTGGATCGGAAGGGTGGAGACGCCGGGCCCGGTCAGGAAGATCGACACCGAGACGTCATTGAGCGAGGTGATGAAGGCAAGGATGAAGCCCGCGATGATACCGGCGCGCACATTGGGCAGCACGACGATGAAAAACGCCTTCCACCGGGGGCAGCCAAGCGACACTGCTGCCTCCTCGATCGAGAAATCGAACGAGTTGAGCGACGCGCCCACGACCCTCACGCAATAGGGCAGCACCAGCAGGGCATGGCCGATCAGCAGCGCGGCGATGATCGGCAGGCCAAGCCCGGTCGCCAGCGACTTCATCAGCGAGAAGCCCAGCACGATTTCCGGGATCAGGATCGGCAGCACATAGATATTGCCCAAAAACCGGGGCAGCTCGACCCGGTAGCGGGCCAGCGCATAGGCCGCCGGGATGCCGATCAGCATCGACAGCGCGGTGCCGCCCACGGCCAGCAGGAAGCTGATGACCATCGTGCGTTTGAAGGCCGAGATTTCGAACACGTTTTCATACCAGCGCAGGCTCAGCCCTTGCGGCGGGAAGGTCAGGTAGGAGGTGTCCGACAGCGATGCGCCGATGATGATCACCAGCGGCCCCAGCAAGAAAAAGAACACCAGAACGGCGAAAGCGATCAGCAGCGGATGTGTGCGTTGTTTCATGTGGATCATCCCGCAACTGGATTGAGACGGCGTGCGACCTTGGACATCACGATCACAGTGGTCAGCGTCACCGCTACCATGACGGCGGCGATGGTCGAGGCCCCGACCCAATCGAATGTCACCATCGCGCGCTGATAAAGGAACGTGCCCATCATCATTTGCCGCTCCCCGCCCAGCAATTGCGGCGTGGCGTAGCTGGTGAAGGAGCCGGTGAACACCAGAACCGATCCGACGATCAGCCCGGGCACGGCCATCGGCAGAACCACCTGCCGGAATGCGGCAGCGGGTTTGGCACCAAGGCTCGCGGCAGCATCGGTCAGATCCTGCGGGATGCCTTCCAGCACGCCGACCAGCGTCAGGATCATCAGCGGCACGAACAGGTAGATCATCGCGATGATGACCGCTCCTTGGGTGTAGAGCATGCTGAACGGCTCGGAAATCGCACCGATGCCCATCAGGAAATTATTGAGAATGCCGTTCTTGCCCAAGATCACCAGCCACGCAAAGGACCGCACGACCACACCGGTCAGCAGCGGGAAAACGGCGGCGATGATGAGCAGGCTTTTCAGGCGGCTGGGCGCGCGGGCCACGACCCAAGCGGTGGCAAAGCCCACAACCAGCGAGACGGATGTGGTGATGATTGCCACTTCCATCGTGCGCCATAGAACGGTCATGCGGAACCGCGACTCGAAGAAGGTCGCATATTGCGCCAGCGGGCCTGCCGGATCACCGAAGGTGGTGGCCAGCGTGCTCAGGACCGGAAGTCCCAGAAACAGCAGCACCAGCAGCAGGGCAGGGGCGGAAAGCGCCCAAGCGCGAAGACGGGGAGGCATGGTTGGCCTGCTCCTCTTGTATCAAGGCGTCATGCGGGCGGGCGCGGATGCAAAACATGGCGGAATGCAGGGCGCGAAGCGGGCGGGCAGACGGGTCGTGTTGAGCGGTCGTCAGGGGGACGATCGGACGGCGGAGGTGTCGGGCGCCACCAGCGATGCGCGGTGGCAGAAACGGGAACGCGGCGCCTTTCGGCCCCGCGCCCCCTCATGTCATGATCGTCCCGGCAGGTCGATCACATGCCGAAAATCTCGTTCCAGCGGTCGATCCAATCGGTGCGGGTCGCGTTCATCGCGGCGTAATCCATGGTGATCAGCGAATCGATCGCCTCCTGACCATAGGTCCACATCGCGGCTTGCTCCGGCTCCAGCTCGACATTCATGTTGATCGGCGCATCGACGCCCTGCTCGGCTTCCAGCTGCTGAACCTCGGTCGACAGCAGGTAGTCGATGAATTCATAGGCCAGATCCACGTTCTCGGCGCCGGTGGGGATGTTCACGGTGTTGAGCACCGCGATGTCGCCATCTTCCAGCTCCGCCCAAGTGACGGTGGGCACGGCTTCCTTGAGCGAGCGCAGGGTGAAGTCCTGGGTCATCGTGACCGACACTTCGCCGGTGGAGAACAGGTTCACCATTTCCGAGCCGGTGTTGTAGTTCTTGACCACGTTCGGCTCGATTTCCGCAATCGCGTCAAACGTCGCGTCGGCGTTCTCATAGGCGTCGACACCGGCGTGGTTGCCGGCCTGCACGACGAACATCGGGCCTGCGGTCGTGGTGATGTTGGGCAGCGAAATCATGCCTTCCAGATCGAAGCGCCACAGGTCATCCCAGCTGGTGATCGGCTCGACCTTCTCGGCGTCATAGACGATGCCGATGCGGCCCACGGTGTAGGCGGGACCAAAGCCGCCCTGCGGATCGCGGGCGATTTCGTAGATGTCGTCGATGTTTTCCAGCTTCGAGCGGTCGAATTCCTGAAACACGCCGTTTTCGATGCCGACCTGGCTATAGGCGTCGGTGAGGAAGATCACGTCCACGCCTTTGCCGCCGCGCGCGGTCAGCTTGCCCAGACGGTCGGCATTGTTGCCGGTCTCGAACACGACATCACAGCCGCATTTTTCCTTGAAAGGGGCGATGAGGTTGGCGTCGAGTTTGTCGCCATTATAGCCCCACCAGGAAATGGTGAGCGTTTCGGCATGCGCGGTGACGGCGGAAGCTGCCAGCGCGATTACGGAAGCGGTGAGTGTCTTGTTCATGTCGCAGACCTGTCGCAAGGGGTGAGTCGGATCTCGAAGCGCCCGACATTTGCCTGCGTTTCAGTAAACCCGCAGACAGGGTGCGCAAGTCAAGGGCGACAGTGATCCCCTCATGAATTGGCATATGTGTGCTAACGGTTACTTTTTAGGCGCTGCGCAGAGGTCGGCGGCGCGGTGCGCCTACCAGCGCAGCTGCTTTCGGCCCAGCAGCGCGCCTATTGCGCCGACCGACCCGATCGCAAGGCTATACCAGACGGCATAGAACATCGGTGAATCTTCCGTGCAAAACAGCGAGTAGAGCGCGGCGGCAAAGGCACCTGCCGCCAACCCCGCCAGCGCGCCACAGCGGGTCGGATGCATCGGCGCCCCCCGACGTAGCGCGATGAGCAGGCCGACCAGCATCGGCAATGCCAGCGCCACGATAGCCCGCCCGCAGATATCGATGGACGACCCTATGAACAGATCCCAGCGCAGCGCGGGACGGGTCACCAGATAGGCGCCGATCCCTAGTGTTGCCGCGATCACCGGCGGCAGCCACATGGCATAACGTGCCCGGCTCGGATCGGCGCCGGGATGGGCAAGTCGCAGGCAACTGATCAGCGCCGGGATCGCCAACGCCAGCGGCAGCACGGTTTTCGCGGCAACCACCGGATCGCCAAGCGCGGCAGCCAAGGCCGGGCGAAAGCCCAGAAACAGCCCGAATATCAAGACCGCGAGCCCGGCGCCCAAGGTCAGCCACTGCACCGCCCGCATCTCAATCGAGCGGGGGGGCGCCGCCGGCAGGTCGGCGGTCAGGCTATCGATCAGATCATCCGTCTTCATCGTCATTCTCTCCGTGTCCCGCCATCATCCGCGGTGCTGTCATGCCGCCTGCCGGGCGGGTCTTCGTCTGTGTTCTGCGGTCCTGCCACAGTGCGCCTCAGCCGGGCCAAGGCGCGGTGGAACGCCACCCGCACTGCCCCCTCCGACATGTTGAGGCGCTGCCCCGTCACGCGCGCCGACGCGCCTTCGACCCCCACCGCCCGCAGGATCGTGGCGGAGCGCGGGTCCAGCCCTTCGATCAGCCGGTCCAGATCGCGCGCCGCCGTCACATCCCCGGGGCCGGGATCGACCAGCACATCGGCCAGATCCTCGACCGGGGTGTCCACATGCGGCGGGCGACGGCGCCATGCGTCCACGCATTTGTAGCGCACGATGGCAAAAAGCCACGGGGCCACCGGATCACCATCGCGCCACGTCGCGCGTTTGCTATGCACCGCCAGCAGGATTGTCTGCACGATATCCTCACCTTCATGGGGCAGGGCGCGGGCGCGCCGGTCCACAATGCCGCGAATAACCGGCGTGATGTCTCGCAAGAACAGCCCGTATGCCACCGGGTCGCCCTTATTGGCGCGGCGCAGCAAATCCGCCCAGCGGCTATCGCGGTCGTCACTCATTAGCGGTCCCTTCGCGCTACATCGGCAGGACGTTACACTGCTTCACGGGAAACACGGGCGTGATCACCTGAACGTGAGCGGTGTAACGGATCGGGGGCGCGGGGCGAAGGGACTGCCACGGACGCCAGCAACGGCGCCGCCACCCGAGAGGAGATATCCCTATGTCCACGACCAGAACCGCCCTCGTCCTTGCCTCGTCCATCGCAGGTGCACTTGGCATGGCCCACAGCGTCAGCGCCCAAGACGCGATGAAGTCCGATGCCGAGATGGAGAAATGCTTCGGTGTGTCGCTGGCGGGCGAAAACGATTGCGCCGCCGGACCCGGCACCACCTGCGCCGGCACCTCGACCATGGATTACCAAGGCAATGCCTGGACCCTCGTGCCCGCTGGCACCTGTGCCGACATCGAGCTTCCCGAGGATCGCATGGGGTCGCTCGAAGCGCTGGAGCGTGACGTCCCCGCGTAAGCCCCGCGCAGTCCCCGCCACGCCGCGGGTGCAACACGCGCCCCTGGCAGGTCCGGACCAATTGTCCGGGCCGCGTCCTTCCTCCCCCCGGAAGGGCGCGGGGCACGCCGCAGGCGGACGTTTCATCGTTCCCTACCGTCTGTGGCGTGTCCCTCACCCCCGTCTTCCAGAGACGTCCTGCCCGAAAGGAAATTCCATGCCGCTTCCCGCCCATGTCGGCCTAGGGTTCAAGTCCGAGCATTTCCCCCAGATCGCCGCCGACCGGCCCGATCTTGGTTTTTTCGAGGTGCATGCCGAGAATTACATGGGCGACGGCGGGCCGCCGCACCGAATGCTGGAAGCGCTGCGCCGAGATTACGCCCTGTCGATCCATGGGGTCGGCTTATCGATTGGCGGCGCGGGGCCTCTCGACACCGATCACCTCGCGCGCTTGCGCCGTGTCTGCGACCGCTACGAGCCGGAGTCGTTTTCGGAGCATCTGGCATGGTCGAGCCATGGTGCCGCCTATCTCAACGATCTGCTGCCGCTGCCCTACACGGAAGAAACGCTGAACACTGTGTGCGCGCATATCGATCAGGTGCAGGAGATATTGGGCCGGCCCATGCTGCTGGAAAATCCCGCGACCTATCTGGCCTTCGACTTCACCACCATGGAGGAGACGACGTTCTTGCGCGAAATCGCCCGGCGCACCGGGTGCGGATTGCTGCTGGACGTCAACAACGTGTTCGTGTCCGCGACCAATCATCGTCGGGATGCGCGCGCCTATCTGGCCGATTTTCCCGTCGATGCAGTGGGTGAAATACATCTGAGCGGCCACGACACAGAGGAGCTGCCGTCCGGCACATTGCTGATCGACGCCCATGGCAGCCCCGTCGCCGATCCCGTCTGGGCGCTTTATGGCGAGTTGATCGACCGGATCGGTCCATGTGCCACGCTTATCGAATGGGATAACGACTTGCCGGATTTTCCGGTGCTCATGGCCGAGGCCCGCGCCGCGAGTAAGGTTCTGACGGGGGCGCGCCATGCTCTCGCATCCTGAAACCGAGGCCGCGTTTCGCCGCGCGGTCGGCGGCGGCGCACTGCCGCAGGGACTGACCGCGCCGGGGGATGTGGCGCGGCGGTTCGCGGTCTATCGCAACAACGTCTTTCATTCCCTTACCGAAGCCCTGCGCCAGCGATTTCCGGTCATCGAACACATGGTGGGCACGGAGTATTTTGCGGCGTTAGCCCACCGCTTCATCGCAGATCACCCACCCCGCGATCCGGTGCTGGCACGATATGGCGCCGATCTGCCCGCCTATCTTGAGCAGCAGGCTGAATTGCAGGCGCTGGGCTATCTGCCTGACATGGCGCGGTTTGAGCTGGCACGGGGCGCGGCCTATCACGCCGCGGACGCCGAGCCGATTGATCCGGCGCGGTTTGCCGATGCCGCGTCGCACGACCCCGGCACCCTGCGCTTGTCGCTGCATCCCAGTTTGCGCTGTCTGGTGTCGCGCTGGCCGGTTCTGTCGCTATGGCATGCGCATCAGCCGGGCGGCGATATTGCGTCGGTGCCAAGGTCGGCCGAAGCGATGCTTATCTGTCGTCCGGGGGACCGGGTCCAAATGCATGGCGTGTCTCCCGCGGTCGCGCAGCTTGTCAGCGCACTGGCCGAGGGCCGTCCGCTTGGCGTGGTCGCTGAACAGGTGGCCGAGCAGGGACGCGATGCCGATTTGACCGCCGCGCTGGGCGCGATTTTTCAATATCGGCTGCTGACCGGCCTGACCCGGATGCCCGTCCCCGCTGATCTGCAAGGAGAGCCGTCATGACTGCTGCTGCCCCCCACACAACTACGTCGCGTCCAACGGCGTCGCGCGCGTCCGCTCGCGGTGTCATCCGCCGCGCCAATGTCGCCGCGGGCAACCTGATCCCGCCCGATCTGCCGCTTCTGATGGTGCGGCTTTTTCCTGCCGTGGTGTTCTGGCTATCGGCCCGGACCAAAGTGGATGGGTTCGCCATCACCGATAGCACCTATTTCCTGTTCCAGCATGAATATGCCTTGCCGCTCATCCCCTCGGCGCTGGCCGCCGTTCTGGCGACGCTGGCGGAGCATATATTCTCCCTCCTGCTGATCGCCGGGCTGTTCACCCGCGTGGCGGCGCTGGCTTTGCTAAGCATGACCTTGGTCATTCAGGTGTTCGTCTATCCGGGAGCATGGGTGACACATGGCCTGTGGGCTGCGTGCTTCCTGACCGTGATGGCCTGCGGCCCGGGCCGTCTGTCTCTGGATCGGCTGTTCCGATTGGAGCCCTGAACCTTCCTGCGCAGGACGTTGTTTCGAGTGCCGGCGGACCCTAGATCCTGCGGGAATGGCAAAAGGAGACTGACATGATGATGTATGATCAAATGGGCGGCACGATGATGTTCGCAATGGCAGTGTTCTGCCTGCTTGGGCTGCTTGTCCTTGGCCTGCTGATCGTGGCGTTCGTGAAATATCTTCGCAGCTGAGCGAAGCTGCGCCGCGCGATACGCCTTCTGGTAATGCATTGATATCGCGCCGCTCGTGCAGGGTGAATGTCGTTTTCAAGCAACGTCCGGGCGCTGTTCCGCCGACCCCTGTGAAGCTGGTTTGCCTCGAAGCGGCAGCGCGCGCATTTTAGCTTTGTCAGGGGTGGGTGAGAACGGAGCGCATATGTCACAGCAGTCAGGAGCGGACGGTGTTCGCATCGCGGGGCGGCGGTTCGACGTCACCACGGGCAAGCTCACCACGCCCGGCGCAGACGGCACGCATTTGTCGCAAGAGGCCGCTGCGGTGCTGGAACTTATGGCAGCCGATCCTGAGAATACCGTGCCGCTGGATCGCGTCGCGTCGCGGATCGGGCGGGATGCCGGGCTTGATGATGTCGAATCCGTAGTGTCCGAGATCCGCCGGGCGCTTGGTCCGCAGGGACATGCGGCCCTGCGCACGGTTGGCGAAAAGGGCTATGCGCTCTATCCCGATCCGTCAGCCACCACTGCGCCGGACAGAACCTTCAAGATGGTTGTTCATTCCATCGCGATACTGAGTTTCGTCGTGGTGTCGGGTCTGGGCTATTGCCAGTTGCAGGCCGAGAGCGGAGCGCGCGCACAGGTCGCGCCGGTCGAGAGCCCATTGAACTAGCGATCCCTCTGCGTCCGCTGTCACTTTAGATCAGGCTCAGCACCCAACCGCCCGCAGCTGCCAGTGCCAGCACCGCTGTCACGGGCAATCGCGTCGCGCGCAGGCACAAGGCCGCCAGCAACGCCAGCACCAGAACCTGCCAATCAAGGGTCGATAGCCGTGGGACCCATAGGGTCAGGCCGCTGGCTTCGATCAGGCGCACTTCTCTGAACAACACGTGCAATCCGAACCAGACCGAAAGATTGGCAATCACACCGACGACAGTCGCGGTAATGGCCATCAACGCCCCGTTGAGGCGTGGCTGCGCGGTGATCCAGTCGATATAGGGGGCGCCCGCAAAGATCAGAACGAAGCACGGCACAAAGGTCGCCCAGAGCGTCAGCAGCGCAGCGGTCACCCCGCCCATGACCCCGCCCGCGCCGCCAAGCCCGGCAAGAAACCCGACGAACTCGGTCACAAGGATCAGGGGGCCGGGTGTGGTTTCCGCCAAGCCCAGCCCGTCGAGCATCTGGCCCGCGCTGAGCCAGCCGAAATCGGTCACCACTTGCTGCGCCATATAGGCCAGCACCGCGTAGGCCCCGCCAAAGGTCACGATGGCAAGTTTCGAGAAGAACAGCGCGATGTCGGTCAGGATCGGCGGCGCGGGGAGCAGCGCCAGCAGGCCGAGAGGCGCAAGCCACAATGCGGCGCCCAGCCCTAGCACAAGCACCGTATCCCGGACGCGGACCGCAACCGCAGGGGCATCTGGGGCTGCAATAGATGAGCGGGCGACAAGCGCGCCCCAAAGCGCGGCGACAAAAATCACCAAGGGAAAAGGCAAATCAAAGAAGAACAGCGCGACAAAGGCGCCAATCGCGAGCAGGAAATGGGACCGCTGCCGGAACGCGCGCCGGGCCAGCTTGACCAACGCTTCGATCACGATAATCAGCACCGCCGCCTTGATGCCGAGGAACAGAGCTTCGACCAGCGGCAGGTTTCCCAGCACCGCGTATATCCACCCCAGCGCGAGGATGATGAGCGCCCCCGGCGCGACGAAAAGCCCGCCTGCGATCAGCCCCCCGGCAACGCCGCGCAGCCGCCAGCCAGCGTAAGTTGCCAATTGCATCGCCTCGGGGCCGGGCAGAAGCATGCAGAATGACAATGCATCGAGAAAGCGTTTCTCGCTGAGCCAACGGGTTTCCTCGACCAGAACCCGGTGCATCAATGCGATTTGTGCGGCCGGGCCACCAAAGGACAAAAGCCCGATTTGCAGAAAGCGACGGGTCAGCGCCGTCAGCGACGGTGCCGCAGGCAAGCTGGGGGATAGCGGTGGGTCGAGGTCCGTCACGCGCGGCGCACTTCCGTGTTGGTGACCGGATCATGGCCGGACCGATTGCGCGGGACCGAACCAAAGCGGCGGGCAACTGTCAACTGCCGCGCCCCATTACGGCGCCCAGCCGCGTGCAGCAGAGGGTCCTGAAATCCGGACCCAAAGAAAAAGGCGACCCCTGAGGGCCGCCTGATCCGCATTTGTCGGCTGCGCTCAATCGGTCGAGTTGCCGAATTTCTCCATCGCATCGAGCCGGGCTTTCAGAGCCTCGTTTTCTTCGCGGGCCTTCTGCGCCATGCCGCGCACGGCCTCGAATTCATCGCGGGTCACGAAGTCGCGGTCGGCCAGCCAGCGGTCGACCCAGCCTTTCATCGCGGTTTCGGCTTCGCTCTTGGCGCCCTGTGCCACGCCCATCGCGTTGGTCATCAGCTGCGACATGTCGTCGAAAATCTTGTTGCGGCTTTGCATCGGAGGCTCCTGCATGGGTTTCTTCCAATATGGGGTAGGGACTGCCCGGCCTCAAGGCCACCGCAACGGGAAGGCGCGTGCCCGCTTCGTGCCGCCCCACGGCGCGCGTCCGTTCAGAGAGCCACTGCGCGAGGAAGCAGGCGAACTCACGCAAACGAGCGTTGACACCGGCGGGCCGATACCGGCACATCCGGCCCCATGCAGGCAATGATCACCTTCCCCGAAATTAACCCCGAGATCTTCTCGCTGGCGCTCGGCGGCTTCGAGTTTGCGCTGCGCTGGTATGCGCTGGCCTATATCGCCGGAATTCTGGCCGGATGGTGGATCGCCGTCGTGCTGAACCGCAATCCCGCGCTTTGGCATCGTGGGGTTGCTCCCATGACCCGACCACAGGTCGATGATCTGGTCACATGGGTGATCCTTGGGATCGTATTGGGCGGGCGGCTGGGCTTTGTGCTGTTTTACCGGCCCGGCTATTATCTGGAAAACCCCGGCGCGATCTTGCAACTGTGGCAAGGCGGCATGTCGTTCCATGGCGGTCTGCTGGGCGTGGTCATCAGCGTTGGCATTTTCTCGATCCGGCAGGCGCTGCCAAAGCTGTCGATGACCGACGTGCTGGCGCTCTGCGTGCCGCCGGGCCTGTTCTTCGGACGGCTGGCGAATTTCATCAATGGTGAATTATGGGGCCGACCGACTGATGTGCCTTGGGGCATGAAATTCCCCACTCTTTGCACTAGCCCCATCGCGCAGGGCTGCGAAGTGCCGGGCGCGTGGTTCTACTACGGCAATGAACTGACGCGCCATCCCTCGCAGCTTTACGAAGCCGCGCTGGAGGGCCTGCTGCTGGGCGGCGTTCTGCTGTGGATGGCCTACAGGCGCGGAGCGCTGAAACAGCCGGGCCTGATTGCGGGCGTGTTCTTTGCTGGCTACGGCGCGGCGCGCTTTGTCGTCGAACATTTCCGTCAGGCCGACCCGCAATTCATGTCGCCCGATAACCCGCTTGGGTTTGTCATCGGCGCGGGACAGGTCGGGATCACGATGGGGCAATTGCTGTCGCTGCCGATGGTGGTGCTGGGGCTTGGGCTTATCTGGATCTCGCGCCGGCACCGCAACCGCCGGGAGGCAACTGAAGGCGTCCGCGCGTGACCGCCGACCCCCCCGTCCACGCCACGCCGCTGGCTCGGCTGATTGCGGAACGCATTGCGCTGACCGGGCCGATCTCGCTGGCTGAGTATATGGCTGATTGCCTGCTGCATCCGGAGCACGGCTATTACAGCCGGGGTGAGGCGTTTGGCGTCGCTGGAGATTTCACCACTGCCCCAGAGATCAGCCAGATGTTCGGCGAGCTGATCGGGCTGGCTCTGGCGCAGGCATGGCTGGACCAAGGGCGCCCGTCGCCGTTTGTGCTGGCCGAGCTTGGCCCCGGTCGCGGCACGCTCATGGCCGATCTGCTGCGGGCTACACGGGCGATGCCCGGCTTCCACGCCGCCGCGCAAATCGTGCTGGTGGAGGCAAGTCCGGCCCTGCGCGATACCCAAGCGCGGGCCCTGATGGGCTATGATGTGGATTGGGCGGACAGCGTGGCAGATATCCCCGATTCGCCGCTGTTCCTGATCGCCAATGAATTCTTCGATGCGCTGCCGATCCGTCAGTTCCAGCGCGCATCTGACGGCTGGGCTGAGGTGATGGTGCAATGTGACGAGGCTGGACTGAGCTTTGGCCTGTCCGCCGCCGGGCCGCGCGCGCCCTTGATGCACCGGCTGGCCGATACCAAGCCGGGCGATATTGTCGAACATTGCCCCGCATTGGTCCCTGCGACGCGCGAAATCGCGACCCGTATCGCGGAACGCGGCGGCGTGGCGCTGATATTCGATTACGGCGATGCGCCGTCGCTTGGCGATACGCTGCAAGCGCTGCGCGCCCATGCGCCAGCCGATCCGCTGGCCCATCCCGGCGAAGATGACCTGACCGCCCATGTCGATTTTGCTGAAATATCCCGCGCCACGCGCGCCGCGGGGGCCACGGCCAGCGCGATGAGCGGGCAGGGCGAGTGGCTGGAACGGCTGGGCATCACCGCGCGCGCCAAGGCGCTGGCCAAGCGGATGGACACCCCCGAAACGCTCCGCTCTCATATCGCCGCACATCGTCGCTTGACCCACCCGACGGAAATGGGTTCGCTCTTCAAGACGATGGCCATCACGCCAGACGGCTCTCCTCCGGCTCCAGGATACGATCCCGCATGATGCTCGAAATCATTACTCACCAGGCGCTGTCCCCTGCGCTGCATGGCTTCTTCACCCGTAAGGGAGGGGCGTCGTCGGGCGTATTCTGGGGGCTTAATTGCGGCATGGGCAGTTCGGATCAGGAATCGGCTGTGATCGTGAACAGGGAGAGGGTGGCCTCCGCCATGTATGCCCTGCCCGAAGACATGCAGGCGATAACGCAGGTGCATTCGGCGGATGTCGTCGCGGTGGAGACCGCCACCGAAGAGCGCCCCCGTGCCGACGCTTTGGTGACCGCGACCCCCGGTGTGGTGCTGACCGTCCTGACCGCCGATTGCCAGCCCGTCCTGTTCGCGAATCTCGATGGCGGCGTTGTCGGCGCGGCCCATGCGGGGTGGCGGGGCACATTGGATGGCGTGCTGGAGGCCACGGTGGAGGCAATGATCGACCTCGGTGCGGATCGCGAGCGGATCACCGCTGTCGTCGGACCATCGATTTCGCAGGCGGCCTACGAGGTTGGCGCGGATTTCATGGACACATTCATGATGGCAGACCCGCAGGCGCAGCGGTTTTTTGCACAGGGCAAAGGTGACCGGGTGCAGTTCGACCTGCCCGGTTATGGTGTGCACCGGCTGCGCGAAACCGGCATCGGTTACGCAGAATGGACCCGCCACTGCACCTATGCCGACCCTGAGCGGTTCTATTCCTTCCGTCGTGCCACCCATCGCGGCGAGGCCGATTACGGTCGTCTGCTTTCGGCAATCAAGCTTTGATTTCAGCCGCCTGACAAATGCTCTGCCGGCCATAACTTCGCCCAGTTCTGCGGTCATGGTTAACCCCAGCCGGTTCATTGCCGTTGGCCCCTTTTCAGGGGCCGCGCCAATGCAACACGACGTCAAAAATGATCTGATCCGGCGGAACGGCTGCCGACCGGAGCGGAGAGCAGAAGAAAAGGGCAACGCAATGCTGGAACGCCGCTGGATGACCTGGATCCGCGACGAGGCTGCCACGCTGGTGACGCCACCAACTTGGCAGCGAGGCCGCGTGCGTGCGGTCATGATCGTGCGACGTGACGTAAAGATGGAACCGAACCGCGCGGCGGATCGTTTCAACTCCAATCCCGGAGCGCGTCATAGCGCCTAAGGGAGTTTTCCCGTCCGGTGCGACGCTTGAACCACGGCGCACCGACCCTCGTGACCCCGTCATGCCCCTCGCATGGCGGGGTTTGCTTTTGTGGGCTGCTTTTTTGTTTGGCGGCCTGCGTTGTTTCCCCGTTGTCGGCTCCGTTCGGGGCGCGCGTCTTGCCACAATGAGCCGCGAGATTCGCACGGGGGGATGTGCACGCTCCGCGCGCAATTGCGCAGGCTTGCGGAAACAAAGACGAGCTGCCACCGGGATAGGTCAAGAAACACTGAGAATATGCGCGACGGGCAAATAAGGTTTTGACAAATCTGGCAAGTTTAGGGCAAACATAGGACAGGATCAGCGGCTATGATCGCGATCCCGTCCTTCAGGACTGCTCGTTCAGATGGGCGATCTCATCGTGTTTGCCTCAACACGAAATCCCGAGATCGCCCGCCTGCACTTCCCCTCCGATCACAGCCTCGACTTCAGCGCGCTGCACGCGACGGTTTGCTGCGTGTTATGCTTTGGGAAACGATAGCGCGACCGCAGGCGGAACCGACCGCCCTGCGTCGAACCCTCTTTGGGACAATCAGGCGCTTTTGGCGAGCCGGTCTTCGAGCACTTCGAACGGCACGGACGGGTCATCCTTGGCATTGCGGATCACCAGCGATGTCTTGACGCTGGCCACATTTGGCGCAGCGGTCAGATGCTCGGTCAGGAAGCTCTGGAACGTCGATAGATCCGGCGCCACGCATTTCAGAATGAAGTCGATTTCGCCGTTCAGCATGTGGCATTCACGAACCAGCGGCCATTCGCGGCATTTCTGCTCAAAGGCCGACAGGTCGATCTCAGCCTGACTGCTTAGCCCCACCAGCGCAAAGACCTGCACCTCAAAGCCGAGCTCGCGTGCATCGATATCAGCATGGTATCCGCGGATCAGCCCTGCTTCCTCCAGCGTCCGCACGCGGCGCAGACAGGGCGGGGCGGAAATGCCAACGCGCTTTGCCAGTTCGACATTGGTCATCCGACCGTCGGCCTGAAGTTCGGCGAGGATCTTGCGATCGATGGGGTCAAGCTTGACAGTTGGCATGGCTGCTCCTTGGATTTGCATATAATAGGTAGCTGGCAAATGCTCCGCAACAATATTTCATCATTGCGCAACATTACTCCAAAGGGTCCGCATCGAGCGTAACCAGCGGCGGTCGGGTGTAAGCCTCGGTCAGGGGCAAAGGCAGAGAACGCGGCAGCGGGGCGGGGTTTCGGAACCTCGAAGGCTTGCTTATATCGGGCCAACGAAACCGCTCATTCCCACGTTCCCCGGAGTTCCCATGACCCAGTCCGCGACCCGCCACACCAAGGCCCTCATCATCGGGTCCGGTCCCGCCGGCTATACCGCCGCCGTCTATGCCAGCCGCGCCATGCTGGAGCCGATCCTTGTTCAAGGCATCCAGCCCGGCGGTCAGCTGACCATCACCACCGAGGTCGAAAACTGGCCCGGCGACACCGAAGTGCAAGGGCCCGATCTGATGATCCGCATGGAGGAGCACGCCCGCGCGATGGGCGCGGAAATCCTGACCGATCATATTTCCTCGCTCGATCTGTCCAAGCGGCCCTTCACCGCCACCTCGGACAGCGGCACGACCTACACGGCCGACGCGCTGATCCTCGCGACCGGCGCGCAGGCGAAATGGCTGGGCTTGCCGTCCGAGGAGAAGTTCAAGGGGTTCGGCGTTTCGGCCTGCGCAACCTGTGACGGGTTCTTCTATCGCGGCAAGGAGGTCGTCGTGATCGGGGGCGGCAATACCGCCGTCGAGGAGGCGCTGTTTCTGACCAATTTCGCGTCGAAGGTCACATTGATCCACCGCCGGGACAGCCTGCGCGCGGAGAAGATCCTGCAAAACCGCCTGTTCAAACACCCCAAGGTCGAACTTCTGTGGAATCACGAGGTCGAAGAGGTGACCGGCACGGCATCGCCGCTCGGTGTCGAAGGCGTGCGCGTGCGCCATGTGGATACGGGCGAGGTCACAGAAGTGCCCTGTGCCGGGTTTTTCGTGGCGATCGGACATGCCCCGGCCTCGGAACTGGTTGCCGACCAGCTTGAGCTTCATGACGGCGGCTATGTGAAGGTCGAGCCCGGCACCACGGCGACGTCGATCCCCGGTGTGTTCGCGGCAGGCGATCTGACCGATCACGTTTACCGTCAGGCGGTGACCTCCGCTGGCATGGGCTGCATGGCCGCGCTGGATGCCGAACGATTCCTTGCAAGCGTCGGAGAGGCCGAGGGCGCCGCGACCCCGGCGCCTGCCGACAGCGTCGCGGACTGAACCTAGCGGAACGAAAAATCGTTCGCCAATCCGGCGATAGTCTCGAATTTCGAACCAAAGGACGCGGCTTTCCGCGTCCTTTTGGTCTCAATCCCCCTATTTCGTCAGGGTTTCCTTGAGTTTTTCAAGGCAGAATGGTCAAAGGCGCTTCAATGCCCGTGCCGGGTGGGAGGCGCGGTGTACCTGTCCGAATGCAATCCGAAGTGGTTACTGCGATGTCCAATCTTGCACCCGTCCCCGAGCTTTACGTGTCCTACGAAAGCGCTCAGAAACTGAAGGTCGAGGCAGGCGAACTGCTGAGCTGGGATCTGACCCCACGCCAGATCTGCGATCTGGAGCTTCTGATGAACGGCGGGTTCAACCCGTTGAAGGGGTTCCTGACCGAGGCCGATTACGACGGCGTTGTCGAAAACATGCGCACCTCCGACGGGTCGCTGTGGCCGATGCCGATCACCCTAGATGTGTCCGAGAAGTTTTCCGACGGTGTCGAGCCGGGCACTGACATCGCGCTGCGCGATCAGGAGGGTGTCATCCTCGCCATCCTGTCTGTCACGGACAAATGGGTGCCCAACAAATCGCGCGAGGCCGAGAAGGTCTTTGGCGCCGACGATCAGGCCCACCCGGCGGTGAACTACCTGCACAATGTCGCGGGTCCGGTCTATCTGGGCGGTCCGATCACCGGCATTCAGCAGCCCGTGCATTATGATTTCAAGGCGCGCCGCGACACGCCTAACGAGCTGCGCACCTTCCTGCGGAAAATGGGCTGGCGCCGCATCGTGGCCTTCCAGACCCGCAACCCGCTGCACCGCGCGCATCAGGAACTGACCTTCCGCGCCGCGCGTGAAAGCCAGGCCAACTTGCTGATCCATCCGGTTGTCGGCATGACCAAGCCGGGCGACGTGGACCATTTTACCCGCGTGCGCTGCTATGAGGCCGTGCTGGACAAATACCCCGCCGCCACCACCACCATGAGCCTGCTGCCGCTGGCCATGCGTATGGCGGGCCCGCGGGAGGCCGTGTGGCACGGGCTGATCCGCAAGAATTTTGGCGTCACCCATTTCATCGTCGGGCGCGACCATGCTGGTCCGGGCAAAAACAGCCAGGGCGAGGATTTCTACGGCCCCTATGATGCGCAGGACCTGTTCCGCGAGCATGAGGCCGAGATGGGCATCGAAATGGTGCCGTTCAAACACATGGTCTATGTCGAAGAGCGCGCACAATATGAGCCCGCCGACGAGATTGAGGATAAGGAAAACGTTACGATCCTCAACATTTCGGGGACCGAGTTGCGCCGTCGTCTGGCCGAAGGTCTGGAGATCCCGGAATGGTTCTCCTTCCCTGAAGTCGTGGAAGAGCTGCGCAAGACCCGCCCGCCGCGGGCCAAGCAGGGCTTTACCGTGTTCTTCACCGGCTTCTCCGGCTCGGGCAAATCCACCATCGCCAACGCGTTGATGGTCAAGCTGATGGAGGCCGGTGGCCGCCCCGTGACGCTGCTTGATGGGGATATCGTGCGCAAAAACCTCAGCTCCGAGCTGGGTTTCTCGAAAGAGCACCGTGACCTGAACATCCGCCGCATCGGCTATGTCGCGTCCGAGATCACCAAGAACGGCGGCATCGCCATCTGCGCCCCGATTGCGCCCTACGCCACGACCCGCCGCGCGGTACGTCAGGATGTTGAGGAATACGGCGCCTTCGTCGAGATCCATGTCGCCACCCCGATTGAGGTCTGCGAAGCGCGTGATCGCAAAGGCCTGTATAAGCTGGCGCGTGAAGGCAAGATCAAGGAATTCACCGGCATCTCCGACCCCTATGATGTGCCCGAAAATCCCGAACTGCGCGTCGAGACCGACAATGTCGATGTAGACCATTGCGCCCATCAGGTGCTGCTGAAGCTCGAAGCGATGGGGCTTTTCAGCGGTCAGAGCTGAGCGCGGCAGACCCTGTCAGACATGAAAAAGCCCCGCAGGTATATCCTGCGGGGCTTTGGCGTTCTAAGGCGCATAATGCACTCGGAATATCAGTGCACGGCGACAGGTGTCAGGTCATTTTGTCGAGCCAATACAAAGGCCAGATGGCGGTCGCCGACCAGCGCCAGACGTTCGCCGTCTTCGCTATGCACAGCGTATAGCTGTTTGCGGCCCATAGCCTGTTCCTGCACCTCCTCGGGGAGGTCTTCGACATCTACTGCACGAACGTACACGATGGCTTTCTGGGCGAGTTCGGCCTCGGCGCCGAAGGCATATTCGGTATCCATATCGTCTTTCCTTCCTTCAGCTCCGGGTGATTGGGATCGTATGAACAACGGTTTCAGGCGCGCTTCGTTCCAGATCGAGGTGCAAAAGCCCGTTTTCAAGCGTCGCGCCGGTCACATCGACGCCATCGGCCAGGACGAAACTGCGCTGGAACTGACGCGCGGCGATGCCCCGATGCAGAAACACCCGTTCGCCACCATCGTCGGCCTGCCGCCCGCGGATTACCAGTTGGCGATCTTCAACCGTGATCGACAGGTCGGCATCGGAAAACCCGGCAACGGCAAGCGTGATGCGATAGCTTAGATCGCATTTCTGCTCGATATTATAAGGGGGATAGCCCTCATTGCCGGTTTTAGCTGTGCGTTCGACCAGCCGTTCCAGCTGTTCGAAGCCCAACAAAAAGGGGTGTGACCCCAGTGTCGTCTTGCTCATTATGGCACGGTCCTTGTCAAAGCGACGATGCGTTCTGGAGGCCCCGGAACTGGCGACCTCCGTTGATTTCAATATGGGGGGCCGCTGGCCAGCGTGCAAGATCCACAAGGCCGGACACGCCAGCGTTGCGTGAAAGGCGCCGCTCGGTGTATGTGTCAGCGGGATCCCGACCCCGCCCGCTTCTGCCAACCGTGCCGCCCAAAGTGGCCCAAGATTGCCTGTCCATGAATGCACCTAGTGAAATGAGCCATGACGAGGTGCTGAAAGTGCGCCTCGAAGTGTTAAAGCGCGAGCATCGCGATCTCGACGATGCCATCGCCGCATTGCAGCGGGGCACTGCGGACCAGTTTACTCTGCAACGGCTGAAGCGGCAGAAACTGCATCTGAAGGATCAGATTTCCCGCGTCGAGGATGAGCTTTACCCCGATATTATTGCCTGATCCTGGCTGCCTGCCACGCCGATTGCACCCGACCCGCATCCGGCTATAGTGCGCGCTCATTTCCGCAGGCTTCAGGGGGCTAGGCGACGTGTCAGGACCAGATATCGGGATCATCATGGGCAGTCAGTCCGACTGGCCGACGATGAAGCGCGCAGCCGAGCTGCTGGATGAGCTTGGGATCAGCTACGAATCCCGTATCGTTTCGGCGCATCGCACCCCGGATCGGCTGTGGAGCTACGGCAAGGATGCCGCCGGGCGCGGCCTGAAGGCGATCATCGCTGGCGCGGGCGGTGCGGCGCACCTGCCCGGCATGATGGCGTCCAAGACCCGTATCCCGGTGATCGGTGTGCCGATCCAGACCCGTGCGCTATCGGGCGTCGACAGCCTCTATTCCATCGTTCAGATGCCGCGCGGCTATCCGGTTGCGACCATGGCCATCGGCGAGGCAGGCGCTGCCAATGCTGCGTTGATGGCAGCGGGCATTCTGGCGATCACCGATCCCGCGCTGGCGGAGCGTCTGGATGGCTGGCGCGCCGCGCTATCGGCCTCGATCCCGGAGGAGCCGCAGGATGACTGAGCAACTCCCCCTCAATTCGGTGATCGGCATTGTCGGCGGCGGTCAGCTGGGCCGGATGTTGTCGGTCGCAGCTGGGCGTCTGGGCTATCGCACCCATATCTTCGACCCCGCGCCCGGTGGACCGGCGATGCAACTGGCCGATGCTGCCACTGTTGCCGCCTATGACGATCACGCCGCGCTGGCGCGCTTTGCTGCCGCCTGTGATGTCATCACCTATGAGTTCGAAAACATCCCCGCCGAGGCGATTGCGGTGCTGGAGGGCGGCCCAGCCCCTGTGCGCCCCGGACGCCGCGCGCTGGAAGCCAGTCAGGACCGACTGGTCGAGAAGGACTTCCTCGCCGGTCTCGGTCTGAAAACTGCGCCATATCACACCGTCAGCAATGCCGGTGATCTGGCGGCGGCTCTGGGACAGATCGGCACGCCCGCGATCCTGAAAACCCGGCGCATGGGCTATGACGGCAAGGGCCAGGCCCGGCTGCAATCGCCCACGGATGCCGACACCGCACTGGCCGCGATGCAGGGCGCGCCCGCGATCCTCGAAGGTTTTGTCGAGTTCTCGCATGAAGTCAGCGTCATCGCCGCGCGCGGTATCACCGGGGAAGTGTCCTGCTTCGATCCCGGTGAGAACCTGCATGCCGACGGCATCCTGCGCACCACATCTGTGCCCGCGCGGCTGAGCGTCAGCCAGCGCACCGACGCGGTGCTGCTGGCCGGACGTATTCTCAACGCGCTCGATTATGTTGGCGTGATGGGGGTGGAGCTGTTCGTGACGACCGGCGGGCTTATCGTGAATGAGTTCGCACCGCGCGTGCATAATTCCGGGCATTGGACCCAGAATGGCTGCGCAGTCGACCAATTCGAGCAGCACATTCGTGCTGTCGCCGGTTGGCCATTGGGCGACGGCCTGCGTCATTGCGATGTGGTGATGGAAAATCTGATCGGTGATGACATGGACCGTGTGGCGGAGCTGTCGCGCCTGCCGCATGCGGCGCTGCATCTTTATGGCAAGGCCGAGACCCGTGCAGGCCGCAAGATGGGACATGTGAACATCGTGCAGCCCAAACAGGGCTGACGCGCTGCCAAGCGAAAGCCCCGGACCTGCGCGGTGCCGGGGCTTCGATTTGCCTTAAATACTCGTGACGCCCCGAGAACGAACGGCTCAGGCCCCAAGGCAGTAGCGCATCACGGCTTTCTGCGCGTGCAGACGGTTCTCGGCTTCGTCAAAAATCACCGATTGCGGGCCATCCATCACCGAATCCGTGACCTCCTCACCGCGATGGGCGGGCAGGCAATGCATGAACAGCGCGTCTTTCCCCGCCGCTGCCATCAGCCGGTCATTGACCTGATAAGGGCCCAGCTGATTGTGCCGCCGGGCGCGGGTTTCTTGCGGGTCATGCATCGACACCCAAGTATCCGCGACCACGAGATCCGCGCCTTCGACCGCCTTCATCGGGTCCGGCTCGAACGTGACCGAGA
Source organism: Marinobacter sp. (assembly GCA_040119125.1). Taxonomy (GTDB): domain Bacteria; phylum Pseudomonadota; class Alphaproteobacteria; order Rhodobacterales; family Rhodobacteraceae; genus Pacificitalea. The sequence continues at coordinate 158,370 of JBEDTR010000001.1, forward strand.
CACCGCGCGCCCGCGCGCCCTCGACGAACTCCGCCTCGGGCGCCAGCGTCTCCGGCCCGGTCCAGACCATGTCGAACCCCAGCTGTCCGGCGGCATGCATGAAGGAGGCGCAGACATTGTTGCCATCGCCCGCCCAGACGACCTTCTTGCCCGTAATCGGGCCGCGATGTTCCTCGTAGGTCATGACATCGGCCATGATCTGGCAGGGATGCGTGCGGTTTGTCAGCCCGTTAATCACCGGCACGGTGGCGTGTTCGGCCAGCTCCAGCAGGGTTTCCTCTGCGAAGGTGCGGATCATGATCATGTCGACATAGCGGCTAAGCACCCGCGCGGTATCCGCGATGCTTTCGCCGTGGCCCAGCTGCATCTCGGAGCCGGTCAGCACCAGCGTCTCGCCGCCCATCTGCCGCACGCCCACATCAAAGGAGGTCCGCGTGCGGGTGGAGGGTTTTTCGAAGATCAGCGCCACGAGGTGACCGGCCAGCGGGGTTTCGGCGTCGCGCGCACCTTTAGGTTGCCCGGCGCGGGCGGCCTTGATGCGCTGTGCCTCGTCCAGCATCTGGCGCAGGGCGGCAGGGTCGGTTTTGTGGATGTCGAGGAAATGCGTATGGCTCATGTCAGGCTCCTTTCTCGACCGTGTTGGCGATGGCCATGGCCGCCCGGTCAAGGCGCGCGACCGCTTCTGCGATCTCCGCGTCGGTGATGTTCAGCGGCGGCAGCAGCCGGACCACATTATCGGCGGCAGGAACGGTCAGGATTTCGGCGTCGTAGCCCGCCTGCACCACGTCCGCGGCGGGGGCCTTACAGGTCACGCCAATCATCAGCCCGGTGCCGCGCACGCCGGTAAACACCTCCGGATGCGCGTCGATCAGACCTTCGAGCTTCTGGCGCAGGGCACCGGCCTTACGGTTCACGGTGTCCAGAAAGTCGGGCGTGCCGACCTCCTCCAGCACCGCCAGCGCCACGGCGCAGCCCAGCGGGTTGCCGCCATAGGTCGATCCATGGGTGCCCGCGACCATGCCGGAGGCCGCGTCTTCAGTCGCCAGCACGGCACCGATGGGGAAACCGCCGCCAATGCCCTTGGCGACCATCATTATGTCGGGTGTCACCCCGGCCCATTCATGCGCAAAAAGCCGACCGGTCCGGCCCACGCCGCATTGCACCTCGTCAAAGATCAGCAGCGTGCCGGTCGCATCGCAAAGCGCGCGCAGTTCTTTCAGATCCTGATCGGGCAGGGGGCGGATGCCGCCTTCGCCCTGAATCGGCTCGATCAGCACGGCGGCGGTGCGGTCGGTGACGGCGGCGCGCAGCGCCTCCATGTCGCCCCATGTCAGATGGGTGAACCCGCCGAGGATGGGGCCAAAGCCCTTGGTCATCTTTTCCGTGCCAGCGGCGGCGATCCCGGCGGCAGAGCGCCCGTGGAAGGAGCCGTCGAAGGTGATGATCTCCACCCGTTCGGCATCGCCCTTCTCGAACCAGTATTTCCGCGCCATTTTGACCGCGAGTTCGCAGCTTTCAGTGCCGGAATTGGTAAAAAACGCGGTGTCGGCAAAGCTTAGCTCCACCAGCCGGTCGGCCAGCGCCTGCTGCTGCGGGATGCGGTAGAGGTTTGACACATGCCACAGCTGCTGGGCCTGCGTGGTCAGCGCTTCGACCAGCCGGGGGTTGGCGTGTCCCAGCGCGTTGACGGCAATGCCCGCGCCGAGATCCAGAAATCGGCGTCCGTCTGCCTCGATCAGCCAGCTGCCCTCGCCTTTGACGAAGGAAAGCGGTGCCCGGTTGTAGGTCGGCAAAATGGACGGGATCATCGGCGGTGCCTCTTTTCAGGAATGCATGAAGTGCCCATGGGGACACGGTTTTGTCAATTAAAGAGAAGGAGGTATGGGCGGCGCGATGCGCCCATGCGAACGGGATGCGCCCTCAGGCGGTGATACGTCGGCGTCGCAGCGCAGAAAGGATCAGGGTCACGTTCATGGCGCCGCTGGTAGCGGGCGGCGCAGGGGAAAGCCAGAGAATTCGCAGACGTGACCCGCGCGGATCCGGGTGAGGCTGTCCTACACGAGGCGGTTCCGACCGCGCGTTGTTGAATGCGCGAAGGGCCTCGCGGCGGCGTTGCGATGGTAAGAGCCTCCGACGGGTCTGCCCGAGGCCGCACCGGAATGCGTCCTGTGGAATGAGCGGGCCGCAGATCGATATGGCGGGGCCGGGGCCTGCCCGCTAAGGAGGGGCCATGCGCCCTTATTCGACCATGCCCGGCTCGCCGGCCTCGACCCGCCGCTCCGCGTCCCCGGATACGGCGCTCGGTGTAGGCGATGTGATCCAGAACCCGGCGCTGGCCGCGCTGCTGGTGACCTGCTGTGCGGCGCTGGTCGCGGGGACATCCCTGCTGGCCAAGGCGCTTGGCACCGATGCGCTGGGGCACCCGATGAATGCGGTGCAGATCAGTTTCGGCCGGTTCCTCTTTGCCTTCATCGCGCTGGGAATGGTGGCGGCGCTGGTGCGCCCGCGCCTGCATCGACCCCATCTGCCGTTGCATCTGGGGCGGACCGGGTTCGGGTTTCTGGGGATCACGCTGATGTTTGGCGCCGCTGCGCGCATCCCGCTGTCAGACGCCACTGCGATCAGCTTTCTCAACCCCGTTTTCGGCATGCTGCTGGCAATCCCGTTTCTGGGCGAGAAGATTGGCCGCTGGCGTTGGATCGGCACGGGCATCGCGCTGGTGGGCGCGGCGGTGCTGCTGCGGCCCGGCGCGGAAAGCTTCGAGCCGGCTGCCTTGCTGGCGCTTGGCGCGGCGTTGGCGATGGGGGCTGAGCTGATTTTCATAAAGCGGCTGACCCGACGCGAGCGTCCTTTCCAGATATTGCTTACAAATAATGCTCTGGGGGTCTGCATCGCCGGGCTTGCGGTGCTGCCGGTCTGGATCATGCCCAGCCCGGCGCAATGGCTGGCCATGGCGGCAATCGGCGGGCTGATGGCGCTGGCGCAGACCTGTTTCGTCCACGCCACGGCCCGCGCGGATGCAAGCTTTGTCGCGCCGTTCTTCTACGCGACGCTGGTCTTCGCGGCGTTTTATGACATGGTGATTTTCGGTGTGCTGCCCGACGCCGTATCGCTGCTGGGGGCATTGGTGATTGTAACCGGTGCGCTGCTGTTGGCCTATCACGAGGGCCGCCGTTCGCGCATGCCACCCCTGACCGCATCCCGATCTGCCCCCGCCACCCACAGGAGCCCGCCCCCCCGATGAGCGATACCCCGCCCCGCAACCGGCCTGGCGCCCCCCCGTCGCCGAAGTCCCTCGAAGGCTGGGACGAATTGCGCACCGCCTATCACGTGGCCCGCACGGGCACGGTGTCAGGCGCGGCGGATTCGCTCGGCGTGCACCACGCTACCGTTATCCGCCATGTTGACGCGCTGGAGAAACGTCTGGGCGCGCGCCTGTTTCAGCGACACGCGCGTGGCTACACTCCGACAGAGGCCGGGATGGATCTGATGCAGGTCGGGCGCACGACGGAGGACCAGTTTGCGCAATTGGCCAGCCGCATCCGGGGCCGGGGTGAGGGCGTGTCTGGTGACCTGACGATCACCTCGCTATCGGTGATGTCCCCCCTGATCACGCCGCTCTTGGTCGAGTTCGGCGCGCTCTACCCGGCAGTCGAAATCCGGTTTCTGACGGATGAGCGGGTGTTCCGGCTCGAATATGGTGAAGCCCATGTGGCGATCCGTGCGGGCCGACAACCGCAAGAACCCGACAATGTCGTGCAGCAGCTGCTCCGCTACGAGGTCGGGCTGTTCGGTACGCGCGAATATCTGGACGGCAAACCGGAATTCGATGGCGAGAATTGGGACCAATTCCGCTTTGTCGGGGTCGATACGCGGCTGCTGCGCGCGCCGTTCTTTGGCTGGCTGCATAATGCAGCACCTCCGGAGGCCATCGCGTTCCGCACCAGTTCACAGCGCGCCAATATCGACGCGGTGCTGGCAGGGGCGGGGATCGGCTTTCTGCCGCGTTGGCTGGGCGAGCGGCACGACGATGTGGTCGAGGTCATGCCCCCGCGTGATGACTGGGCCGTGGATCTGTGGCTGGTCACCCATGTCGACCTGCATCGCACCGCGAAAGTGCAGGCCGTCGTGCAGTTTCTGAAGGAGAAGGTCGCAGAGCTGGGCCTGTAGCGCGGCTATTCCGCTTCGGGCGGTAGGTCGGGGATCAGGTCGGGGAGTTCGGTGCGCAAAAAGCGTTCGAACTGGTCAAGGTTCACCGGCTCGAACTGCCCGAACCCCTGCATCCAGACCGACGCCGCGCGCAATGCGTCGGGTTCCAGCTTGCACCATTTCAACCGGCCGCGTTTCTCCTGCGAGATCAGCCCCGCGCGGGTCAGGATCGCCAAATGCTTGGACACAGCCGCAAGCGACATCTCGAACGGCTCGGCCACGTCGGTGACGGCCATGTCATCTTCCAGCAGCAGCGACAGGATGCGGCGGCGGGTTGGATCGGCAAGCGCCGCGAAAACGATGTCGAGAGAGGGCGTCATGGCATCGGGCCTAGGGGCGGTTCCCGCTATCGTCAACCATACGGTTGAATTTGCCAAGGGGTCGTGGGGCGTGACCTTGGCGGGCCCATGCGCCGGTCGGACAAAATGGCCGCAAACAAATATTACATAAAAACAGACCCTTAGATGTTCACGGCTCTGTGCGATGGCGCGTTGACTCCGGGCGGGCTCCTGCCTAGGTTCCGCCGGACTGTTAAAGGGGCCCTGATCATGGCTGAGCCGAGTGCCGAAGAGCGGTTGCGCCGTCTCGAAGCCCGGATCGCCGCCGCCAAGAAGGCGCAGGAGCCGGGCCCCAGAGTGGACGAACACTATTCACGGGCCAATCAGGCCTGGCGCATGGTGATTGAGTTGGTGGCCGGTATTTTGATCGGCCTTGGCATCGGGTTGGGGCTGGACGCGCTTTTCGGAACGCGTCCGATTTTCCTGGTGCTGTTCATTTTGCTGGGCTTCGCCGGTGGCGTGCAGACGATGATGCGCACCGCCAAGGAGATCCAGGCCGAGGACGAGACGGGCCGACGGGGCGATGCCCCCGGCAAGCAAGGGGACTGAGACGTGGCAACCGAAGAAACAACCGGCGGCGGTATCGAAATCCACCCCATGGACCAGTTTGTCGTGCAGCCGCTGTTCGGCGGCACTGACATCAGCTGGTACACCCCCACGAACGCCACGCTCTGGATGGCGATCGCGGTGGCCTGTGTTGCCGCGCTTCTGGTGCTGGGCACCCGTGGCCGCGCTATCGTCCCCACCCGCGCACAGTCGCTGGCCGAACTGACCTACGGCTTCATCTACAAGATGGTCGAGGACGTGTCCGGCAAGGATGGCGTAAAGTATTTCCCCTATATCATGACGCTGTTCATGTTCATCGTCTTCGCGAACATGCTAGGCCTGATCCCGACCTCCTTCACCACCACCTCCCATATTGCCGTGACGGCGGTTCTGGCGCTGCTGGTGTTTGTGACGGTCACGGTGATCGGCTTTGTCAAGAACGGCACCAAGTTCCTGAGCCTGTTCTGGGTCACCGCCGCGCCGCTCGCGCTGCGTCCGATCCTGGCGGTCATCGAACTGATTTCCTATTTCGTCCGCCCGGTCAGCCATTCGATCCGACTTGCGGGCAACGTCATGGCCGGTCACGCCGTGATCAAGGTGTTCGCGGGCTTTGCCGCGGCCATGGGCGCGTTTTCGTTCCTGCCGATCTTTGCGATCACGGCGGTCTACGCGCTCGAGGTGCTGGTGGCATTCATCCAGGCCTATGTCTTCACCATCCTGACCTGCGTGTACCTGAAGGACGCGCTGCACCCGGCGCACTGACGCGCCACCGGTCAGGACAGAAATCCAAGCCAATTCCAACGTAAGGAGTACGATCATGGAAGGCGATATCGCAGAACTCGGCAAATACATCGGTGTTGGTCTCACGGCCATCGGCATGGGCGGCGCAGCCGTCGGTGTGGGCACCGTTGCCGGCAACTACCTGGCCGGCGCCCTGCGCAACCCGTCCGCCGCCGCGTCGCAGACCGCGACCCTCTTCATCGGCATGGCCTTCGCCGAAGCACTGGGGATCTTCTCGTTCCTCGTCGCGCTTCTGCTGATGTTCGCTGTCTGATCAAGACCTGAACTTCCTTACGGCTGGACGGGCAGGGCAAATGGCCCCGCCCGTCCGGTAATTTCCAAGGTTTCAGGAGACACTCGATCATGGCGACCGAAACGCAAGTGGCGCGCATCGCTGAGGATGCCCACGGCTCTGCCGAGGCCGCGCATGCTGCGGGTGAGGCGACCGGGCTGCCGCAGCTCGACTTTTCGACTTTTCCCAACCAGATTTTCTGGCTCCTGATCGCCCTGATCGCGATCTATTTCATTCTGTCGCGCGTCGCGCTGCCCCGCATTGCTGCGGTTCTGGCAGAACGTAGCGGGACCATCACCAACGATCTCGCCGCCGCCGAAGAGCTGAAGCTCAAGGCGACCGAGGCCGAAGCCGCCTATCAGAAGGCTCTGACCGAAGCTCGTTCGGAAGCGCAGAAAATCGCTGCCGAAACGCGGGCCGAAATTCAGGGTGATCTGGATGACGCGACGGCCAAGGCCGATGCCGAGATTTCCGCCCGCACCGCGGAATCGGAAAAGCGCATCGCTGAGATCCGTGAAAGCGCAATGCACAGCGTGTCCGAAGTGGCCCGCGATGTGACCGCTGACATCGTCGCTGCATTTGGCGCCAAGGCTGATAAATCGACCGTGGATGCCGCCGTGGATGCGCGCCTGAAAGGGGGTGCCTGATGGCCCGCCATAGTGTGACTGCTGCAATCGCGCTGACCGTGGCTTCTGCCGCGCCTGCGCTGGCGGCGACAGGTCCGTTCTTCTCGCTCGGCAACACCGACTTCGTGGTGCTGATCGCGTTCCTGATCTTCATTGGCATCCTTGTCTACTTCAAGGTTCCGCAGTTGCTGCTGGGCCTGCTGGACAAGCGTGCCGAAAGCATCCGCTCCGATCTCGACGAGTCCCGTGCCCTGCGCGAGGAAGCGCAGACCGTTCTGGCGGGGATCGAGCGTAAGCAGAAAGAAGTGCAGGAACAGGCGGACCGCATCGTGGCCCAAGCCCGCGACGACGCCCAAGCGGCGGCAAAGCAGGCCAAGGCCGATCTGGAGCATTCCATCGCCCGCCGTCTGCAGGCTGCCGAAGAACAGATCGACGCTGCTGAGACCGGTGCCGTGCGCTCCGTCCGTGACCGGGCCATCGCCGTGGCCAGCGCTGCTGCCGCTGAGGTGATCGCCAAGCAGATGACCGACGCCGACGCTGACGCGCTGATCGATCAGTCGATCAAGGATGCGGGCGCACGCCTGCACTAAGCGCTAGACATAAGAACTCGGAGAATACCGAGGGACAGCGAAAAACCCCGGCTCGATGAGCCGGGGTTTTTTGGTTTAGGCGTGCTGGTAATTATGGCTGCGGCGCGTGTATTCGGCGGCGCATCGAAGCGAAAAGGTGGGGCTTACCGCCAGTCGAAGAAGCCCTCGCCTGCGCGGGCCAAAAGCCCACGCGCCATGTCGATGCCCATCTGCGGACCATCGGCGATCGCGCCGGTCGCCTCATCGCTAAGCGCCTCCGTCCCATCGGTGCGCAGGATTTCCCCGCGCAGACGCAGTCGGTCCCCGTCCAATTCGGCCAGGGCGGCGATAGGCGTTTCGCAGGAGCCGTCTAGCGTGGCGAGGAACGCGCGTTCAGCCACGATGCGCTGCGCGGTGGGCAGGTCGTGGATCGGCTCCAGCAGGCGCGCGGTGTTGGTGTCGTTAGCACGCCGCTCGATCCCGATGGCTCCCTGACCCACAGCGGGCAGCATGTCGTCGGACGGGATCGGGCTGCGCGGCACGTCACCTGCGTTCAGCCGGTTCAGCCCTGCCATGGCAAGAAACGTGCCCTGCGCCACGCCATCGGCCAGCTTGCGCAGACGGGTTTGCACGTTGCCCCGGAATTCCACCACCTTCAGATCGGGCCGCCGGTGCAACAACTGCGCCTTGCGCCGCAGCGATGACGTGCCGACCGTTGCGCCGTGTTCCAAACGCTCCCACCCAGTGCCATCAAGCGTGACGAAGGCATCGCAGGGGTCTTCGCGCGGGAGGTAGCAGTCAAGGATCAGTCCCTCGGGCTGAAGGACAGGCATGTCCTTCATCGAGTGCACGGCGATATCGATCCCGCCTGCGCTCAACTGCTCCTCGATTTCACGGGTGAACAGCCCCTTGCCGCCGATCTCGCGCAGGGCACGGTCCTGCACCCGGTCGCCGGTGGTTTTGATCACCACGACCTCGAACGCCGTCTCTGGCAGGTTAAAGGCCGCGCCGATGCGACGGGCGGTTTCATGGGCCTGCGCCAGCGCAAGCGGCGAGCCGCGCGTGCCGATTTTCAGCGGGCGGTCGGGCGAGGGGAAAGCGATCTGTGTCATGGCTCGATCCTTAGTTGCGCCGCTGCCGCGTGACAAGCCGGGTCGCGGCGGCGCTGCGTGCCGCTTGACTTCCGCGCGCTGAGCCGTGACCACATGGCCGACTGAAAACGGAGGCCCCGATGACCAAGACGATCCTGCGCGCGCTTGCTGGCGAAACCCTGCCCGTCCCGCCGATCTGGATGATGCGTCAGGCGGGGCGCTACCTGCCGGAATATCGCGCCACCCGCGCCAAGGCCGGGGATTTTCTGTCGCTGTGCTATAATCCTGAACTGGCTGCCGAGGTGACATTGCAACCGCTGCGCCGCTACGGGTTCGATGCCGCGATCCTCTTTGCCGACATTTTGCTGGTGCCGCAGGCTCTGGGCGCGGATCTGTGGTTCGTGACCGGCGAGGGGCCGCGTCTGTCGACGATCACCGGGGCCGAAGGGGTCGCCGCGTTGAAGCCTGCCGATGCGATCCATGAACACCTCGCCCCGATTTATGAGACCGTGCGCATCCTGTCGCGCGAGCTCCCCGCTGACACCACGCTGGTCGGTTTTGCGGGCGCGCCATGGACCGTCGCGACCTATATGATCGCCGGGCGCGGCACCCCGGATCAAGGCCCGGCGCATGCGCTCAAGGACGGCGACCGCGCGACGTTCGAGGCGCTGCTGGATCGGATCACCGGCGCCACCATCGAATACCTGTCCGCGCAGATCGACGCGGGCGCCGAGGTGGTAAAGCTCTTCGACAGCTGGGCAGGCTCGCTCAAAGGCGATGATTTCGACCGCTATGCGCTAGCCCCCGCGAAGCGTATTATCACCGAATTGAAGGCCCGGCATCCGGGCGTGCCGATCATCGCGTTCCCGCGCGAAGCAGGGCCACGCTATGAAGGATTTGCCAAAGCGACCGGCGCGGATTGCGTCGCGCTGGACAACTCCGCCGATCCGGACTGGGCGGCGGCGCATGTGCAGGTCGATGGTTGCGTGCAAGGAAACCTCGCATCGCGGCACATGGTCACCGGCGGTCAGCCCTTGATCGATGAGACCCGCGCGATCGTAAAAGCGTTTTCCGGTGGGCCGCATATCTTCAATCTGGGGCATGGGATCACGCCCGACGCTGATCCTGAAAACGTCTCATTGATGGTTGAGACGGTCCGGTCCGGGACCACAGGTTGAGCGCCGCAATCTGCTAGGGGTGCGCGCAGTGTTAACACAACCTTAACGGTCCGAAACAGACCCTGCTTTTGCCACATTCCGACCTCAATTCGGCGCAAGATATGCCTAGGGTTGTAGCGGAGGCAGACGATGATAAAGCCGTTCAGCATCAGGGATGCAGATCACCTCGGAGCCGATGTCGGACCGGAAACAAGCTGGGGCATGACCGATGCGGAGCAGCGGCGCCAAGACGGAGCGCTGCGCGACGTGATGTTGGCCAGCCTGCGTTTTGGAAATCTCGAACTGGATGAGATCAAGGTCTCGCAGCGGCTGAACCGGAAAATCTCATCCGAGCCGTTTTTCCAAAGGCTTGAGCGTCTCGCCTGAGCGCGCAGCGCCGGGTGAGCCCTGACCGATCATCACAGCCCCGCACGGTGTCCGTGCGGGGCGTGTGATCGTCAGAAATCAGGGGTGACGCCGGGCAGATCCAGCGTGACCAGCAGATCGCGAAGTTCCTGTCGTGCGGCGACATTCGACAGGTTCAGGCGCTCGACACCTACGTCCTTCAGGTCCAGCAAGGTCAGCCCCCGAGGAAACAACTCGCGGAAAATCACACGCTCCGAGAAGCCCGGAGCAACGCGGAAGCCGATCCGCTTTGACAGCTTCTCCAGCGCGCTGGCCATCTTCTTCTTGTTGATCATCTGCTGCGCGCCCAGTCGGTTGCGGGTCACGATCCAGTCGATCGGCGGCAGCCCGGCCTGAGCGCGGATCTGCCGCGCCGACCAGACCATTTCGCTATAGACGGAGGGGCCGAGGATCTTGCCATCCTCGGGGCTGACGCGGGCCAGCAGGTCAAAATCCACAAAGCTGTCATTGAGCGGCGTGATCAGCGTGTCCGCCAGCGAATGCGCCACTTGGCTGAGCCGGGTGTGGGAGCCGGGGCAGTCGATCAGGATGAAGTCCTTCTCGCCGTCCAATGCGGCCACAGCGGTTGAGATACGCCGGTCGAACAGGTTCTCACCCTCAGCCAGATCCCCGCGTTCGATTTCGGGCAGATCGCGGTAGTCGGGCATTGCCAGTTCCAGCCCCTGCGCGGCGCAGAATGCCTTGCGGTTCTCGATGTAGCGCCCAAGGCTGCGTTGCCGCAGGTCCAGATCCAATGCGCCCACACGGTGCCCCATGCGCACCAGCGCGGTGGAGATATGCATGGATGTCGTGGACTTGCCGGAGCCGCCCTTTTCGTTCCCGACGACGATGATATGCGCCAAAGCCGTTTCCCCTGTATGTCCTGCGGTTCGTTGCCCCCGACCGCGGGACGACTATAGGATGCGGCCGGGGGAGAGAAAAACCGCCGATCCGCGGATTATCGCATCGAGCGGGCGGTTGCGGCGCTTTTGGCACAAGAGAGGTGCCGGGGATGCAGGAGGTGAGCGATGACACAGCCCATTCGCGGTGTGAACCATGTGACACTGGCGGTGACCGATTTGGACCGCTCCGTGGCATTCTACCGCGATCTTCTGGGCCTGAGGTTGCGCGCGCTTTGGAGTGAGGGCGCCTACCTCGAAGCGGGGCCGCTATGGCTGTGCCTCGCGCGCGATCCGGCGGCGACGGCGCGCGAGGATTACACCCATCTGGCGTTTGACGTGGCCGAGCCGGAATTTACGGCATTGTCCGAAAGGGTGTCGGCGGCTGCGCGGTTGTGGCGGGACAATCGCAGCGAGGGCGCGTCGCTGTATTTTCTCGATCCCGACGGGCACCGGTTGGAGCTGCATGTCGGCACACTGGAAAGCCGTCTGGCGGCCTATCGCGGCGGCGGGCGCGTGCAGGTCTTCGACTAGATCGCGGCACGCCCAAACGAAAAACGCCGCCCCGGAAAAGGGGGCGGCGTCTCGTGTCTGTCCCTCGGGATGCGTTGTCCCGATGACCGGGTTTCTTAGAAGCCCAGGCCTTCGTATTTCTTTTTGAACTTCGACACGCGGCCGCCCGAATCCATCAGGCGCGAGGTGCCGCCGTTCCAGGCGGGGTGTACTGACGGGTCGATGTCGAGCGACAGGTTTGCGCCCTCCGAGCCGTAGGTCGATTTCATTTTCAGGACGTCGCCATTGGTCAGCTTGACGTCGATGAAGTGGTAGTCGGGATGGATATCCGTTTTCATGACGTGGCTCCTCAAGCGCCGGTTTTGGCTTTGTAGTGGTTGTCCTCGGCGATACGGGCACTCTTGCCGCGACGCGCACGCAGGTAATACAGCTTCGCACGGCGGACACGGCCACGACGCACGACGGTGATGCTGTCGATGTTGGTCGCGTGCAGCGGGAAGATACGCTCGACGCCTTCGCCAAACGAGATCTTGCGCACGGTGAACGACCCGGCAATGCCATGGCCGTTCTTGCGGCTGATGCAGACGCCTTCATAGGCCTGCACACGGGTGCGCGTGCCTTCGGTAACCTTGTAGCCGACGCGGATGGTATCACCGGCTTTGAAGTCCGGGATGTCCTTGCCAAGTGCGGCAACTTGCTCGGCTTCGAGCTGTGCGATCAGGTTCATCTGATCCACTCCTTTTGTTTGCTTGCGGTTTTTTCCGCAAAGGTTTGTGCCGTCCTCAGAGCTCTCGGTCTTCTTCCGGGTCCCGTCCGTGCGTCGCACAGAAAGCCCGCCAGAGATCAGGTCGTCTTTCCTTAGTCAGCCTTTCGGCCTGCGCCCGTCGCCAGCTGTCGATTTTCGCATGGTGCCCGGAGAGAAGAACTTCGGGAACCAAACGACCCTGCCAGTCGGTTGGACGCGTATACTGTGGATGTTCCAAAAGCCCGTCGGAGAAACTCTCCTCAATGACGGACTCATGATTCCCAAGCACGCGCGGTATAAGTCGGACCGTCGCGTCGATCAAGGCCTGAGCAGCAATCTCGCCGCCGGTCAAGACGAAATCCCCCAGCGACACTTCCTCAATGTCATGTTTGTCGATCACCCGCTGGTCGACCCCCTCGAACCGACCGCAGAGCATGGTGATCCCGTCGCCCTGCGCCCAGCGGCGCGCGGTGGCCTGATCAAACCGACGCCCGCGCGGGCTGAGATAGACCACGGGCCAGCGGGAACGGTCGGGCACGGTGCCCTGCGCGGCCTCTTGCAGCGCCGCATCGACAACATCGGCGCGCAGCACCATGCCAGCGCCGCCGCCCGTGGGGGTGTCATCGACGTTGCGGTGGCGCCCTTGGCCAAACCGGCGCAGGTCCAGCGTATTCAGCGCCCACAGGCCTTCTTGCAGGGCTTTGCCGGTCAGGCTTTCGCCCAGCACGCCGGGAAAGGCGTCGGGAAACAGCGTGATGATCCGCGCCTGCCACGCGCCCTTTTGCAGCGGCGGCTCATCCATCAGCGAGCGGGGCCGCAGCGAGCCGCCGATGGACAGCCGGCCATGCGAGCGCGCGGCAGTCGCGCGGGTGGGACGAGGATCGTCGGAGGTCATGAGCGCGGTTCCGAAATGGGGCAGGGCGATCCGCCGGGGCGGATCACGGCGTGTCGTCGTGGGATCGGGGTGCTGGTGGCGCAGACGGCGCGGAATGTCCAGTATCGCGGCGCTCCGCATCGGTGTCGTCCTCATCGGGGTGAGGTGCGAACAGTGCCTCGAACGCGGCCTTCTCCTGCGCCTTCAGTTGCGGCGTCAGTAACAGCGCAAGCGCCAAGCCCGCGCCCGCTGGTAGCAGCCACAACCAGCCCGGAATGTGCCCCTCGATCCCCAGCGCGGCCGCCAGACCGCGACCGGCCCCAAAAAGCAGCGCGACGATTAGAATTTGGGTCATGATCTTGCCGCCAATGAACAGCACCGCTGCAATCCAGCCACGGGGCAACCGTCGCGAGGTCAGGACAACGACCGACAGGCAGAACACGGCCGCCAGCGGGAGGATCCAGTAGATGTTGGCCCCCGACAATCCCGCCGTCAGGGGCGAGGTATAAAGCAGCACCGCCCCCAACGCCGAAAGCCGCCCCGTCATGGAGCGGCTCCCGCAAGCGGCGTCACCGGATGGACCAGCATCGGGGACGCGAAATTCACAAGCCGTGTCAGGCGATGGCGACAATGCCAAGGATCACCAGCAGGAACAGCACCAGAACCACACCGATCAGGATCTTGGCGCCGGTCATAGCGACCCCGGAAATCCGACCAAAACCAAGCAGGGCAGCCACAGCTGCGACGACGAGCAGGATGAGAATAATTTCGAGCATTTGATATCCTTTTGCAGTCCGGAGCCGTTATAGCCCTTTCGCCATCAACTCTCCGCGAGGCGGAGGGTTCCACGGCGATGCGGCATGTGGATTGCGCAGGATATGAGAGCGACATCAGAACAGTCCGTCGGGAGGATCGGCGACGATGCGGCCGCCCTTCACATCGACTGTGGGGATCACGGCAAGGGTAAATGGCAGCAGCACTGTGGCCTTCAGGGTCGGCCCGTGGATTTCCAGCAGGTCGCCCGCGCCGTGGTCATGCACCGCGCGCACCGTGCCCAATTGGGTGCCGCCGGTGTCGAAGACCGCAAGCCCGATCAGATCAGCATGGTAGAATTCATCATCGGGCAGGTCAGGCAGCACGTCGCGCCCGGCAAACAGGCGCACACCCTTCAACGCGTCGGCGTCTTCCTTGGTGCGCACGCCGGACAGGCGGGCGGCAAATCCATTGGTGATGGAGCGGGCGAGGGTGACCTCGTAGCTATGGCTGCCATCCTCGGTCCAGAGCGGGCCGTAGCTCGCCACATCCTCGGGATCGGCGCAGAAGCTCTTTAGCCGGACCTCGCCCTTCACGCCGAAGGAGCCGGCAATGGCGGCGACGCAAACGCGGGGGTCAGTCATCGGGGACCTCGGATATGAAGCGGCACAGAAGCAACGCAGGGCGTCGCGGGCCCCCGCCCGACCCCGTAGGGGCGGACGGCGGCGATGTCATGCGGGCAGTTCGCCCGATGGCGTCCGGACAGGCCGGCGCGCCGGGGCCGATCACTCGGCGGACTGCTCTTCGGCGGGGGCGTTCGCAGCTTCGGCAGCAGCGGCGGCCTTCGCGGCACGCTCTTCGGCACGCTCTTCGGCTTTCTTGCCGGGCTTCGCCTTCTTGGGGTTGTTGCGCTCGGCCTTCTCGGCGGCGCCAGCAGCTTCGAGGAAGCGCTGGATGCGGTCGGTCGGCTTGGCGCCCTGGGCCACCCAATGCTGCACGCGCTCGAGATCCATCACCACGCGGCGCTCGTCATCCTTGGCGAGCAGCGGGTTGTAGGTGCCGAGCTTCTCGATGAAGCGGCCGTCGCGGGGCATGCGGCTGTCGGTGGCAACGATGGCGTAGTGGGGGCGTTTCTTGGAGCCGCCACGGGCGAGCCGGATCTTCATGGCCATGTCTGTTCTCCTTGAGATGGCGTTCTATGGTCTGATGCACCGCAGGGGAGGCGCGGCACGGGTTCGGTTATTCCTGATGCGCCTTATGGTGGCGGATCACCTCCTGAATTACGAAATTCAGGAATTTCTTGGCGAATTCGGGGTCCAGATCGGCCTCCGTCGCCAGATCTTCGAGCCGGGCGATCTGTTGCTCCTCGCGGGCGGGATCGCTGGGCGGAAGGTCATGTTCAGCTTTCAATCGGCCGACATTCTGCGTGTGCTTGAACCGCTCGCCCAGCGTATAGACGAGGATCGCGTCAAGCCGGTCGATGCTGGCGCGGTGCTCCAGCAGCAGCTTGGCGGCGCGGGCGGCGTCATCGGACATATCGTCGGATGGGGCCGCGGCGGTGTGGGATGTGGTGTCGCTCATTGCAGCGCTCATTTCTTCTTGCCAAAGCCGGACAGGCCCGGCGGCAGCGCGCCGCCACCCAGACCCGGCATGCCGCCGCCCATACCGCCCATGCCACCCATACCGGGGGCGCCCATCTTGCGGGCTGCGGCTTCCAACGCTTTGGGGTCCATGGTTGAGGGATCGGGCATGCCGCCCTTGCCGAACATGCCTTTCATCGCGCCTTTAAGCATTCCCTTCTTGCCCATCTTCTTCATCATGTCCGCCATCTGGCGATGCATCTTCAGAAGTTTGTTCAGCTCCGCGACCTCCAGCCCCGCGCCTTTGGCAATCCGCTTCTTGCGGCTGGCCTGCAGCAGGGTGGGGTTGGCGCGCTCGCGCTTGGTCATGGAATTGATAAGCGCGATCTGGCGGCGCAGCATGCGGTCGTCGACGCCCGCGCCTTCCATCTGGCCCTTCATCTTGCCCATGCCGGGCATCATGCCCATCAGGCCTTCCATGCCGCCCATCTTCATCATCTGATCCAGCTGCATCCGCAGGTCGTTCATCGAGAACTGACCCTTCTGGAAGCGCTTCATCATGCGCTCGGCCTGTTCGGCCTCAATCGTTTCCTGTGCCTTCTCGACCAGCGCGACGATGTCGCCCATGCCAAGGATGCGGCCCGCGATCCGGTCGGGGTGGAATTCCTCCAACGCGTCCATCTTCTCGCCGAGGCCGACGAATTTGATGGGCTTGCCGGTGATCGCGCGCATCGACAGCGCCGCACCGCCACGGCCATCGCCATCCATCCGGGTCAGCACCACGCCGGAGACACCGATCTTGCCGTCGAATTCCTGCGCGACGTTCACGGCGTCCTGACCGGTCAGGCCATCGACGACCAGCAGGGTCTCGCGCGGCTTGACCGCATCGCGGACCGACTGGACCTCATCCATCAGGACTTCGTCGATATGCAGACGACCGGCGGTGTCCAGCATGTAGACGTCATAGCCGCCTAGCGCCGCTTGCTGTTTCGCACGATTGGCGATCTGCACCGGGGTCTGGCCCTTGACGATCGGCAGCGTGTCGACGCCGATCTGCTGGCCGAGGATCGCCAGCTGTTCCATCGCCGCCGGGCGGTTCACGTCGAGCGAGGCCATGAGCACCCGCTTGCCGTTGCGCTGGCTCAGCCTGCGGGCGAGCTTGGCGGTGGTGGTGGTCTTACCCGAGCCCTGCAAGCCGACCATCAGGATCGGCGCGGGCGGGTTGTCGATTTTCATCTCGCCGGGGTTGGCGTCATCGCCCGACAGCACATGGATCAGCTCGTCATGAACGATCTTCACGACCTGCTGGCCCGGCGTCACGGATTTGGTCACCGCTTGGCCGGTGGCTTTGTCCTGCACTGCTTTGACAAAGGCGCGGGCCACGGGCAGCGAAACATCGGCCTCCAGCAGCGCGACGCGCACTTCGCGCAGGGCGGTTTTCACATCCTCATCGGATAGCGCGCCCTGCTTGGTCAGGCGCTCAAAGACCCCGGAGAGTCGATCGGACAGGTTCTCGAACATGTTCCGGCCCTCCTGCGGCCCTTTAACACTGGTCTGTCCCATGTAGGAACCGACCGCCCAAACGCCAACGACACCAGTGGGCGAAACTCGCTGACTGGTGGCGATCCCGGCGACAGGCACGGGACCGGAAGCTTTCTCACTTCCGGATGGTTGGTTCGGGCCATACTGCGCAGGCAGCGCGGAGTCAAGCGCGGCAGGGTGTCGGGCTCAGGTGCCGCGCGGCTTGACGCGCTCCTTTAGGTGCCGCGCGGCTTGACGCGCAGGGTCGGCGCGGCTTCGGTCGGGTCTTCGGGCCATGGATGGCGGGGATAGCGCCCGCGCATGTCCTTGCGCACATCCGCATAGGCCCCGGTCCAGAAGCCCGGAATATCCATCGTCGTCTGTAGGGGGCGTCCGGCGGGCGACAGCAGCGTGATCCGCAGCGGCAGGCGTTTCGGCCCGACAGTGGGATGCGCCGTGGTGCCGAACATTTCCTGCAGCTTCAGCGAAATCTCCGGGGCGTCACCGGAATAATCGATGGGAATTTCCCGCCCGGTGGGGGTGGTGAACCGCGCAGGCACCTCGCGATCCAGCCGGGCTTTCGCGTCCCATCCCAGCAGCAGCTCCAGCGCCGGCATCATATTCAGCCCGCGCAGATCCTCCGCCGTGCGCTGATGCGTCAGATGTGGCAGCAGCCAATCGTCGAGCGTGTCGATCAGGGTGGGCTCGCTCAGATCCGCGATCTCGCCGCCCTCGGCGCGGTAAAGCTCCGCCCGCGCCTGCAAACGCCGCGCCGCATTCGACCAAGGCAGGCCCAGCTGGCGCACCCCGTCGAGGGCCGCGCGGCTTAGCACCTCCGCCGGCGCGTTCTTCCACGTTCGATCATTCAGCGCGATCGCCCCCAGCCGGTCTTGTTCGCGCGCGATGATGCGGCGCTCGCGGCGGGACCATTCGGCGATCTGGACCCAGCCCATGCGGTCGCCCAACACCTCGCGCAGCGCGCCTTCGGCGATGGGCAGGGCCAGTCGGATGCGGGCCTCGCGGGTGTCCCCATCCAGATCGGCGGCGATCAGCAAACGCTGCCCGCCCAGCGGATCGGTCTCATCCATCGTGGCGCCCTTGCCACCCGACAGCAGCCAGCGCGGCGCCGGGCCGGGACGGCGCAAACCGATGCGGTCGGGATAGGCCAGCGCCAGCAGTTGGGCAGGATCAAGCTGCGTTTGCGCCCCGCGCGGCGCGGCGGTGGCCAGACGCTTGGCTTCGGCGCGAATCCGTTCCAGCGCGGGACGATGCGCCTGTCCGCTGGCCATGCGGTCGCCGCGCAGCGCCGCCAGCCGCAGCGTCAGATCGGCGGAAGCCCCGCGCAGCGGATCGCGATCAGCCAGCAGCGCGGCCAGCGGCGCGGCAGCCTTGCCCCCGATGGCAATCATATGGCCCAGTCGCGGATGCAGCGGCAGCCCGGCCAGCACCCGGCCATGCGCGGTGATGGACCCCGCCGCGTCCAGCGCGCCCAGATCGCGCAGCAGCGCGCGGGCCTCCGCCAGCGCGGCCTCGGGCGGCGCTGTCAGAAAGGGCAGGTCATCCGCGCCCCATTGCGCCAGTTCCAGCGCCAGCCCCGTCAGATCGGCGGCTTCGATCTCTGCCGGGGCATGGGCCGGGCGCGCGCCATCCTCGCCCCGCGTCCACAGGCGGTAGGCCCGCCCCGGTGCCAGCCGCCCGGCGCGGCCTGCGCGCTGCTCGGCCTCGGCGCGGGAGGCAGGTTCGGTCACCAGCCGTGACATGCCGGAGCCGGGATCGAAGCGCGCCCGCCGCGCGCGCCCGCCATCGACCACCGCATGCACGCCCTCGATCGTCAGCGAGGTTTCGGCAATCGCGGTCGCCAGCACCACTTTGCGCCCCTGCGCCGGAGGCTGGATCGCGGCGCGCTGCTCGGCAAAGGGCAGCGCACCATAGAGCGGATGCAGGCTGACCCCCGCAGGTAGATCGCCCAGCAAGGCGGCGGTGCGGCGGATCTCGCCCTCGCCGGGCAGAAAGGCCAGCACGCCGCCCGTCGTGTCCGACAGGGCCCGGCGGATCAGCGCGGCCATGCCATGCTCGAACCGCTCGCCCTTGGGGCGGGGATGGTCGAGCCAGATACGCTCCACCGGATAGGCGCGGCCTTCCGAGGTCAGGACCGGCGCGTCGTCCATCAGCGCGGCGACGGGGGCGGCGTCCAGCGTGGCGGACATCACCACCAGCATCAGATCCTCGCGCAGCGCGGCGCGCACCTCCAGCGCCAGCGCTAGCCCCAGATCGGCGTTGAGCGAGCGTTCGTGGAATTCATCAAAGAGGATCGCGCCCACGCCGGGCAATTCCGGGTCGGATTGGATCATCCGGGTCAGGATGCCTTCGGTCACCACCTCGATACGGGTGCGGGCGGTGGTCTTGGCCTCGCCCCGGATGCGGTAGCCGACCGTTTCGCCACAGCGTTCGCCCAGCGTTTCGGCCATGCGTTCAGCACTGGCCCGTGCGGCCAGCCGCCGGGGCTCCAGCATCAGAATGCGCCCGGTGACCAGCCCGGCGTCGAGCATCGCCAAAGGCACGCGCGTCGTTTTCCCCGCGCCGGGCGGCGCCTGTAGAACGGCCCGCCTTGATGCGCGCAGCGCGGCAATCAGATCGGGGAGAATGGCATCAATGGGCAGAGGCGCGCGCTTGGTCATGTCGCGGGTTATCGGGCAGATCCCTGCGCGAGGAAAGGCCTAGCCAAGCCGAAACCCCGCCCGTGCCCGCCCCATGAAAAAGGCGCGCCCCCCGGTCAGGAAGGCGCGCCTCGTGATCTTGTGCTGCCCCGCGCGAACGCGACAGCAACGCTGCGGTTTACTGTGCCGCAGTGATGCGGCCATCCGTGTAAGGCTGATACGGGCCCTGCTCGGCCAGGTATTCCGCCGTCACATCGGCCAGATCGGGGCCGAAGTCATAGGCGTTCTCGCCGTCGATAAACACGGAATAGCCGTCACCGCCGTTGCGGACGTAGTTGTTGGTCACGACGCCATAGGTCGCGGCCTCGTCGATGGGCTGCCACGCGCCATCCATGTTGACCATGACCTCAGAGATGCGGCTGCCGACCTCGGCGCTGGCGTCGAAGGTGAACTTCAGCCCGGCGACCTGCGGGAAGCGGCCTGCGCCTTCCTCGATCTGGCTGACGCCGTTTTCGAGCGCCTCGATCACGGTCGCACCGTCGGTCTGGAAAGTGGACAGCGTGTTCTGGAACGGAAGCACGGTCAGCACCTCGCCCATCGTCACTTCGCCCGCGTCGATGGATGCCCGCAAGCCACCGCTGTTGGAAATCGCGATCTGGATGCCCTGATCGGCCACGCGGTCCAGCATCGCGTCCGCGACGAGGTTGCCCATCGAGCATTCCTGCGCACGGCAAATCGTGCGGTCGCCCTCAATGGGTTCGACGCTTTCGGCCACGACCTTATTGCGGATCTCATCAAGCGGCACGGCGGCTTCGGCGATGCGGCTGACGGTCGCTTCATCCTCGGTAATGGCGGCATCCATGATCAGCGGTGCGCCGCTGGCCCGGGTGATGGTGCCGTCATCGTCAAACGTCACATTCAGCTCGCCCAGAAACTTGCCATAGGCATAGGCCGACACGATAGCGGTGTCGCCGACCATTGTCGGGTAGGGGCCCTCGGCACCATCCATTTCCCCGAGCAGGGTGTTGGAATGACCGCCGACGATCACGTCAACGCCGGTGGTGTTTTGCGCCACCGTCTGATCGACCTTATAGCCCGAATGGCTGAGCACGACGATCTTGTTGACGCCCTCTTCGGTCAGGCGGTCAACTTCGCCCTGCACGGCATCCGAGGGGTCGGTGAAGATGATGTTCTTGCCGGGGCTGGCCAGTTCATCAGTGTCCTGCGGGGTCAGACCGATCAGGCCGATCTTCTCGCCGCCGACCTCGACCGTGGTCGATTTCATCAGCACGTCGGCCAGCAGCGGCTCACCGGAAACATCGGCGTTGGACATCAGGATCGGAAATTCGAGCTCATCCATGAACCCGCGCAGAACTTCCGGGCCGTCGTCGAATTCGTGGTTGCCCACGGTCATCGCGTCATAGCCGAGCTTGTTCATCATCTCGGCGGCCAGCTTGCCCTTGTAATAGGTGTAAAACAGCGTGCCCTGAAACTGGTCGCCGCCATCGACGAGCAGCGAATTATCTGCGCGTGCACGGGCGTCCGTGATGGCCGTCACAAGACGCGCGGTTCCGCCAAAACACTCGCCGGCGGTGTTATCCTCGGCGGAACAGCCGGAATCGTATTTCGAAATCGGCTCGAACCGGGCGTGAAAGTCATTGGTGTGCAGAATAGTCAGCGAATACTCGGCCGAGGCGGCGCCGGCGGTTAACGCCAGTGCGGCCGCGGTGGAAAGGATGCGGATGGACATGAACTAAGCTCTCCCGTTGGTGTGCGACTCAAAGCTTTACCGCCCGGTCAAAAGGAGTCAAAGGCGGACGCAGATGTCGCTACGGTAATTGCGTAACGGTTGCGCAACGGATGACCCCGCCGCGGCGGAATGCTCCTGTAAAATCAACCCTCAAGGCCGCAATGCCCGATCCCGCGCCGTAAAAGCGTGATTGACCCGCGCCCATTTCAAGGGCATTTCCGCGCCATGCTGATCTACAAGATATTCCGCCGCTCCGAATGGGAGAGCTTCCGCGCCGCAGGTGAAACGCTTGGCGCGCCGGTCGATCTGGCCGATGGTTACATCCATTTCTCGACCTCCGAGACGGTCGCGGCCACGGCGGAGAAACATTTCGGCAGCGAAAGCGACCTTGTGCTCGTCGCTGTGCAGGTCGAGGCGCTGGGCCCGCAGGTGAAGTGGGAACCCTCGCGCGGCGGCGCTCTGTTTCCGCATCTCTATCGGGCGCTGCGTCTGGACGAAGTTGTCTGGGATAAATCGCTGCCGCTGGGGGCCGCTGGCCATATCTTTCCGGAGGGTGTGGTATGAGCCTTGTCGAGCGGGCTGGTCTGTCGATTCTGCAGAAATTCGATCCCGAAACGGCGCATGGGCTCGCGCTGCGCGCGTTGAGCGCCGGTCTCGTGCCGCTGCCGGGGCCGGTCTCGTCCCCGCGTCTGGGCGTGCGGCTGGCCGGGCTGGACCTGCCCAACCCGATCGGGCTGGCGGCGGGGTTCGACAAAAACGGCACTGCAATGGGGCCGCTGGCGCGCGCGGGGTTCGGCTTTATTGAACTGGGCGGCATCACGCCGCGCCCGCAATCCGGCAATGACAAGCCCCGCCTGTGGCGGCTCAGCCAGGATCGCGCGGTCATAAATCGCTTCGGATTCAACAATGAGGGCGCCGCTGCAATGGCCATCCGCCTGTCAGCCCGCCCCCGTGGCGCGGTGATTGGTCTGAACCTCGGTGCCAACAAGGATAGTGAGGATCGCGCGGCGGATTACGCGGAGGTGCTGCGCATTTGCGGCGCAAATGTCGATTTCGCCACCGTCAACGTGTCTTCCCCCAACACCGAGAAGCTGCGCGATCTTCAGGGTCCGGCGGCGCTGCGCGCGTTGTTGGCCGGGGTGCTGGAAGTGCGCGCCAAGATCGCCCGGCGCGTGCCGATCTTTCTCAAGATCGCGCCGGATCTGTCAGATGCCGAGCTGGCTGCCATCGCTGAGGTCGCGATGGATATGGGCGTGGATGGTATCGTTGCCACCAATACCACGCTTGACCGCGAGGGGCTGAACAGTCGCAAGGCGCAGAATGCCGGTGGCCTGTCGGGCGCGCCGCTGTTTGAAAAATCGACGCGGGTTCTGGCGCGGTTGTCGCGGGATACGGCGGGCAATGTGCCGTTGATCGGTGTGGGCGGCGTCGGCTCCGCCGAGCAGGCCTATGAGAAGATCCGCGCGGGCGCGACAGTGGTGCAGCTTTACTCCGCGATGGTGTTCGAGGGGTTGAGCCTTGCCGCGCGTGTGGCGCAGGGATTGGACCGGCTGCTCGAGCGCGACGGTTTTGCCAATGTCAGCGATGCGGTGGGAACCGGGCGCGACGACTGGCTTTAAGTCCGTCACTCCCCGCCATGAATCGCGCTGCGTTCCAGCGCGGGGTAGCGCACGCCCAAGGTTAGCCCGCGCAGCGCGTAGCTCAGGTTCAGCGCCGCCCATAGCCCGTGATTGCCGTAAAGCGGCATCAGCACCGCGACCGCCGCATAATAGCCCAGCACCGACAGGATCATCATATTGCGCATGTCGCGGGTCCGGGTCGCGCCGATGAACACGCCGTCCAGCATCCAGCTGGTGAGCCCGGTCAGCGGCGCGATCACCATCCAGAACAGGTAATGTCGCGCGGCCTCGCGCACGGGCTCGGCGGTGGTCATCACGTCGATGATCAACGGCCCGCCGAAACCGAACGCCAGCGCCAGCAGCGCCGCCGTGATCAGCCCCCACAGCGCAGTGACCCGTAGCCCGCGCCGCACGCGGGCCGGATCGCGCGCGCCGAAGGCCTGCCCGATCAGCGCCTCGGCGGCAAAGGCGAACCCGTCCAGCGCTGATGCGGTGATATTGAGGAACTGGAACAGCACTTGGTTCGCGGCCAGTTGCACGTCTCCGAAATCCGACCCGAAGAACATGAAGCTGACGACGATGGTCTGCAGCAGTAGGGAGCGGATCAGGATGTCGGTATTGACCGCGGCCATGCGCTTTAACCGGGGGCGATCAAACACCCGCTCCCAGTCGCGCCACGCCGGCACCCGGAACGCCGCGCGGCACAGCCACAGCGCCAACAAAACGCCCGACCACTCCGCGATCACGGTCGCCGCAGCAACCCCGCCGACGCCAAGCCCGAGACCCAGCACGAATACCAGATCCAGAAGGATGTTCACGCCATTCATCCAGACCTGAATGACCAGCACCGCCCGCGTCCGTTCCAGCGCGATGAGCCAGCCAGTTATGGCGAAGACTGCAATCGCCGCAGGGGCCGACCAGATGCGGATCGCCATATAGCCGCGCGCGAGGGTTTCCACCTCGTCACTGGCAGGGGCCACGCGAAACGCGCCCGCGAACAGGGGATATTGCAGGGCGATCAGCGCCACACCGGCGGCGGCGGCGATCATCAGGCCGCGGGTCAGCATGGCCGCCACCTCGGCGGTATTGCCCGCCCCATGGGCCTGCCCGGTCAGCCCGGCAGTGCCCATCCGCAGGAAGCCGAAGATCCAATAAATCGCAGTCAGGACCACCGCGCCGATGCCGACCGCGCCGATGGGGGCGGCGGTGCCCAGCTGACCGATCACCCCGGTATCGACAGCCCCCAGAATCGGCGTCGTGGCGTTGGACAGCACAATCGGCAACGCGATGGCCAACACCCGGCGATGGCCGATGACGCGGGGCGCGGCGGGACTGGCGATATCGCTCATGGGCGTCGGCTTACTCTGCCGGGCTGGCGGTATCGCCGCGCCGGAATTGCGGCGGCAGCTGCGCGGGATCTGGCATCAGGAAATGCCCGGTGGCCTGCGCGAACAGGCGACTGCGGTTGTCCTGCCATCCCTCGACATGGACGGAGGCATAGCGCCGCCCGGAGCGATTCACCCGAGCCCGGGCATAGGCGTCACGCGGCAAACCTGACCGCAGGAAGTCCACGGTGAAATCGATGGTCTTGGGCAGACGCGGAAGCGTGTCGGGGGTCAGGGTGGCGGCGTCGATCTCGCCACGTTCCACCGGGGCCCAGATCATCGACCACGCCAATTCGATCATTGCTGTCATTTCCAGAAACGCCGAGGTCGCGCCGCCATGCATCGCAGGCAACATCGGGTTGCCGGTCAGCGCGTCACGCCATGGCAGAAGCGCGGTCAGCTCATCCCCCCGCCGGTCAAAGCGGATGCCCATGAACGCGGCGAACGGCACCGCCTGCACCAGCGCGGACAACGCCGCATCACGCCGTTCCTTGACCACTTGCACCGGCTCCGGCGTGCGGGACTGGCGTGGCGCGGTGGGTTGGGGCTGTTGCGTATCGCTCATGAACCGTCCTTTTGACCCATGGTCCCGCGCGTCACGGTGAACGTGCCGGCGGCGGTGGCGACGGGCACTTGCGTGTCCTCATCCACAGCGCGTGCGCGCACGAAAGCGACATTGCGGGTGGCATGGTAACATTCGGCCTCGGCGGTGATGCGCTGGCCGGGTGTGGCGGGGCGCATATAGTCGATCCGCAGGTCCAGAGTGGCGGTTGTCGCGACGCCGGGATGGCACATGACAGCGGCGCCAGCGGTGGTGTCGATCAGCGCGGACACCGCACCGCCATGGATCACCGCGGTTGCGGGATCGCCGACCAGCCG
The DNA here is from genome assembly GCA_040119125.1 of Marinobacter sp. GTDB lineage: Bacteria > Pseudomonadota > Alphaproteobacteria > Rhodobacterales > Rhodobacteraceae > Pacificitalea. Next base: position 183,558 of record JBEDTR010000001.1, read on the forward strand.
CTGGTCATAGGGCATGGAAACCACCGCGCGGCCATCGTCCAGTGCGTCGATTCGCATGCCCAGTTCGTGGGCAAATGGCAGCGCCTTGATGAATTGATGCGCGACGGCATCCTGACGCCTGTCTGCGCGCGCCGCGTCGGGGCTGGCCGCTTTGGGGTCGTTGGGGGGGGGCAAATCGGTCATGGGCGTATCCTTCATGCCGGTTATCGACCCAAGCTGCGCTGGGACGCAAGCCTTCCCACCCAGTGGACCGCGCCTGACGCGACGAAGAAGGCTATGCCGTTGAATGAGGAGGGTGTTAGACCTACGGTTGTTGTGCCGACCACTGGCCAGACCGAGCGGAGGATCACGCCAGCATGAGCGACGAGCGTTTGAGCTTCAAGGAAATGTGCAGCAGGTTCGATGTGACCCCGCGCACCCTGCGATATTATGAGTATATCGAACTGCTGACCCCCGAGAAGGAGGGCCGCAGCCGATTCTACGGCCCGCGCGAAGTCGCGCGGATGACGCTGATCCTGCGCGGGCGGCGTTTCGGCTTCAGCCTGGAGGAAATCCGGCAGTGGCTGCAGATCTACCAGACCAAGGGCACCCGCGTGCAAATGGATGCGTGGCTGGAATTGGCGGACCGGCAAATTGCGGCTTTGTCCAAACAGGAAGAAGAACTGGCCCGCACCCTCGCCGACCTGCGCCGCCTGCGTGAGGAGACTCGCCAGAATATGACGTGACGTCCCACGTCGATCGGCCCCCTCTCCTGCCCAAAAGGAGGACGGGGGCCGCTTTGTTTTCCTAGGAAAATTGCGCGTTACCCTGCGGAAACATTTGCATGATTGCGCGAAGCGCGAAGTGACGCCGCGTAACAATTCCGGCGCGATGAGAATTTCTTGTAAGCTCGAATTAATTCACGCATCTCCGGCGTCCCGATCGAAAGAAGAACGCAAACGGAGATCGAAACTGATGACCGAAGACCTGATGACGATCCGCGAGATGTGCGACGCCTACGAGGTGACCCCGCGGACCCTGAGGTTCTACGAAGCCAAGGAGTTGCTTGCCCCCATTCGTGAAGGCCAGAAACGCTGGTTCACCCGGCGCGACCGCGCCCGGCTGAAGCTGATCCTGCGCGGCAAGCGCTTTGGCTTCAGCCTCGAGGAAATTCGCCAGCTGCTCGACCTTTACGACCTAGACGACCGTCAGGTCACCCAGCTGAGCCGCACCCATGAAATGGGCCGCGCCCATCTGGCCGATCTGGAACGTCAGCGCGCCGAGCTTGATGAAGCCGTGGGCGAGCTGAACGACCAGCTGAAGCTTGTCGAAGCTATGCTCGACGAGGTGACCGCCAGCCAGGCCGCCGAATAAGCGGACCGCGCTGCGGCCAGGGGAGAGGCAGCAGGAGGATTGCAAAGGTAGCCTCGGCCACAGGGCCGGGGCGATACAGAAGAGGGAGAGAGAACCATGCCGAGCTATACGGCGCCAAACCGGGACATTCAGTTCGTCCTGCACGAGGTGCTCAAGGTCGCCCAGAACGACACGCCGGGATATGACGAACTCGACGCGGAGTTCACCTTCGCCGTTCTGGAGGAGGCTGGCAAGCTCGCCTCCGAGGTTCTCGCCCCTCTCAATACCGTCGGTGATGCCGAAGGCTGCACGCTGGAAAATGGCGTGGTGCGCACGCCCACCGGCTTCAAGGCCGCGTTCGACAAGATGCGCGAAGGCGGCTGGACCGCGCTGGATTGCGACGCCGATTATGGCGGTCAGGGCATGCCCTATCTGCTGAACACCGCTGTAGGCGAGATATTCGTATCGGCCAATATGGCGTTCAACATGTATCAGGGCCTGACCCATGGCGCCTATACGGCGATCCATGCCCATGGGTCCGACGCGCAGAAAACCACCTATCTGGAGAAGCTGGCCACCTGTGAATGGACCGGCACCATGAACCTGACGGAGCCTCATTGCGGCACCGATCTGGGTCTGCTGCGCACCAAGGCGGAGCCGCAGGAGGATGGCAGCTACAAGATCACCGGGCAGAAGATCTTTATCTCTGCCGGCGATCACGACATGGCCGATAACATCATCCATCTGGTGCTGGCCAAGGCGCCGGGCGGCGGCGAAGGCACCCGTGGCATCAGCCTGTTCATCGTGCCGAAGGTCATGGTCAATGACGATGGCTCGCTCGGGGATCGCAACGCGGTTTCGGTCGGCAAGATCGAAGAAAAGATGGGCATTCACGGCAATTCCACCTGTGTGCTCGATTACGACGGGGCGACCGGCTACCTGCTGGGCGACCTGCACAAAGGCATGCGGGCGATGTTCACCATGATGAACGAAGCCCGGCTTGGTGTGGGTCTGCAAGGCTACGCACAGGCCGAAGCCGCCTATCAGAACGCGGTGGCCTATGCCCGTGACCGGCTTCAGGGCCGCGATGTAACCGGTGCGCAGAATCCCGATGGCCCAGCCGATCCGCTGATCGTGCATCCTGACGTGCGGCGCATGCTGCTGGATCAGAAAAGCTTCGTCGAAGGCGCGCGCGCGTTCACCTATTGGGGTGCGTCGCTGATCGATGAGGCGCATCGCAAAGAGGACGCCGCCGCGCTGGGGCTGGTCAGCCTGCTGACGCCGGTGATCAAGGGTTTCCTCACCGATCGCGGCTTTGACGCCACTATTCAGGCGCAGCAGGTCTATGGCGGCCACGGCTATATCGAAGAATGGGGCATGTCCCAGTTTGCCCGCGATGCCCGGATCGCCATGATCTACGAAGGCGCCAACGGTGTTCAGGCGCTCGACCTTGTGGGGCGGAAGCTGGCGCAGGATGGCGGCAAGCACGTCATGGCCTTCTTCGATCTCGTGAAGTCCTTTATCAAGGACAACGAGGGCGACGCGGCGCTGAAGACCGGTTTCCTCGACCCGCTGAAGGCGGCGAGCAAGGATCTGCAAGCGGCCAGCATGTTCTTCATGCAAAACGGCATGAAAGATCCCAACGCCGCGCTGGCGGGATCGAATGACTTCATGCATCTCTTCGGGCATGTCTGTCTGGGCCTGATGTGGGCGCGCAGCGCGAAGGCCGCGCGCATCGCGCTGGACGCGGGCACCGGCGACACGGCGTTTTATGAGACCAAGCTGGCCACCGGGCGCTACTACATGGCGCGCCAGCTGCCCGCGACGCGGATGCATCTGGCCCGGATCGAAAGCGGCGCGGACCCTGTGATGGCACTGGACGCCGACCGGTTCTAAGCCGATCCTACCGGGGGCGTGCGGGCGATCGCACGCATGCCCCCGCAAGGAGACCTCATGCCCAAACGCCTGCGCCTGACCCGCCGTTTTCCCGTCGCAATGAGCGAGGATGGCTACCGTCGCATGCGCCGACTGGCCGCCGAGGCCGGTCTGGATGAAGGCGAATTGCTGTCGTTTCTCTTCGAGAACCTCGACAGCGTCATCGACGAGGACAAGTTCGGCCACCGCCTGCGCCTGTTCAACGCCGAGTTGGACGCGCGCAAGCGCTGATCCGGTCGCGGCGGTCTTGGCGCTCCCGCTTTGACAGGCATCGCCCGTTTGTGCCGTTGCGTCGTGAGGATTTCAGGCAGGACGAAGTGACTTTACCCCCGCGCAGCCGATGTCATGCTGCACCCAAGTCGGGAGAGGACAACACCATGACCATCAAGCTGCATTGCTTCGGCGAAAGCGGAAACAGCTACAAGGCCGCGCTGCCGCTGGAGCTCTCCGGTCTGGGGTGGGAGCCGGTGAAGGTGGATTTCTTCAACGGCGAAGCGCGGGGCGAGGCCTATCGCGCGCTTAACCCGATGGGCGAGGCACCGCTGCTTGTCGCAGGCGATCTGTGCCTGACGCAATCCGGCGTCATCCAGTCATGGATCACCGAACAGACGGGCCAATTCGGCGGCGCCGACCGCGCCGAGGCGCGCGAGGTGCTGCGCTGGGTTCTGTGGGACAACCACAAACTGTCCTCGCAGGCCGGAACGGTGCGCTTCCTTGCCAACTTCCTGCCCGAGGACAAACGGCCCGCTGGCGTGATCCCGTTCCTGCAAGGGCGCCTGCGCGGGGCGTATCAAGTGTTGAATGCTCATCTGACGGGACGCGACTGGATCGTTGGCAATGCGCCCACCAACGCCGATTTTTCCTGCTGCGGCTATCTCTATTACCCCGAGCCGTTTGGCTTTGACCGCGCCGATTGGCCCGCGATCAATGCTTGGCTCGACCGGCTCGCGGCGCTGCCCGGCTGGAAACATCCCTATGACCTGATGCCGGGGCATCCGTCGGACCGCGCGTGACGCCGGACGACCGCCCACGACACATGAAGGAGGAGACCACATGACCGAGGCCTATATCTATGACGCCGTGCGCACCCCGCGCGGCAAAGGCCGCAAGGATGGCAGCCTGCACGAGGTCACATCGGTGCGGCTGTCGGCGGTGACGCTGAATGCGCTGAAGGCCCGCAACGGGCTGGAAGGCCACGCCGTCGAGGATGTGATCTGGGGCAATGCCACGCAGGTGATGGAGCAGGGCGGCTGCCTTGCCCGGACCGCTGTGCTGGGCTCTGATCTGGACGAACGCATCCCCGGCCTGTCGATCAACCGCTTCTGCGCCAGCGGCATGGAGGCGGTGAACCTCGCCGCCAACCAAATCCGCGGTGGGGCGGGCGAAGGCTATATCGCGGGCGGCGTCGAAATGATGAGCCGCGTCGCGATGGGCTCCGACGGGGCGGCGATTGCGGTCGATCCGACCGTCGCGATGAAAAGCTATTTCGTGCCGCAGGGCATCAGCGCTGATATCATCGCCACCATGTATGGCGTGACCCGCGATCAGGCCGACGCGCTGGCGGTCGAAAGCCAGAAACGCGCCGCCGCCGCGTGGGAGGCCGGGCATTTCGACCGGACCGTGATTCCCGTGCATGATCAGAACGGCCTGCCGATCCTGACCCGCGACGAATATCTGCGCCCCGACACCAACATGCAGAGCCTCGGCGCCCTGCGCCCCGCGTTCAAGGATATGGGCGAGGTCATGCCCGGCTTCGATGCTGTGGCGCTGATGAAATATCCGCAGTTGGAACGTATCAACCACGTCCACCACGCTGGCAACAGCTCTGGCATCGTGGATGGCGCGGCGGCGGTGCTGATCGGGTCCAAGGCATTCGGGGAGGCACATGGGCTCAAGCCCCGCGCCCGCATCCGCGCCACCGCCAAGATCGGCACTGATCCGACCATCATGCTCACCGGCCCGGTGCCGGTCACCGAAAAGATCCTTGCCGATAGCGGCATGAACATCGGCGATATCGACCTGTTCGAGGTGAACGAGGCCTTCGCCTCGGTCGTGCTGCGCTTCATGCAGGCCTTCGACGTCGATCCGGCCAAGGTGAACCCGAATGGCGGGGCTATCGCCATGGGGCACCCGCTGGGCGCGACCGGCGCGATCATCATCGGCGCGCTGCTTGATGAGATGGAGCGCACGGACCGCGAAACCGGGCTCGCGACGCTCTGCGTGGCATCGGGCATGGGCGCCGCGACCATTCTGGAACGCGTGTGAGAGGGGGAAGACAGATGACCGATTTCACAATGGACACGGACGCCCGCGGCGTCGCCACCATCACCTGGGATGTGCCGGGCAAGTCGATGAACGTGCTTAGCATCGTGGCGCTGGAACAGTTGATCGCCCATGTCGAGGCCGCGCTGGCCGATGAGGCCGTCAAGGGTATCGTCATCACCTCGGCCAAGGCCGATTTCGCCGGCGGCATGGACCTGAACGTGCTGGCGCGGATGCGCGAGGATGCGGGCGATGAACCGGCTCGTGGCTTGTTCGACGGCATCATGCAGATGCACAAGGCGCTGCGCGTCATCGAACGCGCCGGGATGGATGACAAGAACAAGGGCGGCAAACCCATCGCCGCCGCGCTGCCCGGCACCGCGCTGGGCATCGGGCTGGAAATTCCGCTGGCCTGTCACCGCATCTTTGCCGCCGATAACCCGCGCGCCAAGATCGGCCTGCCGGAAATCATGGTCGGCATTTTTCCCGGCGCAGGCGGCACCACCCGGTTGGTGCGCAAGCTGGGCGTGATGACCGCCTCGCCCTTCCTGCTGGAAGGCAAGCTGTCGGACCCGCAAAAAGCCCGCGCTGCTGGCATTATCGATGAGGTGGTCGACGACCCCGTCGCCGCTGCGCAGGACTGGGTGTTGCAGGCCAGCGATGCCGATATCGTCAAGCCGTGGGATCAGAAGGGCTATAAACTGCCCGGCGGCGCGCCCTATCACCCGGCGGGGTTCATGACCTTTGTGGGTGCCTCGGCGATGGTGCACGGCAAGACCAAGGGCGTCTACCCGGCGGCCAAGGCGATGCTCTCGGCGGTCTATGAAGGGGCGATGGTGCCCTTCGACACCGCGCTGAAAATCGAGGCCCGTTGGTTCACCAATGTGCTGATGAACCCGTCGTCCTCGGCGATGATCCGGTCGCTCTTCATCAACAAGGGCGCGCTGGAGAAAGGCGCGAACCGCCCCGATGCCCCCGATCAGACGGTGCAGAAGGTCGGCGTGATCGGTGCGGGCATGATGGGCGCGGGCATTGCGCTGGTCTCCGCACAGGCGGGGATCGACGTGGTGTTGGTCGATGCCAGTCAGGACGCCGCCGAGCGGGGCAAATCCTACACCGCCGACTACATGGACAAGGGCATCGCCCGCAAGAAAGCGACGCCCGAGAAGAAGGACGCCGCCCTCGCTCGGATCACCGCGACCGACGATTATCAGCAGCTTGCCGGTTGCGATCTGATCGTCGAAGCGGTGTTCGAGGACCCCAGGGTCAAGGCCGAGGTCACCGCCAAGGTCGAAGCCATCGTGGGCGCCGATTGCATCTTTGCCACCAACACCTCCACCCTGCCGATCACCGATCTGGCCCGCGCCAGCGCCCGGCCAGAGCAGTTCATCGGCATCCATTTCTTCTCCCCGGTCGAGAAGATGGCGCTAGTGGAAATCATCAAGGGTCAGCAGACCGGCGATGTCGCGGTGGCCAAGGCACTCGATTTCGTGCGCCAGATCCGCAAGACGCCGATTGTCGTCAATGACGCGCGCTTCTTCTACGCCAACCGCTGCATCATCCCCTATATCAACGAAGGCATCCGCATGGTCGCCGAAGGGGTGGAACCGGCGTTGATCGAAAACGCGGCCAAGCTTGTGGGCATGCCGCTGGGGCCGCTGCAACTGGTCGATGAGACCTCGATTGATCTGGGCGTTAAGATCGCCAAGGCCACCCGTGCCGCAATGGGCGATGCCTATCCCGACGGGGCGGTGGATGAGGTGCTGTTCTGGATGGCGGATGAGGGGCGTCTGGGCCGCAAATCCAAATCTGGCTTCTACACCTATGACGACAAGGGCAAACGTCAGGGCCTGTGGGATGGGCTGGCCGCGAAATACACCGTCGCCGACACCCAGCCCGAACTGGCCGAAGTGCAGCAGCGCCTGCTGTTCGCGCAGGTGCTGGAAGCCGTGCGAGCGTTTGAGGACGGTGTTCTGACCGATATCCGCGAAGGGGATGTCGGGGCGATTCTCGGCTGGGGCTTCGCGCCGTGGTCGGGCGGTCCGTTTGGCTGGCTTGACATCATCGGCGCCTCCCGCGCGGTGGAGTTCACCGAAGTGCTGACCGCCACCCATGGCGCGCGGTTTGCCACGCCGCAGCTGTTGCGGGACATGGCGGCGGCGGGCGACAGCTTCTACGAAAGGTTCGGTGACGGGTCTGCATTGGGTCAGGCCGCCTGATCGAAGCGATAGCCGAACCGGGCAATATCAGAAGCGCAGAGCCGGGCGACCAGCTCTGCGCTTTTGTCGTCATAATAGCCTCGATAGTCGCCACGCCGGGTGCTGGCGTTTACGCCTGCGGGGAGGCTGAGCGGAAATCCCAGATGCCTGCGGACCGGGGCCAGATCCTGCTCCAGCGCCTCCAGACGCACGAAGGCCGCGCAGTGTTCCACCCCGTCAGCACGGCGCATGTAACTGCCATAGGGGCCTTGCTGCAGGCTGGCGCCGGTGTGCGGATGCGCGAGAAACTCGCCAAATGGCAGGTCTCGTGACAGCTGAACCGCCGGGTGATCAAACCGCTGAACGCGCAGCCAGTGGTAATAGCTGACCATCCGATCCCATGGATTGCGCACCAGAGTGAAGGTAAACATCTCCGCGATCTCGGCCTCCGAGATCAGGCCCGAAATATCGGCCAATGTGCTGTGTTTCCACAGTCGCCCGCGTGCGTTGAGGCCCTCCAACCGCCGTTTGCGGCGCCGCGCCTTGGGCGTGTCGCCGATCAGAATGTCATCCGCCATCGCCCGCGCCTCCAGCGCTAGCGCCATCGCGGTGCCGCCGGTTTTGGGGATATGCACAAAGATATAGCCGCGGCCCGGAGAGATGATCATGGGATCGACGCTAGCGTCTGTATGCGATCTGAGCCAGCATCCGTGCGGGTGGCGATTGTTCGCCCCTCGGGCCTGCGCTATCGTGCCGGCATGACAAGAGGCAGACGAGCAGGCCCATCGCCCAAATGACGGCGCTATCGCAGTATCAAAGGCTGGAATGTCCCGGCGTCTGGACGCCCGAACCGGGCGCCCGCAGGATCAATGTGATCGTGTCCTTTGGCGACAGCTCACTTGTGATTTCAGATGGGAATAACCGCGCGCTCAGCCATTGGTCGCTGGCTGCGACCGAACGTGTGAACCCGGATGAAAGCCCGGCGTTCTACAGCCCCACCGCCGAAGCGTCGGAGCTGCTGGAGGTCGACGATAGCACCATGATCGAGGCAATCGAGACTGTGCGCCGCGCCGTTAACCGGACCCGCCCGGTGCGGGGGCGGCTGCGGGTGCTGGGGCTTGTGGGCTCCGCTGCGGCGGTGCTGGCCCTAGGCGTGTTCTGGCTGCCCGGCGCATTGGCGCGGCACACGGTCGACGTGGTGCCCGACCCGACCCGCGCGGAAATCGGCGCGCAATTGTTTCAGGCCATCGACCGCGTGTCCGGTGAGCCTTGCCGCACCACGCGTGGCGAACGCGCGCTCGCCAAGATGCATACGCGGCTGGTGCCACCGGGGGCGGGCGGCGGGCTTATCGTGCTGCCTGACGGGGTGCGGGGCGCGGTTAGCCTGCCCGGTGGGCTGATTCTCCTCGATCGGCGTCTGGTGGAGGATTACGACACGCCCGATGTGGCCGCAGGCTATGTGCTGGCGGAACTGTCGCGTCACGGAGACCCGTTGAAACGCCTGCTCGACATTGCCGGTGTGCGGGCCACGCTGCGGCTGCTGACCACCGGCACCATGAGCGACGCGCTGCTTGCCGATTACGCCGAAGCGCTGGTGGCCACGCCGCCCACGCCCGCGCCGACCGATCAGCAACTGGCCGAATTTGCCCGCGCCAAGGTATCGTCGACGCCCTACGCCTACGCCAAGGATGTGACCGGTGAGGCCACCCTGCCGCTGATCGAGGCCGACCCCATGCGCGGCGGCGACGCGGTCGAGGTGCTCGCCGACAGCGATTGGGTCGCATTGCAGGGCATCTGCGGGCAGTAGGTCGCGCTGCGAAAATACCTCCATACTCTCAAAGCGACGCCCCGCCCGATGACTCGGGCGGGGCGTTTTACCTGATGAAACCTGCTAGGTTTTTAGTCTTCTTGTTATTTGAGAAGAAAGGCGTCGGAATAACCCGCGCGCCGTGCCGCGCCCAGCGCGGCGTTAAGCTGACCGGCATCGGTAAACGGTCCGGCCAGCACAATTTGCAACTGCCGCCCGTTTTGCCGGGTCGCGGCGGTGCGCACTGGCAGCCCCATTGCGCGCAACCGGTTCACGGCTTTGCCGACATTGCCCGGCGCGCCGTAGGTGCCGACCTGGACGTAGCGCGCGGGGCTGGCCGCGGGGGCGGACACGGTAGCTTTGGGGGCTGATTTGGATGAATAGCGCACGGTGGCACCACCGGTCGGCTGGGTCAGGATCAGGCGGCGGTCATTGGTGATCACGCCCGACCCTGCGGCGGGGCGGTTGGTGTTATGCCGCCCATCGGTATTAACCTTGCGATAGCCTTTTGGCGTCGGCGCATCCGGACCGATCAACAGCATCGGGCCCTTCAGGTCACCGCTGCGACGGGTGCGCACGGCACCGGCATTGCTGTCGTCATAGGGGCTGACATCCTGTGGTCCGCAACGTGCGCCGGGATTGATATAGGGCGCGCTGGCGGCGGAAACGCCGGGGCAGGCGGGCTGACGCACAACCCGCTGAGCGCGGGTCGGAGCAACGATGCGAGTCTTTGCCTGCGCCGCGGCTTTGGCCTGCGCCTGAGCGCGCGCGTTAGCCTGCGCTTGTGCCTGAGCCCGTGCGTTTGCTTGCGCTTTGGCGCGGGCGTTCGCCTTTGCTTGTGCTTGTGCTTGTGCTTTCGCGCGGGCGGCGGCCTGAGCCTTGGCCTGTGCCGCACTTACCGTGCGCACCGCCGGGGCGGTCTTCGCAGGGGCGGCAATCACGGGTGCGGTTTTCGCAGGTGCCTGCGGTACGGGCGCGGCGGCGCGGGCAAGGCTTGGTTGCTGGCCGCAGATCACATTGCGCTTGCGGTCCACGCGGGGCACCCAGCGCACCGCACCGCCGAAACCGGCGCGAATATACACGCAGCCTTGGCTGTCGATATACTGATTGGCCGAATAGCTGCTGGGCGGATATTCCGCGGGCTGATCCTTGGATCGCAGCGTCTGGGCGTGGCTGGCGCTGACGGCGACCCCGCTAAAGAGAAGCGCCGCGAGGAGTATTCTGCTGGCAGACATCGTATTCCCCACAAGATGTTGTGAAACTGTGTCCGAAAGGCACCACGGAGTAAAGGCTTATTTCGTCCCGAACATCCGGTCGCCCGCATCCCCCAGACCCGGCACGATATAGCCTTTCTCGTTCAGGCATTCATCTAGCGCGGCGGTGATGATCGGCACGTCGGGATGTGCCTCTTTCATGCGGGCGACACCTTCGGGCGCGGCCAGCAGGCACAGGAAGCGGATATTCGTGGCGCCGGCCTTCTTCAGCAAATCAATAGCAGCGGCGGAGCTGTTGCCCGTGGCCAGCATCGGATCCACGGCGATCACCAGCCGGTCCTCCAGCGCCTCGGGCACCTTGAAGTAATATTGCACCGGCTGCAGCGTTTCTTCGTCGCGGTATAGGCCGACAAACCCGACCCGTGCCGAAGGGATCAGTTCCAGCACCCCGTCCAGCAGCCCGTTGCCCGCCCGAAGGATCGAGATCAGCGCCAGCTTCTTGCCCGCCAGAACCGGAGCCTCCATCGGCTGCATCGGCGTGTCGACGGTTTCGTTGGTCAGCTCCAGCTCGCGCGTGACCTCATAGGCCAGAAGCTGCGAGATTTCGCGCAGCAACTGCCGGAACAGGGCGGTCGGCGTATCACGCTTGCGCATCAGCGTGAGCTTGTGTTGCACCAGCGGGTGGGTGACGACGGTCAGGTGGTCGCTCATCTCGAATAGCCTCGCGCGCAAATTGGATTGCCCCGGTGCTAGCGTCCGCGCGGCGTGGGGTAAACCCTTCTGCCGCGCGTGACGTCATGTCGGCGGGCCCTTTGCCCAGTCTTGCCGCATAGTCCGGCGGCGCGGCGCCTTAACGTCCGGCATCCAGCCGCTTGGCCAGCGCCGCGCGGGTCGGCGCATCGCAGAATGCCGCGTCCAGCGCGACATGGTTCAGCTCGTGGAAGTCATCCTCGTTCCAGCCGAACACATCCGCCAGCCGGTCATATTCATGGGTCATCGTGGTGTGGAAGAACGGCGGATCATCGGTCGAGATCGTGACCTTCACCCCCCGCGCGCGCAGCTTTTCGATTGGATGCGCCTGCCATGATGACACGGCGCGCAGCGCGACGTTGGAGCCGGGGCAGACCTCCAGCACGATGCCGTCTTCGGCCAGTTGATCGACCAGCGCCAGATCCTCGATCGCGCGGATGCCATGGCCAATACGCTCGACCTTCAGATCGCGGATCGTGTCAGCGACCATATCCGGCCCGCCCCATTCGCCCGCATGCGCCGTCAGCCGCAGCCCGGCCTCGCGCGCGCAGTCAAAGGCCCATGCGTAATCGCCGGGCCGTCCCACCATTTCCGCCCCCGCAATGCCAAAGCCGGTGATGAAATCGCCTGCCGTTTCCGCCGCGCAGCGCGCAATCGGGCGGGCAGCCTCGGGGCCAAAGTGGCGGATACAGGTGATAACGCCGCGCATGACGATGCCATCCTGCGCCTCGGCTTCGGCGGCGGCCTCCTGCATTGCGGCCAGATAGTCACGCCACGCGCCGACATCGCCGCCCCCGCAGAAATCCGGGCTTAGAAAGCTCTCGGTGTAGATCACGCCATGTTCGGCGGCGCGGGCCAGCACTTCGCGTGTCAGACGGCGGTAATCCTCGGGGGATTTCAGGACAGCCGTTGCCGCCTCATACACCTTCAGGAATTCGTTGAAATCGGCATAAGCGTAATGGCCGCGCTCGTTGAACACGCCGTCCAGCCGTATGCCTTTCTCCGAGGCCAGCCCACGGACGAATTCCGGCGGGGCGGCGCCTTCCAGATGCATGTGCAATTCGATCTTGGGCAGGGAGGTGTGGCTCATGGAAAACTCCGTCCGGGGCCGGTCGGCCCGAGGCCGAGATGGGTGGAAATCGTTGCGGCAACATCGGCGAAACCGCGAATGCCGATGGCTGTAGGGTTGCGCGGGTCGCCGGTCGCGCCCAGCACCGGCACCCGTTCGCGGGTGTGGTCGCTGCCGCGCCAAGTGGGGTCATTGCCGTGATCGGCGGTCAGGATCAGCAAATCACCGGTGCGCAGCCGGGGCAGCAGCGCGCCAATCCGCGCATCAAACCACTCCAGCGCACGGGCATAGCCCGCCACATCGCGGCGATGGCCATAATGGCTGTCGAATTCGACGAAATTGGCGATTGTCAGGGAGCCGGGCAGGGCATCGGCCACCAGATCCTTTAGATGATCCATCAGCGCCGCATCATCACCTTTGCGCAGATCGTCGATGCCGCGCCCGGAGAAAATATCCCCGATCTTGCCGATCCCATAGGTCCGCCGCCCCGCCGCCTGCGCCCAGTCCAGCAGCGTCGGTGCGGGCGGGGCGATAGCGTAATCCCGGCGGTTGGTGGTGCGGGTGAAGCCCGTCTCCGTATCGCCGACAAACGGTCGGGCGATCACGCGGCCCACCTTCATCTCATGCAGCAGCGGCGCGATATCGCGGCAGAGCTTCAGCAGCCGGTCGAGGCCAAAATGCTCCTCATGGGCGGCGATCTGAAACACGCTATCCGCCGAGGTGTAGCAAATCGGCCAGCCGGTGCGCAGATGCGCGGCACCGTCGCGGGCGATGATTTCAGTGCCCGAGGCATGGCAATTGCCCAGCGTGCCTTCGACCCCCGCAGCGCCGCGGATCGCCGCCAGCAGAGCGTCGTCAAAGGCCGGTTGCGTGTCGGGGAAATAATGCCAGTCCCACGGCACGGGCACGCCCGCCAATTCCCAATGCCCCGAGGGCGTGTCCTTGCCTGCGCTGATCTCCTCCGCCGCGCCCCATAGGCCCGTGGGGGTGGCGGTCAGCCCCGGCGTATCATCGCCCGAGGCCAGCCGGATCGCCGCGCCCAGTCCCAGCGCATCCAGATGCGGCAGGTGCAGCGGCCCGCGGCGCCCCTCGTCGGCCCGGCCCGCTGCGCAAGCCTGCGCGATATGGGCCAGCGTGTTGGCTCCGGCATCGCCGAACTCCGCTGCATCCGGCGCGCCGCCACAGCCCACCGAATCGAGCACGATCAGAAAGGCGCGGCGCTGTTCCGGGGCGGGCAGGGGGGCTGGCGCGTCGCTCACACCTCAACCCTTTCGATCAGCAATTCCGGCGGATCGACAGGCGCGGCGGCGGTGACATAAGCCGCACGCACCGTTTCGGCGGCGTGATCCGCTTCGGCGGGGGAGGCCGCGTGGATACGCGCCAGTGGGTGATCCTGCCCGCAACGGTCCCCGATCCGCGCCAGATTGACCAGCCCGACCGCTGGATTGATGCGCGCGCCCGCGACCCGCCGCCCGCCACCCAACGTCACGACCACTTGGCCGAGTGCCTCGGAATCGATCCCGGTGACGAAACCCGCGTGGCGCGGCCAAACATCGATGACCACCGGCGCGGCAGGCAGCCGGTCAGCGTAGCGTTCAACAAAATCCGTGGGTCCGCCTAGCGCCGCGACCATTGCGCCGAAACGCTCCGCCGCCGCGCCACCATCGATCACGCGCGCGATCTGTGCCCGGCCTTCCGCGATGTCGAGTGCGAGCCCGCCGCTGACCAGCATGGCCGCGCCCAGCTCCATCGTGATCCGCCGTAGCGGGGCGCTCACGGCGCGGCCCGTCAGGGTGTCGAGCGCTGCGATCACCTCCAGCGCATTGCCCGCCACCGGCACCACGGGCTGGTTCATGTCGGTGATCAGCGCGCTCGTGGGGCAGCCCGCGCCAGTTGCGGTGCCGACCAGCGCGGCTGCCAGCGCGCGCGCCTCATCGATGCCCTTCATGAACGCGCCGGTGCCGAGCTTTACATCAAGGACCAACCCATCCAGCCCTGCCGCCAGCTTCTTGGACAGGATCGACGCGGTGATCAGATCGAGGCTCGCCACCGTGCCGGTTACATCGCGCACCGCATAAAGCCGCTTATCCGCCGGGGCGATATCAGCGCTGGCCGACACGATCGCGCAGCCCACTTGCGCGGTCACCTCGCGCAGGGTTTCCACGCTGACATCCGCACTATAGCCGGGGATCGATTCCAGCTTGTCGAGCGTGCCGCCCGTATGGCCCAAACCCCGGCCCGAGATCATTGGCACATAGCCGCCGCAGGCCGCCACCGCCGGAGCCAGCAGCAGGCTTACGCAATCGCCGACACCGCCGGTCGAATGTTTGTCCAGCACCGGGCCGGGCAGGTCCCATTGCAATACGGTGCCACTGTCGCGCATTGCCTCGGTCAGCGCGATCCGGGCGGGCTCGGACAATGGCGTGCGGCAGACGCCCATCGCGAAGGCGCCGGCCTGCGCGTCGCTCACCGTGCCATCGCTCAGACCGGCGGCGAACCAGCGCATCGCCTCGGCATTGGGCGGCTGGCCCGCCCGCAGCAGGCTCAGGATCGAAGCCGCGTCCATAGGGTTACACCTTATCCATATGGGCTTGGCTAAACGCGCCGGGCAGCAATTCCGCCACGGTCACCGAGCGCGTGGTGCCGCCCTGCGTGGACATCGTCACCTGCACGTCAGCGCCCGCAAACTCCGCGATCTTTTGGCGGCAGCCGCCGCAGGGCGGAACCGGATCGGGGCTGTCGGCTATCACCGCGATCTCTGCGATAGCTGTGTCACCGCCCGCGACCATCGCGGCAATCGCGCCCGCCTCGGCGCAGGTGCCTTCGGGATAGGCCACGTTCTCGACGTTGCAGCCTTGGTAGAGGGCGCCGGATGCCGCGCGGATCGCCGCGCCGACATGAAAGCGCGAATAGGGAACGTAAGCGCGTTCGGCAACGTCCCGCGCCAGCGCGATCAGCTCTTGGGTCTGCGGAGAAGGGGGGCTGTCGGACATGAATAAATCTCCTTTGTGGGCCAGTCTGGGCGCGCCCCCCGGCGGTTGCAAGCCCACGCGCCAAGTGACGTCCGAGCAACGGCATCATGTCGTGACCTGCGCGCGCTTGGGGTGCCGTGGGATTTTGGGCGGCTCACCCTGTCAGGCTGTGCTCGGGCCGCCTGCCGCCCTGCTGTGGGTCATGCGCGACACCCCATGTCGATGCCGCAGTGCGGCACCGCGAGAACCCGCGTTTCGCCCTCAGACGAGGGTTGCGAAAACTGGCACAGGGCGTATCAGATCGAGCGACAGCCCTGCTGGTTCAACATTAAACTTTCTTTGAAAGGGAGGCGCCTGATGGCCGATGCACCCAAATCCGCCCTGCTGGGATCGGGCCAGCAAAGCCCGGCGCTGAACTACCACGAATTCCCCAAGCCCGGTAAGCTGGAGGTCCGCGCGACCAAGCCGCTCGCCAATGGGCGTGACCTGTCGCTGGCCTATAGCCCCGGCGTGGCCGATGCCTCGCTGGCCATTCGCGACGATCCTCGCGCGGCGCGGCGCTACACCAGCCGGGGCAATCTGGTCGGTGTGGTGTCGAATGGCTCCGCCGTGCTCGGGCTTGGCAATATCGGTGCGCTGGCCTCGAAACCGGTGATGGAGGGCAAGGCGGTCCTGTTCAAAAAGTTCGCCAATATCGATTGTTTCGATGTCGAGCTGGACGAAACCGACCCTGAAAAGCTGGCCGAGATCGTTTGCGCGCTGGAGCCGACATTCGGTGCTATCAACCTCGAAGATATCAAAGCCCCCGATTGCTTTATCGTCGAAAAGATCTGCCGTGAGCGGATGAACATTCCCGTCTTCCATGACGACCAGCATGGCACCGCCATCGTCGTCGGCGCGGCGGCCACCAATGCGCTGCGCGTCGCGGGCAAGCGGTTCGAGGATATCAAGGTCGTCTCCACCGGTGGCGGCGCGGCGGGCATCGCCTGCCTCAACATGCTGCTGAAGCTGGGGCTGAAGCGCGAAAACGTCTGGCTCTGCGATATCGAGGGTCTGGTCTATGAGGGCCGCACCGAACAGATGACCCCGCAAAAGGCCGAATATGCTCAGCCTAGCGACCTGCGCACACTGGGCGACGTGATTGACGGCGCGGATCTGTTCCTTGGCCTGTCCGGCCCCGGTGTGCTGTCCGCCGAAATGGTTGCGCGGATGGCCAAGCGACCGATCATTTTCGCGCTGGCCAACCCGACGCCCGAAATCCTGCCCGAAGACGCCCGCGCCGTGGCCCCCGATGCGATCATCGCCACGGGCCGGTCGGATTACCCCAATCAGGTCAATAACGTGTTGTGCTTCCCGTTCATTTTCCGCGGGGCGCTGGATGCCGGGGCAACCACGATCAACGACCAGATGCAGATCGCCTGTATCGAAGGCATTGCCGCGCTCGCCCGCGCCACGACATCGGCCGAGGCCGCCGCCGCCTATCAGGGCGAACAGCTGACCTTTGGTGCCGATTACCTGATCCCAAAGCCGTTTGATCCGCGTTTGATGGGGGTTGTTGCCTCTGCCGTGGCTCAGGCCGCCACCGAAAGCGGCGTGGCCGAGCGTCCGGTTGAGGATATCGCCGCCTATAAGGCCCAGCTGGACCGGTCGGTGTTCAAATCCGCGCTCTTGATGCGTCCGGTGTTCGAGGCCGCCGCCAGCGCCGAGCGCCGCATCGTATTCGCGGAGGGCGAGGATGAGCGCGTTCTGCGCGCCGCGCAGGCGATGCTGGAGGAAACCACCGACACGCCGATCCTGATCGGGCGCCCCGATGTGATTGAAAGCCGCTGCACGCGTGCCGGTTTGACCATCCGCCCCGGCACTGATTTTGAACTGGTGAACCCCGAAAACGACCCCCGCTATCGCGACTATTGGGAAACCTACCACCGGCTCATGGCCCGAAGCGGCGTGACCCCGGATCTGGCGCGCGCGATCATGCGCACCAACACCACCGCCATCGCCGCCGTGATGGTGCAGCGCGACGAGGCCGACAGCATGATCTGCGGCACCTTTGGGCAGTATCTGTGGCATCTCAACTATATCGATCAGGTGCTGGCCACTGGCGGGCTGCGGCCCACCGGCGCGCTATCGCTGATGGTGCTGGAGGAAGGGCCGCTGTTCATCGCGGACACCCATATCCATGCGGAGCCCTCGCCTGAAGAACTGGCGCAGATCGCCACAGCCGCCGCGCGCCATGTGCGTCGGTTCGGGCTGGAGCCCAAGATCGCGTTCTGTTCGCATTCGCAATTCGGCAATCTCGACACTGGGTCCGGCCCGCGGATGCGCGCGGCGCTGGCACTGCTGGACGCACAGGGCGCTGATTTTTCTTACGAGGGTGAGATGCATGTGGATAGCGCGCTCGACCCGGCCCTCCGCGCGCGGCACTTGCCCGACGCCCGGTTCGAAGGCGCGGCCAATGTGCTGATATTCGCCAATTCCGATGCGGCATCGGGTGTGCGCAACATCCTGAAAATGAAGGCGCAGGGGCTGGAGGTCGGTCCGATCCTGATGGGCATGGCCAATCGTGCGCATATCGTGACCCCGTCGATCACGGCGCGCGGATTGCTTAACATCTCTGCCCTCGCAGGGACGCCGGTGGGGCATTACGGCTGACGCGTGCCGGCCCGCGACCAAGGCCGGCGCTTGTCACCCTCGCGCTGACCTGAAATCGGGTATGTGGCTGGGCTGAAGCGCTCTCGGACAAGGCCGTAGGCCGCGCGAGCGAGCGCCTGCCCGCCACCCGAGCTGGCGCTTTGCCATCCTTGCGCGGACCTCGGAGCGGGGAGGGGCGTGGCTGGGATTAAGTACACCCGCTCATCTGTCGCAGTGCCACCCCGCGGGCAGGCTCACGTTGCGCCCTGCACACCCCGTGCACCCCCAAACCAAAAAGGGCGACCCCATAGGGCCGCCCTTTCCGTTTATCCTGATCCGGGATCACATCTCGGGGTAGAGCGGGAACTGAGCACATAGGGCGCTGACAGCGTCCCGCACTTTGGCCTCAACCTCAGCGTTGCCGTCATCGCCATTGGCGGCCAGCCCATCGACCACTTCGACGATCCAGCGGGCGATCTGGCGGAATTCGTCTTCGCGGAAGCCACGGGTGGTGCCCGCAGGCGTGCCCAGACGGATGCCCGAGGTGACAAACGGCTTTTCCGGGTCGAACGGCACACCGTTCTTGTTGCAGGTGATATGCGCCCGGCCCAGAGCCGCTTCGGTCGCCTTGCCGGTCACGCCCTTGGGCCGCAGATCCGCCAGCATCAGGTGGTTGTCCGTGCCGCCCGACACGATGTCGATGCCGCCTTTGGACAGCTCATCCGCCATGGCGCGGGCGTTGGTGACGACCTGTGCGGCATAGGTCTTGAACTCGGGACGCAGCGCTTCGTTGAAGGCCACGGCCTTGGCGGCGATGACATGCATCAAGGGGCCGCCCTGCAGACCGGGGAACACGGCCGAGTTGATCTTCTTGGCAAGCGCTTCGTCATTGGTGAGGATCATGCCGCCGCGCGGGCCGCGCAGGGATTTATGAGTGGTTGTGGTGACCACATCGGCATGGGGCACGGGCGAGGGATGCGCGCCACCGGCAACCAGACCGGCGATATGGGCCATGTCGACCATCAGGTAGGCGCCGACTTCATCCGCGATCTTGCGGAATTCGGCCCAATCCCATGTGCGGCTATAGGCGGTGCCACCAGCGACGATAAGCTTCGGCTTATGGGCCAGAGCGCTTTCGCGGATCGCATCCATGTCCAGCAGCTGATCCTGCTGACGCACGCCGTAGGACACCACGTTGAACCACTTGCCCGACATGTTGACGGGGGAGCCGTGGGTCAGGTGACCGCCGGAGTTCAGATCCAGCCCCATGAAGGTGTCGCCCGGCTTCAGCAGCGCGAGGAACACAGCTTGGTTCATCTGGCTGCCCGAGTTGGGCTGCACATTGGCGAATTTCGCGCCGAACAGTTCCTTGGCCCGCTCGATGGCGAGGCTTTCGGCGATATCCACATATTGGCAGCCGCCATAGTAGCGTTTGCCCGGATAGCCTTCGGCGTATTTGTTGGTCATCACCGAGCCCTGCGCTTCCATCACGGCGGCAGAGACGATGTTTTCGGAGGCGATCAGCTCGATCTCGTCGCGCTGGCGACCCAGTTCCAAGTCAATGGACTTGGCGATCTCGGGGTCGCGGCTGGCGAGGGTTTCGGTGAAGAAGCCGGTGTCGCGGACGATGTCCTTCATCATGCACACTCCTGTCTGACCGGGCCTTGAAAATGCCGGTGCGGGGATGCCGTGGCGCACCGGACGGGGTGCTATCGGCGGGGATTGCGCGCCTCATAGACCAATCTCCGCCGTTGCGGAAGGCATAGCGGCTGCCCGCGCGCCTCATAATGCCGCGACACGGCGGCGCGGCAGAGGCGGATGCAGCGCGGGTGGGGGGATGCGCTGGAGCCCCCATCCGCCCGCGCGCCCGGGTCCGCAGGCTTGCCTTTCCGATCCCGGCACGCAATGTCTGAACCCACGCCCGCCCGCATGAGGACCGCGCCGCAATGAAGATCGCCTTTCTGGCCAGCAATTCCGACATCGCGCAGGAGGCTTGCTCCGCCTTGTGCAAAAGCTATGGCAATGTCGCGCCAGAGGCGGCGGAGGTCATCGTGGCGCTTGGCGGGGACGGCTTCATGCTGCAAACCCTGCACGGCAGTCAGCATCTCGACGCGCCGGTCTACGGAATGAACTGCGGCACCATCGGTTTTCTCATGAACGAATATGCCGAGCCGCGGCTGCTGGAGCGGCTTCAGGCCGCCGAGGAAGAGGTCATCAACCCGCTGCGTATGCGCGCGATTTCCGGCGATGGCGGGGCGCATGACGCGCTGGCCATTAACGAAGTCTCGCTGCTGCGCGCAGGGCCGCAGGCCGCCAAGCTGAAGATCACGGTCGACGGCAAGGTCCGCCTTGACGAGTTGGTTTGCGACGGCGCGCTGGTCAGCACGCCCGCGGGTTCGACGGCTTATAACTATTCCGCCCATGGGCCGATTCTGCCCATTGGTGCGGATGTGCTGGCGCTGACGGCTGTGGCGGCGTTCCGGCCCCGCCGCTGGCGCGGGGCGCTGCTCCCCAAAGGCTCCGAAGTGCGCTTCGACGTGCTGGAATCCCGCAAGCGCCCGGTGATTGCCGATGCCGACAGTCGGCTGGTCACTAATGTGGTCAGCGTGCTGATTCGATCCGAACCGAAAGTGCGTCATCGCATTCTGTTCGACCCCGGCCATGGCCTGAACGAGCGTCTGATCCGCGAGCAGTTCAACTGAGGGCTTGGGGCCGCGCAATAATCCCCTAAGGACGTTCACCGCTGCGAGGTCACTGCGACCGTGACCCACACACCGCGCGTCTAACACAGGCCCAACCCTGCCTCCTGCGATGCAGGATCGTTGATCAACGCGCCGCGCTCTGGCATCCTTCGTCCCAGTCAACCGACGGTTAACCGCTCCAGTCCAGAATGGGCGGGTCGTCCCTTGGAACGAGGCATGTCAATGAACACCCGGCTTAAGACCTTCATCGCGCTGGCCGCTCTGGCGGCGCCCCTGATCACGCTGCCTGCCGCGCCGGCATCAGCCAATGTCGTGCAACGCGCCTGCCTGCAATCCGACCGCGCTCAGGCCACCCGCGCAAAATGCACCTGCATCGGTCGCGTTGCGGATCAGGTTCTGACCCGGAGCGATCAGCGCAAGGGCGCCAAATTCTTCCGCGATCCGCATCAGGCGCAGGAAATGCGCCAGTCGAGCAATCGCTCCAATGAGGAATTCTGGCTCCGCTGGAAAGCATTCGGCCAAACCGCGCAGGCCGTCTGCACCTGACCCCGGCGCCCCGGCTTGCAACACGGATCAGGCGTAAACTATGCCTGATCCTTCCGGGCTGCGATTTCCGCCATCAGCGCCGATCCAGACCGTTCGATCAAATCAATAACGTGATCGAATCCGCCTTCATAATAAGGGTCGGGCACGTCTCTTTCGGGATGCGTCGCAGCGGGCCCATTCGAGCCGCCTTGCGGGGCGTCCCAAGACAGCATCAGCCGCACAGGCACCGCATTGCCGGCGGGGCGCAACCGCTCCAGATCCGCGCGGTTCTGCCGATCCATCGCCAAGATCAGGTCGAATTGCTCGAAGTCCTCGGCACTGACTTGCCGCGCCCGCAGTCCCGCCAGATCAAGGCCCCGCGCGCGTCCCGCCGCCTGCATTCGGGCGTCGGGCGGATCGCCAATATGCCAGCCACCCGTGCCCGCGCTATCGATGCTCACATGCAGCCCTGCGGCTTTGGCCTGCGCGCGCAGAACCACCTCGGCAGTGGGCGAGCGGCAGATATTGCCAAGGCAAACGCAAAGAATTTTATATGTCATCCGACATGCTCCTTCGGTAAATTCAGACTGATCGGGCCCGGCGGCACAACAGAGGTTCCGACATGACCAAAGGCCATTTTCCCCGCGATGCAAAGCTGGTGATTCTCACCGGCGCAGGCATTTCCGCCGAAAGCGGGCTCGGCACGTTTCGGGACAAAGGCGGGGTCTGGACGCAATATGATCTGGCGGAAGTCGCCACGCCCGAAGGGTTCGCGCGCAATCCGACCCTCGTGCATGATTTTTACAATGCGCGTCGCGCGAATGCCGCCGCCGCCGCCCCCAACGCCGCCCATCACGCGCTGGCGCAGTTGCAGGCGGCATGGCCGGGGGAGGTCGTGTTGATTACGCAGAATGTCGATGATCTGCATGAACGCGCGGGCAGCACGGCGGTGATCCACATTCATGGCATCTTGGCAGGGGCGGTCTGCGCTGCTTGCGATCATCGTTGGCAGGCGCCCGCGCGCATGGCCCCGCTTGATACCTGTCCCAGCTGTGACGCCGCGGCGACTCGCCCGGATATCGTCTGGTTTGGCGAAATGCCTTACCGGATGGAGGAAATCGCCGGTCATCTCGATTCGGCGGAGGTTTTCGTGGCCATCGGGACGTCCGGGCAGGTTTATCCGGCTGCGGGTTTCGTCGAAGAAGCGGCGCAGATGGGCGCGCATACGGTCGAAATAAACCTGTCGCAGGAGCCGACCTCGCCCTTCTTTCAAGACCGCCGATTCGGTCCCGCGAGCCGCGCGGTGCCCGACTGGGTCGATGAAATGCTGGCTCGGTCCTGATGGGCATCGCGGGAGGCGCCGCGCGTTAAGCCACAGTCCCGCGCAGCAAACGCGAATAACAAAAGCCCCGTCGGCCATGCCGCGGGGCTTCGTGTTTCGGAGCGCCGCCCCGCCGGAACACGGCGGAGGAGCGGATTTCCGAACGCAGTCGTCAAACGCTGCCTATCAGGCGGCGGTCTCAGCCGACTTTGCGATATCTTTCTTGATCTTCAGTGCCTTGGCGGACAGTTCGACATCCTTTGCCTTGGCAAGGAAGGCGTCGAGCCCACCACGGTGATCGACCGAGCGCAGCGCCGCAGCCGAGATCTTCAGCTTGAACGAACGCCCAAGAGCATCAGAGATGAGGCTCACGTCGTTCAGGTTCGGCAGGAAACGCCGCCGGGTTCTGTTTTTGGCGTGGCTGACATTGTTGCCAACCATCGGGCCCTTTCCGGTCAGTTCGCAGACGCGCGACATGGATTCATCCTCGTGTTCGACAAATAACATGGGCGCCGCATGGGGCGCCCGGAATTCCGTTTGCGCGTTTAAGAGCATCCGCTGCCGAGTGTCAACTGCGAAAGCCCGCAGGGCCGGGAACAAAGCTCATCTTATCCTGCGCGCCAGTGTTGTGCCCCCAGTGCTGTGCCGCCAACGTTTTGCCACGGCGCGCGCCCCGCGGTCCAGACATGACCGCCACAGGATACCGCAATGTTCGGTCCTATCCCCCTTAATTCGTCCGCAGCCAGTCCAGCACCTTACGCGCGGCTGGGCCGGGGGCCGCGCGGCCTTGCGCCACGGCGTCGCCCAGGTCTCGCATCCTTGCGCGTGCCGCAGGCTCGTCACGCAGGCGGGCGAGCAGGCCTTGGCGCACTTCCTCCTCGAACCAGTGGCGGGCCTGTTCAGCGCGACGCCGTTCGAAATGACCCTCGGCGCGGCGCCATGTGGCCAGTGTTTGCATCTCGTCCCACACCCTATCCAACCCGGTGCGATCCAGCGCGGATGCCATCATCGCCTTGGGAAAGCCTTCGGGGTCCTCGGGGCGCTTGCGCAATAGCCGGAGCGCACCCGCGTAATCCGCGCAAGTTCGATGCGCCGTATTGCGCAGCGCGCCATCGGCCTTGTTGACCACGATCAGGTCGGCAATTTCCATGATGCCGCGCTTCACGCCCTGCAATTCATCCCCGCCTGCCGGTGCTAGCAGCAAAACGAACAGGTCCGACATCTCCGCGACGACGGTTTCGGATTGGCCGACGCCCACCGTTTCGATCAGCACCACGTCAAAGTCCGCAGCCTCGCAGACGGCAATTGCCTCGCGGGTGCGACGCGCCACGCCGCCCAGATGGCTTTGCGCAGGCGACGGGCGGATGAAGGCGCGCGGATCACGGGACAGGTGCTCCATCCGGGTCTTGTCGCCAAGGATCGAGCCGCCGGTGCGCGCCGAGGACGGATCGACCGCCAGCACCGCCACCCGCAGCCCTGCAGCGGTCAGCATCAATCCGAAGCTTTCGATGAATGTCGATTTGCCCACGCCCGGCGTGCCGGACAGCCCGACGCGCAGCGCCTGCGCGGGGCCGGTCTTTCCCTCGGCAGCCTTCGCCGTCAGTCGCGTCATCAAGTCCAACGCCTGCGCCCGATGATCGGCGCGTCCGCTTTCCACGAGTGTGATCGCCCGCGCCAATGCGCGGCGCTCCCCCGCCGCAACCCGCGTCGCCAGATCCTCAATCTCCATCCGTCGTCTCCCGCCTTCTGCCGCCCGCGCGCCGCTCACGTCGGGTGTAGCAACGCCGCACCCGGCAGGAAAGCGCCACCCAGGACCCTCAAACCCCGCCGGTTTTCGCATGTTTCGATCTTTCACACAGTGGTGACGAAACGCGATGGGCTTTGAGTTGCGCCTTATGGTTCCTATCTTGTTACTAGGCGCATCCAGAACAGGGGCGGTGGCCTGCGGATCGCGCATGCCGCCCACGCCCTGCCGAATTTCGATAAGGAGATCCCCCGTGAGAGCACAGGCAGTTGTCCACTCCAGACAGCAGGACGCAGGATTGCGGCTGGTGATGCAGACGGCGATCGCATTTATGATGGCGCTTGCGCTGATGGTATCGCAGGCGCTTACCGCCAATGCCCAGACCGCGCCCGCCAGTTTCGCCGACCTGTCCGATCAGGTCAGCCCGGCGGTCGTCAATATTACCACCTCGACCACGGTCGCAGGCAATACCGGCCCCGGCCCGATGATCCCCGAAGGCTCCCCCTTCGAGGAATTTTTCCGTGATTTCATGGACCAACAGCAAAATGGCGAGCGTGCACCGCGGCGTTCCTCGGCACTTGGCTCCGGGTTCGTGATTTCGCAGGACGGGTATATCGTCACCAACAACCACGTCATCGAAGGCGCCGACGAAATCTCGATCGAGTTCTTCTCGGGCACCACCTTGGATGCCGAAGTGGTCGGCACCGACCCCAACACTGACATCGCCTTGCTGAAGGTTGCGGGCGAGCCCGAAGACCTGCCCTTCGTGTCGTTTGGCGACAGCGATGAAATGCGCGTGGGCGACTGGGTGATGGCCATGGGCAACCCGCTGGGGCAGGGATTCTCGGTCTCCGCAGGTATCGTATCTGCGCGTAACCGGGCGCTGAGCGGCACCTATGACGACTATTTGCAGACCGACGCCGCCATCAACCGCGGCAACTCCGGCGGGCCGCTGTTCAACATGGATGGCGACGTGATCGGCGTAA
The DNA here is from genome assembly GCA_040119125.1 of Marinobacter sp. GTDB lineage: Bacteria > Pseudomonadota > Alphaproteobacteria > Rhodobacterales > Rhodobacteraceae > Pacificitalea. Next base: position 209,006 of record JBEDTR010000001.1, read on the forward strand.
ATACCGCGATCCTGTCGCCCAATGGCGGCTCAATCGGCATCGGCTTTGCCATGTCGTCGGCCGTTGTTACCAAGGTCGTCGACCAGTTAAAGGAATTTGGTGAAACTCGGCGCGGCTGGCTCGGCGTGCGCATTCAGGACGTGACCCCCGACGTGGCTGAGGCGATGGACCTCGACGATGCCGTGGGCGCGCTGGTCACTGATGTCCCCGAAGGCCCCGCCGCCGAAGCAGGCATGCAGGCCGGTGATGTCATCACCTCCTTCGACGGGCTCGACGTGGCCGATACACGCGAACTGGTCCGCCGCGTGGGCAACACCGAAGTGGGCAAGACCGTGCCCGTCACCGTCTGGCGTGACGGCGCGACCGAAACGCTCGACGTCACGCTGGGCCGCCGTGAAACCGCCGAGGGCGCCGTGCCCGCCGCGATGGATGCGACCCCGCAGGAACCCGACGAAGCCGAAGTGCTGGGCCTCACTGTCGCCCCTATCAACGATGAGCTGCGCGAAACGCTGGAGCTGACCGCCGGCACCGAGGGTCTGGTCATCACCGAGGTCGACGAGATGGCGGAGGCCTATGAGAAAGGCCTGCGTGCCGGTGACGTCATTACCGAGGCTGGCCAGCAGAAGGTCACCGCGGTCGCCGATCTCGAATCCCGCATCGAGGAGGCTCAGGACGCCGGACGCAAATCCCTGCTCCTGCTGATCCGCCGCGCAGGCGAGCCGCGCTTTGTGGCACTGACGGTGGATGGCGACGCTTCTGTCGTTGAGCAAGACCCGGCCCCTGAGGAAGACAACGCTCCTGCGACCACTGAACAGTGATCGGTGTAAGGTGCTGAATGGAAAGACGCCCCGCTTCGGCGGGGCGTTTTGTTGTTCAATCCGTGATGGCACGACAGGCCGTTAAAGCCCTCACCATGCCAGTTGTTCGAAGGTTGGCATCCAATCGTTCGTCCGGCCCAGCAGCGCGCTTCCCTCGACACTCAGATGCCCGCCGTCTTTGTACAAGAACGTGCCTTCTCGCAGAGGAAAGCAGGTTCCTTGCTCGCAAATATCGTCGGGCAGCCAATAAATCCCCACCTTATCAGATAATAATTTTAGCATCTGATAGGGACGTGCCTCCTCTTCGAAGGAGAAGTCACAAATGTCCCGTTCGGCTCCGAAATATACGCTTTTGACAAGGCATTGGCCGATATCCCAGCCGCTTTTCGGCGGCGGAGCGACCACCATGACCTTGGCGCCTGTTGCGCGAATGGCAGCCAACGTTTCGCGCATTTTCTGCGCGGCCAGTTCGAGCGAACCACGCTCCGTTTTTCCCGACGCGAGCAGCAAATCACTCTCCACAACCGCGCCAAAGGGCGATGCGAGGATCACAGTTTTGACTGTTTGCTGCCCCCCCAGCCATTCAAGAACTTCCTCATTGAACTCGATGCAGCGGCGCGCCCACTCTTCTCCCTGCGACCGCGTTCGCTGTGCTACGCCGAGGATCGGGGCACAGGCGGACAGAGATTGCAGCTGAAGACGGGCCTCCGGTTCGCTGGCCAGTATCCCATCGGTCAAATGCTGGGCATAGCTATCGCCCCAAAGCAGGATCTCGGGCTCAGGGTCGGTGTAGCAATTTGCGGAATCAGTAAACCCGAAGCGACAATCTCGGTGCAAGCCGTGGTTCGGTCGAACCATATGGTCCAATTCCGCCACGGTCAGTTGACCCTCCCCACGGTTCCCATAGCCGTCGCTTAACTGCGCGCTCAATCCCACTGCAAAGATGAGACCCGCAGCCATGGCGCTGGCCTGAAACAGCTGTCGCTGCTGCGGCAAGAGCCTGCCCTCCCGGCGACGGAAGGGTGCTTCGATCCAGCGGGTGCTTGCCCATCCCATCATAAGGGAGACCACCACCAAAGTCGTCATGTAGGCGGTGCTGGGCTCATGAAAGCTGCGAAGCCTTGCGAATGCGAACAGCGGCTGATGCCAAAGGTAGGTGCTATAGGAAATAAGGCCCACGGCGACCAAGCCACGCAGCGACAGGAGCTTCGCCGCCCAGCTGCCTTCGCGGGCAAACAAGATGATCATAACAGTGCCGCCCACGGGCAGCAGCGCATAGATGCCGGGAAACAAAATCGAGTCGTCATAGGACACGACCGCCACGCAGATAAGGGCAAGGCCGACCAGCCCTAATGGATTGTTCAGCTTGGCGCTTTGAAACCTCGGCACAAACACGCAAAGGGCGCCTGCCAGCAATTCCCAGATGCGCGTTGGCAAGAAATAGAACGCGCCGCCCGGCTCATTTCTGGAGCCCCATTCCGCCAAAACAAAGCTGGCCAGAAAAACGCCGATCAGGCCCCAAATTACCACAGGGCGCTGCCAGCGTCGTAAGAACAGGAGAAGGAAGGGGAAAAAGATGTAGAATTGTTCTTCTACCGCCAGGCTCCAAGTATGAAGAAGCGGCCTCATCTCGGCTGCCGTGCCAAAATACTCATCACCACGCAGAAAGACAAAGTTCGACGAAAACGCCAGCGTCAACATGACGGTTTCCCCAAAATCCTCAAGCTGAGAAGGGAACATCCACATATGCGCGAAGGGAAGCGTCACCGCGAGCATGAAGAACAGCGCGGGAAGAATGCGGCGGGCGCGTCTTTCGTAAAAGTTGGCGATAGAAAAACGGCCCGCTTTCATTTCATCCCAGATAATCGTGGTGATCAGATAACCGCTGATCACGAAAAACACGTCGACACCGACAAAACCGCCGTCAAACCATGTAAAACCTGCATGAAACAGAATGACAGGCACGACTGCGATGGCTCGCAGCCCGTCGATTTCTGGCCTATATTTCATTTGATGATGCCCACTATCCTGCGCGAAAAGGTTTTAGCCTCAACGTATTTCAGGACGTAATCTTGGGCTAATATCCGGCGTTCTAGGGGCGCGGAAAATAGGCTGCAATGTAGACCTAGGGTAGCGCAGGGGAAATTGTCGGGAAAATGTGACAATAGGGCAAAGCCCCACCCTCAATTCCGCCAGAAACTCACCGTCAGCAGCGCATAAACCACCAGCAGTTCCAACCGCCCCACCAGCATGGCGATGGCGAGCAGCCATTTGGCCATGGGGTTGAGGTTGGCGAAATTACCGGCAGGGCCGATCTCGGTGCCAAGGCCGGGGCCGATATTGGCGAGCGCCGTTGCCGCGCCTGAGACGGACGTCACGAAATCGAGGCCGGTCATGCTCAACAGGACCGACAGCACGCCCACACTCACCACGAAAAGCGAGAAGAACGCCATGACCGAAGACAGCACGTCCTCGGTCACAGGGCGGCCATCGAAGCGGGGGATGAAGATGCCCGAGGGGGAGTGCAAACGCCGAATCTGCGCGCGAATGGCAGAGAACAAGATCTGGTAGCGGAATATCTTGATCGAACAGCAGGTCGAGCCCGCGCAGCCGCCCACCAGCCCGATGAAGAAAAACAGCACCCCCGGCATCGGGCCCCACAGCTGATAATCGACCGAGGCATAGCCCGTGCCGGTGATGATCGAGGTGACGTTGAACAGGCCCTCGCGCAGCCCATGTTCGAAATGGTCGCCGTTAACGACAATTCGGTAGACCGTCAGCGTCAGCACCAAAACGGCAATCACCAGCAAAAACGCATGCACCTGCGCATCGCGATAGAGAGGTCGCGCGGTGCCGGCGAGGATCTGCACGTAGCGCACGAAGGGGAGGCTGGCGAGAATCATGAAGACCGACGCGACATATTCCGCCGGTCCCTGAAACCCGCCGAAGCTGCTGTCATAGGTTGAGAAGCCGCCCGTCGACAGCGTCGTCAGCGCGTGGTTGAGCGCATCGAAGCTTTCCATGCCCACGGCAAGGTAACTCAGATAGCATGCAAAGGTCAGCGTGACGTAGCAGACCGAGATTCGGCTGGCGATCTGACCGGCGCGGGGCAGGATTTTCCCTAGCGTATCGAAGGCTTCGGAACGGAACACCTGCATGCCGCCCACCCGCAATTCGGGCAGAAACACCATTGCCACGACGATGATGCCGATGCCGCCTGTCCATTGCAGGATCGACCGCCATAGCAAAACGCCCTTGGGCAAGTCATCAAGCCCGGAAAACACGGTGGACCCCGTGGTGGTCAGCCCGGAGATCGCCTCAAAATAGGCATCGGTCCAGCTGGCATTGGGCGGGCCCAGCATGAAGGGCAGGGCGCCAAAGATCGGCAATGTCAGCCAGACCCCGGTCGTCAGCAGGAAGGTCTGGCGCAGAGTCAGCCCCTCGCCCACCCCATTGGAACAGGCCAGCGCCATCAACCCGCCGCTAAGCAGGGTGATGACCGCACTTTCAAGAAAGACGGGCCAGTGTCCGTTGGCTTCCATCAGATCCATGCCGAGCGGCAGCAGCATGAAGCCGCCTAAGCAGGTCAGGAGAAGGCCAATGACATATCCCACGGGGCGGATGTCGAACATGAGGCGAAGCGTTGGCCTGCCCCGCGCAGGGTGTCAAGAACCGAGCCCAAACCGACGGTCCGTGACGGGGCTAGCGCGGCGTGGCGACGACATCGGAGCGCACGGGGCCGGGGTTGGATCGCGCGGCATCGGCGCTTGACGTGAGGCGCGGCGGTTCAAAAGGCGGGAAGCCCGCAATGCAGCACGGCGGCAATTCACCGGGGGGCGATCAATCTTCGTCAACGAGGCAGGCAAAAGCGTGATCCATTAGCGTTACGTCATGCCGCAGCCGCAGAGCGGCGCGAAGGCGAAACGGGGACGCAATTTGAGGATCACCATCATCAGCGTATTCGTGGACGATCAGAAGAAAGCCCGCCGCGTAGCGGCGATCCTTGCCGCTGGGGGCCGCACACTTGTGGATGGTCGCGAAACGGGATGCTCCGCGATCGATGCTATCGCGTGCCCGCAGTGTGCGCGGGAAATCCGTGTAGCAAGCAGCCCCATAGACGCGTCAGGCCCGCCGCAGCCTGCGTTCGGACTAATGGGCCGGAAAAGAGCCTGCGGTCCTGCTGTCAGCTTCGCCAGCTGTCGCGTTTGCGATAAATGGTTGACGGAGACACTTGCAAAACGCGGGCGGCGCGCGGGATGGAGCCGCCTTCGCGGGCGATTGTAGCCTCGATCACCATCTGTTCGATTTCGGCCAAGGGCCGTCCGATCAGGTTTGTCAGGGCGTGATCCGGCGACGCGCTGGGCGATGAGGCGTCGATTACCTGCGCGGCGATCTCGGCGGGCGCTCCGGGGTTAAGCGATGCGCTATCGAGCTGCTGGATCAGCTCGAGCGGCAGCATCTCCATTTCGACGCGGGCGCCGTCATGGGTCGTGACGACATGGCGCAGAGTGTCGGTCAATTCCGCCAGATTGCCGGGCCAAGGCAGCTTTGGCAGCTGCTGGGCCAGCTCGGGGGCGAATTCGGTGAACCGACGGCCTTTCTCGCGGGCAAGGACCCGCAGCCGGGCGGTGGCGATTTCCAAAACGTCGTCACCCAGATCCGCCAGCCGGGGCATGTCGAGCGGCAACACACCAAGCCTGTCGCGCAGCCGGTCGTCAAATTCGCCATCGGCTACAGCCTGATCCAGATCGCGCGTGGTGGTGCACACCAGCCGTATATTGATGCGATGCGCGACAGTGGCACCGACCGGCTGCACCGTGGCGGTGCGGATGATGTCGAGAAGCAGCGGCTGCAACCCGCGGGGCAGGGCGGCGACCTCATCGAGAAAAAGCGTGCCTTCATGGGCCAGCTGCGCCGCACCGGCGCGATCCGACAGCGCGCCCACAAACGCCCCGCGCAGGTGGCCCATCAGTTCGGCCTCTAACTGGTCCACCGGGCGGGTGCGGCAATCGAGTTCGATAAAGGGTTTTTCAGCGCGGGAAGAGGCAAGATGCACGGCGCGGGCGCAGCGTCCCTTTTCCGTGCCCGGTGCGCCGCGGATCAGTACCGGCGCGCCGGAGCGTCCATAGGCGCGGATCGTCGCGAACATTTCCCCCATCCGGGACGACCGCCCATGGAACCCGCCAAGGGGCGCCGTCTGGGTTTCGTCATCTTCGGGGAGGGGGTCATGCAGAACGGTGGCACAGTTATGCAGCCGGAATTCGCTGAATGGTTTGACGAGGATCTCATAGGCACCGCGGCGCATTTCCGTCACGGCGGCCTCGAAGCTGGGAACGTCGGAGATCAGCACAATGCGGCAATCGGGATGCAGGGCGCGGCACTGGGCGCAGAGGGCGGCACCTTCCTCAGCGCCGCCGGGCTGGGTCATGTCGACAAAGGCGACGTGGTAGCGCGCATCGGACAAGGCGACCAGCGCGCTTTGCCCATCGGAAACGGCGGTGACGCGGTGCCCCTCAGAGCGCAGGGTCGCAGCATATGCGTGCCGCAACGAGGCAGAGCCTTCGACTAGCAAAATTTGCGCCACGCGCTGCCCTCATCCCTGTTTCGCGCCAGCGCATCCCCACGCGGCTGCCGTCTCGTTGTTATGCGGAAAAGCCTAAGGGGGCGTTTCCATCGTTAAACGAGTCCGCAACCCGTTTCAGTCGCCCTCACTACGGCGTGCTGAAGATAATAGGTCACAATTTCCAAGGTTTGCATCTCTAAAAATCAGGTTTGCGGGTTTGCGGGGGTGCATAACGCTGCGGAAATTTCCTCTAAAATGGCAGGATCGTCGATGGTCGCCGGGGCGGTGACTGTTTCGCCGTCGGCAATGCGGACCATGGTGGCGCGCAAAATCTTACCTGAGCGGGTCTTGGGGAGGCGCTGCACCACCAGAGCGCGTTTGAACGCGGCGACGGGACCGATCCGGTCCCGCACAAGGGCCACACATTCAGCGGTGATTTCCGCCTCGGGGCGGCTGCAGCGCGCATTGAGGCACAAAAGCCCCACCGGCACCTGCCCCTTCAGGGGATCCGAAACCCCGATCACCGCGCATTCGGCGACATCTGGGTGACTGGCGAGCACCTCCTCCATCGCGCCGGTGGACAGGCGGTGCCCGGCCACGTTGATCACGTCATCGGTGCGCGCCATCACATACAGGTAGCCCTCGGCGTCGAGCATTCCGGCATCGCCCGTTTCATAGTAGCCGGGAAAGCGGCTCAGATAGGCGCGGCGGAAGCGGTCATCGGCGTTCCACAGCGTGGGCAAGGTGCCGGGCGGCAGCGGCAGGCGCAGCGCGATGGCGCCCAGCATGCCGGGGGGGCAGGGGGTGCCTGCTTCGTCGAGGATGGTGATGTCATAGCCGGGCATGGCGACGGAGGGGGAGCCTGACTTGATCGGCAGCGGCTCCAACCCGCGGGGATTGGCAGCGATGGCGTAGCCGGTTTCGGTCTGCCACCAGTGATCGATGACCGGCACGCCCAGTGTGCGTTCCGCCCAATCGACCGTGTCAGGGTCGGCCCGCTCGCCCGCCAGATAAACAGCACGCAAGGCAGACAGGTCGTGTTCGCCGGCCAGCGCGCCTGAGGGGTCCTCCCGTTTGACCGCGCGCAGGGCCGTCGGCGCCGTAAAGAAGGCGCTCACCCCATGCCGCGCCATGACGCGCCAGAATGTGCCCGCATCGGGGGTGCCCACGGGTTTGCCTTCGAATACCACGGTGGTGCAGCCGTGGATCAGCGGCGCGTAGCAGATGTAGCTATGGCCCACGACCCAGCCGACATCGGAGGCAGCCCAGAAGACCTCCCCCGGCTGCATGTCGTAGATATTCCTCATGGTCCAATTGAGCGCCACGAGATGTCCGCCGGTGGGCCGCACAACGCCTTTGGGTTTGCCGGTCGTGCCGGACGTATAAAGGATATAGGCCGGATGAGTGCCCGTCACCGGGATGCAGGGGGCGGGGGCGGCGTCCCGCTGGAATTCGTGCCAGTCGAAATCCCGCTCAGGCAACAGCGTCGCGGGTTGGGCGGGGCGCTGCAGGATCACGCAGAAATCGGGTTGATGCGCCGCCTGTTCCAGCGCCGCGTCAAGCAGCGGCTTATAGGGGACAATCCGCGATGGCTCGATCCCGCAGGAGCCCGCGAGGATGCAGCGCGGTTGCGCATCGTCGATCCGAACAGCCAGTTCATGCGCCGCGAAGCCGCCGAAGACGACCGAGTGAATGGCGCCGATGCGCCCGCAGGCGAGCATCGCGACCAGCGCCTCGGGGACCATCGGCATGTAGATGACCACGCGGTCGCCCATGCCCACCCCACGCGCCGTGAGCGCCCCGGCAAGCTGCGCGGTGCGGTCGCGCAGCTCGGCATAGGTGAGACGGGTGACGGTATCGGTGACGGGGCTGTCATGGATGATGGCGATGCGATCGCCGTGGCCAGCCTCGACATGGCGATCGACGGCGTTCCAGCAGGTGTTCACCATGCCATCGGCGAACCATTCATGCCCGCCGTCAGCGGTTTCCGTCAACGCGTTACGCGGCGCACGATCCCAGTCGATGGCGCGGGCGGCGTCTAGCCACCATGCTTCGGGGTTCGCCTGCCAGCGGTCATAGGCCTCGCGGTAGGTCATGTGATGCTCCCCCCTGTCGCGCGTGGATGGTCAGGGCCGCCTCCTCAGGGGCCGTGACGCATGGACGATAGGGCAGGCAGCCGCAACGGGGCAACATATACATGAGGGCAGGGGGGCGTGGCCCTCGCCCGCATACATGCCGAAGGCCGGGTGCGTAACATCGCAGCTTGTTTAAAAGGGGATGCGCAGCGCGGGGCGCGGCACTGGGCCCGCAGGATTGCCCAATGGTTGGTGGGCCAAGCGCGAGGCAGGGTGACCGCCCCACAGCCCGAAGGCTGAGGGCGGTCGGGTTTTCGCTCAGTCCAGTGCGGCGTCGCAGCGCGCGCAGGTGGACGGGTGGGTATGGTCGCCCACATCGGGGAGGATCTTCCAGCAGCGCTGACACTTCTCGCCCTCGGCCTCGGCAAAGGTGACGGCGATGCCGGGGATTTCGGCCAGTTGGAACGCCCTTTCGGGGGCAGGATCCCCGCTGACAGCGATGTCGGAGGTGATGCAGATATCGGCCAGCGGCACGCTTTGCAGCGCGGCGCGCAGGTCGGCATCTGCGACATAGACCACGGGCGCGGCCTCTAGCGAGGCGCCGATCACCTTGTCGCGGCGCTGCACCTCCAGCGCGGCGGTGACGACGCGGCGGGCTTGGCGGATGCCGGCCCATTTCGCGGCCAGCGCCTCATCGCGCCAAGCGTCGGGCGTGTCGGGGAAATCGACCAGATGGACCGAGCTGTCGTCGCCGGGGAAACGCTCCAGCCAGACCTCTTCCATGGTGAACACCAGAACCGGCGCGAGCCATGTGGTCAGCCGGTGATAGAGCAGGTCCAGAACGGTGCGCGCGGCGCGGCGGCTGAGGCTATCGGCGGGATCGCAGTAGAGCGTATCCTTGCGGATGTCGAAATAGACGCTCGACAGGTCCACAGTGGCGAAGTTGAACAGCGCCTGAAACACACCTTGGAAGTCATAGGCGGCGTAGCCTTCGCGGACCTTCACATCCAATTCGGCCAGACGGTGCAGCACCCAGCGCTCCAGCTCGGGCATATCTGCCGGGGACACCGCATCGGCGGCGTCATAGCCATCCAGATTGCCCAGCATGAAGCGCATGGTGTTGCGCAGGCGGCGATAGCTGTCGGCCACGCCTTTCAGGATCTCCGGCCCGATGCGCTGATCGCTGGTGTAATCGGTCTGCGCCACCCAGAGCCGCAGGATATCGGCGCCATATTGTTTGACCACATCGTCGGGCGCGATGGTGTTGCCCAGCGATTTGGACATCTTGTTGCCCTTCTCGTCCAGCGTGAAACCATGGGTCAGCACGCCGCGATAGGGGGCACGGCCCTTGGTGCCACAGGCCTGCAGCATCGAGGAATGGAACCAGCCGCGGTGCTGGTCGGTGCCTTCGAGGTAGAGATCGGCGATACCATCGGGCGCGCCATCTTCGCGGTCGCGCAGCACGAAGGCATGGGTCGAGCCGCTGTCGAACCACACGTCGAGGATGTCGAACACCTGATCCCAGTCTTCGGGGTCATAGTCATCGCCGAGGAAGCGTGCCTTGGCGCCCGGTTTATACCAAGCGTCTGCGCCTTCTTCCTCGAATGCTGCGTTGATGCGCGCATTGACCGCCGGGTCACGCAGCAGGAAATCGGCATCGGTGGGCAGCGCCCCCTTGCGGGTAAAGCAGGTGAGCGGCACGCCCCAAGCACGCTGGCGCGACAGCACCCAATCGGGGCGACCTTCCATCATGGAATAGAGCCGGTTGCGGCCCCCCTGCGGGGTCCAGGCCACCTGATCGATGCAGGTCAGCGCGCGGTCGCGGATGGTGGTGCCGTTCTGATCCTGCCCATCGCCCACGGGCCGGTCGATGGCGGCGAACCATTGCGGCGTGTTGCGGAAGATCACCGGTGCTTTGGACCGCCAGGAATGCGGATAGCTGTGCTTGATCTTGCCGCGCGCCATCAGGCCGCCGACGGAGGTGAGCTTATCGATAACCGCCTTATTGGCATCGCCTTCGCCGCCCTTGCGGTTGAGGATGTATTTGCCGCCAAAGAAGGGCAGATCAGAGCGGAAACCGCCGTCGTCCATCACGTTATAGGTGATGACTTTTTCCAGCATGCCAAGATCGCGATAGAGTTCATATTCCTCCATCCCGTGGCTGGGCGCGCAATGCACGAAACCCGTGCCTTCTTCGTCGGTGACGAAATCGGCGGCGCGGAAATCGCGGGGATCATCCCATTCGCCGTCCGAGCCTTCGGCCCCGGCCAGCGGGTGGTGCAGGGTCATGCGCGACAGCTGTTCGGCGGTGACATCGCTCACGCGGCGATATTGGCCTTCTTCCAGCCGCGCACGCTCGAACGTGCGAGCGGCCAGCTTATCGGCCAGCAGGTAACGCTCGCCCTTGGCAAGCCAGCATTCCTCGGGCGTGTCGAGCACCTCATAGAGGCCATAGTCGTAATCCGCGCCATAGACGACGGCCTTGTTCGACGGGATCGTCCAGGGCGTGGTGGTCCAGATCACGACATAGGCGCCGACGAACTTCTCAGCCGTGGCGGTGACGGCCTTGAGCACGGCTTCGCGGTCCTCGTCGGATTCCTCTTCGAAGGAGCGGTCTTCCTCGGGCGACCCGAAATCGCTGACGCGGAATTTCACCCAGATGGTGAAGCTTTCCTTGTCGTGATATTCAACCTCGGCCTCGGCCAGAGCGGTTTTTTCGACCGGCGACCACATCACGGGCTTCGAGCCTTGGTAAAGCGTGCCGGTCATCAGGAATTTCTGGAATTCCTCGGCGATCACCGCCTCGGCGTGGTAATTCATCGTCAGGTAGGGATCGGCCCAATTGCCGGTGATGCCCAGACGCTTGAATTCATCGCGCTGCACGTCGATCCAGCCTTCGGCAAAGCGGCGGCATTCCTGACGGAAGTCGATCACGTCGACCTCGTCCTTGTTGCGGCCCTTCTTGCGGTATTGCTCTTCGATCTTCCATTCGATGGGCAGGCCGTGGCAATCCCAGCCCGGCACATAGCGCGCGTCGCGGCCCATCATCTGCTGGCTGCGCACGACCATATCCTTGATCGTCTTGTTCAGCGCGTGCCCGATGTGGAGATGCCCGTTGGCATAGGGCGGTCCATCGTGGAGCACGAAGGGCGTGCGGTCCCCGGCCTGCGCGCGCAGGCGGTCATAGACGCCGAGCCGCGCCCAGCGATCGAGCCATTCGGGTTCGCGTTTGGGCAGGCCGGCGCGCATCGGGAAATCGGTCTGCGGCAGCGTCAGGGTGGATTTGTAATCGGGGGCGGCGGAGTCGGTTTTGGGCGTATCGGCGCACATGGGCGGCGGTCCTCGGGTATGGGGCGAATGGTCAGGGCTGCCCCTTTGGGCAGCGGCGTGGTGCTGGCGGCGCGGCGAAGCCATGCGCCTTGTCCCGGCGTCCCTGTGTCAGAACGCCGGGCCCGTAATTCGGGGCAGGGTCATCGCGGATTGGGCGCCACGCGCCACGACCCGGAACGGTATGCTGATCACGAAGCCGGACATGATGATCGCCTTATAGGCACCGCTCCGGGGCAGGTCCAGTGCCGGGCGTGTCGCGGTGTGAGGCGGGTGACCCCGGGCGGACGATGCGGACGATGCGCGCACCTCAGGGCCTGATGGGCGCGGCGCGCTCAGGCTCCCCGCTTGTGCCCGACGCGGGGGGCGCTAGTGTCCGGGGTAACGCGACTGACGTGATTGCAGGGAAGGAACATTCTGATGGATATGGACAGCATCAGGGAGCGCGGGCTGGTTCTGCTCGGCTGTGGAAAGATGGGCTCGGCAATGCTGGAAGGCTGGCTGGCCGGTGGTTTGCCCACCGACTCCGTGACCGTTCTGGACCCGAAGCCTTCGGACTGGTTGCAAGGGGTCGAGGGGCTGCGGCTGAACGCTGACTTGCCCGAAAACCCCGCTTTGGTGTTGATCGCCGTGAAACCGCAGATGATGGGTGATGCGTTGCCGAAGATCGCGGCGCTGGGCGGCGGTGGCACGCTGTTCGTATCGGTCGCGGCGGGCACGCCGATCGCCGCCTTCGAGAAGGCGTTTGGCGCTGACAATCCGATCATCCGCGCCATGCCGAACACGCCTGCCGCGGTGGGCCGGGGCATTACCGCGTTGATCGGCAACCCGCAGACCACGGAGGATCACATGGCGCTGGCCGAGCGTCTTCTGTCGGCCGTGGGCGCGGTCGTGCGGCTGGATAGCGAGGCGCAGATGGACGCGGTCACCGGCGTATCCGGCTCCGGCCCGGCCTATGTGTTTCACCTGATCGAGGCGATGGCGGCGGCGGGCGAGGCCGAAGGGCTGGACCGGGAACTGGCGCTGAAGCTGGCGCGCGCAACGGTGTCGGGCGCGGGCGAACTGGCGCGCCTGTCAGAAGACCCGCCATCGGTGCTGCGCGAGAACGTGACCTCCCCCAATGGCACGACCGCGGCCGCGCTGGAGGTCTTGATGGATGATGAGACCGGACTGCCGCCTCTGATGGCACGCGCGATCCGCGCCGCCGCTGCCCGGTCGAAGGAGTTGTCGCAATGAGTGGGTCCAACGACACTGCCGCGCAGATCGGCTTCGATGATTTCATGAAGGTCGATATCCGCGTGGGCACCATCACCCGCGCCGAACCCTATCCGGAGGCGCGCAAACCGGCGATCAAGCTCTGGGTCGATTTCGGCGGCGAGATCGGCGAGAAGAAAAGCTCCGCCCAGATCACCGCCCATTATGACCCTGAAACCCTGCCGGGGCGACAGGTGATGGCAGTGGTAAATTTCCCCCCGCGGCAGATCGGCAAGGTCATGTCGGAGGTTCTGGTGCTGGGCGTGCCGGATGCCGATGGCGAGGTGGTGCTGCTGGGCCCATCGCTTGAGGTGCCCGACGGCGGGAGGATGTTCTGATGACGCGCATCCTGATCACACGGGCCATGCCCGACGCGACACGCAACCGCGCGGCAACGCTGGGCGAGGTGGTGGTCGAAGACACGCCCGAAGGCTTATCCCCCGATGCGGCGCGCGCGGCGCTGGCGGCCTATGACGTGATTGTGCCGACCTTGGGCGACCGTTTCACGGCGGAGGCTTTCGCCGGGGCCGACGAGCCGCGCTGCAAGCTGCTGGCGAATTTTGGCATGGGCTACAACCATATCGACACAGCCGCCGCGCGCGCCGCCGGGATTGCCGTGACCAACACCCCCGGCGCGGTCACCGATGCGACGGCGGATGTGGCGCTGATGTTGATGCTGATGGCCTGCCGTCGCGCATCCGAGGGCGAGGCGATGGTGCGCGCCGGGCAATGGCCGGGCTGGCAGCCGACGCAGCTTCTGGGCCTGCACATGACCGGCAAACGACTGGGCGTCATCGGTATGGGCAATATCGGGCAGGCGGTGGCGCGGCGTGCGCATTACGGGTTCGGCATGGAGGTGCTGTATCACAACCGCTCCGCCAAGACGGTCGATTTCCCGGCGCGGCAGGTGTCCGATCTGCACGACATGCTGGGGCAGGTCGATGTGGCGGTGGTGGCGGTGCCTGCCTCGCCCGCGACGCGGCATTTGATCGACGCGGCGGCGCTGGCTGCGATGCAGCCCCATGCGCGGCTGGTCAATATCGCCCGTGGCGATATCGTCGAGGAGGCGGCGCTGATCGCGGCGCTGCAAGCGGGCCGTTTGGGCGGGGCCGGACTGGATGTCTACGAACACGAGCCCAAGGTGCCCCAAGCGCTGCGTGACATGCCCAACGTGTCGCTGCTGCCGCATCTGGGCACGTCGGCGCTGGAGGTGCGCGAGGCGATGGGCGCTGTTGCGCTCGACAATGTCGAGGCGCATCTGGCCGGGCGGGATTTGCCCAATGCGGTGTGATCACGCGGGCCGCATCGGGGCGGGGGCATCGTGACCCTCGCCGCGCTGAAGGCCATGCTCGTGCATCTGCTCACCGCCACCGGCGCGGTGTTCGCGATGCTTGCCTTGCTCGCCGCCACGTCGGGCGACTGGCCACTGATGTTTCTGTGGCTGGTCGTGGCCTTTGCCGTCGACGGGATCGATGGGCCATTGGCCCGGCGCTATGACGTCAAAACCCACGCGCCGGTCTATGACGGGGTGCTGCTGGACCTGATCATCGACTACCTGACCTATGTGTTCATCCCGGCCTATGCGCTGTTTGCCTCCGATCTGCTGCCGGGCTGGACGGGATGGGTGGCGATCATCCTCATCACATTCGCCAGCGTGATCTACTTCGCCGACACCCGGATGAAGACGCAGGACAATTCGTTTCTGGGCTTTCCCGGCTGCTGGAACATGCTGGTGCTGGTGCTGTTCGCGGTCCGCCCGGATTTCTGGATCTCGTTGGGGATTGTGGCGGTTCTCGCGGTGGCGATGTTCCTGCCGCTGAAATTCATTCACCCCGTGCGCACCCGGCGCTGGCGGGCGCTGTCGCTGCCGGTGGCACTGGCATGGACGGGCTTTGCGGCATGGGCGGCTTGGGTGTCATTCGATCCCGAAAGCTGGGCGCATTGGGGGCTGGTGGTCACATCGGTCTACCTGCTGGGCGTGGGCGTGGTGCAACAAATGCTGCCCGCCCGAGCGACCCCGCCTGCGGCTTAAAGTTCGGTCAGATCGAAGCGAAAGGTCCGGGGCGCGCCGCGCGGCTCAGGCGCGGACCTGCGCGGCGGCCTCGATCAGAAACCGTTCCAGCGCGGCAGTGTTAAGCGGCTTTTGCAGCAACTCCACGCCGCGCGCGACGCAGCCCTGCTGTAGTGCGGGTGAGCGGTCGGCCGAGATGACGCGCGCGGGCAGCGCGCCGTAGCGCGCGCGAATGGCGTCGAGCAGATCAAGCCCGTTGCCATGCTCGCCCAGCTGGTAGTCAAGCAACAGCGCATCGGGCGTGATCTCGATCTCCTCCAGCAGCGACAGCGCGGTGGCGGGGTCTTCGACATCCAGAACGGAGACGCCCCATTTCTCCATCAGCAGGCTCAGCGCGCGGCGCAGGTCCAGATCGTTTTCCACCAGCAGCACGATCAGCCCCGCATCCTGCAACAGGCGCGGGCCGGAGCGGCCGGGCAGTTGGCGCGGCTCCCGCCCTGTGGCGATGCTGAGGGGGAGGCTGACGAAAAAGCCGGTGCCACGGCCCGGCTCGGACCACATGCCCAGCGGATGACCCAAGCGGGCGCAGGCGCGTTCGACGATGGCAAGGCCCAGCCCCATCCCTTCGGAGGCAGAGGCGCGGTTGCCCAGACGGTGGAACTCCTGAAAGATCATGTCCTGATCCGCCTCCGCGATGCCGGGACCGGTGTCCCAGACTTCGATCCGCAGCCCGCCACGGGCACGCCGCGCGCCCACCAGAACCCGGCCCGTCTCGGTGTAACGGATGGCGTTGCCGATCAGGTTTTGCAGGATGCGGCGCAGGAAGGACGCGTCGGTGTCGACCACGGCGGTGCTGGGCACGATGCGCAGGTCCAGCCCTTTCTGCGCGGCGAGCGGCTGCAATTCATGTTGCAGCGGCGTCAGGATATCCATCAGCCGGACGGCGGCGATGTCAAAAGCGGCGCGCCCGCTTTCCAGTTTGGAAATGTCGAGCAACGCGTCGAGGATCTGTTCGACGGAGACCAGCGCGCTTTCGGCCTTGGCCAGCACCGCCAGATCGGCAGCGGGGCGGTCGCCTTCGGCCAGCGAGGAGACATAGAGCTTGGCCGCCGAAAGCGGTTGCAGCAGGTCGTGGCTGGCGGCGGCGACGAAGCGGCTTTTGGAGGCATTGGCCCGCTCTGCGGCGGCGAGCGCGTCCTCCAGTTCCAGTGTGCGCTCCAGCACGCGCTGTTCCAGCAGGTCGTTTGCCTCATGCAGCGCGCGGGCGGCGGCGCGTTCGGCGGAGACATCGGTGAACGAAATGACGAAGCCCCGATCCGGCATTTCCTGCGCAAAGGCCGCCAGCGTGGTGTGGCTGCCCTGTCGGATCTCGAACGACAGCGGCGGGCGGCCTGCGGGGCGGTGCGCCCAGTCACGCAGCGCCTCGGCGGACATGTCGGCCTCGAACCCTTTTTCGGTGCCAAGCCGGTCCATCAGCAGATCGAAGCTCGCGCCCAGCCGGAACCGTGTCAGCGGCATCGCCAGCAGGGGACCGACCTTCTGGTTCCAGCCGACCAGCCGCGACTGGCTGTCGAAGATGCACACGCCCTGATTCATGTGATCCAGCGTGGCGCGGATCATCTGTGCCTGCCGGTCGAGCAGCTTTGAGCGCTCCTCACGCTCCAGGCGCATGATATCGGTCACATCGGTTTGCAGCACCACGGTGCCGCCATTGCCGGTGCGGTGTTCCGACACCTGCAACCAGCGGTCCCAGATCAGCCGCACATTCAGCATGACATGGTGTTCGGCGTGGTGCCGAATGCGGCGCTCAGCCCAGCTTGCCGGGGTTTCCCCGTCAGGGAGCGCTAGAAACCGGCTGCGCGACACCCTGCGGATGTAATCCTCAAAGCTGAGGCCGGGTTGCAGGGCCGGGACCACATCTGCCATCGGCTGACAGAAGCGGCTGTTGGACATGACCAACCGCCCCTCGGGAGAGAACAGCGCAAAGCCTTCGTTCACCGCTTCGATCGCATCGGCAAGGTCGCGGCGCGCGCGTTCCGTTTCGCGGTTGGCAATGGCCAATTCGGCGTTGGAATCGTGCAGCAGGGCAAGCGTGTGTTCCAGATCGAGCGTGCGCTGGCGAACCTGACCTTCCAGCAGTGCGGCGCGTTCGAACTGCGCATAGGCGGCGCCGGAGCGGTCGGTGTCCTGCTCCACCCGGTGCATCAGCGCACTTGCGATGCGCAGCAGCTTCTCGTTCTGACGCTCAAGGCTGTCAGTGGGGTCGATCAGATCGATCATGGTGTGTCGTCGGCAGGCGGATCGGGGGCAAACACCGCAACCCCGGTCAGTGTATGATTGACATGCATCGCGCCCATCTGCTCGCCATAGGTGCCGAACCCGATCATTCGCGCCTGCGACAGGATGTGGGAAATGTCGCGGGTCATCTGTTTTTCGCCCGCTTCCAGCCGTCGCAGGATGCAATCGCAGGCCAGGATCGTTTCGGGGCGTTCATCGGCGAACATCTCGTCGAGTGTGCGTTGCAGATGGGTGACCATGTTTTCCGGCTCCGCCAGTGTCAGCACCATGCCTTCGTCGATGGCGGAGAAGAAAATCAGCGAGCCGTCCTCGGTTACCCGGCGGATCGCGCGGACATGGTGCCGCCCGCCGAGCCGCACGACGACCGGATGTGCCGCAAAGGTCGAAGGCGTCAGTTGCGCCGGGTCATGGCCCAGAATGCGCGCATATTCCTGCGCCGCAGGCTCGGCGTTGATCTGATGCACGATGCGGGCGGTGGGGTCGGCTTCGGTGACCACCATGCGGCGGCGTGTGGGCTGCAGATGATCGAGGCTGAACACCCGCACCCGGCAGGCCGACCGGACCAGCGCCAGCAGTGCGCCGTTTTCGTGGATCACGCCGTTGCGCGACACCAGCGCGTCTTCGAACCGGGTCCCGTCGCCAGCCGAGCCGCCGAACAACGGCACCGCCCCCAACCCGGACGCCATGGCGCCTGCGACCTCATCCTCCTTCAGCGACATGCCGTCGATCATCAGAAACGCAAATTCATGCAGCTTGCGCGGGGCATCTTCGGCATGGGCGACGCGGGTGCGGATCACTTGGTCGATGGAGGGCTGGGGATCGAAATCGGCCAGTTCATCGAACACGACAGTGCGGGTGCTGAACAGCGCGGATGGAAAACCGGCGGCGACGATCTGTCCTTCGACATAGCCGGTAACGCCGATTTCTCCGGCGGTGGTGCAGGCGAGAACCTCGGTCCCCGGAAAGGCGTGATGCGCCTCGCGGGTGACGCGGGCGAAATCGGCCTCGGGGCTGACGAACAGCGTGACCATGGCAAAAGGACCGGGGCCAAGCCCACGTTTAAGCGCATGGACCGGATCGGGATCGGCGGCATCAATCTGGGCGCTGCGCAGGGCCTGTGGCGCGGCGGCCTGCGGCTGCGCGTCCATCGCCGTAGATATGCCCCCTGCCACGGTCAAACCTTGCCCCCCCTGCATGAATTTAGCTGCGACGCCGGGACGATGCGGGCTCAGACGGTGTTTGGCAAGACTTTGGCAAAGCTGGCCTCCTGCGCGATCAGCACCGCTTGCGTGCGACTTTGGACGCCGAGTTTGCGCATGATCGCGGTGACATGCGCCTTTACGGTGGTTTCTGCAATCGACAGGTCATAGGCGATCTGCTTGTTCAGCTTTCCCTCGCAAATCAGTTGCAAAATGCGCCCCTGCTGGTTGGTCAGGCTGGCCAGCCGGGTCAGCGCATCGGTGCCGTCGCTCCGCGTGCTGTCGATCTCGACGTAGCTTTCGGGCGTGTAGCTGCCGCCTGACAGGATCGCGTCAATGGCGGTGCGAAAGACCTCGCGCTGGGAATGTTTCGGCACGAAACCGGCGGCCCCGGCGCGCAGGGCGTGACTGATCATGCGGTTGTCGGCCATCGACGACACCACCACCACCGGCACCCCCGGCGCGGCGCTGCGCAGGCGCAGCAACCCGTCCAGCCCGTTGACGTCGGGCAGGTTGAGATCCAGCACGATCAGGTCCGGCATGCCGGCCTCTTCCAACCGGGCGAGGGCCGTTTTCAGCCGGTCGGCAGTATCGATGCGGGAAATATCGGCCACGGATTTCAGGGTGAGCGTCAGAGCATCGCAAAACAGCGGGTGGTCGTCGATCACCAACGCGCGCAGCGGCGATGTGCGAACGGGGGCTTGCTGCGGCATGGGCGCTCTCCTGCAGGTGGCGACGGGCGGGTGGGCCAAGCCTAACACCGCGATGGCAGCGTGCGCATTGCCAAAAGGTCTAAGGCCGCAAACGGGGCTGCAAGATTTCAGTTGCGCGGACTGGGCAGGGCGCAGACCTTACACCCAAGGTCGCATATGCCCGCAGGGATTTGCGGATATTGTGAAGCCGTGACGGAGAGGGAGAGATCATGGAACTGACCGACTCACGCGATATCAAGGCATCGCCCCGCGAGGTCTGGGAGGCGATCACCGACGCGGCGGTGCTCAAGGATTGCATCCCCGGCTGTCAGGAATTGACCGGCTCCCCCGAGGAGGGGTTCGAGGCCGTCGTCACCCAAAAGGTCGGCCCCGTGAAAGCGACGTTCAAGGGGCAGGTCACGATGACCGATATCGTCCCCGGTGAAAGCTGCACGATTTCGGGCGAAGGCAAAGGCGGCGCAGCAGGATTTGCCAAGGGTGGCGCCAAGGTGCGGCTGGAGGAAATCCCCGAGGGCACGCGGCTCAGCTACGATGTCGAGGCCAAGGTCGGCGGCAAGCTGGCGCAGCTGGGCTCGCGCCTGATCGACGGCTTCGCCAAGAAGATGGCGGATCAGTTTTTCGACCGGTTCAAGGAGCGGGTCGAGGGCGGCGCACCGGCGGAGGATACCGCAACGCCCGAGCCGGACACCGCCCCCAGCGGAGAGGACACATCCGACAAGAAGGGCTGGCTCAACCGTTTGCGCGGCTGACCCCGGCACATCATCCACAGACAGACCCAAGCATTAGGCACATCTGGGAGGTTACGAAATATGACGTCAGTTACCATGACAGTGAACGGCAAACAGGTTTCGGGAGAGGTCGAAGGCCGCACCCTGCTGGTGCAGTTCCTGCGCGAAAGCCTGTCGCTGACCGGCACTCACGTCGGCTGCGACACATCGCAATGCGGCGCTTGCGTCGTGCATGTCGACGGGCAAGCGGTAAAGGCCTGCACCATGCTCGCGGGTGAGGCCGAGGGCAGCGAAGTCACCACGATCGAAGGTATGGAAAACGCCGACGGGTCGATGAATGTGATGCAACAGGCGTTTCAGGATCACCACGGCCTGCAATGCGGCTTTTGCACACCGGGCATGGTGATGTCGGCCTCGGCGCTGCTGAAGGACAATCCCAAGCCGTCTGAAACCGAGATCCGCGAATATCTCGACGGCAATATCTGCCGCTGCACCGGCTATCACAACATCATCAAGGCGATCCTCGCCGCATCCGGCCAGCAGGTGGACGTCGTCGCCGCCGAGTGACGCGACCCGCCGGTCCCCCCGCGTGAGGAGGCGCTGGGATGGCCGGTCCTGACAGCTTGATTTTCAGCATTTGCAGGATGCGCTGGGCGCATCGCATACGAGGGAGGAATTCATGCCCAAAGACGGAGGCATCGGCGCCGCTACCAAGCGCCGCGAAGACGTCCGGTTCCTGACCGGCCGGGGTCGCTACACTGACGATATCAACCTGCACAATCAGACCTACGCGTATTTCCTGCGCTCCGAGGTCGCCCATGGGCGGATCACCAGCCTCGACACCGCCGCGGCCGAGGCAATGCCCGGTGTGGTTCGGGTGTTCACCGGTAAGGATTTCGAAGGCGTCGGCGGCATTCCCTGTGGCTGGCAGATCACCGACCGCTTTGGCGAGGTGATGCAGGAGCCCGCGCATCCGGTTCTGGCTCAGGGCAAGGTGCGTCATGTGGGCGATCCCATTGCCGTGGTCGTGGCCGAAAGCCTGTCGCAGGCCCGTGACGCCGCCGAGGCGATCGATCTGGATATCGAGGAATTGCCCGCCGCTATCGACATGAAAGCCGCGCTGTCCGAAGGCGCGCCCAAGGTCCATGACGATCTGAAGAATAACCTCTGCTACGACTGGGGCTTCGTCGAGGACAACCGCGACGCGGTGGATGAGGCGATCCGCGGCGCGGCGCATGTCACGACGCTGGAACTGGTCAACAACCGGTTGATCGCCAATCCGATGGAGCCGCGCGTGGCGGTCGGGGATTGGAACCCCGGCACCGATGATTACACGCTCTATACCACCTCGCAGAACCCGCATGTGATCCGGCTGCTGATGGGGGCGTTTGTGCTGGGCATCCCCGAGCATAAGCTGCGCGTGGTCGCGCCCGATGTGGGCGGCGGCTTTGGCACCAAGATCTTCCATTATGCCGAGGAGGCGTTTTGCACCTTTGCGGCGAAACAGGTGCGGCGTCCGGTGAAATGGACCTCCTCGCGGTCCGAGGCATTCATGTCGGATGCCCATGGCCGCGATCATGTCACCAAGATCGAACTGGCGCTCGACGCCGATAACAACTTTGTCGCGCTGCGCAGTCAGACCCATGCCAATATGGGCGCCTATCTGTCGACCTTTGCGCCTTCGGTGCCGACATGGCTGCATGGCACGCTGATGGCGGGCAATTACAAGACGCCGCTGATCTATGTGAACGTAAAGGCGGTGTTTACCAATACGGTGCCGGTCGATGCCTATCGCGGCGCGGGCCGACCCGAGGCGACGTTCCAGATCGAGCGGGTGGTCGATAAGGCCGCGCGGGAACTGGGCGTTGATCCGGTCGAACTGCGCCGTCAGAACTTCATCACCGAATTCCCCTATGCCACGCCCGTGGCGGTGGAATATGACACCGGCGATTATCACGCCACGATGGACAAGCTGCTGGAGATCATCGACCGCGAGGGCTTTGACGCGCGGGCCGAGGACAGCCGGTCACGGGGCAAGCTGCGCGGCTTGGGCATTGCCCATTACATCGAGGCCTGCGGCATCGCGCCATCGAACCTCGTCGGGCAACTCGGCGCGCGCGCCGGGCTGTATGAAAGCGCGACGGTCCGGGTCAATGCGACTGGCTCGATCTCGGTCATGACCGGCAGTCACAGCCACGGGCAGGGGCATGAAACCGCCTTTCCGCAGGTGGTGGCCGACATGATCGGGATCGACGCCAGCCAGATCGATATCGTGCATGGCGATACCGCCAACACGCCGATGGGCATGGGCACCTATGGTTCGCGCTCGCTGGCGGTGGGCGGCTCTGCCATGGTGAAGGCCACGCAGAAGATCATCGACAAGGCCAAGAAGATCGCGGCGCATCTGCTGGAGGCCTCTGACAGCGATATCGAGCTGAAGGACGGCAAATTCTCGGTCGCGGGCACCGATAAATCGGTCGCTTGGGGGGATGTGACGCTGGCCGCCTATGTGCCGCATAACTATCCGCTGGGCGAAATGGAGCCGGGGCTGGAGGAAACCGCGTTCTACGATCCGTCGAACTTTACCTACCCTTCGGGGGCCTATGCCTGCGAGGTGGAGGTCGATCCTGAGACGGGCAAGGTCACGGTGCTTGGCTTCGTTGCCGCCGATGATTTCGGCAATGTGGTCAATCCGATGATTGTTGAAGGTCAGGTGCAGGGCGGTGTCGCCCAAGGCATCGGGCAGGCGCTGATGGAGGGCGCGGCCTATGATGAAAACGGCCAGTTGCTGACCGGGTCCTACATGGATTACGCGATGCCCCGCGCCGATGATGTGCCGATGTTCCACGTCGATCATTCTTCCTGCACGCCGTGCACCCATAACCCGCTGGGGGTAAAGGGCTGTGGCGAGGCTGGGGCGATCGGTTCCCCTCCTGCAGTGGTCAACGCAGTGATCGACGCGCTGCAGCGCGGCGGGCATACTGGGGTGACCCATATCGACATGCCGCTGACGCCCTCGCGCGTCTGGCAGGCGATCAACGGCTGAGCGACAGTCGGGGCACGCGCGACGGCGAATGCCCGTGCCCCGACGCCCAACAACGGGAGAAACGAGATGTATGAATTCGAGCTGGTGAAACCCGCCACCGTCGCTGAGGCCGTGGCCGCATTGGACAGTGAGGACGCGCAGCCGCTGGCGGGTGGTCAGACCCTGCTGCCGACGATGAAGCAGCGTCTGGCGATGCCTGACAAATTGGTCAGTCTGAGCGGTATTGCGGAGTTGAAAGGCGTGCGCCGCGAAGGCGACATGCTGGTGATCGGCGCGGGCACCACCCATGGCACGGTGGCGCGCGAGGCAGCGGATGAGTTCCCCGCATTAGCGGCGCTTGCGGCGCGGATCGGTGATCCGGCGGTGCGCAACCGCGGCACTTTGGGCGGCAGCCTTGCCAATAACGACCCCTCGGCCTGCTATCCGGCGGGCGTGCTGGGCACTGGCGCCACGGTCGTCACCAACACGCGCGAGATCGCGGCGGATGACTATTTCCAAGGCATGTTCACCACCGCGCTGGAAGAGCATGAGATCATCACAGCGGTGAAATTCCCCATCGCGCAGGCAGCGCGCTACGAGAAGTTCATCCAGCCCGCGTCGCGTTTCCCGCTGGTCGCGGTGTTTGTGGCGAAATTCGCGGAGGGGGTGCGAGTCGCCGTGACCGGCGCGTCGAATGACGGCGTGTTCCGCTGGACCGAAGCCGAACAGGCGTTGAGCGCGAATTTCTCGGCTGACGCGCTTTCGGGGCTTTCCGTCCCGGCCGACGGGATGATTGCCGACTTGCACGGCACCGCCGCATATCGCGCCCATCTCATCGGGGTAATGACAGGTCGCGCGGTCAAATCCGCCGCCTGAGGGGGTGCAATCCGACGACGCTGAAAAAGGAAAGACGCGCGGGGGCAACCCTGCGCGTCTTTTTTCCGGTACGAGCAGGCATCCCCCGCGCCTCCCGGCTTTGATATGGGGCGGGCCTTCGGCGGTGACACCGGACAGACCGTTCCCTGAATTCGTCTGCAGCCTGAACGCGCTCAGGGCAGGCTGGTTCCCGCCAGACCGCGACATAATTCGCAGATGCAGCGCATAGGCCTATTACATTACGCGCGCCGCGCTCACGCGGTCAGGAACATATCCACTGTCGCCTCGAAATCGCGGGGCTTTTCAGCGTGAAGCCAATGTCCCGTATCCGGGAGCTTTGCAAACCGGGCGCGAGGGAACAGGTCGCGAATTTGAGCGCGGTGTTCCGATTGCACATAATCCGACAGCTCTCCTGACAAAAACAGGGTGGCCCCGTCGAACTGACCTTCGGTGCCCGGCCAGCCGGTGATCTGATCCATGCAAGCATCCAGCACGTCGAGGTTCAGCCGCCAGCGGGGCAGATCGGATTTCAGGTCCAGAGATTGCAGCAGGAACGCGCGTACGCGCTCATCCTCGATCAGCGGGGCAAGCCGCTCATTGGCATCGCCGCGGGTGGTCACCGCGTTCAGGTCAAGCTTCTGCAAGGCGTGGATCAAATGCCGCTGACTGTGGTCATAGGCGACCGGCGCGATATCCGCGATCACCAGACGTCGGATCAGGTCGCCATGGGTCAGGGCCAGCTGCATGGCCGCTTTGCCGCCCATCGAATGGCCCAGCAGATCCACGTGGCCGCCATGTGCCGCGATCACTTCCGCGATGTCATCGGCCATCTCGGGGTAGGTGTGGGTGTCAAAGCGGGGGCTTTCGCCGTGATTGCGCTGATCGACGGCAATGACCTGCCGCGTGTCCGACAGGCGTTTCGCGATCACGTTGAAATTGCGCGCCGAGCCATAGAGCCCATGCACGATCACCAGCGGGGGCCCGTCAGTCGGAGCGCCATGGATGAGAGTGTTCAACATGGACCCCGATCTAGCGCGAAGCACGCCCTCGCGCCAGCACTTGGCGATGCGCGAAAGCCTCAATTCCGCGCGCCGCGACAGCTTGGATGTTTCAGCGCCGCGCGGGCGGCTTTAGGGTCGCCGACATGAAACAGCGCAGCCTGCCCGACATCAATGCCGATCTGGCCGAGCTTTTGCGGCAGAAGCTGGGCATTCGGCGCGGCGCGACACTGGAAGCGAAGCTAAACAAGGGCGGTCGGCTGCTGCCGCGCGCGGTGCGGCGCGAAGCGCGCTACCTGGCATTGGCCGAAAGCAGATCGTCGCATCCGCGCCTGCGTCGGCAGATCGACCCCGTGCGGGTGATGAAGGCCGAGCGCGCCATTCGCCGCCATTTGCAGGGTGTCGATCCCGGCCTGCGGCATCGGCGTCTCTGGGGCGGAATCGCGGCGGGGTTGGCGTTCAATTTCCTCGTCGTGGCAGGCGTGGTGATTGCGTGGATGTGGCATACCGGGCGCCTTTGATCGGGCGCGCGCCGGTCTGGCTCAGTCTGGCGCAATCTGGCCCGACACCGCATCGCTGGACGGCAGAACGGATTTCAGGGCACAACGGCCCAAGCGCAACAGCAACAGGCCAGTCCCACCCGTGTCCAGTTTCACCGATCCCGCCCCTTCGCCCGATGCGCCGCTGCTGGACGCTGCGGGTGCTGCAGTGTCGCTACTGGGCTCCGGTATCAAGCGGCAGGTGCGGGTGCCGGAGGTCGCGCGCCCCCCGGAATTCGATGCGCAATATGACGCGGACACCCTGTGGTATGACGCGGTGCGGCAGGGCGACGAGGTGTGGTTGTTCTGTCCCAAACTCTGGGATCTGGCACGGCTGTTAAAGCGCGGCGAGATCACCGCCGACGGCCTGCCGGTGCGCCTGCGTGGCATTGGCCGCCATCGCCGCCATGACGTGGCGCGGCTGGACGTGCCGCACACGGCACGCAGCCTGCATATCGCGGCGGAGGGCTGGTCTGCCAGTTGCCCGATCTCGCCCGATCAACGGGATCTATTCGCCGGGCTCAACGCGTCGATGCATATCTCGCGCGACAATCGGCTGGAGTGGATCGTGGACTGGGCGCGCTGGCACAAGGCGCGGCACGGGTTGCAGGCGATGGTGGTGATCGACAACGGCTCCACCAGCTACCAGCCCGCCGATGTGCTGGCGGCGCTGGCGCCGGTTGGCCTGACCCGCGCGGCGGTGCTGTCGCTGCCGCAGCCCTATGGCCCGGTGCGCAGCAAGCAGGGCGGCGGGGGCGCGAAGTTCCTGCAACCTGCCGCCCTGAATATCGTGCGGGCGCGGTTTCTGGGACGCGCGCGCGCGGTTTTGAATGCCGATATCGATGAATTGGTCTGGAGCGAGGGCGGATCGGTCTTTGACGCGGCAGTGGCAAGCTGGCTGGGTATGGTCAGCTTTGCCGGGCGCTGGACCTGCCCGCCGGGCGAGGCACAGCCGCCGCTGCGCCATGCCGATCACGTCTGCTACAGGGACGACCGGCCATGCCCCACCAAATATTGCATCGTGCCGCAGGGGCCGCTCCGGCGGCTGAGCTGGGATGTCCATCGGCCCGAGCGGTTCCCGCTAGGCCGGTTTACCCGGCGCGATGACATGGGCTATTTCCACTGCCGCGGCGTGACCACGAATTGGAAAAGCTACAACCGCCTGAAATCCCGCGATGTGCGTCCGGACCCGCATTTGGAAAAGATGCTGGCCCAGACCTATGGCTGATCGGCTTAGCCGGTCTTGAGCGCGTCTTCGGCAGCGGCGCGGATGGCGGCGATGTTTTCGCCATAGGCGGCGGGATTGGTCACCGAGCCGCCCTTGAACACTGCCGAGCCAGCGACCAGCGCATCGGCCCCGGCACGCGCGACCATCGGCGCGGTCATGGGGTCAACGCCGCCATCGATCTCGATATGGATGTCGCGGTCTCCGATCATCTCGCGCAGGGTCGCGATTTTATCGAGTTGCGAATGGATGAAGCTCTGCCCGCCAAAGCCGGGGTTCACCGTCATCACGCAAACCAGATCCACAAGGTCCAGAAGATGCGCCACGGATTCTGCCGGGGTGCCGGGGTTCAGCGCCACGCCGGGGCGGGCGCCAGCGGCGCGGATAGCCTGAAGCGTGCGGTGGATATGGGGGCCAGCCTCGACATGTGCGGTGATGAAATCAGCGCCCGCCTTGGCAAAGGCATCGATATAGGGATCGACCGGCGCAATCATCAGATGCACGTCCATGACGCCCCGGATATGCGGCCGCAGGGCGGCGCACATGGCCGGGCCAAAGGTGATATTGGGCACAAAATGCCCGTCCATCACATCGACATGGATCCAGTCGGCGCCTTGATCCTCAACCGCGCTGCATTCGGCCCCGAAGGCGGCAAAATCGGCGGCAAGGATCGACGGTGCGATCTTAATGCTGCGGTCGAAATGAAGGGGGGGCATGGCAGCTCCGTTATCTGGCTGGCGGGGATGTGGGCGGCAATTGCCGTTGTCCTACCGCCTCCGCCGCGAAAGGCAAGCGTTGCGCAACGCGGCGGGACGGTGCGCCGCACTGAAACGAAAAACCCCGCGCCATGACAGCGCGGGGTGATGAGATGTCTAAAGGTCCGTGCGGGCTTAGCCGCGCTCGTCCTCATCCTCGTCTTCGTCGTCATCACCCTTATCGGGGAGGTTGAAGAAGCTTTCCGCGTCAGGCAGCGGCTTATGACGGTCGTCATCCTCGTCGTCATCGTTGCCCGACAGGGTGAACGTCTCGAGCCCGGAGATCGAGGAGGGGATCTTGGGATCGGTGTCGGAGGACAGCGACTGCTCGGTCGAGACCAGCTTGCGCCGCTCATCGTCGCTCATCCCGCCGCCATCACGGGCAAGACGGGCGTTGGCCTTCTGCACGGCGGCGTCCAGTTCGGATTGACGGCACAGGCCAAGCGCGACCGGGTCGATCGGCTGGATGTTCTGGATGTTCCAGTGGGTGCGCTCCCGGATCGCCTGAATCGTCGGCTTGGTGGTGCCGACCAGCTTGGCGATCTGGCTGTCGGCCAGTTCGGGGTGGAATTTCACCAGCCACAGAATGGAGGCCGGACGGTCCTGACGCTTCGACAGCGGGGTGTAACGCGGGCCACGGCGCTTTTCTTCACCGACAGCGGCGGGGTTGAATTTCAGCTTCAGCTTGTGAAGGGGGTCCTTCTCGGCCTTGTCGATTTCTTCCTGCACCAGCTGGTTGTTGGCGATCGGGTCAAAACCCTTCACGCCCTGCGCCACGTCGCCATCCGCGATGCCTTGCACCTCAAGTTCGTGCAGGCTGCAGAAGTCCGCGATCTGCTTGAAGCTGAGCGTGGTATTGTCCACCAGCCAGACGGCGGTGGCCTTGGCCATCAGAGGCTTGTTCATCGCGAGGTCTCCTTCACCTTGGCCCCTCCGGCAGACGCCCGAGGATATCAGGTTTTCACAACGGCTTTCGGGGCCGGGGAAAACGGCTGGTCCGGCTGGACCCTGTCCTCGTTTTCGGGGAGATTGGCGGTCACATACACCGTCCGCTGCCCGGAGGAAAGAGAAAATGCGCCGACGCCTGCTACTGCTGACGCTGCTCGGAGCCCTTGTTCCCTTGGCCCCGGCGGCAATCCGGGCCGAAGGGGAGAAGGCCGGGAATTTTGACTATTACGTCATGGCGCTAAGCTGGTCGCCCACATGGTGCGCGCTGGAGGGCGACGCCCGCAACTCGCCGCAATGTGATCGCGCGCTGGGTTGGGTTCTGCATGGGCTTTGGCCGCAAAATGAAAGCGGCTGGCCGTCCTATTGCCGCACCGATACGCGCGATCCGTCACGGGCGCAGACGGCGGCGATGGCTGACATCATGGGGACCGGTGGCGCGGCGTGGTATCAGTGGAAAAAGCACGGGCGCTGCGCGGGGCTTAACGCCAGCGCATATTTCGACATTGCGCGGCAGGCCTATGACAGCGTGACCCGCCCCGAAGTGTTCCGCCGCCTGCGCGATGACGTGACCTTGCCCGCCAGCGTGGTCGAAGAAGCCTGGTTGGAGGCAAACCCGACCCTGCAGGCCGATGAGGTCACGGTGACCTGCAAAGCCCGCCGGATTCAGGAAGTGCGCATCTGCCTCACGCGCGATCTGGAGCCGCGCCGCTGCGGGGCGGACGTGATTCGCGATTGCACGCAATCGGACGCGCTGATGGACCGGATCGACTGAACCGGCCCCGAGGGGCCGGCGCCGCCCCGATGCGGCCCGGTGCACCCTGTGACGGAAGCGCGGGTCAGCCGCCTACGCGCAACACGATCTTGCCGATGTGGGTCGAGCCTTCCATCCTCCTATGCGCGGCGGCGGCGTCTTCCAATGCGAACTCCTGATCCATGACCGGGGCGACGCGGCCGTTTTCCAACAGGGGCCAGACCTTCTCGCGGAGCTCGGCGGCAATCGCGGCTTTTGCGGCATCCGATTGCGGACGCAGGGTCGAGCCGGTGACGGTCAGACGCCGCGCCATGATCTGGGCAAAGTTCACCTCGGCCGTTGGTCCGGACAGAAAGGCGATGTGAACCATTCGTCCGTCATCGGCCAGCGTCTGAATATTGCGGGGGATGTAATCGCCGCCGACCATGTCGAGAATCAGATCGGCACCGCCCTCCGCACGGAGCACCTCGACGAAGTCCTCCTCGCGGTAGTTGATCGCGCGCTCTGCACCCAATTCCAGACAAGCGGTGCATTTCTCGGCACTGCCCGCGGTGGCAAACACCCGCGCGCCGCTGGCGCGCGCAAGCTGGATCGCCGTGGTCCCAATGCCGGATGAGCCGCCATGCACCAAGAACCGCTCCCCCGCCCGCAGACCGCCGCGCATGAACACGTTGCTCCAGACGGTGTAGAACGTCTCGGGCAGGCAGGCGGCCTCCTTCATGTCCATCACCGCCGGGATCGGCAGGCAATGGGCGGCGGGGGTGCTGACATATTCGGCATAGCCACCGCCGGGCAGCAGCGCGCAAACCTGATCCCCCAGCTTCAGCTCGGTGACCCCTGTGCCTATGGCGACCACCTCACCCGAACATTCCAGTCCGGGCAGATCGCTTGCGCCTTTGGGCGGGTCATAGGCACCGGCGCGCTGCAACGCATCAGGGCGATTCACCCCGGCATAGGCCACTTTCAACACGACGCGGCCATGGCTTGCCTCGGGGGTGGGGCGGGTGGTCGTGCGCAGCACCTCGGGGGGGCCGTTTTTCGTGATTTCAACCGCCGTCATCGTGTCGGGCAGGTCGCGGGACCGGGCTTGGTTCTGGGCGGAGGTGTCGGACATGGGGCCTCGTCTGGGTCAGGTCGGAATGGTCACGGTCGAGAATCAGCGCGGCGCGCCCGCAGGCGGCACAGGCCCATCCTTGGACACAGGCGCCGATCCGGCAACCGGGTCGCTGCCGGGGGTGGCGGCGGGCGCCGGGCGGCGCGTCGGGTCGACCGGCGGCGTCCAACGGCCCGGCATGTCATGGGCCATCTCGGAGCGCGGCGCACGCAGTTTCGAGGCCAGCCAGCCGGGCAGCGCGGTCAGAGGCTTCAACGCGGCGTTGTCGCGGATGCGAGTCTTGAGCTTCTCGAATTGCATCACGTTGTCGATCCGCCGGTCAAGGAAATCCCATGTTGCGGCATGGTCGAGGCTGTCATCGCCCAGCCAAAACAGCACGGTGGAGCCATAGACCGCCGAAAGGGTCGCCCGTTTCGTATACCAGTTCAGGTCATCGGAACTGTCCCCGAGCGCGGTCCAGATCGCATCGGCTGTGTCCCAGATCAGCGCGCTGCCCGTGCGCGCATGCTGTGGAAGCGCGAAAAGGGTGGAGCCACGGCGCACGGCTTCGCGGTCGCCTGCCTCGATACGGAAACGCACGGCGCGTGCGATTTTTTCGGAAAAGCGCAGGCCGCTCAGATCCGCGCGCGACAGACGCAGCACCATCTGCTGGTCGCCGCGCCGGTGATAGGCCACGGCCAGATCGACGGCTCCGCGTGGGCAGGTAAGCCGCCCCAGATCGCGGGAGACATCTGCATCGTCGCAGGCCCGGCGGAACGTTTCCTCGGACCAGCCATCGAAGGCCACATGGGGTAGCGCGGCATCCAGAAGACGGGTGCGCAGATCGGGATTTGCGGGGTCGGGCTGTGGCCCCGGATAGGGGGCGGTGTTGGTATCGGTGGTCATCGAAACTCCCTCCCTCGATGGGGCGTGGATCGGGTTGCGGATATGGTGGACAAGCTAGGCCAGCTTTGCTATACGGCCACCTCCTGCAAATTCTGCAACTCAAACTAGAAAGGTGGTGAAAACCACATGCAGGTTAGTGTTCGCGATAACAACGTCGATCAGGCTCTCCGTGCTCTGAAGAAGAAACTTCAGCGCGAAGGCGTCTTCCGTGAGATGAAACTGCGGCAGCATTTCGAGAAGCCTTCCGAAAAGAAGGCCCGCGAGAAAGCCGAAGCCATCCGCCGCGCCCGCAAGCTGGCGCGCAAGAAGGCACAGCGCGAAGGTATGCTCTGAGGTCACCCTCGGCATCCTGACGCCCGTGTTCGACTGGCGAACTGCATGGTCCGACACGATTAGCGCCCCTTCGCGGGGGAGTTGATCCGAAAGCCACCATGCCATGTGTCCACCGTCAGGTGACCTCACATGCCATACGTTCCGACGACCCCCGTAGCTTATCGCGCGGGGGTTTGTCATTTCTGGAGGGTCGTCTGGTGTCGATTGCTGGCCCCTAGGCCGGCGCGTGCGGTGTTGCGCTCACCCCATCCATACGCCGTCCGCTGTCGTGGCAGTCTGCGCAGTCACCGGCAATGCGGCTTGATCCGGTCCCAGACACGCGGCGCCGATCAGGTGTCAGCGACCGGCTACATCAAGGCAAGCTCTGGTCGCGCCAGCGGATCAATGTGGGCCATAAGCGTCCCCGGCGTCCAGATCAGCCGGTGCAGCCCGGCGCAAAATTCGACATGCCCTCGTCCCGGGGTCACGAAATGCGCGCGGTCAACAACGGCCCGCAGCTGGCGCAATCGGCGGTCCGGCTGCCGCCAGTGCAAAGACCACTGGTCGCCCTGCGTGAAACTCGCTCGGGATTCCCCTGCCAAGGCGCGGAGCACCAATTGCAGCGCGATCAGCGGCCTGCCGTCAGGGCCGAGCAGAGCATATTCATCACGGGGTGGGGCGAATATCACGGCATCCTCCGGCAAGGCGCGGTGTCGCGCCAGCTTCAGGATGCCCTCAGTTGGGTTAAGATCGCGTTACCTGTGGCCCCCTCAGACCGGCAGGGCGGTCGTCTTGAACACCGTCTTCAGCGCGAAACTGCTGGTCAGCTGCGCCACGCCGGGCAGCCGCGCCAGATACTGCCGATGGATCAGCGCGTAATCTTCGGTATCGCTGACGGCGACCTTCAGCAGGTAATCCGCAGCACCCGCCATAAGGTGACATTCCAGCACGGCGGGCACCCGAGCCACCGCGCGTTCAAACGCGTCGAGAAGCTCATCCGCCTGTCCCGAAAGCTTGATTTCCACAAATACGGTCGTGGCATGGCCCAGCTTGCGCGCGTCGAGCAGGGCAACGTAATCGCGGATCACGCCTGCCTGTTCCAGCCGCTGCACCCGCCGATGGCAGGCCGAGGCCGACAAGTTCACCTGCAGCGCCAGATCGGAATTGGTGATGCGACCGGATTTTTGCAGGACCGACAGGATCTGCCGGTCCATCCGGTCCAGCGCGGGCTGGCTGGTCATGCGCGCTGCTGGCGCAGCTCGTCGCGGATCTCGGCCAGCAGATCCTTCTCGCTGGGGCCGGGATCGACCTTCGGCGCTTCAGCGGCCGGGGTTTCGGTCATGCGTCTCAGGCGGTTGACGTAGCGCACCAGCAAGAACACGACGAAGGCGATGATCAGGAAGTTAATGACCGAGCTCAGGAACGCGCCATAGGCGAAGACGGCAGCGCCTGCCTCGCGCGCCTCGATCAGAGACGCAAACGGCCCGTCTCCCGACAGCACGACGAATTTGTCTGAAAAATCAATGCCGCCGGTGATGACACCGATGACGGGGTTGATGAGGTCGTTGACCATAGACTGCACGATCGAGGTGAATGCCGCGCCGATGATGATGCCCACGGCCATGTCCATCACATTGCCTCGGGCGATGAATTTCCTGAATTCGTCAAACATGAACTGTCCCTTGTTCTGTGCCGGGCTAATGTTTTGCGCAGCCGGTCATTGACCGGAAGATAACATGTTTTTGCGCGGCGGCACGTTGGAATTGATGGCTTTTCTTTCGGCCTCGCGGCGCGGTCTTACAAAGGAACCCCATGTCCGATCTGTCGCAATTCCTCATCACGCAACGCTGGCCGGCCAAGGATCCTTCGGCGATCCAGCTCTATTCCTTCCCGACGCCCAACGGGGTGAAAGCCTCGATCGCGCTGGAGGAACTGGGCCTGTCCTATGAGGCACATAAGGTCACGCTGAGCGATGCCGATGTTAAAAGCGCAGAATTCCTGTCGCTGAACCCCAACAACAAGATCCCCGCGATCATCGATCCGGACGGCCCCGACGGCGCGCCGATCGCCCTGTTCGAAAGCGGCGCGATCCTGATTTACCTGGCCGAGAAGACCGGCCGCCTGCTCGGCGCCAGCCCCGCCGACAAATATAAGGTCATTCAGTGGGTGATGTTCCAAATGGGCGGTGTCGGCCCGATGTTCGGGCAGCTTGGATATTTTGCCAAGTTCAAAGGCGCGGAGATCGAAGACCCACGCCCGCGCGAACGCTATCTGGGCGAAGCGCGACGCTTGCTGGGCGTGGTCGAGGGCGCGTTGGAAGGTCAGGACTGGATCGCGGGCGAGTTTTCCATTGCGGATATCGCGCTGGCGCCTTGGCTGAACGCGTTGGAATTCTACGGCGTGAAGGATCAGGTCGGCTGGAATGATCTGACCCGCGTGCCCGCCTATGTCGAACGGTTCTACGCCCGCCCGGCTGTGGAGAAGGGCAAGTCGATCCCACCGCGCTAAGCGCATCCACCCGCGCGCAAGCGTCGCGCGCGGGTGAGCACCTGCGTGTTCTGGCCGGGGGCTCCGGGACGATCGCTGACCTTGGGACGGGGAGGTCGGCGGCAACATCGCTTCGTCTAACCGTTGCGGGGCCGATCCTGAGCGACCCGCCTCTCAGCGGCGGCCTTCGCGGAGCCAGCCGCCAAGGATCAGCGCGGCGGTGAGGATAAGAAACAACCACGGCGACACAAGCGGGATGATACGCACATCCGCCGTCAGATAGGCCTCGCGCGGGGTAATGCCGATCCAGCCGCGACCTGCGGCAACGCGGCCCTCGCGCACCTCACGGATGCCGGGCAGACCATCCTCGATCCGGGGCGCGCCACCGCGCAGGGCGGCGACCGGCTCGGCCAAGGGCGCGGCGCTTGCGATGGTCTGCTCGAATTCCTTGGGTGCGGCGGGGCCGAGGGCGACAACTGTATCGATCTCTCCGTCGCTGAGCCGATAGAGCCCGATTTCCGGACCCTCATAGGTGGCGGTAAAGCGTCCGGGGCCGTCCTCTTCCAGCGGGACCGCGACCACCGCGCCATCGGGGCCGGTGATCTGCACATCGGCGGGCGCATCGCCCAGCGTGCGGCGGGTGATGGTGACGGTCTGGCCCTCGGCTGTGGCGGTCAGGGCCTCCTCCTCCAGCTCCGGCTCCTTCATCATCCAATGGGCAAGGCGGCGCAGCAGTTCGAGCTGCGGACCGCCGCCCTCAAAGCCGCGATTCCACAGCCATGCGTGGTCCGAGCCAAGCAGCGCGACGCGCCCCTCACCGACCCGGTCCAGCACCAGAAGCGGACGGTCGTCTTCGCCCGACATCACCACATCGCCCCGGTCGGGGATCAGATCAATCAGCCGGAACCAGCGGCCCCAGCCGGGTTGACCATCGGGCGTTTCGCCAAAGCCTCGGTCCAGTCCTTCGGTCACCGGATGCTTGCGGCCCAGATCGGTCAACTCCGGGCGATAGGGCGCGTCCAGAACGCGGGCCGAAGGCGCGGCGGGCAGGATATCCCCCAAGGGCGAGCGATAGAGGCTGTCGGCGGTGGCAAAATCCGGCCCCGCCGCGACCAGAACCGCGCCGCCGCGCTCCACATAGTCGCGGACGTTTTCCAGATAGAGCATCGGCAGGATGCCGCGTCGCTTGTAACGGTCAAAGATGATCAGATCGAATTCGTCGATCTTCTCCAGAAACAATTCCCGCGTGGGGAAGGCGATGAGCGACAGTTCCGACACCGGCACGCCATCTTGTTTCTCGGGCGGACGCAGGATGGTGAAATGCACCAGATCGACAGAGCTGTCTGATTTCAGCAGGTTGCGCCATGTGCGCTCGCCCGGATGCGGCTCGCCGGACACCAGCAGCACGCGCAGCCGGTCGCGCACGCCGTTGATCTGGATCACGGCGGAATTGTTGCGCTCGGTCAGTTCGCCTTCGGCAGTGGCAACCTGAAACTGGATCACATTCATGCCGCCATGGGGCAGGGTGATCGGCAGTTCCAGATCCTCGCCCACGGGCACGTTGAAATCCATCGGCTCGCCACCGTCGATCGAGATGGTCAGCGGAGCCGGGCCAGCGGCGCTATCGGGCACTGCGCCGCTATCCTCGACCCGCAGCGTCAGCATCACCTGCTCATCGAGAATGGCGAAGGCCGGGGCATTGGTGACCAGCAGCCGCCGATCCCAATCGGTGGCGTGGCCGGTCAGCAGCACATGCAGCGGCGCGGGCAGGGCAGGGGCGTTGTCGACGTCATGCACCTGCCCGTCGCTGATCAAAATCGCCCCGGCAATCCGGGCGCGGGGTTCTTCGGCCATCAATTCCGTCAGGGCGCGCATGGCCAGCGTGCCAGCATCGTCCTCGCCATCGCGCAGAGTGATTTCGCGCAACTCCGTGTTGGACAGATCGGCAATCTCATCGCGAACGGCCTGCGCCGCGCGGGCGGTCTGCTCAGAGCGGTCCGCGATCTGTTGCGAGGCACTTTCGTCGATGACCATCAGGACAATGTCCGACAGCGGCGCGCGATCTTCCTGCTGAAGCGCGGGATTTGCGAGGGCGATCAGCAGCGCCACCGCCGCCAGTCCGCGCAGCCACCAGCCCCGCAGCCCGCGCCAGAGCGCCAGCGCGATGAACAGCGCGGCGAGACCCGCCGCGACGGCCAGCAGGCTCCACGGCAGATGCGGGTCAAAAATGATCTGGCCGGTCTCCATCGGCAGGCGGTCCTTTCGGGTCTATTGTCCCAGCCGGTCGAGCAGGGCGGGCACATGGACCTGATCGGATTTATAGTTCCCGGTCAGCACATGCATGATCAGATTGACGCCAAAGCGATAGGCGATCTCGCGCTGGCGTTCCCCGGCATAGCCGCGCCCCACGGGATAAAGCGCGCGACCATTGGCGTCCATCGCCCAAGCGGCGGCCCAGTCATTGCCGCCGATCACCACCGGCGTCACCCCGTCATTGAGGTTGCGAAAGGGCATGCCCTCGATCTGTTCGGCATCGGGCGGGGCGGCTTCGACCCAGACATCGCGGCCAGCATGACGGCCGGGGAAATCCTGTAGCAGGTAGAAGGTTCGGGTCAGCACATGATCGGCGGGGATCGGCTCTAGCGGCGGCACGTCCAGCGGCTGCGCGATTTGCTGAAGCTTGCGCCCCGTCGGGGTGTTCGCGCCAAAACCGCCGGTATCGGCGTCGCGCGTGTCGAACAGGATCATGCCGCCGGTGCGCAGATAGGTGTTGAGCCGGGCATAGGCCGCGTCCGAGGGCAGGGGCTGCTCGGTCGAGATCGGCCAATACAGGAAGGGGTAGAAGGCAAGCTCGTCGGTTTCCAGATCGACGGCAATCGGGTCCGCCGGCTCAATCGAGGTGCGCAGGTAAAGCGTTTCAGATAGACCAAACAGCCCCGCGCGGGCGGTTTCATCCAGCCGTGTGTCACCGGTCAAGACATGGGCGAGCACCACCTCACCCGTGACAGCCAGGGCGCGCTCCACCTCCGCCGGGGTCAGATCTGGCGCCACCTGCGCGGCATCCGGTTGTGGATTTTGGCTGCTGGCGGTGCCGTCCGTGATCTGGGCCTGCGCGCTCTGGGGCGCAAGGCCAAGCGTCAGCAGCAGCGCAAGCGCGGTAGCGGTAGAGGTCGCACGCGGACCGCGCAGCCGCCCCGACAGCCATAGCGCCGCCAGCACATCGAGCATCAACAGCGCCAGCGCGGCCATCAGCAGCGCGCCAGTCAGCGCCGTTTCGCGGGTGCTGGCCAGACCTTCGACGGGAATGCGCGCGGGCCACACGGCGGGGCGCAGCACGGCGGCGTCATCCAGCACGTTGACCGCCAACCGCCGCTCCGCCCCGGCATAAAGACCCGGCGGCAAGGCAGGGCCAAGCTGCGGATCTGCAAGGGCCTCACCCGCGATGCCGGGCAGGGTGCCCGCGTCGCGGATGGTGCCGAATCCGTCCAGCACGTCTTCGGGGGTCCAAGTGGTGCCCGCCAGTTCAGCCGCGTCAGGCTGCGCAGGCCGGGTGGAGATGGCAAGCCGCTCCAGCATCTGCACGAAGAGACCCGATAGCGGCAGGCTGGACCATTCGGCATTGGCGGTGACATGGAACAGGATCACCTGCCCCTGTCCAATGCGCTTGCGGGTCACGAGCGGTGTGCCATCTTCCAGCGCGGCGATGGCGCGGCTGGCCAGATCAGGATCGGGCTGCGCCATCACCTGCGCCGACACGGTGACATCGGACGGCACGGGCAGCCCGTGGAAGGGGGAGCCTTCGGCAAAGGCGCGTAGGGTCTTCGGATCGCCCCAGCTCATCGCGCCGCCGACGGTGCGGCCACCTTCGCGCAGGCGCACGGGCAGAAGCGGGTCTTCCTCGGCGCGGCTGACATCGGATGCCGCCAGACGCGGCCCGGCGAACCGCACCAGCAGGCCGCCCCCGTCGATCCACTCCAACAAGGCGGTTTCTTCCGCCGGGGAAACAGTGGCCACATCGGCTAGGATGATTGCATCGGGATTGGCCAGCAGCACGTCATTTAGCGCGCCGTCGATCAGGTCGGCGGTCGGGGCCAGCGCTTGTTCGAGGTAATGCAGCGGCGATAGCAGCTCCAACCCCTCATCGGCCTCGCCCCCCGCGATCAGCGCCACTTCGCGGCGTTTCAGCCCGTCATCGGTCAGGCTGACCGCCCCGGCGGAGCGGATGCCCTCAACCTCGAACCGCGATACGCGGTTGCGCAACTCGGCGGGGAGCGAAAGCTGCACGGTGGTTTCAGATGCGCCCCCTGAGAAAGTTGCGTCAGCACGGGCCAGCACGCGCTCGGTCCCGGTCGGGTCCAGCCCGCGCGCGGCCAGCGTGACCGTGGCGTCGGAGTCGTCGCGCGCGCGCAGGGCCGTGAGATGTATCAACCCGTCTTCGAACCGAGCGGGGCGCAGCCCGTAGACCGGACGCGGCGATTCGAACGCCGTGACGGGGCCGTGTTCCTCCAATGCGCTCAGCAGTGTCCTGCGGCTGTCGCGGGCCAGCCCGTCTGACAGCCACCATGTCTCAAACGCGCCGTCGAGCGCGTCGGCCCAATCGGCCACGCGCTGCGGGTCTGGGGCCCAGGGGGTCGGTGTCAGCGCAGCCAGCCGGTTCCCCCATGTTTCCGGAGCCTGAAACGGCAGATCCCCCGCAGGCAGGTCAGTGGAGGCGACAACGGCCACGGGGCGGTCGCCGCGCCCCGCATCGGCGAGAAGCGTTTCGACCCGGTCCAGCACACGCGGCCAGTCCCGCGCATCGGCCCAGGTCGCATCGATCAGGATCAACAGCGGCCCGGAGCCCGCGCGTTCGGCCTGAGGGTTCAGAACCGGCCCGGCAAAGGCCACGATCGCGGCGGCCATCGCCAGCATCCGCAACAGCAGCAGCCACCACGGCGTGCGATCCGACTGGCTGTCATCGTCGCGCAGCCCCAGCAGCAGCGCCACACCGGGAAAGCGTCGGCGGATCGGCGCAGGTGGCACCGCGCGCAGGATCAGCCACAACACTGGCAACGCGATTAACCCCAGCAGGAGCCACGGCGCGGTAAAGCCAAGCGATCCCAGCACCCACATCAGCGCCCCCGTTCCAGCGCGGCATAGAGCCAGAGAAGTGCCGATTGCGCGGTGTGATCGGTGTGATGGACGGAATAGTGCCAACCCGTGCGGCGGGTCAGCGTGTCGAGCAGATCCTTGCGCGCGGCCAAACGGTCAAGGTAGCGGCTGCGCAGATCACCGGCCTTCAGGGTTTCGTGCCGGATGGTGCCGCCGATGCTTTCAAA
Organism: Marinobacter sp.; assembly: GCA_040119125.1. GTDB lineage: Bacteria > Pseudomonadota > Alphaproteobacteria > Rhodobacterales > Rhodobacteraceae > Pacificitalea. Next base: position 248,225 of record JBEDTR010000001.1, read on the forward strand.
TATCGTGCGGCCATCATAGGGAAACGCCTCTTCCACCGGGTCGAGGATCTGTAACATCGCACCGCGCACGCCACGGTCGGCGGCTTTGGCCATGGCCGCTTCGACCGGGGCCATATCGCCCATGAAATCCGACAGGAACACGCAGCGGCATCCGGGCGGTAGGCCACGGGTTTCAGGCGCGCCATATTCCGGCGTTTCGCGGTCCGAGGTCAGCGCCTCTGCAATGCGGATCAGTTGCACGGGGCCAGAGCGCGGCGGCTGCCCGGTATGCGACAGCCCGACACGTTCGCCGCCATCGACCAACAGCACCGACATGGCCAGCGCCAGCAGCCGCGCGCGATCAGATTTCAGCGCGCGATTCGCATCGCTGGTAAACGCCATGGATTGCGCGTCATCGACCCAGAGCATGACGCTCTGCGCTGCCTGCCATTCGCGTTCGCGCACGAAATGCGCGTCAGACCGGGCCGAGCGGCGCCAATCGATCATCCGCGCCTCATCGCCCACGGTCATGGGGCGGTATTGCCAAAACTCATCGCCCGTGCCCGCGCGGCGGCGGCCATGGGCGCCCAGAACCACGGTCGCGGCCAGTTGCTGCGCATCGGCCAGAAGCGGCGGCAGGGATGAGGCCAGCCCCTCGGCGCGGGAGCGCAGATGGGCCGAGCTTTGCTGGATCACGCCGCTGCCTCCCGCCGGGTGACCTGCGCGGCGGTGTCACGAATAATGGCGGCCAGATCCTCCCCCCGCGCGCGTGCGGCAAAGCTGAGCGCCATGCGGTGCAGCAGCACGGGCTCGGCCATAGCGACCACATCGTCGGCGGATGGGGCCAGCCGCCCGTCCAGCAGCGCGCGGGCGCGGGTCATCATCATCAGCGCTTGTGCCGCGCGGGGTCCGGGGCCCCAGCTGACATTCTGGCGCACGGCCTCCGGTGCGTCCGGGTCGCCGGGGCGACAGGCGCGCACCAGATCAAGGATCTGCTCCACGACCGCGTCCCCAACGGGCATTCGTCGCAGGGTGGTCTGCGCCTCCAGCAGTTCAGCGGCGGTAAAGACCGCGTGGCTTTCTTCCTCCGCGACACCAGTGGTGGCCAGCAGGATGTCACGCTCGGTCGCGCGGTCAGGGTAATCGACATTGATCTGCACCAAGAACCGGTCAAGCTGCGCTTCGGGCAGGGGGTAGGTGCCTTCCTGCTCGATCGGGTTCTGGGTGGCGAGCACATGGAATGGCTGGCCCAGCGGGCGATGCGCCCCGGCGATGGTGACTTCGCGTTCCTGCATCGCCTGTAGCAGCGCGGATTGCGTGCGTGGCGAGGCGCGGTTGATCTCATCGGCCAGCAGCAGCTGACAGAAAATCGGCCCTTCGATGAAGCGGAACGCGCGCGCCCCGTCATCAGTCGTATCCAGCACTTCCGAGCCGAGGATATCGGCAGGCATCAGATCGGGCGTGAACTGAATACGGTTGCCCGACAGCCCCATCACCGTGGACAATGCATCCACCAGCCGCGTTTTGCCCAGCCCCGGCAAACCGATCAGCAGGCCATGGCCGCCACAGATCAGGGCCGACAGGGTCAGATCGACGACCTGTTCCTGCCCGATGAAGCGTTTGGTGATGGACGCCTTGGCGGCGGCGAGTTTCTCGCCCAGCACTTCGATACGGGTGACGAGTTCTGCGCTATCGGGCATGACGGGGAGACCTTTCGCGTTATCTGTGACCAAGACTAAAGAAAGTCCCGGCAATTGCAGCATACGCCAAGGAAGAGAAGGGACAAATGATCGTGACACCAGACGCTGATTCATTAGCCGCGCATGCGCGTGCCGCCGCGAAACGCGGCATTCCGCCGGTCGAGAGCTGGGATCCGCCATATTGCGGCGATCTCGACATGCGCATCCGGCGCGACGGGACGTGGTTTTACAATGGCACGCCGATTGGCAGGCCGGAATTGGTGCGGCTGTTCTCGTCAATCCTGCGGCGCGACGGCGATGATTATTTCCTTGTCACGCCGGTGGAAAAGGTCGGCATCACGGTCGAAGACGCGCCATTCGTGGCTGTCGATTTTCAGGTGGATGCGCCGGGTGCGAGCCAGGTGCTGGAGTTCACCACCCATGTTGGCGACACCGTCGCCGCCGGGCCTGAGCATCCGATCCGTGTGGAACGCGACCCCGATACCGGCGAGCCTGCGCCCTATGTCCACGTCCGTGCGCGTTTGGAAGCGCTCATCGACCGCAAAAGCTTCTACCGGTTGGTGGATTTGGGCGTGCGGGCGCAGCATGACGGCGCCGAATGGTTCGGGCTGCGCTCGGGCGGGGTGTTTTTCCCGATGATTCCTGCGGAGGATCTTCCGCAGGACGAGCGCGCAGACCCGTGAGGGACCAATCGGATGGGCGCGCAAATAGGGGTAAGGTGAGAGGCTGACAACGACCCAAGCGGGGCTCGTTACGGCTGCTTCCTTCCGGACCTGACCGGGTTGGCGAGGTGCTCGCCCGCGCCAACCTCTCAAGCCGGTAAGTAGGAAATCTGTCGCCGGATGACAAGGGGGCGCGCAGAGATGGATGATTTGCCCGCTGCCTGCACGGCAGGCGCCTGAGGCACAGATGCCTCGCAACGCAGCCCTCCCGGCAATACTGCGAAAACGTGAACAGTCTGTTGCCATGTTTTTTGGCAGACGCCGCTTTCCCTTGCGTAGTTGCGTCGTATTTTAGCTATAATATCGTGTTTTACCCGGCGGTATGCGGATCTGTCCCATGCAAGGTGCCCTATTATGACCACAGCCTCCACTTCGACGACGTACAATGCTGCGACCGGTTATCTGCAATATGACGGCCCGTTGCGATTTCATCCCGATAGTGAGTTGGGCGATTTCACACTGACCTTCGACGACAGCGATCTGTCGCAGGCTGACACTGTCAGCCTTGACGGGGGTGCGACCTATTCCGACTTCGAGGTAATTTCGAGTGGGTCCACCTCGGCCAAAAGCAACAATAATTTCTACAAGAACTTCGACGAATTCTCCGCAGGTGAGCCGCCCTATTATGTGGTGATCGCTGTGGGCGATCAGCAGTATATCCTGTTTCCCGACGATCCGGACGCGGAGGGCGATCTCGACGGGAACGTCCAGCTGGATGAAGGGGAGCCGATCTGCTTTGTCGCGGGCACGCTGATCTTGACCGCGCAGGGCGAGCGTCCAATCGAGACGCTGGTGCCGGGTGACATGGTCGTCACCCGCGATCACGGGCTGGCGCCGTTGCGATGGATCGGAACGCGACGGATGGCTGTGACCCCGGCGATCGCCCCAATTCGCATCACCGCCGGGGCGCTCGGTCCGAATATGCCGGAGCGTGATCTGTGTGTGTCGCCGCAGCACCGTGTGTTGGTGCGTGGTGCACGCGCCGAGATGCTGTTTGGCGCATCGGAGGTGCTGGTGGCGGCGCGGCATCTTGTCGACGACGCCCGCGTTCTGCGCGACACGGCCGCACAGCAGGTGACCTATGTGCACCTGATGTTCGACGCGCATGAGGTCATCTACACCGAGGGCCTGCAAAGCGAGAGCCTGCAAGCCGGCCCGGTGGGATTGGCCTCGCTGGAGCCTGCGCAGCGGGCCGAGGTGCTGGCCATTTTTCCCGAACTGGAGATGCAGCCCGGCACCCGACCTGCCGCACGGCCTGAATTGAAACGGCGCGAGGCGGCGTTGCTGGTGCGCTAAGCGCAGGCCGGGTCAGGCGCCGATCAGATCAGGGGATCGGCGCACCAGATCCGGGTGAAGGCGCCGGTGCATTCTGTCTCGCGGCCCAATCCGCGCACGCGGAACTGGGTCCAGAAAAGCTGTTCGTTCACGCTCACATCGACCGCCTCCCGCGCCAGCGCGGCGCAATCGCCGGGGCGCAGCTTGCACCCCATCAGGGCGGCAGTCTTCAGCGCGCTATCCTCACCGTTATCCAACTGCGCGGCGGCGGCACGTTGCTGCACCGCCTCGGTCAGGAAGGCATCGAAATCGGCGGCGTCCGGTTTGGTGAATAGGGCGGCGATCCCGCCGATAATGGCGATGGTCACCAACAGCTTGATGAGGCGCATGGAAACTCCTGTGCAGGTTCGCTCAGGAACTAGGACGTTCCGCCCATCCGGCGAAGATCTTTTCCAGCGCGACGACCGCGTAATAGAGAACGATCCCCAGAAACGCCAAGGCGATCAGCACGGCGAACATCAGCGGGTAGTCCGAATTGGTCTGCCCTGACAGGAACAGCGCGCCAAGCCCGCGCCCGTGCGGGGACACGATCTCCACCAGATTGGTGCCGATGAAGGCCAGTGTCACGGAGACCTTTAAAGCGCCGAAGAATTCCGGCAGCGTCTTGGGCAGGGCGATCTTGCGGAAAATCGTCACCCGCGACGCGCCGAGGGATCGCAGGATGTCGCGGTATTCCGGCTCCAGCGTCGACAGGCCGATGCCCACCGACACCGCGATTGGAAAGAACGAGATCAGGAACGCCATCAGCACGGTGTTAAAATCGTGCTGACCGATGAAGATCAGCGCGATCACCGGCACCAGTGTCGCCTTGGGGACCGCGTTGAACCCGACCAGAAGCGGGTAGAGCGCATCGCGCATCAGCCGCGAAAACCCCATAATCATCCCCAGCCCGGTGCCCGCGACGACGGCGATCAGCAGCCCGGCGACGGTGCGCCACAAGGTTTGCCACGCGCCGGTCAGGAACAATTCGCGGTACCGCCAGAAGGCAGGCGGCAGGTCCGATGGCGAGGCCATTTTGTAGTTCGGCCAGCCATTGACCCAGACCAGCGCTTCCCATGCCAGCAGGAACACGATGATGGCGGCGATGGGCACGCCGATCTGCTGCAACTTGTTCGATTTCATGCCGCATGCTCCGGCGCGCGGCCTTGGGCGACCTGAATCTGGTGGCGCAGGGTGGCCAGCATGTCTGCCGCCTCAGGGGTGTAAAGACTGTCGAGCGTGCGATCCTCGGGCAGGGTCACGTCGAGGATGTATTGCGTGCGCGCGGGGCGCCCCGATAAAACGATGACCTGATCGCCCAGGAATACGCTTTCGCGCAGGTCATGGGTGATCAGCACGCAGGTAAACCGCTCCTGCCGGCGCAACTCGCGCATGGTTTGCCACAGATCTTCGCGGGTGAAGGCATCCAGTGCGCCGAAGGGCTCATCCATAATCAGCACGTCAGGCTTGTGCACGATTGCCCGGCAGAGCGAGGCGCGCTGTCGCATGCCGCCGGACAATTCGGAGGGGCGCTTATCTTCGAACCCCTTCAGCCCGACGAGGTCCAGCAGCTCCATCGCGCGGTCGATCCGGTCGCGGCGGGACATGCGCGGCGCGACGATTTCCAGCGGCAAAATCACATTATGCAGGATGCTGCGCCATTCCAGCAGCACCGGGTTCTGAAACGCCATGCCGACGGTGTTTCGGGGGGATTTCACACGCTCGCCATGTAGCCAGACCTCGCCCACGTCGGGGGTCATCAGGCCCGCGACCAGCCGCGTCAGGGTGGATTTGCCACAGCCCGAGGGCCCCACCACGGCGCAGAATTCGCCCTGCGGCACTGAGATGTTGAGCCCGTCGAGCACCGGCAGCGGTCCGGCCTCGGTGCGATAGGCGTGGGTCACGCCCTTGATGTCGATAAGGTTGTCCATGATCCCCGCAGCAGTTGGGACCGGGCGGAACTGGCCCGCCCGGCCCGGATTTCGGTCAATGCGCCGTTTTTACTGCAACATCCGCGCGCCTGCCGGGGGCAGATAGCTGTCATCGAACAAAGCAGCCGCATCAGGAGCATTCTGGAATTCGTAGACCGATTTGGTCTGTTCCAGCCCGCTTTCCATACGCGCGGCGTCGATGCCGCCGAGGCCGTTTTCCTTCACGAAATCGGTCAGCACATTGTCGTCGATGGCCAGTTGCAGGCGGCGCGTTTCCAGTGCCGCATCGGCGGCGGGGTTACGCTCCAGCAGCAGATCAACCGCTGCTTCAGGATCTGCGATCGCATCGGTCCAGCCTTTGGCAATGGCGCTGAGGAAGCCAGTCACCGCCTCCGGGTTGGCCTCGGCGAAGTTGGTATTCACGATGATCGCGTTGCCGTAGAGGTCGACGCCGTAATCCGCCATCAGCAGGACCGAGATATCGTCGGGCGCCACGCCCAGACGTTCAAGGTTCAGCACGGATGAAAACGAGAACCCGGTGACAGAGGCGACCTTGCCCTCTGCCAGCATCGGCTCACGGGTGGGGAAACCGACGGGTTCGACCTCGATCTCGTCCATGTTCAGGTCGTTCTCGGCGGCAAAGATCGGAAACTGCGCCCATGCGCCATCGGGCGGCGGCGCGCCCAGAACCTTGCCCGGCAGATCGGCGGGGGTCTCAACGCCCAGCGACTTGCGGCCCACCACGGCGAAGGGCGGCTTGTCGTAGATCATCATCACCGCCGTGACCGGGGCCTCGGGGTTCTGGTCGAGGAAACGGATCACCGAATTGATATCGGCAAAACCCACCGGGAACGCGCCGGTCGCGACCTTCGGGATCGCGTCAAGCGAACCCGCACCTTCGGAAATCTCAACCGCCAGCCCGGCATCGGCGAAGTAGCCTTTGTCCACAGCCACGAAATAAGGCGCTGCCGGGCCCTCGAACTTCCAGTCGAGTGCGAAGGGCATGTCGATATCCTGCGCCAATGCCGGGACGGCAAAGGCCACGGTCGCGCCAAGGGTGGCGAGTGTCCGCATGAGCATGATGGGAAACCTCCTATTGGTCCTGTCGTCGCGATTTCGCGCGCTCCGGGCCGCAGAGACAAGATCGCGTCGAAGACGCCGGCCTCCCGTCCGGAGCTTCATTCTGCAAGCTGCCTGTTAATTGTGCAAACTGTCTTTGCTTTGGGCGGTGCGTTAATTGCCCTGCGCGGGCCCAAAATACGAAAAGGGCGGCGCAGATATCGCGCCGCCCCTCAAGCCCCGCGCGGGAGCGGCCCGCTACAGGGTGATGCGGAAGCGCGAAAACCCGTCCGGACCGTCGCCCGCGGGCGCGATGCTGACACCTGCCACATCGTCGATATACTCCACGGCGCGCGGACCGGTATCGAACAGCACCGTCGTGTCGGGCATCGGCGCAAAGGACCAGTTGGCATCAGCCTTGGGCGTAATCGTGCCCTCTTCGACGATATAGCGCACGATCACGTCGCGGTTGGTGTCGGGCGCCTCGAACACGATGGTTGAGCCGTCCGCACCGGGGAAGCTGCCGCCGCCCGAGGCGCGATAATTGTTTGTGGCCACGATGAATTCCATGTCATCGCGGACGGGCTCCCCCTCATAGGTCAAGTTGACGATGCGCTGGGTGTCGGCGGCGACCACCGCGCCGTCCGCATCGAACATGGCGGGCTGGCTGAGATCGATCTGGTAGCTGACGCCGTCGATCACGTCGAAATTATAGGATGGGAAGTCATCGTTCAGCAGGATCTGATCGGCTTCGCCCGGCGTGATTTGATTAAACATCCCGGCGGAGCGTTCCAGCCACAGCCGGACCTGTTCGCCCGTCACCTTCACCGCGCGCACGGTGTTGGGGTAGAGGTAAAGATCGGCCACGTTCTTGATCGCCACCGGGCCCACGGGCACATCGGTGTAATAGTCGGGGCCCCCGCGACCGCCTGCCTTGAACGGGGCGGCGGCAGACAGGATCGGCAGGCCTTCGTTCTCGGTGCCCTGCATCATCTCCGTGATATACCATTTCTGCGCAATCGATACGACTTGCACCGACGGGTCATCCGCCACCAGCGCGAAATAGGAATGCAGCGGGGTCGAGGTTTCGCCCACGGCGGTGCGGACGTAATCCAGCGTGGCCTGATGCTCGGCGGCAATGGAGTCGAGCACCTCCGGGTCGCTTTCAACCAGCGCGGTGACGGTGCGGTCCTCGGCACGCTCGGAAATGGGGCGCGTCTCGACCGAAGTGGTGACGACCCGCCATTCCCCGGCCTCGCGTTCCAGCATCAGATCGATCACGCCGAGGTGCGAGCCCCAGAACCCGCCCATCGTCGCAGGCTTGCCGTGGATCAGGCCTTTCTCGGCGTCGACTGCGGCGAAATCGGCATAGGTTGGCGACGGGAAAACCAGATGGCTGTGCCCGGTCATCACCGCGTCGATCCCGTCCAGCGCGGCCAAGGGCACGGAGGCGTTTTCCATCCCCTCGGTCCAATCGGCAGAGCCGATGCCGGAATGGCTGAGCGCGATGATGATGTCGGCGCCCTCTTCCTTCATCTGGGGGATGTAGGCGCGCGCGGTGGTGACGATATCGCGGGCTTCTACGTTGCCTTCCAGATGTTTGCGGTCCCAATTCATGATTTGCGGTGGCACGAAGCCGATGATGCCCACGCGGATCGCATGGGCGGTGCCATCGCCATCGGTGACCTCGCGATCAAGGATGACATAGGGTTTCAGCAGCGTCTCATCCTGCGTCGGGCTGGCGCCGGTGCGGGTGGCGACATTGGCGCTGACCACCGGGAAATCTGCCCCGGCGAGGGATTTTTGCAGAAATTCCAGACCATAGTTGAATTCGTGATTGCCCAGCGTTGAGGCATCATACCCAAGCGTGTTCATCGCCATGATGACCGGGTGCATGTCGCCATCCGCCATGCCGCGTTCATAGGCGATGTAATCACCCATTGGATTGCCCTGCAGGAAATCGCCGTTATCGACCAGCATGGTGTTCGTGGCCTCGGCGCGGATCGCGTCGATATGGGCGGCAGTGCGCGCCAGCCCGACCGTGTCCACCGCTTTGTCCGAATAATAGTCGTAGGGGTAGACGTGCACATGCAGGTCCGTCGTTTCCATGATCCGCAGATGCGCTTGGTTTGACGCGGCGCGGGCGGAGAAGGGATGCAGTGCGATCAATGAGACACCTGCGGTGCCCGCCAGAAACGACCGGCGGGTGAGCGAAGGAAAAATCGGATACGACATGATGTGCTCCTGACAGACGGGGATTCCGGTGAAGCCTAGCAAATCGATGTAACAACACCATGCCTAACGAACTTCGGCACCCCGTGCAATCCTGGGTTGAGTTCGTGAACTGCGTGCACATATGCGCATGCGCGGTGAAGGCGATTGGCGGCGTCCATGAAACATCAACCTTTGGGGCACACATTGCCCTGACGGGCACGGCATGCAAACTGGCGCGAAGCCCCGCGCGCCCGGCGTCATGCCGCCATGGGGCACAGCCGGGCCAGTCAACGAACAGGAGCATGTATGCGGATCGCCGAAACGGTAACATTTGGCGGCGGCGGAATCGGGCAGGGGGCGTTGGATCGCGGCGGAGAATTGCGCAACGATCCGGACCGAATCAACGCGCTGCGCCATGCACCGGACGCGCGCGTGCTGACCCTTTGGCGCGGCAAACCACTGCTCCATGCCGACGCGCCGCTTTCGCTGGTGGGGATGACACCGGATCATCCTGTTTTAGACGCCGGCGGCGACAGCGTGCTGCCAGAGGTGTTTCTGGGCCGCATCGACGGGCAGCCATGGTTCGTGCGCGATATCTCAAACTGGGAGCCGGAGGCGGTGGATGCCGCCGAACTCGACGCCTTTGCCGATCATAGTGAGCAGGCGCATCCAGATCTGCCCGGCGACCAGCGCTTTGTCGAACTGCGCCGCGCCATGGCTGCCCTCAGCCCCACGGAGGCGGAACTATGCGCCACGGCGCGCGCGATCCTCAATTGGCACTCCACGCACCGGTTTTGCGCCGCCTGTGGGGAGCTGAGCGACGCGGTAAGTGCCGGCTGGATGCGGCGCTGCCCGGTTTGCAATGCGCAGCATTTTCCGCGCACGGATCCCGTGGTCATCATGCTGATCACGCTAGGGAATTCGGTTCTTCTGGGGCGCTCGCCTCACTGGCCGGAAGGGATGTATTCGCTCCTCGCTGGCTTTGTCGAGCCGGGCGAAACGATGGAGGCTGCGGTGCGCCGCGAAGTGTTTGAGGAAACCGGTGTGAAGGTGGGGCAGGTGGATTATCTCGCCAGCCAGCCTTGGCCATTCCCCAATTCGCTCATGCTGGGATGTCACGGCGTCGCGCTAACGCGCGAGCTGACGCTCGATCCGGTCGAAATCGAGGATGCGATGTGGTTGACGCGAGAGGAGGCCATGGAGGTCATCTCTGGCGGGCATAGCGTGGTGAGAGCGCCACGAAACGGCGCAATCGCCGGATTTTTGCTGCGAAACTGGCTTGCGGACCGTTTGGATTGACGCAAGACACGAGGTTAGAACGGCTCCGCAACGGCAGTGGGTCCGCCTGTTGACGGTCGGCATATGGGGCACAGGTTGCCTCGTCAGGCAGGCAAATTTACGGATCGGGATGGCACAGTGAAATTTTCGACCAAGGAAGATATCGGCGTGCCCATCGAGACGGCATTTGCCGCCGTTAGCAATTTCGACGGGTTTCAGCGGCAGGCAACGCGCCGGGGCGTGGAGGTCACGCGTCTCGACTCCGGCCCCGGTTTGCAGCTGGGCGCGTCATGGCGCATCCGATTTGCCTATCGCGGCAAGCCACGCGAAGTCACGGCGACGCTGGCCGATTGGTCGCCGGCAACCGGTTATCGTGTCACGTTTGTCGGAGGCGGGATCGAAGGGGAGGTTCCGGTGGAGCTGGTCGCGCTGTCGCGGCAGCGCACGCGCCTGTCCATCGAAATCGAGATGCGCCCCAAGACGCTGTCCGCTCGGGTCATCATCCAGACATTGCGCCTGGCGAAATCCTCGCTCAGCCGAAAATTCAAGAAACGTGTGGCAGAATTCGCGGCGGAGCTGGAGCGTCGCAACGCGGCCTGATCGGCAACGCCCGTGGCGGCAGGTGTGTCGCCGGACCGGCCCGCGTGGCTTAGCGGCGGGGATCGGCGGGGTAGACGCCCAGCAATTCGAGCTTGGTGGTGAAATAGCTCAGCTCGTCCAGCGCCTGCTGCACGTTGCGATCGTCGGGGTGGCCTTCGATATCCGCGTAGAATTGTGTCGCGGTGAAGCTGCCCCCGACCATGTAGCTTTCCAATTTGGTCATGTTGACGCCATTGGTCGCAAAGCCGCCCATCGCCTTGTAGAGCGCGGCGGGGATGTTTTTGGTGCGGAACACAAAGGAGGTGATCATCGGTCCGTCGCCACGGCGGCGCAGATCCATCTCGCGCTGCATCGCCAGAAACCGGGTGGTGTTGTTGGAATGGTCCTCGATATGGCGCGCCAGAACCTGAAGCCCATAGATTTCGCCAGCCAGTTCGGAGGCCAGCGCGCCAAGGGCCGGATCACCCAGTTCAGCCACATGTTGAGCGGAGCCTGCAGTATCGGCGCCGGTTACCGGATCAATATTGTGCTGACGCAAGAAATCGCGGCACTGGCCCAGCAGGACGGTATGACTTTGCGCGCGCTCGACCCGGTGCAACGGAGTGCCGGGAATCGCAAGCAGGTTGATATGCACGCGCACGAACGCTTCGCTGACAACATGCAGCCCGCTTTCAGGCAGCAGGCGGTGAATGTCTGCGACCCGACCATAGGTGGAATTTTCGACCGGCAGCATGGCAAGGTCGGCATCGCCCTTGCGGACGATTTCGATCACGTCCTCGAAGGTGCGACAGGGGACCGGCTCATAATCCGGATAGCTGTCATGACAGGCTTGATGCGAATAGGCGCCAAGCTCTCCCTGAAAAGCAATACGTCCCGCCATAGTTACGGTCCCCCTCCGAAAAATCACGACCTTTTCGGATGTTGGTCGTTTCGTCGCGGCTGCTACACCTTGCAGGATGGGATGGAAAGATCGTAGAAGCCCCCGAAACGATCATAAGCGGGATGCGACATGTTCGACACAATGACCACGACAAAGGTCGTCGGCGGCCTGTGCGGCACATTTCTGGTGCTTCTTTTGGGCAAATGGGCGGCAGAAGAAATCTATCACGTCGGTGCGGAAGCACATGGCGATGAAGAGCTTGCTCAAGCCTATGCCATTGATGTGCCGGAAACCGGCGCTGGCGGCGAAGAAGAAGCTGGCCCCTCGTTCGAGGAGGTCTTCGCCTCGGCCGATGCGGCTGCGGGTGAGCGGGTGTTTGGCAAATGCCGCGCCTGTCACAAACTGGACGGCACTAACGCCACCGGTCCGCATCTTGACGGTGTGGTGAATCGCGAAATCGCGGCTGTGGGCGATTTTGCTTATTCCGAAGCGCTGACCTCGCTCGAAGGCGCATGGGATCCGGCTGCGTTGGAAGGGTTCCTGCACGACCCGCGTGGCTACGCGCCGGGCACGAAGATGTCCTTCTCGGGTCTGCCGAGCGTCGAGGACCGGGCCAACCTGATCGCATATCTCGAAGGCGCTGGCGGCTAATCCTGCCCGACCTTGTGATTTGATGACTGTGATTTGACGACGCCGCTTCCGGGAGGGAGCGGCGTCGTTGCGTTTTGGGGGTGCCATGGGTGGCGCGCTGGTTCACTTGCCGTTCACGGAGTTTCAACTTGAAACCCGGATCAACGGGGCCTTAGCGTGGCAAAGACCAACGGGCCAAGCCCGTGCCGCGAGAGGAGTTTCCGCATGCGCCCCACCGACCGTCGTGCCGCACAGGCCCGTGCCGTTGCATTGTCGCTGCACGAAAGGGACGCGGACCGACGACGCCAGCGCATGCTGGGCCTGAGCGGCGGGCTGATTGCAGCCGTGCTGCTGGGGCTTTCGGCCACCGGGCTGCGCGCGCAGGATGCCGCCGCCACCGCGACGCCTGCGGCGGCTGTTGAAACCCCTGCTGCGGCGGAGGGGCAGGTGATCACCGCACATGCGTTTTCGACCTTTGAAAACGGGATCAAATATCCTGCCGATTTCGCGCAGCTCGATTACGTCAATGCCGATGCGCCGAAGGGCGGCGAGATGGCGATCTGGGCGCGGGGCACATTCGATTCGATGAACCCATACTCGCGCAAGGGCCGGGCGGGCGCGCTGTCCAGCATCGGGGTGGAGCGGCTGATGACGTCGACTGCCGACGATCCTTACGGCTCATACTGCCTTGTGTGTGAAACCATCGAATATCCCGAGAGTCAGGATTGGGTCATTTTCCATTTGCGGCCCGAAGCCGCGTTTTCGGATGGCACTCCGGTCACGGCGGAGGACGTCGTGTTCACCGTAGATCTGATGCTGGAACAGGCGCTGCCCTCGTTCCGCACGGCGGTGGCGAAACTATATGAAAGCGTCGAGGCGATTGATGCGCAGACGGTGAAATTTACCTTTGCAGAAGGTGTCCCGCGCAAGGGGCTGATCTCGCAGGCGGGCTCCACCCCGATCTTTTCCAAGGCATGGTATGAAGACACCGGCGCGCGGCTGGACGAAAGCCGTCTGGAGCCGGGGCTGACGTCCGGGCCCTATATGCTTGACGATCTCGATGTGAATCGCCGCATCGTCTACAAGCGCAATCCCGATTACTGGGGCGACGACCTGCCGATCAATCAGGGCCGCAATAATTTCGACAGCATCCGCGTTGAATATTTCGCTGATGACAACGCGGCGATGGAGGGGTTCAAGGCCGGGGCCTACACGTTCCGGCAGGAAACCAGCTCCCTCACATGGGCCACGGGCTACGACTTCCCGAAGGTGGCCAACGGCACCATCGTCAAGGCGGAGCTGGAAAACGGCGAACTGCCCGGCGCGACCGGCTTCGTGTTCAACCTGCGGCGCGAGAAGTTCCAAGACCCGCTTGTGCGTGAGGCGCTGGGTCTGATGTTCAACTTCACCTGGACCAACGACACGCTGCAATATGGGCTGTTCAAGCAGCGCAGCAGCTTCTGGGAGAATACCGATCTTGCCGCCACTGGCGTGCCCGAGGGGGCTGAGCTGGAACTGTTGCAATCAGTGTCGGACATGCTGGACCCCGAAATCCTGACCGAACCGGCTGTGACCGCCCATGACAGCACGGCGAGCCAGTTGGATCGCCGCAATTTCCGCGAAGCGTCGCGGCTGATGCAGGAAGCAGGCTATGAGGTCGGCTCCGACGGGATGCTGCGCAAGGATGGCCGCACCCTCGACATCACGTTCCTTGAGGACAATCAGAGCTTCGACAGGATCATCCAGCCCTATATTGCCAACCTGCAGCAGCTGGGCGTGAACGCCAAATACGAGCGTGTCGATCCGGCGCAGATGACCAATCGCGAGCGCGACTTCGATTTCGACATGATCTTCGATTTCTACCAGAATGGCTTTGAGGAGGCGCTGGGCATTGCGCAGCGCTTCGGCTCGGAGGACGCCGAATACAGCCTGTTCAATCCCGCAGGCTATGGCGGTCCTGCCGTGGATGCCCTGATCGAGAAGCTGATCGATGCCGAAACGCTGGACGAGATGAAGGTCGCCATTCGGGCCATCGACCGTATCCTGCGCCATGAACGGTTCATCGTGCCGGTCTGGTATAATGACAGCTACTGGGTCGCCTATTACGACATGTTCGAGCATCCCGATCCGCTGCCGCCGCTGGATCTGGGTCATCTGGACTTCTGGTGGTACAACGCCGACAAGGCGGAGGAGCTGAAGGCGAAAGGCGCGCTTTGAGCGCGCCACCCCCGGCAGACGCAACCGCGATCACCAGCCGCTAGACCAAGAACGGGCCAACCGACCACATGGGCGCATATATCCTAAGACGACTGCTGCTGATCATTCCGACGCTGATCGGGATCATGATCATCAACTTCGTGCTGACGCAATTCGTGCCCGGCGGGCCAATCGAACAGATCGTGGCCCAGATGCAGGGCGAAGGCGACGTGTTCGAGGGCATCGCCGGTGGCGGCAATGATGCCGGCAGCATGCAGATGGCTGATGACAGCGAATATTACGGTGCGCGCGGCCTGCCGCAGGATTTTCTGGATTCGCTTGAAATCGAGATGGGGTTCGCCCGCATCGTCTGTGAGGTAGGCTATCACGGGCCCATCACGCTGGATGCCGAGGAATGCGCCAAGGAAGAGATCGGCATCGCCGAGCGGTTTTTCATCCTGATGGGCAACTACGCAGTGTTCGATTTCGGCGAGAGTTATTTCCGCTCGATCTCGGTCATTGATCTGGTGCTGGAAAAGATGCCGGTGTCGATTTCGCTCGGGCTGTGGTCGACGCTGATCGCCTATGTAATCTCGATCCCGCTGGGCATCCGCAAGGCGGTACGCGACGGCACGCGGTTCGATACATGGACCTCAGCCGCGATCATCGTGGCCTATGCGATCCCCGGTTTCCTGTTCGCGATCCTGCTGCTGGTCCTTTTCGCGGGCGGCAGCTACTGGCAGATCTTCCCGCTGCGGGGGCTGACATCGGATAATTTCGAAAGCCTGTCGCTGGGCGGTAAGCTTCTGGATTACTTCCATCATATCGCGCTGCCGGTCATCGCCTCGACGATTTCCAGCTTTGCTACGCTGACGCTGCTGACCAAAAACAGCTTTCTCGACGAGATCAAGAAGCAGTATGTCATCACCGCCAAGGCCAAGGGCCTGAGCGAACGCCGCGTTCTCTATGGTCATGTCTTCCGCAACGCGATGCTGATCGTGATCGCAGGCTTCCCGGCGGCGTTTCTGGGCGTGTTTTTCGGCGCGTCGCTGATCATCGAGACGATCTTTTCGCTCGACGGGTTGGGGCGGCTCGGGTTCGAGGCCGCCGTGGCGCGGGATTATCCGGTCGTGTTTGGCACGCTCTATGTGTTCGGGCTGATCGGGCTGCTGATGAATATTCTGTCGGACATGATGTATGTCTTCATTGATCCCCGGATCGATTTTGAAAGCCGGAGGACCTGAGCGCATGGCAATCCTGTCCCCGTTGAACCAGCGCCGTTGGCGCAACTTCAAAAAGAACCGCCGCGCGCTCTGGTCGCTATGGCTGTTTTCGATCCTGTTCGGGCTGTCGATGTTTGCCGACTACCTCGCCAACGATAAGCCGATCGTGATCAACTATCAGGGCGAATATTTCTTCCCGATCACCAACTTTTACTCGGAAACCACCTTCGGCGGCGATTTCCAGACCGAGGCGGTCTATCGCTATCCAGAGGTCGAATGCCTGATCGTATCCGGCGGGTTGGACGCCTGTTTCGATGACCCCGAAGGCGTGATCGAAGACGCGCAGGATGGCGAGGTCGCAGGCGAGGCAATCGACAAGGGCTGGATGATCTGGCCGCTCGTGCCTTACGCCTATAACACCCCCAACGACCTGCGCGGCCCGGCGCCGTCGGCCCCTGATGCGCAGCATTGGTTGGGCACGGATGACGCCGCGCGCGATGTGCTGTCTCGGGTGATCCACGGCTTCCGCCTGTCGATCCTGTTCACCGCGATTGTCACCGTTCTGACCTCGGTCATCGGTGTGGTCGCGGGGGCGGTGCAGGGCTATTTCGGCGGCTGGGTCGATCTGGTGTTCCAGCGCGCGATCGAGATATGGTCGTCGACGCCGGGGCTCTACATCATCATCATCATGTTCGCGATATTGGGGCGAAGTTTCTGGCTGCTGGTGTTCCTGACCGTGCTCTTCGGCTGGCCCGCTTTGGTCGGCGTGGTGCGGGCCGAATTCCTGCGGGCGCGGAATTTCGAATATGTGCGCGCGGCCAAGGCTTTGGGCGTCAGTGACCGGACCATCATGTTCCGCCACATGCTGCCCAACGCGATGGTGGCGACCCTGACCATGATGCCCTTCATCATCACGGCGACCATCGCATCATTGGCCTCGCTCGATTTTCTGGGCTTCGGGCTGCCGTCCTCGGCCCCGTCGCTGGGGGAGCTGACGTTGCAGGCGAAACAGAACCTGCAAGCGCCGTGGCTGGGCTTTACCGCGTTCACCACATTCGCGCTGATGCTGTCGCTGCTCGTCTTCATCTTTGAAGGTGTGCGTGACGCGTTCGATCCCAGAAAGACCTTTGCATGACCCCGGTTCTCGACGTTCAAGACCTGCGCATCAGCTTTGCTCAGGATGGCGCGACGGTAGAGGCCGTGCGCGGCGTGTCGTTTCAGGTGGGCCGGGGGGAAACCGTCGCCTTGGTGGGCGAATCCGGTTCGGGCAAATCGGTGACGGCGCTGTCGACCGTGTCGCTCTTGGGCGATAGCGCCAAGGTGGCGGGCTCGATCACCTATGAAGGCAAGCAGATGGTCGGCGCCTCCGAAGCTGCGTTGCAAAAGGTGCGCGGCAACGACATCTCCTTCATCTTCCAAGAGCCGATGACCTCGCTCAACCCGCTGCACACGCTGGAAAAGCAGCTGACCGAAAGCATCGCGCTGCACCAAGGCATTCAGGGCAAAGCCGCCCGCGCGCGGGTGTTGGAACTGCTGACCCGTGTGGGCATCCGCGATCCCGAAAGCCGCCTGTCGGCCTATCCTCATCAGCTGTCGGGCGGGCAACGGCAGCGGGTGATGATCGCGATGGCGCTGGCCAATGGGCCGGACCTGTTGATCGCGGATGAGCCGACGACGGCGCTGGACGTCACCATTCAGGCGCAGATCCTCGAATTGCTGGCGGATCTGAAGCGTTCCGAAGGCATGAGCCTGCTGTTCATCACCCATGATCTGACCATCGTGCGCCAGATCGCCGACCGGGTCTGCGTGATGCAAAACGGCGAGATCGTCGAAACCGGCCGCACCGAAGAAATCTTTGCCAATCCGCAGCACCCTTATACGCAAAAGCTGCTGGGCGCAGAGCCGACAGGTCAGGCCGATCCGGTGCCCGGCGGCGCGCGCGAGGTTGTGCGCACCGAGGATCTGCGCATCTGGTTTCCGATCAAACAGGGCTTCATGCGCCGCACCGTCGGCCATGTGAAGGCCGTCAACGCCGCAAGCCTGAGCGTCCACGAAGGCGAGACGCTGGGCATCGTCGGGGAAAGCGGGTCTGGCAAGACCACGCTGGCACTGGCGATCATGCGGCTGATTTCGTCCCAAGGGCCGATTTGGTTTGAGGGCGATGATATCCAAGGCCGCAGCGCCGGTCAGCTGCGCGATCTGCGCCAGCATATGCAGATCGTGTTCCAAGACCCGTATGGCTCGCTCAGCCCGCGTATGACGGTGGAACAGATCGTCGCCGAAGGTCTGGGCGTGCATGGCGTCGAAAAGGGCCGCAACCGGCGTGAAATGGTCGCCGAGATGCTGACCGAGGTGGGCCTGCGCCCCGAAATGATGCACCGCTACCCGCATGAGTTTTCCGGCGGCCAGCGTCAGCGGATCGCCATTGCCCGCGCGATGATCCTGCGGCCCCGGCTGCTGGTGCTGGATGAGCCGACCTCGGCGCTGGATATGACGGTGCAGGTGCAGATCGTCGATCTGCTGCGGAATCTACAGCGCAAATATCATCTGACCTATCTGTTCATCAGCCACGACCTGCGCGTCGTGCGCGCGATGAGCCATAGGGTCATGGTGATGAAGCAAGGCGACGTGATGGAGGCCGGCACCGTCGAGGAGGTCTTTGGCGCGCCGAAATCCGACTACACCCGCACTCTCATGGCCGCGGCGTTCGGGCCGGATTACATGGCAGAGCCGGCCTGAGCCGTCACCAGCGCGATAGCGCGTCTTCGTCGCTGTCCTTGGCGGCGACCCAATCCGCACTCTCGTCGGTGATTTCCTTCTTCCAGAAGGGCGCGCGGGATTTCAGGTAATCCATCAGGAATTCCGCCGCCTCGAAAGCCGCGACGCGATGGGCCGAAGCCGTCGCCACCATCATGATCTGCGCGCCGGGCGGCAGAGCGCCATAGCGGTGAATCACCAATATCCCGGTCAGGGGCCAGCGGTTCTGCGCATCGCGGGCGATGGCTTCGATCGCGCGGGCGGTCATGCCGGGGTAATGTTCGATTTCCATATGCTGGAGCCCGCCGGTGTCGCGCACGATGCCGGTAAAGGTCACGACCGCACCAGCCCCGTCCTGCACGGCGGAAAACGCGTCCAGTTCCGCGCCTGCGTCGAATGCGGCCTCCTGCACACGGATATCCATCGGCCTCAGCCTCCGGTCATCGGCGGGAAAAACGCGACCTCGCGCACGCCCGCGAGCGGGGCATCGAATGCCGCCAATTCCTGATCCAGCGCAACGCGCAGCGCGTCCGTGTCGGAAAAAGCGACGGCATAGCGTTCTTCGCGGGCGGCGAGTTCGGCCACGAGGTCAGTCACGGTTGCGGCGTCGGTCGTCACCCGCTCTTTCGGCAGGCCGATGCGTTCGCGCACCCATGCAAAATAAAGAACATCAAGTGTCATGCGGTCCTCCGGCTCAATCGCGCAGATGCGGCTGCGCCTTGGAGAAATAATCCCATCCGGTCATCGCGGTCAGCAGCCCGGCAATCCACAACAGCAGCGTGCCCAGCCAGTAAACCGCGCCGGTGCCCGCCCAGCCGGATGCAGCAAAGATACCGCTGCCAAACAACACGGCAATCGAGACCATCTGCGCGGTTGTTTTCCATTTGGCGAGCTTCGTGACCTTCAGAAGACCAGCGGTATCGCCCAGATATTCGCGCAGGCCAGATACGAACACTTCGCGGAACAGGATCACGGTGGCGGGCAGCAGGATCCACGGGTCCATTCCCGACAGCGCAACCAGAACCGCCAGCGCGATCACGACCATCGCCTTGTCGGCAATCGGGTCGAGCATTGCGCCCAGTTTGCTGACCTGCTGCCATTTCCGCGCAAGATGGCCGTCAAACCAATCGGTGACAGCGGCGCAGACGAAGAAGATCAGCGCCAGCCAATCCGCCGCGGGGCGGGGCAGGACAAGAAAGATCACAGCGACACCCGGCGCCGCAAGCAGCCGCAGGATGGTAAGGGTATTTGGCAGGGTCCAGCGCATCATGGCTCCGGTGATAGCCGCTTTGGCGCGGCGGGGGAACAGGGATGAAACGCGCGGCCCCTCCCCGAGGTCCGAGCGACGTGGATGCCGACCGCGCGGGTGGCGGTCGGGCGGGGGGCTCAGCCGGCGAGCGCTTCGATTTCGCGCAGGACGTCCTCGGCGTGGCCGGGCACCTTCACCTTGCGCCATGCGCGCGCGATGCGCCCTTCGCCGTCGATCAA
The DNA here is from genome assembly GCA_040119125.1 of Marinobacter sp. Taxonomy (GTDB): domain Bacteria; phylum Pseudomonadota; class Alphaproteobacteria; order Rhodobacterales; family Rhodobacteraceae; genus Pacificitalea. The sequence continues at coordinate 268,196 of JBEDTR010000001.1, forward strand.
GAAGGTGCTGCGCTCGATCCCCATGAAGGTCTTGCCATACATGGATTTCTCTTTCCACACGTCATAAAGCGCGCAGGTCGTGGCCTCCGGATCTGATAGCAGCGTGACTTTCAGCCCGTGTTTGTCGCGGAATTTCTCATGCTTGGCGATCGTATCGGCGGAAATCCCCAGCACATGCGCGCCCTTTGCCTCGAACTTATCGATCAGATCGGTGAATTCGAGCGCCTCCTTCGTGCAGCCCGATGTGTCGTCGCGGGGGTAGAAATACACCACCACAGGGGCCGGGCGCAGGGCGCTGAGCGTGATCTCTCCGCCGCTGGCGCTGGCCAGTGCGAAATCTGGGGCAAGGTCGCCGGTGTCGATCATGGAATTGTGTCCTTCCTGCCGGGCTGGCTGCTGTCGGTTACTTCTTTTTTAGTGCGTTGTGGGCGATAAGGAAGGTCGCGGCAAGAGCGGCACGAGCAGAAGGACCGCAATGAACAGGCCAGACGAGGCGCAGACCCCATCCCCCGGCCCAAGGCCAGAGGGACAGGATCCGCATCATCCCCCTGCAAAGACGTCACCACCGGCCCCTGAATCCGGCGAGGGTGGCCTCGCGTCCGCGCGCGCGCCGCGCCGGGCCCGTCGGCATGTCGCTCCGCTGAGACCCGTCGCGATTGTCTGCGCGTGGATTTTCGATCTGGCCGTGATCGCGCTTGTGCTGGTGGGTGTGGCGATTGCCGTGCTGCCGGGGCGCGAGATCCCGCTGCCCGGCTGGGTCGCTGCGCGGATCGAGGCTGTCGCCCAGCCGGGTCTGGGGGGCAACCGGCTTGATATCGGCGGTGTCGGGCTGACCATTGACCAGCAGGGCGTGCCGCGGGTGGCGTTCACGGATCTGGTGCTGACTGCACCGGGCGGCCGCGAGATTGTCCGCGTGCCCGGCCTGCGCGCGGCGCTCGACCGCTCCGCCCTTCTGACGGGACGCGTGCAGCCAAGGTCACTCCGGCTCAACGCGGCGCGGATCGCGATCCGGCGCGATGCATTGGGACGCTTCGATCTGGCCTTTGGCGGTGCGATGCCTGAGGGCGGGCTGGGCTCGGTCGGGGATTTGCTGGATGCGCTCGACGCGACCTTCGCATTGCCGGGGCTGGAACCGATCCGTGTGGTGGAAATGGCAGGCGTGACAGTGGAATTCCGCGATGACCGTGCGGGGCGGGCGTGGGAAGTGGGCGATGGTCGGCTGCTGCTCGAACAGGATGCGCAGCAGTTGTCGTTGCGGGTAAACCTATCGCTCACCGATGAAATGCTCGGCCCCGATGCAGGCCCGGCGCCCATTGTCTTGCAGGAGGCGCAAAGCGAGGCGCCGATGACCGATCCAGAGGCGATCGGGCCCGCAGCGCCCCCGGATGCGCCATCGCAATTGGCGCTCAGCTTTTCCTCGCGCAAGGGCAGCCGTGCCGCAACGCTTGCGGCCAGCGTAACAGGTATTAACGGTGCGGATATTGGCGCGCAGGCCCCTGCGCTGGCATGGTTGGAGCCTCTCGACGCGCCCATTTCCGGCGCGATGCGGGCCCGCGTGGACGACGCGGGCGGGCTAGAGGCGTTTTATGGCACGCTTGAGATCGGCAGCGGTGCGTTGCAGGCGGGTCAGGGCGCGGCCCCGGTGGGATTTGATGGCGGGCGTGCCTATTTTCGGTTTGATCCGGAAGCGCGGCGTATCGATTTTGACGAAGTGCGGCTTGAATCCCCGCAATTGGGCCTGATTGCCAGCGGCCATGCCTATCTGGAGGATCTGACCCCTGCGGGCTGGCCCCGCGCGATGGTCGGACAATTGCGGTTCTCGGACGTGCGGCTGGACCCCGATGGCCTGTGGCAGAGCCCGGCGCAATTCAGTGACGGCGCATTGGATGTGAAGGTCGGATTCGATCCGTTCCGCGCCGAGTTGGGGCAATTTCTGCTTTTGGGTGACGGCGTCGAGATCACCGGCAAGGGCGAAGCCGTAGCCGAAGGGCGCGGGTGGTCTGCGTCCGCCGATATCGAGCTGGGCGATTTGTCACCGGCGCAGATCACTCGGCTGTGGCCGGTCTCCATCGCCGCAAAGACGCGGAAGTGGCTCGATGACAACATCACCGGCGGTGAGGTATTCGATGCCCGCGCGGCACTCCGCACGGGCGCGGGCGGCACGCCTCAGGTTTCGGCAGTCTTCGAGTTTCGCGATGCCGAGGTCCGCGTGATGCGCAACCTGCCGCCCGTCACGCAAGCGCGTGGTTATGCGACGCTCGACGCGGACAGTTTTACCGTGTCGGTCGAAGCGGGCCAGATGATCGCACCTGAGGGCGGCACGCTCGACATGGCCGGGACGGTGTTTCGCGTGCTCGACGTGAAGCAAAAGCCCGCTCCGGCGGAGATCACCCTGCGGGCGGGCGGTCCGGTGACCGCTGCGTTGTCGTTGCTGGATCAGCCACCCTTAAGCCTGATGACCAAGGCCAAGCGCCCCGTGGATCTCGCGCAGGGGCAGGCAGAGGTCGAAGCGCGGATCGCGCTGGTGCTGAAAGACCGCCGCACATTGCCGGCTGAGGAGAAAATGCGCGATGTGTCGTGGCAGGTCAGCGGCACGCTGCGCGATGTGCGCTCCGATCAGGTGGTGCCGGGGCAAGTGCTGCGGGCCGGAATGCTGGCGCTGGAGGCTTCGAACGAGCAGATCGCCATCGGCGGAGATGCGACCTTGTCGGGGCTGCCCCTTACCGCTGAATGGGTTAATCCCCTCGGGCCTGAGGGCCGTGGACACAGCCATGTGGACGGCGTTACGGAATTGAGCCCTAGGGCTCTCGACACCTTCAAGATCGCGCTGCCGGATGGCATGGTCAGCGGCAAGGGTCAGGCCGCGTTTGAACTGGAATTGCGCACCGGAGAAGCGCCGCTCTTCCATGTGAATTCGGACCTCAACCGCGTCGGGCTCAGCATTCCCCAGATCGGCTGGACAAAACCCGCCTCCACGCGCGGCAGTCTGATGCTCGACGGGCGTTTGGGGGCGACGCCGCAGGTCGATACGCTGACGCTGACGGCCCCGGGCCTTACCGCGCAGGGACGGATCAGCCTGCAGCCCAGCGGGGCAGGGCTGCGCGAGGCACGGTTTGATCGGGTCGCGGCGGGCTGGTTCGACGGTGCCGTGACATTGTCCGGGCGGGGCAGGGGCGTCCCACCCGGTGTTGCGGTCACCGGCGGTCAGGTCGATCTGCGCGCAATGCCCGAAGGTCGCGCGATGGGCGGTGGCACGACAGGGGGCGCGGCCCGGGAAGGCGCGCCGATCACCCTCGCACTTGATCGCGTCACCGTATCGGAACGCATCGCGCTGACCGGGTTCCGCGGGCGGCTGTCCACGACCGGCGGGCTGAGCGGCGATTTCACCGCCGGGGTCAATGGGGCGGGGCAGGTGACCGGCACGCTCGTGCCAACAGACAGCGGCACCGCGCTGCGCCTGCGGTCTGACAATGCAGGACAGGTGCTGGCAGGGTCCGGCCTTTACCAGAAAGGCACAGGCGGCACGCTCGACGTGTCGATGCGGCCCCGCGCGCCGGGTGACTACGATGGCTCGGTCAAGATCGAGAACATCCGCGCCCAATCCGCGCCGGGGCTGGCGGCGCTCCTCAACACCATCTCGGTCGTTGGGCTGCTGGATCAACTGAACGGGCCGGGCCTGCTGTTTAACGAGGTCGAGGGCGTCTTCCGCCTGACCCCGACGGCCGTCGAGATCACCCGCGCCTCGGCGGTCGGGCCGTCGCTGGGTCTGTCTGTCGCGGGGGTGATCGATTTGGGGCGCGCGATGCTCAACCTGCAAGGCGTGGCGTCGCCGATCTATGTGGTCAACAGCATCGGGCAGGTGATCTCGCGCAAGGGCGAGGGCGTCTTTGGCGTCAATTACGAGATGACCGGCCCGATTGCTCAGCCGGATGTCTCGGTCAATCCGCTGTCTTTCTTGACCCCCGGCATGTTCCGGGAGATTTTTCGCAGGCCAGCGCCGCGGCTGGCGGAGTGAGGCGGCGCTGCGAGATCTTGCGCGGGCGGACCAAGCGGCCTAGAGCCACGCATCATGAAACTCTCGGATTTTGACTTCGACCTGCCCGATGACCTGATCGCCACGCGACCGGCCCGACCGCGCAGTTCAGCGCGGTTGTTGGTGGCTGACGGGCAGGTGACAGGTGGCGCGCTGCACGACGCTGTGGTGACGGATCTGCCCGGCTTCCTTCGGCCGGGCGACAGGTTGGTCCTCAACAACACCCGCGTGATCCCGGCGCGCCTGTCAGGCCAGCGCCACCGCGACGGGGCTGAGGGGACGACCACGGCGCAGATCGGTATCACCCTGCTGGAGCCGCGGGGCGACGGCAGCTGGGCCGCGCTCGCCAAACCCGCCAAGAAGGTCCGCGACGGCGAAGATATCGTGTTCGCGCCCGGTTTTTCCGCCCGGGTCGAAGGCCGCGCCGAGGGTCAGGTGCATTTGCGGTTCTCCGTCACTGGCGATGACTTCGACGCCGCGCTGGCGCAGGCCGGCGCGATGCCGCTGCCGCCCTATATTGCCGCCAAACGCCCGGCGGATGAGGCCGACCATACGGATTACCAAACTGTATTCGCCCGCCATTCAGGTGCCGTGGCCGCGCCGACAGCCTCGCTTCATTTCGACCAGCCGCTGCTGGAGCGGATCGCCGCGATGGGCGTGGGCTTCAGCGAGGTCACCTTGCATGTCGGTGCGGGCACCTTCCTGCCGGTGAAGGTCGATGACGTCACCACCCACCGTATGCATGCTGAATGGGGCGAGGTCGGCGCACAGGCCGCCGCCGAGATCAACGCCACCCGCGCTGCCGGGGGCCGCATCATCCCGGTGGGCACCACTGCGCTGCGCCTGCTGGAAAGCGCGGCGGCGGTCGATGGCACCATGCAGCCATGGGATGGTGCGACCGACATCTTCATCTATCCCGGCTACGCGTTTCGCATCGCCGACGGGCTGATGACCAATTTTCACCTGCCCAAATCGACGCTGATGATGCTGGTGTCCGCGCTGATGGGGCAGGACCGGATGCGGGAGGTCTATGACCATGCCATTTCCGAGCGTTATCGGTTTTTCAGCTATGGCGACAGTTCGCTTTTGCTGCCCGGCGGCGTCTGAGAGCGCGGCTTAATCCAGCCCGGCAAGACAGGCTTCGGCCTCGCCGCGGGGGGATAGGCTGCGGGCAGGAAAACCGTCGAGCACTTTCCACACCCCCTGATCGGGATCGGTCGCCAGCAGCAGGATCGAGGCTTCTCCCACCGTGCCAAGGGACCGGCCCGGATGGACCTGCGTGACATCTAGGACGGGCGGAACGGCGTCATCTCCGGACCACAGCACCCGCGCCCGCAGATCGATCCGCGCGTCGTGACTTGCGAGGTTGCTCTCGCTCAGCGCGTTAAGTTCCACCGCAGCAACAGTCACGATCGGGTTTTGCGCGGCCAACAGCAGACCCGCTTTCGAAAAGCAATATTCGGTCACGGTCACTGCCTTGGCAGGATGCGGAAGGCTCACCCCGGCGGCAGCAGCAATACAGAGAAGAAGGGCGAGGTGCTGTGGGGTGCGGAACGACAGGATCGGGCGGGCATCGCGCATGAACATTCCTCCGTCAGGCCGCCCGGACACGGGGGTGCGCCGGGCATGGCTTGGGGCGACAGGCGCGTGGGCACCATGCGCCGGAACCTCAGTATAATCTCCCTTGATGGTAATGCCACTGATCTGCGGGTCCACCCGCCGCGTTATCGGTGCCCATCACCGGACGCCCTGCGACTGCCTCAAATCTGATGACAGCCACGGAGCGTGACGCGACGCAATCTGGCCAGCGGTCCCCGGGACGCACTGGCAAATTCGGATGCGTGACCCCAGATTGATCGCGAAAGGACATTCCTATGACGCTTCCCTATTCCGTTCTCGACCTGTCGCCGGTCCCCGAAGGCAGCACGGTCGCGCAGGCGCTTGCCAATACCGTGGACCTTGCCCGCCACGCCGAAGACTGGGGTTACAATCGGTTTTGGCTGGCCGAGCATCACAACATGACCGGCATCGCCAGTGCCGCCACCGCTGTGGTGATCGGGCAGGTCGCGGCGCATACCTCGACCATTCGCGTGGGCGCAGGCGGGATTATGCTGCCCAATCACGCGCCGCTGATGGTGGCCGAAGCATTCGGCACGCTGGCCGAGATGTATCCCGACCGTATCGATCTGGGCCTTGGGCGCGCGCCGGGCACCGACATGCCGACCTTCCGTGCGCTGCGGCGCGGGCTGTCGAATAGCGGCGACACGTTCCCGCAGGATGTCGAAGAATTGCTGGGCTATTTCGCGCCTGTCACGGGCCGTCCGCCGAATGTGCGCGCGGTGCCGGGGGAGGGCACGCAGGTGCCGGTCTGGATCTTGGGGTCATCGCTTTTTGGCGCGCAACTGGCGGCCATGCTGGGCCTGCCCTATGCGTTCGCGTCGCATTTCGCGCCCGCCGCGCTGGAGGAGGCCGCCTATGTGTATCGCCGCAATTTCCAGCCCTCCGCACATCTCGACCAGCCGCATTTCATGATGGCGCTGAACGTGTTCGCGGCGGATGACGAGGATGAGGCGATGGTGCTGCGCAGCTCCATGCTTCAGGCCTTTGCCAACCTGCGGCTGGGGCGTCCCGGTCCGCTGCCGAAACCGCTTGCCCCCGGTGCGACGCTGAATGTGCCGGGGCACGTGCTGGAAGGTGCGGCTCAGGCGCTGTCGGTGACGGCGGTGGGCACGCCTGCCAACCTTAGCGACCGCATTCAGGCGCTGGTCGCGCCCTTGGCCCCGGATGAGGTGATCGTCACGGGGCAGATCCACGATCATGCCGCGCGGCTGCGTTCGTTCCAGATCGCGTCTGAGGCATTGCAGGGGATCGAGCGCGCCCGCGCTGCCTGAACCGCAAAACTGGGGGAAGGGCCGTTGCCCTACCCCCGCTTGCGCCGCATTGCCCCGCGCAGTTCCGACAGGCGGAAGCCGCCCAGCACCTGCGCGGTGCCGAAATAGGTCACGATGCCCAGCCCGACGAGCCCGAGCAGCGCAAGGTAGCGCACGCCATCGCTGCGCAGCGCATCCGCAAAGACGGCGGCGTAAAGCCATAACATCACCCCCATCACCGCACTGGCCGCAGCCATGCGCCAGATCCGGCGCATCAGGCGGGCATCGGGCTCGGCGGCCTCGCCCAGCGTGCGGCTGCCCCACCATAGCAGGGCCACCATGCCCCATGCGGCCAGCGTCGTGCCCCATGCCGCGGCGATGAAGCCGATGAAGGGGGCAAGTCCGAGCGCCACGCCCGCGTTCACGACCATAGATGCCAGAGCATAATGGAACGGGCGGCGCGTATCGGCGCGGGCGAAGTAGAGCGGTTGCAGGACCTTTTGCAGGACAAAGGCCGGCAGACCCAGCCCGTAGACCGCACAGGCCTGCGCGGTTTGCGCAGCGGCGGCGGCATCGAACCGGCCACGTTGATAAAGCACCGATACCAGCGGCTCGGCGGCGATGACCAATGCCACAGCGGCAGGCAGGGTCAGCAGCAGCGCAAATTCAGCGGCGCGATTCAGCGCATCGCGCCCGCCCGCCGTATCCCCGGAGGCCAGCCGCCGCGACAGGTCCGGCAGCAGCACCACGCCAATGGCAATCGCCACGACGCCCAAAGGCAGCTGATAAAGCCGATCAGCGAGGTTCAGATATTGGATCGCCCCGTCGAAAAAGCTCGCCACCTGCCGCCCGACCAGCAGATTGACCTGCACCACACCCCCGGCCAGAGCGGCGGGCGCGGCGATACGGGCAAGGCGCTTTAGCTCCGGCGTCCAGACGGGACGGCGCGGGATCAGCGGAAATCCGGCCCGCGCGGCGGCCCACCAGACCAGCGCCAGTTGGGCCACGCCCGCGACCGGCACGGCCCATGCTAGCGCCATGCCGAAATCCCACCCCATATAGGGCGCGCCCAGCATGGCGGTCACAAGGATGATGTTCAAAAGCACCGGCGCGGCGGCGGCGGCCACAAAGCGCCCGGTGGCATTCAACACCCCCGACAGCAGCGCCGCGAGCGAGATGAACAGGATATAAGGAAACACGATCCGGCCAAAGCCGACGGCCATGTCGAACCGCCCATCTTCGGCAAAGCCCGACGCCATCGCCATCACCAGCCATGGCATCGCCAGTTGCGCCAGCAAGGTGAACACGATCAGGACGGAGCCAAGCCCGGCGAAGGCATCGCGGGCAAAGGCCTGTGCATCCTCGCCCCGTTCCAGCCGCTTGGAGAACATCGGCACAAAGGCCATGTTGAATGCGCCCTCGGCGAAAAACCGGCGGAACATGTTTGGCAGCGCGAATGCGACCAGAAACGCCTCGGCCACCGGGCCGTCGCCCAGCCGGGCGGCGATCACGATGTCACGGGCAAAGCCCAGCAGACGGCTTAGCAGCGTCCACAGGCCAACAGTCAGGAACCCTGACAGCAAACGAATGGGTTTCATCAGGCGCGAGCCCTCTCGGCGCCCGCTGAAATGGCGTGGCGCAGCTTTTTCTCCAGCGTGGCCTGTTTCGCAGCCGAATAGATTTTCAGCCCGAACATGTCCTTCACATAGAAGGTATCGACCACCTGCGCGCCATATGTCGCGATGACGGCAGAGGCAATGTAGATGTTGCTCTCGGCCAATGTGCGCGTCAGATCATAGAGCAGACCGGCGCGGTCGCGGGTGTCGACCTCGATCATCGTGTAGATCTCGGAGCCGTCATTATCGAAGCTGATCGAGGTCGGGAATTGAAAGCCGCGCTCGCGTTTCTTGAGCTTGTCGCGGGACACCAGTGCTTCGCGGGCGAGGATCTCGCCGCCCAGCGTCTTCTCGATCATGGCACGCAGGCGCGGCAGCTTCGCGGCCTCATATTCGTTGCCCTCGGCGTCCTGCATCCAGAAGACCGCCGTCACATAACCGTCCTTCGTGGTGTAGGTGCGCGCGTCGACCACATTTGCCCCGACCAGCGCCAAAGCGCCCGCCAGCCGCGAGAAGATACCGGGATGATCCGACAGCACAAAGGCCACGCGAGTGGCGTCGCGGTCGGGGTCAGGGGTCAGTTCCAGTCGGATTTCGTCCGCCGTCACGCCACGCAACAGCCGCGCCAGCACCAGCTGGGTTTCGTGCTGAAGACCCTGCCAATAAACATCGTAATGGCGCTGGGTTTCGGCGCGCAGATCACGCTGGGGCCAGTCGGCGAGGGCGGCGCGCAGGGCGCGCTTGGCCTCCTCGCTGCGGTGGGCGCGGTTGAGGTCTTCCAGCCCCGTTTCCAGCGCCTCGGCGGTCTGACGGTAGAGGTTGCGGATCAGCTGCGCTTTCCAGTTGTTCCACACATTGGGGCCAACGCCGCGAATGTCGCAGACCGTCAGCAGCAGCAGCAGGTCCAGCCGCTTGCGGGTTTTCACAGCCTTGGCAAAATCGCGGATCGTGGCAGGGTCCGACAGATCGCGTTTCTGCGCCATGTCCGACATCAGCAGGTGATGGCGCACCAGCCATTCGACCGTTTCCGCCTCATCCGGTTTCAGCCCCAGACGCGGCGCGACGGTGCGCGAGATGCGCGCGCCAAGGATCGAATGATCTTCGTCCCGGCCCTTGCCGATGTCGTGCAAAAGGAGCGCGGTATAGAGAACCTTGCGATTGATCTGGCCCTCCGCGACGATCCGGGTTGCGATCGGCAAATCGTCGTCCAACGTGCGATGTTCGATCTCCGACAGGGTCGCGATGACTTGGATCGTGTGCTCGTCGACCGTGTAGCTGTGGTAGACGTTAAATTGCATCATCGCCACGATCGGCTCGAATTCCGGAAGGAACGCCGACAGCACGCCCAGTTCGTTCATCCGGCGCAGGCCGCGCTCGGGGTTGCCGCGTTTGAGCAAGATGTCGAGGAAGATCCGTGCGGCTTCGCGGTCCTCGCGCATCTCCTTGTCGATCAGGTGCAGGTTGGCCGAAATCAGGCGCATCGCATCGGGATGGATCAGCATCCCCGTCCGCAGCCCTTCGTCGAAGATGCGCAGCAGGTTCAGCTTATCGGATAGAAACGCGTCCTGATCCTTCACCGTCAGGCGATTATGCTGCACCGCGTAGCCGTCACGGACCTTGCGGCGGCGGCGGAACAGACCCATCAGCGTCGGCTCGCGTTTCAGGTGCACAGCCTCCAGAGAGGTCAGGAAGATGCGCGTCAGTTCCCCCACTTGCGTGGCCTGCCGGAAGTAGTCCTGCATGAAATGCTCGACGGCGCGGCGGCCCGAATGATCGCAGTAGCCAAGCCTGTCGGCCACCTCGACCTGCATGTCGAAGGTCAGCTGATCGACGGCCCGCCCGGCGATCTGGTGCAAATGCGCCCGCACGGCCCAGAGGAAGGTTTCGGCATGTTCAAACGACCAGTATTCCTCGGGGCGGAAGACCCCCAGACCGACCAGCTCATGGGCTTTCTGGACGCGGTAGATGTATTTCGCGATCCAGAACAGCGATTGCAGATCGCGCAGCCCGCCTTTGCCTTCCTTGACGTTGGGCTCCAGCATATAGCGCTGGCCGCCCTGCTTGCGGTGGCGTTCGGCGCGTTCTTCCAGCTTGGCTTCGATGAAATCGGGGCCGGTCTCGCGAAACAGATCGGTCCAGAGCCGGTCCAGCAGCTCCGCCGATAATTTGCGGTCGCCGGTGACATGACGCAGTTCCAGCATCGCGGTGCGGATCGTGTAATCCTCGCGCCCCAGCCGGATGCAATCCTTGATGGTGCGGCTGGAATGACCGACCTTCAGATGCAAATCCCACATGATGTAGAGCATCGATTCAATGACGCTCTCGGCCCAAGGGGTGATTTTGTAAGGCGTCAGAAACAGCAGATCGACATCGGAACAGGGTGCCATTTCACCGCGCCCGTAGCCGCCCACGGCCAGCATGGCGATCCGTTCCGAACGGGTCGGTGTGGACAGCGGATGCAGGTGCACAGTGGCAATGCGGAACACCTCTGACACGATGCCATCGGTCAGCCACGCATAGGAATGGACCAACCCGCGCGAGGCACGGGCGCTTTCGATGAAAGCAGCCTCGATCGCGGCCCGGCCTGTTTCCTGCGCGCGCGCCAAGACCCGCACCGCACCGGCGCGCAAGTCCTTGGGACTTTCGGCCTCAGCGGCAAGCAGGTCGATCTCGGCACGGATTGCGGCAGGATCGAAGATGCGCTGCGCCGGACAAATCAGATCGTCCGGCGCAGCGTCATGGATGGGGCTTTCGCGGAGCGCGGGATCAGAACCCAGCGCGACCGAAGCTTCTTGGGGCAGAGTCAATCACGACCACCTGATTGTTGCGGATTTCAGCAATGGCGAGGCCCCGTTCATTGGTGCCGTCGTTGCGCAGACGGAAGATGCCGTTGACGCCCACGAAGCCGGAACTTTGGGTCAGCGCGCCGCGGGTCAGCGCGGAACTGCCGCGGCTTTTGACCAAGGCGCCGATGGCGGCGATCCCGTCATAGGCCAGACCGGCGATGGGATGCGGGCTGCCACCGAACTGCGACGCATAGCGGCGCTGATAGGACGCATTGCGGCTCTGATCGGGAAGCGTGAACCACGATCCCTGATAGCCGGGCTGCGACAGCGCCGAAGCGGGAATGTCCAGACGGCCAAGGCCCAGATACTGGATCGCGCTGGGGGGCAAGCCGTTCTGCGGCAGCAGCGAGGCAAGGAACGGCATCGCGCCGTCATTGGTCGAGGTGAAGAAGATCGCATCCGCACCGGAATTGCGTGCATTGGCGGCAATCTGCGGCGCAGCGGAGGTCAGCGCCTGCTGGCTCAGCGCGAATGAGCTGGAGCCCGCAACACGCGCGCCATTGGCGGAAATCGCCTGCACGACGGCATCGCGTCCGACCACTTCGGACGGGCTATCGGCGTTGACGACATAGATGTTCCGCTTGCCCTGACGACGGCTGTAGGACACCAGCCGGTCGGCGGTATTGCGGAACGTCTGGCCCAGAACGAACACATTGCCACCGGCGATGGCCGTGTTGTTGGAGAAGCTCAGCACGTTGATGCCACGGCTCGCAACGGCGAGGCCGGCGGCATTGGCGGCTTCGGAATAGACCGGGCCAAGGATGATCTTGGCGCCATTATTGGCCGCTTGGGTCGCAGCGGCCGACGCGCCTGCTGCGGTGCCGGCGGTGGAATAGACCTGAAGATCGATCTGCACGCCGCCCAGATCCGCCATCGCCATCCGCGCGGCATTCTCGAGCGAACGCGCCAGAACTGCGTCGCCCTGATTGGCGGAGCCTGACGGCACCAGCAAAGCGACCGGGACCGGAGCGGTGGCATCAATGCTCGGACCGCTGTTCGAGGCGAGGCTGATCGGCTCACACGCTGCGAGCCAGGCAGCGGATGCCAGGATCGCTGCGCGGCCGAAAAAGGCACGGCGCGACACGCGCTTGATAGAACGCATTGGGGGTCTCCTCATTCCCTGACAGGATTGTTGTCGTTTTGCGGAGGAGGTTATGCGCTTGGCTAAGCCAAGTAAATGTCGGAAGAAGGCGGTATCATGAGCTTTCGCGAAACCCCGCTTGCGGCGGGCATCCATTTCGTCGCCACTCCCATCGGCAACGCCCGCGACATCACGTTGCGCGCGCTTGATGTGCTGGCCTCGGCGGATGTGATCGCCGCCGAAGATACCCGCACCGCCCGCCGATTGATGGAAATCCACGCCATTCCGGTGAAGGGGCGCCCGATGATCGCCTATCACGATCATAATGGCGCTCAGGCCCGGCCCCGACTGCTGGCGCTGGCGGAGGAGGGAAAGTCCATCGCCTATGCCAGCGAAGCAGGCATGCCGCTGGTGGCTGATCCCGGCTTTCAGTTGGGGCGGGAGGCAATAGCGCGCGGCATCGCGGTGACCGGCGTGCCCGGCGCATCTGCGCCCCTCGCGGCATTAACAATCTCAGGCTTGCCCAGCGACCGGTTCCTGTTCGCCGGTTTTCCCCCGGCGGCGGGCGGCGCGCGGCGAAGCTGGATCAAAGGGCTGGCGGATATCGAGGCGACGCTGATCCTGTTTGAAAGCCCAAAGCGCATTAATCGTCTGGTAGGGGAATTATGCGAAGGATTGGGAGGTGAACGACAGGCGGCGATTTGTCGGGAATTGACCAAGAAATTCGAGGAAGCTTTGCGCGGCAGCCTTCAGGATTTGTCTGCACGGCTGGATGGGGTGACGCTGAAGGGGGAAATCGTTGTGGTTATCGACCGTCCCGGCGAAATCGTCGTCAATCCGGATGACCTTGATGCGGCGATTCGGCTCGCGCGTCGTGATTTGCGGATGAAGGACGCGGCGGCGGAGGTCGCGGATAAGTTCGGCCTGCCAAAACGGGATGTTTACCAACGCGCCCTCGACCTCGACAAAGCCGACGGGGAGGGGTGAGCCTCTTCAGACAGGAGCCTGCCCATGGGCGGACGCACGAATTATGAAGCAGGTCGCGCCGCAGAAGGCGCAGTTGCCCGCCGGTACGAGCGGGCAGGCCACCGCATTGCGGATCGCCGCTGGCGCGGGCACGGCGCCGAGATTGACCTGATTGCCGAAGATGGCGATGGGTTCATCTTTATCGAGGTCAAGAAAAGCGTGTCCTTTGCCCGCGCGGCGGAACGCCTGACCCGGGCTCAGATGGACAGGATCTACCGTGCGGCTTCGGGCTACATTTCCCGTTCCCCGCTTGGACAACTGGCAAATGTCAGATTTGACGTAGCCCTTGTCGATGGCAGCGGTCAGATTGAGATCGTCGAAAACGCCTACGGCCTCTGAGGTCTACAGCATGGGCGGCAAATCGTATGCCCGATTGCAACCCTCTGCCTGCTGCGCCATGAACGGAAGCGACAGATGGAGACCGCTCATGAAAATCGCCTTCCAGATGGACCCGATCGGTCCAATCGACATTGCCGCCGACAGCACCTTTCGCCTTGCCGAGGAGGCGCAGGCTCGCGGACATGAGCTGTTTTACTATACCCCTGACAAGTTGACATGGCAGATGGGGCGCGTGGTGGCGCATGGGCACAGCCTGGAGGTGCGGCGCATCAAGGGAGATCATTTCACCCTGGGTGATGCGCGCGAACTCGATCTGTCCGAGATGGATGTGATCTGGCTGCGTCAGGATCCACCTTTCGACATGGGCTATATTACGACCACTCACCTGCTGGAGCAGGTGAGTGACCGCACCATGGTGGTCAACGATCCTTTCTGGGTGCGCAATTCGCCGGAAAAGCTTCTGGTTCTGAAATTTCCCGATTTGACGCCCCCGACCGTGATCGCGCGGGATCTGGCGACGCTGAAAGCGTTCAAGGACGACCACGGCGACATCATCCTGAAGCCGCTTTATGGCAATGGGGGCGCAGGCGTTTTCCGGCTGGGCGAAAGCGACCGCAACCTAGCGTCGCTGCACGAGCTTTTCGCAGGCATCAATCGTGAGCCGTTGATCGCTCAGAAATACCTTCCGGCTGTCGCCAAGGGGGATAAACGGGTGATCTTGATCGACGGCGAGCCGATCGGTGCGATCAATCGTGTGCCGCTTAAAGGGGAGACCCGGTCGAACATGCATGTCGGTGGTCGTCCCGAAAAGGTGGCGCTAACGCAACGCGACTTGGATATCTGCGCGGCAATCGGCCCGTTGCTTCGGGAACGAGGACAGATTTTTGTCGGTATTGATGTCATCGGCGATTGGCTGACCGAGATCAACGTCACCTCACCCACCGGTATTCAGGAGCTGGAGCGCTTTGACGATATCAACGTCGCAGGCCGCATCTGGGAGGTGATCGAGGCCAAGCGCGCGGGATAAGTGTTCCGCGCGCGGTGGTCTTAACTGTGATCACCGCCGGCGCGAACCTTGGACGCGTCGGGCCGGGTTGGTTGCGCAGGGCGAGGGGCGGTCAGATCGGAGAGGCGGTAACTGATCGCTTCGGCCAGATGAGGGCGCCGCACCTGATCTGAGCCGGCAAGATCCGCAATCGTCCGCGCCACGCGCAGCACCCGGTGATAGGCTCGCGCCGACAGGCGCAGGCGGTCGGCGGCGCGGCGCATCAATTCGCGCCCTTCGGCATCGAGCGGGGCGATCTGCTGCAACAGATCGCCTTCTGCATCGGAATTGGTCAGACACCCGCTGTCAGAGTAACTGCGGGCGAATCGCGCGGTCTGTATTTCCCGCGCTGAGCGCACCCGTGCCGCGATCTCCGCCGATCCTTCGGAAGGCGGCGGCATTTCCAGATCCAGAACGCCGACTGCGGGAATTTCGACGCGGAGATCGAAGCGGTCAAGCAGCGGGCCGGAAATGCGCCCGAGATAATCGGCACCGCAAAGCGGCACGCGCGCACATGCGCGCGCAGCGTCCGTCATATGCCCACAGCGGCAGGGATTGGCCGCCGCGATCAACAGAAACCGG
Source organism: Marinobacter sp. (assembly GCA_040119125.1). Taxonomy (GTDB): domain Bacteria; phylum Pseudomonadota; class Alphaproteobacteria; order Rhodobacterales; family Rhodobacteraceae; genus Pacificitalea. Next base: position 283,634 of record JBEDTR010000001.1, read on the forward strand.
CAGGGATAGTCGGTGTGATGCGCGGCGCGGCTGACGGTGATGGTGCCGCTTTCGATGGGCTGCCGCAGAGTTTCCAGCACGGTTCGGGGGAATTCCGGCAGCTCGTCCAGAAACAACACTCCGTTATGGGCCAGCGACACCTCCCCCGGGCGCGCGCCCTTACCGCCGCCCACCAGTGCCGGTTTCGACGCGGTGTGATGCGGCGCGCGATAGGGGCGTTCGCGACTGATCTGCCCGCCCGAAAGTTGGCCTGCCACTGACAGGATCATCGAGGTTTCCAACGCTTCGGTCGCGGTCAGCGGCGGCAGGATCGATGGCAAGCGTTTGGCGATCATGGATTTTCCCGATCCCGGCGGGCCCACCATCATCAGATGATGGCGGCCTGCAGCGGCGATCTCAGCCGCGCGCTTGGCACGGTCTTGGCCTTTTACATCCCGGTAATCGCCGACCACCTGCGGTTGGGCGGCAGCGGTGCCGGGGCTGGCAGGGGCAAGCGGGCGTTGGCCCAGCAGATGGCGGATCGCGGCGTCGAGCGTCGGTGCGCCATAGACCGGGGTTGCCGCGACCCACGCGGCTTCGGCGGCGCTGGGCTCCGAACAGATCAGGCCGCGCCCCTGTTCAGCAGCCGTCACGGCGGCGGGCAACGTGCCGGGCACGGCTGCAAGCCGTCCATTCAGCGACAGCTCTCCCATCGCGATCAGGTCTTCGACGGCATCGCCGGGCAGGTAATCGACCGCTGCGAGCAGCGCCAGCGCGATGGGCAGATCGAAATGCGCGCCGATTTTCGGAAGATCGGCAGGGGCGAGGTTTACAGTGATGCGCTTTGACGGCAGCGCGACAGACATGGCCGAAAGCGCCGCCCGGATACGGTCACGCGCCTCGCTCACAGCTTTGTCCGGCAGGCCGACGATACCGAAATTCGGCATGCCGGCAGTGACGGCGCATTGCACCTCGACCGGCACGGCCTGAATGCCGTCGAAGCTGACAGTATGGGCACAGGACTGCATCGTCTTCTCCGCAGGGCCGGTTTGCGGGTCAGTTGAGCGTCAAAGTCCTTCGATCTGGTTAACGCGTGGCGATATCATCGGCGGGCCAAGGGGCTTCGGGCAGCGGCTGCCGATAGGGGCGGGGGGTGACCGGCTCCTCTAGGGCCGTGTTTCGCCAATCTTGGAACAAGGGGTGGGCGAGGTGGGCCCTGACATAGCGCGCGCCAGGCTCCGAAATCGGCAATCCATACCCGGCAATCCGCGCAGCGACCGGCGCGTAGAACACATCGGCCACGGTATACGCGCCGAATAACCACGGGCTGCCGGTCTTATCCCTGTCCGTTTCCCCGAACCGTGCACGGGCGGCGGCCCACAGCGTTTCGATCCGGGCGAGGTCGGCGCGGACGGGATCGGATACCGTAAAACCTGCCCAGCGGTGTTCAAGGTTCATCGGACACTCATCGCGCAGAGCTTTGAAACCGGAATGCATCTCGGCCACCAGCCAACGGGCCATGGCGCGCGCGGCGGCATCCTTGGGCCAGATCCCGGCATCAGGGTGTCGCTCGGCGAGCGTCTCGGCAATGGCGAGCGTATCCTGCACCGGCTGACCCTCCGGGAGGATCAGCACCGGCACCGTGCGGGTCGGCGCGTAACGGGCCAGATCCTGTGCCAGCGTGCCGGCATAGAGCCCTGCCCGGATTACGCGGTGGGGCAGGTCGAACGCGGCCAAGGTCAGCCAGCCGCGCAGGGACCAGCTGGAATACAGACGATCGCCGATGATGAGGTCATATGTCATGGGCCTCACAGTTGCCTGTGACAGCCCGCAGGACAAACGACATTCGGTGAGACGGCACATCACGGGTGGTGAATGACGTATCCAGCAGTTCGCCGCTGGTCCCACGCCAAATGCGAGCTATGTCATTAGACAGTCTGACTGCCAAAGTTTTGGGCGCTCGGCCAATCCAACGTCACAAATTACCCTGTCATGCGAAATTTTTTTTCGCCCCGCCTCCGGGCATCGTTCGCTCACTGGCTGCGAACGGCTTCGGCGTGCTGGAATGCCTTTTTTTCTTAGTCCGGTGGTAGGGCGATCACCGGATCTGGCAAGGGCGTTTTCGCCGAAATCTGGTGCAGATTCGGCCTGTGTCCACCACTGGAAGGCTCAAAACGCGATGAACCCGATGCGGGGCTTGCGCGTAGTTCCCCCGAATACCGCAGACAGGACCGGAACCCGCGACGGGTCGCGAGTTGAACCGGGACGCAGGAACAGGGGAACACCACATGGCTCTCGACGGCGACTTTGACAAATCCCTGTCCCGGCGGGCGATGCAGGCCGAACTGCTCGACGCCGAAACGGAATTGCAGCTGGCCTTTGCATGGCGCGATGAGCGCGATGAGGCGGCGCTGCACCGGTTGGTCACCGCCTATATGCGCCTTGCCATCTCGATGGCGGCGAAGTTCAAGCGCTACGGCGCGCCGATGAACGACCTTATTCAGGAAGCCTCGCTGGGCCTCATGAAAGCTGCCGATAAATTTGATCCCGATCGCGGCGTGCGGTTTTCGACCTACGCCGTCTGGTGGATCAAGGCGTCGATCCAGGACCACGTCATGCGCAACTGGTCGATGGTCCGCACCGGCTCGACCTCCTCGCAGAAGAGTCTCTTTTTCAACATGCGCCGGGTCCAAGCACGGCTGGAACGCGAAGCGGCGTCCGAGGGGCGCAAGTTGGACGGTCATCAGCTGCGTCACCTGATCTCGACCGAAGTGGGCGTGCCGCTCGCAGATGTCGAAATGATGGAAGGCCGCCTGTCGGGGTCTGATTTTTCGCTCAACGCCACTCAGTCGAGCGACGAAGAAGGCCGCGAATGGATCGAGACGCTGGAAGACGATGCCGAACAGGCCGCCGCCCGTGTCGAGCGCAATCATGATCTTGAGACACTGCGCAATTGGCTGGTCTCCGCCATGGGCCGGCTGAACGAGCGTGAGCGGTTCATCGTGACTGAGCGCAAGCTGCGTGATCAGCCGCGCACGCTGGAAAGCCTCGGCACCGAATTGGGCCTGTCGAAAGAGCGGGTGCGTCAGCTGGAAGCGGCGGCGTTCACCAAGATGCGCCGCACGCTGGAGACCGAAGCCGTCGAGGTTCAGGAATTCTTTGCCTGATCCGCTGGATCGGCTGAGACGCGAAACAGGCCAGCCCCACGGGGTTGGCCTGTTTCATGTTGGGGCTGGGCGCGCCGAAATCATTCGCGCAAGCACTGCCCTTGCCGCGCGCCGGACCTGCGCATAGGTTTCGCGCGAACCATCCGGGGAGCCGCAACATGCTGGCGGGCAAGCGCATCCTGTTGATCATCGGCGGCGGCATTGCTGCTTACAAGGCGCTGGATCTGATCCGCCGTCTGCGCGAGCGCGGCGCGACCGTGAGCCCGGTGCTGACCCGCGCCGCCGAGGAATTCGTAACTCCGCTTTCGGTCGCAGCCTTGGCAGGGCAGGCGGTGCACCGGCATCTGTTCGATCTGACTGCCGAGGCAGAGATGGGCCATATCGAGCTTAGCCGCTCCGCCGATCTGATCGTTATCGCACCTGCGACCGCGCATCTGATGGCGCGCATGGCGGGCGGGCAGGCGGATGATCTGGCCACCACATTGCTGCTGGCGACCGATACGCCGGTTCTGATCGCGCCTGCGATGAACGTGCGCATGTGGGACCACCCCGCGACGCAGCGCAATCTGGCGCAATTGCGCAATGACGGCATCCGCGTTGTCGGCCCGGATGAGGGGCAAATGGCCTGTGGTGAATTCGGCCCCGGTCGCCTGGCAGAAGTGCCGGAGATCCTTGCATCGATTGAGACCGCGCTGACACGAGGGCCGCTGGCGGGCAAACATGTGATTGTCACCTCCGGCCCAACCCATGAGCCGATTGATCCTGTGCGCTACATCGCCAACCGGTCCTCGGGCGCGCAGGGCACGGCCGTGGCGCGCGGACTTGCGGCGCTAGGGGCTCGGGTCAGCTTCGTCACCGGGCCTGCGCAAGTGCCGCCGCCCGAAGGGGTGGAGGTAACCTCGGTGCAGACCGCCCGCGAAATGCGCGACGCGGTCATGTCCGCGCTTCCCGCTGATGCGGTGATCTGCGCCGCGGCGGTGGCCGATTGGCATGTGACAAACGCCACCGATGCCAAGATCAAGAAGGACGCACAGGGCCGCTTGCCGCAGCTCGACTTTGCGGAAAACCCCGACATTCTGGCCGAAATCGCATCACCCGGCCCGACGCGTCCGCAGTTGGTCGTGGGCTTCGCGGCTGAAACGGATGATGTGCTGACCCATGCCACAGCCAAACGCCTGCGCAAGGGGTGTGATTGGATCGTCGCCAATGACGTCTCGCCCGCCACCGGGATCATGGGCGGGACCGAAAACGCCGTTGTGCTGATTACCGAAGACGGGGCCGAGGAATGGCCTCGCCTGCCGAAAGCCGAGGTGGGGGATCGCCTTGCCGCGCGCATAGCGCAGGCTCTGCTGGGCTGATGCCGCAACCGTTCGCCCCGTGCCGCAACCCCGGTCCCCCTGCCACAGGAGCTACCCTATGACCAGCCGACCCGTTTTGAAATTCACTTGGGATCTGGGGGCCGACCGCGATGTGGCCTTGCCGGGTTACGAGACCGAAGGGGCCGCCGGTGCCGATATCCGCGCCAACCTTGCGCCCGCTGACCGCGCCGCCGGGCTGACCCTCCATCCGATGCAGCGCAGGCTGGTGCCCACCGGGCTGCGGGTGGAGATTCCCGTCGGGTTCGAAATGCAGCTGCGTCCGCGCTCCGGGCTGGCGTTGAAACACGCGCTGACCTTGCTCAACACGCCCGGCACCATCGATAGCGACTATCGCGGGCCGCTGGGTGTGATCGTGATCAATCTTGGCGACGCCGCTTACACCATCCAGCATGGCGACCGGATCGCGCAGCTGATCGTGGCGCCGGTGGTGCAGGCCGGGGTGGAACTGGTCGAAACGCTGGGGGACACCGCGCGCGGCAGCGGGGGCTTTGGCTCCACCGGGGAAAGCTGAGCCGCGATGCTGCTGGTTCTCCTTCTTGCTGCCGGGTTGTGGGGCGTGGGCCGGTTGGCGGGCGTGCCGCGACAGGCGCGCTGGCTGATGATCGGCTTGCTCTACCTTGCGGTGCTGGGGATGCATGTGGTCCTGCCCGAAGGCAACAGCCTGCGCGCGGCCACCGGGGGATCGGCGGCTCTGTGGCTTCTGCTGGGCGGGGCGGCGGCGCTGGTGCTGGTCTACCGCATGGGCTTGCGGCAGTTGCGCGCTCGGGCGCGCTCCGGTCCCGACGACATGGCGGAGCCAGACCAAACCCCCCGCAGCGGCCGCTTTTCCGAAACCGAACTGGACCGCTACTCGCGCCACATCGTTCTGCGCGAAATCGGTGGCCCCGGACAGACCCGTCTGCGCAATGCGCGGGTGCTTGTGGTGGGTGCAGGCGGGCTGGGATCACCGGCGTTGCTCTACCTTGCTGCGGCGGGGGTCGGCACCATTGGCGTGATTGACGACGACGCTGTGGACAATTCCAACCTGCAGCGGCAGGTGATCCATCGCGACGCGTCCATTGGCATGCCGAAGGTCTTTTCGGCGCAGCAGGCGATGGCGGATCTGAACCCCTTCGTGACCGTGCGCCCCTACCACCGGCGGCTTGATGACACCGTCGCGCTGGAGCTGGCGCGCGACTATGACGTGATCCTTGATGGCAGCGACAGCACTGACACGCGCTATACCGTCAATGCGGCGGCGGTTGCGGCGCGGGTGCCGCTGGTATCCGGTGCGCTGTCCCAATGGGAGGGGCAGATATCGGTCTTTGACCCCGCGTTTTCGGGTCCGTGCTACCGCTGTGTGTTCCCCAATGCCCCTGCGCCCGGTCTGGCTCCCAGTTGCGCCGAAGGCGGGGTGCTAGGTCCGTTGCCCGGCGTGATCGGCGCCATGATGGCGGTGGAAACGGTCAAGCTGCTGGCTGGTGCGGGTCAGCCGCTGTTGGGCGAGATGCTGATCTATGATGCCCTATGGGGGGAAACCCGCAAGATCACGGTGAAACGCGACCCGGCTTGTCCGGTTTGTGGCGATCGCGGTGCAACGACGGCGCAACAGCCACTGGAAACCGGCGACGGCAAGACATAGCTCTGATCCGATAAAGGAGTGCCGCATGACCAACCCGTTGACCTCCCGCTGGACCACGCCATTCGATCTGCCGCCGTTCCCGAACATCGAGGATGATCACTTCGCCCCGGCGGTGGAGCAGACGCTTGCCGAAGGGCGGGATCGTATCGCCCAGATCGCCACCAATCCCGAGCCCCCGACATTTGCCAACACCATCGACGCGCTTGAGATGGCTGACGATGATCTGGGTCGGGTCCTGTCGGTGTTCTTTTTTCAGACGTCGGTCGACAGCACTCCGGCGCGCGAGGCGTTGCAGCGGGATTTCTCGCCGCTTCTGTCGGCTTATGGTTCGGACATCATGCTGAACGCCGATCTATTCGCCCGTATCGATACGCTATGGCAGGGCCGCGACGCGCTGGACTTGACCGATGAACAGACCCGCGTGCTGGAGTTGCGGCACCGCAGCTTTGTCCGGGCGGGCGCGGCGCTTGAGGGCGCGGATCGCGCGCGGCTGCGGAAGATCGATGCGCGCCTGTCGGAATTGTCGACGCGCTTCGGGCAGAACCTGCTGGCGGATGAGCGCGATTGGCTATTGGACCTGAGCGAAGACGACCTTGCCGGGCTGCCCGAATTTGTCAGCGACGGCGTCCGCGCCGCCGGCGAGGAGCGGGGGAAAGCCACGCCCGTTCTGACCCTGTCCCGTTCGCTGATCGTGCCGTTTCTGCAATTCAGCCCCCGCCGTGACCTGCGCCAGATCGCCTATGAGGCATGGACCGGGCGCGGGGCCACGGGAGGCGACACTGATAACCGCGCCATCGCCGCCGAGATGCTGGCACTGCGCGCGGAGCGCAGCGCGCTGTTGGGCTATGACAGCTATTCTGACTACCGGTTGGAAACCGAGATGGCCAAGACACCACAGGCCGTGCGCGATCTGCTGATGCAGGTCTGGACCCCGGCCCGCACCGCCGCGCTGGCGGATGCGGAGGTTCTGGCGCAGATGCTGCATGCCGACGGGATCGACGGCCCGTTGGAGCCATGGGATTGGCGCTACTACGCCGAGAAACGCCGCATGGCCGAGCACGATCTGGATGAAGCTCAGGTCAAACCCTACCTGCGGCTGGAAAACATGATCGCTGCCGCGCAGGATTGTGCGCAGCGATTGTTCGGGCTTGAGTTCGCGCCGATGGAGATGCCGCTGCACCACCCCGATGCAATGGCGTGGGAAGTGACCCGTGAGGGCAACCATGTGGCGGTGCTGATCTGCGATTACTTTGCCCGTGGTGGCAAGCGGTCCGGCGCGTGGTGCTCGGCGCTGCGGTCGCAGCGCAAGCTGGGCGGTGACGTGCGCCCCGTTGTGGTCAATGTCTGCAATTTTGCGAAACCTCCGCAGGGCCAGCCTGCACTTCTGGGCTATGACGACGCACGCACGCTGTTTCACGAGTTCGGCCACGCGCTGCACCAGATGCTGAGCGACGTGACCTATGAAATGATCTCCGGCACCTCGGTGCCACGCGATTTCGTTGAACTGCCCTCGCAACTCTTCGAACATTGGCTGGAAGTGCCAGAGGTGTTGAAAACCCACGCTTTGCATGCCGAAACCGGCGCGCCGATGCCGCAGGAGATGCTGGATCGCGTGTTGGGTGCAGCCACGTTCGACATGGGATTTCAGACTGTCGAATATATCGGCTCCGCGCTGGTGGATCTGGAATTCCACGCAGGTCCCCCGCCTGCCGATCCGATGCAGAAACAGGCTGAGTTGCTGGAGGATCTGGGCATGCCGCGCGCGATCCGCATGCGCCACGCGACGCCGAATTTCTCGCATGTCTTCGCGGGGGGCTATGCCAGCGCCTATTACAGCTACATGTGGTCCGAGGTGATGGACGCCGATGCCTTTGACGCATTTGACGAGGCCGGCGACCCGTTCGATGCCGCCACGGCCCGACGGCTGGAGGAACACGTCCTGTCGGCGGGGAACAGCCGCGAGGCCGAGGCGCTATACACCGCGTTTCGCGGTCGCCTGCCGGGGGTTGAGGCGCTTTTGAAGGGTCGCGGTCTCGCGGCCTGAAACCGCTTGGGTCGCGTGAGCGCGCGGTAAAATGCGCGCCGCGTGAACCACGCCCCCGTTTCGCGCGTTCTGCCTGCAACACGGTGTTTAAAGGACGGATAAGATGGAAACCTTTTTCGAAGCAGTGGGCTGGTTCAGCCTGATCCTTTTGATTTTGATCGGTTTGGGCGCAGGCTATATCGCCTCGATTATCTCGGGCGGGCGAAACCGCGTAAAATACATGGTGATCGGTGTGCTGGGCGCATTGATGGCCCCCCTGATCGCAGCCCTGCTGGGAGTTGGGCTTTTGGCGGCGGGTGGCGTGCTGATCGTCTTGGTGCTGGCGCTGGTGGGCGCGGTGGTTCTGGTCGGATTGGCCAAGATCATTTTCGACTGACGCCCCGCGCCTGAGCCTTTCGTGAGGTCGGGTTGCTATGGTGCAGGGCGCCTCCCATGTCAGATGGATAACGACAGGAGACACCGATGAAATGCCCAATTGATCAAAGCGATTTGCTGATGACCGAACGCCACGGGGTCGAGGTCGACTATTGCCCGAAATGCCGCGGAGTCTGGCTGGATCGCGGCGAGTTGGACAAGATCATCGACAAGGCGACCGACGATGCCGCCGGTAGCGCAGCCGAGCCGCCCCGCCCCGATGTGCCGCCACCCTCTGAACCGTTTCGCGATGAACGCTATCGGTCCGAGCCATGGGCGGATCCAAGCTACCGCGAAGAGCCGAGGGTCTACCAAGAGCCGTATCGCCCCCGCTACCGCGACGACGATTACCGTGACCGCGATGCGCGATCGGAGCACGGCGACCGGACCTATCATCAATATAAGATGCGCAAGAAGAAGAGCATCCTAAGCGAAATCTTCGACTTCTGAGCGGCTTCTTTCGATCCCAGTAAAAACGCCCCTGCAGCATCCTGCGGGGGCGTTTTGCGTTGATCTGAACTGTCATGGGACGGGCTTGGCATACCTATGGCCAATCGCCTACCGGCGCCGGTCGCACGCGGCTGCCACGCCTTTCTAGCGTTTCTTGCGTCGCTGCACGTTGCCGCCGCGCTGGCCGGGTTTGCCGGCGGTGGAGCGACCGCGCGCCTTGGTTGCGGCTTCTCCTGCGGCGGCCACAGCTGATTGCCGGGCCATGGGATCGTCGGCAATGGCCAGATCGACAGCTTCCAGACGTTTGACCTCATCGCGCAGGCGGGCGGCTTCCTCAAACTCAAGGTTCTCAGCCGCCTTGCGCATCTGCACCCGCAGCGCGTCGAGATGCGCCTCAAGGTTGCCACCATGCATAGGCTTGTCGATCTGGGCGGTGACGCGGTTCATGTCCACATCGCCCTTGTAGAGCCCGGCCAGAATATCATCGACGTTCTTGCGCACGGTGGTCGGCGTAATGCCGTGTTCCTCGTTATAGGCCATCTGCTTGGTGCGGCGGCGCTCCGTTTCCGCCATGGCGCGTTCCATCGAGCCGGTGATGCGGTCGGCATACATGATGACCCGCCCGTCGACATTCCGCGCCGCACGACCGATGGTCTGTACGAGCGACGTCTCGGACCGCAGGAAACCCTCCTTATCCGCATCGAGGATCGCCACCAGCCCGCATTCGGGAATATCGAGCCCCTCGCGCAGCAGGTTGATCCCGATCAGCACGTCAAAGGCGCCCAGCCGCAGGTCGCGCAGGATCTCGATCCGCTCGATTGTGTCGATATCGCTGTGCATGTAGCGGACCTTGATCCCCTGTTCATGCAGGTATTCAGTCAGATCCTCGGCCATGCGTTTGGTCAGCGTGGTGCAGAGCGTGCGGTAACCCCGCGCCGTGACCTTGCGGATTTCGTCCAGCAGATCGTCCACCTGCATGCCCACCGGGCGGATTTCGATCTGCGGATCAAGCAGGCCGGTGGGACGGATCACCTGTTCGGTAAAGGCACCGCCGGTCTGTTCCAATTCCCACGACGCGGGCGTGGCCGAAACGAACACCGATTGCGGACGCATCGCGTCCCATTCCTCGAATTTCAGGGGGCGGTTATCCATGCAGGACGGCAGGCGGAAGCCATGCTCCGCCAGCGTGAATTTCCGCCGGTAGTCGCCCCGATACATGCCGCCGATCTGCGGCACGGAGACATGGCTTTCATCGGCAAAAACAATCGCGTTGTCGGGGATGAATTCGAACAGGGTGGGGGGCGGCTCGCCGGGGGCGCGGCCCGTCAGGTAGCGCGAATAGTTCTCGATCCCGTTGCAGACGCCGGTGGCTTCCAGCATTTCGATGTCGAAATTCGTGCGTTGCTCCAGCCGCTGCGCTTCCAGCAGCTTGCCTTCACCCACCAATTGGTCGAGCCGCTGGCGCAGCTCTTTCTTGATGCTCTGCACGGCCTGCCGCATCGTCGGCTTGGGCGTGACATAGTGGCTGTTGGCATAGACGCGGATCTGATCGAAGCTGCCGGTTTTCTGCCCGGTCAGCGGGTCGAATTCGGTGATGCCCTCCAGCTCTTCCCCAAAAAACGACAACCGCCACGCGCGATCATCCAAGTGGGCGGGCCAGAGTTCCAGCACATCGCCGCGCACCCGGAAGCTACCGCGCTGAAACGCCTGATCATTGCGGCGGTATTGCTGCGCGATCAGATCGGCGATGACCTTGCGCTGATCATATTCCTGCCCGGCGACCAGATCCTGTGTCATCGCGCCATAGGTCTCGACCGAGCCGATGCCGTAGATGCACGACACCGATGCCACGATGATCACGTCATCGCGTTCCAGCAGCGCGCGGGTGGCCGAATGGCGCATCCGGTCGATCTGCTCGTTGATCTGGCTTTCCTTCTCGATGAAGGTATCGGAGCGCGCCACATAGGCTTCGGGCTGGTAGTAATCGTAGTAGCTGACGAAATACTCGACGGCATTGTCGGGGAAGAAGCCCTTGAACTCCCCATAAAGCTGGGCGGCGAGCGTTTTATTCGGGGCGAGGATGATCGCCGGGCGCTGGGTCTCTTCGATGATCCGCGCCATGGTGAACGTCTTGCCCGTGCCGGTCGCGCCCAGCAGCACTTGATCGCGCTCGCCATTGCGGACGCCTTCGGTCAATTCCGCGATGGCGGTGGGCTGGTCGCCGGCGGCTTCGAATTCGGTCTGCATCGCGAACCTGCGCCCACCCTCCAGCTTGGGCCGCGATTTTACATCGGGCGCCGGGCTGTGCAGCAGGGGAATATCGGACGAGTCGGTTTGGGCGTAGGGCATTTCGGTCTCCGGGGAACTCGGTGACACTTGATCCGTTTTTGTTCTAATTCAAGATGCGCGGGACAAAACGCGTTGGTTTATCGCAGGGGAGAGGGGTCAAGGCAGGCTCCACCCCCTTGCCCGAAGCGCCGCGATCCCCGATAAGACACCGAACCGTCAGGAGCCCCGATCATGCGCGCCAGAATCTATCGACCCGCCCGTAACGCGATGCAGTCCGGCACCGCCAAGACCAAATTGTGGCGTCTGGATTTTGCGCCCGCCTCCTCGCGCGAGGTCGATCCGTTGATGGGCTGGACCAGTTCTTCGGACACGCAAAGCCAGGTGCGGCTCAGCTTCGACAGCAAAGAAGCAGCCATCGATTACGCCAAATCCCACGGTCTGGATTACGTCGTGATGGAGCCGAAGCCCCGTCGCGCGAATGTCCGCCCCCGTGGGTATGGTGAGAATTTCGCCACGGACCGCCGCACTGTCTGGACCCACTGAACCGGGATTTCCCAGCCGCCGCCTCTGGGCGCGGCGCGACACCATGACCATTCAGGGCGACCCATCCGGTCGCCCGTTTCTTTTGCAGGGCCTCTCCATGACCATTACCCATCTCGTCACCCATTCCGGTGGTTTTCACGCGGACGAGCTTCTGTCTTCCGTCATTCTGACCCGGCTTTACCCGGAAGCATCTGTGGTGCGGTCGCGCGATGCGGCGGTGATTGCGCCCGGCGAGGGCAAGATCATCTATGACGTGGGACGCGAATATGACGCCGAGCAGCGCATTTTCGACCACCACCAGCGCCCGGTGCCCCTGCGGGAGGACGAACAGCCCTATAGTTCCTTCGGGCTGATCTGGAAGCATTACGGCCACGACTACCTGCGTGCGCTCGACGTGCCCGAGGCCGATGTCGACGACATCCACCGCAGCTTCGACAAGGGGTTCGTGCTGCCCATCGATCTGATCGACAACGGCGCGCTGGAGCCCTCGGTCGCCGGTCCGCTGGCGGGGCTGACCCTGTCGGCGCTGCTGGAAAGCCTGAAGCCCGCCTTTGATGACAGGGCGCTGGGTGCTGACGATCTCGCCTTTGGGGCGGCGCTGGGCGTGGCGCGTGCGGTCGTCGAAGCGGCGATCAAGGGCCGCGCGGGCAAACGCCGGGCCGAGGCAATGGTGCTGCAGGCGATTGAGGCGGCGGGCACGTCGCCGGTGTTGGAACTGCCGATGGGCATGCCGTTCCGCTCCGCCGTCGAAAAGGCCGGTGCAGATCACTTGCTGTTCGTCATCCACCCGCGTGATGGCGATTGGGTGCTGACCACGATCCGCAAAAGCGGCGACACATTCGAAAGCCGCGCCGATCTGCCAGAAGCATGGGCCGGGCTGACCGATGCTGCGCTGGAGCAGGCCAGCGGCGTGACGGGGGCAAAGTTCTGTCACAACGCTCGGTTCATCGCCGTCGCGAACAGCCGCGAGGCGATTGGCCAGATGGCGGATCTCGCCGTGGCTGACCTCGCCTGAGCGGTCGTGTCAGCGGGCGCGTTTCAGCATCCAGATCAACACCCCGATCAGGGTGCCCCAGAACGCGCCGCTGACGCCCAGCAGGGTCATGCCGCTGGCTGCGAATAGAAACGTCAGCGCCGGGGCTTCCAGCTTGCCCGGCACGCTGAACGCGCCCGACAGCGATGACACCAGCGCCGGGATCAGCGCCAGCCCCGCCACGGCGGTGATGACCTGCGAGGGCGCGATGCGCGCCAGCGCCACCACCGGCTCCGCACAGAAGGCCATGGCGACATAGCCGATCCCCGAAAATATCCCCGCCCAGTAACGCCGGGCTGGATCGCGGCCGGCATCCTCGCCTGACATCATGGCCGCCGTGATGGCGGACATGTTGACCGGGATCGCCCCGAAGGGCGCAATCAGCAGGCTCGCCAGCCCCGTGCGCCGGATGAGCGGTTGCCGCTCGACCCTGTAGCCATTCAGTTCAAGCACCGCAAAACCGGGGATGTTCTGCCCCGCCATTGTCACGAGGTAGAGCGGGAGCGACACCGATACGAGCCCGCGCAGGGTGAACTGCGGCATCAGGGTCGAGATTTCGGGCAGGCCGATACTGGTGGCCGACAGCGCCGCGCCGGGGGCGTCGACCGCGGTGAAGGTGATGATGAGAAACGCAAGGATCGTCAGCGGCATTGCCGCCAGCCGGTGCCATGCCAGCCCCGCCGCCCAAGCGACCAGCAGCGGCGCGACCAGTAGCGGCGCCGCGCCCAGTGCCTGCGCCGGGGCAAGGCATAGCTGCAAGAGCACCCCGGCCAGTAGCGCGTTGGCCACGGGCTTCGGGATCGCGGCCACGGCGCGGCCCAGCGCGGGCACGAAACCGGTCAGGACAATCAGCACGGCGCAGATGATGGTGGCCCCGATCGCCTCGGCAAAGCCGCCGGGCAGGGCGCTGGCGGATGCGAGAAACGCCGCGCCGGGGGTCGACCACGCCACCGCCGCAGGGATCCGCGTCACGGCAGGCAACCAAATGCTGCAAAGCCCCATCGCGAGGGTGGTGAAAAACAGGCCCGAGGCCACCTGCGCTTCGGTTCCGCCCATCGCGGTCAGCCCAGCAAGGACGATGGCAAATGAGGCGGCATAGCCCACAAAGGCCGCGAGCAGCCCCATATAGATGGCCGAAGGTGTTGCTTCCCGGATCACTGCGCTGCTGCCCCGCTTTCAGTCTTTTGGTGGTTCCATATGAGAATGCTGCGGCAGATGCGAGCCTCTGGGGCCGTGGGTCGCGCCCCTCGCGCCATGGGTCAGGCCCACCTTCGCCAAATTGACAGGGCGCGGTGCACTGACTACTCTCGATCCATGTCGACTGCACTCAGGATCGCCCTAGGGCCCTTTGGTCGGGTTGCGCTCCTTGACATGGACCGGCCCTTGGTCAGGCATGCCCATTCCCAATGTCATGTCCTGTTGAAGGTCGAAGGCCATGACAGTCAGTTCGATGTCGACGGGCGCAAGGTCGATCTGACCGATGAAAGCGCGGTGTTGATCAATGCGTGGGAAAACCACAGCTACACCCACCGCCCCGGCCAACCGCCGACTGTGATCCTTGCGCTTTATATCGAACCGGAATGGCTCAGTGGGTTTCGCAGCAACTGGCAGGCCAGCGCCGCGCCGGGGTTTTTCCCGCATCCCGGCGGGGCGATCACCCCGCAGATGCGCAATCAGGCCCGCGAAATCGCAGAGGCGATGATTCAGGATCCCGGCGATGCGGCAGGGCATGAGGCGTTGATCGGGCGGCTGATGATCGCGACGCTGGAACGGATGGCGCTGTGGCGGGAGCCGCATCTGTCGATCCGTGGCTTGGCCAGCCGCGCGGGTGTGCCCGACCGGCGTATCGTGCAGGCGCTGCGGGTGATCCGTGAAGATCCCGGCGCGGTGCCGTCAATGGATTGGCTGTCGCGCGAAAGCGGTCTGTCGCGGGCGCATTTCTTCCGCCTGTTCGAGGCAGGCACCGGCGTGTCGCCACGGGTCTATCTGAACATGGTCCGGCTGGAACGCGCGGTGGCCGCCGTCGCCAATGAGGATCGCAGCTTTGCCGCGATTTCCCATGACCTCGGCTTTTCCGTGCCCGCGCATTTCTCGCGCTTTTTCCATGATCATGCCGGCTCCGCCCCCAGTACCTTCCGCGCGGTGGCAGGTTTGCGAACTGCCGCTTTTTGAGACGGTTTGGTAAGTCGCGACACCTGACGGTATCGCAGCACGGCGCAGCCTTCCCCTAACCTATCCGCCAGAGATGCCATTCGCATCTCGGGAGGAGACGACATGGGTTTGGTTGATGCGCCGCTCGCGGGCCGTTCGGTGCCGCGCGTGGAAGATGCAGCGTTGCTGTCGGGCCGGGGACGGTTCGTCGATGACCTGCCAGTCACGCCGGGCACGCTGGCATTGGCTTTTGTGCGCTCTCCCCATGGTCATGCCGAAATCGGTTCCATCGATACGGACGCGGCGAGGGACATGCCCGGCGTGGTGGCGGTTATCACCGGTGCCGATGTTGCGCGCCTGACCCGGTCGATGACGGTCGGCGTAAAGGCGCGGGTGGATTGCTGGCCTATGGCCGTGGACCGGGTCCGCTATGTGGGCGAGCCGGTGGTCATGGTCGTCGCCCGCGACCGCTATCTGGCCGAAGACGCAGCAGAGAAGGTTCTGGTCGACTACACCCCGCTGCCTGCGGTGGTCGCGCCGCTTGCCGCGCTGTCCGATGATGCGCCGGTGTTGCATACGAGCCTTGGGTCCAACCTCATCAACGAGCGGCGCTTCAGCTACGGCGCGCCCGATGCCGCCTTTGCCGAGGCTGTGCATCGCATCGCGATCGAGGTCGACTATCCCCGCAATTCCTGCACCCCGATCGAGACCTACGGCGTGGTCGCCAGCTACGAGCCGGGCGAGGATGCTTATGACATCACCGCCAATTTTCAGGGGCCGTTTTCCATCCATGCGGTCGTGGCGCGGGCGTTGCAGGTGCCGGGCAACCGGATGCGGCTGCGCACGCCGCCCGACAGCGGCGGCTCCTTCGGGATTAAGCAGGGCGTGTTTCCCTATATGATCCTGACCTCCGTTGCCGCACGGATTGCGGGCGCGCCGGTGAAATGGATCGAGGATCGGCTGGAGCATTTGCAGGCCAGCGTCTCCGCCACCAACCGTCACACCCGGCTGGAGGCCGCCGTCACCGCCGAGGGTCGCATCACCGCGCTAGACTGGGATCAGGTCGAGGATTGCGGTGCCCATCTGCGCGCGCCGGAACCTGCGACGCTCTACCGGATGCATGGTAACATGACCGGCGCCTATGCCATCGACAATGTCCGCATTCGCAACCGCGTGGTGCTGACCAATAAGACACCCACCGGGCTGAACCGGGGCTTTGGCGGGCCGCAGGTCTACTACGCGCTGGAACGGCTGGTGGACCGGATCGCGCGGCAGCTGGGGCTGGACCGGCTCGATGTGATCCGCCGCAATCTGATCCCCGCGGATGCCTTCCCCTACCGCACCGCGACCGGGGCGCTTTACGATTCCGGCGATTATCAGACCGCGCTGGATCGCGCGGTGACGGAGGGCGGTCTCGCGGATCTGATCGCGCGCCGGGACGCCGCCCGCGCCGAGGGCCGTCTTTACGGTATCGGCTATGCCTGCGTGATCGAGCCCTCCGTGTCGAACATGGGCTACATCACCACCGTGCTGACCCCCGAGGAGCGCGAGAAGGCAGGCCCCAAGAACGGCGCGCAATCGACCGCGACCATTGCCATCGACCCGCTGGGCGCGGTGACGGTGAAGGTTGCCTCCGTGCCGCAGGGGCAGGGCCATCGCACGGTTCTGGCGCAGGTGGTGTCCGATGAGCTGGGCGTGCCGTTCGACAACGTGCGCGTGCTGGCCGATGTGGACACGATGCGCGACGCGTGGTCCATCGCGTCGGGCAACTATGCCTCGCGGTTCGCCCCCGCCGTGACCGGCGCGGCCAAGATCGCGGCGCAGCGGTTGCGTGACAAGCTGGCCCGCGTCGCCGCGCAACAGTTGAACCTGAAGCCCGAGGACGTGATTTTCCGCCACGGGCGCGCGGTGGATACGGGCAATCCCGACAACTCCGTCTCCTTCGCGCGGGTCGCGGCGGCGGCGCATTGGGCACCGGGCACCCTGCCGGACGGGGTGGACCAGACCATCCGCGAAACAGTGTTCTGGACCCCGGATCAATTGCAAGCGCCCGACTCGGCGGACGGGGTCAATTCGTCGCTCTGTCACGGCTTCATCTTCGATATCTGCGGGGTTGAGATCGACCGCGACACCGCCGAGCCGCGCATCGACGCCTATGTCACCATGCATGACTGCGGCAGCATCCTGCATCCCGCGATGGTGGACGGACAGGTGCGCGGCGGCTTCGCGCAAGCGGTGGGCGCGGCGTTTCTCGAGGAATACGCCTATGGCGCGGATGGCAGTTTTCAGACCGGAACGCTGGCCGATTACCTGATGCCCACGGTGATGGAGGTGCCGGAGCCGCAGATCCTGCACCATGAAACCCCGTCGCCCTTTACCCCGACGGGCGCCAAGGGTGTGGGCGAGGGCAATTGCATGTCCACGCCGGTCTGCATCGCCAATGCCGTGGCGGACGCGCTGTCGCCTGTCGAAGATGCGACCCACGGGCCCGATCTGACCCTGCCCCTGACGGCGAGCAAACTTGCTCCGTTGGTTTTCGCCGAGGAGCCGCAATCGCGCAACCCGGCCCCGACCCCCGCGCCGCAGGCCACCGGCGGCAGCGGGCGCAAGCTGACGGGCGAGGGCCGGGCCGTCGTCGCGGCGGATCGTCAGGCGGTTTGGGACATGGTGCTGGACCCGGCAACGCTGGAAGCAATCGTGCCGGGTGCGCATGGCATCGAGAAGGTCTCCGACACCTCGTTCAAAGCAGATGTCACGCTGGGCGTCGGGCCGGTGAAGGGGCGCTATAAAGCCGAAATCCACCTCTCCGATCTGGACCCGCCAAATGCGCTGACCCTGTCGGGCAAGGCGGTCGGCGGTCTGGGCACCGGGCAGGGATCGGGCCGTATCACCCTGACGGAAACCCCTGAGGGCACCGAGATCGCCTATGTCTACGAGGCCGAAATCGGCGGCAAGGTCGCCTCCGTCGGCGGGCGGCTTCTCGACGGCGCGGCAAAGGTAGTGATCGGTGAGTTTTTCCGCGCACTGGCGCGCCATGCGGGCGGCGGTGGAGGGGGCGGGTCTGGGCCGCTGGGCCGTCTGCGCCGTGCGGTCGCGGGCGGGCGTGCCACGTTGGCTGCCCTGCTGAAGGGAGACCGCTCATGAAACCTGCTCCGTTCGATTACGTCGCCGCGCGCGACATGGCCGAGGCGCTTTCGGCCCTCCATGAAGGTGGCGACAGCGCGCGTGTCATCGCCGGTGGCCAGTCTCTGGTGCCGATGCTGAACATGCGGCTCGCCACGCCCGCCACGCTGGTGGATATCAGCCGCATCGACGAATTGCGCCGGATCGAAGCCGCGAAGGGCGCGGTCACCATCGGCGCCGCCGTGCGGCAGGCTGAACTGGGCGCGTGGCCCGATCTGGCCGAAAAGCTGCCGTTGATCCACGCAGCACTGCCTTGGGTCGGGCATGTGCAGACCCGCAGCCGGGGCACTGTCTGCGGCTCCGTCGCGCATGCCGATCCAAGCGCTGAATTGCCGCTGTGCCTGCTGGTGCTGGGCGGGACGGTGATCCTGCGCCGCCATCGCCGCACGCGGGAGGTTCCGGCGCGGGAGTTCTTCCTCGGCATGATGTCTACGGATGTCGCGCCGGGGGAGATGATTGCCGCGCTGCGCCTGCCGCAACCCGAACCGGGCACCGGCCATGCCTTTGTTGAGGTGGCACGCCGTCATGGGGATTTCGCCATCGTGGCCTGCGCCGCTGTGGCCCGTCCCGATGGTGCGGTCACGCTGGGTGTGGGCGGGGTCGCGGATACGCCGCGCCTGCTGGAGATCCCCGCCGATGCCGCACGCGATGCGGCGGAGTGCGACGATCGCCTGAACGAATTTGCCTGGAGCCTTGGCGCCCGCGACGACCTGCATGCCACGGCGCGCTACCGCCGGGAACTCGTGCGCCGTCTGGGCCGCAAGACCATTGAGGAGGCCCTGTCATGCCGCGCCTGACCGCCACGCAAACCGCCCGCGTGCAATTCAGCCTGAATGGCCGCGACACCACCGCCGACGCGCATCCGAGGATGCTGCTAAGCGACGTGCTACGGCAGGGCGTCGGCGCCACCGGCACTCATGTCGGCTGCGAACACGGCGTCTGCGGGGCCTGCACCGTGCTGATCGACGGGGTGCCCGCACGCGCCTGCCTGACCCTCGCCGTTCAGGCCGAGGGCTGTGATCTGCGCACGGTCGAGGGGCTGGCCGATGCGGGCGATGGCGCGCTGTCGCCGCTTCAGGCCGCGTTCCGTGAACATTTCGCCCTGCAATGCGGCTTCTGCACCGCCGGTATCTTGATGAGTCTCGACGCGCTTTTCGCCGCTGACCCGGATGCTGACGAGGCCGCGATACGGGACACGCTATCGGGCCATCTGTGCCGGTGCACCGGCTACACGCCCATCGTGCGGGCGGCACTTGCCGCGCGCGATCGCATCAAGGGAGGAAAGACTGATGCTTGACCTGGGAACGAGCTTCCTGGCCGCGGTGGAACGCGATCCCCGCGCGCTGGCCATTGCCGACGGCGACCTGTCGCTGACCTATGCCGATTGGTTCACCCGGATCAGTGCGCTGACCGATGCGCTGGGCCAGATGGGTCTGCGCAAGGGGGATCACCTCGTCACCGCGATGCAGAACCGCTGGCAGAACGCCTCGCTGCACTGGGCCTGTCAGCTGGCGGGCATCATCATCACGCCGGTCAATTGGCGCGTCACCCCGGAGGAACTGGATCACGCGCTGACCGACAGCGGCGCGAAGGCGCTGTTTCATGACGGCTCTGTGGCAGAGGCCGTCGCTGCCTCGCAAATCGCGCGGTCCCTCCCGACCGTGCCGCTGGAGGGCGCGGGCGGTCTGGCCGAGATGCTGGACGGGCGTGCCGCTGACGCGCTCCCGCAGGCGGGCGCGGACGATATTTCCCTGATGCTCTATACGTCCGGCACCACGTCAAAGCCCAAAGGCGTGCCGCGCCGCCACCGGGCCGAACGCGCCGGGGCCGTGGCGCATGTGGCGCAGAACCTTTACCGCAACGGCGAACGCACGCTGGGCGTCATGCCGCTCTATCACACGATGGGGGTGCGCTCGCTGCTGTCCTCGGCGCTGATCGGGGGCGGGTTCGTCTGCCTGCCGCGTTTCGACGTGCCCGGTGCGCTGGCCGCGATCGAACGGCATGGCGTGACCAATCTCTACCTCGTGCCGACGCTTTATCATGACATCGTGCATCATGCGGACTTCTCGCCTGCGCGGGTCGCCAGCGTGACCAAGCTGGGCTTTGCCGGGGCGTCGATGACCGATGGCCTGCTGAAGAAACTGTCTGACGCGTTCAAGCCCGAGCTTTTCGTCAATCACTACGGCTCCTCCGAGATCTACACCTTCACCATCTGTCAGGACGCCGTGGCAAAACCCGGCTCTGCGGGGCGTGCGGCGCTTAACCAGCGCATCCGTGTTGTGCCTCTCGACAGCACCGACCCCGAGGCGCAATCCGCCCCCGGCGAAGAGGGCCAGATCATCGCAACCATGCAGGGCGACGAGGCGTTCGAAGGCTACTGGAACCGCCCCGAGGCGGATGCCAAGGCGATCCGTGACGGGTGGTATTTCACCGGGGACTGCGGCCTGATCGACGAGGATGGCGATCTATTCGTCACCGGGCGCACCGATGACATGATCATCACCGGCGGCGAGAACGTCTCTCCGGTAGAGGTCGAAAGCTGCCTGTCGCTGCACCCCGGCGTGGCTGAGGTGGCCGTGGTGGGCCTGCCCGACGCTCGTTGGGGAAAGGTGGTGACTGCCTTCGTCAAACGCAGCGGCGATGTGACCGAGGATGACCTCGACGCGCATTGCCGTAACTCCGACCTGTCGAATTTCCGACGTCCCCGCAAATACGTCTTTGTGCGTGAACTGCCCCGTTCTCCGGTGGGCAAGTTGCTGCGCCGGCTTCTTGTGGCTGGCGACTACCAGCCCGAGACGCCGGAAACGGCCCGCGCCTGAGACCCCGACTGATAACCGAAAGGACCGCCCCCATGACCGAAGGTATGACCTTCCACGATCCGCGCTTGGCCGAACTCGACGGCTTCCGCGTCACCCTCGATGTCGCGGCTGAACGCGCCGATATCGTGCTGGACCGCCCGCCCTATAACGTGATCTCGATGGAGGCACGCGACCAGTTGCGGCTGGTGTTCGAAGCGCTGGACGAAGACGACCGCGTGCGCATCATCGTGCTGTCCGGCGCGGGGGAGAATTTCTCCTCCGGCGGCAATATCAAGGGTTTCCTTGAGGCCACGCCTGAACATGTCTCGAAGCTGGCATGGAATGTCGCCGCGCCTGCGCGCTGCACCAAGCCGGTGATCGCGGCCAATCGCGGCTTCACCTTCGGCGTCGGGTTTGAGCTGTCGCTGGCCTGTGATTTCCGCATCGTTTCGGAAACCTGCCGCTACGCGCTGCCCGAGCAGAAACTGGGCCAGATCCCCGGATCCGGTGGCTCTGCCCGGTTGCAGAAAATCGTCGGCGTCACCCGCACCAAGGACATCGTAATGCGGTCCAAGCGGATCGCGGGCCAGCAGGCGCTGGATTGGGGCATCGCCACCGAATGCGTCGCGGATGCTGATCTGGAGCAGACCGTGAGCGACCTTGTCGAGGAGCTTCGCGGCTTTTCGCCCATGGCGCAACGGACCGCCAAGAAGCTGCTCAACGATACGGATGACGCGCTGCTTACCACGGCAATCGAACTGGAAGGGCTGAACTACAGCCGCCTGCGCCAGTCCGATGATTTCCGCGAGGGCGTCGAGGCGTTCCACGAAAAGCGCAAGCCACAGTTTACCGGTCGCTGAACAGCGACTTCACGAAGGGAGAGGGAGGAACACATGGAACCTAAGCAAAGCAGATGGATCGAGAAGGGTCCGGGCTTCGGAGCCGGCATCGCCGGTTTCGGCAAGCATCTGGGCATCAAAACCGCCAGTGCCGGCGTCGTCGCCGCGATTTTCGGCTGTTCGGGGCCGGCGTTGATCGTGATCGGCGCGGCCAAGGGCGGCAACCTGACCGAAGGCCAGACCGTGGCATGGCTTTTGGCGATCTACGGGCTCGGCGGGCTGATCAGCCTTGTCATGGGGCTTTATTACAAGATGCCCGTCACCGGGGCCTACTCGATCCCCGGCGCGGCCTTGGTCGCCGGGGCGCTGGCGATCTTTCCGTTCGAGCAGGCCGTGGGCGCGTTTCTCATGGCTGGTCTGATGGTGTTCTTGCTGGGCATCACGGGCTTGATCGGACGGGTCATGCGCTGGCTGCCCATGCCCATCGTCATGGCGATGATCGCGGGCGCGCTGATCCGGTTCGGCATCGGGGCGGTCTCCTCGATCGAGAAACTGCCGATCATCGTGGGCTCCGCCACGCTGGCGTTCTTCCTGTCGATGCGGTTTCTGAAAACGGTGCCGCCGGTGCTGTCGGCGCTGGTCGTCGGCCTGATCGCCGTCGCGCTGACCGGCAGCTTCAACGGCGGCGAGCAGGTGATCTCCTTCGTTGCGCCGGAATTCACCACGCCTGTGTTCACGCTCGACGCCTTCCTTGCCATCGCGGTGCCGCTGGCAGTGCTGGTGATCGGCGCTGAAAACGCGCAGGCAATCGGGGTGCTCTATGCCGAAGGCTACCGCCCGCCGATCAACGCCATGACTGTGATTTCGGGGCTTGGCGGCATAGCAGCCGGTCTCATCGGTGGCCATAACGCCAATATCGCGGGCCCGATGACCGCGATCTGTTCGTCCGATCAGGCCGGCGAGGATCGTGAAGGCCGCTATGCCGCCACGGTGCTGAACGGCATCTTGTTTGCTGCCTTCGGTATCTTTGCGGGGGTTGCGGTGCCGCTGATCATGGCGCTGCCGGGGCCGCTGATCGGGGCCGTTGCGGGGCTTGCGATGATCACCGTTCTGCTGAGCGCGTTCCAAGCGGCGTTCGACCGCAAAGCGGGCTATCAGATCGGGGCATTCGTCGCGCTGATCGTGGCAATGTCGAACATCTCGTTCCTCAGCATCAGTGCTCCGTTCTGGGCGCTTCTGGCCGGTGCGCTGGTGTCGCTTCTGATCGAGGCACGGCCCACCGCCACCACCGAACAACGCGCGGACGCCACTCCGGCGGAGTGATCTGACCTGTCACCAAGACCGAAGGGCCTGCGCTTCTGCGCGGGCCCTTTGCGATTTGGAGGGAGAGATTCTAGCCGGTCGGCAATCGCAGGTCAGCCCGCCGTTGCCACCGCAAGCCCGTCGACCACGGCCGTGAAGGCCTCGGATCGATGCAGCGTGGCTTTCGGGCACAGCGCCTGCGATTCCTGCGCCACCATCCCCATCAGGCTGGAGCCGCCAACCAACACGACGCGCCCGACCTCCGCAGATGTCAGCCCGGCATGGTCGAGCGTTTCCTGCATCGTGCGGCGCAGGGCCGCGCGGAACCCCGACAGCGACGCGTCGAGCGAAGCCGGGGTCACCGGCGCAGAGATGCCCCGCGCGATCACACTCATATCGATCACCGTCTGCATCTGCTCTGCGCCGTTATTTGCCGCGATCTTCCCAGCCTCGACGGCAAAGGCCAGCTCATGCCCCAACTCATCCTCAATCACGGTGGCGAGCCGCTCCATCGCGGGGCGGTCCTCGGCGTGTTTGACCAGATCGGCCACCATGCGGCGGGTGTCGGGGGTATATAGAAACGGGATCTTGGCCCAGCTCGACAATTCGACATAGATCGCTTTCGGCACTGGCAGCAGACCCTCGCCCAGACTGCGGTGCAACTGCCCACCCAAGCCCAGAAGCGGCATGGCATGATCCATCGACACGGCGTGGTCAAAATCCGTGCCGCCCAGCCGGATGCCGTGGCTGGCGAGGATGCGGATCTGCCCGTCGTCAACTCGGAACACGGTGAAGTCCGATGTGCCGCCGCCGATATCGACAATCAATCCGGTCTCCGCTGGCGCGGTGTCGTCGCGGGTCTGGGCATGATTGGCCAGCGCGGCAGCTTCCGGTTCGGGCAGGAAATCGACAGTGTCAAACCCGGCGGCATGGTAGCAGGCGCGCAGATCGGCTTCTGCCTGCGCATCACGGACAGGATCGGCGGAATGGAAATGCACCGGTCGCCCGGACAGCACGCGGGTGAAGCTTGTGCCGCTCGCCGCCTCGGCGCGCTTGCGGATCTCGATCAGGAATTCGGTAATGACCTGGGCCAAGCTTCGCCGCGTGCCGCCGATTAGCCGCGTCTCATGCAGCAGCGCGGTGCCCAGAACGCTTTTCAACGCGCGCATGTAGCGGCCTTCTTCGCCGTCGATGAGCGCCGCGGCAGCCGCAGCTCCGATCCGCATTGGTCCCCGGTTGGCTGGGAAAAACACCGCCGTTGGCAGCGTCTCGGCCTGTGGCTCCAACAGCAACCGCCGGGGAATGCCGTGCTCAAGGATTGCGGCGGCTGAATTTGAAGTGCCGAAATCGATGGCAAGGGTGGGGCCGGGCATCTGACAAGTCCTGTGATCGGGCAGAGGCGCGGGGCTAGCCAATCACGCCGCGAACGGCAAGGAAAAACCGGCCTGCAAGCCGGTTTCTCGGAGGTCTTGGATCAGGGATCACTCGGTCCGGAACTCGAAAGTGCCGCATGCGATACGGTCACCGGCATCGCCCGCAGGCTGGCTTTCATAATCGTCCGATCCGGCATGGACGACAAACGCAGCGCCGTCGTCGTCATCCATCAAGTCCAACGTCAGGTCGGACTTGAAGACATCCGCCGTCGCCGCGCCGCTTGCCGCCACCGAGATGTTGGGCAAATCGCCGGGATGCGGTCCACCTTCGACCATGACGCCATGTTCCGCCCCACCAGCCAGATGCCCGCCGGCAGAGGTGAAATCCTCGGCGCTGCAATCGCCCGTCTCGTGGATATGCATCGCATGCGGCCCCTCAGGCAGCCCGTCAAGCGCGATGGAGACCAGCACTTGCCCGGAGGCGGTTTGCTCAACCCGCACATCGCCAAGCGTCGCCCCCTGTGTGTCTGTAACCTCGGCGATACCGACGCCGACCACATCGCCCGCAGGCATCGCCTCCTCGGCAGTCTCACTATTCGACCCTGCGGTTTGATCGCTGGCAGTGCTTTCCCCCGCTGGGGCCGCGACAGTGCCTGCTACCGGCGCGGTATCCTGCGCAAAGAGCGGTCCCGCAATAACGGCACTGATGGCCGCTGCGCTGATGATACGACATGTCATGATGAAATCCCCCTCACTGGTTCATCGCCTCAACCAGACGGGCAGGGGAGGGGTTCCAGCTTTTCCTTGCACCGAACCCACGCTTGCACCAAAACGCCGACCAGCGGTCCCTTAGCTCAACAGGATAGAGCAGCTGACTTCTAATCAGCAGGTTCGGGGTTCGAGTCCTCGAGGGATCGCCAGCTTTCGCATTTCACCGCAGGCAGGGACCAAACTGCATTGGCGCGCGGCTCGCGGTCAGATGCCCGCCTTGCGCAGCAAGATCAGCGCAAGACCCGCAAACAGGGCGGCTATTGCTGCCAGCGCCAAACCCGTCAGCGCTGAGGGTTGCTGAAATATCCGTTTCGGGGTGTAGCATTTGCCGCAGCGACTTCCACTCAACCGCATACGATGTCCACAATCGTCGCACTGAAACAGCCGCATCGCATCTCTCACAAACTTAAAAACTCGTTAACGTGGGTTGTGCGTATACTAACTGGCCCTTACGTCAAGGAGAAGCGTCGCGCAGCGCCTCTCCCCTAAAGTGATAGATTTTCAGGCGCCTTGCTGGATCATTGCGCGCTGAATACGGCACCCAAGGCCGGGGTGGGCGGGGTTACAACGCCTCGGCGATCGCGGCGAAACGGTCGGCTTCGACAGGGGCGTCACCCATCTGCGCCTCAGGAGTAAACAGAGCGCCAAAGTCATGGTCGGGCCATGTCTCAGCTGCCAGTTCCGGCAGGGACCTGCCCTCGGCGCGGGCCTTCAGGCAGAGCTCCTTCACCTGTTTCTGCGCCTCGGGTTTCGGCATGATCCGCGCCAGATCGAAGCTTAGCGCCTCGGCATAGATCAGCCCGGTGCCATCGTCGATTGTGGCCCGCATGGTGGCCACGGCGGGGCGGATGTCATGGGCCAGCCCGTCCGCCACCTCCAGCGCGCGCCCCAGCGCGATGCAAATCTGCGGCAAGATCATCCATTCCAGCAGCCACGCGGGCCCGTCCCGCTGATCGCGATGATGTCCGGCTGGGGCAAGGGCCGCGGCCTGACCTTCGATCTGACGGCACAGCGCGACCAGCAGCCCGGCCTGCACCGGGTTTTGTTTCTGCGGCATGGTCGAAGATCCGCCGCCACTGCCAAAGCTCACCTCGCCGGAGCGGGCAAGCAGCAGCATGTCTTCGCCCATCTTGCCCAGCGACCCGGCCAGCCCGGCAGCCCAATGCGCCAATTCAAGGATGCGGTCGCGTTGCGCGTGCCAGCTGCCGCCGGGATCGCCCAGCCGCAATCCTCGTGCCAAGCCGGCGCGCACCTCGGCGCCCTCGGGTCCCATCGCGGACAGGGTTCCCGACGCGCCCGCAAGCGATACGACCAACAACCGCGGCTCCAGTTCAGATAGCCGGTCGAGATGCCGGGGCAGGGGCATGCCCCATCCGGCGACGGCGGCGCCAAAGCTCATCGGTGTCGCGACCGCGCCCCATGTCCGCGCCGCCATCGGCAGCGCGCGGTGGGTTTCTGCCAGCTGTCCCAGCCGCTGTGTCGTGCCAACCAGGCGCGCCCGCAAGATCGCCAGAACCTGTCGCAAGCGCAGTGTCAGCGCGGTGTCGACGATATCCTGCGAGGTGGCGCCCCAATGCACATATTGTCGTGCCTCCACCGCGTTGATCGCGGCGCGAAACGCGGCGAGCAGGGCAGGCACCGGGGTGGCGTCGCCCGCCACAGTGTCGGCCATCGCGGCGGGATCCAGCGCGACCTCCAAAGCGTGCCGGTGGATGGTTTCGGCATGCTCGGCAGGGATCATCCCCAGATCGGCCTGCGCCTTGGCCAATGTGCCTTCGACCAACAACATGGCGCGGATGGCGGCGCTGTCGGAAAACAGCTTGCCGATTTCCGCGTCGCCGAAAAGCTTGCCCATCAGAGCACTGTCAAACGGGGTGGCGCTCATTTCACATGTCCGATCTCGGTGAGAAAGGTGGTCAGCAACTCGGCATAGCGGTCGGGCGCTTCGACACAGGGGATATGGCCTGCACCGCGGATCAGCTCAAACCGGGAGCCGCGGATCAACTCGGCGGTTTCGCGCACCAGATCAGGCGGAGATGAGCCGTCCTCGGTTCCGGCGATAGCCAGCGTCGGCAGGGTCAGCCCGGAGGTCGGCGTATAGAAATCCGTGCCCGCAATCGCGCCGCAGCACCCCAGATAGCCCTCGATGGGCTGCCGCAGCAGCATATTGCGCCAGAGTTCGATCTCGGGCCCGTCGCGGAAGGTCTTGGAGAACCAGCGCTCGATGATTGCATCCGCCATCGCCTCCATCCCATCCGCGCGGATCGCGGCGATGCGGTTTTCCCACATTTCGGGGGTGCCCATCTTGGCTGCGGTGTTCGACAGCACCAGCGCGCGCACCTGATCCAACCGCTTCACCGCCAGCCCCTGCGCGATCATGCCGCCAATCGACAGCCCGACAAACACGGCGTCGCGCACCTCAAGCCGGTCCAGAAGGCGTTCCGCATCGGTGACCAGCTGTCCCATCTTGTAGGGGGCGGGGGGGCATGTGCTTAGCCCGTGACCACGTTTGTCATAGCGGATGATGCGCAGCCCGGCGGGCAGGCGCGCCACGACGCGGTCCCAGATCCGCAAATCGGTGCCGAGCGAGTTCGCGAAAACGATTGGCGCTCCGTCGGGATCACCCTCAACATGATAATGCAGGCCGATATCATCGAATGTGGCAATTTGCATGGATTGGCTCCCCCGGTTGATTTCGGGTCAGACCGCGACCCGCGCCTTGGGATGCCCGCGCCCGGCGTGGCTGTCAACGTGGCTGTCAAACTGGTTAAGCGGACAGACGTAAAAAGGGCGCCGCATCAAGTGCCGCGCCCTTTATCAGTTTCCGTTCCGCGTCATTCAGGTGATGAAACCATCGTGAGCCGGGATCGAAAGTGGCGATCAGATCGCGAAATCTTCGAGCGACTTTCCGTCGCGCAGTGCCTCGGACAGCCAGTTGGGTTTGCGGCCACGGCCAGTCCAGGTCATTTCGGGGTTTTCGGGATGGCGATATTTCGGGGGCGATTTGGGCTTGTTCGCCTTCGCCGATTCACCTGAGGCCGAAAGATCGGAAAGCGAAAAGCCATGTTCCCTCGCGGCGGCTTCGGCCGCGGCCAGCGCCTTGCGACGGTGGTCTTTGTCGAGCCTTTGGATCGCCTTGTCGCAATCGGCTTTGATTTGTTCGAGGTCTTTGCGGCTGTAGCCGTCAAGGTCCACTAGTGCCATGAGTCATCTCCGATTCATGTTGGTATTCGAGTGAGTGGGGTCAAATTGTAAATAGTCAGCTTCAATGGTTTGTTGTTATGGCGGAACGTTAATAAAAGATAAAGAAGTTAATATAAAGCTATGCTGTCAGCACATAATAGCAAAACAGGTTCCACAGTTGGGAGGGATAGGCGTGGTTTGCAAAAATGCAAAAGCCCGGACTTTCGCAGTGGAAAGATCCGGCCTTTGTTCTCGTTAAAGATGTGGAATGGATTAATTCATTCGGCGGCGAGTGACGCAGGTTCCGATAGGGCAACAATATCCATCATAATGCGGTTCAATTCGAAATCCTTTGGCGTATAGACCCGCGCCACGCCCATCTCCAGCAGCGCCGCTGCGTCGTCATCAGGGATAATGCCGCCGACAATCAGCGGGACATTGCCCATATCCGCCTGCGCCATACGGTGCATCAGCTCACGGATCAGCGGCAGGTGGGAACCCGACAGGATCGACACGCCGATCACATGTGGCTGTTCGTGCTGCGCGGCGCGGACGATAGCCTCCGGGGTCAGGCGGATGCCTTCATAGGCAATCTCCATTCCACAATCGCGGGCGCGGAATGCGATCTGTTCGGCGCCATTAGAATGACCGTCAAGGCCGGGCTTTCCCATCAGGAACTTCAATCTTCGACCCAACCGGTCCGAGGTCGCGTCAACCGCGCCGCGGATCTCGTCGAGGCCTTCGACACGGTTCGACGGCGCATGGGACACGCCGGTCGGGCCGCGATATTCACCATGGACCGCGCGCATCACGCCGGCCCATTCGCCCGTGGTCACCCCGGCCCGCGCAGCGGCCACGGAAGCAGGCATGATATTGTCACCCCGCTTCGCAGCCTCGCGCAGGTCGCGTAGCGCCGCGGCGACCGCATCCGCGTCGCGGGACGCGCGCCACGCGTTCAGCCGCGCGATCTGCTCGGCCTCCACGTCGGGATCGACGGTCATGATGCCGCCATCAGCATCCATCAACGGGGAGGGCTCTGCGTGCTGATAGCGATTGACGCCGACCACCACAGTGTCGCCGCGCTCAATCGCGCCGATGCGGTCGGCATTGGCCTCAACCAGTCGGGATTTCATGTAGCCAATGGCGTCGATTGCCCCGCCCATCCCGTCAAGGTTCCGCAATTCCGCGCGTGCGCCCTCTTTCAAAGCCGCGACCCGCGCCTCCACCGCCGGGTTGCCGTCGAACAGGTCGTCATATTCCAGCAGGTCGGTTTCAAAGGCCATGATCTGCTGCATGCGGAGCGACCATTGCTGATCCCATGGGCGCGGCAATCCCAGCGCCTCATTCCAGGCGGGCAATTGCACGGCGCGGGCGCGGGCGTTCTTCGACAGCGTGACCGCCAGCATTTCGATCAGAATGCGGTAGACGTTATTTTCCGGTTGCTGCTCGGTCAGGCCCAGAGAATTCACCTGCACGCCGTAGCGGAAACGCCGGTATTTCGGATCTTCCACCCCGTAGCGGTCGCGGCAGATCTCGTCCCATAAATCGACAAAAGCCCGCATTTTGCACATCTCGGTGACGAAACGGATGCCCGCATTTACGAAAAACGAGATCCGCCCGACCAATCGCGGGAAATCCTC
Organism: Marinobacter sp.; assembly: GCA_040119125.1. GTDB lineage: Bacteria > Pseudomonadota > Alphaproteobacteria > Rhodobacterales > Rhodobacteraceae > Pacificitalea. The sequence goes on from JBEDTR010000001.1 coordinate 313,793, forward strand.
CGGTGGCACCTTGCCGCGCAAATCGTCCAGCACCGCCTGCGCGGTCGCCAGCGCGAATGCCAGTTCCTGCTCGGGTGTCGCGCCTGCTTCCTGAAGATGGTAGGAGCAGACATTCATCGGGTTCCATTTGGGCACGTTGTCGTAACAATAGGCCGCCACGTCGGTGATGAGTTTCAAGGACGCTTTCGGGGGGCAGATATAGGTGCCGCGGCTCAGATATTCCTTGATGATATCGTTTTGCACCGTGCCCTGCAGGCTTGCGATATCGGCGCCCTGTTCTTCTGCGACTGCGATATAGAGCGACAACAGCCACGGCGCGGTCGCGTTGATCGTCATCGACGTATTCATCCGGTCGAGGGGGATTTCGTCGAAAAGCGCGCGCATGTCGCCCAGATGGCAGACGGGCACGCCGACCTTGCCCACCTCACCGCCCGCGAGGACATGATCGCTGTCATAGCCGGTCTGGGTGGGCAGGTCGAAAGCCACGGATAACCCGGTCTGACCCTTTGCCAGATTGGCGCGATACAGCCCATTGGACGCCTGCGCGGTGGAGTGTCCCGCATAGGTGCGAAACAGCCATGGCCGATCACGTTCCGCAGGAGGGAGACGGGCGGCGCGAGAGGGCGAAGGCTGGGCGTCGGTCATGTCAGGGACTCCGGCGTAATGTCGTGTGGGTAAGAAAATTCCGTTTGACGATACATATGAGTAATTAAAATATAATGTCAATTCGCTGCGCTGCGGCACCTGCGGATTTACGCCCGAAGTCGAACCTGCCACCTTGGCCCGCATGTTTCAGACCGTTGAACTTCCACTGTGGCTGCTTGTGCTGATCCTCGGCTTTGCCGTTGTGACCTTCGCCTCGCATTTTCTGTTCCCCAGTGTGCGCTGGTTCTTTCGTCGACGGCTGGAGCGCGCGGTGGAGCGGCTCAACCAGCGGCTGGCCCGGCCCATTCGCCCGTTCAAACTTGCGCGGCGCCACGACATGATCCAGCGGCTCAGCTATGATACGCAGGTGATTGCCGCGGTCGCTGACCACGCGGCCCAGAACGGTGTGCCCGACAGCGTCGCCTTTGAGAGGGCGCAGCGCTATGCGCGCGAAATCGTTCCGTCCTTTTCCGCGGCGGCCTATTTCGGAGTGGCGATCCGCGTGGCGCGCCTGCTGTCGACGAAGCTTTACCACCTGCGCATCGACGAGGCGGAGCGCGACCGGATTCAGGCGATTGATGCCGAGGCAACGGTGGTCTTCGTCATGAACCACCGCTCCAACATGGATTATGTGCTGGTGACCTATCTTGTCGCAGGCGATTCCGCGCTGTCCTATGCCGTGGGCGAATGGGCGCGGGTCTGGCCGTTGCGCACGCTGATCCGCGCGATGGGGGCGTATTTCATTCGACGCAAATCCCGCGACGACCTCTATCGCCGGGTGTTGGCGCGCTATGTGCAACTGGCCACTGCCAATGGCGTGACGCAGGCGATCTTCCCCGAAGGGGGGCTGTCGCTGGACGGGCGCATGGCCGCGCCGAAGCTGGGGCTGATCCATTACATCACCGACGGGGCCGATCTGGCCGCGCGGGACATCGTGTTTGTTCCGGTGGCGGTGAATTACGACCGTGTGCTGGAAGACCGCATTCTGCTGGAGGCCGGCGCGCGCGGGGAGCGACGTTTCAACGCCAAGATCGGCGAGGCGCTCGCCGTTCTGGGGCGCCTGCTGCGCCGGGCGATGCGCGGGCAGGACCATCGATTTGGCATGGCGGGTGTAGGCTTCGGCGCGCCCTTGTCCCTGCGAGACGTGGGTCCGGATGCCAAGACGCTGGGACGAGAGGTCATGACCCGTATCGCCGCGGCCATGCCGGTGCTGCCCGTGCCGCTTGTGGCCGAGGCGCTGTTGGACGGCCCCATGTCGCGAACCGCTTTGATCCGGCAGGTCACGGATCGGGCCGAGGCATTGCGGCAGGGCGGGGCCGCTGTGCGTGTGCCTCAGGGACGAACCCCGAAAGCCGTCGACGCCGCACTTCAGCTGTTGCTGCGTCGCGGCATCGTCGGGCAATCCCCGGAGGGGGTCCTGACGGCCAACCCCACGGAGACTGCCATTCTGACCTATTATGCTAATTCCATAAGAGACACAGAGCAGGCCTTAGGCCTCGCTCATCCTGCGTCGGCAACATTCACTGAGACATAAAATTACAAAATATAGCGTGTCTATATTGTAAAGTTGCGCTAAGGATTCTATCTCTCCTGAGGGGCCGCGGCTGATTCTGCGTCGCGGCATGCTTTGACATGAGGAGGGTCAGATGGCCTTGGACGATCGCGCCGATAGCACCGCCGCCGGGAACGCACCGCAGAAAGACCTCTATGAGGTCGGCGAAATGCCTCCGATGGGCCATGTCCCAAAGCAAATGTATGCATGGACGATCCGACGCGAACGGCATGGGGAGCCGGATCAGAGCTTCCGCTCCGAAGTGGTCGATGTGCCGGAATTGGGCAGCTCGGACGTGCTGGTGCTCGTGATGGCGGCGGGCGTGAACTACAATGGCGTCTGGGCCGGGCTCGGTGTGCCGATCAGCCCCTTTGACGTGCATAAGGCCGAATATCACATCGCCGGCTCCGATGCGTCCGGCATCGTCTGGGCGGTGGGCGATCGCGTCACCCGCTGGAAAGTCGGCGACGAGGTGGTGATCCACTGCAATCAGGACGATGGCGACGATGAGGAATGCAACGGCGGCGACCCGATGTTTTCGCCCAGCCAGCGGATCTGGGGCTACGAGACGCCGGACGGTTCATTCGCGCAGTTCACCCGCGTGCAGGCGCAGCAGTTGATGCCGCGTCCGCGCCATCTGACATGGGAAGAAAGCGCCTGCTACACGCTGACGCTGGCCACCGCCTATCGCATGCTGTTCGGCCATCACCCTCATGAGCTGAAACCCGGTCAGAATGTGCTGGTCTGGGGGGCGTCAGGCGGGCTTGGCTCCTACGCGATCCAGCTCATCAACACCGCGGGCGCCAACGCCATCGCCGTGATTTCCGAGGAGGACAAACGCGAGTTCGTCATGAGCCTTGGGGCGAAGGGCGTCATCAATCGGCGCGATTTCAAGTGCTGGGGCCAACTGCCCACCGTGAACACAGCTGAATACAAGCAATGGTTCGACGAGGTGCGCAAATTCGGCAAGGCGATCTGGGAGATCACGGGCAAAGGCGTCAATGTCGACATGGTGTTTGAACATCCCGGCGAAGCGACATTCCCGGTCTCGACCTTCGTCTGCAAGAAGGGCGGCATGGTCGTGATCTGCGCGGGTACCAGCGGTTATAATCTGACGATGGATGCGCGCTATGTCTGGATGCATCAGAAACGCATCCAAGGCAGCCATTTCGCCCATCTCAAGCAAGCCGCCGCCGCCAATAAGCTGATGGTGGAGCGGCGGCTCGATCCCTGCATGTCCGAGGTGTTTCCTTGGGATGACATCCCCGCGGCGCATATGAAGATGCTGCGCAATCAGCATAAGCCGGGCAATATGGCGGTTCTGGTGCAGGCCCCGCGCACCGGATTGCGGACATTTGACGACACGGTCGACGCCGCGCGCTGAGGCGTTCTGCGGGATCGTAGCCATTCTGTGCCGCCTGCGGGCATTAAGCAAACCACGACCGGATCCGACGGGGTCCGGTCAACCTGTATTCCGGGGTGCAGGATCGGCCTAAAGCTGCCCTAGCGGAAGGGGGTTTTGCTTAAACTTTCTCCCCTCTGCGCGCATATCTTCCAGACCTTTGAACTTGCACGGAAAAGTTGTATTTTTCGTCTTTTCATAAATGCAAACATCAATAAAATCAGTGATTTCTCTTGACGCACCTCCCTTCTTTTGGCGAGGCTGAACCAGCGATTATGCGACTTTGCGACCCGTATGCTAGACCTGCGGGCACCGACGGGACATCGGCAGAAGGAACGCATAATGGCAGACAGTTGGATGATTGACGTGTTGGCTGATTTAAGCAGCTTCGCGGAACGTAACGGGTATGTCGTCCTCGCGGATCAGTTGGCTGACACCATGCTGATCGCGGCAGTCGAACTCGCTTCGCCGTCGGAGAGCCGCACGTCCGGGGGGCGTTCAGATGCACGCGGACTTGCAGACCACGCTACGGCAGACACAGAGCGCGATAACGTTTAGCGAGTTGCAGGCGGCGATTGCCGCGACCCGTGATGCCTTGGGCGTCGATCATGCGGTCTATCATTGGGTCAATAGTCTGGGCGAACGCTACGGCGTCGGCACCTATAGCGACACTTGGGTGGACCGTTACCTCGACCGCAATTACCTCAGCCTCGATCCGGTGATTTTCGGCTGTGTGCAAAGCTTCACTCCCGTGAACTGGAAAGCAGTGGATTGGTCCTCGCGGCAGGCCCGTGATTTCATGAAGGACGCCATCGCGCATGGGGTCGGCAATCAGGGCTATTCGATCCCAATGCGTGGCCCGGCGGGACAATTCGCCCTTTTTACCGTATCCGACAGCTGCGACGACGCCGTCTGGGCCGAGTTCATCGAGGACCATCGGCATCCGCTGATCATCATCTCCCATGAGTTCAACAAAAAAGCGCTGGAGTTCGAACCCGAAGCCGCCCAGCCGACGCCGAGCCTCTCCCCGCGGGAAGTCGCCGCCATCACCTGCATTGCCAAGGGGATGAACCGGGCTCAGGCTGCCGTATCTCTCCAAATTTCCGAGCATACGCTGCGGGTCTACATCGAATCCGCCCGCAATAAGCTCGGCGCGCTCAACACCACCCATGCCGTGGCCCGCGCGCTGAGCCATGGGTTGATCGTCGTCTGAGAGTTAACCGTTGATGACCCGCCCGCACGGGCTGGTCGCACGGATTTAAGTCCCGCCCCGCATCCTTTCCGAAATTCCCCGGAAAGGATCGCCCATGCTTCGCTATCTTCCTGCCGACCGTCTCGACGCGCACCCGCTGCTCCGCGACACCATGTTTCGCGACCGCGCCGCGCAATTTCATACGCGGCTGGGCTGGCGGGTGACTGTGGACCCGCGCGGCTATGAGCGTGACGCCTATGACGCTGCCGGTCCGCTCTATATCCTGTGGCAGGCGAGCGACGGCAGCCATGGCGGCTCGCTTCGGCTGCTGCCGACGACGGGGCGCTGCATGGTCAACGAGCATTTCCGCGATGTCGCGGGCGGGGCGGCGATCCGCTCGTCCGGAATATGGGAAGTGACGCGATTTTGCGTGTCTCCGCGTGCAGGGGCACGGGACGCGGCGCGGGCGGCAGCGGCGCTGTGCCTTGGCGCGGGCGAGGTGATGCGCCTGCGCGGTCTCCAACATTTCGTGGCGGTGTTCGACCCGCGGATGGAGCGTATCTACCGGCGTCTCGGGCTTGTGCCGCAGGTGATCGGACGGCGCGGGACGGGCCGCGACAGCATTGGCGTCGGGCTGTTCACGATGGATGCAGCCGCCTTTGCTCCGATACTGGCACAGGTCGGGATTGGCCCCGAAACCTCCGCGACATGGCTGCGCGAGGCCGGGTTGGAAGCCCCTGTCACCCCGTCGCGCGCGGCCTGACGACGGGGCGGTTTTCCCTGCCTTCTGCTGGTGCTGCCCGGCGCGCGTCGCTATGGTCGCGCCATGTCCGATCTGCCTGTCATCAAAGCCCCGCAACTGCCCTTCTCGGACGATCAGGCCGAGGCCTGGGACCGCATGAGCGAGGCGCTCGCCGCCGCCGGGGTCGATCTCGAAAACGATACGATCCACCCGGCGGGGTCCGACCGCGACAGCAAGGTTCTCGCCGTGATCGGCAAGGCCGGTTCGGGCAAGACGCTGCTGCTGGCGCGGCTTGGCGAGGCGTTGGAGGAGGCGGGCGTCGATGTCGTTTCAGGCGATTGGGAAGGCAAGCGGCGCAAGGAGCGGCGCACGCTTGCGATCCTCGCCCCGACCAATAAGGCCGCGAGTGTGCTGCGCAATCGCGGCGTGCCCGCGACCACCATTCACCGCATTCTCTATACCCCGGTCTATGACCCGGAATATGAACGCATCGCCGAATGGCTGGGCGGCAATGGCGAGCGTCCGCAGATCGAAGGCCTGACCGACATCGCGCTGGATCGGGCGTTGGCGTTTTACCAAACGCACCGTTCGATCCCCGGCGCGCTGGCGGCTGCGGGGCTGCGGGGCTCGGATTTCATCACCGGCTGGAAACGCCGGGAGGAGCCGCTGGACATCGGCTTCATCGATGAGGCCTCGATGCTGGACACCCGCCAGTTCGACGATCTGAAGGAAATCTTCCCCACCTTGATCCTGTTCGGCGATCCGGCGCAGTTGGCCCCGGTCAATCAGTCCGGCGCGATGGTGTTTGAAACCCTCCCCGAAGACCGGCAGCTGATCCTGAGCCGCGTGCACCGGCAGGCCGATGACAACCCGATCCTCGATCTCGCCCATGCGCTGGCCGATGACAGCGTGGGTTTCGAGGATTTCGAGAGGCTGGTCGAAGAGGCTGCCGCGCGTGACGACCGGGTGGTCATGGCAGGTCGGGTCGAATCCGATCTGATGGCACGCTCGCCCGTGCTGGTCTGGCGCAATGCCACGCGCATCCGGCTGATCCATGCCTTCCGCGCGGCCTTCGGCGCGCCGGGCGATGCGCTGCTGCCCGGCGAGCCACTGATCTGCGATGGTATCGAATTGCCGCTGAAACACCGCAAGAAACGGCTGGACCTAGAGGCCCGCGGCCTCATCAAAGGCGCGCAGGTCGTCTATCTGGGGCCGGGACGCAAACCGGGCTTTTCGCGGCTGCATGTCATCGGCGCGCCCGAGCCCGAACTCTCGGCTGCGTCTATCGTCAAGATCGAGATGCCGGACGAAGAAGAACCCTTCATTCCCTATGCCGCGCGGATGGGGGCCACGTTCCTGCACGGCGCGGCGGTCACGATCCATAAGGCGCAGGGCTCGCAATGGCCCGAGGTGCAGGTTTTCGCGCCCGATCTTTGGGCCGCTGCCCGAATGGGCCGGACCGAGGCCGGGCAGCCATTGTGGAAACGGTTGGCTTATGTCGCGATCACCCGCGCCGAACATCGCCTGCATTGGGTGATGCGCAATCGGTTGGCCCGGCCTGCCGCGCCCCTATCGGTGGAGGATCTGAAACAGGCCGCCGCGCCCGTGCTGAGCCTCGATACGCAAAGCGACACGCCGGAAGCAGGCTAGGCCCGCTGCCGCCAGCTCCACGCCAGCCCGCGCGATATCAGCCCCGGACGTAGCGGAATAGCGCGCTGGCGCTCCAGCCGGCGAAGATGGCGATAATCAAGGAGACCAACGCGTAGATCAGCGCCTGTTCATGGGCGAGCGTATAGAGGAACCGCTCTAGCCCGACCTTGCGCACACCGATCTGGGTCTCATACCGCGCGATCAACTCGCCTTCCCGCATCAGGAAAATGCGCGTCGTGTAATCGCCTTCCACCAGATTGGCAGGCAGGCCGATCTCGGCGCGGAACAATGTATCGCTGCGCAGACGCACCGCGTTTTCGCGCAGGGCATAGAGGCCGTTATTGCTGCGAATCCGGATCAGCGCTTCGGGGAAAACACCGTCGTAATCCGCGCCACTGCCTTCGGCCTGCACCGCGCGCGGGATCGAAATGCGGTATTCGCGATCGGTCTCGTCACTGACGATCAGCGGCAGCGGCCCGGAGGTCGCGATTTTGTAGAAAGACGGCACGCGCGTCATGTCGACAGAGCGCGTGTTGATCCAGATCCCGGCGACCCGTTCCTTGCGGCGCACGGTGATCAGCTCTGGCGGACCAGCGACGGTAATCACCACATCGACCGGTTCCGCCGCTTCGGGCGAGCCGTCACGCTTGATCGCGCCAAAGATCAGGATCTGCGAGCCGTCGAACCGTGCATCGATGGACACCCGGTATTGCGACAGATCTGCCACGACTTCCTGCGCCATCAGCCGAAAGGGCAGCATGCATAGCGCCAGCAGCAGAACGATCCCGCGCGCGCGCATCAGCCCTGACCCCGTTCGGCGATGGAGTAAAGCTCGCTCGGCTGCAACACCAGTTCCAGCCCCAGCTTGATGCAGACCCCCAAAACGATCAGCGCCAGCAGCAGACGCAATTGCTCGGCCCGCAATTTATAGCCGATCATCGTGCCGAACTGCGCCCCGATGACCCCGCCGATGATCAGCAGAACCGCCAATGCCATATCGACGGCATAATTGGTGGTGGCATGCATGATGGTGGTGAAGCTGGTGACAAAGATGATCTGGAACAGCGACGTGCCCACAACCACCTTGGTTGGCATTCCGAGGATGTAGATCATCGCTGGCACCATGATGAAGCCGCCCCCGACGCCCATGATCGCGGCCAGCACCCCCACGGATGCGCCGACCATCAGCACCGGAATGGCCGAGATATAAAGCCCGGAGGTGCGGAACTTCACCTTCAGCGGCCATGTATGAACCCAGTTGCGCTGCTTGCGCTTGCGGACCGGGCCTTTGGCGCCACGGACCCGGCGGAGTGCGCGCAGGCTTTCGACCGCCATCAGCGCGCCGACGATGCCCAGAAACACGACGTAGAACAGGGTGACCAGCAGATCGACCTGACCCAGTGTTTTCAAGTAGTTAAATAGTGCGATACCTGCGGCGGCCCCGACCAGACCCCCGGCCAGAAGGACGCTCCCCATACGCAGATCGACGGTCTTGCGTTTCAGATGCGCCAGCACTGCGGAAAAGGAGGATGCGACAATCTGGTTCGCGCCGGTGGCGACGGCCACGGTGGGGGGGATGCCGATAAAGAACAGCAGCGGCGTGATCAGAAAACCGCCGCCAACCCCGAACATGCCCGACAGCAATCCAACGAGCCCCCCGAGCCCTAGGAGGAGAAAGGCGTTGACCGAGACCTCGGCTATCGGGAGGTAGATCTGCATGGGGTCTCTTAAACGCGGCGCCGCAGCATTGGCAATCCCCCTGCGTCAGCTTCCTTGGGAATTTTGCCGCGCTGCGAAGGCCTCACCAACGCAGCGCAGCGGTCTTGCGCAGGGACGTGCTTAGCGTTCCTTCACATAGGGTTGGCCACCGGCGCGCGGCGGGATCGCCCGGCCCACAAACCCGGCAAGGATCACCACGGTCAGGATGTAGGGCAGGCTGTCCATGAACTGCACCGGGATCGTGATCACGCCCAGATCGATGTTCTGATAGCGCAGCGCCAGCGCCTGTAGCAGCCCGAACAGCAGCGTGGCGTAGAGCGCATACCAAGGCCGCCATTTCGCGAAAATCAGCGCCGCCAGCGCCATGTAGCCGCGCCCGGCAGTCATATCCTTGACGAAACCTGCCTGAAGCCCGGTCGCCAGATAGGCCCCGGCAATCCCGCATAGGACACCTGCGATGATGACCGCCGAATAACGAATGCCCGCCACGGACACGCCCGCAGTATCAACCGCCGCCGGGTTTTCGCCCACCGCGCGCAGGCGCAGCCCGAACCGGGTGCGAAACAGCACATACCATGTCAGCGGCACGCAGAGCAGGCCGACATAGACTAGGATCGAATGCCCCGACAACAGCTCCGCATAGATCGGGCCCAGCACGGGGATGTCGATGATCTCATCCGCGAAAGGCAGGCGGATCTGCTCGAACCGGGCATTGCCCATCAAGGAGGGCGTGCGGCCCCCTTGCTTGAACCATGTCTGCGCGATCAGCACCGTCAGCCCGGAGGCGAGGAAGTTGATCGCCACGCCGGAAATCAACTGATTGCCGCGGAAGGTGATCGAGGCCAGCCCATGCACCAGCGCCAGCAGGATCGACGCCCCGACCCCGGCCAGCAGTCCAATCCAGACCGAGCCGGTTATCGCCGCAATCGCCGCCGAGGTGAACGCCGCGATCAGCATCTTGCCCTCCAGCCCGATGTCGATGACACCGGCGCGTTCGGAAAACAGACCTGCCAGACAGGCCAGCAGCAGCGGCGTCGCCAGACGCAGGGTGGAATCGAGGATCTGGATGATCGTCAGGAAATCCATCATGCCCTCCGTCTCAGGCGGCGGGTGATGTAGAACCGCTCGATCGGCATCCGCACCATATTGTCCAGTGCCCCGGTCAGCAGGATCACCAGCGCTTGAATGACCACGATCAACTCGCGCGGGATCGACGTCCACAGTGCCAGCTCAGCGCCGCCTTGGTAGAGGAAGCCGAACAGGATCGCGGCCAGCAGCACGCCCAGCGGATGATTGCGGCCCATCAGCGCCACGGCGATCCCGATAAAGCCCGCGCCTTCGACGGCGTTCATCACCAGACGCTCGGCTTCGCCCATCACGTTGTTGATCGCCATCATACCCGCCAGCGCGCCGGACAGCAGCATCGCCCAGACCACGATCCGCTTGGGCGAAATCCCGGCATAGACGGCGGCAGGCTCGGAATGGCCATAGGCGCGCAGCTCATAGCCGAACCGCGTGCGCCAGATCAGCGCCCAGACGAAGACGCAGGCAAGAATCGCGACCAGAAACGAGATATTGGCCGGGGCCGCGCGGGAGAACTCGATGCCAAAGACACCCAGAACATCATGCAGGGTCGGCAGATGCGTGGCGTCGGGGAAGCGCGCGGTCGACGGATCCATCGAGCCGGGCGGCCGCATGTGATTGACCAGCAGATAGTTCAGCAGCCCGCCCGCGATGAAGTTGAACATGATCGTCGTGATCACGATATGGCTGCCGCGATAGGCCTGTAGCACGCCCGGAAGCCACGCCCAGGCGGCACCGAACAGCGCCGCGCCGATCATCGCCGCAGGCAGCGCCAGCGCCCAATGGGGCCACGGAATATAGAGGCAGATCAACGCCACGCCCAGTCCGCCCAGCGTCGCCTGACCTTCGCCGCCGATGTTGAACAGCCGCGCGTGGAACGCCACGGCGACCGCCAGACCGGTAAAGATGAAGTTGGTGGCGTAATAGAGCGTATAGCCCCAGCCATAGGTCGAGCCGAGCGCCCCGGTGACCATCAGTTTCAGCGCCGCGATCGGGTCTTCGCCAATGGCGACGATGACCAGCCCCGACAGCGCAAAGGCGATAAGCAGGCTGATCAACGGGACCAGTAGCATGTCCACCCATTTTGGGACCACGTCCATCAGGCGGATCCTCCGTGTTTGTCCAGATGTTCTTCGGCGGCCTGCCATACGGGTTTGTCGGCGGGCGCGCTTTCCATCCCGGCCATCAACAGGCCGAGTTCGCGTTCATCGGTGGCGGCGGCGACGCGCTCGCCCATGATGCGGCCGTCGAACATCACCACGATGCGGTCCGACAGGGCGAGGATTTCCTCCAACTCGACCGACACCAGCAAGATCGCCTTGCCCGCATCGCGCAGCGCGACGATCTGTTCGTGGATGAACTCGATTGCGCCGATATCGACCCCGCGCGTCGGCTGGCCGATCAGCAGAAGTTCGGGCGAGCGTTCGATTTCCCGCGCCAGAACGACCTTCTGCTGATTCCCGCCCGAGAAATTCTTGGCCGCCAGATCGGGGTTCGGCGGGCGCACGTCAAAGCGCTTCATCTTGGCTTCGGTATCGGCGCGGATCGCTTTGTTGTTCATGAACGGACCCGCGCCATAGGCCGGATCATCCTGATAGCCAAACGCCACGTTTTCCCATGCGGCATAGTCGAGGATCAGACCCTCGCGGTGGCGATCCTCGGGCACATGGCCAATGCCGCCCTGCCGCCGGGTGCGCGCGTCAGAGCCGCGCCCGGACAGCGGCAGCGGCGCGTCGTTCAGCCGGACCTCGCCCTGACCTTCGCGCATGCCGCCCAGCACCTCCAACAGTTCCGACTGGCCATTGCCCGCCACGCCCGCGATGCCAAGGATCTCGCCCGCGCGCACATCAAAACTGACGCCTTTCAGCCGGATCACGCCATCGCCATCCGTCACGGTCAGATCGCGCACGTCCAAAATGGTGCGACCGGGCTGGGCGGGGGCTTTTTCGACCCGCAGCAGCACCTTGCGCCCGACCATCAGCTCCGCCAGTTCGGCGGGCGAGGTCTCGGCGGTCTTGACCGTCGCGGTCATCTCGCCGCGCCGCATGACGCTGACCGTATCGGTCACATCCATGATTTCGCGCAGCTTATGGGTGATGAGGATAACGGTTTTGCCTTCCTCGCGCAGGTTGCGCAGGATGCGGAACAGGTGGTCGGCCTCGGGCGGGGTCAGCACGCCGGTCGGCTCGTCCAAAATCAGAATATCGGCCCGGCGGTAGAGCGCCTTGAGGATTTCCACCCGCTGCTGCGCGCCCACGCCGATCTCTTCGATCAAGGCGTCGGGGTCGACGTTCAATTCGTATTCTTCGGCCAGCGCGGTCAGCGCCTTGCGGGCCTTGGCGAGCGACGGCGTCAGCCGCGCGCCGTCTTCCGCGCCCAGAACGATGTTCTCCAGCACAGTGAAATTCTCGACCAGCTTGAAATGCTGGAACACCATGCCGATCCCCGCCGCAATCGCGGCTTGGCTGTCAGGAATGGTGGTGGGTTGGCCGCCGATCAGGATCTCGCCCCGATCCGCCTTGTAGAAGCCGTAGAGAATCGACATCAGCGTCGATTTCCCGGCGCCATTCTCGCCGATGATGCCGTGGATCGTGCCCGGCGCCACCTTGATCGAGATGTCCTTATTCGCCTGCACCGGCCCAAAGGCCTTGGAGATGCCGCGCAGCTCGATGGCCGGGGCGGCCGTCTCCGGCCGCCCCTGGGTTTCGTTTGCAGTCATGCTCAGAAGGTCAGCGACGGGCAGCTGTCATCAGAGGTGTAATCATGCACCTCGACCTCGCCCGCGATGATCTGCTGCTTGGCCTCTTCGACCGCGGTGGTCATCTCTTCGGTGATGAGTTCGCGGTTGTTGTCGTCCAGCGCATAGCCCACGCCGTCGTCTTCCAGCGCCATGGTTTCGATGCCACCTTCGGCGCCGCCGGCCTGCAGGATGTCATAGACGGCCACATCGACGCGCTTGAGCATCGAGGTCAGAACCTTGCCGGGGTGCAGGTGGTTTTGGTTGCTGTCCACGCCGATCGACAGAATGTCCTCATCCGCGGCGGTTTGCAGAACGCCCACGCCAGTGCCGCCAGCGGCGGCAAAGATCACATCCGCGCCTTGGCTGATCTGCGCCTTGGTCAGCTCAGACCCTTTGACCGGGTCGTTCCATGCCGACGGATCGGTGCCGGTCATGTTGGAAATCACAGTGGCCTCGGGGCTGACCGCTTTCACGCCTTGGGCATAGCCGCAGGCGAATTTGCGGATCAGGGGCACATCCATGCCGCCGATAAAGCCGACCGTGTCGGATTCGGAGGCCATCGCCGCCAGCATGCCGACAAGGTAGGAGCCTTCATGCTCGGAAAAACCGATGGTCAGCACGTTCGGCGCATCGACATAGCCGTCGATGGTGACGAAAGTGGTCTCGGGATAATCCGGCGCGACGCCTTCGATAGGCGAGGACATGGCGAAACCGGTGGTGATGATCGGGTTCGCGCCCGCTTCGGCAAAGCGGCGCAGGGCCTGCTCACGCTGCGCTTCCGAGCTCAGTTCGATCTCGAGAAACTTCTCGCCGGTCTCATCCGCCCAGCGCTGCGCCCCGTTAAAGGCGGATTCGTTGAACGACTTGTCGTATTTGCCGCCAAGATCATAGATCAGCGCTGGTTCGGCTGCGAGCGCGCCCGCAGTCAGGGCAAGCCCGGCAGAAGCGCCGAGAAAGGTCCGCATCAGGGTCATGGAGTGTCTCCCGTTGAAGTGACAGGGGGCCGCGTCAGGCATGAGCGCCGCGCGCCCCGGATCTGGGTGATCTCTTGCAGGATCATAGCTGAATAAGGACGCAGGGCCAAAACACGGTCAACCCGAATTTTACCTTTCGGTCGAAACTGCACGCGGAAACGCGGCGGCACTCAGGGCTGCGCGCCGGTTTTACAGGCAGCGAAATTGCGCCGCCAGATCAGCGCGTCCAGCCGACCGCCATCCGGCGCGCGGTAATAATTCGGTCGCCGCCCCACCTGCCGCCACCCGGCCCGGCGATAGAGCGCCAGCGCCGCATGGTTGTCGGCGGTCACTTCCAGAAATGCACAGTCGGCTGCCCGGCGGAGGGCTTCGGCCTCGAACCGCTCAACAAGCTGCGCGCCGCGCCCCTGACCGCGCAGGGCTGCATCCACCGCGATGGTCAGCAGCTCAGCCTCCCCCGCGATGGCCCGCCCGATGGCAAAGCCGCGGCCATCCCCGATGACGAAGGTGCCCGCAATGTCGAGCACCTGATCGATTTCCTCGGCGCTCCACGGGCGCGGCACGGTGAAACAGGCAGCATGCAGGCGCGCCAGCGCCCCGGCCCGAGGCTCGGATCGGGTCATCGGCGCGGCGTCGCGACGGGCTGGCGCAGGGCAGGGCTCATGGCAGGATCACCGGCGGCGGGTCCGAGGGCGGTGCGGCATCGGCGGCGCGCACATAATGCGGGGCCGGGCGGGGCAGGGCCACCCCGCGTGCGAGTCGCTCGGCGGCTATACGCGCGATGGCCGGGGCGGGATCGTCCACCGCCGCGTCCTGCCCATCCGCGCTTAGCCGCTCGGCGATCTCCAGCGCGCGGTGGCCGATCACACGACCCGCGCGCATCGGGCCGTCCCATAGGGCGGGGTCGATGAGTTCCGGCGCTTCCACCGGGCGGCCTGCATCCATCACCTGCGCATAGGCCATGTCACGCGGGGCGGGCAGGGTGATCAGCGCCGCGCCCCGTGCCGGGGCCAGCAGATCGAACTGCGACACGCCGATGGCGGGCACACCCAGCGACAGGGCCATGCCCCGCGCCAAAGCGACCGAAATGCGGATGCCGGTGAAATTGCCGGGGCCGGTGCCGCAGCCGATGGCGCCCAGATCGCGCGGGGTCATCCCGGCGTCGGCCAGCAGCGCCTCGATCATCGGGACGATGGCTTCGGCCTGACCGCGTTTCATCGGCTCCAGCCGCGCGCCCAGCAGGGTGTCACCGGACAGCAAAGCGGCCGCGCAATGCGCGGCCGATGTATCGAAAGACAGGATCGTTACGCTCATGCGACGCCTCAGACCGCGACCGGCCGCACCTCGGTCACTTCCGGGATGTAATGGCGCAGCAGGTTTTCGATCCCCATTTTCAGGGTCAGGGTGGACGATGGGCAGCCCGCGCAGGCCCCCTGCATATGCAGGTAAACCACGCCGCGTTCGAACCCGTGGAACGTGATGTCGCCGCCATCCTGTGCCACGGCCGGGCGGACCCGGCTGTCGAGCAGCGATTTGATCTGGTCCACGATTTCCGCGTCTTCGCCGTCATGGTGATCGGCATGACCCCCCGCGGGTGCCGCGCCTTCGGTTGCGATTGCGGGCGCGCCGGACTGGACATGCTCCATGATCGCGCCCAGCAGGGCAGGCTTCACATGATCCCACTCGACACCTTCGGCCTTGGTCACGGTGACGAAGTCATGGCCAAGGAACACCCCGGTCACGCCTTCGACGGCAAACAGGCGGCTCGCCAGCGGCGAGGTGGCGGCACTATCGGCGCTGGGGAAGTCGGCGGTGCCAACCTCCAGCACGGACTGGCCCGGCAGGAATTTCAGCGTCGCCGGGTTCGGCGTGGATTCGGTCTGGATGAACATCGGGAAACCCCCTTTCGGTTGCAGCCTATATGCGCTCTCGCAGGGCAATGGTCAAGATTTGGAACCATTCTAAACTTTGCGGCCTTATCATGGCGGGGTTGACCGCGTCGGGCAGCGGGTGTTCGTGTGCAGACATCTTCGCGACCCGTCTTGCGGCGGCTCCGGGACACTAATCCAAAAGGCGGCCCATGACCGGCATGATCGACATCCGCAACCTGACAAAAACCTATGATGGCGGGTTTCAGGCGCTCAAAGGCGTGACGCTTTCCATTGAGGAGGGCGAGATCCTCGCGCTGCTCGGCCCGAATGGCGCGGGCAAGACAACGCTGATTTCCATCATCTGCGGGCTGGTGACCCCGTCAGAGGGCAGCGTCACGGTGGGCGGTCACGATATCATGCGGGATTACCGCGCCGCGCGGTCGCTGATCGGGCTGGTGCCGCAGGAAATCACCATCGAGCCCTTCGAGAAGGTCATCGACACCGTGCGCCTGTCACGCGGCCTGTTCGGCAAGAAACGCGACGACGCCCATATCGAGAAGGTGCTGCGCGCGCTGTCGCTTTGGGAAAAACGCAACAGCCGCACCAAGGAGTTGTCGGGCGGGATGAAGCGCCGGGTGCTGATCGCCAAGGCGCTGTCGCATGAGCCGCGCGTGCTGTTTCTTGATGAGCCCACCGCTGGCGTCGATGTCACCCTGCGCCGTGAAATGTGGGATCTGGTGCGCCAGCTGCGCGCAGATGGCGTCACCATCATCCTGACGACCCATTACATCGAGGAGGCCGAGGAAATGGCCGACCGCATCGGCGTCATTGATGACGGCAAGCTTTTGCTGGTCGAAAGCAAGGCCGAATTGATGAAGGAGTTGGGGCGCAAGCAGTTGCTGCTGGAATTGCAGGAGCCGGTGACCGCGCTCCCCGACACACTCGACGGGTTCGAGCTTGCGCTGTCCGAGGATGGCACCACCCTGACCTATACTTACGACACACAGGCCGAACGCACCGGCATCACCCGGCTGATCGCGGCGCTGGGGCAGACCGGTCTGGTGCTGCGCGACCTCTCCACCCGGCAAAGCTCGTTGGAGGAGGTGTTTTTGTCGCTGGTCGAACAGCGCGATGAACCGGATGTCACCACTGCGACCAAGGGAGACGCGGCATGAACTGGCAATCTGTCCTAGCGATCTATCGCTTCGAGATGGCGCGCACCTTCCGCACGCTGATGCAATCGGTGATCTCGCCGGTGCTGTCGACCGTGCTTTATTTCGTGGTGTTCGGCGCGGCCATCGGCGGACGGATCCAGTCGGTCGAGGGCGTGTCCTACGGCGCATTCATCGTGCCCGGCCTGATGATGCTGACGCTGTTGCAGCAGGCCGTGACCAACGCCTCCTTCGGGATCTATTTCCCGAAATTCATCGGCACGGTCTATGAGCTGCTGTCCGCGCCGATTTCCTTTTATGAAATCGTGCTGGGCTATGTCGGCGCGGCGGCGACCAAGGCGGTGATGATCGCGCTGATCATCCTTGCGACATCGACGTTCTTTGTGGATCTGCAAATCCTGCATCCGTTCTGGATGATCGCATTCCTGCTGATGACAGCGGTCAGCTTTGCGCTGCTGGGCTTCATCATCGGCATCTGGGCGCGCAATTTCGAGCAGCTGCAACTGGTGCCGCTGCTGGTCATCACGCCGCTCGTGTTTCTGGGCGGCTCGTTCTACTCGGTCTCGATGCTGCCCGAGGCATGGCAGGCAGTAGCCCGGCTGAACCCGGTGCTCTACCTCGTCAGCGGCTTTCGCTGGGCGTTCTTCGGGGTGGCCGATGTGCCGGTGGCGGTGTCAATCGCGGCGATCTCGATCTTCCTGATGGCCTGCCTCACCGCGATCTGGTGGATTTTCCGCACCGGCTGGCGGCTGCGGCCCTGATCTATCCCGCTCACCCGTCGCCGAACAGATGCTCGGCGGCGGGGAAGGTGCGGGCGCGGACCTCCTCGGCATAGGCGGCAATGGCGCGATCGGCCTCTGCGCCCAGTTCCGCATAGCGCTTGGCGAATTTCGGTTTGAACGCCGTGAACAGCCCTAGCATGTCGTCGACCACCAGAATCTGCCCGTCGCAATCGGCCGAGCCGCCGATGGCCACAGTCGGCACAGCGATATCTTGGGTGATCCGCGTGGCAAGGCTGGCGGGCAGCTTTTCCAGAACCACGGAAAACGCCCCTGCCTCGGCCGTGGCCTGCGCATCGGCTAGAACCGCGTCGCCCGCATCCCCCCGGCCCTGCACCTTATAGCCGCCTAGCGTATTGACCGCCTGTGGGGTCAGCCCGACATGGGCCATCACCGGAATACCGCGCCGGGTCAGGAACCGGATCGTCGGGGCCATGTCGACCCCGCCTTCCAGCTTCACCGCCGCGCAGCCGGTGTCCGCCATCAGCCGCGCGGCATTGGCAAAAGCCACCTCCGGCCCGGCCTCGTAACTGCCAAATGGCATGTCGACGACCATCATCGCGCGGGTCAGTCCCCGCGCGACTGCCTGCGCATGCAGGATCATCATCTCCATCGTCACGCCGAGGGTCGAGGGCAGGCCATGCAGCACCATGCCGACGCTGTCGCCCACTAAAACCAGATCGCAATGCGGATCGACCAGCTCGGCCACCGGCGTGGTATAGGCGGTCAGGCAAACCAGCGGTGTGCCGCCTTTGCGCGCGGTGATGTCCTGCGGCGTGGGCCTGCGGGCGGGTGTCGGGGCGCTGGCGCTCATCTGGGTTCCTCCGGCAAATGCGGGGGCGGTGTACACCGTCATGCCGCCGCTGCACAGGGGGCAGGGCGCGCATGCGCGCAACGTCGCAGCAGACCCCCGCGCGCGCGCGCGCTTGTGACGTTTTGCACCAAATACGCATGCCGCGCCGCTGGGCCCCCGGCAGCCGTCGGGGGCATTAAGGGTTGCCTTTGGGGAAGCCTGCGGTCTTGACTGTGCCCCGACCGTTTCCCTGCCCAAGGCCCCCGATCATGCGCATTCGCCTCTCCCCGCCTCGTCCCATCGCTGCTTTCGTTGCCCTTGCGGCCCTGCTTGGGACCAGCTTGCTTGGGGCCGCGCCGGTCCGGGCGCAGGACGACGCGATCCGCCTTGGCATGGTGCTGGAGCCGCCGACCCTCGACCCCACCGCCAGCGCAGCGGCGGCGGTGGATGAGGTCGTCTATGCCAACCTGTTCGAGGGGCTGACCCGCATCGGCCCCGATGGCGCGGTGCTGCCGGGTCTGGCCTCCGCATGGGAGGTGTCGGGCGACGGGCTCACCTATCGCTTCACCCTGCGCGAGGGCGTCACCTTCCATGATGGCACCGGCTTCGATGCCCAAGACGTGGTGTTCAGCCTGAACCGGGCCCGCGCGGAGGACAGCCTCAACGCGCAAAAAACCCTCTTCGCCGGGATCGACAGCGTCACGGCGGAGGCGCCGACGACAGTCTCGATCACCCTCACCGCGCCCGACGGCAACCTGCCCTTCAACCTTGCATGGGGGGATGCGGTGATCGTCGCACCGGAAAGCGCTGACACCAACGCCACCGCGCCGGTTGGCACCGGACCGTTCCGTTTTGTGGACCGGGTGGAGGGCGACCGGGTCGAACTGGCCCGCTATGACGGCTATTGGGGCGCAGCTCCGGCACTGGCGCGGGCGACCTTCCGCTTCGTCTCGGACCCGAACGCCGCCTATGCCGCGATGATGGCCGGTGACCTTGACGCCTTCCCGAACTTTCCCGCGCCCGAGACGCTGGCGCAATTCGACGCCGATCCCCGGTTCAATGTGATCGTCGGCACGACCGAGGGCGAAACGCTGCTGGCGATGAACAACCAGTCCGGCCCGCTGGCGGAACCGAAGGTGCGCGAGGCCATCGCCCGAGGCCTCAACCGCGCCGATATCATCGATGGCGCGATGTTCGGCTATGGCACTCCGATCGGCAGCCATTTCGCGCCGCATCATCCGGCCTATGTCGATCTGACCGGGCTGACCCCCTTTGATCCCGATGCCGCCCGCGCGCTGCTGGAGGTGGCGGGTGTCGGGCCGCTGACCCTGCGCCTGATGCTGCCGCCGCCCAGCTATGCCCGGCGCGGCGGTGAGATCATCGCCGCCCAGCTGCGCGACATCGGGATCGAGACCGAAATCACCAATCTGGAATGGGCGCAGTGGCTGGAGCAGGTGTTCAAGGGGCATGATTACGACCTGACCGTCATCAGCCATACCGAGCCTATGGATATCGGCATCTACGGGCGCGAGGATTACTATTTCGGCTATGACAGCCCCGAATTCCGCCGCATCATGTCCAGCCTCGCCACGACTGCCGATCCCGACGCCCGCGCCGCGCTGCTGGGAGAGGCACAGCAGCGCATCGCCCGCGATCATGTCAACGCATGGCTGTTTCAACTGGCCAAGACCGGCGTGGCGGATGCCCGGCTGGAGGGGCTGTGGCAGAATGCGCCCACGCAAGCCAACGACCTGACCGCCGTGCGCTGGACCCGCTAGGCGCGGCTTCGCATCGACAACCGCTGTGCGGGGTCGTAAGCAGCGCCAACCCGGCCTGAGAGGAGCGCGACCGTGACCTACGTCAAATGGATTTTCTGGATCATTCTCGCCGTGCTGGTGGCCGCGTTCCTGCATTACACCCTGCCACAGACCGATATCGTGCGGATTTCCGACACTTATGAGAAGCGGATCGATTACGGGTCGAATTCGATCTTCTGGTCCGGCTCCGACAATGGGTCCGCCGGCGCAAACGCCAATCGCGATGTGTTCTTCATCCAGACGGTCGGTGCGAACGGCAAACCCAATGTCTACCGTAACGAAGACACCGGCTGGGGCTGGCCGCCGTATTTCAAGTTCGACACCGCGACACTTCAAGCCGAAGCCGCCGATCTGCGCTCCACCCGCGCTGCGACGGATTGGGTCGCGCTGCGTCATTACGGGTGGCGTAGTGAATTGCTGTCGATCTACCCGAATGCCGTGTCGGTGCGCGCAGTCGACAGCCCCGAGGTGACGCTGATCCCGTGGTTCAACATCATCTTCCTGATCGTGCTGTTCGCAGCCATCTGGGCGATCCGGGTGCGCTGGCGGCGCTTCCGCGCCAGCCGCGCCGAGCCCGACGATTTCGCTTCGGTTCCCGCGCGGCGCGGCTGGTTCAGCCGCTGGCGCAACCGCTGAGACCGGCGCAGGGCTTGAGGCCTGCGCGGGGTTGACTGATCGAGGTAGGCTAACGGGAGGGGCGGCAATTACGCCGGTTCGCGCAACACCCGTGGCACCTTGAATTCCACCCGCTCCTGCGCCGTTTCAACCAGATTGACGGTCACGGCGTAGCGGGCGCGAAAGGCGTCGATCACCTCGTTCACCAATTGCTCCGGGGCCGACGCCCCGGCGGTGATCCCGACCGATCCGATCCCCGCCAGCGCCCGCCAATCGATATCATCGGCCCGCTGCACCAGTTGCGCATAGGCACAGCCTGCGCGGCGGCCCACCTCGACCAAGCGGCGGGAGTTGGACGAATTCGGCGCGCCGATCACCAGCAGCGCGTCAATGCCCGGCGCAATCGCCTTCACCGCTTCCTGCCGGTTGGTGGTGGCGTAGCAGATGTCTTCTTTATGGGGGCCGACAATGGCCGGGAACCGCGCGCGCAGGGCCGCGACCATGTCGGCGGTGTCGTCCACAGACAGGGTGGTCTGAGTGACAAAAGCCAGCCGCTCCGGGTCCCGCACATCCAGCCCGCCAACATCATCGGGGGTTTCCACCAACAGCACTTCGCCGGCTGGGAGCTGACCCATCGTGCCGATGGTTTCCGGGTGACCGGCATGGCCGATCATAATGATCTGAAGCCCGTTTTCCGCGTGGCGCTCGGCCTCGATATGGACCTTGGACACCAGCGGGCAAGTGGCGTCGACATAGACCATCTCGCGCGCCGCGGCCTCCGCGGGGACGGCTTTCGGCACGCCATGGGCGGAAAAGATCACCGGGCGATCCGGGGGGCAGTCGTCCAATTCCTCGACAAACACCGCGCCCTTGTCGCGCAGCCCGTCGACGACGAATTTGTTGTGCACGATCTCATGGCGCACATAGACCGGCGCGCCCCATTTCTCGAGCGCCATTTCCACGATCTTGATCGCTCGGTCCACACCGGCGCAAAAGCCGCGCGGCGCGGCCAATTGCAGCGTGAGCGGGGGCAGGGTGGAGGTTGCGGAACTGTCGGTCGCGGCCATGAGGAAACCCTTTGCAGCGCGGTGGCGGATCATGCGGGGAAGGTAAGCGTGACGGGCCCGGATCGCAAACCGCTCGCGGTAGATGTGATGTGCCCCTCAGCAAAACGCCCGCTCCAGAAGGGCGGGCGTTTTGATTTCACTGGTGGATCGCGGTCCGATCACTTGAGCGAGCGCTCGACTTCCTCACGCTCGAAGATCTCGATGACGTCGCCGGGGCGGACATCTTCGTGGTTCTCGAACGCCATGCCGCATTCCTGACCCGACTGCACTTCGGACACTTCGTCCTTGAAGCGCTTGAGCGTCTTCAGCGTGCCTTCGTGGATCACCACGTTGTCGCGCAGCAGACGCACACCAGCCGAGCGGCGGGCGATGCCTTCGGTAACCAGACAGCCAGCGACCTTGCCGACGTTGGAGACCTTGAAGACCTCCTTGATCTGCGCGTAGCCGATGAAGTTCTCGCGGATTTCGTTCGACAGCAGGCCAGAGGCTGCGGCTTTCACGTCGTCCACGAGGTCGTAGATCACCGAATAGTAGCGGATCTCCACGCCCTTCTGGTTGGCGGCGGCACGGGCCGGCGCATTGGCCCGCACGTTAAAGCCGATGACCGGTGCGTTCGATGCTTCGGCCAGGCCGATATCGGATTCGGTGATCGCACCCACCCCGTAATGGAGCACGCGGACCCGCACCTCGTCGTTGCCGATCTTTTCCATCGCCTGAACGATCGCCTCGGCAGAGCCCTGCACGTCGGCTTTCATCAGGATCGGAAGCTCGGCCACGCTTTCATCGGCTTTGGCTTTCGCCAGCAGCTGATCGAGCGTCGTCGCAGCACCGGCAGCGGCGCGTTTGTTCTTGGCGGCGTGCTCGCGGTATTCAGCGATTTCGCGGGCCTGCGCTTCGGTTTCGACGACGTTCAGAACGTCGCCAGCCTCAGGCGTGCCGTTGATGCCGAGCACCTCGACCGGAACCGAAGGTCCGGCTTCTTCGACGCGGTCACCCTTGTCGTCGATCAGCGCGCGCACTTTGCCCCACTGTTCGCCGACGACAAAGATGTCGCCGCGACGCAGGGTGCCGTTTTGCACCAGAACCGTGGCCACGGGACCGCGACCCACATCCAGCTTCGCCTCGATCACGGCGCCTTGGGCGGCGCGGTCGGGGTTGGCTTTCAATTCGAGGATCTCGGATTGCAGCGCGATGCTTTCCAGCAGTTCGTCGAGCCCTTTGCCAGTGATGGCGGAGACTTCGACATCCTGCACGTCGCCGGACATCTTCTCGACGATCACTTCATGCTGCAGCAGATCGGTCCGCACCTTGTCGGGATTGGCCGAAGGCTTGTCGCATTTGTTGATCGCCACGATCATCGGCACACCGGCTGCCTTGGCGTGATGGATGGCTTCGATGGTCTGCGGCATGACCGCATCATCTGCTGCCACCACCAGAACCACGATATCCGTCACCTGCGCGCCACGGGCCCGCATGGAGGTGAAGGCCGCGTGGCCGGGCGTGTCGAGGAAGCTCAGCACAGCGCCGCTTTCGGTCGTGACCTGATAGGCGCCGATATGCTGGGTGATGCCACCGGCCTCGCCTGCCACAACTTTCGCGTTGCGGATTGCGTCCAGCAACGAGGTCTTGCCGTGGTCGACGTGACCCATGATCGTGATCACCGGCGGGCGGGATTTCAGATCCTGAGCTTTGTCTTCGACCATGTCGATGACCTGCTCCACATCGGCATCCGACACGCGGACCACCTTATGGCCGAATTCCTCGATGATGAGTTCGGCAGTATCGGCATCGATCGACTGATTCTGCGTCGCCATGATGCCACTTTGCATCAGCGACTTGACCACGTCGGCCACACGTTCGGCCATACGGTTCGCCAGTTCCTGAACCATGATGGTCTCGGGAAGCTGGACGTCACGGACGACCTTCTCGCGGGATTCGACGCCGCCCATGGCTTTCTGACGAGCGCGCTCTTGCTTGCGCTTCATCGCGGCCATCGACCGCTGACGACCACCTTCGCCGCCCGAAAGCGCCTGGTTCAGTGTCAGCTTGCCGGACCGGCGGTTGTCGGTGCGATCCTTTGCGCGGGTGTCACGACGATCATTGTCGCGCTCGCGCTCGGTTTTGCCTTTGACGACCTTGCCGCGCGTCTGCGCAGCCGCTTCAGCGGCCTCGGCATCGGCCGGGGTCGGTGCTGCGGGCGCAGGCTTGTTGCGTTCGGCGCGCTCACGCTTGGCAGCGTCCTCGGCTTCACGCTTGGCGCGCTCATCTGCCTCGGCCTTGGCCTTGAGCGCTTCTACGCGCTCGCGGTCCTCGCGGTCCTTGGCTTCGATTTCGGCGCGGCGCGCTTCTCGCTGCGCCTCGCGTGCTTTTTCCTCGGCCTCGCGCTGCGCGGCGTCATCGGCCTCGCGTGCCTTAGCAGCCGCAAGGGCTCTCAGGCGCCGTTCCATCTCCGCGTCGGAAATACCGGCCGGACGGCGTGAAGGATCACCCCCGGCGGCACCACCCTTATTCTGGGCTCCGGCCTTGGGAACGACGACACGCTTGCGCTTTGTCTCGACCACGACATTCTTGGTGCGTCCGTGGCTGAAACTCTGCTTTACCTGCCCGGAACGGGGACCGCCCCGCAGGCCAAGGGTTTTCTTGCCGTCATTATCGCTCATGCGAACCTTTCGTCCTTTCCGGGGCGTTTTCCCCGTCCATCTCGCGCAGGCCCTTTAGCCTCGCGGCGTCTTCTACAACACGCCTTGTGAGTCCGCCAGCGGCAAGCGCGGCGTGTATCACATGTTCCCGCCCGAAAGCCAAACCCAATTCCTGAGCACTCAACATCCCCAGGAATTTGCCGGTTTGCCCATTGTGCAGGACAGGTGGCTTCAACTTCGATTTTCCGCGCTCAGAGCCATCGCTGGCCTGGACGAGGACGGTCGCCTCCCCGGTGAGGAGCCAACCTTTAACCTTTTCATAGCCCGCCACGGCGTAACCGGCCTTCCGAGCCAGCGAGATCAGATCGATCACGCGGCGGGTCAGACCGGCCTCGACGAGGCCGGGTAAATCGTCGGGCACGATCACCTGTGCCCGTGCAGCCCGTGAAAAAAGCCGCTTCTGCACGGCTTTCTCCAATGCGGCGGTCTGGGACGTAACCCAGATGCCGCGTCCGGGCAACTTGCCGGCAAGATCCGGCACCACGGTGGCGTCAGGTCCGATCACGAAACGGATCAGACCTTGCGCCGGGGCCGAGTCGCCGGTGGCGATGCACCGACGCTCGGGTCCGTCTTCTCGGGCCTTGTCACGACCACCTCGGCTCATGCGGTTGTCCTCCGGGTCCCCCGTTTCAGGCTTCTGCCTCCTCGGCATCACCTTCGGCGGTTCCGGTTTCGTCGTCGCCTTCGGCGTCGTCGTCGCTTTCCAATTCGGCGGGATCGACCCAGCCCAACTGGATGCGGGCCGTCATAACCATCGTCTGGGCTTCTTCGAGGGACACCTCGAATTTCTCCAGCACACCGTCATCCTTGACACGCTCGCCATTCGCCGTCGTCCAGCCGCCGGCAAGTTCCCAGTCGGCGCAGGTGGCGAAATCTTCCAGCGTCTTCACGCCGTCTTCGGCAAGTGCTTCCACCATCTGGGGTGTCAGACCCTCGAAGTCAATGAGCGACTGCTCCACACCCAGTTCACGAGCATGTTCCAGCGCCTTGTTGTTGATCGCTTCGATATGGTCGCGGGCACGGGCCTGCAATTCTTCGGCGGTGCTGCTGTCGACACCGTCGATGACCAGCAGTTCGTCCTGCTCCACATAGGCCACCTCTTCGAGGTTGGTGAAGCCTTCGGACACCAGAAGCTGGGCAAAGAATTCGTCCAGATCGAGCGCATCCATGAACAGCTGCGTGCGCTGCTCGAATTCGGCCTGACGGCGGGCGCTTTCTTCTTCCTCGGTCATGATGTCGATGTCGAGCCCGGTCAGCTGGCTGGCCAGACGCACGTTCTGACCGCGACGGCCAATCGCCAGCGACAGCTGCTCATCGGGGACCACGACCTCAATCCGCTCGGCTTCCTCGTCCAGCACCACTTTCGACACTTCGGCCGGCTGCAATGCGTTCACAAGGAAGGTCGGCTGATCCTCATTCCACGGAATGATGTCGATCTTCTCGCCCTGAAGCTCGTTGACCACGGCCTGAACGCGGCTGCCGCGCATACCCACACAGGCGCCGACCGGATCGATCGAGCTGTCATAGGAAATCACGGCGATCTTCGCGCGCGAACCGGGGTCACGGGCCACGGCCTTGATCTCGATGATGCCGTCGTAGATCTCGGGCACTTCCATCTTGAACAGCTCGGACATGAATTCCGGCGAGGTGCGGCTGAGGAAGATCTGCGGCCCGCGGACCTCGCGGCGCACATCCTTGATGTAGCAGCGAATGCGGTCGTTGGGGCGGTAGCTTTCGCGGCCGATCTTCTCGTTGCGGCGCAGGATGCCTTCGCCACGGCCGATATCGACGATGATATTGCCGTATTCCTCGCGCTTGACCAGCCCGTTGATGATCGTGCCGGCGCGGTCGCGGAATTCTTCGTATTGGCGGTCACGCTCGGCTTCGCGGACCTTCTGCAAGATCACCTGCTTGGCGCTCTGCGCGGCGATTCGGCCCATTTCCACGGGCGGAACCTCATCCGAGATCTCGTCACCGATCTTGGGCTCGGGCAGATACTGCTTCGCCTGCGCGACGGTCAGTTCGGCCTGATAATTCTCGACGGCGTCATCCTCGACCACCGTGCGCACACGGGTAAAGGTCGCGCGACCGGTCTTGCGGTCAATCGCGACGCGGATGTCCATTTCGGCGCCATAGCGAGACTTCGCGGCGCGGGCGAGGGATTCTTCCATCGCGTCGACGACCAGACCGGGGTCGATCATCTTCTCGCGCGCGACGGCCTCGGCCGTCTGCAGAAGCTCCAGCTGGTTCGCGGAGGTGATTGCCATTGCTTAGGTCTCCTCTTCACCATCAATGATGGTTTCAATCTGGTCGAATTGGGTCTGGTCGACCTCGCCGGCATCCTTGCGACTGCGCAGGACATCGCGGATCAGGTCGTCCGTCAGGACAAGTTTGGCATCGCTGAGCCAGTCGAATTGCAGGCCAATCGTGCCTTCCTCGATGGTGATCAGCACTTCCGAGCCTTCGACGCCCGCCAGCTCACCCTTGAAGCGGCGGCGGCCTTCGATCGTCTCGGTGGTCTCGATCTTGGCCTCGTAACCGGCCCAGACCTCAAAATCCTTCAGCCGCGTCAGCGGGCGGTCGATACCGGGGGAGGACACTTCCAGCGTATAGGGGTCCTCTACCGGGTCTTCGACATCCAGCGTCGCGGAAACGGCGGTGGAAATCTCGCCGCATTCATCGACCTCGATCCCGCCTTCGGGCTTTTCGGCCATGATCTGCAGCGTCTTGGTCTTGCCGGACATCAGGCGCACACGCACCAGCTCAAAGCCCATCCCCTCGACGACGGGACGGATCACCTCGGCCATGCGGCGGTCGATCTGGGTCTTCGCGATCATGTCGGTCATGCGGTGTCCTTGTGTCGAAGCGGTCGCCACGCGGCCATGAAGGGCGCGGGGGTAACGAGCGTGTCCGACCGGAACTGCGGACACAAAAAAACGGGCACGCGGCCCGTCACACTTGTCCGGTGGAGCTTCGGGGGTGGAGACCGAAGCGCCGCTGTTGAGCCGCCATATACGCCGGTTGAGGGGGGATGGCAAGCGGGAAGGGTGGGGGCTTGCGAAGTGCAGGTGGCTATGGTCCCGTTCGGCCTAAGCAGGAGAGGGCGGCATGGTTAAAATCTTCGGCATGATTTCCATAGGATGTGCGGCGAGGCGGCTTGATCGGGCCTCTTCCTTTCGTCGGGCCTTGGGGGCGGCGGGATCGTGTGGCCATGACTGATACAGGCCGTCCCGACATCCCCAAAGCGCTTGCCGCGCGCATCCGCGGTGCGCAAGAGAAGCTGCGCGCCGCTCTCGAAGCTGAAGTATGGTATGAGCGAGACACGCCAGAGCTCGAAGCCCGGCTCGCGGCTTTTGACGCGAACCCGGCGGGATGGGCCGAGCGCCATTATCCCGGACTTTCGCCAACCTCCTACCCGGTGACCACTCATATCGCTCGGGCACGCGCTTCACTTGAACGGCGCCGAGCGGCGGCTCCGAGGCACCGTCAACACCGCACAGAATGCGAAGCTGAGCTCGTGTCGGTAGAGCGTGACGTGCTTGAGAGGGTGCGTGCCATGCGCCCCACCTCGGGACGGGTCCCGTGGCCCCAGCCGCTGCCCGATATCGCGCGCCTGCGTAAGGAGCGTGACCAACTGTTGGCACAGGTCCGCGACGCCGCCACACAACGCGCGGCCCGGATGAAGGAATTGCAGCGCCGAAGAGACGCCCGTGCTGCCGCTCAACGCAAAACGGAGGATCACGCAGCGATCCGTCGGATGGTCGCAAAAGGCCCGGAGCACGTGTTTATGCATTCGCTGCAAGCCGATGCTGTCGCCCGCGCATTGCGGGCCTATACGGACACGTCATCGCAGGGCGGAGACGGGAGGATCGGCGCTGATCTCGCGGCGTTCGTGGACTCTCCAGAATGTCTGCGCGCAGCGGCAGATGCTGAACGGCGCGCTTTAGCAGAGATTGCGCAGGCAAAGAAAACCGGAACAGACTTATGGACGCTGTGTCGGCGCCACAGGTTTCACACGCCCGATTCTGTTGCGGATTTGGATCGCGGCAAGGATGTAGACTTGATTTTGAAAGGCCGGTGGCGCGGCTGACCGCTCCCTCACCGCAACTCCCGAGCCAACCTTCGCATCGCCCGCACCAGTTCCGCCGTGATCCCCGGCTCGGACAGGGCGTGGCCTGCGTTGGACACCATCCGCAATTCCGAATTGGGCCATAGCTCGCACAGCTTCCATGCCGAGCGGGGCGGGCAGATCATGTCGTAGCGGCCTTGGACCACCGTTGCGGGGACATGGGCGATCTTGGGCATGTCGATCAGGATCTGGCCGTCTTGTTCCAGCCAGCCACGATGGGTGAAGTAATGATTCTCCAGCCGGGAAAAGGCGCGGGCATATTCGCCCGGCGCGTCGCCCGTGCGGCCGTCATGCGCCATCGAGGCCAGCGAATTTTCCCACGCAGCCCATGCGCGCGCATGGCGCGTCTCGGATGCGATATCGCCGGAAAACAGCCGCCGGTGGTAGGCGCCGATCATGTCATGGCGTTCGTCTTCGGGGATCAGGGCGGAAAACCGGTGCCACTGGTCGGGCCAAAACGCGCCCGCGCCACCGCCATAGAACCAATCGAGCTCGCTCTGCGTCATCAGGAATACGCCGCGCAGCACCATATAGGCCGCGCGTTCGGGATGGGCCTGCGCATAGATCAGCGCCAGCGTCGCGCCCCAACTGCCGCCGAACAGCACCCAGCGGTCGATCTCCAGCGCGCGGCGGATGCGCTCGATATCCGCAACCAGATCCCAAGTGGTGTTATTCTCGACCGAAGCATGGGGCCGCGAGCGTCCGCAGCCGCGCTGATCGAACAGGATCACGCGATAGTGCTCGGGGTCGAAATACCGCCGCATCGCGGGCGAACAGCCGCCCCCCGGCCCGCCATGAAACACCACCACGGGGATGCCATCGGGGTTGCCACACTGTTCCACATAGACGCGATGCCCGTCACCCATGTCCATCATGCGCTGATCGAACGGGTCAATCGGCGGGAAAAGGTGCTGAACTGCGCTCTTTTGACCTGCGTTTCTATCCATACTCGACCTATATAGGCCGACAGGAACAGGCGCCATGACAGATGCGCCTTACATGGACCCTGTCACGCGGATCCTCCGCGCGGCACGCAGCAGCGGGAGCAGATTTGCATGGCCGAAGGCAGCACCATCGACGCGGGCGAAGTCGCGAAATTCGAGGCGATGGCCGCGGAATGGTGGGATCCCACCGGCAAATTCAAGCCGCTGCACATGATGAATCCCATCCGGCTGGACTATATCGTCGCGCAGATTGCGGCGGAGTTTGATCGCGACCCCGCCGCGCCGCGCCCGTTCGAGGGGCTGCGCCTGCTCGATATCGGCTGTGGCGGCGGGTTGCTGTCGGAACCCATGGCTCGGCTGGGCGCGCAGGTCACCGGTGCCGATGCCGCCCCGCGCAACATCCCCGTGGCGCAGGTCCATGCCGATCAGGCTGGGCTGGACATCGATTACCGCCACACAACGGCCGAGGATCTGGCCGCCGCCGGGGAACGCTATGACGTCGTGCTCAACATGGAAGTGGTCGAACATGTCGCCGATCCGCAGGCCTATCTGACCGCCTGCCAGACCTTGCTGAAACCCGGCGGGCTGATGATCTGCTCGACCCTCAACCGCAATCCCAAAAGCTTCGCCTTGGCGATTTTCGGGGCGGAATGGGTGATGCGCTGGCTGCCCAAGGGCACGCATGACTGGTCGAAATTCATCACGCCGGATGAGCTTTACGCTCTGATCGCGCAGGCGGGGTTGGAGCCGGTGGACCGCAAGGGCTTTGTCTTCAATCCGCTCAGCTGGCGCTGGTCGATCTCTGACACGGATCTGAGCGTGAATTACGTCACGGCTTCGGTTAAACCCGGCCCGCGCGAGGGGTGAGTCCCCCATAGGCAGGTTCGGGTAGGCAGGCTCCGGTCGCGCAGGCCCCGATACCCGGTCCCCGCCATTGCCCGCGCCCGCCCATATGCTATGACCCCGCGCAAAGGGCCGGTTGCCGGTCGCAAACAGAATTCCGGGGGACCCACCGTTGGATCACTTCCTCTATCGCGACGGTGCGCTGCATGCCGAAGACGTGCCCGTGTCCGAAATCGCCGCTGCCGTCGGCACGCCGTTCTACGTCTATTCCACCGCCACCCTGATCCGGCATTTTCAGCTGTTTCAGGACGCCCTGTCGGGCCTCGATCACACCATCTGCTTTGCGATGAAATCGCTGTCCAATCAGGCGGTGCTGAAAACGCTGGCGGATCAGGGCGCCGGGATGGATGTCGTGTCGGGCGGCGAATATGCCCGCGCCGTCGCCGCTGGCGTGCCGGGCGACCGCATCGTGTTTTCGGGTGTCGGTAAAACGCGGGAGGAGATGGCGCAGGCGCTGCAAGGCGGCATTCGCCAGTTCAACGTCGAGAGCGAGCCCGAAATGGAAGCGCTCTCTGCCATCGCCACCGAACTGGGCCGCACCGCGCCCATCACCATCCGCGTCAATCCGGATGTGGATGCGAAGACCCACGCCAAGATCGCCACCGGAAAATCCGAGAATAAATTCGGCATCCCAATTTCGCGCGCGCGAGAGGTCTACGCCCGCGCCGCCGCTCTGCCGGGGCTGGAGGTCGTCGGCATCGACGTGCATATCGGCTCCCAGTTGACGGATATCGAGCCGTTCCGCACGGCCTTCACCAAGGTGGCCGACCTGACCCGCGCCCTGCGCGCCGAAGGCCATGACATCCGCAGGCTCGATCTGGGCGGCGGTCTGGGCATTCCATATGCGCGGGTGAACGAAGCGCCGCCGCTGCCCTTCGACTATGGCGCGATGATCCGCGAGACCGTGGGCGATCTGGGCTGCGAGATCGAAATCGAACCCGGTCGCCTCATCTCCGGCAATGCCGGTCTGCTGGTCAGCCGGGTGATCTATGTCAAATCGGGCGAAGATCGGGAATTCCTGATCCTCGACGGGGCCATGAACGACCTGCTGCGCCCCGCCATGTATGATGCGCATCACGACATCGTCCCGGTGGTCGAGCCTGCACCGGGGGCGGAAACCAGCGCCTATGATGTGGTCGGCCCGGTTTGCGAATCGGGCGATACCTTTGCCAAGGGGCGGCAATTGCCGCAGCTTGGCGCCGGGGATCTGGTCGCGTTCCGCTCGGCCGGGGCATATGGCGCGGTGATGGCCAGCGAATACAACACCCGCCCCCTGATCCCGGAGGTTCTGGTGAAGGGCGATCAATTCGCCGTCATCCGCCCCCGTCCGACATTTGACGAAATCATCGCCCGCGATAAACTGCCCGAGTGGTTGTAAGCCGGTTTCACCCCGTCCCGGCAGGGTGA
The DNA here is from genome assembly GCA_040119125.1 of Marinobacter sp. Classification (GTDB taxonomy): domain Bacteria; phylum Pseudomonadota; class Alphaproteobacteria; order Rhodobacterales; family Rhodobacteraceae; genus Pacificitalea. The sequence continues at coordinate 345,688 of JBEDTR010000001.1, forward strand.
TCCCGCCCGGTCGCTGGCCGGGACGCGGCCTTGGTGCCGTGCCCGGCTAGGGGCGCCGCGCCGCCGATCGGCGTTTTGCGAACACGCGCGGGGATCGGTTCAGGGTTGTGGCCGTGGCCATGCCGGGCACACTGCTGGCCGGTGACGACCCGACCGCGACCCGACCCAAGACCCGACCGCGACCCGAGCGAAGCCCCAACCGGCAGGAGTGGCATGGATCACGAAAACGCCCGCGCATCCGCCCTGAAATCGCTGCTCTGGCCGCTGCGCCTGACCCGTGTGGGATTGGTGGCGGAGCGGGCGACGCGGGCGTTCTGGCCGCTGTGGTCGGTTCTGCTGGGTGTGGCGGCGCTGCTGTTCTTTGGGCTGCATGACCTTGCCTCTCCGGCGCTGATCCTGGCCGGCGCCGGGCTGGTCGCGCTAATCTGCGTGGCGCTCGCCATCTGGGGCGCGCGGCGGTTTCACTGGCCCGACCGGTCCGAGGCCGCGGCCCGGCTTGACGCCACGCTGCCCGGCAATCCGATCCGTGCGTTGGCCGACACACAGGCCATCGGCGCGGGCGATGCGGCCTCGGTCGTGGTCTGGCACGCCCATGTCAGGCGCATGGCCGAGCGCGCGGCGCAGGCCCGCCCGGTGCGGCCCGACCTGCGGCTGGCCTCCCGCGATCCCTTCGCTCTGCGCTATGTGGCGCTGACGGCCTTCATCGCCGCGCTGCTCTTCGGGTCGGTCTGGCGTGTGGCCTCCGTCACCGACAGCTTCTCTGCCGGGCCGGGCGCGGCCATCGCCGCCGGTCCGGCTTGGGAGGGCTGGATCGAACCGTCCGCCCATACCAACCGGCCCGCGCTCTACCTCAATGATATCACGGCGGAGGCATTCGATGTGCCTGTAGGCAGCCGCATCGCGCTCAGGCTCTACGGTCAGCCCGGCGATGTGACCGTGCGCGAAACCCTCTCCGCGTCCGGTCCCATTGCAGAGACCGGCGCCGACCCCTCCGATGCCACGCCCGATACCGCCACGCCCGACACCGCCCCACCGGTGACCGACAGCATGGCCCGCAGCTTTGCCGTGGCGCAGGCCGGGCAGTTGACCATCGACGGGCAAGGCGGGCGCAGCTGGCAGATCGGCGTGATCGACGACGCCGCACCCCGGGTCGATCTCGATGGCCAATTGGATATCGAAGCTTCGGGCCAGATGAGCCAACCCTTCGTCGCGATGGACGATTACGGGGTGCAATCGGGTCAGGCGCGGTTTGATCTGGCGCTCGACGCGCTGCCGCGCCGCTACGGCCTGTCCGCCGCGCCAGAGCCCCGCGACCCCATCACCGTCGATCTGCCGATGCCGATTTCCGGCGCCCGCGACGATTTCCGCGAAACGCTGGTCGAGGATTTCTCGAAACACCCTTGGGCCGGTTTGCCGGTCCGCTTGCAACTCTTCGTTCTGGATGCAGCGGGGCAGGAGGGCCTGTCCCAGCCGATGCAGATGCGCCTGCCGGGCCGCCGCTTTTTCGATCCGCTCGCCGCCTCGCTCATTGAAATGCGCCGCGATCTGCTCTGGACCCGCGCCAATGGCCGTCGCGCCGCGCAGGTGATCCGCGCGGTGACGTGGCGACCCGATGGCATTATCCGCGACGCCTCCACCTATCTTCAGATCAAGCAGGTGCTGAGCCAGCTTGAATTCGAAAATGACCGCCCCGGTGCCCTCTCCGCCGAGGCCCGCGACCGCATCGCCGAAGACCTGTGGGAAATCGCCTCCCGCATCGAGGAGGGCGATCTGGCCGATGCGCTGGAACGGCTGCGGCAGGCCCGCGACAAGCTGTCTGAGGCCATTCGCAACGGCGCCACCGAAGCCGAGATTGCCGATCTGATGCAGGATTACCGGCAGGCTTTGTCGGAATATATGAACCAGCTTGCCCAGCAACAGCAGCAGAACCCGGACCAGTCGCAGCAGCAGGCCGACAACATGATGGAGATGACCGGCGATCAATTGCAGGAGATGCTCGACCAGCTGCAGCAATTGATGGAGGAAGGCCGCACCGCCGAGGCGCAGCAGCTTCTCGAACAGCTTCAGCAGATGATGGAAAACATGCAGGTCGCAGAGGGCCAGCCCGGTCAGGGGCAGCAAAGCCCCGGCCAGCAGGCGATGGACGACCTTGCCCAGACGCTCCGCGATCAGCAGGGCCTGTCGGATGAGGCCTTCCGCGATTTGCAGGAGCAGTTCAATCCGGGCCAACAGCCGGGCCAACAACCCGGGCAGCAGGGTCAGCAGCCGGGACAACAGCCGGGTCAGCAACTGGGGCAGGGTCAGCAACCGGGCCAGCAACCCGGTCAGCAACCGGGCCAACCGGGACAGGGCGACAATTCCCAACCCGGCGCGCCCAGTGCCGAAAGCCTCGCCCAGCGGCAAAACCAGCTCCGGCAGGAACTCGACCGGCAGTCGCAAAACCTGCCCGGTGCCGGCAGCGAGCCGGGACAGGCCGCGCGTCGTGCGCTCGACGAGGCAGGCCGCGCCATGGACCGCGCCGAGCGTGACCTGCAGGGCGATGACCTCGCCGGGGCCATCGACAATCAGGCGCAGGCGATGGAAGCCCTGCGCGAAGGCATGCGCAACCTTGGCGAGGCCATGGCGCAGGAACAGGGTCAGCAGCAGCCCGGCCAGCAGGGCCAATCGATGGGACAAGCCGACCCCAACGGCCGCCGCGATCCCTTGGGCCGCGAAAGCGGCACCGAGGGCGAGCTTGGCTCCGACGAGAACCTGTTGCAGGGCGAAGACGTCTACCGCCGCGCCCGCGACCTGCTCGACGAAATCCGCCGCCGCTCCGGTGACCAGCAGCGCCCCGAGGTCGAACTCGACTACCTGCGCCGATTGCTGGACCGCTTCTAACGGCGGCGCTTTCGTTGGGAAGGGTTGGCCTCTCGCGGACCTCGGAGCGGGCGTCGCAATGAAACGCCCCGCTCACCTGTCTCGGCGCGCCTCCCGTGCAGGCTCCCGTCATGCCAAGCGGATCAGCCCGCGAACAAGGCGAAGCCGCGCGGGCGAGCGCCTGCCCGTCCCCACGGGTTGGCGCTTTGGGAGGTTGCGCTGACCCCGGAGCGGGGAGGTAGCGTCACCATAAAGCACACGGCTCAATCGCAGCAGCGCCATCCCACGGGCAGGCTTCCGTTGCACGTCAGCGGTGCGCCGCGTCCTCGCGCGCTGGCGCGCTGCCACCTCTCGCTGACCTCGAAACGGGGTGTAACGCGGCACCCTAAACCACATCGCTCAGCCGCAGCAGCGCCACCCCACGGGCAGGCTCCCGATGCGGATTGCCTGACCCGGCGCGCCCGCGTCTTTATTTCGGGCCGACCATCTGCCGCAGACGGTCGTCCAGCCAGACGCGCCCATCATTGACCGCGTTCACATAGGCGACCAGCGGCGCTTCGGCCTGCGGGATCCAACCGGCGATCATCGGCGCGCGGGAATAGGCAAAAAGCGCAAGCCCCGCCGCGATCAGCGCGATGCCAAATCCCAAACGGAAGCCCTTCTGCCGCCGTTGCCGGACCGCGCGGGCGACACGGGGATCTTGGGTTTCCTTGGCGGCGTTCTGGCCGCTGGCACGCAGGGTGGAGTTGATCTCCTCGATATCGGGGAGCAAATCGCGCCGGGAGCCGCGCTTATCGCGGAACATGTCTGCGTCGCTATCTGTCGCCTGTGCATCCCCGGCTGTGGTTTCGAACGCATCGTCAGGCCCGGCAGGGGCGCGTGACGCGACACTGGGGCGATCTTTGTCGTGCAGGGCGGTGGGTGCCGAGGTCGCGTCGGGGTGGGAAACGGCGTCGCTCTCGGGTCGGTCGCCCCGCGCCGCCGCCGCCGCGCTGCCTGCGATGATCGCAGCTTCGGCAGGGGGCATGCGGTCCGGTTCGACATCCCGCTGCTGTGGCGGTGCGTCCACCTCGGGACTGTCGGGACTAACGGGGCGGACCGGCTCGGGGACGGCCTCCGGGCGGGCGACGGACAGGGCGTCGTCCGTATCCTCCTCGCCTGCGCCCTCATCGTTCACCATGGGGGTGTGATCGGTTGGCGCGGGGGTGGGGCGCGCACGCTCCGGCTCGCTCACGCCCAGATCGGGCTGCATTTCCAGACCGCCCGCATCGCGCCGCCGCGCGGCCTGCTCACGCTCGGCCTCCTCGCGCAGCACCTGCAACAGCGATGCGTCGAGCCTGCGGCGCGGGGGCGTTACCGCCTGCTCGGAAGGGGCTTCGGCGTCAGTCGATGCGGCATCCTCTGCCTCCGTGTCACGCGCGGCATCCGCGTCACCGTCATGGGGGATATCTTTCCAGTCGCCGTGTTCCTCATCAGCCGACCCCGGCAGGGCATCCGGCACGGACGGCGCGACCTTGCGCGGGCGCACGCCCCGCGACACCTTGATCCGGGAGGAGGCAGGACCGTCCACCGGATCGTGTCGCGGCTCTGGCTCCGTTTGGCTGACGGGGGGCTGATCGGTGCTCGGCTCGGCAATTGCCTCGGCGCTCGACTCGGGCTCCGGACCTTCGCCCTCGGGATACTGAAACCATGTCCGCCCGCAATTGGAACATTGCACGTCGCGCCCGCCCGGCGGGATCAGATCGTCACCGACCGCGTATTGTGCCTCGCAATTCGGACAGATCAGCCGCATTTCATTCCCCTCGGATGATCGTCATGCGCCATCCGTTTTGTGCCTGTATCCGCCTAAGTCTATCAATCGGCCCATCAATTGCCAGCAAATCCCCCCGTAAGCGGGGCGCCTGATTGCAACCGATCCGGGGGTGGGGCAGAAAAGACACCGCAGCCCGGCGCATCCGGCCGTTCACGCCCATCACAAGGCGATTCTCCCGGCGCCGCAGCAACCGACAGGCGCCGGCACAGGCGCGGAGGAGAGCAGACGTGATCGAACTGGAAGCGGCAGGCTATACCTATCGCGGCGGTGAGCCGCTGCTGCGCGAGATGAGCCTGCACCTGCCGCCCGGCTCGTTCCATTTCCTGACCGGACCTTCGGGTGCGGGGAAATCGACACTGCTGAAGCTGTGCTATTTCGAACTGCTCCCGACCGAAGGCGATATTCGTATCTTTGGGCGCTCGATCAAGGGCATGTCGCGCGACGATATCGCCCAGGCCCGCCGCCGCATCGGGGTGGTGCATCAGGATTGCCAATTCCTCGATCATCTGCCGCTGGCGGAAAATGTCGCCCTGCCGCTGAAGGTCGCGGATAAGGAGCCAGAGCCCGCGAACCTGCTCGAATTGCTCAGCTGGGTCGGGCTGGAACGGCGCGCCGAGGCGCTTCCGCCGGAATTGTCGGGCGGCGAACGTCAGCGCGCCGCCCTGGCCCGCGCGGTGGTGATGGCGCCGGACCTGATCCTTGCCGATGAGCCGACGGGCAATGTCGATTGGGAGATGTCGCTGCGGCTGTTGCAATTGCTGGTGGAGCTGAACCGCATGGGCAAAACCGTGCTGGTCGCGACCCATGACCTGAACTTGATCCGCGCCGCCAAGAAACAGGTGCCGGCCCGTGTGCTGCGCATCGCCGGGGCGCGGCTGCAATTGGCGGGGGCGGACCTGTGAGCAACGGACGCGATAGCGAACACCGGCACCAGCCCGGCAGCCCGGATGTGGGGTTTGGCGCGGATGCGCCCGGCAGTTCGCCTGCGCAGACCCCCGCCGCGCAGACCTCCCCCACGCAGCCGTCCGGCACCCCGAATCCGCGTCTGAGCGGCGCCAGCCGTGATCCCGCGTCTCCGTCGCAAACGCAGCCGCCCCGACCCCCGTCGCAAGGGGCGAGCCCCACGACCGGCCCCACGACCGGCCCCGCGCCGCGCCGCAGGTCCGCCGCGCCTCAGCCCGCTGCCCCGCGCCGCAATGCGGGCGATCTGGGCCGGTCCGCCGCGCGTGGGTTGCGCCGGCGGGGCGAGGCGCTCTGGGCGCTGATGCGCGGCGATCCCGGTGCCGACCGGGTGGTGCCCCCCACCGGCGTCACCGCCCGGCTGACCCAATTGACAGCTGGCGCGATGGCGGTGCTCGCGGTGTTTGCGCTGGCCGTGGCGGTGTCGACCGACCGGATGGCCGACCGCTGGAGCGAGGAACTTGCCCGCACCGCCACCTTGCGCATCTCCGCGCCCGAAGGTCAGGTTGATGCGCAGGTCGCCGCCGCGCTCACTCTGCTGGGCGAAACCCCCGGCGTTGAAGGCGCGCGCCGGCTGACCTCGGAGGAGGAGCGCGCGCTGCTGGAGCCGTGGTTCGGCCCCGATCTGCCGGTGGAAACCCTGCCCATCCCCGCGCTGATCGAGATCACCACGACCCAAGACGGCATAGACGCGGGCGGCCTGCGCGCGCGACTGGCGGGCGAAGTGCCCGGCGCCATTTTTGACGATCACACCCGCTGGCGCACGCCGCTGGTCGGCGCGGCGACACGGGTGCGCACGCTGGGGCTGCTGGCGCTGGTGCTGATCGGCACCGCCACCGCCGCGATGGTGGTGCTGGCGGCCAATGCCGCGCTGGCCGCCAATGCCCGCGTCATCGCCGCGTTGCGATTGGTGGGCGCGCGCGATGTCTATATCGCCCGTGCCTTTGTGCGCCGCTTCACCCGCCGGGCGCTGTTCGGGGCCGGGATCGGCACTGCCACCGGGATGGTGCTCATCGCGCTGCTGCCCGCCGCCGATGCGGCCACCGGCGTGCTGGGCGGGCTTGGCTTTGCCGGGGCCGGTTGGCTCTGGCCTCTCATCGTGCCGCCGCTGGCGGCACTCACTGCCTTCTGGGCGACACGGTTCGCGGCGCTGCGCCGCCTGAAGGAGCTGACCTGAAATGGTTTACGCATGGCAATGGCTGCGGTCGCTGGTGTTCAACGTGCAGATGTATCTGGCGATGCTGGTGCTGGGGATCGTATTCGCGCCGCTGGCCGCGTTTGATCGTAAATACGCGTTCGCCGCGGTGCACAGCTATTGCCGCTATGTGCGGTGGAGCGCCGCCGTCCTGACCGGCCTGCGCAGCGAAATCCGCGGAGAGGTGCCGCAGGGCGAGGTTCTGGTCGCGTCGAAACACCAGTCCTTCTTTGACATCATCCTGTTGGTGTCGGTGCTGCCGCGTCCGAAATTCATCATGAAGGCCGAACTGCGCCGCGCGCCGGTCCTTGGCTGGTTCGCGCAACGCATCGGCTGCGTGCCGGTTAATCGCGGCAAACGCGCGGCGGCCATCCGCGCGATGAAGGAAAGCGTGGCGCAGGGCCGGATCGAGCCGGGGCAATTGGTGATCTACCCCCAAGGCACCCGCGTCGCGGCAGGGGCGGCACTGCCCTATAAGATCGGTGTTGGTATTCTTTATGAACAACTGGGCCAGACCTGTGTGCCGGCGGCGACCAATGTGGGCGTGTTCTGGCCGCGGCAGGGGGTCTATCGCAAACCGGGCCTTGCCGTGGTGGAATTTCTCGACCCCGTCGCCCCCGGCCTGCCTGCAGCACAGTTGATGCGCGTGCTGGAACACCGCGTCGAAACCGCGTCCAACCGCCTGATGGTCGAGGCCGGGTTTGATCCGGCTAAATTGCCCGACCCCGCCGAAGTGCCGGTGGAAACAGCGCCCGGCGAAGTCGGTCGCTGAGACGAAGATTTCTGCGCCAGCCCAAGGGAAAACGCATTGTTTTGGTGCGCGAGCGTGGAGCCAACCGGGCCGGGGCGACCAGCCCCGACCCGCGCCCTCCCTCCCCCATGGGAGGGCGCTTTTGTGCCGTCACGCACCGCACACCCCTCGTCCGGGGCTTTCAAGATAAACCGCTAACCACAAGCCTTGCGCAGCGCCCACCCGAGGGAGGGCGCTTTGTGCGTCTCGGTTCGGTTTCAGCTTCTCGGGCCGGGGCGACCAGCCTCCGGCCCGCGCCCTCCCTCCCCAACGGGAGGGCGCTTTGGTGCCGTCATGCGCCGCACATCCCTCGTCCGGGGCTTTCGAGATAAACCGCTGACCACAAGCCTTGCACAGCGCCCACCCGAGGGCGGGCGCTTTGTGCGTCTCGGTTCGGTTTGAGCTTCGCGGGTCGGGGGCGACCAGCCCCGGCCCGCGCCCTCCCTCCCCCCGGGAGGGCGCATTGGAGCCGCCATGCACCGCACAATCCTCGTCCAGAGCTTTCGAGATAAATCGCTGACCGCAACCGTTGCGCAGCGCCCACCCGAGGGAGGGCGCTTGGTGCGGGTTGGGTCGGCTTGAGCTTCGCGGGTCGGGGGCGACCAGCCCCGGCCCGCGCCCTCCCTCCCCCCGGGAGGGCGCATTGGAGCCGCCATGCACCGCACAATCCTCGTCCAGAGCTTTCGAGATACACCGCTGACCGCAACCGTTGCGCAGCGCCCGCCCGAGGGAGGGCGCTTGGTGCGGGTTGGGTCGGTTTCAGTTAGCGTTCCGCACCCACACCCACACCCGCCGGTTCAATGCGCTTCGGCCCAATTCGCGCCGATCCCGGCATCGACGACCAGCGGCACGTCGAGATGCACCGCCGGATGTGCCGCGCCTTCCATCACCTCGCGGACGGTGGCGATGACCTGATCCTCGGCGCCTTCGTCCACCTCAAAGATCAATTCGTCATGCACCTGCAACAGCATCGTCGCGGGCAGATCGGCGATGGCGTCCTCCATCCGGATCATCGCGCGGCGGATGATGTCGGCGGCGGTGCCTTGGATCGGGGCGTTGATCGCGGCGCGTTTGGCAAAGCCCGCACCGGGGCCCTTGGCGTTGATCTCGGGCGTGTTGATGCGGCGGCCAAACAGGGTCTGCACATAACCGTGTTCCTTGGCAAAGGCGGTGGTGTCGGCCATGTATTCGCGGATGCCGGGGAAGCGCTCGAAATAACGGTCGATAAAGCCCTGCGCCTCCGCCCGCGGAATGCGCAGGTTCCGGGCAAGGCCAAAGCCGGAGATGCCGTAGATCACCCCGAAATTGATCGCCTTGGCCTGACGACGGATCATCGGGTCCATGCCCTCGATCTCCACCCCGAACATCTCGGACGCGGTCATGGCGTGAATGTCGAGCCCGTCGCGGAACGCGGTTTTCAGCGTGTCGATCCCGGCGATATGGGCCAGAATGCGCAATTCGATCTGGGAATAATCGAGCGACAGCAGCCGCTTGCCCGGCGCGGCGACAAATGCCTCGCGGATGCGGCGGCCTTCTTCGGAGCGCACGGGGATGTTTTGCAGGTTCGGATCGGATGAGGCCAGCCGCCCGGTATTCGCGCCGGTCTGCTGATAGCTCGTATGCACCCGGCCCGTGTCGGGGTTGATATGGGTCTGCAGCGCGTCCGTATAGGTCGATTTCAATTTCGACAATTGCCGCCAGTCGAGGACGCGCCCCGGCAGGTCATGCTCGGTCGCCAGATCCTCCAGCACATCCGCCGGGGTGGACCATGCGCCGGTCTTGCCCTTCTTGCCGCCGGGCAGGCCCATACGGTCAAACAGAACTTCGCCCAGCTGTTTGGGTGAGCCTACGTTGAACGTCTCGCCCGCCAGTTCGTGGATTTCCGCCTCCAGCCCCGCCATTTTCTGGGCAAAGGCATTGGACATGCGCGACAGCGTGTCGCGATCCACCAGCACGCCCGACATCTCCATCCGCGCCAGCACGGGGATCAGCGGTCGTTCCAGTGTTTCGTAGACGGTCGTGACCCGATTGAGGTGCAGCTGCGGGCGGAACAGATCCCACAGACGCAGGGTGATATCGGCATCCTCGGCGGCGTAGCGCGTGGCCTCCGGGATCGGCACACGGTCAAAGGTGATCTGGCTTTTGCCGGACCCGATCAACTCTTTGATCGGGATCGGGTTATGCGACAGGTAGCGCTCAGACAGCAGGTCCATGCCATGCCCGTGCAAGCCCCCATGCAGGGCGTAGGACAGGAGCATGGTGTCGTCGATGGGCGCGATGCGCAGCCCGTAGCGATGCAGGATCTTGGCGTCGTATTTCATGTTCTGGCCGATCTTGAGGATCGCGGGATCCTCCAGCACCGGACGCAGCGCGTCGAGCGCTTGTGCCAGCGGGATCTGACCCGGCGCGATCGTATCATCGGCAAAAAGCCCGTCACCGCCGCCCTCGGCCTTATGCGTCAGCGGGATGTAGCAGGCCCGGCCCGGCGCGGTGGCAAGGCTGATCCCCACCAGATCGGCGGTCATGTCGTTCAGGCCCGTGGTTTCGGTATCGAGCGCGACATGCCCCAGTGCGCGGATTTCGGCGATCCAGGCATCGAGCGTCTCCATATCAGTGACGCAGATGTAGCTGTCGGGCGCGAAGGGGGGCTGTTCGGGCAGATCGGCTGCGGCATCCGCGGTGGAGGCGGCGCCCTCGGGGATGGCGGGGGCCTCGATCCCGGCCTGATCGGCGACACGCCGGGTCAGGGTGCGGAATTCCATCCGGGTCAGGAAATCCAGAAGCACTGCGGGCTCGGGGTCTTTCACCTCCAGATCGTCGAGGGTGAAATCGAGCGGGGTGTCGCAATCCAGTTCTACCAGCCGTTTCGAGGTGCGGATCTGCTCGGCATGGTCGATCAGCGTCTGACGGCGTTTGGGCTGCTTGATCTCGCCCGCGCGGGCCAGCAGCGTTTCCAGATCGCCAAATTCGTTGATCAGCAGCGCGGCGGTCTTGATGCCGATGCCGGGCGCGCCAGGCACGTTATCGACGCTGTCACCGGCGAGCGCTTGCACATCGGTCACCCGGTCGGGGCCGACGCCGAATTTCTGTTCGACCTCTTCGATGCCGATGCGCTTGTTCTTCATCGCGTCGAGCATTTCGACCCCGCCGCCGACCAATTGCATCAGATCCTTATCCGATGAGATGATCGTGACCCGGCCCCCGGCCTCGCGCGCTTGGCAGGCAAGGGTGGCGATGATGTCATCGGCCTCGAACCCTTCCTTTTCTTCGCAGGCGATGTTGAAGGCGCGGGTGGCTTCGCGCGTGAGCGGGATCTGCGGGCGCAGGTCTTCGGGCATCGCGTCGCGATTGGCCTTGTAGAGATCGTAGATCTCATTGCGGAAGGTCATCGACCCTTTGTCGAAAATCACCGCCGCATGGGTCGGCGCATCGGGGCCGGAGCTGTCCTCGATATAGCGAAACAGCATGTTGCAGAATCCGGCGATCGCCCCGATCGGCAGCCCGTCGGATTTGCGCGTCAGCGGTGGCAGCGCGTGATAGGCGCGAAAGATGAAGGCCGATCCGTCGATCAGGTGCAGGTGACAGCCCTTGCCGAAATTCATGAAGCCCTCCAGGTGCGATTCCGCCCGAGGTCTAGCGCATCCCGGCGGGCGTGTCACAGGGCGGGGGCGCCGGGTGACGACAGGTCGGGCGAATCGCGGGGGTGGGGGGAAACAGGTCAGGGGGTCTGTCCCAATTGTTTCGCACGCGAAACAATTTACGGGTGGGTAAGCTTTTTCTGCGAAAAGATGGGCAAGGCTGCGCCGGTCCTGCGGGGGCGGGGCGGTGTGTTCGTCGAAAGTTAAGAGATGCGCGCGGTCCAGCACGGGGCGTCGCGAGGCAGTCGCTGGGGAGGCAGATTTAGGAGGATGAGGGCCAGGTAAAGCAATCTGCGGCACCGCCATTCAGGCGGAGTGCGCCCGCCTTCGGGCAGGCGCGCGCGGCGCGGGTAGGTGTGTCACGATTGGCGACGCGCGGGCGGGGACCGTTCAGCGTGGCAACCGGGTAGAGCGCTGGGACGGTTAAGGGCTGTCTAATTGGCATTCGGCAGTCGGGGCGTGTGGCTTCGCTTACCGGCGGCGTTAGTGGATGCGTTGAGCGGCAGCGTTGAGCGGCAGCGTTAGTGGAGCGCTTAGCGGCAGCGTCAGGGGCTTCGTTGCGGGCCTGCGGCCTCTACGCGCCATGTATCAGCGCGCGCCTTAGCCGGTGGCGTTGTGGCGTTCGATATAGCCGTGGAGTTCCTCGGCCTCGGCACGGGCGGCGCGGAGGCCGTCCATGGCGGCGCGAAGTTCGGCCTCGGTCTGGCTCAGCTGGTTGGTGAGTTCGGCCTCACGCTGCTGCAGGTAGGTGATCGCCTCATCGCGGCTTTCTTCGGCCTCGTGAAGCGATTGCGCCATCTTGTCGAGCTCGCCCATCTCGGACTGGGTCACGCGGGTGAGCCGCAGCACCAGCCAGCACGAGAACCAGCCAAGAAGAAAGGCTACGAAAAGGATGATCGCCGTGACGACGATAAATTCGGTTCTGTTCACTGTTGCTCCGCCTCGGCTGTCCCGGACCCGTTTTCTTCTGCCCCGTCGTCCGAAGCCGCGTCAGCCGCTTCGGTCCCTGCGGCCCCGTCACCGTCTGCCGCGCTGGCCGCGTCCTCATCTAGCGGTTCGGCCTCTTCGAGAACAAGACGGAATTCGATGCGGCGGTTTTCCTCACGGCCCTGCTCGGTGTCGTTATCGGCGATGGGGGTCGTCTCGCCATAGCCGCGGGCCGTGATGTCGGCGGTCAGGACGCGGCGGGCCATCAGACCTTCGAGCACCGCATCCGCGCGGGCTTGGCTAAGTTCGAGGTTCATGACCTCGCGGCCCTGACTGTCGGTATGACCGCCGATTTCCAGCACCAGATCGACCTCGGAGCAGCTGCCCTTCAGGACATCGGAGATGCGGTCGACAACGCCGATGCTCTCACCCGTGATTTCGGTCGAGCCGGGATCGAAGGCGATTTTCTGATCGGACTGAATGGCATTGATCCGCCGCACGCATTCTTCGGCGCTGGGCAGGTTGGCAATGGGATCGAAGGCTTTCTTATAGACCACGTCGATTTCGAAATTCTGGCTTTCGCCCAGCTTATCGGACAGCAGTCGCGAGATTTCGGCGCGGGCCTCGGGGTTGCCGGTCTCGCCCTTCACCGACACGAAAGCGGGCTGGACGACGACGGCGCCATGTTCCAGCTCCGACAAGGCCTGAAGCCCGGACAGGACGCGCACGGGCCAGCCATCGGGAAGGGTGTCGTCGACGCGGGCGGCGGCATAGACCCGTTCGATGCCGAACCGGGCGCGGGCGAAGCTTTCGACGGCTTCACGCTGCTGCTCATCGGTGACGCGGCCACGGATCTGCACCTGACCTTCGGGCGAGAGGGTGGCCACGAATTCCGGGGGGCCGGCCTCCGCATCGCCAGTGCCGTCGACGGCGACAGGCTCGGGCAGGACGGAATGGAGGGAGAAGACATCGGGCAGGCCGGATTCGAGTTCGCCCACAACACGGTCGAAATCGTTCTGCGTGGCGGTGTCGAGCGCGACAAGCGACACGTCTGCATCGGAGAAGGTCACCGACCCGCCGCCAAGTTCGGAAAGGGCGGCGATGCCTTGGGTGACGGCGGTGCTCCAATCCGGGGTGGGCACGCCAAGCCCAAGGGTGCAGGTCGCGCCCTCCTCCAGACCGGCGCGGCGCGCGGCGGAAAGGATGCGGGCGGCGGCCTCTTCGGTATCGGCGGAACAGGCGTCGAACCGGGCGCCATCCTCGTCGATGAGGAAGCGTAAGGTGAAGGGCGTGATGACGGGCCGCGGCGCGGAGATGTCCATGGCCAGTTCGACGGCATCGGGCACGGCGCGGCGCAATTCGGCCTCAAGCCGGCGTTTTTCCTGCCCGGAATTGGAGATGGCGGTGATGCGCACGGCGTCATCGGTGATCGAGATCTTAGAGCGGGGCAGGCGGGCCAGAGCCTCGAAGCCGAACCCCATCGCCGTTTCCCAACCATCAGGCACCGGGTAGTCGGCGGTTTCCAGCAGGTCCACGACCTCCGCCCCGTCGGCAATGCGGGCAATGTCGCGGGCGACCTTTTCGCGGTCCAACTCCGCCGGGATCAGCCCGATGAGGGAAATGCCCTCGCCGTTGCGGAGGATCTCGATGGTGAATTCGGGCGATTCGATGGGGTTGGCGGGGATGACTTCCATGTTGTCGATGACACGGGAGCTTTCGACCACTTCGCCCGTGACCGACAGCGCGCGGAAGCGATCTGCCTCGGTCGGGGCGGTGCCGCTGAGCTGAACCTGCAACCCGTCGGAGCCGACCTCCACCCATTCAAACCCGTTATCGACAAGGGCGCTGCGCACCCCGGCCTGCGAGACCCGTTCAACGACCGAGGCCGCCACCCCGGCGGAGACGAGCGACAGGCAGGCAGCAACCGCGAGCGCTGCCGCAGAAATCACGACGGGTCCGACACGCATAGGCAAAAATTCCTCGTTTGTTGCAGGAATGCACTTCCTTTAGGACGCCACGGCCCGAGGTTCAATCCGCCCGGCTCAGAGCGCGATCACGATCGCGAAAAACAGCGCAGGGATCAGGCCGGCGTCGCGATTGGCCCGGAACAGCGTCAGGCAGCGGTCGGTATCGTCAATGTCGAGGCGCCCGAGTTGCCATGTCATGTGCCAGCCAAAGGCCCATGCGCCCGCAAGCCCGATGACAAGCGCCAGCGGATCGGCCAGCGGCCCCAGCGCGAGGATCACCGCGATGGACATGAGCAGCACCGAGATTGCCATGAACAGGCGCAGCCAGCCGGGGCTGTCGGCGCCAAACAGGCGCGCGGTGGATTTGACGCCGATCAGCGCGTCATCCTCGGCATCTTGGTGGGCGTAGATCGTGTCATAGAAGATCGTCCAGGCGATCCCGGCGAGGTAGAGAAACACCGGCGCCAGCGACAGCGAGCCGGTATGCGCGGCCCAAGCCAGCAGCGCGCCCCAGTTGAACGCCAGCCCGAGGAAGATCTGCGGCCACCATGTGAACCGCTTGGCGAAGGGATAGATCGCGACTAGAGCCAGCGACCCGATGCCAAGCCAGATCGCGGTGGCGCCAAAGGTCAGCAGGATCAGGAAGGCGATGCCCGCCTGAATGGCCATCCAGCCCGCGGCCTGTCGCACGGTGACCTGCCCTGACGGGATCGGGCGGGACCGGGTGCGCGCGACTTTATCGTCGATGTCGCGGTCGGTGATGTCATTCCATGTGCAGCCCGCCCCGCGCATCAGCCACGCGCCGATACCGCAGCCCGCGATGATCCACAGATCAAACCAGCGCCAGCCCGTCGCGGCGGCGGCCAGCAGCACGCCCCACCAGCAGGGCAGCAGCAACAGCCATGTGCCGATGGGCCGGTCGGCGCGGCTGAGCCGCAGATAGGGCCGGAATCGGGCCGGGGCGTAGCGGTCGACCCAATTGCCTTTCACGGCGTCGTAGACTTCGCCCGTCTTGAGCGGGCCAGTGTCGGCGCCGTCAGGGGTGGCGGGTCGCGCGGTGTCTGGCATCTGCTGCGCCTCGGTCATATGGTCTGGCCTCATGGGATCGGATGCAAAAATCAGGCTCTTTGTAGAGCACGCCTTGGGGGCGGGGCAAACTGTCCCTCTGTCGCGGGATCAGGCGCATTACCTGTTTGGGGTGATGCGGCAGACCGAAGGCGGTCATGTGAAGCTGTTCAATGGTCGTGCGGGCGAATGGCTGGCGCAGATCAGCCGCGCAGGCAAGCGTGGCGGGGAGCTGACCTGTCTGGAGCAAAGCGCGCCGCAGCTGGCACCGCCGGATCTGTGGCTGTTGTTTGCGCCGATCAAGAAAGCGCGCACCGATTTCATCGTGGAAAAGGCCGCCGAGATGGGCGCGGCGCGGATCGTGCCGGTGCAGACCGAATTCACCAATTCCGAGCGCATTCGTCGCGACCGGCTACAAGCGCATGCGGTGGAGGCGGCAGAGCAATGCGGCGGCACTTATGTGCCTGAAGTGACAGATTTAATACGGCTGGACCGGCTGCTGGCCGATTGGCCCGAGGAGCGCGGGCTGATGTTTTGCGATGAGAGCCGTGCCGGCGAGGCGCGCGCGCTGGAGCCGAGCGCGACAGGCCCATGGGCCATTCTGATCGGCCCCGAGGGCGGGTTTTCCGAAGCAGAGCGGGTGCGGATCGCGGCACTGCCACAGGCGCGGGGCGTCAGCCTTGGCCCGCGTATCTTGCGCGCGGATACGGCGGCAGTGGCGGCGATGACCCTGTGGCAGTCGGCGCTGGGGGATTGGCGATGAGGGAGCGTGGCGGTGCATGTTTCACGCGGAGAAGCGCGCGATGATCCGGCCCGAACTCCGCCGTTGGGCCGGGC
Organism: Marinobacter sp.; assembly: GCA_040119125.1. Lineage (GTDB taxonomy): Bacteria > Pseudomonadota > Alphaproteobacteria > Rhodobacterales > Rhodobacteraceae > Pacificitalea. The sequence continues at coordinate 361,739 of JBEDTR010000001.1, forward strand.
GCTATAGCGAGGTGCTGGGTGCTGCGGGTGTGGCGCTGGCGGGGCTGTGGCTGGTCTGGCTCGGCGGTTGGATTTTGCAGGCGCTGGGCGTGGCGGTGATGCTGGCGGGCGGTGCCGGGATTGTGATCGGCTTGCGGCGGCTGCGGTTTCGCCTGCCCGAAGACGCGCCGGGTGTGGTCGAGGTGCTGGAAGGGCAGATCGCCTATCTGGGCCCCGAAACCGGCGGCGCGGCGGCGCTGTCTGAACTGACCGGCCTAGAGGTGCGGTTGGTGTCGGGGCGCGGGCGCTGCTGGCGGCTGCGCCAGCAGGACGGGCAGGTCTTGTTGATCCCGATGGCGGCGCGCGGCGCGGCGGAGCTCTACGATCTGTTCGGCACCTTGCCGGGCATGTCGGATCGGGCGTTGCGCGGTGCCTTGAGCGGCCCGGACCGGGTGATCTGGTCGCGCGACGAAGGCGTGGCGCGGGTGGCGACGTTGCGATTGGCGGAACGCTCCTGACTTGACACCCCCGGCACCGCGTCGCAGGTCTATCGGCCAAAGCCATCAGACTTGCGTCAGCGACCGGAGCCCCCCCCCAGATGTCCATTCCACAATCCGGCGGCGGCCCGATCGAGCGTCACGCCCAGCTTGCCGAATATCTCGCCGAAGGCTGCAAACCGCGCGATCAATGGCGCATCGGCACCGAGCATGAGAAATTCGGCTATTGCAAGGACACCCATCTGCCGCTGCCCTATGAGGGCGCGCGGTCGGTGCGCGCGATGCTGGAAGGTCTGCGCGACCGTTTTGGCTGGGCCCCGGTCGAAGAGGCGGGCAAGATCATCGGGCTGACCAAGGAGGGCGCGAATGTCAGCCTTGAACCCGGTGGCCAGCTAGAGCTTTCGGGCGCGCCGCTGGAGACCATCCATGAGACCTGCGACGAGGTGAACACCCACCTGCGCGAGGTCAAATCCGTGGCCGACGAGATCGGCATCGGGTTCATCGGGCTGGGCGCGGCGCCGGAATGGTCGCATGAGCAGATGAGCATGATGCCCAAGGGCCGCTATCGGCTGATGACCGATTACATGGGCCGGGTTGGCACCCACGGCACGCAGATGATGTATCGGACCTGCACGGTGCAGGTGAACCTCGATTTCGGGTCCGAGGCCGATATGGTCCAAAAGATGCGCGTGGCGCTGGCGTTGCAGCCCGTGGCCACCGCGCTGTTTGCCAATTCGCCCTTCTTTGACGGCAAGCCCAACGGCCATAAAAGCTGGCGCAGCCGGATCTGGCGCGGGCTGGATAATGACCGCACCGGGGTGCCGTCCTTTGTGTTCGACGAGGGGTTCGGGTTCGAAGCTTGGGCGGAATATGCGCTCGATGTGCCGATGTATTTCGTCTATCGCGACGGCAAATATATCGACGCGCTGGGCCAGTCGTTCCGCGATTTCCTGCGGGGCGAACTGCCCGCGCTGCCCGGCGAGACCCCGACGCTGAGCGATTGGGCCGATCACCTGACGACCCTGTTCCCCGAAGCGCGGCTCAAGAAATTCATCGAAATGCGCGGTGCCGATGGGGGCCCGTGGCGCAGGCTTTGCGCGCTGCCCGCATTCTGGGTGGGGCTGACCTATGACCAGAGCGCGCTGGATGCCGCGAGCGATCTGATCGCCGGTTGGGATCAGGAGACGCGCGAAGAATTGCGCGTGGCGGCGTCGGTCGATGGCTTGCAGGCGCAGGTCGGCGGCATTCGCATGCATGATCTGGCGCGCGAATGCGTGGCCATCGCCGAGGCTGGGCTAAAGGCGCGCGCGCGTCCCGGTGCCGGTGGGCTGATCCCTGACGAGAGCCATTTCCTGAACGCCCTGCGCGAAAGCATCGAGACCGGCCGCACCCCGGCGGACGAACTGCTGGATCTGTATCACGGTGAATGGCAGGGCAAGCTGGACCCGATCTACGACGCGTTCAGCTATTGAGAGACGCCGTGGCGCGCGGTGGGACCGCGCGCCAGTTCATCACCGCAGCGGATCGGGCCCGAAACGGTTCGGGCCTTCGGTGCCGCGCAGGCAGAAGATCACCAGCAGGGCAAGCTGCCCGATCATCGGGATCACGCCCAGCAGCAGCCACCACGCCGACATATCCCGGTCATGCAACCGCCGCCCGCCGACACAGATCGACGGCAGCAGGACCGCCAGTGACCACAGGCTGCTGATCAGGCCTCCGGTAATGCCCATCAGCACAGCGCCTTCGATAAAGCCGAGCAGCAGGCTGACGCCCCATGTGAACAGCGCGAACCACCATAGTTCCGACCGTGGCGCGCGGCCCGATATTACCACATATTTTTCGAAGCAGGTTTTGACCGCCTCGGTGAAACTCATCATCTCGGGTCTCCTGTTGTCCCTTCCGGCGGAGTCAGGCAGAGGTCTTGGCCCCCTTGTCCGCGCCGATCTTAGGCTCCGTCCCTTGACGCAGCCGGGCAATGTTGGCGGCGTGGCGCAGATAGATCAACGCCGTTAGCGCCGCGCAGAGCAGCGCCGCATCGCTATGGCCAAAGACAAACACCCACAGCAGTGAGGAGGCCGAGGCCACCAGCGCGGCGAGCGACGAATAGCGCATCAGCTTGGCCATGATCAGCCAGACCGCGCCGGAGGCCAGCCCGACGGGCCAAGCCAGCACCAGCAGCGTGCCAAAGAAGGTCGCTACGCCCTTGCCGCCGCGAAAGCCTAGATAGACGGGGTAGAGATGCCCGAGAAACGCGGCAAAACCCGCCAGCTGCGCGGCGTCTTCGCCCAAGGTGACGCGCCCGATTGCCACCGCGATCCCGGCCTTGCCAGCGTCCAGCAGGAGGGTCAGCAGCGCGGCGAGTTTATTGCCGGTGCGCAGCACATTGGTGGCGCCGATATTGCCCGATCCGATCTGGCGCAGATCGCCCAATCCGAACAGCCGGGCAATGACGATGCCAAAAGGGATCGCGCCCAGCAGGTAGCCCAGCACCGCCGTGAGGATAAGCGCAAGGGGCGCGGTTTCGATCAATGGCATGGCAGGGCTCCCGGAGCTTCGATTTGCCTGAAATATTCTCGCCCACGGCGTGGCGCGCAGGTCACGCCGCGTAGCGGTCGTAGACGCGATGTCCGCCGACCCATGTGCCGATCACGCGGCCTTCCATGCGCTGCCCGTCAAACGGCGTGTTTTTGGATTTCGAGCGCAGCGCGAAGCGGTCCAGCACGAAGGGCGCGTCGGGGTCGAACAGCACCAGATCGGCGGGGCCAGTGGTGAGTGTCCCGCCCGAGAGCCCCAACCGCCGCGCCGGGTTCAGCGACATGGCGCGGAACAGCTGCGGCAGGCTCAGCGCGCCTGCATGGTAGAGCCGCATCGCCGCCGGAAGCAGGGTTTCCAACCCCACCGCGCCGGAGGCGGCCTCCTCAAACGGCAGGCGTTTGCTTTCTTCGTCCTGTGGCGTGTGCATCGAACAGATCACGTCGATCAGCCCGGCGGCCACGGCCTCGACCACGGCAAGGCGGTCGTCTTCGTCGCGCAGGGGTGGTTTGACCTTGAAGAAGGTGCGGTAGTCGCCGACGTCGAGCGCGTTGAGCGTCAGGTGGTGGATCGAGACGCCAGCGGTGACATCGAAACCGTTTTGCCGAGCGCGCTCCAAGGGCGGCAGCGCGCGGGCGGCGGTGATCTGATCGGCGTGGTAGCGGGCGCCGGTCATTTCGACCAGCGCGATGTCACGGTCCAGCCCCATACGTTCGGCCATGGGCGACACCGATGGCAGGCCGCGCAGGGCCGCGAATTTCCCCGATGTGGTCGCGGCCCCCGCCGACAGAAGCGGCTCCTGCGGATGGCCGATCACCAGCGCGCCGAGAGACCGCGCATAGGTCAGGCAGCGCGATAGCACTTTCGTGTCGCGGGTCACGCGGTCGCCGTCGGAAAAGGCCACTGCGCCTGCGTCCTGCAAAAACCCGATCTCGACCATTTCGCGGCCTTCGCGGGCGCGGGTCAGCGCGGCCATGGCGGCGATGCGGACCGGGCTGGCCTCCGCCCCGCGGCGCAGGGCGAATTCCAGCACTTCGGGGCTGTCGATGGTGGGCACGGTATCGGCGCGGGTGACCATGGTGGTCACGCCCCCGGCGGCGGCGGCCAGCCCAGCGGAGCGGAAGCTTTCCTTATGCCGCTCGCCCGGCTCACCGATTTTTACGCCGATATCGACAATGCCGGGGGCAAGGCATTTGCCGTTGCAGTCGATGATGTCCGCGCCTTCGGGGGTGGGGGCTTCCTGATCTTCGATCAGCGCGTCGATCTGGCCGTCGCGGACCACCAGATGACCGGTTTTCTCGCCCGTGCTCTCGGGATCGATCAGGCGGGCATTGCGGAACACCGTGAGCATGGAGGGGCCTTCATCGTCGGGAACAGTCGTGTGTTCCTTAACGCATGGGGCGGGTCGAACGGAAGGTGTCTTGGCGGGGAAGCGCTCGATCAAGGGCCGGATCAGGGGGCTGGGTCAGAGCGCCGCCCAGATCAGCAGAAGCAGCACGACGACCACCGCCAACCCGATCAGGATCGTCTTGCGCGGGGTGCCGGTCTGCACCACGGGGGCGGTGCCGGGGGGCGGGGTTTCAGCGGCCTCGCTCGCGGCGGCGCTGTGCAGAGCAGGGCCAGCAGGGGCGGCGCGCTCCACCGGGTAGGCTCCGACAAAGCGCAGCGGCGCGGTGGGGGCGAAGGTGCCGCTGCCGCCTTCGACGGCGCGCGGGGTGATCAGGACCAGCCCGCCGATCAGCGCGTTCAGACGGCTGCGATCCTCGCTCAGGCTGTCGGGCTGCACGCCGAGACCTTCGGTCAGGTAATTGGTCAGGCCAAGCCCGGCGACTCGATCAGCGGGAAACACATCGACATAGGCCGGATCAAGCGGCCCGTCCCAGCCAAGCGCCTCTGGCAAGGGCCAGTCTTCGGTTACGGGGGAGTTGTCCGTGTCCCCATGCGGCGCGTCGGTCGCCGTCTCGATCGGCACGTCGGTCGGGGCGCTATAGGGGCCCAACGCTTCGGCGGGCAGGTCGAGGGTAAAGACCCAGACCGGGTTCTGCGTCAGATGTGGCGAAACCCGGAGCAGATCAGGGCGGGATGCATCGGTCATGGCGGTCCTCTTTGCACGGCTGGCTGTTGCGCCCCAACGCGCCGGGGCGGCGAAGGGTCCGGGCAAAGGCATGGGCGCTGAGGTGGGGCGGTTGCCTCTGGCGCGCCTTCGGGCGCCCCGGTGCCGTGGTCCACTAGCGCATCGGGAGCCTGCCCGTGGGGTGGCGCTGCTCCGGTTGGGCGGGTGTGGTTTATGGTGGAGGGTGCCTCAAGGGGCTGGGGTCAGCGAGAGGTCCGGGAGCGCCAGCCCGTGGGGACGGGCAGGCGCTGGCCCGCGCGGCTTCGCCTTGTTCGCGGGCGGGGGTGTTTGGTGTAACGGGCGGAATTCAGGCGAATTGCGCGGGCTCGGCGTTGCGCTGATTGCGGGCCAGCAGGTCCATTGCGGCCATGCGCACCGCGACGCCCATTTCCACCTGTTCCTGAATGACCGAGCGGTTGATGTCATCGGCGATGGTGCCGTCGATCTCGACCCCGCGGTTCATGGGGCCGGGGTGCATGACGATGGCATCGGGTTTGGCGCAGGCGAGCTTCTCCGCATCCAGCCCGTAGCGGTGGTAATATTCGCGCTCCGAGGGGATGAAGCCGCCGTCCATCCGCTCCTTTTGCAGGCGCAGCATCATCACCACGTCGCAATCGGCCAGACCTTCGCGCATGTCGTCATAGACCTCGACGCCCCAGTCATGGATGCCCGAGGGCATCAGCGTCGGCGGGCCGACCAGCCGCACGCGGTTTTCCATCCGGCCCAGCAGCATGATGTTGGACCGCGCGACCCGGCTATGGGCGATATCCCCGCAGATCGCGATGTTGAGCCGGTGCAGACGGCCCTTGGCGCGACGGATGGTGAGCGCGTCGAGCAGCGCCTGCGTCGGGTGTTCATGACGGCCATCACCGGCGTTGAGCACGGCGCAATTCACCTTCTGCGCCAGCAGGTCGACCGCGCCGGAATGGGGGTGACGCACGACCAGCAGATCGGGATGCATGGCGTTCAGTGTCAGGGCGGTATCGACCAGCGTTTCGCCCTTTTTGATGGAACTGGCCTGCATCTGCATGTTCATGACATCGGCGCCCAGACGCTTGCCCGCGATCTCGAAACTCGCCTGCGTGCGGGTCGAGTTTTCGAAGAACATGTTGATCTGGGTCAGCCCCTTCAGCGCATCGGAATGCTTATGCGGCTGGCGGTTCAGATCGACATAGCGGTCGGCGAGGTCGAGCAGGGTCGTGATCTCGGTCGGGTGCAGCGGCTCGATCCCCAGCAGGTGCCGGTGGCGGAAGGTCATGGGCGGGATCTCCGGGTCATGGGTGCTGGCGGCGTTATAGGGCGGGGGAGGGCGCGGGGTAAAGCGGTGCAAGCCCCGCTGGGCGGCTAGGCGTTGTGGCCGGGCGCGGGGCAGCGTAGCTTGGCCGCGATGAGTCTCGCGATCGATCAGATGGATTTTCACACCGCCCGCGCCCTGCTGGAATGGCAGGTCGAATTGGGCGTGCTGGATGCTGTGGGCGAAACGCCGGTGGACCGCTATGCGGCCTCGGCCGAGGCGCTGGCACAGCAGGCGGCGCGGCAGGCCGAACGTCAGGCGGGGCAGCCGGGCCAATCCAACACGCAAGCAGGTGGGCAAAAGGGCCGCGAAGCCGGGACCCGTGCCAAACCGGGGCGCGCGCCGGGACCGCCGCTCACGCCGAAAGGCCCCGACACCGCGCTGCTGGCCGAACAGGCCGCGCAGGCCGCGGGGGATCTGGCGGCGCTGGCCGCCGCGCAGGAAGGTTTCGACCATTGCGATCTGAAGCGGGGCGCGCGCAGTTTTGTCTTTGCCGATGGGCGACCTGAAGCACGGGTGATGATCATCGGGGAATCCCCCGGCGCGGAGGAAGACCGCGCAGGCCGGCCCTTTGTCGGGCAGGCGGGGCGGATGCTGGACCGGATGTTCGCGGCGATCGGGCTGACCCGCGACGCGGCGGATGCGGAGCAGGCGTTCTATGTTTGCAATGTGCTGCCGTGGCGCCCGCCGCAGAACCGCGATCCGCAGGCGGCGGAGGTCGCGATGATGCTGCCCTTCGTCAAGCGTCACATCGCGCTGGTCGATCCCGATTTGCTGGTGCTGATGGGCAATCACCCCTGTGGCGCGCTGCTGGGCAAACGGGGCATCACCCGGCTGCGCGGCCAATGGGCGGAGGTCGAAGGCCGACCCGCCCTGCCGATGTTCCACCCGGCCTATCTGCTGCGCAACCCGGACCTGAAACGCGAGGCTTGGGCGGATCTGCTGAACCTGCAGGCGCGGCTGCGCGACAAGAAAGGCTGAGCCATGGCGCGGATTGACGAGAGCCGGGATTTCGTGCCGGTGCGGATCGCGGTGCTGACGGTCTCGGACAGCCGCAGTGCCGCCGAGGACCGCTCCGGCGATACGCTGGTGGAGCGGCTGACCGGCGCGGGGCATCAATTGGCCGCGCGGATGATCCTGCCCGATGAGCGCACCCAGATCGCCGATCAACTGCGCGCGTGGTGCGCCGACCCGGAGATCGATGTGATCCTGTCCACCGGCGGCACCGGCCTGACGGGCCGCGATGTCACCGTCGAGGCGCATCGCGATGTCTATGAAAAGGAGATCGAGGCCTTCGGCACGGTCTTCACGCTGGTCTCCATGCAAAAAATCGGCACATCGGCGGTGCAGAGCCGGGCCACGGGCGGGGTCGCGCTGGGCACATATCTGTTCGCGCTGCCGGGCAGTCCGGGCGCCTGCCGTGATGCGTGGGACGAGATTTTGGTCGCGCAACTCGACTATCGGCACCGGCCTTGCAATTTCGTCGAAATTTTTCCGCGTCTGGACGAACATCTGCGACGGAAATAGGCGGCGCTGTCGTATATTGGGCGAACGGGTCAATTGCGTGGCGCGCGTCACGCGGTTGTGGCTTGTCCGGGGGCGGGCGGCGCGTGACGCTTGCCGCAATCATTACGGGATGACTGCATGCTGTTTCTGCGCCGCTCACTTGTCGGGCTTTTTCTGTTTTCGGTGACGCTGGGGCTGATGGCCTGGGCGGGGGGTATGTTCTGGGGCGCGCTGCAAGAACGGCTGAACCGCGAAGTGCAGGCCCGCCCGGCGCGGGAGCGGGTCGTAGGGGTCAATGTGATCGAAATCGCGCCCGCCACGGTCACCCCGGTGCTGACGGCCTTTGGCGAGATCCGCAGCCGCCGCACGCTGGAACTGCGGGCGTCTGCGGCGGGGCGGGTGATTGAGCTGACCGAAAGTTTCGAGGATGGCGGCGAGGTGCGCGCAGGGCAGGTTCTGGCGCGGATCGATCCGACGGATGCAGAGGCGGCGCTGGAACTGGCCCGCACCGATCTGGCGGAGGCCGAGGACGAATTGCGCGATGCGCGCGTCGCGGTCACGCTGGCGCAGGATGAGCTGACCGGCGCGCGCTCTCAGGCGGAGCTTCGGACGCAGGCCCTGACCCGGCAGCGCGATCTGCAATCGCGGGGCATCGGTTCGGCCGCGGCAGTGGAAGAAGCGGCGTTGCAGGCGTCAGCGGCGGAGCAATCGGTCCTGTCGCAGCGACAGGCCATCGCCACTGCGGAAAGCCGTGTCGATCAGGCGGGCAACGCGCTGTCGCGGCAGCGGCTGGCCGTGGCGGAGGCCGAGCGGGCGCTGGCCGATACCGAATTGCGCGCAGGTTTCGACGGGATCATGGCCGAGGTCACGGCGGTCGAAGGCGGGCTGGTCACGGAAAACGAGATCTTGGGTCAGTTGATCGACCCCGGCGCGCTGGAAGTGGCGTTCCGGGTGTCCACCTCGCAATATGCGCGGCTGCTGGACGAAAGCGGCAGTCTGATCGACCTGCCGATTGCCGTCAGTCTGGACGTGATGGGCGAGGATCTGAGCGTCGCGGGCACGATCAGCCGGGTGTCGGCGCAGGCCGGTGAGGGGCTGACAGGGCGGCTGATCTTTGCCCGGCTGGAGCGGATCGGCGGCTTTCGCCCCGGCGATTTCGTGACCGTGCAGGTCGAGGAGCCGGAATTGCGCGACATGGTGGTGCTGCCCGCCGCCGCCGTATCCGCCACGGGCGAGGTGCTGGTGGTGGGCGCGGATAATCGGCTGGACGTGGCGCAGGTGCAGATCGCGCGGCGACAGGGCAATGAGGTGATCGTGACGGCCTCGGGTCTGGCCGGGGCACGAGTGGTGTGCGAACGCTCGCCCCTGCTGGGCGCGGGTATCCTGACGCGGGTTTTGAATGATGAGGCCGAAGACGTCGCCGCGGATGGCGGGCCCGAAGGCAAGCCCGAAGGCAGGCCCGGCGGCAGGCAGTCGGGGGCGCGGCAGGGGGGCGAGCGGGGTGGAAATAAACCCGGCGCTGCCGCCGACACCGCCGATGCGGCTGCGGGCGAGTTGGTGACGCTGGATGCCGAACGGCGCGCGCGGCTGGTGCAATTTGTCGAGGCCAATACCCGGATGCCGGATCAGGCCAAGGCGCGGGTGCTGGCGCAGCTTTCGGGTGATCAGGTCCCCGCCGAGCTGATCGCGCAGCTTGAATCGCGGATGGGGGGCTAGTCCGATGGCTGTGCGCAAGCTTGCCTCCGACAGCCGCGCCAGCGGTATCCTGAGCTACTTTACCCGCCACCGCACCGCCGCGAACCTTGTCGTGCTGCTGCTGATCGTGGCGGGGCTGGCGGCGTTTCCGCGGATGCGGGCGCAGTTTTTCCCCGACATCGTAACCGATGAAATCGATGTGTCGGTGTCATGGGACGGCGCCGGGGCGGAGGATGTGGACGGCGCGATTGTCGAATTGCTGGAGCCTGCTCTGCTGGCGGTCGAAGGGGTCGAAAGCTCGGAAAGTCGCAGCAGCGAGGGCCGCGCCAATATTGAGCTGACCTTCGAACCGGGCTGGGACATGGGGCGCGCGTCGGATGATGTGCAACAGGCGGTGGATGCGCTGTCGAACCTGCCCGAGGATGCCGATGACCCCCGTGTCAGTCGCGGCGGCTGGCGTGACCGGGTGACGGATGTGGTGGTGAACGGGCCGGTGGGCGTGGACCAATTGGGCCGCTTTGCCGACGAAATGGTCACGCGCCTGTTCGCCGAAGGTGTGACCCAGACCACCATTCGTGGCGTCGTCGCGCCGGAGGTTCTGGTCGAGGTGCCGACCGCCGCGCTGATCCGCAATGATGTGAGCATGTCCGACATCGCGACCGCCATCGCAGCAGAGGCCGAGGCCGATCCGGCGGGCGATGTCGAAGGGGCCAATGCCCGTGTGCGCACCGGCACCGCCAAGCGCGCCCCCGATCAGATCGCAGGCATCGTGCTGCGCAGCAACGCCGACGGCTCCCAGCTGACGGTGGGAGATGTGGCGCAGGTGCGGGTGCTGGGTATCGACCGGGACCGCACCTATTATGTTGGCGACAATCAAGCGGTGTCGATCCGGGTGGACCGCTCGCAAAGCGGCGATGCCATCGACATTCAGCGGCAGGTCGAGGCGGTCGCAGGCGAGATGATGTTGAGCCTGCCCGAAGGCGTGCGCATCGACCTGATCCGCACCCGATCCGAGGAAATCACCGGACGGCTGGATATCTTGCTGGAAAACGGGCTGACCGGGCTGGCGCTGGTGGTGGGGCTTTTGTTTCTGTTTCTGAATGCGCGCACGGCGATCTGGGTCGCGGCGGGCATTCCGGTCGCGATGCTGGCGGCGATCGCTTTGATGTATGCGGCGGGGCTGACGCTGAACATGATTTCGCTGTTTGCGCTGATCATCACGCTGGGCATCGTCGTGGATGACGCCATCGTGGTGGGCGAGCATGCCGATTTCCGCCATCGCAAACTGGGCGAAAGCCCTGTCGTCGCCGCCGAGACCGCAGCGCGGCGCATGGCAGGGCCGGTGTTTTCAGCGACGGTCACCACCGTGCTGGCCTTCTCGGGATTGACGATGATCGAAGGGCGGTTCGGGGATATGATTTCCGACATTCCGTTCACGGTGATCGTGGTCTTGATCGCGTCGCTGGTGGAATGTTTCCTGATCTTGCCCAACCACATGGCCCATGCGCTGGCGGCGTCGAACCCGACGGCGTGGTATGACGCGCCGTCGCGCACGGTGAACCGGGGCTTCAACTGGGTGCAGTTGCACCTGTTCCGCCCGCTGATGCGCGGCGTGATCCGCGCGCGTTACCCGGTGCTGGCGGTGATGGTGCTGATCTTGACGACGCAGGTGGTGCTGTTCGTGCGCGGCGATGTGCAATGGCGGTTCTTCTCCTCGCCCGAGCAGCCCTCGGTTTCGGCGAATTTCGCTATGGCGCCGGGGGCGCGGCGCGAGGACACGTTCGAGCAGATGCGTATGATGCAACAGGCGGTGGCCGAAATCGGCGCGCGCTATGAGGTGGAATACGGACTGAACCCGATTGCCTATGCGCTGGCTGAAATCGGCGGCAATACCGGGCGCGCGCTGGCCGGGTCCGAAGATAAGGACGCCGATCAGCTTGGCTCAATGGCGGTGGAACTGATCGAGCCGGATCTGCGGCCCTATAGCTCCTACCAATTCGTGGAAGACCTGACCGCCGCCGTGCCGCAGCATCCGCTTACCGAAACGCTGAGCTTCCGCCGCTGGGGTTCCGGGCCGGGGGGCGATTCGCTCGATGTGCAGATTTCGGGCGCGGAGGTGACCACGCTGAAGGCCGCCGCGGAGGCATTGAAAGCCGCCGTCAGCCAATTCGGCGAGGTGTCGGCGGTCGAAGATACGCTGGCCTATGACAAAGAGGAAATGGTGCTGGAACTGACCCCGCAGGGGCAGGCGCTGGGCTTTACCATCGGGGATCTGGGGCAGGTTCTGCGCAACCGTCTGGGCGGGATCGAAGCGGCGACCTATCCGGTGGGCGCGCGATCCGCAGCGATCCGGGTGGAATTGCCGGAGGCGGAATTGACCGCCGATTTCCTCGACACCACGCGGATGCGCACGGCGTCGGGCGATTATGTGCCGCTGGCCGATATCGTGAATGTCGAAACCCGCAGCGGATTTTCCACCATCCGGCGGGAAAATGGCATTCGGGTGGTGTCGGTCTTTGGCGATATCTCCGAAGACGATCCCGCCCGCGCGCAGGAGGTCACGACCCAAATCCAAGAGGAGATCCTGCCCGGTATCGAGGAGCGTTTCGGCGTCGTCACCCGCATGTCCGGGTTGGCCGAGCAGGAGCAGGATTTCCTGTCGGATGCGCTTTTGGGCTTCGGCTTCTGTCTTGCGGGGATTTATCTGACGCTTGCTTGGGTGTTTTCCAGTTGGGCACGGCCCCTGCTGATCATGGCGGTAATCCCGTTTGGGCTGGTCGGCACGATTTACGGCCATGCCGCGTGGGACATCCCGCTGTCGATGTTCACGGTTGTGGGGTTGATCGGGATGAGCGGCATTATCATCAACGATTCAATCGTGCTGGTGACCACAGTCGATGAATACGCCGCCGAAAGGGGGCTGGTGCCTGCGATCATCGACGGCGTGTCGGACCGGCTGCGTCCCGTTTTGCTGACCACGCTGACCACGGTTCTGGGGCTGGCGCCGCTGCTGTATGAGCCGTCATCGCAAGCGCAATTCCTCAAACCTACGGTGGTCACGCTGGTTTACGGTCTGGGCTTTGGCATGTTGCTAGTGCTGCTGCTGGTGCCCGCATTGATGGCGATGCAGGACGATGTGGAACGCCAATTGAGCGCGGCGCGGCGGGCGTTCCGCGGACCGGCCCGAACCCGCGCGCGGGGCGTGACACTGGCGGCCGGGGCCGGGTTGCTCGCGGTGCTGGCCGGATTCGCCGCGACGCTGGGCCATGTGCTGATGCGCGGCACGCTTTGGCCGCCCTTGGGCGAGGCGCTGACGATGACCGGCCCGTTGGGCAGCGGCATCGCGCTGGGCCTGTTCCTGATCTGGGTCGTGGGGGCGCTGTTGGTCATCTGGGTGCTGGCGGTGCTGGCGTTGACCCTGCGCGGACGCAAACGCAACGCGGTGCCGGCGGAGTGACGGGGACGTCTCCGACGGAAGACCTGCGAAGTCTTGGCCTTGTCCGAGAGCGGGGGCTCAGCGGCAAGGGCAGCTCCGTCAGCCGGTGCAGCCGCGCACATCGACCGCCTGCGCGCCCCCGAGGACGGTAAAGCGCAAAGCGCCGCGATCCAGTAGGAACGGCGTGGCGTTGGAAGGGACCAGTTCGGTTGTGGCGCTCAGCGTGCCGCCGCGGGCGCTGATGTCGGGATCGGATACCCAGATCGACGGGTCGGAGGGCTCGACCACCACCATGTCGCCGCGCGCCGCCGCGCCGGGCAGATGCACGGTCAGGCGCAGGCCGTCTTGGATGGGCGTGACCTCGCACCGGGCCGGGCCGACGCCGGCGCGGGCTGCGGAGAGGGGCATCTGGCGCAAGGCGGCTTCAATCAGCGGACTGGCGGTGCTGCCGCGCAGATCGGCCTTCAATGACAGCGAGACCGGCACGCAGATATCCTTGCAGACCCCCAGATCAATGCGGGTGTCGACGCGGATCGGGCGGCCCGGCACTTTGGGCGTCATCTCGATCGGCAGGACCAATTCATCATGGTAGCCGATCGCGCTGAGCCCGTTGCTGTCAAAGATCGTCGGGCTGGGCCACATGACCGACACGGCCCCCAGATTGCGCGAGCCGTCCCAGCCAAAACGCGGCGGCAGGCCGGATTGGCCGGGGCTACGCCAGTAGGTTTTCCACCCCGGAATGAGCCGGAGATGCAGCGCCACCATGCGGGTGCCGCGTGCGGTCGGCCCGCCATCGATCAGACGCGCGGATACGACCGGGTCCGAAGGCGCGGCGGCGCGACCGGGCGAGGTCATGAAAGGCGCGGCAGATATGGCGGCAGAGAGAGCGGCAACCGCAAGGGCGCTCCGCGCAGCGGGGAGGAAGCTGGGGATGATCATGGTGCGCAGAATATGGACGGGGCCGGTTCTGGGAAATCACAACTTGGTCAGGCAGGGCGCGCTGTGACATTTGTTCGACGGATCGGCGTCGCGCCCCTTGCCTCCACCTGCCCGGAGCACCATCCTTTGTGCATGCAAGACACCGAAGACGCCACACTGGATCTGACCGGCAAGCTGCTTATCGCGATGCCCGGCATGGGCGATGCGCGCTTTGACCGCAGCGTGATTTTTGTCTGCGCTCATTCGCCCGAGGGCGCGATGGGTCTGATCATCAACAAGCCGACGCCGGATTTGGCATTTCGCGATCTGCTGGAGCAGCTCGACATCACGATGCAGGGCGATGACCGCGATATCCTTGTGCATCTGGGCGGGCCGGTCGAACACGGGCGCGGCTTTGTGCTGCATTCCGCCGAGACACCGGGGCGGGACACGAGCCTTGCCGTGGATGAGGCCTTCGCGATGACGGCGACGCTCGATATTCTGGAAGACCTCGCAACAGGGCGCGGCCCGGACCAAGCGCTGTTGGCGCTCGGATATGCGGGGTGGGGCCCCAGCCAGTTGGAGGCGGAGATCGCCAATAACGGCTGGCTGACCACGGATGCGCCCCGGGATCTGGTCTTTGCCCGCGATGCGAGCCTGAAATGGGAGAAGGCGCTGGCAACGCTGGGCATCAGCCCGCTGGTCCTATCGGCGGATGCGGGGCGCGCCTGAGCCGCGAGGCCGCGAAACGCCGGACAGGAAAAAGGCAGCACCCCGGTCCGGGTGCTGCCTTTTTTCGTCTCAGGGGCCACGCCTTCACGTGAAACCATGCCTATCGCATCAGCGTGCCGTGCTGACCGGCGACCATGCGGCGCGATCCGGGCGGGTCGGCGCGCCGTCTACCCCGCAGGCCGCAAGCAGCCCGAGCAGGGTGAGGCTTAGCGCAAGCCGGGTCATGCCAGCGCCGCCTGCCAGCGAGCGACCTGTTCGCGCACATTGGCGGGCGCAGTGCCACCGTAGGAGGTGCGGCTTGCCACGGAATTCTGCACGCCCAGGACAGTGAACACATCCTCGGTGATTTCGGCGTGGACGTCTTGCATCTCAGCCAGCGACAGATCGGGCAGATCGCAGCCCTTGGCCTCGGCCCGACCCACAAGCGTGCCGGTGACGTGATGCGCATCGCGGAAGGGCAGATTCAATTCGCGCACCAGCCAATCGGCCAGATCGGTGGCGGTGGAGAATCCCGAGGCGGCGGCGGCCTCCAACGCGGGGCGGTTGGCGGACATGTCGCGCACCATGCCTTCCATCGCGGCGAGGGCCAGCATCAGGTGATCGGCGGCGTCAAAGACCTGCTCTTTGTCTTCCTGCATGTCCTTGGAATAGGCCAGCGGCAGACCCTTCATCACCGTCAGCAGCGCGACGTTGGCGCCAAGGATGCGCCCGATCTTGGCGCGGATCAGCTCTGCCGCGTCGGGGTTCTTCTTTTGCGGCATGATGGAGGAGCCGGTCGAAAACCGATCCGACAGCGCGACAAAGCGGAACTGCGCGGAGGACCAGATCACCAGTTCTTCGGCCATGCGGCTGAGATGCATGGCGCAGATCGTGGCGGTCGACAGAAATTCCAGCGCGAAATCCCGATCCGACACCGCATCGAGGCTGTTGGCGGCGGGGCGATCAAAGCCAAGCGCCTCAGCCGTCATATGCCGGTCGATGGGGAAAGACGTGCCCGCCAGCGCGGCGGCACCCAGCGGGGATTCGTTCATCCGGGCACGGGCATCGCGGAAACGGTCGTGATCGCGTCCGAACATTTCCACATAGGCCATCATGTGATGCCCCCATGTGACGGGCTGCGCGGTTTGCAGATGGGTAAAGCCGGGCATGACCCAATCGGCACCGGCCTCCGCCTGTGTCAGCAGCGCCTGCTGCAACGCGCGCAGGCCCGCCATGGCGGCATCGCATTGATCACGCACCCACAGCCGGAAATCCGTGGCGACCTGATCGTTGCGCGACCGCGCGGTATGCAGACGGCCCGCAGGGGCACCGATCAGATCCTTCAACCGGGCCTCGACATTCATGTGGATGTCTTCGAGCGCGGTGGAAAAGGTGAAACGACCCTCTTCGATCTCTGACAAGACCGTGAGCAGGCCTTCCCTGATCGTCTCTGCGTCTTTAGCGTCCACGATGCCTTGGGCGGCCAGCATGGCGGCATGGGCGCGGGAGCCTTCGATGTCCTGACGGGCAAGCCGTTTGTCGAAGCCGATCGAGGCGTTGATCGCCTCCATGATCGCGTCGGGACCGGCGGCGAAACGCCCGCCCCACATCTGGTTTGAGCCCTGCTCGGGTTGTGTCATGTGACGGAGCCCCTTGGGAATGGAAACGACAGAAAAGAGAGACGCATGAAGCGCTTGATTGCGGCCATTGTTTATACGGCGCTGGGGCTCGGCGCAATTGCGGCACCGGGAATGGTGCAGGCGGAGACGGATATTGCCGCGCTGGAGGCGCTGCGCGATGGATCGATGAAGAAGCTGAACTTCCACGCCGCGCCAAAACCGGCGATTGAGGGCAGTTTCGTGGATGCGGGCGGCACCAGTCACGACATGGCGGATCTGCGCGGCGATGTGATCGTGCTGAACTTCTGGGCCACATGGTGCGCGCCCTGTCGCAAGGAAATGCCGATGCTGTCGGCGCTACAGGAGCGGTTTGAGGATCGCGGTGTTCGGGTGGTGACGATGGCGTCGGGGCCGAACCCGGTGCCTGCGATGAAAAGGTTTTTCGAGGAGATCGGCGTCGATAACCTGCCGCTCTACCGTGATCCGCGTCAGGGGTTGTCGCGGCAATTCGCGGTGCTGGGCCTGCCCGCCACCGTCATTCTGGATGCCGAGGGTCGGGAATTGGCGCGGATGGTCGGTGAGGCCGATTGGGACAGCGACAGCGCCATCGCGATTCTGGAGGCGCTGGCCTCCGATACGCCCGCTGATGCCGGCTAAGGGCTTGGGCCGTGACGGGTCGGCCGCGGCGGCGCGGGGGGAGATCATCCATGCCAGCGCGGTTGCCGTCGAGGGGCGCGCGCTACTGATCCTTGGGCCATCCGGGGCGGGCAAATCGGCGCTGGCCCTGCAGATGATCGCATTGGGCGCGGTGCTGGTGGCGGATGATCGCGTCGCGCTATCTGCGCAGCCGGACGGGGTGATCGCCGCGCCCGCCCCAAATATCGCCGGGCTGATCGAAGCGCGCGGTCTGGGGCTGATGCGGATGCCGCATTGCAGCGGTCGGGTCGTCGCGGCGTTGCAACTGGATCGCCCCGAGCCCGCGCGCCTGCCTCCTGATGACCGTAACATGCGATATTGCGAGCAGGATGTGCCCTTGCTGTTCCGGCCGCCCGGTGATCATGTGGCGGCGATAATGTTTTTGCACCTGCAGCATGGGCGAGAGGCGTGAGCTCAGACAATCTTGATCCGACGCATCCCGGCACGGCGACCGATAGCGCGGGGGGCAACGTGCCGCAGCAGCGGCTGGTTCTGATCACCGGGCCGTCGGGCGCCGGGCGCAGCACCGCGATCCGCGTGTTGGAGGATCTGGGCTGGGAGGTTATCGACAACCTTCCGCTGTCTTTGGTGCCGCGCCTGCTGGACGGCCCGCCGCATGGCAAACCGCTGGCCTTGGGGCTCGATGTCCGTAACCGCGATTTTTCGACCGATGCGCTGCTGGATCTGGTGGAGCGACGACAGGCCGGGGCGCATCCCGATCTCCGGGTCGAATTGCTCTACCTCGACTGCGCGCCGGACGTCTTGCAACGCCGCTTCTCGGAAACCCGGCGTCGTCATCCGCTCGCCCCGGCTGAAAGCCCGACCGAAGGCATCGCGCGTGAAATCGACCTGCTTGCCCCGGTGAAGCTGCGCGCCGATCTGCTGATCGATACATCCGATCTGACAGTGCATGATCTGCGCGCGGAGATGGACCGCTGGCTTGGCGGTCCTGCCGCAGACAACCTGGCGCTGAGCGTGCATAGTTTCAGTTACAAGCGGGGGTTGCCGCGCGGGCTCGACATGGTGTTCGACGTGCGGTTTCTGCGCAACCCTTACTGGGATGACGACCTGCGCGGGCTTGATGGTCGCGACGCCCCGGTGCAAGCCTATGTGGCACAGGATACGAAATATGAACCATTCTTCGATAGCGTGGCTGGGCTGACCCGGCTTCTGCTGCCGGCCTATGTGGCCGAAGGCAAGGCGCATCTGTCCATCGGGTTCGGATGCACCGGCGGGCAGCACCGTTCCGTTACCGTGACGGAAGCGCTGGCCAAGACTCTTGCGAAGGATGGATGGCGCGTGTCTATAAGACACAGGGAACTAGAGCGCAGGGCAGCACAGTCCGGCGCCGCAGAGCCGAGGTAGGCAGCGTGATCGGCATCGTGATCGTCGCGCATGGGGGTCTGGCCAGGGAATACCTGGCCGCTGTCGAACATGTCGTCGGCAGGCAGACTGGCATTCGCGCAATCGCCATAGCGCCGGATCATGACCGGCAGCTGAAGCAGTCGGAGATCTGCATCGCCGCCGATGAGGTCGACATGGGCGACGGTGTTGTCGTGGTCACAGATATGTTCGGCGGCACGCCGTCCAATCTGAGCCTGCGGGCCTGTTCTCCGCAAAACCGCAAGATCCTTTACGGAGCGAACCTGCCGATGCTGATCAAGCTCGCCAAGTCGCGTCAGATGAAGGTCGATGATGCGGTGCTGACTGCCATGGAAGCGGGCCGTAAATACATCAATAGCTTTGACGGCCTTCCCGGCTGAGAGAGCGGCTCGGGGAGGAGCAGGCACTATATGGCGCAGCGCACGTTACCGATCGTGAACGAGAAAGGGCTACATGCCCGGGCCTCGGCAAAATTCGTTGAAACTGTTGAGGCTTACGACGCTCGCGCGTCCGTGAGTCGCGATGGTCTTGAGGCCGGAGGCGATAGTATCATGGGGCTTTTGATGTTGGCAGCGTCCAAGGGAACCTCTATTCAGGTTGAAACCGCCGGGCCGCAGGCCGACGCTTTGATGGACGCGCTCGCGACACTGGTCGCGGACAGGTTCGGAGAACCGTTCTGACCGGAGCTTCCGGTCGCGACACGCCCCCGCAGCGCCCCGCAGAGGGTCCGCACGGGGCCCGGGGATCGACGAGGCAGCAACGCGCGGGCAAGGGAGGTCTGATCGACGTGGTTGACAGCACCCAACAGCCAAAGCCGCTCCGTTTCATGTCGGGGAAGCGTCCGGAATTCGCGACCCAATCGCTGGGCGAAGACCCCTATGACGGGCGGCGCCTGTCCTATTCCAATACGTTCGAAAATCCGTGGAAGGCCGCGGTCATCCGGGTGATGGAGCTGTTCACGGGCAAGCTGCGATTGCTGCGGCTGATCCGCCGGTTCGAGCAGATGGGCGTGCCGCATGGGCAAGGCTTCTGGGCGCAGGCGCTCGGGGTCATGGGCATCACGCTGGAAACCCCCGCCGATGAAATCGCGCGCATCCCCGCCACGGGTCCGGTTGTCATTGTCGCCAACCATCCGCATGGGCTTGTCGACGGGATGGTCTTGGCCGAATTGGTCGGCCGCGTGCGCACGGATTACAAGATCCTGACCCGGTCGCTGCTGACCGGGGTCAATGAGATCGATGAATTCATGATCCCCGTGCCGTTCAAACATGAGGAAAATGCGCTCGCTCAGAACCTCGCCATGCGCAAGGCGGCGATGGACCATCTGAAGCAAGGCGGCGTGATCGTTCTATTTCCCTCCGGCGTCGTGGCCTCGGCTAAAACGATGACCGGCCCCGCGATCGAGGCCGATTGGAACCCGTTCACCGCCAAGATGATCCAGCGCTCTGGCGCGCAGGTGGTGCCGATCTACTTTCCCGGCCAGAATTCCCGCGCCTATCAAATCGCCAATCGCCTGTCGGCCACGCTGCGTCAGGGGCTGCTGCTGTTTGAGGTGGTGCACGCGCTTAACCGGGCGCAACGCCCGGTGGTGGGTCTGCCGGTCCCGCCCGAGGACATCGCCGCGCGGACGGCTAAGCCGCGGGAATTCATGACCTGGCTGCGGGATCGGACACTGGCGCTCAAACCCTGACGGCGCGGCGCGCGCTCAGCGCGTCGGCACCGGGGTATCGCCACGGTAATCGTAGAATCCGCGATCGGTCTTGCGGCCAAGCCAACCAGCTTCGACATATTTGGTCAGCAGCGGGCAGGGGCGATATTTTGTGTCAGCCAGCCCGTCATGGAGCACGTTCATGATCGCCAAGCAGGTGTCGAGCCCAATAAAATCCGCCAGTTCCAGCGGCCCCATCGGGTGATTGGCGCCAAGCTTCAGGGATTCGTCGATGGATTTGACCGAGCCCACGCCTTCGTAAAGCGTATAGACGGCTTCGTTGATCATCGGCATCAGGATGCGGTTGACGATGAACGCGGGGAAATCCTCCGCGGTGGCCGCGGTTTTGCCCAGCGATTCCACCACCTTGTGCATGGCTTGATAGGTCGGTTGATCGGTGGCGATGCCGCGGATCAACTCCACCAGTTGCATCACCGGCACAGGGTTCATGAAATGGAAGCCCATGAATTTCTCGGGCCGGTCCGTGCGGCTGGCCAGTCGGGTAATCGAGATTGACGATGTGTTGGACGTCAAAATGGTTTCCGGCTTCAGGTGGGGCAGCAAGTCCTCGAAAATGGCGACTTTCACCGTCTCACGCTCGGTCGCGGCTTCGATCACCAGATCGGTCTGGCCCAGATCGGCAAGCTTCAATGTGGTGGAGATTCGCGCCAATGCTTCTTTGCGCTCCTGCTCGGATATCTTTTCGCGGCTGACCTGACGGTCCAAATTCTTGTTAATTTGAGACATCGCTTTGTCGAGCGCGCCTTGGTCGATGTCGTTCAGCACGACCTCATACCCCGAAACCGCGAACACATGGGCGATCCCATTGCCCATCTGGCCCGCACCGACGACGCCTACCGTCTTGATTTCCATGCGATCCGTCCTTCTGTCGCGCTAATATTTGACGCGACCATATGGCCCCCGATGCTGCAGGTGCAAGCGCGATGGCAAAAGGCGGCGCCGCAGGGGGGGAGGATCCGCCATGTGATCCCACGCTTTAGGAAAAACGAAACCTCTATGGCGCAAACTCGAATTTGGGTGAGGTGACATACAGGTGGTGGAATGAGCTTTGAGGATCAGGGCGCCTATGGGCGCACTGGAGGATTGGATTATGCGCCCTGTCATTACGGGGCATCGAAAGTGCAGTTTCGCGGACCAAAGCGCCCGCTGAACGGCAGATATATTGCCTGTCTGGGCGGGACGGAAACCTATGGAAAATTCGTGCCGCAGGCTTATCCCGCGCTGCTTGAGGCGCAGACCGGTCTGAGGGCGGTGAATCTGGGCTGCGTCAATGCGGGCCCCGGGCTGTTTGCCAATGACCCCACGCTGGTCGATGCAGCGGCGCGCGCGACGGTGACGGTTGTGCAGGTGATGGGCGCGCAGAACATGTCGAACCGTTTTTACGCGGTGCATCCGCGTCGAAACGACCGGTTTCTGCGCCCCTCCGCCATGATGCAGGCGCTGTTTCCCGAAGTGGATTTCACCGAATTCCATTTCACCCGGCACATGCTGTCGACTTTACAGACGACTGCCCCGGAGAAGTTCGGCCTTGTGACAGAGGAGTTAAAGGAAGCCTGGATCGCGCGGATGCGGCAGCTTCTGATCGCGGTTCGTAAACCCAGTGTTCTGCTCTGGCTGTGTCCGCCGCAGGCGCGCAGCGGCGCAGAGCCAGTGCTGCGAACTGGGACTGGACCGCCTGATCTAGGGGAAATGGCGATGGGAATGATCGCCGGGGCAGGCGGTTCCGCCGGTCTGAGCCGTCGACAAACGGCTGGGCTGAGGGCCGGGATGGGCGGCGTGCCCTCAGAGATTGGCCCTGATCCATGGCTGATCGATCAGGCCATGATTGACGCCGTGCGCGGCGAGGCGAGCGAATTGGTGACGCTCGATCCGTCGCCCACCGGGGGCACTGGGGGCATGGTGTTCGACCCGCAAGAGGAAGGCGCAGCCACTGGCGTGCCGGGACCGGACGTGCATGCGCAGATGGCGGCGGCGCTGGCGCCCGTGGTTCAGCGCCATGCCGGATACGAGAGGGATCGGAAGACAAGTGCGGGGCAATAATCTGCGTCCCCCACAAAAAGACCCGCCGCGACAGGCGCAGCGGGTCGATCAGGCTTAAAAGCCGGCCATGATGGGCGTGATTTCCTAGGCTTAGAGTTTCTCGGTCAATTCGGGAATGGACTCGAACAGGTCGGCGACCAGACCATAATCAGCGACTTGGAAAATCGGGGCTTCCTCGTCCTTGTTGATCGCGACGATGACCTTGCTGTCCTTCATGCCAGCAAGGTGCTGGATCGCGCCGGAAATGCCGACCGCGATATAGAGGTTCGGCGCCACAACCTTACCGGTCTGACCAACCTGCCAGTCATTTGGCGCGTAGCCTGAATCGACCGCAGCACGAGACGCACCAACAGCGGCGCCCAGTTTGTCAGCGAGCTTCTCGATCAGGGCGAATTGCTCTTCGGAGCCGAGCCCACGCCCGCCCGACACGACGATACCGGCGGAGGTCAATTCCGGGCGGTCGCTTTCCGCCACCTTATCCGCGACCCATTCCGAGAGGCCGGGATCGGCAGCGGCGGCGATGGTTTCTACGCTCGCGGCATCCTGCGCGCCTGCGGCCTCGAAGGATGAGGTGCGGATGGTCAGCACTTTCTTCGCGTCGCCGCTTTTGACGGTCTGGACCGCGTTGCCAGCATAGACCGGGCGCTCGAACGTCTCGGCATCGACCACGCCGGACACATCCGACAGGATCATCACATCCAACAACGCGGCGACGCGCGGCATGATGTTTTTCGCATCCGTCGTCGCAGGCGCGGCGATGTGGTCGTAATCGCCGGCCAGATCGACCATTAGCGCAGCTGCAGGCTCGGCCAGACGATGACCGTAAAGCGCGTCTTCGGCGCATATCACGCGGGCGACGCCAGCGATCTTGGCGGCCTCCGCAGCGGCATCGGCAGCCTGCGCACCGCAAGCAAGGACAGTGACATCGCCCAGCGCGGCAACGGCGCTCACGGCCTTGGCGGTCGCATCACGGTTCAGCTCGCCCGAGGTGACCTCGGCAAGAAGGAGAACAGCCATCAGAGCACCCCCGCGTCATTTTTCAGCAAGTCGATCAGCTCATCCACCGACCCGACGATGACACCGGCCTTGCGCGCGTCTGGCTCAGCGGTCTTGACCGCTGTCAGGCGCGGCGTGACATCGACACCCAGATCGGCGGCGGTTTTCTCATCAAGCGGTTTTTTCTTCGCTTTCATGATGTTGGGCAGCGAAGCATAGCGCGGCTCGTTAAGACGCAGGTCTACGGTCACCACGGCAGGCATCTTGACCTTGATGGTCTGTAGGCCGCCATCGACCTCGCGGGTCACGGTGGCGCTATCGCCATCCAGATCGACCTCGGACGCGAAAGTGGCCTGACTCCAGCTCAGCAGCGCGGCGAGCATCTGCCCGGTCGCGTTCATGTCATTATCAATCGCCTGCTTGCCGCAGAGCACGAGACCGGGCTGCTCATCTTCAACGATCTTGGCAAGGATCTTTGCGACCGCAAGCGGCTCCACATCCGTGTGCACGTCATCGGCGGCAATTACGAGGATCGCGCGGTCGGCGCCCATCGCCAGCGCAGTGCGCAGCGTTTCCTGTGCCTGCTTGACGCCGATGGAGACCGCGACGACCTCCTCGACCTTGCCGGCTTCCTTCAGGCGGATTGCCTCTTCAACCGCGATCTCGTCGAACGGGTTCATCGACATTTTGACATTGGCGAGATCGACACCGCTCCCGTCCGCTTTCACGCGAACCTTCACGTTATAGTCGATCACGCGCTTGACAGGTACGAGCACCTTCATCGGCGTGACTTCTCCTCTGGTTTTTCCGGGCAGGCCCGGCTCGGTCTTGTGTTACCGGAGGTTACCCTGCGAAAACAGGGGGAAACGCGAGACCGCAGCTATAACATTGCGTTACAAAACTATTTGTTTGCAAACGGGATGGGTTGCCGGTTGGCGCCGGGCACCCATAGAACGTCGCCGGCGTCCGCCGCATTGGCGGCGCGGGATGCGACGAAAAACCAGTCACTTAGCCGATTGAGATACCGAATGGCGTCGGGGTTCACCGGCTCCGTCCCGGCAAGGGCAACGGCGAGCCTTTCGGCACGGCGAGACACGGTGCGGCAAAGATGCAAATGTGCGGCAAGTGGCGTGCCGGCGGGCAAAACGAAGCTGCGCAGGGGCGCGAGATCCGCGTTCATCGCGTCAATTTCAGCCTCAAGCCGGGCGGTTTGAGCCGCGACCATCCGCAGCGGCGGGTAGTCGGCCTCGGCGTCGCGCTCCATATCGGGGCGGCACATATCGGCGCCCAGATCGAACAGGTCGTTCTGAATGGCGGCAAGCCGTGCGGAGATTTCCCCGGTTGCGTGCAGCCGCGCCAGCCCGACCGTGGCGTTGGTTTCATCGACGGTGCCGTAAGCTTCGACTCGCAGCGCGTGCTTGTCGACGCGTTGCCCGTCGCCGAGCGCTGTCTGACCGCTATCGCCGGTGCGCGTATAGATCTTGTTAAGAACCACCATCGGTCAGCCTCCAGAGCGGCGGAAAAACACGAAAATCAGGATCAGCACGATGGCCACGGCCTGCGCAATGATGCGCCACCGCATGATTTTATTGGAGTTGCGCCGATTGAACGCACCGCCGCGCCCGAAGGTGCCGACGCCGAAAAGCAAAACGGCAAGCGTGATAAGTATCGCCAGCGCGACAAGCAGAAACAGCGGATCGTTGGTCATGATCTCTCCACAATGGATTGGCGCGGGTCCAGTGCAGGGTGGCCCGTGAGACAGGAACTAGCAAGAAACGCGATGCCTGCCACCGCGCCTATCCGTCTCAGGTGCCGCGGGCCAGCAGCCGATCCGCCAGCCGGGTGGGGAGCGCACGACGGATGGTCCCGGCGATGCGGGTGGGTGTGGTGACGTAATAGCGGGGCCGGGGGCGCGAGGATTCCAGCGCGTGGATCAGCTTATCCGTCACCGCGGAGGCAGGCAGTTCAAACCGATCCGGACCGCGGCTTTCATACAGGCGTTTCAAGAGGGTATCGCGATATTGCGCGGCGCGGGGCGAGGCTTCCCAATCGACCCAGCGCTCAAAATGGGGGATCGAATTTTGCCGGATCTTGGAGGTGACGGGGCCCGGCTCTATCAAGATCACCTCGATGGGCGTATCCACCATTTCCAGTCGGAGCGTGTCAGTCAGACCTTCGAGCGCGAATTTTGTAGCGACATACGCCCCCCGCCATTTCTGCGCGACCAGCCCTAGCACGGAGGAGCAATTCACGATCCGTCCGTGGCCCTGCGCCCGCATCACCGGGATCACAGCGCGGGTCAGATCGTGCCAGCCAAAGAGATTAACCTCGAAAATGTCGCGCAAGAGACCGGTCGGCAGATCTTCGACCGCGCCGGGGGCGGCATAGGCGCCGTTATTGTAAAGCGCGTCGAGCGTGCCGCCGGTGCGGGCGAGAATTTCGGCCAACGCTGCATGAATACTGGGCGGGTCGGCGTAATCCAGCCGCATAGATTCGAGCCCCTCGGCGCGCAGTCGGATGCAATCCTCCTCCGAACGACAGGTCGCGAAGACGCGCCAGCCGCGTTTGGCCAGCGTATGCGCCGCGTCATGGCCGATGCCGGACGAGCAGCCGGTCATCAACACGCTTCGAGTGGGGTCGTGAGGGGTGGGGGTCATGGGTGCTCCGAATTGCTGCGGGCACCGAACGCCGGGGAATAGAAAAGTGCAAGCAGGCTTTGCCATGGATGGCGGAGCGGGCAAAGCAAAAGCCCCTCAGGCGCGGGGCCAGAGGGGCCTCGGGTCGGTCAGTGGTGGGGCGTATCAGGCGGACGGCTTGAGGAAGTTGGCGGACATGTAGCCGACTTTCTCGCCTTCGACCCGGATCTGGGCCCACCCTTTGGAGTCGTAGCCGATCAGCTCAACCTGCTCGCCTTCCATCAGCTTGCCAATCACCGGGTTGCCGGTGGAAGGGCCAGCGCGGAGGTTCACGCGGGAGCCGGTCACGGTCAGCAACTCAACCGGAGCTTCGGCCACGGCCGCGGCCTTGATCACCTCGGCTTCGGGGGCCTCAGCTTTGGGCGGGACTGCCTTCGTGGAGAAGGACACCATCACCAGTTTTTCCTCATCAAAGGAATGCTCGGCTACGGTGGCGTTCTGCTCGGCCGTAGCAGCCTGTGCGGACATCAGGGGCGCCTTGGCGGGCTTCTGATCAGCCTGCGCGGTCTGGTAGCCGAATTCACCACCACCGCTTGCGGCGATGAATTGCGCGACGAGGTTCTGGTTGTTGGCGTCGTTGTCAGTGGCGTCGGAGTTGCCGATGACGACAGCGGCGCCGAACATCACAACGAGAAGGCCGGAGGTCATACGAAGCAACATGGGAAATACCCTCTTGACATTTGTTTATTGGTGTGTGCGATCTTATCTCGCTCTCGGCTAACCAACCGTTAAAGCGAGAGATGGTTCCCGCAAAATCGAAGTTATGCCTCGATGGCCCGCTTTACCGGTCCGGGTGGCTCCGCTATCAGATCGGCCATGAGTGATGATCTGGACGACCCCACCGGCGGCCCTGCGGCCGAAATCTCAGAACCGCTGCGCCGAGCGATTGGTGAGCGCTATCTGACCTATGCCCTTTCCACCATCATGCACCGGGCGCTGCCCGATGCACGGGATGGGTTGAAGCCGGTGCATCGGCGAATCCTATACGCCATGCGCGAATTACGGCTGACCTCTACGGGGGGCTTTCGTAAGTCGGCCAAGATCTCCGGCGATGTGATGGGCAACTATCACCCGCACGGCGACAGCGCGATCTATGACGCGATGGCGCGGTTGGCACAGGATTTCAACGTCCGCTACCCGCTGGTTGATGGTCAGGGTAATTTCGGCAATGTCGACGGCGATAACCCCGCCGCCAGCCGCTATACCGAGGCCCGGCTCACCGCCGCGTCCGAGGCTCTTATGGAAGGGCTCAATGAGGATGCGGTCGATTTTCGCGAGAATTACGATGGCACGCTGACCGAGCCTGTGGTGATGCCGGCGGCGTTCCCGAACCTGCTGGCCAATGGCTCCTCCGGGATTGCGGTCGGCATGGCCACGAACATTCCGCCGCATAATATTGAGGAATTGATCGGCGCTTGCTTGCACCTGATCAAGGCTCCGGACGCGCGCGACGAAACGCTTGTCGATCTGGTGCCGGGGCCTGATTTTCCCGGCGGCGGCGTGATCGTGGAGACACGAGAGAACATTCTGGAGGCCTATCGCACCGGACGCGGCGCATTCCGTCTGCGCGCGCGGTGGGAGATCGAGGATCTGGGCCGGGGCCAGTGGCAGATTGTCGTCACCGAAATTCCCTATCAGGTGCAGAAAAGCCGCCTGATCGAGAAGCTGGCCGAGCTGATTCAGATCAAGAAGATCCCGATTCTGGGCGATGTGCGGGACGAAAGCGCCGAAGATATCCGGCTGGTGCTGGAGCCGCGGTCCAAGAATGTGGATGCCGACCTGCTGATGGGCATGTTGTTCCGCAATTCCGATCTGGAGATTCGGTTCAGCTTGAACATGAACGTGCTGATTGACGGGCGCACGCCCAAGGTCTGCTCGATGAAGGAGGTGCTGCGCGCCTTCCTCGATCATCGCCGCGACGTGCTGCTGCGCCGGTCGCAATACCGGCTGAACCGCATCGACCACCGGCTGGAGGTGCTCGAAGGCTATATCATCGCGTTCCTCAACCTTGACCGCGTGATCGAGATCATCCGCACCGAGGATGAGCCCAAGCCGGTGATGATGGCAGAGTTCGAGCTGACGGATGTTCAGGCGGAGGCGATCCTCAACATGCGCCTGCGCAGCCTGCGCCGGCTGGAGGAAATGGAACTGCGCCGGGAGCGCGACGATCTTCGGGCCGAGCGGGCAGGGCTGGAATCGCTTTTGGCGAGCGAGGATCTGCAATGGGCCCGCATCGCCGAGCAGCTGCGCGAAACGCGCAAGCAATTTGGTAAATCGTCGGAGGGCGGCGCGCGCCGGTCTACATTTGCTGATGGTCAGGTCATCGAGGACGTGCCGCTGGAAGCGATGATCGAGCGTGAACCGATCACCGTCGTCTGTTCCAAGATGGGCTGGATTCGCGCGATGAAGGGCCATATCGCGCTCGACACCGCGCTGAAGTTCAAGGATGGCGACGAGGGGCGGTTCATCTTCCACGCGGAAACCACCGACCGGCTGCTGATTCTGGGGCGCAATGGCCGATTCTATACGCTCTCGGCCTCCACCTTGCCCGGTGGGCGGGGGATGGGCGAGCCGCTGCGCCTGATGGTCGATCTGCCCAATGAGGTCGAAATCCTGACCATGCGGATCTACCGGCCCGGCGAACGGCTGTTGCTGGCCTCCTCGGCGGGCGACGGATTTATCGTGCCCTCAGACGAAGTGCTGGCCCAGACCCGTGGCGGCAAGCAGGTGCTGACCGTGCGGGGCGATACCGTGGCGCAGGTCTGCCGTGTGGTGCGGGGCAACCATGTCGCGGCGGTGGGGGAGAACCGAAAGGTCATCGTTTTCCCCATCGAAGAGCTGCCCGAAATGAACAAGGGTAAGGGCGTCCGGCTGCAAAAATATAAGGATGGCGGTCTGAGCGACGCCACGACCTTTACGCTGGAAATGGGGTTGAGCTGGCTTGACCCCGCCGGGCGTCGTCGCGTGCAGACGGAGCTGGACGAATGGCTGGCAAAGCGCGCGGGCACGGGCCGGATGGCGCCACGCGGGTTCCCGCGCGACAATCGCTTTACCGACTGAGGCTGCGCGGGGCCGGGGGCGGGCGCCTTCGGCGGTAATATCGCGGCACGACGAAACGCGGGCGCGGCGGGGGCAGAGATTGCGCGCCTGCCGCGCAGCGTTTATCCAGATCTGCGATGCTCACCGACCGGGACAGATCCATGCCTTCGATCCTTGCTAAAGCCTCTACATTCGCCCTGATCGCGCTGCTCGCCGCTTGCGGCGCCGCTGATAAGGATCTGGCAGAGCCGGCAACGCCGATTGGCGAATTCAAGCTGGGCCATAATATCGTTGTCGCCAAAAATGCGCAGATGGTGCCGCCGTCGCGCCGTGCCAGCGCTGAGGAATGGCAAGCGGCGATCGGCGCTGCGGTGGACGAGCGGTTCTCCCGCTATGACGGCGATCAGATGTATCACATCGCCATCAGCGTCGATGGCTACTCCATCGCTGTGCCGGGCGTGCCGGTCGTGCTGTCGCCCAAATCCGTATTGGTGGTCAGCGCCAATATCTGGGACGACGCCGCGGGGAAACGGCTGAATGACGAGCCGCATCGCCTGACGGTGCTGGAGCGTTTGTCCGGGGAAACGGTCGTGGGCTCGGGGCTGACCCAATCGCGCGAGCAGCAGATCGAGAACCTTGCAAAGAATACCGCCCGACTGGTCGAAAACTGGATGCGTCGGAATCCGGAATGGTTTGCACGCAAGCCCGGCGACCCGAACGCACGCCCCAGCAACGTCACCGTGCAGGCGCCCGCAGAGGCAATCGCGGAGAAATCCTAACGTCCCATGAGTGTCTGATCGGGCTTGTTGCATACAGTGGCGCGGCAACGCGGGTCTTGATTTTTGATGCGGACCGCAATAAGCCGCGCGCGATGTAGATCAGGGCCACGGCCGCTCGGCCAAGGCCCCCTTTCAAGAGACGAGGCGCCTAGACCATGGCTAAGGAAAAGTTTGCGCGTACGAAACCGCATGTAAACATCGGCACCGTGGGTCACGTTGACCACGGCAAGACGACGCTGACGGCTGCGATCACCAAGTATTTCGGTGACTTCCGCGCCTATGACCAGATCGACGGCGCGCCCGAAGAGAAGGCCCGCGGCATCACGATCTCGACCGCTCACGTGGAATATGAGACCGAGAACCGTCACTACGCCCACGTCGACTGCCCCGGCCACGCTGACTATGTGAAGAACATGATCACCGGTGCGGCGCAGATGGACGGCGGCATTTTGGTTGTGAACGCAGCCGACGGCCCCATGCCCCAGACCCGCGAGCACATCCTGCTGGCCCGTCAGGTTGGCGTGCCCGCGCTGGTCGTGTTCATGAACAAGGTCGACCAGGTGGATGACGAGGAGCTTCTCGAGCTCGTCGAAATGGAAATCCGCGAACTTCTGTCGTCCTACGAATTCCCCGGCGACGATATCCCGATCATCGCGGGTTCCGCGCTGGCTGCGATGGAAGGCCGTGACCCGGAAATCGGCGAGAACAAGATCAAAGAACTGATGGCGGCTGTGGACGAATACATCCCGACGCCCGAGCGCGCGGTGGACCAGCCTTTCCTGATGCCGATCGAGGACGTGTTCTCGATCTCCGGCCGCGGCACGGTTGTGACCGGTCGTGTGGAGCGTGGCGTTGTCAACGTGGGCGACGAATTGGAAATCGTGGGTATCCGCGACACCAAGAAAACCACCTGCACCGGTGTGGAAATGTTCCGCAAGCTGCTGGATCGTGGGGAAGCTGGCGACAACATCGGCGCCCTGCTGCGCGGCA
>JBEDTR010000003.1:0-6819 GCA_040119125.1 Marinobacter sp.
ACCCTGGATTCGGATAACTCCGAAACCATCGCTCCGGGTGGTAAGGCCTTCTTGCCGCATATCATCACCAACGACGGCAACGGCCCCGACAGCTTTGCGCTCCTCGCCGAAGAGGATGACATTGCTGGCAGCACGCTCGACACCTCGCAGCTGGTTTTCTACCCCGATGCCGACATGGATGGTGTGGCCGATAGCGCAACGCCGCTGACCACCACCCCGACCCTTGCGGCCGGCGAGCAATATGGCGTCGTGATCGAGGCCACCGTGCCTTCCACCGCGACCGGCTCCGACACGATCACCGTCACCACGACCTCGGCGCTGGACGGCACCGTGACCGACACCAATACCGATACGCTGACGGTCTCCACCGGCGCGATTGTCGAGCTGGTGAAATCCATGAACGCCGATGCGGCCTCCGGTGGCGATCCTACTATCGTCGATGCGGGCGACACGGTCACCATCACCCTGACCTATTCCAGCACCGGCCTCGCCGCGGCGGACAACTATATCGTGCAGGATATCCTCGACGGTGACCTGACCTATGTGAAAGGCACCGCCCGCTGGTCCGACAGCGCCGTGCCGCTGGACGATGACAACGGCTCCACCGTCCCCGATGCCGATAACGGTAGCACCGAAACCATCGCTTGGGATTATGACGATACCCAGACCGTCAACTTCACCATCTCCTCGGTGGGGTCGGGCCGGTCCGGCAGCGTGACCTTCCAGGCTACGATCGCCGACACCGCCACCGCGGGCACCATTCCCAACACCGCGACGCAATCTGTGGACGGCACCTCTTTCCCGCCCTCGAACACCGCGTCGGTGACGGTGGCCAACCAGTATTCGGTGGCAATCGCCGATACTGCGATCAACGGCGATGGCTCGCCCAATAACGCCATCGTATCCGCCACCGATGATGACGCCGGCGTGCTCGACGTCGTGACCGAGACCGGATCTGTCTATCAGGGCGGCACCATCGCGCAGGAATTCGTGCTGACCAACAACAGCAACCGCGCCGACAGCCTTGCCGTGTCTGTGGCCAATGATGACTTCCCTGCCGGCACCACCTTCCGCATTGTCGGCGCTGACGGCGTCACCCCGATCATCGGGTCGGTCGGTCCGCTTGCCATCGGCGCCAGCACCAAGGTCACGCTGCTTGCGACCCTGCCCACCGATGTGCCCGTGACGCCCGCGGCCAGCTACACCGCGACCATGACCACCACCTCGGATGCCTCTGGCGTGTCCGATACTTCCACCGCCGAATTCAGCGGTCCGGTGCTGGCCTCCAGCGTCGATCTGGAAAACAACGTCGTCGGTGACGAAGGCGATGGCGCCAACCCCTACGACACTTTGGGCGATCCGTGGATCTCCAGCACGACCGATCCCGGCGTGGCGGTGACCTATGACATGGTCGTGGAAAATGGGGGCACGGTCTCCGACAGCTACAACCTGACCCTGGCGCAGCCCTTGCCCGCTGGCTGGACGGCTGAATTCCGGCTCGCAGACGGCACTCTGGTCAGCAATACCGGCACTATTCCCGCCGGCGGCACCACCCAGGTTTTCGTCACCGTGACCCCGGCTGCGGATTCCGCACCGCTCACGCAGGAAATCGATGTTCAGGTGGCCTCCTCCGTGTCGGGCCAGAGTGACCGCATCGTCAACGAAATCACCGTGAACGAGATCTACGACGTCAAGATCATCGAAGATCAGAACGCTCAGGCCTCGCCCGGCGGTATTGTTGACCTGCTGCACACGATCACCAACGAAGGTAACGTCGACCTCACCGAAGGCGCGATCCTTGATACCGGGCTGACCAACTTCTCCGGTGCGATCTACTGGGACCAGAACGGTGACGGTGTCATCGATCCGACCGAGCCGGTGATCGACAACCTCAACGACCTGACCGATGGTCTGGGTGTCGGCGTCAATGGTCTGGCGGCTGGTGAAAGCATCTCCGTGATCTACCGGGTGCAGACGCCCTCCACCGCGACGGTGGGTGTGTCGGAAATCGGCACGATCACCTTGGCAAACTCGCTCAACGACACCGCTGCCACGGATGCGGACCCCAGCGACAACGCGGTCGAAGACCGGATCGTGATCATCTCGGGCGACGTTACGCTGAACAAGACTCAGTATATCGACGCCAATTGTGATGGCACGGTGGGGACCTTTACCCAGACCCGTCTGGATGTCGAACCGGGCCAGTGCATCCGCTACAAGATCGAAGCGGAAAACACCGGCTCCTACGAAGCGCAGAACGTGATCATTTCGGATGCGGCTCCGGCCTATACGTCGATCACCTCCTGCGGGACCGGCTGCCCCACCTCCCTGTTCCCGGGCACCAGCACCTCGACGTCCACTTCGAGCAGCATCACCAGCAACCATGGCACGGTCCTGCCCGGCGGTTTCGCCCGGCTCGAGTTCACCGTGCAGGTGGACCAGTAAGGTCCGCCCACCTGCGCCCCCTCCCAAATTTCCGGAGGGGGCGCCCTTTGACCCTCCTTGTCCTGGCCCGGCATTTCAGGTCCCGCGCGCACCCCGCGCGACGACCCTGCGCTCCGGGCCAGGATCTTCGCTGACACGACCCACCGCTTCAGACGTCTGCCTCATCTTGTTCCATATCCCGTTCCCCAGCCGCCGGTCCGCAGTCTTGCCTGCCCATCCCGGCCCTGCCCATCCCGATCCAGCCCGTCTTGTCCCGCCCGCTGGCCGCGCCGCCACCTGTGTTTTTTGCCCTGTCGGTCTGTCTCAGGCCCCGCGGCTCCGCCCATCCGCCTCTCGCCCGATGCGCTCTCCTGCGCGCTGTTTCCCCCTCCTGACCCACCCGCCCCAGCAGGTGAATCCGTCACTGTTTCACCGTCTTTTGCCCGCTTCCGACTTTCTCGTCCGCGCGCCAGCCCCCGCGCGCAGGCCCCGCCCCGCCACTCACGCCCGACCCTTTCGCCCGGTCTTTTCGACCGCGCCCCTTTTCATCCTCGAAGGAGCGAACTGATGCGCAGTTTTCTTCGGCAGATGAGCGCCCGCGCCCCCCGTATCGCCCTCAGGCCGATCCGCAGCGCTGCCACCGCTCTTCTCCTTGTCGCCGCCCTTCCCGGTCTCGGCTCCGGTTTTGATCTCGGTTTCGCGGCGCAGGCCGCGCCAACCCCGGCTGGCACCGTGATCCGCAACATTGCGGAGGGCAGCTATTTCAACACTGCCCTCGGCATCCGCGAAAGCGTCCGTTCCAACCCGGTTGAGGCCATCGTGGCCGAAGTGCCGGATATGGAGGTTACGGGCTTTACCGATCTGGTGCTCTCCCGCGGGGCGATGGACCAATATCATTATGAGATCCGCAACACCGGCAATATCACGCTGGAGATGACCCCCAGCATGCGTTTGCAGGGCGATACCGGGCTGATCGGCTCCGCCGAGCTGATCCATGATGAAAACCGCAATGGCGTGATCGATCCGCAAGAACCGGTCATTGACGCTGAAACAGAGACTGAATCAGCGCCGCAAAGCGTTGCCCCCCAATCCTTCGCCCCGCAGTCATTTGCTTCGCAATCAGTCGCACCGCAATCCTTCGCAAGCCAGCCCTTCGCGGCCCAAGATGCCTCCCCCGGTCTGTCGTCTTTCAACACGGCTCCCGCCACCCCAACCGCAAGCGCCGCTCCCGCAGCCGGTCCGACCAGCTTCACCATGGAGCCGGGCGACCGGCTCAGCTTCATCTACAGCTTCCGCGTCTCCAACAGCGCCCAGCCGGGCGACAGGTTCAGCGCGATCCTCGTGGGCAATGCCTCCGCGATCAGCGTCAGCAGCGAGACCGCGCTTTCGGGCGAGGGCACCGGCCACACCACCATCGTCGTCAGCGGGCTGGAGATCGAGAAGAACCAGCGCCTGCAAATGGATGAGGAAACCGGCAGCGATACGCTGATTTATGGCCTGCTCCTGCGCAATAATTCCGAAGGCGCGGTCGCGGGCTATGACAGTGTCGAAGGCGCGCCTTTGCGCATTGATGGCCAGCCTGTCACCGGCGTGCTGCTGCGCGACGAGATCCCACGCAACGCGGTCTTTGCCCAGATCCTCCAGACCGGCGGCATGACCGGGCTTTATCACCTGCGCGATGCCCCGGCGCAGGACTATCAGACCACGCCCCCCGCCGATCCGGCGCAGGTCGATGCGGTGGGTTTTTTCCATGAGGGCGATTATCCCGTGGGCCGCTCCACCGATCTGTCCTTCTCGGTCGGGGTCGAGCCTTCTTTAGGCGCGGTGACCATCGACAATACCGCGCAGGCCTATCTCGATGTCGAAGGCGATCAGGTCGGGCTCAATTCCAACCGGGTCAGCTATGAGCTGGACGC
This sequence comes from Marinobacter sp., assembly GCA_040119125.1. GTDB lineage: Bacteria > Pseudomonadota > Alphaproteobacteria > Rhodobacterales > Rhodobacteraceae > Pacificitalea. The sequence goes on from JBEDTR010000003.1 coordinate 4,341, forward strand.
CCGCCAGCCCGCCACGCTGACTTTCATCGACCCCGAGACCGGCGCCGATGCGCCCTATGGCGCGCTCAATGCCGATACCCGCGTGCAGATCGTCAGCGGCGCCTGCAATGTCAGCCTTGATGTGGACATTGTCACCGTCACCCTGCGCAGCACCGTGACCGGCGATATCGAAACCGTGCCCGCGCGGGAAACCGGCCCCAATACCGGGCTTTTTCGCACCGCGCCCGTGCCGCTGGCACGGATGACCGTGCCGGTGAATGACGACGGCGTCATGGCCAGCGATCAGGGCGACCGCATTCAGTCGCTGGCGCGCTGCGGCAACACCCTGCTTGAGGACATGCTGCTGGTCGAGCCGGGCAATTTCCTGTTCAATTCCGTCAGCAACGCCCCGGTTGAGGGCGTCACTCTGGCGCTGGTCGATATGGCCAGCGGGCAGGAAATGGCCCGCTCCGTCACCGATGCGCGCGGCTTTTATGCCTTTGGGCGCGTCGAGGCCGGCGATTACCGCATCACCACGCTCGATGCGCCGGATTGGGTGTTTCCCTCTGTACGGCTGGATTTCCCCGGCTACGGGCGACAGATCATGCCCGCGGCCTTTGGCGGCAGCTTTGCCCATGAGGGCGGCATGCTGGCGATCACCGACGTTCCCGTCGACCCCCATTACGGCGCCCCCATCGCCCTGCGCAAAAGCGCCGAGCGTGACAGCATCGGGCAGGGCGAATTCCTGCTCTATACGCTGGAGATTGACAATAACATGCAGCAGGCGCTGATGGGCGCGCAGATCTTTGACCGTCCGCCTTTCGGCACCGAACTGGTCGCAGGCTCGGTCACGCTCGACGGCGCGGTGCTGGCCGATCCGGTCCGCGACGGCGAAGGCGACATGATTTTCGAGCTGGGCAACCTGCTGCCGCTTGAGCGCTATGAGCTGAGCTACCTGCTGCATTTCACCGCCGCCGCCCGTGAGGGTCGCAATGAAAACACCGCCCTGCTGGCCGGACGTCAGGCTGGCACCGGGGTGCTACAGCAATCGCCGCTGGCCCGCACCAGCGTGCGGCTCGACAATTCCGGCGGCGTCTTTGCCCGTCAGGGCACGGTGATCGGCTCGGTCTTCCTCGATTGTAACGGCAATGGCATTCGCGACGGCATCATGCCGCGCGACACTTATGAACCCGACGCGCCTGCCCCCGCCCATGCCGATCACGAGCCGGGCATCCCCGGCGTGCGTATCGTCACCCAAGAGGGTCTTTTTGTCGTCACCGACAGCCACGGGCAATATTCCCTGCCCGGCCTGCGCCCGGTGACCCATGCCTTCCTCGTGCAGCCCGAAACCCTGCCCCGCGGCACCGAGGTGCAAATCACCCGCAGCAACGATCTGCGCCGGGGCGGCTCCCGCGTCGTGCCGCTGCGCCGGGGCGAGATGCGCGCCGAACATTTCGCCGTGCAGGCCTGCACCCCCGCCGCGCTGGCCGAGATCGACACCCGCCGCGCCCGGCTGCGTGAAGGCGCGGCGCCCATGACCATGACCGCCAGCGATCTGCCGATCGAGGGCAGCAGCGCGCCCACGCGCTCCGCCCGGTCCGAGGCCGGCCTGCCCACCACCACCCAGCTCACCCCCGGCATGCTGACCGATGCCGCCAACACGGCAGAGGCCACACAGACACCCGACCCGGCAGCACCCGGCGGAGCCGCCCCGCGCGCCGACCGCCCCGCCCGTGCGCCCACGCCGCTGGCCCAGAAACCCGCCGCTCAGCGTCAGTCGCTGGACCGGCTGGTGCGCGGGCTCGACAATACGCCCGGGTTTCTCGACCTTGCCGATGGCGACACCGTCGCGCGGCGCAGCCAGAACATCCGCATCAAGGGCAAGGCCGACCTGACCCTCGCGCTCTTGCTCAATGGCCGCCGCATCGGCGCCGACCGGGTGGGTGAGCACACCGCATGGGAGCGTAACAACGTCCAGGCGATGGAATTCGTCGCGGTGCGGCTTGCCCCCGGCGAAAACCGCCTGACCCTGCTGGGCAATGATGGCTTCGGCATCGAACGGCTGCGTCAGGAAATCCGCATCACCGCCCCCGGCGATCCCGCCCGGCTGGAGATCATCGCCCCCGACACGGCCGCGGCCGCGCCCGCCTCGGTCCTGCCCGTCGTGGTGCGCATTCTGGATGCGCGCGGCCTGCCCGTGCCCGCCTCCGGCACCGTCACCCTGCGCGCCGGCAAGGCCCTGTGGGATGTCACCGATATCCGCCCCGGCACCCCCGGCATTCAGGCCTATATCGACAATGGCGAGGCCACCTTCGGACTGATCCCGCCACAGGTCTCCGGGCCTGATACGCTCACCGTCACCAGCGGCTTCGGCCAGGCTGAAACCCGCATCACCTTCACCCCCGATCTGGCTGAACGGGTGATGATCGGCGTGATCGAGGGCGCGGTGGCGCTTGGCGACCGGCGCAACCGCGACATCACCGGCGCAGGCCTGCTGCCC
>JBEDTR010000004.1:0-354874 GCA_040119125.1 Marinobacter sp.
CAAACCTAGAAAGAAGTCAGACAATCTCTCTAAACGATCCCTCAACACCGCGGGGTGGAGCAGCCCGGTAGCTCGTCAGGCTCATAACCTGAAGGTCACAGGTTCAAATCCTGTCCCCGCAACCAAAAACAGCCAGAAATACTACAAAAAACACCAGCCTCGCTCATGCGAGGCTTTCCGCGTTTGCGCTCCAGGCGGTACTACGCTGGTGCTACGTTTTGAGCGCCTAGAAGTGGTGCGCGCGTAGCGGTGGTGTGTATCGAGTGAAGCGTGCCATCACGTGGCAGCCACTGGCTCTGGGCTTAAAGGTCGCAGCTGTATCCACTATTCCGCCTAAACGGTGACCAGTTTGGCAATTTTTGGCCACAGCATCGGTCATCGACTTTTCCGCAGTGCTCTGCTCACCGGTTCTCAATGGCTGCTGGCCAAGTCAGTGACCATCTAGGGGCTGGGGCTGCAGCGTGGCCGAGAAGCCCTCCTGACGCAGAACACCTGCTCTCGGATGGAGGGCATGATGCAAACTAGATCCGTTAGGCTCCAACGGACAACGAGTCTCCCAGGAGGTCGCTTGGGTGAAACTCTCCGGCCTTCCGGCAGGCCCGGGTGAATTTCAGTACCTATGAAATGTGACCAATACCTGCTGCAGAAAACCCATTTTGTGAACGCACTGAACCGGGCCGAGCTCGTCAGTGCCGGGCCTGAAGACCGGGGCGATTGCGTTCGCTTCACTGCAACCAATCGGGAAGCTGCTTGGGCATATAGCCCTGTTCGGCCGCAGCTACGCAATCCGCGAGGCTGCCGAAGCGCACCGAACGGCCTGACAGGCCTGGCGCGTAATGGGCGTATTTACCGGAATTTGTCATCAGGTTCTTTGCGGCGGGGGGGAAGACCGGTTCAGAAATGGAGCACCAGCACAAATCTTTTACGAGTTGCACGCCGGCGGCATCAAGCACGGACAAGAGCCCTTCGGCATCTGCCGCCGCATAGGTCGCGCGTCCAAGGGTGACGATCATCGGGGTCGCAGGCCGGCATGTGCGGCCTGCCCTCAATCCTGCCAGGCGCCGGGTCTCGCTGAGCGAAAAGTGCGGGCTGCCCAGGGCGACCAAGTCAACCTCGACCGGGCCGCTGTTCAATTGCGCCCATGCTTGCGCCAGCATATCGCGCGTCACATTGATACACGGAGCATCCGCTCCGGGTTCAAGATGGCCTTCAGGCGTCACACCGCGGATATGCAAGATGGGCGCCGCCGAGGTGGTGCCGAATGCGGCACAGAGCGCTTTAAGATCATCGGTGTTAAGCTGGGCATCTTCGAGACCTTCGATCACGGGGATCTGCGATGGCGCGTTCTGACCTGCGATCCAGCCGATGAGCGGCCACAGTGCTTCTGTATGGCCTTTGGGGAGGTCGATGGAGATGCGCATCTGAGGTTGCCGGTTTTCAGTGAGATAGACGCCGGACCGGGGCGCGCGACCGGTCATTGCAACGAATAGGTCGAAGAAATCCGGGTGTTTGACTGTGCGCGCGCCAAGCACACTATTGGCGTAGATCACCGCGTTCGATTCCGACCAGCCGATATCTTCGCCCGCGACCGGCCTGTCTTCGGCCAGGTAGGGCGCGCAGGTGAATGTCGGGGTTGCCCCCATTTTAACATAGGCTTCGGCCAGCCGGCTTGCGGGCTCACCGAAAATCGGCGGGACATTCTGGGCGCGCCAATTGTCGTGATCGACCGAGATCGCGTTCATCGTGGTCGGCACTTTTACCTGTGCGCCCATCTTCATGATGGTTTCCGCAAAGACTAGGTTGGCACTGCTTGCGTAGATGCAGCCGTCGATATGGCCCCGGGTTATGTCGGTCAATTGCTCGGCACCCTGCACCACGCCCATGGTGAATATCGCCTCCATCGCCAGTTGGACCGCTTCGCCATGCGCGCCTTCAAGCATCGCCTTGTCATCCGGCGACATGCTCAATGCGGATGGATCGAGCGGGCTCAGCTCCAATGACAGATCATTTGCGACAATGCGGTTGTCCAGGACGGCCGCATCGCGCTGTGCCGCCAGCAGGTCATAATCAGGTCGCGACAGGCGCACTACAGCGATCGGACGGTCGAACATCCGGTCGGCGATGAAGGCGCCAAGAGTCAGGATGTCTTCTGGTTCGTGAAAGACCAGCGCAGCCGGGGCATGGCCGTTCAGGGCTAACTCCAACAAGACCCCGCTACCCGAACAAGACCCTCGGCTGGTCGGCATCATGACGATGCGCCCGGCCATGGATGCGCCGCATTGGGGATGATGGGCGTCTTGAATGACGCCGGTTGTCGCATCGACGCCCCCCCAGAAGCTCAACCCTTCGTCACAGGCCAGAATTGGGCCGCTGACATTATGTGCCACGATGATCTGGTTCATGGACGTATTCCTTTGTTTGCTCGTTTTCTGAGCGTTTTTTTGTGAGCTCGCGGCGAATGGGGGCCAGAACGGCCGAGCTGGCTTGCTCCCTCTTGAATACATGATGTATACAAACCTGAGCAAGGTGAGGCGCCCGGTCTTGCCGATATTTCTAAGGCCTGTGGAATGACTGCGGAAAAAACAGCCAAACCCTACCAGCGCGGTCTCGCCGCTTCGGAAATCCATGACATCCTGCGCGATGAAATCCTGACGCTGACGCTGGAGCCGGGCTCGCCGCTGGACGAAGTGGGGCTATCCACGCGCTTTGCCGTTTCTCGCTCGCCGATCCGCGAGGCGCTTTATCGGCTGACGTCATCGCGCCTCGCGCAGCGGCTGCCGAACCGGTCAACGATTGTCGCGCCGGTCGAGCTCAACCTGTTTCCTGAATTCATTCAGGCGCTGGATGTGCAGCAGCGGCTTGCCACGCGGCTGGCGGCGCAAAACCGGACGGTCGATGATATCGCGCGTCTGCGGCGCCTTGCGGATGCCTTCAATCTTTATGTCGAAGAAACCGACGCGCTGCGCATCATGCAGACGAATTTCGCCTTTCATGTCGGCGTGGCCGAAGCGGGGCGCAACCCTTATGTGACGCGGCAATATCGTGTGCTGCTATCGGAGGCCCGCAGATTGCTGCATATCCATGTGCGGTTTCTGGATGCGGCCAACCGTAAGCATGTGATGCGGGACCAGCACCATGATTTCGTCGATGCGATTGAGGCGCAGGATATCGAAGCCGCCGATGCCATCGCCCACGCGCATTCGATGCAGTTTCACGACCGGTTTCTCGCGGCTTTGCGGCATGTGCCCGATGACAGCTTCAAGGTGGGCGACCCTCCCGCGCTTAACACGACTGGGGCAGGCAAGTGAGCCGGATCGCCCGTATCAGCCTAGCCAGCCATGTAAATGATCTGGGCGGCAAGCTGTGGAATCCGGCAATTCGCTGGACCCAGAAGCACGCCGTCTTTGTGGTGATCGAGGATGATCTGGGCCATGTCGGGCTGGGGGAATGCTGGTGTTTCGACACGGCACCGGATGCGCTTTTGGCCTTTCTGCGCACCGAGGTGCTGCCGCATTTCATCGGCGCCGAGCTGTCCGACGCCGAAGAGCTAACACAGCGGCTGGTCAATCGCGCCACGCTTACCGCGCGGCATGGAATGCTGGCATCCGCCCTGTCGGGAATTGATCTGGCCGTTTGGGACATCCGAGCGCGTCACGCGGAGCTGCCGCTTTGGCGGTTGCTCAACCCGCAAGGAAGCGGCGCGGTCGCGCTTTACGCCAGCGGCGGTCTTTATGGGCAGGACAAGACGACCGACGATCTGACCCGTGAAATGGCGGGTTATGAGGCGCAGGGGTTTGGTCTGAGCAAGATGAAGATCGGCGGGCTGTCGATCTCGGAGGATCTGGCGCGGGTCCGGGCCGTTCTGGCAGCGCTTCCCCCCGAGGCACGCCTCATCATTGACGGGGTCTATTCCTACACGGCCGATCAGGCGCGCCGGATATACGAGTCCCTTCCGGAAGGCCGGATTGAAGCATTTCAATCGCCGGTCAGGGCACATGACTTGGACGGTATGGCCGCATTATCGCGTGCGAATGTCCCGGTGATGGCGCTTGAAGCCGAATATCGCCGCGAGATGCATGAGCTTTTGGTGCACAAGGCGCAGGTCGCGTTTCTTCAGACGGCGCCTATTGCCAGCGGCGGCGTGGCCGGGGTGCGCGCATTGGCCGATCTCTGCACCGAAACCGACACCCAGCTGTCGCTGGAAGTGTCGTCGACCGGGCTGGCTTTGATGGCGGCCTGCCATCTCGCCGCATCGGAGCCGCTCGTGGCGCATGTGGAATATCACATGGTGCATCAGGTCTTCTTTGATGAGTTCGACCTGCAGCCGCCGCAATTCAGCCCTTTGACCTTCGCCCTTCCGGACACTCCCGGATTGGGCGTGTCGCTGCCGGCACACGCCATGACAGCAGCCAAACCAATGGACGCGCCAGTCGCGTCCGAAGAGCCGCGTAAGCAGCCATGATCCCATACTTCAACAGACGGAGAGACATATGACCAATTCCCTTATCAAGCTTGTCGGCGCAGCGGCGATCGCGCTGTCAAGCGGCGGCGTCGCCAGCGCGCAGGACGCCAACCTGCTGGACACGATCAAGGAGCGCGACAGCCTTCTTTGCACGGGCCATAACGGCAGCTATCTCGGCTTCGCCGAAGTGGACGCAGAGGGCGCGTGGCAGGGGTTCGATATCGAATTTTGCAAGGCACTGGCGACAGCCATCCTTGGCAGCCCCGACAAGCTGCAAGTGATCCCCGTCAGCTTTGCGCAGCGGTTCCCCGCGCTGCAATCGGGTGATGTCGACGTCATCATCAAGGTTACCGGCTGGACGCAATCGCGTGACACCGATCTGGGCCTGCAATTCTCGCGCCCCTATTTCATTGGTCCTTTCTACACGATGGCCAAAACCGAGCTGGGCGCTCAGTCGATTGCGGATCTCGATGGCGGCGTATTTTGCGTAAACGCCGGCACCACGGTCGAGCGGGTTCTGGCGGATTACATGGAGGTGAACGACGTCTCCTATGAGCCGCTTGCCTTCGAAAAGGGCGAAGAGCTGCGTGCGGCGTTCTACAATGGCCGTTGCGACGCGATTGCGGGCTTTGGTCCTTTCCTTTCCGCCACTCGCGTCAATGCGCCCGATCCCGAAGCCTTCACCATTCTCGGCGACGTGATGAAGCTGGAGCCCGAAGGCATCGTGGTGCGTCAGGGACAAGATGATTTCCTCGATGTCATCAACTGGATGGTCAGCGCCCTGCTGATGGCCGAAGAAGCCGGCATCACCCAAGCCAATGTCGATGACATGAAAGCCAACCCGCCGTCGCCTACGATCGAGCGGCTGCTGGGCGTATCCCCCGGCGTGGGCGAGCGGATGGGGCTGAGCGATGACTGGGCCTATAACGTGATCAAGACCGTCGGAAACTACGGGGAAATCTATGATCGCACGATTGGCGACGGATCTCGCTACAAGCTGCCGCGCGGACTGAACAATCTGTGGAACAACGGCGGCATCCTGTATCCGCTGGTTCTCGACTAAGCGCGACCCAAGAGCCGCCCGTTCGCCGGGCGGCTCTTCCTTCAGTCGGAAAGAAATCATGCATACGATCCTTGCATCTCGCCGTTTCAGACGGGCGGCGATACAGGCCGCATTTGTCGGCTTCATCCTGCTGGTGCTGGTCGGCCTTGTCGTGACCACGCAGCAGAACATCGTTGCCCAAGGCATTGCTACGGGCTTTGGCTTTCTGGAGCGGACCACCGGCTGGCCGATCAACTTTTCGGTCATCGAGGTCAGCGCGCGGTCGACCTATGCGCGGATCATCCTCGCAGGCTTGCTCAATACGATGCTGGTCGGCTTTCTGACGCTATTCTTCGCCTCTGTTCTGGGGATCATCCTTGCACTGCTGCGCGTGTCCAGAAACACTCTGCTTCGGCTGGTGGGCACCACCTATGTCGAGGTGTTTCGCAACATCCCGGTCGTTTTGCAGGTGTTTTTCTGGTATGCTGTGCTCACCCATCTGCCCGGCCCGAAGGAGGCGCATAGCCTTGCCGGTGTGGCGATGCTGTCGAACCGGGGCATCGTGCTGCCCAGCTTTACATTTGTCGAAAACGGACTGGTCTATCTGGCGCTTGGCGTTGTCGCGGCGGGTCTGTGGCTTTGGTTTACGCGCAATCGCATATCCCGAGCGGTCCGGCTTGGCGTCGGTCTTGGCGGTGTGGCTGCATTATTCGTGGGTCTTGTCGTGCTGGGCTACGAGCCGGGCGCACCCATCTTGTCGTTGCCTTACCTCAAGGGGCTGCGCATTGCGGGGGGTGTGACGCTCAAGCCGGAAATGACGGCGCTGGTCATCGGTCTTGTCCTGTTTGGTGCCGCCTATATCGGCGAGATCATTCGCGGCGGATTGATCGCCGTGGATCGCGGGAAGCTCGAAGCCGGGCGTGCTCTCGGGCTGAGCAGCTTTCAGATCAACCGGCTGATCCTCGTGCCGCTGGCGCTACGGGCGTCGTTGCCGTCGCTGACCAACCAATATGTCTGGCTGATGAAGGCGACCACCGTGGGCCTCGCGGTAGGCTATCCTGATTATTTCGCAGTGATTTCGACCTCGATCAACCAAAGCGGCCAGACGCTTGAACTACTGGCGTTGCTGATGGGCGGATTCATTGTGCTCAACTACTCGATTGCCTTCGTGATGAACGCGATCAATGACCGCATCAAGATCAAGGGGAGAAGTTGAGATGAGCTACGCCCTCAACAACCCGCAGGAGGCGTCAGGGTTTGTCGCGACCCTACGCAAGCACTTCTTCGCCACCAAATTTGACGCTGTCATGTCACTGGCTTTCGGGGCGCTGGTGATCTGGGCGATCGTATCGATCCTTGATTGGGCCGTGTTCGACGCAGTTTTCCGGCTCGAAAACCGGGACCAGTGCACCTATGACGCCGGGGCCTGCTGGGCGGTGATCGAAAGCCGGGGACGGCTGATCATGTTTGGTCTTTATCCCTATGCCGAGCAATGGCGCTCGACCCTTGCCTGCCTTGTGATCATCGCAACGATGATGCTGTCCTGCGTCCCGCTATTCTGGTCGATCCGGCGGCTGCCGATCCTCTGGGTTGGTGGGTTTGCGACCTTCGTTCTGCTGATGCGAGGCGGGTTTTGGAACATGCCGCTGGTCACGTCTGAGCAATGGGGTGGCTTGGCGCTGACGCTGTTCATCTTTTCGGCGGTCTTCGTCATCGGGATGCCGCTTGCCGTGCTGTTCGCGCTGGCGCGGCGGTCCGACCTGCCCGTGATTGCCAAAACGTTCGGCCTGATCATCGACTTCGTGCGCTCCCTGCCGCTGCTGACGATCCTGTTTGCCGCCGCCGTGGTCGTGCCGCTGATCGCCCCCGAAGCGTTGCAAGGCAATAAGCTGATGCGCGTGGTCGTGGCCTTTGCGGTGTTCTTTGCCGCCTATCAGGCCGAAATCATCCGCGCCGGCCTGCAATCCACGTCCGCCGGACAGGAAGAAGCGGCTGTCGCGCTGGGGATGCCATACTGGTCGCTGGTGGTGGACATCCTCTTGCCGCAGGCATTTCGCAACACGCTGCCATCGACCATCAACCAGGCGGTCATCACCTTCAAGGAAACCTCAATCGTGACCTTTGTGGGGTTCTTCGAATTGATGGCCTCGGGCAATGCCGCCATCGGCACTGGCGAATGGGGCAATCAATATGTCGAGGTCTACGTCTTTCTGGCCCTCGTCTACTTCTTATTTGTCTTTGGCCTATCGCGTTACGGCGCATGGCTGGAAACCCGCATGAGGCTTGGACATGGCTGATCCTGCAATTTCCATTCAATCGGTGGATAAATATTACGGCGATTATCACGCCCTGCGCGATGTCAGCCTGACTGTGCCGGATGGTGAAACACTGGTCATCTGTGGGCCGTCCGGGTCCGGGAAGTCGACGCTGATCCGCTGTATAAACGGCTTGGAAACCTACGCATCCGGCACCGTCAATGTGCTGGGGCTGGCCGTGGGCGACGACCGGCATCTGTGCAATCTGGTGCGCAAGCAGGTCGGAATGGTGTTTCAAAACTTCAACCTGTTTCCCCATCTAAGTGTTCTGGAAAACTGCGTGCTGCCCCAGATCCGCGCTATCGGTCAGGACCGCGATGCAGCCACAAAGGTTGCCATGGCGCAGTTGCACAAGATGCGAGTGGAGGAGCACGCCGAGAAATTCCCCGATCAGCTTTCAGGCGGGCAGCAACAGCGTGTGGCTCTGGCCCGCGCATTGTGCCTGAAGCCAAAGATCATGCTCTTCGACGAGCCGACCTCCGCACTTGATCCAGAAATGATTTCGGAGGTTCTCGACGTCATGCAGTCGCTTGCCAAGGAAGACATGACAATCATCTGCGTCACCCATGAAATGGGCTTTGCGCGCGCTGTTGCCGACCGGGTCATCTTGATGGCCGAGGGAAGGATCGTTGAGGAAGGCACGCCCGAGCAGATGTTCACGGCTCCAACCCAACAGATCACACGCGACTTCATGAAGGCGGTCCACAGATGAAACTGGTGACCCGTCAGACATATGGCGACCGGGTGGACTGGCCGGCAATCGTGGACGCAATCGATGCGGGCCACCGGATGTCACCCGCCCAGATCGAAGACGTGTTCCTCGGGCCGCCGGGGCGCACATTGCTGAGCCGCGCGGCATGGATCGAGGGGCTGGGCTACGGCGTGAAAAGCGTCACGGTGATGGGCGACAACGCCCAACGCGGCCTGCCAACGGTGCAGGGGGCGATGCTGGTTTTTCACGATCGCGACGGCTCATTGATCGCGACGATTGACAGTTCTCTGGTGACTGACCTGAAAACCGCGGCGGACTCGGCCCTCGGCGCGCGGTATCTGGCGCGCAAAGACAGCACGTCCCTGCTGATTGTTGGCGCCGGACAAGTGGCGCGCAATGTGGCAGCCGCATATCGCCAGATCTTTCCGGGGCTGGACCATATCAGCCTGTGGAATCGGACCGCCGAGAAGGCCCGCGCCCTCGCATCGAGCTTATCCGCTGAGGGCTTGCCCGCCACGGCGGTGACGGATCTTGCCGATGCGGCGGGTCAGGCCGACATTATTGTGACGGCCACCATGTCGACCGATCCCGTGCTGAAGGGCGATTGGATCAACCCCGGCACCCATGTCGACCTGATCGGAGCATTTCGTGCCGAGATGCGCGAAGCCGACGATGCTTTGCTCCAGAAGGCGCGGATCTTCGTCGATAGCCGCGACACGACGCTTCACCATATTGGCGAGCTGAAAATACCGCTCGAAAGCGGCGCAATTCGCGAAACCGATATTCTCGCCGACCTCTATCAGCTGAATGCCGGTCATAGGGGACGTGAAAGCGCGCAGGACATCACCGTTTTCAAGAATGGCGGGGGCGCGCATCTGGACCTGATGACGGCCTTCGCGATCCTCGGCGATGCCGAATAACTTATCTATACCGAAGGAAAAATCCAATGCTGGATGAAAAACAGACATCGCATGATGCAGACGAAGATCCCCGCAATCTGGACACGAAAGTCTATGTCGACGGCGAGATCGTGCACCGCGACGAGGCCAAGGTTTCCGTCTACGACAGCGGCTTCATGCTGGGCGACGGCATGTGGGAAGGCATGCGGCTTTATAATGGAAAATGGGCATTTTTCGACGAGCACATGGACCGCTTTTTCGGCTCCTGCCACGCGGTTTCGCTCGACGTGGGCATGGATCGCGCCGGCATCCTTGAGGCGCTGACCCGCACCGCCGAAGCCAATGGCATGACGGATAACGCGCACTGCCGCCTGATGCTGACCCGCGGGAAGAAAGCGAAACCCTATCAGCATCCCTCGCTCAGCAAGTCCGGCCCGACGCTGGTCATCATCATGGAGCATTCCAAACCCGCCGCCACGCTCCAGACGCGCGGCATTCATCTGGCGACAGTGCCGCAGGTGCGCGGGTTGCCGATGAGCCAAGATGCGAAATACAACAGTCATTCCAAGCTGAATTGCGTGCTTGCCTGCATTCAGGCGCAGCAGGTCGGCGCTGATGAAGGGCTGATGCTGGACCCGCATGGGTTTGTGAATACGACCAATGCCTGCAACTTCTTTATCGTGCGCAAGGGCGCGGTCTGGACCTCGACCGGGGACTATTGCATGGCCGGGATCACCCGACAGAAGGTGATCGATCTGTGCCATGCAAATGACATCCCGGTCTATGAGCGCAACTATTCGCTCTATGAAACCTATAGCGCCGACGAGGCCTTCATGACCGGCACTTTCGGGGCGCAAACCCCGGTTGGCACCATCGACGGCAAGGCGATCGGAAACGGTGAACGCCCGGTCATGTCGCGTATTCAGGAGCTGTATAAGGATCTGATCCGCGCGGACACCGGAGCCACGCTGTGAAGGCAATCAACCAACGCGGCATGGTCCTGATCGGCTGCGGTTTTATGGGTAAAGCGCTGGTGGAGGGCTGGCTCGCCAGCGGTGTCGAGTCGCAGGCGATCCATGTTCAGGATCCGACGCCCTCGGACTGGCTGTTGGCGCAGACGGGCTTTCACCTTAATCAGGAGCTGCCTGCCAACCCAGCGGTGTTGGTCATCGCGACCAAGCCGCAGGTGCTGGACGCGGTGCTGCCGCCGCTGGCGCGTTTCGGCAATGGCGACACGGTCGTGCTGACCATCGCGACAGGTGCGCCGCTGGACTATTACGCATCGATCTTCGGCGCGGACACGCCGGTGGTGCGCGCCATGCCGAACCTCCCGGCCGCGGTTGGCGCGGGCGTGACGGTGTTCGCATGCAATACCAATGTCAGCGAGGCGCAGAACCGGCTGGTGGCGGAACTGTTCGACGCAGTTGGCGTGGGAATTGCCTTGGATGATGAAAGCCAGATGCACGCGGTCACCGGCATTTCGGGCTCGGGACCGGCCTATGTGTTTGCGATGGCCGAAGCCATGACGCAGGCGGGCGAGGCGATGGGGCTGCCTCGCACACTGGCCACGACGCTGGCGGTCCATACGATCTCCGGGGCGGGCAGGATGTTGCGCCAAACGGGCTCCGATGCCGGTGATCTGCGCCGCGCGGTCACGTCAAAGGGCGGCACCACGGCGGAGGCGCTGAAACAGCTCACGGCGCCGGGCACAGGGCTGGCGGAACTGATGGCCAAGGCATCCGCCGCATCGCGGGACCGCAGCATCGAACTCAGCAAATGAATTGAGGTGCATCCCGATTTCGGGGTGCACCGTTTGCCCATCCGGTCGTTTAGATCGGGACGCCAATAGCCACTCGGGCGCGGGCGTCAGGCACGCTCCAGATCATCGCCGCAGGTAACGCCGCTGACCAATTGGTAGGACAGCAGATCACGGATCGTTGCGGGGTCTCGGATCAAGGGCGTGCGTCGCGCGGCGAGGTCTTGCAGCTGCGCCGCCTCGGACCGGGCGCTGCTGAGCGCGTCTTTAATCGTCACGCGCTGGGGCTGTAACGCAACACCGGGCGCGGCCTGCGCTACGAGCGGCAGATCCTCCGGCAGCACAGTTCCGATACGCGGGTAGCCACCGACGGTCTGACATTCAGCCATCAGGATGTAGGGGATGCCGTCGCCGGTCATCTGCACATCACCCGGACCGATCAGATCGGACGCAAGCCCCTTGGCCTGCGCTGTGGTGAAGCGGCTCTCGCAGGAGAGCTGGATGCCCTGCCGGTTGCCCCGCGCAGCGCGTTCGAACGTAGTCGCATAAAATTCGGCAAGCACGTCATCGCTGAACAGCGCGGTATGAGGCCCGTCGATAATGCGGATCGCGCCACCGTCAAAACGCGGCTCGGGCGGCAGGCTTTGTGGGGCGTGATCCGGTTCAGGGTCGTCGCCAAATGGCAAGACATCGCCAGAGCCGATTGCCTGACCGACACCGATCGTAAGATGCGTTGAGCGGCTGTCGAGCCACGCTTCGCTGGCGATCCCTCCGGCCAGCGTCAGATAGCCGTACACGCCGCCGCGCACCCCGCCGAGGCGCAGCTTCTGCTCGGGATGCACCACATGAGACGCGTTCCAGCGCAGTGGCGCGCCGTCGAGCGTGGCCGACATGGGCGCCCCTGTAAGCGCAATGCGCGTGGTCGTGTCGACAGTGAATTCGCCGCCCGCGCCGGCCATTTCCAGCGCGGCGAGCGGGGCATTGGCGCCTAGCAGCGCGGCGGCCTCCAACAGCGCGCGGCGATCCATTGCGCCGCCTCGGGACAGGCCCTGCGCGATGTGACCGGGGCGGCCCATATCCTGAACCGTCATGAGCCCGTCGGCCCGGTGGATGTGCAGGCAGCTCATCGCAGCATCTCCAGCTTTGCGCCGCCCATTGGGTCATCAGCCTCGGTGAGCCGGGCGATGTCATCTGCGGAGGCGCGGGCAAAGCGGATCGCGTCGCCGCCATCCAACGGCATCGGCGGCGTGCGTTCGGGCACAAAGGTGCGGAACGCCGCGCGTCCGACCTGCTGCCACCCGGTGGCAGACTCAGCCCCAAACAACACAAACTGACGCACCGCCACGACCAATGCGCCCGCAGGGACGGACGGGTTCAGCTCGGCCATACGGGGCAGGTTCCACGCCTCGGGCATCAGGCCGATATAGGGCTGCCCCGGCGCAAAGCCGATGGTCAGCACGCGCAGTTCCGCCTCGCAGATCTGGTCAACGGCGGCGTCCTCGCTCAGGCCCAAGGCCGAGGCCACCTGCGCGAGTTGCGGCCCCTCATCGCCGCCAAAGGCGATGGGGATCGTCCATCGCCGTGCTGGCTCTGGCAGGTCATGCGGCCCTTCCGCCACCTGCTGGGCCAGCGTCTGGAGCTGTGCTTTGATCCCTTCGCGATCCGCCTGAGCGTCGAAGCGCGCCAGCACCGACACCAGCGCCGCCGCGACTTCGCACAGGCCGTCAGGCGCGGCGGTTTCGAGCCGTGCCGCAAAGCGTCGCGCCGCATTCATCGCTGCGGGATCCGGCGTCAGCGCAAAGCGGATAAGAAACCCGTCAAGCCCGGACGGCAGCACTTCGACGGTGAGGGGATGCGCGTTCGTCATGGTCACTCGCTCAGGGCATCTGCCATTGCGAACAGGCTGGCATCCGCGCCATGCGTGCCCACGAGCATCGTCATGGAGTAGGCCGGTGTCAGGCCCGGCGTAGGCATGGCTAGGGCACATCCATCGACCAGATTGACCAGCGAGGTGTTGCGCAGCATCTCGACATTGAGGCGGTCAAAATCGGCCTCCACTTCGGCGATGCTGGGAGGCAGGCGCATCAGCGTGGGCGACAGCAGCGCGTCATAGCCTTCCATCGCGGCGGCAAAGCGCGCGACGATCTCAGCCCGGCGGGCGTATGCGGCGTCGACCTCGTCGGTGCTCAGCGTCTCGGCAACCCGGATGCGCGTCAACACACGCGGATCGCCAATCTGTTCCAGACGGTCCAGATCGTTGCCGTAGATGCGATGGGCCTCCACCGCGACGATGATCCGGTTCAGCGTGATCGCGGCGCCGATATCGGCCATATCGACCGGCTCCAGCGTATGGCCCATGTCGTCGATACGGGTCTTTTCGGCCTCGAACAGCGCGGCGACCTCATCCGAAATCGCGTCGGTAAAGGCGCCGGTCGGCACGGCCAGACGCAGCTTGCCGGGCGCAGGCGCCGCAACCGGGTTGCCCGCCATCACAGCGGTCAGCCGATGCAGCAAGGCGAAATCGCGCGCCATCGGGCCCGGAACATCATAGCTGGGAGCAAGCCCCTGCACCCCTGCATCGTCAATCAAGCCTTGGCTGGGCTTGAAGCCCCAGATGCCATTCGCGGCGGCGGGAATGCGAAGGGAGCCGCCAGTGTCGGTGCCGATAGCGGCGTCCGTGATGCCCAGCCCGACGCAAACCGCGCCGCCGGAGCTGGACCCGCCCGGCATGCCGCCCGGCACCAGCGTCCCCGAAGGCGTGCCGTGATGCGGGTTAAGCCCAACGCCGGAATACGCGAATTCCGACATGGAATTACGCCCGAACATCAGCGCCCCTGCAGCTTTCAATCGTGTGACGGCAGTGCTGTCGGCTTGCGCTGCGGGCCGCTCAGCCAGCAGGCGCGAACCGGCCCCGGTGACTTGCCCGGCCTCATTAAACAGATCCTTGACCGATACCAGCGTGCCCAGCAGCGGCATCTCTTCACCCGCCGTGTGTCGGGCCAGCAATGCGGCAGCCTCCGCACGGATACGTTCAGGAGAAAATTCGGTAAAGATCGCGCGGCGCTCGGCTTCTGGCAGCGCCTCAACCTTGGCGATGGCGCTCTCGACTTTGCTCGTCAGATCCATACTCATGCGACCTCCGGCAGGGTCGTGGTGCTGTATTCGTGACGGATTGTGCGCCCGGTCTTCGGATCGCGCATTTCCATGCGGAAGCGCGCAGCGGGACGGACGCCGCCTTTGGCCCCGAACGTGCCGCACAGCATCGCCACCGGCCCCTCCGCCGAAAGCGCGCCGATGCGACTGCCCTCGATCAGGTCGGCCAATGGCCGGATCGCTGCGATGGTGCCGGACTGATACGGCACCCAAGCGCCGTCTTCTTCGATCCAGCTTTCCAGTTCGATCTCCTCGATCCGGTCGGCGATGTCGTCCCACGCCCACAACTCCATCGCGCAGGGTTTGGCGCAGACCTGTTTGGACATGGCCACAGAATGGGCCTCCAGCGCGCGATCGGTATGGTCGGACGCAAGGCCCAGATAGCGCTTGCCGTCGGCTTCGACAATCAACGGCTCCACCTCGCCGGAAGAAGCATCCCCCACTGCCTCAAGCAGCGGCGCGGTGGTCAGCAGCGGCGCCGAGACCCGGTAGTATAGCGGCGTGGCCGAAGGGGCGGGCACGCCCAGCGCGGCAAGCTCCTCGATATGGTGGGCGATGGCGTCGGCGTCACGGCCGGTCCAGCCTGCAACGATCAGGTGTTTCAGGTCCAGCGGAAGCGGCGCGCCATTGGCACGAAATTCGATGGTCATAAGATCTCCTGTCAGAGAATGGAGGGCAGCCAGAGCGCGAGGCCCGGCGCAGCAATCAGAAGGGCGATCATGGCAAGCATGACAAGGACATAGGGAATGACGCCAAGGATCACATCGTTCATCGATCCTTTCGACCGCGCGCCCTGCACCACGAACAGGTTCAGGCCGACGGGCGGGGTAATCAGCGCCATCTCGATCAGCACGATCATCAGCACGCCGAACCACACCTTGTCATAGCCCAATTCGGCGATGATCGGCACGATGATCGGGATCGTCGCAACCATCAGCGACAGCGTCTCGATGAAGAAGCCCAGAATGAGGTAGAGCAACACGACCAGAAGCAGCGTGCCAATAGGCGGCAGGCCGGTGTTTTGCAGAAGGTCGGTCAATTGCCGCCCCAGACCGGCCGAGGTCATGGCGAAGTTCAGGAAATAGGCGCCGGTGATGACCAGCATGATCATCGCGGAGATGCGGATCGTGCCATGCAGCGCTTCGGCTATCGTGGCAAGGCCCAGCCCCGTGCCAAGTGTCATGGCGATGAGCGCGGCGATGACGACGCCGATCGCGGCGGATTCAGTGGGGGTCGCCCAGCCCGCGTAGATCGATCCAATGACCACGACGAAAAGAATGATGATCGGCACAAGTTGCACAAGGCTTCGGGCTCGTTCGCCCCAGCTAAAGCTGCGCGACGGACCGCCCAACTTGGGACGCGCCACGCAGATCAGCGCGGTCACGATCACGAAAGCCAGCGCCATCAGCAGACCCGGCAGCAGGCCCGCCGAAAACAGTTGCGGGATCGAGGTCTCGGTCAGGAAACCATAGACGATCAGATTGATCGACGGCGGGATCAGGATGCCCAGAGTGCCGCCTGCGGCAATCGCACCTGAGAAAAGCTTAGGGTCGTAGTTCAGCCGGTCCGCTTGCGGCATCGCCACGGTCGCCACAGTTGCAGCCGTCGCCACCGAGGAGCCGGACGTGGCCGAGAACATCGTCGCGGTCGCAATATTGGCATGGATCAACCCGCCGGGCAGCCAGCTTAGCCATTTGTCGAGCGCGCCATAGGTCCGGGCCGCGACGCCGCCACGCACCAAAATTTCGCCCAGCAGCACGAAAAGGGGGATCGCGATCAGGGTGGACGACGATGAGGACGACCAGACCACCTGACCCAAACCTCGCAGCAGCGGGAACATCGAGAACAGTTCGCCCACGCCAATGCCGAGGATGAACAGCACGATCCCCACGGGGATCGACAGGGACATCAGCCCAAGAAGTGAAACAGCGACAGTCCAGATCATTGTTCGAGCTCCGATCCGAGGCCGATGGAGGCGGCAAGTTCCGATCGCCGACCCTGCACGAGATAGGCAATTGCAATCAGGCTCAGCGCGGTTGCGCTGAATGCGAACCAGGCCCAACCGCCAAACCAGATCCCCTGCGGGATCCATAGCGGGGTTTCCAGCGGCGTATTGGCGCGGGAGCCGCGTTCCAGTGTCTTTTGCAGCACCGGCCAGCAGTAATAGGCGATCAGCAGCACGACCCCGTTGGTGACGATCATTGCGAACAGGTCCATCAGCGCCTGTCCCGGTGCGGCAAGCCGCTGGCGGATCAGGTCAATGCGAACATGCGCACGGTCAAGCAATGCGCAGGCGAGGCCCCAACTGGCGACCGCCGCCATGACGTAGCCCGATATCTCGTCCGAGCCGCCAAGCGACCCCCAGCCGGTCTTGCGCCCGATCACGTCGATCAGAACGAACAGGACCGTTGCCACCAGCGCCACGCCGAGAATCAGCGCGACGAGGCGGTTGGCGCGCCGAAGCGCGCCTTCCAGTGTTGCGATGCGGCTCACGCGCTGCACCTCAGTTGGCGACCGGAACCGACACGCCGACGACTTTGCCGACGCTGTCGTTCCAGCGGGTGGCCCAGTCACCGCCTGCACGTTCGGCCCAGTCGGGAAGCACTTCGGATTCCAGCACGCCGCGTGCCATTTCCATGTCGGCTTCGCTCGGCTCGACGAGGGTCATCGTCGCGGATTCGCCGGAGGTGCATTCGCCCTCACCGGTCAGACAGGCAATGTCGTTTTCCAGACCGCCTTGCGCGGCGTCCCATGCCTTACCCTCGAGACCTTCCTGAACGGCGGTCTTCAGCGTGTCCTGCGACTCGGCGGACAGGCCGTCGAACCGGTCCTTGTTCATTGCGATCACGACTGGATCCCAACCGCCCAGCGGCAGCGTCAGCAGGTGATCGGATACTTCCCACCAGCCAGCGGAATAGCCGGAGCCCGCACCCGTCACGGCGCAATCGATCACGCCGCGCTGGAGCGAACCCGGAACTTCGGAAAAGGCGATGTTGATGCCTTCGGCGCCGAGCGCTTCAAGAAGCTTGGTGGTCATCCGGCCAGAACCGCGGACCTTCTTGGCTTCCAGATCGGCAAGCGACGTGATCTCGCCTTTGCAGAACACGACCTGCGGCGGGTAAGGCGCGATGCCCAGCAGTTCCGCGCCAAAGCGGTCATGCATGATGTCTTCGACCATCGGGCGAGCGGCGTCGACCATGGCGCGGGCTTCATCCGCCGTGGCGGCGACCAGCGGCACGTCCAGCCCCTCAAGCTCCGGCGCGTCGCCCACGGTGTAATCCGCAACGGTCTGGCCGATATCGAACACGCCATCGCCCAGCATGCGCAGAACATCGGCGCCAGCGATGCCCATCTGGTCAAAGCTGGTCAGCTGCGCGGTCATTTCACCGTCGCTCATCGTGGACAGTTCCTCGGTCCAGAACGGCGTGGTGAACTGCTTGTAAAGCGGCAGGCTGGACCAGCTGCCAACGACCGAGAACTGTTCCTCGGCATGGGCGGTGGTGGCAAGAAGGGCGACCGTCATTGCGGTCATCATGGTATTTTTCATGTATCTTCTCCTGTTGGTCGGGTTTTCGTTGAACGTGTTGGGCGGGCCTAGAGGGGCTGAACCCCCGTAAGCCTGCGCGCGGCATGGCTGGACGGAACATCCGTCACCAGCATGTGCCCCGGCGCATGGGTGATGGCGAGCGCGGGCCGCGCAGCCGTGATCGCGGCTTGCGGTGTCACGCCGCAGGCCCAGAACACGGGAATATCGCCGGGTCGGATATCGGGCGCGTCGCCGTAATCTGGATTGTCGATATCCGCGATGCCGATCTGCGATGGATCGCCCAGATGCACCGGCGCGCCATGCGCCAGCGGAAAGCGCTGGCAAATGGCGATGGCCTCGATGGCATCGGCTGCGGGCATCGAACGCATGCTTACCACCACAGGCCCGGAAAACCGGCCCGCAGGCCGGGTGGGGATATTAGTGCGATACATCGGCACGTTGCGCCCGGCATCTTGATGGCGCACCGGGATGCCTGCGCGGGTCAGCGCATCCTCGAAACTGAATGAGCATCCCAGCGCAAAGGATACCATGTCGTCGCGCCATAGATCGGCGATATCTGCAGGCTCCGCCACCAGCGCCCCGTCCCGCCACAGGCAGTAGCGCGGCAGATCGGTGCGTAGATCGATATCGCCCAGCGTGGGCAGCGCCGGATTGCCCGGCTCGCCGACGGCCAGCAGTGGACAGGGGCGCGGGTTGGCTTGACAGAACATCAGAAAATCGCGGGCGTCCTCGCCGGGGAGGATCACCAGATTGGCCTGCAGCGCCTCGCCGCCATGACCGGCGGTCGGGCCATCAAAGCGCCCGGCGCGGATCTGTGCGCGAAGCTCTTTTGGGTCCGAGATGAAGCTGCGGGTATCCGTCATCGAAGTCCTCCGGTTTCACCAAGGCTCCGCCAAACTACCGATTAGATCAACAGTTCAATTGTCGCCATTATTGACCTCAAAAATAGATCAATCTGCTCCGGCTTCCACTGCCGCGCGGGTGACTTCACGCCCGATTTCTTCGTTTCGGTCAGGATCGTAGCAGATCACGAACTCTAATGGTTGCAGCTGCGCTTCGGGCAGCACTTCGATTTCCCGCAATTGCGCATGGGGCCACGCCGCCACGATGGAATGCGGGATCGTGCCAATACCGAATCCCTGTTCCACAAGGTGCAGCATCGTCGCGAGCGAGGCCGAACCATGCACCGTCGCGGGCCGCCGCCGCCCCGGCGACAGCAGATCCAGAACCCGGCGATGCGGGATCGTTGTCTTGGGGAATGACACGATTGGCAGCGACACCAGATCGTCGAGTCCGGCCGGGCTGGGCAGCGTGAAATGCGCGGGCGACACGAACCAGCCCATGCTCACCGGCGGCAGCGGTGTCAGCGCGATCCGGCGCGGCGCCTGATCGCGCAGCAAAATTACCACGTCCAGCGCATCGTCGCGCAGCGCCTGTTCCATCTGGTCCGAAGTGTCGACGGAGATCTCAAAGCGCAGCATGGGATGGCGGCTGCGCAGGGTCGTCAGCATACGCGGCAGGATGGTGTGGGTCATCGTTTCAGCGACGCCCAACCGCACGACCCCCGCCATGACGCCATGGATCAGCTCGCCCAATATCCGGTCGCGCTGGGCGATCAGCACCTCACCCTCATCGCAGAGCCGCCGTCCCGTCGCGGTCAGCCTCACCCCGCGCCCGTCCCGCTCGAAGATGGTGATGCCCATCCGGTCCTCAAGATGGCGGATGCGCCGCGAGATCGCCGATTGCGCCAGCCCCGTCGCATCCGACGCCGCCCGGAAGCCGCCGTGGCGCACGACCGAGCGGATGATTTCTATGTCTTTAAATCCGAACATGGGTCGCACTGCCTAAAACGCCTGTGATGGCGTCGTTCATCGAAATAGCTGACAATGACGCATTCAGGCCCTTCGGGGAGTTTCGGGGCGCGGGAGAATACCCGCACCCCTGCAATCGATCAGACGTCCAGATTTTCCACGTTCAGGGCGTTGGACTGGATGAAGTCCCGGCGGGGCTCCACCACGTCGCCCATGAGTTTGGTAAAGATATCGTCCGCCTCGGCGACGTCCGCGACGCGCACCTGTAGCAATGTGCGGGCGTCCGGATCGAGCGTGGTTTCCCAAAGCTGGCCGGGGTTCATTTCGCCCAGACCCTTGTAGCGCTGCAAGCTGAGACCTTTTTCACCTTCGGTCAAAATCGCGTCCAGCAGTTCAAGCGGGCCATGGATTGGCAACACCTTATCCTTGCGGATCAGCGTGGCGGGGTTGGCGTAGACCTCGCGCAGACTGTCGGTGAACCCACCCAGACGCCGGGCCTCGGCGCCACGCAGGATCGGCCCGTCGAGGGTGCGCAC
Organism: Marinobacter sp.; assembly: GCA_040119125.1. Lineage (GTDB taxonomy): Bacteria > Pseudomonadota > Alphaproteobacteria > Rhodobacterales > Rhodobacteraceae > Pacificitalea. Next base: position 20,234 of record JBEDTR010000004.1, read on the forward strand.
TTCGTCCACGCCGCGCACCGCACGGGTCAGGCGCATGCCCTTGTCTTGGGTCTGGCGACCGGTCCAGCCACGCTCATATTCCAGCGCGATCAGGTCCAGTCGCTCTGCCACGGTATTGGCGACGCCCTGCAAGTCCCGCTCCACCGCGCCCGTGACGAAGGCACCGGCAATGCCAGCCTGTTCCACGATGTGGGTCGGATAATGGGTCGGGAAAGTGCCGATCACGGATTTCACCTGACGGGCTTCTGCGATCACCCGCACCAGATCCTGACCGGTGATTTCCTCGCCGGAGCTAAGACGCAGCACGGCCCCATCGGCGCCCTGCTGGATCAGATAGTCTTCCAGCGCGGATTGGTCCTTCAGATAGACCTCGGATTTGCCGCGCGCGACTTTGTAGAGCGGTGGCTGCGCGATATAGAGATAGCCGCCCTCGATCAGTTCGGGCATTTGCCGGAAGAAGAACGTCAGCAGCAGCGTGCGGATATGCGCGCCATCCACGTCCGCATCCGTCATGATGACGATCTTGTGGTAGCGCAGCTTCTTGATGTCGAATTCGTCGCGGCCAATGCCGGTGCCAAGCGCCATCACAAGGTTGCCGATTTCCTGCGAATTCAGCATCCGGTCAAAGCGTGCGCGTTCCACGTTCAAAATCTTACCACGCAGGGGCAGGATCGCCTGCGTGCCACGGTCGCGTCCTGTCTGGGCGGAGCCGCCGGCGCTGTCCCCCTCGACGAGGAAGACTTCGGTCTTGGACGGGTCCTTCTCGGAGCAATCCTTCAGCTTGCCGGCGAGGAAGTTCACATCCATCGCGGATTTGCGGCGGGTCAGTTCGCGCGCCTTGCGGGCGGCTTCGCGGGCCTGCGCGGCCTCGACGATCTTGCTGACGATTTGACGGGCCTCGCCGGGATGCTCCTCGAACCATTCCGCGAGCTTCTCGTTGACGAGGCTCTCAACGGCAGGCCGCACCTCGGAGGACACAAGCTTATCCTTGGTCTGGGAGGAGAATTTCGGATCCGGCACTTTCACCGACAGCACACAGGTCAGACCTTCGCGGGCGTCATCACCGGTGAAGGACACCTTCTCCTTCTTGGCGATGCCAGAGGATTGCGCATAGCTGTTGATGGTGCGCGTCAACGCGCCACGGAAACCCGCCATATGGGTGCCGCCATCGCGCTGCGGGATGTTGTTGGTAAAGGGCAGCACGTTTTCATGGTAGCTGTCGTTCCACCACATCGCGACTTCGACAGAAATGCCGTCACGCTCCCCGACCATGAAGATCGGGTCAGGGATCATCGCGGTTTTGGACCGGTCGAGGTAGCGCACGAACTCACGCACACCGCCCTCGTAGAACAGCTCCGCCTGCAAGGGTTCGGTCGGCCGCTCGTCGCGCAGGATGATCCGCACGCCGCTGTTAAGGAAGGCCAGTTCGCGCAGGCGCTTTTCCAGCGTGTCGAACTGGAATTCGAGGTTCGAGAACGTATCGGTCGAGCCGAGGAACCGCACTTCGGTGCCTTTGCGGCCATTGGCGTCACCGACGACTTCCAGATGTTTGACCGTCTCGCCGCGTTCGAACCGGGCGTGGTGCTCCTTGCCGTCGCGCCAGATCCGCAGGTCGAGCCAGTCGCTAAGCGCGTTCACCACGGAAACACCGACGCCATGCAAACCGCCCGAAACCTTGTAGGAGTTCTGGTCGAATTTACCGCCAGCATGCAGCTGGGTCATGATGACCTCGGCGGCTGACACGCCTTCTTCCTCGTGGATGCCCACCGGGATGCCACGGCCATTATCGCTGACCGATACGCTGGAATCCGCGTGGATCGTGACGGTCACCGCATCGGCATGGCCAGCGAGCGCTTCGTCAATGCCGTTATCCACGACCTCATAGACCATGTGATGCAGGCCGGAGCCGTCATCAGTATCGCCGATATACATACCGGGGCGCTTGCGAACCGCTTCCAAGCCTCTGAGAACTTTAATGGAATCGGCGCCGTATTCCTCCGGCGTCTGGGGGGTCTCGGACATGCAGCCCTTCCTTCGGATTTTTTCCGATTTTATAACTGTCTCTGGGGGGAATGTCACGCGGCGACCCCCATATTTGGTATCAACCGAATGCGATTGCAGCGCCGACCAGTAACATCAGCGATCCGGCGACGATATTGGCCCGCCGCACCGCCCGGCCAGAGGCCAGAAACCGCCGCGCGCGATCAACCGAAGCGGCAAAAAGCAAGTTGCCGATAAAGGGCACGGTCAGCGAAATCAGGCAGATCGCAAAGATATCCGCAGCGCCCACTGCATTCAGATCGAAGAAGCCGGGCAGGATGCCCATGTAGAACAGGATCGCCTTGGGATTGGCGAGGATCACCACCACCCCGGCCATGAAACCGGCCAGCATGCCCGGCCGGGTCAGGGCACTTGATGAACTAACCGGCGTGTCGGCCTTGCGCAGGATCAGCAGCCCCATGCCCACGAACATTGCCACCGCGACCCAGCGCAGGGCCTCCATGAACCCCGCATAGACCGAGGTGATCCAGCTGAGCCCGAAAATCGCGGCCAGCGGCCACAGCACATCGCCGATCATCACGCCAAGCGCCAGCGGCCACGCGGCCTGTAGCCCTCCGCTCAGCGCCCGTGCCGTGATAGCGGCCCAAACCGGACCGGGTGTCATGAACAGGACAAACAGCGCGAAGGCATAGAGACCCAGTTCGGATGCGGTGATGGTCACGGGCGGATGCTCCTTAATCTGGCTCGGGCGTCGCGGCAGGCGCGTCCTGCGGCGGCAGCGTCAGCGAGCCGTCACTGCCCAGCGGCCAGAACGGGTTCATCGCAACCTCCCAGACATGCCCGTCAAGATCGGCCCAATAGCCCGAATAGCCGCCCCAGAACACGGGCTCCGGCTCTTTCAACCCGGTGCCCCCGGCAGCCAACGCGGCGGCATAGGCCGCATCGACCTCCGCGCGGGTGACGAAATTCTGCGCCAGCGTCATCGCGCCAGTGCCCAGCGTCGCGTCCGGTCGCCCTTGGTCGGCGGCCAGCTCGTCCTGACCGAACAGACCCAGTCCCATGCCGTTCAACTGGTAGAAGGCCACGCCCTCCTGTTCCTGCACCGGCTGCCAGCCAAGCCTGCCATAGAATGCCTTTGCCCGGCTCAGATCGGCAGTGCCGAGGGTGATCAGGGTAATGCGCTGCGGTATCATCGTGGCTCCTCCATGTGGCTTTCTCCGTTTCGGTCGCTGACCGTCAAATGCTGCGCCCGTTCGCCTAATTCTGCAAACAGCTCCGCGCCGGTGCCGGTCAGCCACGCCTGCGCGCCCAAAGCGCAGATCTCATCATAAAGCGCCGCCCGGCGGGCCGCGTCCAGATGCGCCGCGACCTCATCCAGCAATAGCAGCGGAGCCGCGCCGGTCTCGGCGGACAGCGCACGGGCATTGGCGAGGATCAGCGATAGCAGAAGCGCCTTCTGCTCGCCGGTCGAACATTGCCGCGCCTCGATCCCCTTGGCGCTGTATATCGCACTCAAATCGGCGCGATGCGGTCCCGCCAATGTGCGCCCCGCCGCCAGATCGCCGCGCCGCCCTTCGGAAAGCGCGGTCTCCAGCTCTTCGACGGTTTCCGGCATCGTGCCACCGTCTGGCCCCGTCAGCGTCAGCGCGGCCGCCGGAAATGTCGTCTCTGCCTGCTCCTGCGCCTGCGAGATTCGCGCCAAGGCTGTGCGCCGTCCTTCGGTGATGCGCGCGCCTGCCTGCGCCATCTGACCCTCCAGCGCCGCATACCAACCAGCGTCGCGCACCATATCCTTCAGAAGGCGATTGCGCTCTCGCATGGCTTTTTCGTAGCTCAGCACCGCTTCGGCATGATCGGGCAGAAAGCTGAGCGTGATGCGGTCCAGAAAGCGCCGCCGCCCTTCGGCGGCCTCAATCCACAGCCGGTCCATCGCAGGCACCAGCCAGACCACGCGCGCGATCCGCCCCAGCGCGACCTGTGGTGCAGGTTTGCCGTCGATCTGCACGCTGCGGCTTTGGCCTGCCTCGGCCCATGTCTCGATTTCATGCGCGGTGCCGGGCAGATCCAGCGTCGCGCGCACCTTCCAGCCGGGGCCATCAGGGCGGCGCGCAATCTCGCCCGGCGCGGCCCGGCGCAGTCCGCGCCCCGGCGACAGCAGCGACACGGCTTCCAGCAGGTTGGTCTTGCCCGAACCGTTCGCCCCGTGGATCGCCACCGGGCGTCCGTCCAACGCCAATTCCGCCACCCGATGGGATCGAAAATGCGTCAGCCGCAGCGCGCGAACACCCAGCCCGCCGGATGCGCTCAGGGCCGCCATGCGCGGCCCCGTTTCAATTTGCGATAAACACTCCCGCCGGAGACAGACATCCTGTCAGCGCAGCGTCGGGTCAAACGCGCATCGGCATGACAACATAGACCGCCGACGTGTCGGAGCCTTCGCGCATCAATGTCGGATCGCCAGAGGAGTTGAACATGAACACCGCGTTTTCGCGGTCCACCTGACTGGCGATTTCCAGCAGGTATTTCGCGTTAAAACCGATCTCCAGCTTTTCATCGCCATAGGCCACGGCCAGTTCTTCCTCGGCGGCACCGCTGTCCGGGGCGTTCACCGACAAGATCAGCCGATCCTCGTCCAGCGACAGCTTCACCGCGCGCGAGCGTTCGGAACTGACGGTGGCGACCCGGTCCACGGCTTTCGCGAATTCAGCGGCATCCACCTCCAGCTTGCGGGTGTTGCCCATCGGGATCACGCGCGTGTAGTCGGGGAAGGTGCCGTCGATGACCTTCGAGGTCAGGGTGATCTCGGGCGTGGCAAAGCGCACCTTGGTATCGGAGACCGACACCGCGATCTCGATATCGTCGTCATCCAGCAGCTTGCGCAGCTCGTTCACGGTCTTGCGCGGAACAATCACGCCCGGCATGCCATCGGCTCCATCGGGCAGCGGCGCGTCAATCCGGGCCAACCGGTGGCCGTCGGTGGCCACGCAGCGCAGCACCTGACCGTCTTCGCCGTCAGAGACATGCATGTAGACGCCGTTCAGGTAATACCGGGTTTCCTCGGTCGAGATTGCGAATTTCGACTTGTCGAACAAGCGACGCAGCACTTTGGCGGGGGCCACGAAGTTTGCGGCATACTCCGAAGTGGCCATGATCGGGAAATCTTCGCGGGGCAGGGTGGTCAGCGAGAAGCTCGACCGCCCGGCCTCGACCATCAGCCGGTCGGATACGCCATCATTGCTCAGTCGGACCAACGCGCCATCGGGCAGCTTGCGGACGATCTCATGCAGCGTCACCGCAGACACGGTAATCGCGCCTGCGCGTTCCACCTGCGCCAGCGCCTTGTCCACCACCTCGATATCGAGGTCGGTCGCACGGAAGCTGACGGTCTCGCCCTCGGCCTCGATCAGCACATTGGCAAGGATCGGAATGGTGTTGCGCCGCTCCACGACCGACTGCGCCTGCGAGACGGCCTTCAAAAGCGTGCCGCGTTCGATGCTGATCTTCATGCTGTCGGCTCCAATATCCCCCGGGAGCGGAAACCTACCCGCCTGCCGGTCGCACACAAGTTATTTTTGACAATTTCGCGGATGGTAAGCAGCGTCAAGCGCCCGCCATGCCGCCGAATTCTTTCGTTGCCGCCCTGCAGCGCGCCATGGCTCTAAAGCCCGGCGCGCGCCGCTCACATTTCCAGCGTGCGGCGCAGCAGGTCCAGATCTTCGGCGATCTGGCTGTCGGCGCCCTTCAGCTCCTCGATGCGCTTGACGGCATGCATCACGGTGGTGTGGTCGCGCCCGCCGAACCTGCGTCCAATTTCGGGCAGTGACCGCGGGGTCAGTTGCTTGGACAGCCACATCGCCACCTGACGCGGACGCGCCACGGTGCGGTGACGGCGCGGGCCGACCAGATCGGACAGACGGATGTTGTAATGTTCGGACACGGCGCGCTGGATTTCCTCAACCGTCACCTTGCGCTCGGAATTGCGCAGGATATCGGACAGGCAATCCTGCGTCAGGTCCAGCGTCACGGTTTTCCCGACCAGCGAGGCAAAGGCGAACAGACGCGTCAGCGCGCCTTCCAGCACCCGGATGTTGGTGGTGATGCGATGCGCCAGAAATTCCAGCACCCCATCGGCGATGCGCACATCGGGGTAATGCTGCAAATGCTGATCCAGCTTGGTTTGCAGGATGCCCAGACGCAGTTCGTAATCGGTAGGATGCAGGTCGACGACCAGCCCGCATTGCAGACGGCTGGCGATCCGGTCTTCCAGTTTCTTGATCTCACCCGGCGCGCGGTCGGCGGAAATGACGATCTGCTTGTTCTGGTCGATCAGCGCGTTGAACGTGTGAAAGAACTCTTCCTGCGTGCTGTCTTTGCCGGCGATGAACTGCACGTCATCGACCATCAGCACATCGACGGAGCGGAACAGGCTTTTGAATTCCATCGTGCCGTTTTCGCGCAGCGCCCGGATAAAGCGATACATGAACTGCTCGGCTGACAGGTACAGGACCTTTAGGTCCGGACGGTGGGTTTGCAGATGCCACGCGATTGCGTGCATCAGGTGCGTTTTGCCCAGACCCACGCCGCCATACAGAAATAGCGGGTTGAAGGTGACCGGCCCGCCGGATGCGATCCGATAGGCGGCGGTATGCGCCAGTTGGTTGGGCTTACCCACCACGAAACTGTCAAAGGTGTAGCGCGCGTCCAGCGGCCCGCCGGAGCCGCCATCCTCCGCCCCGGCATCCGAGCCGCCAGCAAGGTTGAAACGGCGCCCGCTGCCCGGGCTTGCGGAAGAGAAACGCGTCGCATCGGCCTGCGCCACGCGGGAAGCGGCATCGGTCGGCGCGGCATGGTCCGCAGTCATGGAGCCGGGTGCGTTGGGGGCGCTGGCCGCGGCGGCGGAGGCCGCAGGAGCGACCGCAGTGTTCGCGGCTTCGCTGGCCAGCATGAATTCGATGCGATCAGCCTTCAGGCCGTTCTCGATCAAGCTTTGCAGGATCTTGTCGGCGTAGTGGCGCGACACCCAGTTCCCCATGAACGTGGTGGGCACATAGAAGCGGGCGACACGGTTTTCGAGATCCTTGAAACGCAGCGGCTCGATCCAGGCCTTGTAGCTGTTGGCACCAACCGCTTTGCGAAGATCCTCCCGCACATGTCCCCAGGTCTCGTTCGTCATCTTTTTATCTTTCCCGCTTCACGCTTCTTTTTGGCCTGTCAGGTTCCGGATGCCCGCTGTCGTGCGTGGCTGCCCGGAACAGGGCGATTCTTCGATGTCGAGGCACGATTCGATTGGTCCCTCGCGCATCTGCATGCGGAAGGTCCGGTGGAACCGGAATGACAAAAACATCTCCAACCCCGGCCCATAAGGGCACCGGGTCCGGAAGACCTACATTTCATTTGGACACGTTCCGCGCCGGTGACCGCTAGAGGCGGTCAGGTTTGGAATCGCCCGAACGGCCCAATCCGTTCGTGACTTCAACCTTGCGTGCATTTCCCGACTTAACACTTCCCCAAGCGAGCCGGGACCACGAATTTAGGTTCATGTCCCCCCGACGATCCATTGAATCGCTCGGACAAGCTAGCAACTGGCCATGAGGAGTCGCAACTGATCTTCGATCTTGACTCAGTCTTTGTTTCTCCGAATCCACATAACCCCCTAAAACCCTAATAAAATAAGGCTTTCAGCGTCGTGAAAACGCAAACGGACGCTGCATCGCTGCAACGTCCGTCTGTAAGTGCACAAAGTGCTTTTAGATCAGGCAGCCAGGGCCTTCACACGCGCGGAAAGGCGCGAAATCTTGCGAGAGGCGGTGTTCTTGTGAACGACGCCTTTCGTTACGCCGCGCATCAGCTCGGGCTGAGCGGAGCGCAGGGCATCCGAAGCCGCGGACTGATCGCCGGATGCGATAGCCTCTTCGACTTTGCGGATGAAGGTGCGGATGCGCGAGCGACGTGCTTTGTTCACGGCAAACCGCCGCTCGTTCTGGCGGGCGCGCTTTTTTGCCTGAGGCGAGTTGGCCATGTGTCGGGTCCCCGAATTTCGGTGATTTCAATCTGAAGCGCGCTTCTAGGCGCGATGTATCCACGAGTCAACACTGCTTTTCGCGCCATGGCGCCGGGGGTGGCCGTTGCGGCAGCCCCCCGCCCGCTACAGTCCTGACCTGACACTTATTTGTCGCGGAACTGGGCCTCGCGCTTCTCAGCGAAAGCGGCCATGCCCTCGGCCTGATCCTCGGTCGCGAAAAGCGCGTTGAACATGCGCCGCTCGAATCGCACGCCTTCGGCAAGGGTGGTCTCATAGCTGCGGTTGACCGCCTCCTTCACCGCCATCGCGGTGATTATGGATTTCTCCGCAATCTTCTGGGCGGCGGCCATCGCTTCCTCCTGCAGTTTGCGGGTGGGAACGACGCGACTCACCAGCCCGGCGCGCTCGGCCTCTTCGGCATCCATGAAGCGCCCGGTCAGATGCATATCCATCGCCTTGGACTTCCCTACGAACCGGGTCAGCCGCTGGGTGCCGCCCATTCCAGCGCAGATGCCGAGGTTGATCTCGGGCTGGCCGAATTTTGCGCTTTCCGACGCGATGATGAAATCGCACATCATCGCTAATTCGCAGCCGCCCCCCAGCGCATAGCCCGACACCGCCGCGATGACCGGCTTGCGCGTCGCGCAGATGCGATCCGCGTCGCGGGCGTAGATGTCGGTGAGGAATGCCTCGACGAAGCTCAGCTCCGCCATCTCCGAAATGTCGGCCCCGGCAGCGAATGCTTTCTCTGAGCCGGTGAGGATGATGCAGCGCACCTTCTCGTTGGACTCGGCCTCGGCCAGCGCTTCGGCCAGCTCGCGCACCATCGCGGTGTTCAGAGCGTTCAGCGCATCGGGGCGGTTTAATTTGATCAGGCAGACGTGGTCGGTGGTGTCGACGATGAGCGTCTCGAAAGCCATGTGGCGCGACCTTTTTCCTAAGTATCGCGGCAGGATTACCAGCCCGCCAGCAAGGTTCAAGTTATCTTTGGCAGTGCCCGCAGAAGAATGACGACCGCCCCGATTGCACGATCCGCTGCACCTGTCCGGCACAATCGGGTGTGACGCAGGGCGCGCCTTCGCGGCCATAGACCCGGAATGTATGCTGAAAATAGCCCAGATCCCCATCGGCCTGTCGGTAATCGCGCAGCGACGATCCGCCCGCCAGAATGGCCTCCTGAAGCACCTCGCGGATGATGGGGACCAGCCCGGCCACCCGATCGCGCGACAGGTTGCCGGCCTTGCGCCGGGGCGAGATGCCCGCCCGGTGCAGCACCTCGCAGACATAGATATTGCCCAGCCCCGCCACGATGCGCTGATCCAGCAGCGCCGATTTGATCGGAGTGGCGCGCCCGGCCAGCCGGTCGGCCAGATAGGGTCCGTCGAACTGGTTGCCCAGAGGCTCGGGTCCAAGGTTGCGCAGCAGCATATGCGCGCCCGCGTCATCGGTGGCCATCAGGTCCATCGCCCCGAAGCGGCGCGGATCGTTGAACGTCACCCGCGCGCCATTCGACATATGCAGCACCACATGGTCATGTTTTTGCGGGGCAGGGTGGTCATGGACGAATTGCGCCGTGGCCAGCCCTGACACCATCATTCGCCCCGACATGCCCAGATGGATCAGCAGCGTCTCGCCCGTCGACAGATCGGCCAGCAGATATTTCGACCGTCGCCGCAGCCGCTGCACCCGCGCGCCGGTCAGCCTGCGGCACATGCCTTCGGGGAACGGCCAGCGCAGGCCTTCCCGGCGGATTTCCGTGGCGGAGATCACGTGGTCTTCCATGGCGGGCAGCAGGCCGCGACGAACCGTCTCGACTTCGGGTAATTCGGGCAAGTCTCACATCCTTTCGACGGGGCGCGCGTTGTAACACCCTCCGTGCGCCCTATAAGAAGGGGATGAATTTGAAGGGCGGCAAGAGCAGATGACTGACAATCCCGACAAGACCACCCATTTCGGCGCGCGCACCGTTCCCGAAGCGGACAAGGCGGGCATGGTGCATGGTGTCTTCTCCTCCGTGGCATCGCGCTACGATGTGATGAATGATCTGATGTCCGGCGGCATCCACCGGGTGTGGAAAGACGCCATGATGGACTGGCTCGCGCCCCGCGCCGGTCAGCGGCAGCTCGACGTGGCCGGCGGCACTGGCGATATCGCGTTCCGTTTCCTGCGCCGTGCGCCGCGCGCCTCCTCGGTGGTCTGTGACATGACCGAAGCCATGCTGGTCGAGGGCCGCAAACGCGCCGAGGCCGGGCATCTGGCCGAGCGGCTCGATTGGGTGGTGGGCGACGCCATGGCGCTGCCCTTCCCCGATAACAGCTTTGACGTCTATACGATCAGCTTTGGCATCCGGAACGTGACCCGGATCGAAGACGCGCTGTCAGAGGCCTTTCGCGTGTTGCGTCCCGGCGGGCGGCTGATGGTGCTGGAGTTCTCGCAGCTGCCGAACCCGGCAATGCAATGGGCCTATGACCGCTATTCCTACAATGTCATCCCCCGGATGGGGCAGGCGGTGACAGGCGATCGCGACAGCTACCAATATCTGGTCGAATCAATCCGCCAATTCCCCGATCAGGAGCGTTTTGCCGAGATGATCCGCCATGCAGGGTTCGAGCAGGTCGCCTATCGCAATCTGACCATGGGCGTTGCGGCGCTTCATTCCGGCTGGAAGCTCTGAACCCATGCGCGGACCTCATAACATCTGGCGTCTGGTCTATACCGGCGCCACGCTGGAACGCACCGGCGCGATGGGCGCGGTGCTCGAAGCGTTCGATGCGCCGCCGGGCGTGCGCGCGCTGGCCCGTGTGCTGGGCTGGCCGTTCAAATGGCTGGGCGCCAAGGGCGATCCCAACAGCCCACCGATCCCGCGCGCGCTGACCGCGCTGGGCCCGGCCTACATCAAATTCGGGCAGATCCTGTCGACCCGCCCCGATGTGGTGGGGGTCGAGGTCGCGCATCAGTTGACCGTCTTGCAGGACCGCCTGCCGCCGTTCCCGCGCGACCGCGCCATACGGATGATCGACGCCGAACTGGACCAGCCCTTCGATACGGTGTTTTCCGAATTTTCCGAGCCGGTCGCCGCCGCCTCCATCGCGCAGGTGCATCGCGCCCGCATGGCCGATACCGACCAGGAGGTCGCGGTGAAGGTGCTGCGCCCCGACATCATGCGCGCCTTCCGTAAGGATATCGACGCCTTCTATCTGGCTGCTTGGATGGTCGAGACTTTCTCGCCCTCCTCACGCCGGTTGCGCCCCCAGGACGTCATCCGCCATTTTGAAGGCGTGGTGATGGGTGAGCTTGACTTGCGGCTGGAGGCGGCCTCGGCCTCGGAATTCGCGGCAAATACGGTGGGCGATGCCGGGTTTCGCGTGCCGTCCGTGCACTGGGGCACGACCGGGCGCAACATGATGACGCTGGACTGGGCCGAAGGCCTCGCCGCCAATGACCTCGCCGGGATCGACGCCGCGCGCCATGACCGCGCTGCGCTGGGCGAAAGGGTGCTCTCGCTCTTCCTGCGCCACGCGCTGCGCGACGGCTATTTCCACGCCGACATGCATCAGGGCAACCTCAAGATCGCGCCCGATGGCGACATCATCGCGCTTGATTTCGGTATCATGGGGCAGATCGACGAATACACCCGCCGGGTCTATGCCGAGATCCTGTTCGGCTTTATCCGCCGCGACTACCGCCGCGTGGCCGAGGTGCATTTCGAGGCAGGCTATGTGCCCGCCGACCGCGACATCGACGAGTTTGCCCGCGCCCTGCGCGCGGTGGGCGAGCCGATCTTTGGCATGGACGCCACCCGCATCTCGATGGCGCGCCTGCTGGCCTATCTGTTCGACGTGACTGAGCGTTTCGGCATGCGCACCCGGACCGAGTTGATCTTGCTCCAGCGCACCATGGTCGTAGTCGAAGGCGTCAGCCGTTCGCTTCATCCCCAGATCAACATCTGGGAAGTCGCGCGCCCTGTCGTCGAAGGCTACATCAAGGAAAACATCGGTCCCAAAGCGCTCGCCCGCGATATGCGCAAAACCGCGATGGTGCTGGCCCGCTTTGGTCCGCGCCTGCCGCAACTGGCCGAAACCGCGCTGATCCGACAGGCCGACGAACCCGGCCACCGCCCCGGCTACCGCACGGAACACCGCGCCAGCCTGCGCGAACGAGCGGGTCTGGTCGCGCTGGGCGGCGGTCTGGTCGCCTTAGGCGCCGTGCTGGCGCATCTGGTGCAATAGGGGCGACCCACGCTGCGCGCGGCGCTAGGGCAAAGGGCTATGCGGCTAGGATGCGCGCGGTTCAATCGCCGTCGCGCTATAGTGCCACCGCCCGCGAATAAGCGAAGCGCGCGGGCGAGCGCCTGCCCGTCCCGGCGGGCTGGCGCTTGATCACCTCACGCTGACCCCCGAGCGGGGAGGTCTGTGACACCATAAAGCACACCCACCCAACCCTCGTTGCGCCATCCCACGGGCAGGCTTACGTCGCACTCAGAGCAGCATATCTTAAGCGCGCTGCTCCGACCTAAGCGCCACCGCCCGCGAATAAGCGAAGCGCGCGGGCGAGCGCCTGCCCGTCCCCAGCGGGCTGGCGCTTTGGCACCTCACGCTGACCCCCGAGCGGGGAGGTCTGTGACACCATAAAGCACACCCACCCAACCCTCGTTGCGCCATCCCACGGGCAGGCTTACGTTGCACTCAGAGCAGCATATCTTAAGCGCGCTGCCCGTCCCGGCGGGCTGGCGCTTGGTCACCTCGCGCTGACCCTCGAGCGGGGAGGTGTGTTATTAGCATAAAGCGCACCCGCTCAATCGCTGCAGCGCCATCCCACGGGCAGGCTACCGTCGCGCCGAATGCCACCGTTCTTGAAAATGCTCAGCTGCCGTAGGGCCGCCCCACGGAAAGACCCAAGTCTTGCGAGGGCAGTCACTCCAGCCGGTCGGGTAGATCTATCCCGCGTAGGAAGTCCTCGGTCCCCAGCGGCTTGCCGCCTGCACGCTGGGCGCGCAGCAGTTCCACCGCGCCCTCTTCGCAGGCCACGACCAACTGGCCATCCTCGCGCGGCAGCACGTCGCCCGGCGCGCCATCGCCTTCGGCCAGACGGCTGGCCAGCAGCTTCACCCGTTCGCCAGCGATCTCGCACCATGCGCCGGGGAAGGGCGCCAGCCCGCGGATCTGGCGATCGACCTCCACCGCCGGGCGGGACCAGTCGATGCGCGCCTCGGATTTGTCGATCTTCTTGGCGTAGGTCACGCCCTTTTCGGGCTGCGGTTCGGCGACCAGCGCGGGCAGGTCAGACAGCGCCTTGGCGATCAGGCGCGCCCCCATGCCGGACAGCCGGTCATGCAGCAGGGCGGTTGTCATTTGCGGGCCGATCTCGATCGTGTCGCGCAGCAGCACCGGGCCGGTGTCCAGCCCGGCTTCCATCTGCATGATGCAGACGCCGGTTTCCGCATCGCCCGCCATCACCGCCCGGTGGATCGGGGCGGCCCCGCGCCAGCGCGGCAGCAGCGAGGCATGGATATTCAGGCAGCCCTGCGCCGGTGCGTCCAGCACGACCTGCGGCAGGATCAGACCATAGGCCACCACCACCGCGACATCGGCGTTCAGCGCGGCAAACTCCTGCTGCGCCTCAGCGGTGCGCAGGCTCGCCGGATGGCGGACCGTCAGGCCCTGCGCCTCGGCCCGCGCGTGCACGGGCGAGGGGCGGTCTTTCTTGCCGCGCCCGGCGGGGCGGGGCGGCTGGGTATAAACCGCGACCACCTCATGCCCGGCGGCCATCACCGCGTCCAGCGCCGGCACGGAAAAAGCCGGCGTGCCCATGAAGATGACTTTCATCGCTGCGCCTTCCTTGCTTTCTTGAGCAGCATCTCGCGCTTCACCCGACCCAGCCGGTCGAAATACATCCGCCCGTTCAAATGGTCGATCTGATGCTGAACCGAGGTCGCCCAGAGATGCACGAAATCCCGCTCCTCTACCGCGCCATCGGCGTTGAGGAACCGCACCGTCACCGCGCGGGGCCGCTCGATCGGGGCCCAGACGCCGGGGAGGTTGGGGCTGGCTTCCTCATGCATCCGCATCTGCCCCGAGGCATGCAGGATTTCGGGATTGGCCATGCGCACGGCCTGACCGCGTGCGTCCGACGCATCGACCACGGCCAGCCGCAGCATCACCCCGATCTGCGGCGCGGCAAGGCCAACACCCGGCATCGCATCCATCGTCTCGATCATATCCTGCCAAATGGCACGGATGTCATCGGTGATCGCCTCGACCGGGGCGGCGGGGGTGCGCAGCCGCTTGTCGGGAAAGGGCACGAAAGGACGAATGGTCATGCGGCATATTCCTGTTGCAGCCGGGCGCGGGCCCGCGGGCCGATCCGGTCAAGCGTCACGCGGCTGTCCAGATGGTCCAGCTCATGCTGGGCACAGCGCGCGTCGAACCCTGTCAGCGTTTCCTCGCGCGCGGCACCATCCGGGTCGGTCCAACCGAACCGCGCCTCCAGCGGGCGCTTCACACAGGCGGTGACGCCGGGGATCGACAGGCATCCCTCCTCGCCGCGCCCGGCTTCCTCGGATTGCCAAAGGATGCGCGGGTTGATCATTACCCGAGGCTTCGGCGGACCGTCCTTCCATGTCACATCCATGACGAACAGCCGCGTCAGCACGCCCACCTGCGGCGCGGCCAGCCCACGGCCCGGCGCGTCATACATGGTGTCGAGCATATCGCGGATCAGGCCACGCAGCGTGTCGTCGATTTCCGCCACCGGCGGGCACGGGGTCGACAGCACCGGATCGGGCCAGCGCAGGATCGGCAGCACTGCCATCAGGCGCGCGCCCGTTCCCGCTTCATCTTCTGCATCTTGCGGGTGATCATCTGACGCTTCAGCGGCTTGAGGTAGTCAATGAACAGCACCCCGTCGAGATGGTCGATTTCATGCTGCACGCAGGTCGCCCAAAGCCCGTCGAAATGCTCCTCATGGTTTTCGCCATCCAGCCCCAGCCAGCGCACGGTGACTTCGGTCGGGCGCTCGACATCGGCATATTGCTCGGGGATGGACAGGCAGCCTTCCTCATAGACGTTGCGCGCCTCCGATTCCGCGATGACCTGCGGATTGATCAACACCATCGGGCGCGGGTTGATTTCGGGGTCTTTCACGCAATCCATGACCAGAACGCGCTGCATCACGCCGATCTGCGGCGCGGCAAGGCCAATGCCCGGCGCGTCATACATGGTTGCCAACATATCCGCGGCAAGGGTCCGGATGCCGTCGTCGATTGCCTCGACAGCGGATGCGGGTTTCTTGAGCCGGGGGTCCGGGTGAATGAGTATCGGTCTGATCGCCATGCGCAGGCATTTAGGTCATGACGCCTTTTCGCGCAACGCCTCTTGCAGTCGCCGTGCGCGCAAGTAGCCTCGCGCGGCACCGACAGGAGATGCTGATGACCTTTGACGAGATGATCGACCGCCGTGGCACCCATTGCTCGAAATGGGACATGATGGAGCCGCTTTACGGCGTCTCGCCCGACGATGGCATCGCAATGTGGGTGGCCGATATGGATTTCCGCCCCCCCGCCTGCGTGACCAAAGCGCTGGCCGCGATGGTCGATCACGGGGTCTACGGCTATTTTGGCGATGACGCCGCCTATCTGGAGGCCGTGCGCTGGTGGTCCACCGAACGCCACGGCTGGACCCCGGATCGCGAGGCGATCTTTACCACGCATGGGTTGGTGAATGGCACGGGCATGTGCGTCGATGCTTTCACCCGTCCGGGCGATGGCGTGGTGCTGCTGACGCCGGTCTATCATGCCTTTGCCCGCACCATCCGCGCGGCGGAGCGCGAGGTCGTGGAATGCGAATTGGCCCGTGACGCCGAAGGTATCTATCAGCTCGACATCGCGGCATGGGATGCGCAGATGACCGGCACGGAAACGATGCTGATCCTGTGCTCGCCGCATAATCCCGGCGGTCGCGTCTGGACCCCGGCGGAACTGCGCGAGATCGCGGATTTCGCCATCCGGCATGACCTGATCCTTGTCTCGGATGAGATCCATCAGGATCTGCTGATGCCCGGCCACACCCATACCCCGATGGTAAAGGTCGAGGGCATTGAAGATCGCCTTGTGGTGATGACCGCGGCGACCAAGACGTTCAACATCGCCGGTGCCCATATCGGCAATGTCATCGTCGCCGATCCCGCCCTGCGCGCGCGTTTCGCCAAGCGGATGTCGGGCTTGGGCATTTCGCCCAATTCTTTCGGGCTGCACATGGTCACCGCCGCCTATTCCCCCGAAGGCGCGGCATGGGTCGATGAGCTTTGCACCTACCTCGACGGCAACCGGCGGCTGTTCGATGCCGGGATCAACGCCATTCCCGGTCTGCGCTCCATGCCGCTGGAGGGCACCTATCTGGCATGGGTCGATTTTGCCGGGGCGGGCATGGATCAGGCCGAAGCGCTGCGCCGCGTGCAGGATGAGGCCCGCATCGTCGTCAATCACGGCGAGACCTTCGGCAAGGGGGGCGAAAGCTTCCTGCGGTTTAACCTCGCCACGCCCCGCGTGCGGGTGGAAGATGCCGTGGCCCGCATGCAGGCGGCCTTTGCCGATCTGCAGTAACCCCTGCTCTTAACGCCCGCCTGCGGGTTGTCGCGTCTAGTGCTGGGTGCCGTCCACCGGCTCCAGCCTGACGCGGCCCCGCTCCGGGTCCAGCAGCCAGACCTCGCGCCCCGGCGCGATCACCGCCACCGATAGCGGCCCGCCAAACGCCGCGCCGCTGTCGAGGTTCAGGTGGTTGCCGTAATGCGTCGCCCGCTCCACCGGAGTGTGGCCATGCACGATCAGCGCGCCAAAATCGGCGTCACTGTCCAGAAAGCCTTTTCTGATCCACACCAGATCTTCCTCCGTCTGTTGGTCCAGCGGCACGCCCGCGCGCACCCCGGCGTGGACACAGAGCGCCGCGCCCCAGCCGGTGCCTTCGCCCCATGTCAGCGGCAGATTGCGCAGGAAATCCGTGTGGGCCTGCGGCACCTTGGCCTGCGCGTCGGCGTGGATTTCCGCCACATCGCGATCCGGGCTTGCATCGACCCCATAGGACGCCAGCGTTTCGCTGCCGCCCAGCTTGTAATGCAGCCAGTCCAGATCGTCGCGCAGGCCTGGGTCATCCAGCCGCGCCTCGTCCAAAAACCGCTCCATCATCCGGTCGTGATTGCCCTTGATGGTGACCCAAGGCTCCCCCGCTGCATGGCCCCGCACCAAATGTTCGACCACGCCGCAGCTGTCGGGCCCGCGATCCACCAGATCGCCCAGATGCACCACGGGCGTATCGGCGGCCATGCCGTGCCGGGCGCGGTCCTCCGCGATCAGCGCATGCGCGTCTTGCAGCAGCGCCAACTGCCCGTGAATGTCGCCCATCGCGTAGAATGTCATATGCGGTCCTTCATCCTGTCTCAGTGAAACTGTCGGTCAGTCCTGTCCGGATGGAAACCCCGCCGGGGCCAAAAGGGTTGCGAAGTCCTGACCACCCGGCGCGTTGCGCAGGGCCTCAGGTCGCGCGAGCGGGCAGGGGATAAGGCGCTGTTTTGCCGGCGGAACCGCTCTGCGCGCGTATTAACCCGATCTTATAGTTGTTTCGCGTGCGAAACATTTGCCCCTAGCTGCGCACGCAATTCAGCGTTCGGCGCAACACTGCTTTGGCCGGGTCAAAAACCAACCGCCCCCGACCAAGGCAAAGCCGCGAGGATGCGCGCCTGCCTGTCCCCACGGGCTGGCGCTTGGACATCTCGCGAAGGCGCATCGGCACCTATTCCGCCGCGCGGTCGTCCTGCTCTTCGGCGCCCAGAAACCCGCCCGATTGCCGGGCCCAGTAGCGCGCGTATAGCCCATCGGCCGCCAGCAACTCGTCATGAGTGCCATCCTCGACGATGCGGCCCTGATCCAGCACGATGATCCGGTCCATCCGCGCAATGGTCGACAGGCGGTGCGCGATGGCCAGCACGGTCTTGCCCACCATCACCCGGTCCAGCGCCGATTGAATCTGTGCCTCCACCTCGCTGTCCAGCGCGCTTGTCGCTTCGTCCAGCACAAGGATCGGCGCGTCTTTCAGGATCGCGCGGGCGAGCGCCACGCGCTGACGCTGCCCACCCGACAGGCGCACGCCGCGCTCGCCCAGATGCGCCTCATAGCCGGTGCGCCCGGCGAAATCCTCCAACTCACAGATGAAACCATGCGCCTCGGCACTGCGCGTGGCCTCGATCATCTGATCGTCAGTGGCATCCGGGCGGCCATATTTCACGTTGTCGCGGGCGGAGCGGTTGAACATCGCGGTTTCCTGCGTGACCATGCCGATCTGGCGCCGCAGGCTTTCTTGGGTCAGATCGCGGATGTCATGGCCGTCGATGCGGATCGCGCCGGCCTCGGTGTCGTAGAGCCGCAGCAGAAGCGACACGAGCGTGGATTTCCCCGCACCCGATGCCCCGACGATCCCGCATTTCTGCCCCGGCTCCAACGTCAGGGAAATGTCGTGCACCCCGCCGCTGCGCCGCCCATAGGCAAAGCCCACATTCTCGAAACTGACCCGCCCGTCGGCGCGCGCCAGATCCAGTGCGCCGGACCGGTCGGTCAGGCTGTGCGGCGGGGTCAGGGTGTTCATGCCGTCCTCGACCTCGCCCAGACTGGAATAGATCCCCAGCAGCGCGAAACTGACCCAGCCGGTCATCTGCGCAATGCGGATCGCGATCGTGCCAGCGGCGGCGATCTGCCCCGCGCTGGCCCCGCCGTTCGACCACAACAGAAGCGTGCCGCCGATCAGCAGCACCGGCAGGAACCCTGCCAGCGTCATTAGCGCAAACCGGAACGCCGTCGACATCCGCCCCATATGGATCACCCGGTCTCGAAACCGCGCCATCGCGGTCAGCGCGGATCGGTCCTCATGGTCGGAATGGGCAAAGAGCTTGACGGTTTTGATATTGGTAATCGTGTCCACGACCTGTCCCGACACCATCGCCCGCGCGCCGGCGCGGTCCTTGGCGCGGATGCGGATGCGCGGCAGGAAATAGCGCATCAGCCCCAGATAGCCCGCCGTCCAAAGCGCCAGCACCACCGCCACCCGCCAGTCAATCGCGCCCAGCAGGAACACCGCACCAAAGATCGAGGCCAGCGCAAAGAACACAACATTGATGATCTCCGACACGACTTCGGTCACGGCGCGCGAACATTGCATCTGCTTTTGCGCGATGCGCCCGGCGAAATCATTGTCGAAATAGGTCACCGCCTGTCCCATCGTCCAGCGGTGCAGCCGCGACAGAACCAGCGGATTGATATTGGGCTGGATCACCAGCGCATTGGCGCCGGTCGCAATCCCCGCCAGCACCGGCCTTAGCACGATGAAGAAGGCCGAGATGCCGATGATCAGCCATATATGTTCGCGAAAGAACGCCTCCGGCCCGGCCTCCAGCGCGGTGTCGATCACGGTGCCCAGCAGTGCGGCGGCGACCACTTCCAGCGTGCCGACAAGGCTCGACAGCAGGCCCGCAGCCAGCAACACCGGCATCGCCCCTTTCAGGCACCACAGCAGAAACGCGGCCAAGGTGCGCGGCGGGGCGCCGTCGGCGGGGCGGAAGGCATCGATGATTTCGGTCGGTTTCATGGGCGGCTCGTTTCAGACAGGCGGGCCGCATCGGGCGGCGGAGAAAGGCAGCGGCATAAGGTGCCACAAAGGGAGCGCAGTCCTGCGGACATGCGAAAACGACGGTCTGGGCAGCAGCGCGCGGGGCTGGCGGCGCCGGGGGTAAGATGGCCCGGCGGGGCTGGCAACGCGTGATACGGGCGCGGGCGGCGGCTCCGTCGTGGGGGCGCGGGCGGGCGCGGGGGTCGCCCCCGATCTTGCTCACCCGATCTAGCGCTTCCGACTTAGCACGGCGCGCGGCAATTGGAACGCCCTTGGGGCAATGTCCCGGCGCGCGCCATCCGGGGCGGAACGGCGCGCGCGGCTGTCATTTCGGCGTTGAGTTCCGGCTCAGCCGCAGGCGACGCGCGTGATCGTGCCGTAGCCGTCCGTATGGAAATTCACCCGGCGCGGATTGTATTCCTGCGTCACGATATCGTCGGGTTTGACGACGCGGTAGGTGCGGTCCAGTCCGATCGTGGGGATCACGGCGGTGGTCTGGCCGACATAGGGCCGCACAAGATCGAGCTGGCACAGATCGGGTTCACGCTCGACCAGCGGATCACCGACCGGCACAGATGCCACGGGGTTCACGATCTCGGGCGTTTCGGGCACCGGGGGAATGGCGGGCCCGCAGGCCGCCATCAACGTCAGGGAAACCCCGGCGATCATCAGCTTCGGCATGCGCATCGGCATTGGTTTCATACCTCGCTAGTTGCATTTCCGGACCCGTTCGGCCACGGTTTCGGCGGCATCCTATCCGGAGGAAATTGAAATGAAAACGCGCGCTGCTGTCGCGATCAAGGCTGGCAGTAAACTCGAGGTGATGGACGTCAACCTTGAAGGTCCCCGCCCCGGCGAAGTGCTGGTCGAGATCAAGGCCACCGGCATCTGCCATACCGATGAATTCACCCTGTCGGGCGCCGATCCCGAAGGCCTGTTTCCCGCGATTCTAGGCCATGAGGGCGCGGGCGTGGTGATGGAGGTGGGCGCCGGTGTGACCAGCCTGAAACCCGGCGATCATGTGATCCCGCTTTACACGCCGGAATGTCGGCAATGCCCGTCCTGCCTGAGCCAGAAGACGAACCTCTGCACCTCGATCCGGGGCACGCAGGGCCAAGGGCTGATGCCTGATGGGACCAGCCGGTTTTCCACGCTCGATGGCGATCCGATCCTGCATTACATGGGCTGCTCGACCTTCTCGAACCACACGGTCCTGCCCGAAATTGCACTGGCGAAAGTGCGCGAGGACGCGCCCTTCGACAAGATCTGCTATATCGGCTGCGGCGTCACCACCGGTATCGGCGCCGTCATCAACACCGCCAAGGTCGAGGTCGGCGCCAAGGCGGTGGTTTTCGGTCTGGGCGGCATCGGTCTGAACGTCATTCAGGGCCTGCGTCTGGCAGGCGCGGACATGATTATCGGCGTCGATCTGAACAACGACAAAAAGGAATGGGGCGAGCGGTTCGGTATGACCCATTTCGTCAACCCCTCCGAGATCGGCGAAGATCTGGTGCCCTATCTGGTCAATCTGACCAAGACGCCTTTCGATCAGATCGGCGGCGCGGATTATTCGTTCGACTGCACCGGCAATGTGAAGGTGATGCGCGACGCGCTGGAATGCACTCATCGCGGTTGGGGCCAGTCCATCGTCATCGGTGTGGCCCCGGCTGGCGCCGAGATCGCGACACGTCCGTTCCAGCTGGTCACCGGGCGGACTTGGAAGGGCACGGCCTTTGGCGGTGCACGGGGGCGCACGGATGTGCCGCAGATCGTGGATTGGTACATGGACGGCAAGATCGAGATCGATCCGATGATCACCCACACGCTGAGCCTAGACGAGATCAACAAGGGGTTTGATCTGATGCATGCGGGCGAGTCGATCCGGAGTGTCGTGGTCTATTGACCGCGCAAGCGATCCCCGGCCTGCCGCCACGGTGGCGGGCCGGGACACTGGCCCTCATGACCCAACTGGGGCATGGAGGCGAAAATAGCGAAAGGCCCCCTGATGGAACGCTCGACCGCCCCTCTTCTTGCCGTGCTGATCGATGCGGACAACACCTCGCCGCGCTGGTGCAAGGCGATCTTTGACGAGATCGCGTCGCTGGGCGAAGCCTCGGTGCGCCGGGTCTATGGGGATTTTTCCAGCCAGCAGATGAACGGCTGGAACAAGGTGCAGGCGGAGTTTGGTCTGGTGCCGCATCACCAGCCGGCGAATACGGTGGGCAAGAACGCGTCCGACATCGCGCTGGTCATTGATGCGATGGACCTGATGCATTCGGGGCGGTTCGATGCCTTCGTTCTGGTGTCCTCGGACAGTGATTTCACCCGTCTGGCCAGTCGCGTGCGCGAACAGGGTCTGGATGTGTTCGGCATCGGCGCGGCTAAGACGCCCGGCGCGTTCCGCAAGGCCTGCAAGCGGTTCATCTTTCTCGAAAATCTGGCCGATAGCGAAGATAAGGACAAGCCGAGCGAAACCACCGAGCGCCCCGCAGGTCGCAACCCCAATGAGGCGCGCGACATGATCCTGAAGGCGATGGACAGCATCGATCAAGACGACGATTGGTATACGCTGGGCCAGCTGGGGCAGTTCATCGTGGCCTCGAACCCGGATTTCGACACCCGGACCTATGGCAAGAAGAAGCTGAGCGATCTGGTGCAGGACATCAAGATTTTCGAGACCAAGCGCGGGCCGGGCAACCAGCTGTTGGTGCGGCGGCTGGACTGAGCGCCTGCGCGGTCATTTACAGTTTGTTAATTAAATTGATCTTAACTGAGCCATGCCACGCACCGCTCCTCCCCGGTATGATGCCGGGTGGGGGACGGCGCGTGACGCGCCGCCGTCCGTCGAATGTTTACGAGTTAGGGACAGGGCCAATGGCCGCTTAGGGGATCAGTGGCGGGCGGCGGACGCGGCATAGCGCGCGCAGAACATATCGACCGCGCCGTCGATCACGCGCCGGGCTTCTTCCGGGGTGAAACTGGTAGCGACCCCCATCAGGATGCGCGCGAAAATATCCGCTTTGCACAGCTCCGCGAACTGGTCGGCGGCCAGATCGAAATCCTCGATCTGGAATTCGCCGCGCTCGGTCGCGCAGCGCAGGTATTGACCCAACTGCTCGCGCACCAATTTCGGCCCGCATTCATAAAATTCATGCCCGAGCGTCGGGAAACGGTCGCTTTCGGCCACGCAAATGCGAAACACGTTGCGTCCGAAATCCGACAGAACGAAGCCCTGTAGCCGTTCGCCCACCAGCCGCAGCACCTGCCGGGGATCGGCGGTCTGGTCGATCTCATCCAGCGCGCCATCGGCCTGCTTGCGGCATTCGCAGGTGACGACCTCCATGAAAAGCCGCTCCTTGTCGGGGAAGTAGCTGTAGAGCGTCGCCTTGGACACGCCAGCCGTGCGGGCGATGTCATCGACGCTGGCGCCCTCGAACCCGTCTTGCATGAACACGCTGCGCGCGCCGTGGATCACCTGATCGTATTTCCGGCCCTTTTTGGGCTCTGGGGCGGGCGACCGCGCGGGCATTGTCATCATGGGCTCTTTCACCGGGACTGGCGGTCAAACTTAGACCGTTCGGTTCAGTTGGCACAAGGCATCGCACGCAGATGTTTGCAGGACAGCGCGGCCATAAGTGCCTGCCCAATCGTGTCAGCCCGCCGTCGGCACGCTTACTTATCCAGCGGTTGCGCGCAGGCAGTGGGGGCGCAATCGCGGCTCACCGTGTCGGGCGCGGTGGTTTCGGTTTGGCTGGGGAAGGTCAGGTGCGGAATGTCGAGCGCGACGCCACCAAAGCCACCGGCAGCAGCAGGAAGAGCAGTGCAGGTCAGCGCGAATGTCGCGGCGAGGATCAGGTTACGGTTCATGGTGAGTGCTCCGTTGTTGAGGGGCTTCGGCTCGAAAGTGAACCGAACTGTTTAGTTTAATATGAGCCGAGGCGGCGAGTCTGCAAGGGCAAAATGAACTGATCGGTTCAGTTTTTTTGACCTGTCATCTTAAGGTGTGATCCGAAGACAAAGAGCCGCGCCTTCTGGCGGGCGCGCAACAGGTCGCCGTTGCCTATAACGGCGCTGGTGCGGGGCTGCTTCCCGGCGCGCGGCGCACATGCTAGCAGCGGATCATGCTGCCGATATTTTTTGAAACTCTGCCGTTTTTCGCCCTGATCGCGCTGGGCTATGGTGCTGGCCGGTTCCGGTTCTTCACCCCCGAGGCGACGGCGTGGCTGACGAAATTCGTGTTCTATTTCGCGCTATCGGCGATGCTGTTCCGGTTCGCCGCGCAGCTTAGCTTCTCGCAGTTCCTGAACGGGCCGTTCCTGCTGGCCTATCTGTCCGGGTGTCTGGTGGTCTACGGGCTGGCGACGGCGGTCGCATTGTGGCGCGGGGTCGGCATGGCGCAGGCGGCGGTAGAGGCCCAATGTGCGGTGATCGGCAATACCGGGTTTCTTGGCGTGCCGATGCTGGTGATGCTGATGGGCGAGGGGGCGGTGCTGCCCTTGGTGATGGTGCTGGCGATTGATCTGCTGGTGTTTTCCGCGCTGATCGTGATTTTGATCACGGCCAGCCGCGAAGGCCGCATCCGCCCCTCGACCTTGTTGCGGGTGCTGCGCGGGCTGCTGGCCAATCCGATGATCGTGTCGATTGCGCTGGGGCTGGCATGGTCGGCGGCGGGTTGGGCGATGCCCGGCCCGATGGAGGATTTCCTGACCCTGCTGGGCAATGCCGCGACGCCCGGCGCGCTGTTTGCCATCGGCGCGTCACTGGCGGGCAAAAGCGCGGAGCGGGTGTCCGTCGCGTCGTGGCTGTCGGTCTGCAAGCTGCTGTTGCATCCGGCGGCGGTGGCGGTGTTCGCGCTCTGGGTGTTCCCGGTCGATCCTTATCTGGCGGGGATCATGATTTCGGCGGCGGCGCTGCCCGTGGCGGGCAATGTGTTCATGTTGGCGCAGCATTACGGCGTGGCCCCGGCGCGGGTGTCTGCGGCGATCCTGTTTTCCACAGCGGTCAGCATCGTGACCCTGCCTGCGGTGATCGCATGGGTCAGCGCCCGCTGAGCGGTGACGGGCGCGGGGGTTTCGCGCCGCGCCGATCCGTGCCACCAGTTGGGGCAATTGTCTGATCTGCTGGAGCCTGCCGATGGAAACCGTTTCCGAGAACCGCGCGTTCGGCGGTGTGCAGGGCGTCTATCGCCATGCCTCTGCCGCCTGTAACTGCGACATGACCTTTGGGCTGTTCCTGCCCGCCGAAGCCGCCGATGGGCCGGTCCCGCTATTGTGGTTCCTGTCGGGGCTGACCTGCACCCATGAGAACGCGATGACCAAGGCTGGCGCGCAAAGCTGGGCGGCAGAACAGGGCATCGCGCTGGTCTTTCCCGACACCTCGCCGCGCGGCGAGGGCGTGGCCAATGACGAAGCCTATGATCTGGGGCAGGGCGCGGGGTTCTATGTGAACGCGACGCAGGCCCCTTGGGCCGAGCATTTCCGCATGTGGGATTACATCGCCGATGAGTTGCCCGCCCTTCTGACCGACAATTTCGCCATCGACCCGGAGCGGCAATCGATCACCGGCCATTCGATGGGCGGCCATGGGGCGCTGACGCTGGCGATGCGGCATCCGGCGCGGTTCCGTTCGGTTTCGGCTTTTGCGCCGATTGCCAATCCGACGGAGTCTGACTGGGGTCGCAAACAGTTTGACGCCTATCTGGGCGCGGATGACGCCACGCGCGCCGCACATGATGCCACGCTGCTGATGCGGCAGGGCGGGTTTGACGGGCCGATGCTGATTGACCAAGGCACGGATGACCAGTTTTTCGACCTGCTGCGCCCGCAGGCGCTGGCCGAGGCGATGGCCGCGCAGCGTCAGGACGGGGTGCTGCGGATGCAGAAAGGCTATGACCACAGCTATTTCTTTATCTCGACCTTCATGGAGGATCACGTGACCTTCCACGCCGAGGCGCTTTACGCGTGAGTGTGCTCTATATCGATGCCGATGCCTGCCCGGTAAAGGCCGAGGCCGAGGCCGTCGCCACCCGTCACAATGTGGCGGTCAAGATGGTGTGCAATGGCGGGCTGCGGCCTTCGGCCAATCCGCTGGTGGAACTGGTCTATGTGCCCGACGGGCCGGATGTGGCCGACATGTGGATCGCGGAGCGCGCGGGTCCGGGGGATGTGGTCATCACCGGGGATATCCCGCTGGCCGCGAAATGCGTCGAGGCCGGCGCGCAGGTGCTGAAACATGATGGCGAGCGGCTGACGCAGGCCAATATCGGCAATGTGCTGGCGACCCGCGACCTGATGGCCGATCTACGCGCCGCCGATCCGTTTCGGCAGGGCGGGGGCAAGAGCTTTGGCAAGGCCGACCGCTCGCGCTTCCGCGAGGCGCTGGACCGGGCGTTGCGCGCGGCGGTATTGGAGAAGGGGAAGACCCCATGACCGATGTATCCGCCGTGGTGTTCGACATCGGCAATGTGCTGATCGAATGGCAGCCTGAACGGTTCTATGACGCGCAGATCGGGGAGGCCCGGCGACGCGAGATGTTCGCAGAGATTGATCTGCATGCGATGAACGATCAGGTCGATCGGGGTCATGATTTCCGCGCCACCGTGATGGAAGCCGCTGCCCGCCATGCCGCGTGGGGCCCTGAGGTGGAGATGTGGCACGACCGCTGGATCGAGATGGCGACGCCCGTGATCGACCGCTCCGTGCGGCTGCTGCGGGCGCTGCGGAGGGCAGGCGTGCCGGTGTTTGCGCTGTCGAATTTCGGCATCCAGAGCTTTGCGCTGGCCGAGACGCATTACCCGTTTCTGGCGGAATTCGACCGGCGCTACATTTCCGGCCATATGGGCGTGATCAAGCCCGACCCGGAGATTTACGCGCAGGTGGAAGCCGATTGCGGCGTAGCCCCCGCTGCGCTGCTGTTTGCCGACGACCGTCCCGACAATATCGCCGCCGCCGCCGCGCGGGGCTGGCAAACCCATCTGTTCACCGATCCCGAAGGCTGGGCGCGCAGGCTGGTCGCGCAGGGGCTGTTGACCGAGGAGAACGCCGCATGAGCCTGCCTTACATCCCTTTCACCGCCGAAGCTCAGCTGGATTGGCTGGCGCTGACCGATGCGCTGGAGGCGGGCCATGCCCTGCCGCGCGCGGAGATCGCAGATAGTTTCCTGCGCAGGCGGGGAGACACGTTGCTGAACCGCGCCGCGTGGATCGACGGGCTGGGATTGGCGGTGAAAAGCGCGACGATTTTCCCCGACAATCGCGACCTGCCCACCGTCAACGGCGCGGTGACGCTGTTTTCGGATGAGGACGGCACCGCGGAGGCGCTGGTCGATTTCCATCTGGTGACGAAATGGAAAACCGTGGGCGACAGCCTGCTGGCGGCGCGCAAACTGGTGCCGAAGGGGGTGGAGAGCATCGCGATCCTTGGGGCAGGCTCGGTCGCGGGCGCCTTGATTGAGGCCTATTCGGTGCTGTTTCCCGACGCGCGGTTTACCCTGTGGAACCGGACGCAGGCGCGGGCGGAGGCGCTGGCCGCCGATCATCCGCAGGTGCGCGTCGCCGCCGATGCCGAAACCGCCGTGGCGATGGCCGATATCGTGTGCTGCGCCACCATGAGCACCGAGCCGGTCTTGCAGGGCGCGTGGCTGCGTCCCGGTCAGCATGTCGATCTGATCGGTGCCTACCGCGCCGATATGCGCGAGGCCGACGACGCGGTGCTGCAACGGGCGCGGATCTTCCTCGACAGTCGCGACACGGTGCTGGGCCATATCGGTGAATTGGCGATCCCCATCGCCGCCGGGGTGATTGGCGCCGAGGATGTGGTCGCAGATTACTACGATCTGGCGGGCGGCGCGTTTGTGCGGCAATCGGAGGATGAGATCACGCTGTTCAAGAATGGCGGCGGCGCGCATCTGGATCTGATGACCGCGCGCTATATCCTCGACACTGTGGGCACTGGTTGACCGGCGGTTACGCCAGCCGCGCGCCCAGGGGGCGCTCTCGGACTGGCAGGTGCACAATGGCCGAAAACGCGCCAACCGCGACGCCAACCCACCAGACGGCGGAATAATCGCCGGTCACGTCATAGAGCCTCCCGCCCAGCCAGACGCCCATGAAGCTGCCCAATTGGTGGGAAAAGAACACGATCCCGTAAAGCGTGCCCATGTAGCGCAACCCGTAGATATGCGCGACAAGCCCGGAGGTCAGCGGCACGGTCGCCAGCCATAGTGACCCCATGCCCGCCGAAAACAGCAGCACCGTCACAGGCGTGATCGGGGTCAGAATGAACGCGGCGGAGATCAGCGTGCGCAGGGTGTAGATCCCGGCAAGCAGGTATTTCTTGGAGTAGCGTTTGCCCAGCCAGCCGGCGGTCAGCGTGCCCGCGATATTGGCCAGCCCGATCAGCGAAATCGCTACCGCGCCAAGCGCCGAGGTGGTCGAGATGCCCAGATTGGACAGGATGCCACCGGCAAGGATCGGGGCGCACATTTCAGTCACCAGCGCGGGAAAATGTGCGGTGATGAAGGCCAATTGATAGCCGCAGGAAAAGAAGCCCAGAAAGATCAGCGTATAGGACGGATCGCGGAACGCTTTGACCAGTATCTGGCCCATGGTTTCTTCGAGCTCCGCGCGGCTGGCGCGTTCGGGGCTGCGCATCATCGGCAGCACCATGAGCGAGGCCAGCACCATCGCAGCAAAGACCATGAACACCTGCTGCCAATCAAGAAAGCCCAGCATCCATTCCGCCAATGGCGCACCAAAGACTTGGCCCGCGGAGCCTGCGGCGGTGGCGATGGCAAGGCTCATGGAGCGGTTTTCGTCGCTGGACGCCCGCCCCACCACGGCGAGGATCACGCCGAACCCGGTGCCCGCGATGCCGAACCCCACCAGCGCCTCCAGCATCTGATGCGCCTCGGGCGTGACGGCGAAGGAGGACAGCACCAGCCCTGCCGCATAGGTCACCGCGCCCAGAATGATCGCAAGCCGGTCCCCGAACCGTTCCGCGAACGCCCCGAACAGCGGCTGCCCGATGCCCCAGGCAAGGTTCTGGATCGCAATGGCGAGCGAGAATTCGGCGCGCGGCCAGTTGAATTCCTGAGCAATCGGGATCTGGAACACGCCGAAGCTTGCCCGGACGGCGAAGCTCATCAGGATGATGACGCAACCGGCGATCAGCACCGGGGTGAGGAGAGGGGCAGGTTTTTGCATAATGCTAGATTGCGTGAGCCGCGAGCCGCGTCAAATCAGAACCTGTGATAGGGACCGAAATGGTCCTTTTGCAGCGGGGGCGCGGCTGACGGGCGGGTCGGCTCTTTTCAAGACTGGCGGCAGGCAGTATCGCAGAATGCATGAGCCAGACTGTGACCGACATCTATCGCGCCCGCATCGAGGCAGGCACGCTGAAACCCGACCCGGCGCAGGCGCTGGCCGTCGAAAAGCTCGACGCCGTGCGCGCCCGGATGGAGGCGCGCAAACCCGCGCGCCGCTCCGGTCTGCGGGGTTTGTTCGGCGGCAGCAGCACGCCTAAGCCCGTGACGGGGCTTTATTTGTGGGGCGGGGTCGGACGCGGCAAATCGATGCTGATGGACCTGTTCGTGGATGCGATGCCCGGCACGCGCAAACGCCGCGTGCATTTCCACGCGTTCATGCAGGAAATCCATTCCGCCATGCATGATGCGCGCCAGCGCGGTGTCGATGATGCGATCAAGCCTGTGGCCGAGTCTGTGGCCGAGCAGGTCGATCTGCTGGCCTTCGACGAAATGCAGATCACCGATATCACCGACGCGATGATCGTGGGGCGGCTGTTCGAGCAGCTGTTCGCCGCGGGCGTGGTGATCGTGACCACCTCGAACCGGGTGCCCGACGATCTGTATAAAGACGGGCTGAACCGGCAGCTTTTCGTGCCTTTCATCGAGCAGTTGAAGCAGCGGATGGAGGTGCATGAACTGGGGTCTGAAAACGACTACCGGCAGAACCGGCTGGCGGGCGAACAGGTCTGGTTCACCCCCGTGAACGCCGAAACGCGCGCCCGGATGAATGCGATCTGGACGGATTTGACAGGTGGCGAGGCCGAACCGCTGGTGTTGCAGGTCAAAGGCCGCAAGGTGACGCTACCCGCCTATCGCAACGGTTGCGGACGAGCGCCGTTCTACGAGCTGTGCGGGCAGCCTTTAGGAGCTGCGGATTACCTTGCGCTGGCGGAGGCGGTGAAGCTTCTGATGCTCGACGGTGTGCCGCGTTTGGGGCGCTCGAATTTCAACGAGGCCAAGCGCTTCGTCACCTTGGTCGACGCGCTCTACGAGGCCCGCGTCCGGGTGATCTGCTCTGCCGCCGACGCGCCGGAATCGCTTTATATCGAGGGCGAGGGCAGTTTCGAGTTTGAGCGCACCGCCAGCCGCCTGCGGGAAATGCAGGATGCCGACTGGGGCACGGGGGCTGCGGAGTAAGCTCGCGCATCGGCGATGTGCCGCGGCCTGCGACGAGGGGGCGGTGAAGCGCCCCCGTTTTCGCTAGCCTCAGGGCTTTCGCTACGCCCCGCCTCAGTCGAACGTGCCCGACACACGGCCCAGCAGCATAAAGGCGCGGGCGGTGCGCGTTTCGGAGAGGTGAGCGATGTCCTCGTCGCTGGCGATCTCTTCGAAATCGGCGAAGGTCTTGTCGAATTTGCGCAGGAAATGGTGGGCCGTGTCGCGGAAGATCGGATCTTGGCGCATGCGACCGGCGGCGCGGGCCAGCGCTTCGCGGTCGCGCACGCCGCCAAGCGCCGCGATGGTGCGGCCGCGCTCGCCCTGCGCAAAGCGGCGCCAGATTTCGGGGCGTGCGCGGTCGGGGGTGAGGTCATCCATGTAAACGCCGTCTTCGGAAAGAAGCGTCAGCGCGTCCTGTGCCGAACGGATCAGGCCAGAGGTCCCGTGGTCCTTCAGGGCGCGGCGCAACGCTCGGAAACCGGCTGCGTCGCGCTCATCCTCGGGGAAGTTCAGCGCGCGGATAAAATCCTCGACCGAGATCGGATCTGCCATGCCGGCAGGCGCGCCAAGCGCGAGGGTGGCCTGACCGCCGCCATCTGTGGGGGCGGGGGGCTGAACCGGGGCGGTCCGGGCGGGCGCATTTCGGGGCGTTTGCGCTTGGGGCGCGGGGCGCGGGCTGCGCGCGGCGGCAGGTGGCGGTGCGCCAGTGTCGGCCGGGCCGGAGGGCGCGGTGAAGCCGTCACGAGGGGAGCCGCTGGCGGTCAGCGCCTGCAATCCCTGCTCCAGTTGCGCTTGCGCAGCCACAATAGCGTCGAGCTTACGCTCCAGCGAAGCGGCGCGCTCATCGGCGGCGGCATCCATAGGGGCACTCTGCGCGGGCGCGGCGACACTGCCCGCAGGCATGCGGCCCAGCGTGTCGATGGCTTTTTGCAGACGGGCGTTTTCGGCGCGCATCAGGCGGGCGCTGCGGGCGGCACCGGCGCCGATCCAGATCACGGCCACAGGCATGAACACGGCAAGCAGCATCATCGCAAACGTCATGGGCGTGCCGCCAGCCGTATTGCCGCCGGGCACCAGCACGAAGAACGCGACCGACAGGCAAAGCCAGAGCACCGATAGCAGGATGGCAAGCAGGTCGGCGGGGCCTTCGGTCGTGGCGCGTGCGCTTGAGGACGAACGCGGCGTGCTGCGCGCTGCGTCGGCATCCGGGCGCGAGGCAGTCTGCGCCATGTCCGCAGCGGCGGAGCCCGTTGCCGGGTCCGCGTTATGCTCTGGGCCTCGGTTGGCCATGATCAGATATACTTGATGGTGAGGATCTCGTAGCTTTTCTCACCGCCGGGGGTGCGGACCTCGACGCTGTCGCCTTCCTCCTTGCCGATCAAGGCGCGGGCGATGGGCGATTTGATATTGAGCAGGCCACGCTCCAGATCGGCTTCGGGTTCACCGACGATCTGGTAGGTTTTCTCGGCGTCGGTGTCTTCGTCCACAATCGTCACGGTCGCGCCGAACTTGATCGGGCCGCTCAGCTTCGACGTGTCGATGACATCCGCGCGCGACAGCGTGCCTTCGAGTTCCTTGATCCGGCCCTCGATAAAGCTCTGCTTTTCGCGGGCGGAATGGTATTCGGCGTTTTCCGACAGATCGCCATGCTCGCGCGCTTCGGCGATGGCCTTGATGATCGCGGGGCGTTCAATGGATTTCAGCTTCTTGAGTTCTTCGTCCAGCGCGGCGGCACCGGCGCGGGTCATCGCAATCTTTTCCATGCAGGGCCTCGGGGGCAAAAGTTACAAGAGTTCGCCCGTTTAATTCAATCCGCACGGGTAAAGTCAAGCCTCGCCGCCGGCGGAAGCAGGGATCGGCGGACGGCAGTCGCGACCTCGGGAAATGCGCGTCGAAGCGGGGTTGCAGATGCCGTGACGCGGGGTTGAATTCGACAGGGCGCCTTGATCATGCGCAACATTGTTGCGCGCATGAGTATAAATCATCGGGCGGCACAATTGACGTGCTGTTAATTCCTCCGCTACGCAAGGCGTCAACGACCCGCGCAGGGGCGGGTGCCTGACTGAACAAGGGAAATAATGATGGCCGAGATCGAACGCGAATCCATGGATTACGACGTGGTGATCGTCGGGGCGGGGCCTGCCGGGCTTTCGGCTGCGATCCGTCTGAAGCAACTCGACCCCGCTCTGGAGGTGGTGGTGCTGGAAAAAGGCTCGGAAGTCGGCGCGCATATCCTGTCGGGCGCGGTGCTGGACCCCTGTGGGCTGGATGCGCTGATCCCCGATTGGCGGGAGAAGAACGCGCCTGTGACGGTGCCGGTGCGCGAGGACAATTTCTACATCCTGGGCGAGGCGGGCAAGGTGCGCGTGCCGAATTGGCCGATGCCGCCGCTGATGAAGAACCACGGCAATTACATCGTCTCGATGGGCAATGTCTGTCGCTGGATGGCTGAGCAGGCCGAAGCGCTGGGGGTCGAGGTGTTCCCCGGCATGTCGTGCTCCGAGCTGGTCTATGACGGCGACACGGTCACCGGCGTGGTCGCGGGCGAGTTTGGCCGTCAGGCCGATGGCACGCCGGGGCCGGGCTATGAGCCGGGCATGGTGCTGAACGGCAAATATGTGATGTTGGCCGAAGGCGTGCGCGGGTCGTTGTCCAAGGAGGTGATCGCAAAATACGATCTCGCCGCCGGGAAAGAGCCGCAGAAATACGGGCTCGGCATGAAGGAAATCTGGGAGATCGACCCCGCCAAACACCGCGAGGGCACGGTCACGCATACGATGGGATGGCCGCTGGGCAGCAATGCGGGCGGCGGATCGTTCATCTATCACGCCGAGAATAATCAGGTGTTCATCGGCTTCGTGGTGCATCTGAACTACGAAAACCCGCATCTCTATCCCTACATGGAATTCCAGCGGTTGAAGCATCACCCGGTGGTGGCGGAGCTGCTGGAGGGCGGCAAGCGCGTGGCCTATGGCGCGCGGGCGATTTCCGAGGGCGGCTGGCAGTCGATCCCCAAGGTGGTGTTCCCGGGCGGGGCGCTGTTGGGCTGTTCGGCGGGGCTGGTCAATGTGCCCCGCATCAAGGGCAATCATAACGCGATGCTGTCGGGCAAAGCCGCCGCCGAGGCCGCCCATGACGCGATCAAGGCCGGACGCCAGCGCGATGAGCTGACCGAATATGAGGCCGATCTGCGCAGCGGCCCCATCGCGAAAGACTTGAAGAAAGTGCGCAACGTAAAGCCGCTTTGGTCGAAATACGGTCTGTCGGCGAGCCTGACGCTGGGCGGGTTCGACATGTGGACCAACACGCTGGGCTTTTCGGTGCTGGGCACGGTCGGCCATGGCAAGTCCGACGCCGCCGCCACGGGCAAGGCCGAGGATTTCAAGCGGATCGATTATCCCAGACCGGACGGCAAGCTTAGTTTCGACCGGCTGACCAATGTCAGCTTTTCGATGACCAATCACGAGGAAAGCCAGCCCTGCCATCTGAAGCTGAAGGATCCCGAACTGCCCGTGCGCGTCAATCTGCCGGTCTATGCCGGACCGTCGGCGCGCTACTGCCCGGCGGGGGTCTATGAGTTTGTAGGCGAGGGCGCGGAGACGAAGTTCCAGATCAATTTCCAGAACTGCGTGCATTGCAAGACCTGTGATATCAAGGACCCTGAGCAAAACATCAAATGGACGGTGCCGCAGGGCGGTGATGGCCCGAACTACCCCAACATGTGAGCGGTCCTGCCCCGCGCATGGGCGTCGCGTAGTCACTTTGGTGTCAGAATCCGCCCTTCCGGTCAGGTGATCGGGAGGGCGTATTGTTTTGGCAACCCGGCAGGTCTACCGTCAGGCGGTGTAATCGAGCAGTCACAGAAAGGCAGCCGCCCATGCCGCAGTCCCGCATCCTGTCCCGCCTTCGATCCTACCTGATCCCCGCGCTTGTCATTGCGGCGACGACGCTGCCGCCCGGCGGTGCCGCTTGGGCCCAGTCGGGGGCCGTCGCGCAGACACGCAGCGATATGCAGGTCGATGCGGAGGTGCTGGCGCAGGCGCAGGCCGCCGCGCGCGCTGATGCGATGCTGTCGGGCACTGCCGGATTGGCTGGCGCCTATCTGGCCGCGCGCAATGCCAGCGGACATAACGATTACGCCGCCGCCGCGCGCTATTACGGACAGGCGCTGGATCTGGACCCCGACAATCCGCTGCTGCTGGAAAGCGCGATCCTCGCCTATTCGGGCATGGGCAAGATCGAACGCGCGGTGCCGGCGGCCACGGACATCGTGGATCTGGGACTGGAAAGCCAGATCGCCAATATGGTGCTGCTCGCCGATGATCTGGGCGCCGGGCGTTTTCAGGAGGCGCTCGACGCGCTGCGCGGTGACCGCAGTGTCGGTCCGCTGGTGGACGGGCTGTCGCAGGCATGGCTGGAGGTCGTGCTAGGGGATCTCGACGCCGCGATGGAGGCGTTCGACGCCAGCACGCGCAGCACCGGGCTCGACTCATTCGGGGCCTATCACAAGGGACTTGCGCAGGCGGTCGAGGGCAATTTCGAAGAAGCCGATGCCATTCTATCGGGTGAGGCTGGCGCTACTCCGCCGCCGACCCGGCGCGGCGTCATTGCCCATGTGCAGGTGTTGAGCCAGCTGGACCGCAACGATGAGGCTATTGTCCTGATCGCGCAGAATTTCGGCCCGGATGTCGATCCCGGTCTGCGCCAGATGCTGACCAAGCTGAACGCGGGCGAAACGCTGCCTTTCGACATGCTGCGCAGCGGTGAGGATGGTTTGGCGGAGGTGTTCTATTCCGTCGCCAGTGCCCTGCGTGGCGAAGCGTCCGACAGCTACACCTTGCTCTATTCGCGGATGGCGGAATATCTGCGTGCCGATTTCACCGATGCCTATCTGCTGACCGGCGCGCTGCTGGATGCGCAGAACCGGCATGATCTGGCGATCAACGCCTATGCGCGCGTGTCGGCCACGGACCCGTCCTACCATATCGCAGAGATCGGCCGCGCCGAAGCGCTGCGCGCGGGCGGCGATGCGGATGGAGCCATCGCGGTGCTGCGGCAACTGGCGCTGACCCGGCCTGAGCTGTCCTCGGTTCATATCACATTGGGCGATCTGCTACGGTCCGAGGAGCGCTACGCCGATGCGGTGACCAGCTACGATAAGGCGATCGACCTGCTGGATCAGCCGGAGCCGGGCCACTGGATCGTGTTCTACGCCCGCGGCATTGCCAATGAACGCACCGGCCATTGGCAACAGGCCGAGGCCGATTTGCGCCGCGCGCTGGAGTTGAACCCCGGCCAGCCACAGGTGCAGAACTACCTTGGCTATTCTTTCCTTGAGAAGGGCGACAATATCGAAGAGGCGATGGATCTGATCGAACAGGCTGTCGCTGCCCGGCCCGATGACGGCTACATCACCGACAGTCTGGGCTGGGGGCTGTATCTGCTGGGCGATTACCAGCAGTCGATCGGCCTGATGGAGCGCGCAGCCGAGTTGATGCCCGTCGATCCCATCGTAAATGACCATCTGGGCGATGTGCTCTGGGCTGTTGGCCGCCGGACGGAGGCGGAATTCCAATGGCATCGCGCGCTGTCCTTCGACCCCGAACCCGAAGACGCGACCCGCATCCGTCGCAAGCTGGAAGTGGGGCTCGATACCGTTCTGGCCGAGGAGGGCGAAGCGCCTCTGGACACTGCGCAGCGCGCCGACTGAGTTTCGCGCGATGACTGCAATCACGACCGGGTTTGCCCCGGCGAAGATCAATCTGGCGCTGCATGTCACGGGGCGGCGTGCGGACGGGTATCATCTGCTCGACAGTTTGGTGGTGTTCGGCGCGGCAGGCGACCGGTTGGATATGCGCGCGGCACCGGGGCTGAGCCTAAGCATTGAGGGGCCGTTCGTGGAGCGTATCCCGGCAGGTGACGACAACCTCGTGCTGCGCGCGATGGAGTTGATGCGCCGGGAGGCAGGCGTGACGGAGCAGGGCGCAGATGTGACGCTGACGAAACTGCTGCCGCCCGGCTCCGGTATTGGCGGCGGTTCAAGCGATGCCGCCGCCGCGCTGCGTGGGCTTGCGGCGCTCTGGGGTGTGACGCTGCCTGCGGCGGAGGCTGTGCTGACATTAGGTGCCGATCTGCCGGTCTGCATGACCCCCCGCGCGCAGCGGATGCGCGGCGTGGGGGAGCGGCTCGATCCTGTCGATGGTCTGCCCGATCTGCCGCTGCTGCTGGTCAATCCCGGCGTGCCGGTGGCCACGCCTGCGGTGTTTTCGGCGCTGACTGAGCGGGACGGCCCCGCCATGGAGCCCATGCCCGCAGCGCCTGATCTGCGGCAGTTCGTGGAGTGGCTCGCCCGACAGCGCAACGACCTGCAACCGCCCGCCATGACCCTGCTGCCCGACATCGGCACCGTTCTGGAACGATTGGAGGCCAGCGATTGCCTGCTGGCGCGCATGTCAGGTTCTGGCGCGACCTGTTTCGCGATTTATCCTGACATAGACGCCCGCGACGAAGCCGCAGCGCATATCCGCGCCGAGGCCCCGTCAGAGTGGTGGGTGGCAGAGGCGTAGGGCTCAGACCGGGTAGAACTTGTCCAGCTCGCCGTCGTAGCTTTCCAAACGGCCCTCGCCGATATCGAACCACATGCCGTGCAGGGTCAGGGTTTCGTCGGCCATTGCTTTCTCGACGAAGGGAAATTTCGCGAGGTTGTCCAGCGACACGATCACCGATTGCTGTTCCAACGCCGTGAGGCGCGTCGTGCGGTCGTCGATCTCCGACACGCGCTCATAACCCGGACGCAAGATATCAAGCCAGCGCCCGATGAAGCTGGTCTTTTCCTCAAATTCCGGAGCATCGCCCGCGCACATGTCGTGGCAGCCCTTCACTCCGCCACAATCGGAATGGGCCACGATGATGATATGCGCAACTTTCAAGAAATTGACTGCGTATTCAATCGCAGCCGAGGTGCCGTGCTTTTCGCCATCGGGCTCGAACGGTGGAATCAAGTTCGCGATGTTGCGGTGCAGGAAAATGTCGCCGGTGGTCGCGCCCAGCACGGCCGGAATGTCGACGCGGCTGTCGCAGCAGGCAATCACCATGAAACGCGGGCGCTGGCCATCCTCGGCCAGACGGCGGTGCCAGCTTTTGTTTTCCGCATAGGTCGTGGCGCGCCAGCCATGATAGCGGTTCACCAGATAGGAGGGCAGAGGTTTGGCATTGGTCATGGAGCGGCTCCTGTCATCTGCATCCGGGTCCGCGACGGAGCGTCACGGTGTTGTTCTGCGACAGATTTATCCGAAATTGGCCGGAAAGCCAGCCACCGAAACTTACGCTTTGTTTAGGCTTCGGCGTCACGGTGCATCTACCGTGGGGGCGGTGATAGCGTAGTGGTGACGAATGAACGTAGCGATGATGACATTGGACGAGCCGGTTGCGCTCGACCCTGATCGACTGGGCGTGCTTTACGCCCAGCTTGGAAATGACGGCGCGGTGGAGGTGATGTGCCGCGCGATGGATGCGCTGGCCGGACGGCTTGCCGATCTGGACGGGCTGGAGGCGCTTGGTGATCTGCGCGCCATTGCCAAGCTGTCGCACAGCCTGATCGGCATCGCGGATCAGATCGGCATGGCTGCGGTGGCGCGGGTGGCGGGCGACGTTGCGACCTGTGCCCGACGTGGCGATGCGGTGGCGCTTGCGGCGACCTTGTCCCGCCTGCGGCGTCAGGCGGACAGAGCGCTGAGCGCCTTGTGGCAGGATGTGCCGCTTGATGCCTGATCGATGGGGGCGGTGACGGGCGATCGTGCTACGCGCCGTGCCCGGTCATCGCAGGCGGGCCCGTTTCGGGGTGTCGTGTTGGGTAACAAGCGTGGTCGCGCGCGGCGGCAGGTGGACCCCTTGCAGGTGCCTGCCGGTGCGATAGGGTCTGGCGCGACCGGGTGGCCCCGTGCCGCCCTGAACCTGACCCGGCCGGAGCCTGCCCATGCCCCTGACATTTGCGACCGCGGATGATGCGACGATCCCGCTGCACCTGCTCACCCCCGAGGATCTGGAGGGCTGGTGCGCAAGCCAACCGACCAGCGTCGGTGATTGGGTCGCACGCCACGGCTTTGCCGCCGGTGCCGGGGAGGCGTTGCTGTGCCCCGCCTCCGATGGCCCCGTCGCGATCGCCGGTTGGGGCAGTCCCGCGCAGCGCATGCGGGGACGCTTCCATCTGGCGCGTGCGGCGCAGTCGCTGCCTGCGGGCAGTTACGCGCTGCAACCCGGCGCGGTCATCGACGCGCTCGCGCCCGAGCAACTGTCGGCGGAGGCGCTGGGCTGGCTTTTGGGCGGCTACGGGTTTGACCGCTACCGCGCGCAGACCGTGCCACAGGCGCAGCTGGTCGCACCTGCCGGCATCGATGCGGCGCGGGTTGAGGCGATTGCGGCGGGCGAGGCGCTGACCCGCGATCTGATCAACACCCCGGCCGCGGATATGGGCCCCGAGGCGCTGGAAGCCGCCACGCGGGATCTGGCCACCGAGTTTGGGGCGCAGATCGACACGATCGTCGGGCCGGACCTGCTATCCCAGAATTTCCCGATGATCCACGCGGTGGGCCGCGCCGCGGCGCAGGCGCCACGGCTGCTGGATCTGCGTTGGGGCACGGCGGGGCCGAAGCTGACGCTGGTGGGCAAAGGCGTGTGTTTCGATACTGGCGGCTTGAACCTCAAATCGGGCGCCTCGATGGGCCTGATGAAAAAGGACATGGGCGGCGCCGCGGCAGTGCTGGGGCTGGCGCGGATGATCATGGCGCTTGAGCTGCCGTTGCAATTGCGGGTGCTGGTGCCCGCGGTTGAAAATTCGGTCTCCGCCGACAGCTTCCGCCCGCAGGATATCCTGACCTCACGCAAGGGGCTGACGGTCGAGATCAACAATACCGATGCCGAAGGCCGGTTGGTGCTGGCCGATGCGCTGGCGTTGGCAGACGAAGACCAGCCCGATTTGCTGATCTCCATGGCGACGCTGACCGGGGCGGCGCGGGTCGCTGTAGGGCCGGACCTGTCGCCTTATTTTACGGGGGATGAAATGCTTGCCGCAGCGCTGGAAGGCGGCGCAGTCGCAGCCGCCGATCCGGTCTGGCGCATGCCGTTCCATGACCCCTATGAGACG
Organism: Marinobacter sp.; assembly: GCA_040119125.1. Classification (GTDB taxonomy): domain Bacteria; phylum Pseudomonadota; class Alphaproteobacteria; order Rhodobacterales; family Rhodobacteraceae; genus Pacificitalea. The sequence goes on from JBEDTR010000004.1 coordinate 59,508, forward strand.
ATGATCGAGCCGGGGATCGCGGATCTGGACAATGCGCCCAAGGGTGGCTTTGCAGGCGCCATCGCAGCTGCGCTGTTCCTGCGCCGCTTTGTCACCGACAGCCCCAGCTATACGCATTTCGACATATACGGTTGGAACCCCACCGCCGCGCCGGGGCGGACCAAGGGTGGCGCGGGCATGGCCACCCGCGCGCTGCTGGAGGCGCTGCCCCAGGTGTTGTCGCTGTGAGTGCGCCCGCCATCCCCACCGACCGCCGCCTGCTGCCCGCAAATGGTCGCGTCGCGGCCACATTGCTCGACGGGCATGTCACCTCCGACAGTTTTGTCGAGGGCACGCCCGCGCGCGTGGCCCAGCCCGTGCTTGACCTCTGTGCAGCGCCGGAGGGTCCGCGCGCGCGGCAGATGCTGCGGGGCGAGGCGGTGACGGTGTATGAAACCCGCGAAGGCTGGTGTTTCGTGCAGCGCGAATGCGACGGCTACGTCGGCTATGTGCCGCAGGGCGCGCTTGGCACGGGCGAGCCGCCGACGCATCGGATCGCAACGCCGGCCACGCATCTTTACCCCGCGCCGGACATGAAGCGCCGCGAACTCGCATGGTTGTCCTTTGGCAGTCAGCTGCGTGTGGTGTCGGCATCGGGGGATTTCTACGAACTCGATGACGGCAGTTTTGTGCCGCGCCCGCATCTGCGCCCGATCAATCGCCCGTTCCGTGATCCTGTCACGGTGGCACAGCTGCATTTCGGCGTGCCCTACCTGTGGGGCGGCAATTCCGCTGCGGGGATCGATTGTTCGGGGCTGGTCCAAGCGGCGCTGCTGGCATCAGGTCTGGAGTGTCCCGGTGACAGCGATCAGCAAGCCGAGACACTCGGCGCGCTTTTGGCCGATGACGCGCCGCTGCGCCGGGGGGATCTGCTGTTCTGGAAAGGACATGTGGCCATAGCGGTGGACAGCGACATTCTGATCCATGCCAACGCGCATCACATGGGCGTCGCGTATGAGCCGGTGTCAGAAGCGGTGGAGCGGATCGCCGCTGCGGGTGAGGGGCCGGTCACCGCACGCAGGCGGCTGTGATTGCAGCGATCTGCGCAAAACAGGCGTGTTGCGCCGGGGCAGGCCGGGCCTCTGGCGAAAGCATTGGGGGCAAGACGACGCCCGCGCGGCGCTATTCGACGACGCGGATCAGCTTGCGCTCCAGCACGCGCAGCACGGATTTAAGGTCATGGCCGCGCTTCAGGATCTGCCCGTCCATGCCGATCACCGCATACATCCCCTGTTTCAGCCGCAGCCGGGGGCGTTTTTCAATCCGGTAGAGCGGCTGTTCGGCGGTGCGACGAAAGATCGAGAAGACAGCCACTTCTCTCAGGCTGGAGATCCCGTAATCCCGCCACTCCCCCGCCGCGACCATGCGCCCATATAGCCCGAGGATCAGACCCAGTTCGGTGCGATGGAACGCCACCTGTTCGGGCGGGCGCTGGCCGGAGGAGGGAGAGGGCGGTTGCAGATTCATTCCTGACAATCTGCGCCTGACATCAGGGCAAATCAAGGGCCGTGGGTCAGGTTGGGGGCAACGCGCCGGGGTCTTCGGGGGGCCAAGGGCGCTCCGCTTCGGCGGCGATCCATGCATGGACCCAAGCGGGAAGCTCGGGGAACGGGGCGTCGGGGCCCAGAGACTCCTGTAGCGCGGCGCGCAATTCGTGGGTGGGTAACATACCGCCGCCCCGAAGCACCGCGCCGCGATAAAGACCCTGTCCCAGACAGGTGCCGTCCTTCCACATCGACTGGCTGAGATAGATGAAACGGTCGTCCATCCCGATCAGCCGCGACCGCATTTCAAAGCGCATGAACATCGTGATCCGCTTGCGGTAGCGCATCGAGACGCCCGCCACGGTCAGGCCCCAGCGTTTCTGGCGCATCATCCCGACCAAGCCGATGCGCGTGATCAACGGGATGCGGCCCAGATCGTAGAGTGTCAGCGTGCGCCCGTTGTTAAGCTCCATCCACGGGTCGATGTCCCATGGCATGCAATAGTGGTGTGACACATGGGTGCCGTTAAGCGGCAGCTTCGGCATCTGGCGGGCGCGCAGGGCGTGCCAAGCAAGGCGGATCAGAGGATACATCGGCAGGGTCCTTTTGCTCCGCAATTCGGCAGGTTCGCAGGCGGGCCGCAACCCCGGACGCTGCGGCAGAGCGGCGCGGCCCATTGCGACGGGCCCATCGCGCCCGGCGGCAGTTGCGCCCGAAGGACCGAGCGCTTACCTGTCGTGCGGACCCGACCTAGCGAAAGACGAGACCCATTCGATGATCATGATCTACCAACTGCTGATGCTGCTGCTCAACGTGGCGTTTTTCATCATGCTGGCGCATGTGATCATGAGCTGGCTGCTGAATTTCAACGTGCTGAACTACCGTCAGCCAGTTGTCATGTCGATCTGGGACGGGCTGAACAAGCTGCTGGAGCCGGTCTATCGCCCGATCCGTCGCATCCTGCCCGATACCGGGCCGCTGGATCTGGCGCCGCTGATCGCCTTTCTGATCGTGATCGCGCTGCGCGACATCATCCTGCCGGGCATCTTTTTCCGCTGAGCGGGCGGCTGTTGTTCCCCGGCGGGGGCTGTGGGAGATTGCAGCCTGATTTCGTAACCGAGGCACCTCATCCATGACGCAGCAGGCTACGGCATCCCCCGATCCCGGTGTTGAGACCGACCCCGCGCGGTTGCTGCGGCAGATCTTTGGGTTTGATGGGTTTCGCCCCGGTCAGGAAGAGATCGTCGAAGCGGTCACCGAGGGGCGCAATACTCTTGCCATCATGCCCACGGGCGGCGGCAAATCGCTGTGTTTTCAGCTGCCCGCCCTGTGCCGCGACGGGGTGACCGTGGTGATTTCGCCGCTGATCGCCTTGATGCGCGATCAGGTGCGGGGTCTGCGCGAGGCGGGTGTATCTGCGGGGGCGCTGACCTCGGGCAATACCGAAGAGGAGACCGCCGAGGTGTTCGCCGCGCTTGATGCGGGGACGCTGAAGCTCCTGTATATGGCACCCGAGCGGCTGGCCTCTGCGGGGGCGGTGAACATGCTGCGCCGCATCGGCGTGTCACTGATCGCCGTAGATGAGGCCCATTGCGTCAGCCAATGGGGCCATGATTTCCGCCCCGATTATCTGCGCATTGGTGAGCTGCGTCGCGATCTGGGCGTGCCGCTTGCCGCATTCACCGCCACGGCGGATGAGGAAACTCAGGCGGAAATCGTCACCCGCCTTTTCGATGGCATCGCGCCGCAATCGTTTCTGCGCGGCTTTGACCGGCCCAATATCCATCTGGCCTTCACCGCCAAGGACCAGCCGCGCCGCCAGATCCTCGACTTCGCCGCCGCGCGCAAGGGGCGCTCGGGCATCGTCTATTGCGGCACCCGTGCCAAGACCGAAGGTCTGGCCCGCGCGCTGGAGGAGGCGGGCCATAGCGCCGCCGCCTATCATGGCGGGATGGAGCCGGATCAACGCCGCGCGGTCGAGGGACGGTTTCAGTCCGAGGATGGGCTGATCGTCGTCGCCACCGTCGCCTTTGGCATGGGGGTCGATAAGCCGGACATTCGCTGGGTCGCCCATGCCGATCTGCCAAAATCCATCGAAGCCTATTATCAGGAAATCGGTCGCGCGGGCCGCGATGGCGCAGCGGCGGAAACGCTGACGCTTTATGGTCCCGATGACATCCGCCTGCGCCGCTCGCAGATCGACGAAAGCCTCGCCCCGCCGGAACGCCGAATGGCCGATCACGGGCGACTTAACGCGCTGCTGGGTCTGGCCGAGGCGCTGGGCTGTCGGCGGCAGAAGCTGCTGGGCTATTTTGGCGAAGACAGCCCGCCCTGTGGCTATTGCGATCACTGCGACCGCCCGCCCGAGACGTTTGACGGCACGCAGGCCGTCCGCATGGCGCTGTCGGCGATCCTGCGCACGGGCGAATATTTCGGCTCCGGCCATCTGATCGACATCCTGCTGGGCACCGAGACCGACAAGGTGCGCGCGCGCGGGCATGAGGCGCTGCCGACCTTTGGTGTGGGGCGCGACTGGGACCGGCGGCAGTGGCAGGCGATCTTTCGGCAGATGATGGGGCTGGATCTGGTGCGGCCTGATCGCGAACGCCATGGCGCGCTGCGGATGACGGAAAGCGCGCGCCCGGTCCTGCGGGACGAGGAATCGGTGACGCTGCGCCGCGATACGCTGTCGCGGTCGCGCGACCGCAGGCCGGCGGTCAAGGCGCTGGTGTCGGAAGAAGACGCGCCGCTGATGTCGGCGCTGAAGGCGAAACGCCGCGCGCTGGCCGAGGCCGGATCGGTCCCGGCCTATGTCATTTTCACCGACCGCACGTTGATCGAAATGGCCGAAACCCGCCCCTCCACTCTGGATGAGATGGCGCGTATCGGTGGCGTCGGTGCCAAGAAGCTGGAGCGCTACGGCGCGGAATTCCTGAGCATCATCGCGGGCGCGGCTGTGGCCGACGAAAAGGTGCATCCCGCGCGCCGGGCGCTGGCTGGGCGCGATGCCGGGGCGCTTTATGATCGGTTGCAGGGCGCGGCGCTGGAACTGGCACGCGGCCCGGAGGGTCTGGATAAGCCGATGTCGCTAAATGCAGGCACGCTGCGGCAGGTGGCGGAACGGCGGCCCGGCTCGGCGCAGGACATGGAGCGTGTGCTGGGCGCGGCGCGGGCGGAGCGCTTCGGCGCGGCGTTTCTGGATATCTTGGCGGAGGGCTGAACGTGGAACTGCTGCAAGGATCGGTGTCGGCACTGCTGGGCGTGCTCTTTGCCGTCTGGGGCGTGATGGCGTTTCGCATCCTGCTGCGGCTGGGGGCTCGGGCGCGGGCCGCAGCGCGCGGGGCGGGGCAGGGCCTGCCCGGACCATCCACCCAACTGGGCGTCTGGAACGAGTGGCTGCGCGCCCCAAAGGACCGGCGCGCGCGGCGCGGCTTTCTGGCTGTCACGCTCGCGCTGTTTGCGGTGATCGCGCTTGCGGTCTGGGTGATGGTGCCCTCGACGGTCTGAGCGGCGGCAAAGCTGCGATCAGCAGCGCACACGCTCTTGGAGAACCGCAGGCGATGACATATATGACCCCGTCATGGCCAAAGAGAAATCAAATCCCAATTACAAGGTGATCTCCGAGAACCGGCGGGCACGATATGATTACGCGATCGAGGATGACCTCGAATGCGGCATCATCCTGACCGGCTCCGAGGTGAAATCCCTGCGCGAGAATTCCGCCAATGTCGCCGAAAGCTATGCTGAGGTGCATGAGGGGGAGCTGTGGTTGGTGAATTCCTACATCGCGCCCTATGACCGGGCGATGTTCGGCCATGACGAGAAGCGCCGGCGCAAGCTGTTGGTGTCGCGCAAGGAATTGGCGCGGCTGTGGTCGGATACACAGCGCAAGGGTATGACGCTCGTGCCGCTGGTTTTGTATTTCAATCATCGCGGTATGGCGAAGCTGAAGATCGGCATCGCCAAGGGTAAGAAGAACACGGATAAACGCGCAACCGAGGCCAAGCGCGATTGGCAGCGTCAGAAGGCCCGCCTGCTGCGCGAGGCGCGTTAAGCCGCGTGACGGGGGCCCTTGGGGTGCGCGGGCTTGTCACATTGGCGATTGCGGTCTAATCCCGACCTGATCCGCCGTTAGCACCGTCACAGCCTCGGAGTGCCCTGATGCCGCATAGCGACCCCCGGACCCTGGTTTCGACCCAGTGGCTGGCCGACCATCTGAAAACCCCCGATCTGCGCGTGATCGACGCGTCATGGTATCTGCCGGATGCGGGCCGTGACGCGAAGGCCGAATATGCGGCGGGGCATATCCCCGGCGCGCGGTTCTTCGACATTGACGAGATTTCCGATCAGCGTTCTGAGCTGCCGCATATGGCCCCGCCGCCTGAGAAGTTCATCTCGCGGCTGCGGGCGATGGGCGTGGGCGACGGGCATCAGGTGGTGATCTACGACGCCGCCGGTCTGTTTTCGGCGGCGCGTGTGTGGTGGCTGTTCCGCCTGATGGGCAAAACGGACGTCGCGGTGCTGGACGGTGGTTTGCCGAAATGGACCGCCGAGGGCCGCGAGATCGAGGATATGCCCCCGATGATCCGCGATCGCCACATGACGGTGCAGCGGCAGGCTGACCGGGTGAAGGACGTCACGCAGGTCGCCGCCGGGCTGAAGCTGGGCGAATGGCAGGTGGTCGATGCGCGCTCCCCCGCGCGGTTCCGGGGCGATAATCCCGAACCGCGACCCGGTCTGCGGGCGGGGCATATCCCCGGATCGCGCAATGTGCATTACGCCAGCCTGCTCAATGCCGATGGCACGATGAAGGCCCCTGATGCGCTGCGCCGCATTTTCGAGGCGGCAGGCGTCGATCCGATGGCGCCGGTCATTACCAGCTGCGGCTCTGGCGTGACGGCGGCGATCTTGTCGCTGGCACTGGAGCGGATCGGCAATCCGCGCCACGCGCTTTATGACGGCTCATGGGCGGAATGGGGCATGTTCGGTGACCTGAAGGTCGCGACCGGCGACGCCTGATGCTGGGCCAATTGCCGGAACGGGCGCCCGACAAGATCCTGCACATCATGCGGCTCTATGCCGAGGATGCGCGCCCGGAGAAGATCGACCTTGGCGTCGGTGTGTTTCGGAACGCTGCGGGTCAGACCCCGGTCATGGGCGCGGTAAAGACAGCCGAGGCCCGGCTGTTGGAGCGTCAGCAGACCAAGGGCTACGTCGCGCTGGCGGGCGATCCGGAATTTCACGCCGCCATGCGTGATCTGGTGCTGGGCGATGCGGTCGCCGCCGACCGGGTTGCCGCGCTGGCGACGCCCGGCGGCACTGGCGCGGTGCGCCAATGTTTCGAAACCGCCCGGCTCGCCAATCCCGATCTGCGGGTGTTGCTGCCTGATCCAAGCTGGCCGAACCATGCCTCGATCCTCGACACGATGGGGATCGCGAGGACCAGCTACCGCTATTATGACGCCGAGACTGGCGCGCTCGACCGGGCTGGACTGCTGGAGGATCTGTCGCGGACCGGGCCGGGGGATCTGGTGCTTCTGCATGGCTGTTGCCACAATCCCACTGGCGCCGATCCGCAGCCCTCAGACTGGGCGGAAATCGCGGCGGTGCTGGGGCGCACGGGCGCGGTGCCGATGGTCGACATGGCCTATCAGGGTTTCGGCGACGGGCTGGAGGCAGATGCCGCCGGGCTGCGCCTGCTGGCGCAGACGCTGCCGGAAATGCTGCTGGCGGTGAGCGGGTCGAAGAATTTCGGGCTTTACCGCGAACGCGTCGGCACGGTTCTGGCGGTTTGCGCGACACCGGCGGATACGGCGCGCGCGCAGGCGCTTCTGGCATGGCTCAACCGGCAAGCATATGCGTTTCCGCCCGATCACGGGGCGCGGGTGGTCACTGACATCTTGACCGATTCTGACCTGCGCACCAGCTGGGCGGCGGAGCTATCGTCGATGCGGGAGCTGATGAACGGCAATCGCCGGGCGCTGGCGCAGGCGCTACAGGGCGAAAGCGGCTCGGACCGGTTCGGATTCGTGGCCGGACAGCGGGGGATGTTTTCGCTGATCGGTGCGGACCCTGCGCAGGTCGCCGCAATGCGGGCTGAGGATGCGCTGTATATGATCGGGGATGGGCGCATCAATCTGGCGGGGCTGACGCCCGAGACCATCCCCCGCGTCGCCCGGATCATTGCCCGGCACCTGCGCTGAGCGACGCCGCAGGCGGCTGGCCCGTCGATCATATCAGATGTAAAAAGGCCCCGGATGTTTCCATCCGGGGCCTCTTCATTTCGGGAAGTGATCGAAAGGGGATCAGCCTTTGGAGAACTCGGGATAGGCTTCCATGCCCAGTTCCGCCATGTCGAGCCCGGCGATCTCGGTCTCGGCATCCACACGCAGGCCCATGACCAGCTTCAGGATGAACCAGACGATCGCGGAAGCGACGATCACGAAGGCCGCCACGATCAGGATCGAGATGATCTGCGTGACATAGGAGCCATCGGGGTTGGTCAGCGGCACGATGAACGTGCCCCAGATACCGGCCATCAGGTGAACCGGAATGGCGCCCACGGCATCGTCGATCTTCAGCTTGTCGAGGAACGGCACGCCGAACACGACGATCACGCCACCGATCATGCCGATGATGGTCGCCCAGCCGAGGGTCGGGGTCAGCGGTTCGGCAGTGATCGACACCAGACCGGCAAGACAGCCGTTCAGCACCATGGTGAGGTCAGGCTTCTTGTAAAGAAGCTGGGTCAGCACCAGCGCGGTCAGACCGCCACCCGCCGCAGCGGCGTTGGTGTTAGCGAAGATGCGGCTGACATCGGTGACGTCGCCGATCGTGCCCATCGCCAGCTGCGAGCCGCCGTTGAAGCCGAACCAGCCGAGCCACAGGATGAACGTGCCGAGCGTGGCCAAGGCCAGGTTGGAGCCGGGCATCGGGATGACGCGGCCATCCTTGTATTTACCCAGACGCGGCCCGAGGAACAGCGCACCGACCAGAGCGGCCCAGCCACCCACGGAGTGCACGACAGTCGAACCTGCAAAGTCGAGAAAACCCATTTCGTCCAGGAAGCCACCGCCCCATTTCCACGATGCCTGCAGCGGGTAGATGAACGCGGTCAGGATGATCGTGAAGATCAGGAAGGGCCACAGCTTGATGCGTTCGGCCAAGGTGCCGGACACGATCGACGCGGTGGTGGCGCAGAACATCAGCTGGAAGAAGTAGTCCGACGCGGTGGAGGCATAGGCGATATCGTCGGCACCTGCCGCATCGATACCCACGCCTTCGAGCACGGCCACAGCCGGGAACAGCGCGGAGAAGTAGCCTTCGATGGCCCAGTCACCCAGCGGGTACATCAGGTTGTAACCGACGAGGTAGTAGAAGATCGACGCCAGCGAGAACAACGCGATGTTCTTCGTGAGCTGCATCGCTACGTTCTTGGACCGGACAAGACCGGCTTCCAGCATGGCGAAGCCAGCGGCCATCCAGAACACAAGGAAACCGCCGACCAGAAACAGGACGGAAGTCAGGATATAGGCGGTCTGTTCGTCGGGACCGCCCGCAGGCACGGCTTCGGCAGCGGCCTCGGCGGCCTCCTGCGCGTAGCCCAGTGCGGGCAGCAGGATCGCCGCCGTCAGGGCCGCACCGGCCGGAATGAATTTGCGAAAATGCATCTGTTCGTTTTCCCCTTAAATCCGCCGCTTACAGCGCGTCGTCATTGGTTTCGCCCGTCCGCACGCGAACCGCCTGGTTCACGTCGAGCACGAAAATCTTGCCGTCGCCGATCTTGTCGGTTTTGGCGGTGGTCTGGATGGTTTCGACCACCTGATCGGCCATCGCGGCGGAGACGACGATCTCCAGCTTGACCTTGGGGACGAAGTTCACGGCGTATTCAGCGCCACGATAGATTTCGGTGTGCCCGGACTGGGAGCCGAAGCCCTTGATCTCGGTCACCATCATCCCGCGCACGCCGATGGCGGTGAGCGCCTCGCGCACCTCCTCCAGCTTGAACGGCTTGATTGCTGCAATGATGAGTTTCACTTGAGCTCCCTTCCACTGTGCCGGGGGGCTCCCGGCGGGTTCACGCTGGAAGTGACACCTTATTAGGCATTTGCCCTTCAAGGAATCGTGGCCCAATGACGGGGCAGTTGGGGCGCATTACTGCCCAAAAATTACACAATTTAATCGAATCGCCTGCGAAATGGGCGGCCTGAAAACTCTCAGCTGACGCCGACGTGCTATCCACATTCCCGGTGAGAGCCGTTAATGTGCGGCCCAAAGCAGGCAGGCAGAATAACCGGCAGGTTGCGAATTAATGAGCACGTCAGGCAGAAAAAAGTCCCTCGTCGCCGAGAAGCGCAGCTTTGCGCAGGCGGCGCGTACGAAGGCACGGCGCAAAAGCGGCGGCACGGGCTCTGGCTCGGGCGGGGGGAAGCGTCCTCGGCGCCGGACACCGGCGCGGCGTCGCGGACCTTTGGGCTGGATCGCCGCCCTCACACGGTTCCTGATCGGGCTGGTTCTAAGCGTGATCTGGCGTTCGGCAGCGGTCGTCGCGCTGCTGATCGCGGGTGCGGTGTTCTACTTTTACACCCAAATCCCCGACATGGCGGAATTGATCGACGGACGCACCAAGGGGTCGGTCACGCTGCTGGATCGTAACGGCGATGTCTTTGCATGGCGCGGCCAGCAATTCGGCGGCATCGTGGATGCCGACAATCTGTCGAGCAATCTGCGCAATGCGGTGGTCGCGACCGAGGACCGGCGATTCTACCAGCATTTCGGTGTCAGCCCGCGCGGCGTTGCATCGGCGATTCGCATCAACATGCGCGAGGGGCGCGGTCCGTTCGAAGGGCATGGCGGCTCCACCGTCACCCAACAGACCGCAAAACTGCTCTGCCTCGGCGTGCCGTTCGAGCAGGGCGGCGGGATGACGGAGGCCCAATATGAGGCCGAGTGCCGCCGCACGACGATCTGGCGCAAGGTCAAGGAGGCCATCTACGCGATGGCGCTGGAGACCAAGTTCTCCAAGCAGGAAATTCTGACCATCTATCTGAACCGTGCCTATATGGGCGGTTCCGCCCGTGGCGCGGAGGCTGCCGCGCAACGGTATTTCGGGGTATCCGCCGCCGATCTGAACGTCGCGCAATCCGCGATGCTTGCCGGTCTTCTGGTTGCGCCGACGACCTATGCGCCGACCAACAACCTTGCCCGATCCCAAGCCCGCGCCGCGACCGTGCTGAAGCTGATGGACGATCAGGATTTCATCACTCCCGATCAACGGCAGGCGGCGCTGGAACGTCCCGCGACGCTGTCCGAGGCTGCCGCCGCACAGGCGGGGGGCTATTTCGCGGACTGGGTGATGGATGTGGGACCGGATTTCCTGACCACCAATACCACCGAAGATGTCGTGCTGCGCACCACGCTGGACCAGCGGCTGCAACGGGCGGCAGAAGGCGCGATGGAGCAGATCTTTGCAGAGAAGGTGCGCGACGGGTCGACGGCGCAGGCGGCAATCGTGGTGATGTCTGCGGATGGCGCTGTCCGGGCGATGGTCGGCGGGCGTGAAACCAAAGTGTCGGGCGCGTTCAACCGCGCCGCGATGGCCAAGCGTCAGACCGGCTCCGCGTTCAAGCCATTCGTCTATGCCGCCGCGCTGGATCTGGGTTTTTCGCCTAACGCGACGGTGGTGGATGAGCCCTATACGATCAATGTGCCGGGCTCCGGCCCCTATTCGCCGGAAAACTACGACCGGCGATACCATGGCCGCGTGACCCTGACCGAAGCGCTCAAAGACAGCCTCAACATCCCCGCCGTGAAAGTGTCGGAAGAGGCGGGGCGCGAAGCCGTTCGCCGCATCGCCGCCGATTTCGGTTTGGACAGCGACCTTGCCGCCGGGCCGGCGCTGGCGCTTGGCGCGTCCGAATCGACGCTGGTCGATATGACGGGGGCTTATGCGGGGATCCTTAATGGCGGTCGCGCTGTGGCGCCCTACGGGCTGACCGAGCTGCGCATTCAGGGCGAGGGCGAGACCCTGATGAACCAAGAAAACGGCTATGGGGAGCGGGTGATTTCCGAAACCGCCGCCAAGGAACTGGTCTACATGATGTCGCGTGTCATTCAGGACGGCACCGGCGCGCGCGCCAAACTGGATCGCCCGGCAGCGGGCAAGACCGGCACCACATCCGCCGCGCGGGATGCGTGGTTCGTGGGCTTCACTGCCGATTATGTTGCCGGCGTCTGGATGGGGTATGACGATAACACGCCCCTCACCGGCGTCACGGGGGGCGGTCTGCCTGCCGAGATTTGGCGCGAGACGATGTTGCGCGTGCATGAAGGCATCGAGCCTAAGGAACTGCCGATGATCGTGCCCGAACCTGTGCAGCAACAAGCGGTGCAGGAACCGGAGCCGGAACAGATGACCGACGCCCAGCGGCAGCTTGAGCGCGAATTGCAGCAGCAGGCCGAACAGCAACAGCAACGCCAGCAGCGTCAACCGCAGCAGCGGGAGGCGGATCCGGTTGAGCGCATCCTGCGCGGCGTGTTGAACGACATCTTCGGGCGCTGAACGAACGGGCCGTCTTGGGGGCTGTCCTGCCGGGCGGCCCCGTTGACGGCCCATCCGCGCTTAGGCCGCGGCTATCGCGGGGCGCGATGGGATGTGTCACGGGGGCGGTTCGTCCCGGCACACGAGCTCTTCGGCCCACGCAAGGGGCTGCTCCGGCAAGCCACGTTCTCATGCCTCAGCGGCCTGCCAATGACCGGGGCAGGGCGAGTTGGCTCGGCTGTGCGGCGCGTCGGGGGAATTCGCGCCACCTTATTTAAATCAGTTTTGGGATCAGCGCCTCAGGCTCTGGCCTTGTGCGGTCGAAATCGACAGGCGGGCGGGACATGGGCGGGGTCGCGAGCTTGTATTCAAAAATCCGCTCGCCCGCTTCCTCCCGCGATGTGACGACAAGGCAGCGCACCAGATGCTCCTTCCCGTCGTAGAGATCCACAATGCCGCCACGCAGAACCGGGGCGCGCTCCGCCTCGACGGCGAAGCCCGTGTCCCAATGGCGTAGCACCGGAATACGGTTGTCCCCGACATGCAGGCTCAACCGCGCGGCTTTGCGCCGGGCGAGTTTGTGGGCTTCTTCTAAACCACGCCTGACGGCTTCAGGAAGATGATCGTTCATTGGGGCCTCCGCACTTATCTGCAGGGTTACCCTTAGCATCCGATCCGTCAAGAAACCGTTTCATGACAGCGATATGGTGGAAATGAATGCCCCTGCTTTTTAAGGCGCGGGAGGGGCGGCGGCCCTCTGTTGGGGCCGCGTGCCGCCGATCTATCGCAAGGGGCGCGCCGTGGCGCCCCCGCGCGATTCGGGGTTAGCCTTGCTTGTCGTCGGATTCAGCGCGGCGCCAGAACAAGACCGGCTTGCCCTTGCTTTTGCGGTGATGCTTCCACATTTCCCACGCGCTGATGCTGCCTGCGAGGATCAGGGCGGTCGCCGCAACATAATGATCGTGTTCGAGCCGTTCGTTCAGGTGACCGGGATGCGCGAGCGCCGCGCCGCTGGTGGACATAATGGCGGCGAGGGACAGACCAGTTTGCACGGACAGGGCACGAATTCGCATGATGGGGGGATCTCCTGATTTCGGCACGCCCTCAAGTGGCGGGGCGGCACGCGATCCGACTATAGGCATCGCCCTTTGTCATGCAATAACACTACGCCTGCCTGTGCGTCTGCGCACGGGCTTTGCGCATTACACAGGCAGTTTCGACGCCCTAGGTTAAAGAAAAATCGCTTGTTGCGGCAAAGGAAGGAAACCCGATGGGTCAGCTGGTCGAAGGTATCTGGAAAGACGAATGGTATGACACCGCCGCACATGGCGGGAAGTTCGTACGCTCCACCGCCAAATTCCGCAATTGGGTGACACCGGATGGCGCGCCGGGGCCGGACGGCGCGGGCGGATTCGCGGCCGAGCGGGACCGCTATCACCTCTATGTTTCCTATGCGTGCCCTTGGGCGCACCGGGCGCTGATTTTCCGTGCGTTGAAGGGTCTGGACGATGTCATCCCCGTCTCCGTCGTGCATCCCGAGATGCTGTCGGAAGGATGGGAATTCCGCACCGATTGGCCGGGCACCACCGGAGACCAGCTGTTTGGCCTGCCCTACCTCCGCGACATCTACCTGAAGGATGAGCCAGAGATGTCTGGCCGCGTGACCGTTCCCTTGTTGTGGGACAAGAAGACCGGGCAGGTCGTGTCAAACGAAAGCTCCGAGATCATCCGTATGTTCAATTCGGCTTTCGACGGGCTGACCGGCAACGACGATGACTATTGGCCCGAAGACCTGCGAGAGGCGATCGCCCCGGTGAACGATCGGATTTACCATGAGGTCAATAACGGGGTCTACAAGGCCGGGTTCGCCACCTCGCAGGAGCCATATGACGCCGCGGTGACGACCCTGTTCGAGGCGCTGGATTGGCTGGATGACAGGCTGGGTTCCAACCGGTACCTGATGGGCGACCGGATCACAGAAGCCGACTGGCGGCTGATCACCACGCTGTTCCGCTTCGACCCCGTGTATCACCTGCATTTCAAGTGCAACAAGCGGCGGCTGATCGATTATCCGAACCTATGGCCCTATGCGCGTGAGCTCTATCAATGGCCCGGCGTCGCGGACACAGTGCGGTTCGACCATTTCGTTCGGCACTACCACTACAGCCATGACACCATCAATCCACACCGGATCATTCCGATCAATCCGGATCTGGACTGGACCGCGCCGCACGGGCGGGGCTGAGGCAGGGCGGATGGCGGGCGGTCAATGCGTGGACGTGTCCGCGCTGCGTGTGCCGCTTGGCTGTCCGCCACTGGCGTAATGCACCACCATCGCCGCGATATCCTCGGGGCGGCTGGCGGAGCTGAGAAAGCCACGAGCATTGGACGCGTGCTGAAAAATCGATCCGTCGGCGAAATAGGTCGAGTTGGTGACGAACATCACCTGTGCCTTCGGTTGGCGGTAGGCGATGAAATCAGCCAAGGCGAGCGCATTGCCGCGCTCAAGCAGCAGATCCAGCACGATAGCATCGAAATCATGCTGCTCCAGATGCATCATGGCGCGGTCTTCGGACATCGCGAGAGATACTTCGGCACCCTGGCTTTCGAGATGGGTCTGCCAGGTCTTGCCGAGGTCTCCTTCGCTTTCAACGATGAGGACTTTCATCAAATGAGAACTTTCATGACGTGTGCAGCCCGGAACGGGCGCTATTAGCGTTTGTCTGCACTCAATTCGTTAACAACGTCTTAAGATTAACAAAAGATTTTGTGCATCCCGGCGTCGTGATGCAAGCGTTATGGGAACTGCTGACAGGCTGCGCTTGATTGCCCGCCTGTTCGCCCGCCGGTCTGGGTGTCCGAAGTCCGGCTCCTATCTGCCCGCGATGCGCAGGACTGCGCCATGTCCGGCTGCACGGGTCGGGGCGCACTTGTCGGGGCGTCACGGGCTGCTAGGGTCCAGCTTCGCGTTCGGTCGAAATCGGCTTGCGCAATATTCCTGTTCAGGTCCGGAGACCGATATGTCGATCCGCTTTCTCGCCCCCGCGCTTCTCACGCTTGCGCTGTCTTTCCCCGCGCCGTCCACCGCTCAAGCGCAGGGCCAGCCGCAGCCGCTGATTGCCTGCGGTGGCGATTTTGGCAGTTTCACGGCCCGGATGAAACAGGCCGCCGTCGCGCGGGGGCGGTCCCAGCAGGCGGCTGACAGGTTCTTTGCCAATGTGCGGCAGGATCCGGCGGTTTTGCGAGCGGACCGCTCCCAAGGCGTGTTCAAGATGGAGTTTCTGGATTTCTCCCGCCGTGTGATCTCGCAAAACCGGATGGTGAACGGGCAGCGCAACCGTGATCGCTATGCCTCGATCTTTCAGCGGGCGGAGCAGCAATATGGTGTTCCCGCAGGGGTGCTGCTGGCGTTCTGGGCGCTGGAGACGGATTACGGCGCGGTGCAGGGCGACTTCAACACGCTTAACGCGCTGATGACGCTGAGCCATGATTGCCGCCGTCCGGGCCTGTTCCAGCCGCAGGTGGTCGCGGCGCTGGAGCTGTTCGAGCGGGGTGATTTTGACCCGGCCCGCACCCAAGGCGCGTGGGCCGGGGAGGTCGGCATGGTTCAGATGCTCCCCGAGGACATTCTGCGCAACGGAGTGGATGGCGACGGCGATGGGCATGTCGATCTGAAAGGCTCTCCGCCCGATGCGCTGATGTCGGGCGCAAAGATGTTGCAAGGCTTGGGCTGGCGCGCGGGGGAGCCGTGGCTGCAGGAAGTGACCCTGCCTGCAAGCTTGGACTGGACATTGAGCGGACTGGACCAGACGCGCCCGGTATCCGACTGGCAGCGGCTGGGCGTGCAGGGCCGCAACGGCGCGCTGGCGGGCGGGCTACAGGCATCGCTGCTGTTGCCACAGGGGCGAAACGGTCCGGCTTTCCTCGCCTATCCAAATTTCAGCGTGCTGTTCGAGTGGAATCAGAGCTTCGTCTACGTCACCACCGCAGGCTATTTTGCGACCCGCCTAAGCGGCGCGCCGGTCTATGCCGCCGGCAATCCGGACCCGGGGCTGAGCCCCGCGCAGATGGAGCAGTTGCAGCGCAAACTGGTGGCGCGTGGGCATGACGTGGGCGGCGTTGACGGCATTCTGGGCGAAAAAACCCGCGAGGCGGTGCAGCGCGAACAGATCCGGCTGGGCCTGCCCGCAGATGCATGGCCGACACCTGACTTGCTAGGCCGGCTTTGACGGCAAGGGCGCAGGGCGCGGTTGGAAACGCGCCCTAGCGGCTCATCATCGACAGGCGGATCAGCGCGCGTTCCACCACCGCCATCTGCGGTGCCGTCTGCCCAGCGGAGCGCAGCGACAGATCAGTGTCGGTTAACAGCGCCAGTGCATCTTCCAACCGGCGCGCGCCCCAGTTCTGCGCCTGCCGGATCATCCGGTCACGGCGCGGTCCCCAGATTGGCGGGCGGGCGGTGGCGATGCCCGCCGCCGGGCCACCGGGATGGGATGCCGCTGTGTGCAGCGCGCGGAAATGCCGGGTGGCGGTGATGCAGATGCTGACGGGGTTCACGCCTTGCCCGCCAAGTCGGGTCATCAGCGCGCCGATCTCTCCGGCATGGGCCTCGGCCACCGCATGCAGCATATCATCCAGTTCGGCCTCGACCGTGGCGGGGGCCATCGCGGCAACCTCGGCGCTAATCAGCGGGCTGGCATCGCCGATCTTGTAAAGGCCGAGCTTCTCGACTGTCTGGCGAAAATCGCCGGGGTCGAGCGCGCGCGCCAATGCGGTCAGGTCATCCATCGCGGCGCGGTCAACCTCGCCCACCCCGGCGCGGCGCAGCTCGGCTTCGATCTCGGCCCGGCCCGGAGGATCGTCATAGATCGCCGCCGCCAGCGCATTGGGATGTTTCTCGAACAGCTTGCGCAGCTTGGACGTGGCTTTCAGCGCGCCGGCACTTAACACCATGACCGCGTCGCCCGGTTTCCATTCGGCAAGCGCCGTTTCGACCGCGCCGGTGGTGGCATCCGTGGCGTCTTCGACGAAGACGCCGCGCTGACCGGGGAAAAATCCCACAGCCTTCACCGCATCCAGCAGCCCGGCGGGATCCTTGCGCAGCTCGGAGCCGGTCATCCGGGCAAGGCGCATGTCCTCCTCGGCCTTCGGTCCCAGCAGGTTCGCCAGCAGATCCTGCCGCTTCAACGCCACGCGCATCGCGTCCTGACCATAAAACAGCACGCCCGCCCGGTTTGGATCCGGTCGCGCGACGAATCCGCCAAGTTCGCGGGTCGACAGTTTCACGGCAGCCAGCGATCCGCGGTGCCCAGCAGGCGGGTGACCATCTCATCCGCCAGCGCGCGTGCCAGCCGTTCTTCGGCGTCCACCTCTGCGGCGCGGGTGGAGACGGTGCTGCCGGTGGTGGAATAGGCAGTGAAGTTCGACAGCGTGCCACGGGTCAGAACCGTCTGTGTCGCTTGCTCGACCACGGAATAGGTCAGCTGCCCGGCAATATGATAGCGCTGGGTGACCTGATCGGCGGTGATGGCGACGCCATCCTCGGATGTGGATAGCGCGTAGCGAAGCGCATAGGGCGCGGAGAGGTTGCGGCCCAGCCGATCCTCCAACTGCGCGACAAAAGCGTACTCCGCCCGGTTATCCGGCGCATCTGCGACGATCTGGTTGCGCAGGCGGGTGCCAACCCCGTTCGGCCCATAGGCGGGGCTGAAGCCACAAGCCGCAAGCACCGCCGTTCCCGCCATCGCGCCGATCCCGATAAGGACAGCGCGACGGGTGGGTTTTGCACTTTTAGACAACGACATTGACGATCCGCCCCGGCACTATGATCAGCTTCTTCGGGGCGGTCCCCTCCGGAAGCGCCCTGCGCACAGCATCGGTCTCCAGCACCAGTTTTTCAACTGCTTCGCGCGACGCATCGGCGGGCACGGTGATTTCGCCCCGTCTCTTGCCGTTGATCTGGATGGGGAGTGTCACGCTGTCCTCGACCAGCATTGCTGCGTCGGCGACCGGCCATGCAGCCTGCGCGACCAGACCTTCGGCGCCGTCTGTCAGCAGATGCCAGATTTCCTCGGACAAATGCGGGGTCATCGGTGACATCAGTTGCGCCAGCACCCGCATCGCCTGTGCCCGGATCGGCAAGGTGGCGTCAGATTTCGCTATGGCATTGGCAAATGCATAGAGCCGCGCGATGGAGCTGTTGAAGGCGAAGCCTTCGATTCCCTCGGTCACCTCGGCAATCGCGCGATGGATGGTGCGCAGCAGCGGCATGTCACGCGCGGGCGCCGGGGTCAGATCCTCGGGCGTTGCGGCGCGCATGTCGGCATCGATGGTGCTGGCCAGCCGCCAGACCCGCTGCAAATGCTTGTAGGACGCCTCGGCCCCCGATGCCGTCCATTCCACGTCGCGCTCCGGCGGGCTGTCGGACATGACGAACCAGCGCGCAGTATCGGCGCCATAGGCCTCGACGATCGAGACCGGATCGACGACGTTTTTCTTGGATTTCGACATCTTGGCCGAGGGGATGATCTCAACCTCCGTGCCATCCGCCAGCCGCCCGTCGGTGACATCCTCGGGCAGGTGATAGACGGGGCGGCCCTTCTCGTCGCGGGTCAGGTAGATCTCATGCGTGACCATGCCTTGGGTGAACAGCGCGTTGAACGGCTCGCGCGCGGTTTCGGGCAGATGACCCGTCACCTGCATCGCGCGGGCAAAGAACCGCGAATAGAGCAGATGCAGAATCGCATGCTCGATGCCGCCAATATATTGATCGACATTCATCCAGTAGGCGGCGTCCTCCGCATCGGTCGGGGTCTCGGCACGCGGTGCGGTAAAACGCGCATAATACCACGAGCTGTCGACGAAAGTGTCCATCGTGTCGGTTTCGCGCCGCGCCTCCGCACCACAGGCGGGGCAGGGCACATCGCGCCATGTGGGGTGCCGGTCCAGCGGATTGCCCGGCTGGTCGAAAGACACGTCATCGGGCAGGCGCACCGGCAGGTTTTCTTTCTTTTCGGGCACTACGCCGCAGGTGTCGCAATGCACCACCGGGATCGGGCAGCCCCAATAGCGCTGACGGCTCAGACCCCAATCGCGCAGGCGGTATTTGGTGACGCCATGGCCGACGCCATTTTCTTCGCAGAAGGCAATCGCGGCATCGACGCCGTCGGCCCCGGTCTGCACCGGCGTGCCTGCAAAGCCGCGGACATAATGCACGGGCTCGGTCTTCGGCGGCACGAAGGCTTCGGTCAGCTGCGCGTCCTCGGCATCCTTCTCGACGAAGACCGGGGGAATCGGCAGGCCGTATTTCGTGGCGAAGTCGAAATCTCGCTGATCATGGGCCGGGCAGCCGAAAATCGCGCCGGTGCCGTAATCCATCAAGATGAAGTTGGCGATGTAGACCGGCAATTCCCACGCCGTGTCGAACGGGTGGCGCACGGTCAGGCCGGTGTCAAAGCCGCGTTTCTCCGCCTTTTCCAGCGCTTCTTCGGTGGTGCCGGTGCGACGGCATTCGGTGCAGAAGGCGGCCAGTTCAGGGTTGTCGGCCTCCAGCGCGCGGGCCAGCGGATGGTCGGGAGAAATGCCCACGAAGCTTGCGCCCATCAGGGTGTCGGGGCGCGTGGTGTAGACCTCGATCCGGTCGTGGCCCACAGATTCGGCGTCCAGCGAGAAGGCGAATTGCAGGCCGCGCGACTGACCGATCCAATTGGCCTGCATCAGGCGCACCTTCTCGGGCCAGTCCTCCAGCGTGTCGAGCCCGTCGAGCAGATCCCCCGCCATGTCGGAGATCTTGAAGAACCATTGTGTCAGTTCACGCCGCTCGACCGGCGCGTCGGACCGCCAGCCCTTGCCGTCGATCACCTGCTCATTGGCCAGAACGGTCATGTCCACGGGATCCCAATTCACCACCGCGTTCTTGCGATAGATTAGCCCGGCCTCGAGCATGTCCAGAAACAGCGCCTGCTGCTGACCGTAATATTCCGGGTCGCAGGTGGCGAATTCCCGAGACCAGTCGATCGACAGGCCCAGCGGCTTCATCTGGTCGCGCATCGTGGCGATGTTGGCGTAGGTCCAGTCCTTGGGGTGCCCGCCCGAGGCCATCGCCGCATTTTCGGCGGGCATGCCGAACGCGTCCCAGCCCATCGGGTGCAGCACGCTGAAGCCGCAGGAACTTTTGTAGCGCGCGACCACGTCACCCATCGTGTAATTGCGCACATGGCCCATATGGATGCGGCCCGACGGGTAGGGAAACATCTCCAACACATAGTATTTCTCGCGGGCGGGATCGCGGGTCGCGGTAAAGACGCCCGCGTCGTCCCACGCGGCCTGCCATTTGGGTTCGATCTCGGCGGGGGAGAGGCGGGACATCGGGCATATCCTTCAGAAAAGCGGGCTCAGGAGCGGATGGAATCAGGCATGATGCGCAAGGCACCACGTAAAACGCCGGGCGCAGGGGCCCGGCGTGTTGTCTAATAGGGGGCGTCGCGCGCGTCCACACCCCGCAAGCGCCGCGCGAGCGGCACCTGCTCAGAGATCGGCGTCGCGCAGGCGCAGCTGACGGGCGCGGGTCAGGATCGCATCTTCGATGGCGCGCTGCACATCCGCGCTGACCGGGCCGGAGCGCGAGGCCAGAGCCACCCGCAGCGACCGCGCGTCGAGCGCCGGATCCTGCACATAGACCGTCGCGCGATAGGCCGTGCCGCCGCCCGGCGGAGTGCCGTAGCCCATGACGATCACGCCCGAAAACGGATCGACCTGCTGGACGGGCATGAAATTCAGCACGTCGAGCGAAGCGTTCCAGATATAGCGATTGACGCTGACGGTGGTGTTGGGATCGTCGTTATTCTCGAACAGGTCAAAGAATGACGAGCGGTTCGAACGATCCTCACGGGTGAGCGCGTCGCGTGCGGCACGCTGCTGGTCGGCGCGCTCGCGGGACTGGGTATTGGCCGGGTCGAGCGCGGCGCTGTTGCCGCCCCGTCCAAACAGGCCGCTGTCGCCGCTGCCGATTCCACCACAGGCTGCCAGCGTGGCGATCAGGGACGCGCCCAGGGTCAGGCGGGCGGCTGTTCTGACGGTCATGATCTGTGCCCCTCCGGTGTTTTGCTCTGTCTAGCCGAGCGGTTATGGCCGGACAAGGCTTAACAAAGCCGGGCGCGCCTCGCCACTGTGGCAAAGCTGCACCAATTCATTCGGCCTGTTGGGGGGGCGGTCTCGCCCAGCTTGCAATGAATGGGGGTTTGGCGCGAAAGAAGGTCATGCCCAATCTGGAATGCCGGGTTGCGGTGCACCTTTTAGACACGAGGGAAAACGATGAAAAAGGTTCTTCTCGCCTCCACCGCACTGGTCGGCTTTGCTGGCGCCGCGGCTGCTGAGGTTACCATCACCGGTTCGGCCGAAATGGGTATCTACGGCGGTTCCGAAATGGAAACGCAATTCTTCCAGGATCTGGACGTGAACTTCTCCATGTCCGGCGAAACCGACGGCGGCCTGTCGTTCGGCGCTTCGGTCGACCTGGACGAGTCCGACGATGACGGCGGCGCAACCGGTTCGGGCGCATTCGCTCCCAACGACGACGGCGGCGCGACCATCTTCGTCTCCGGCGGTTTCGGCACCGTGACCATGGGCGACACCGACGGTGCCATGGACTGGGCTCTGACCGAAGCTGGCAACATGGGTAACCCCGGTTCCATCGCTGACGACGAGACCAGCCACGCCGGTTACCTCGGCGCGTATCTCGACGGCGGCTATGACGGCCAGATCGTTCGTTACGACTACGCCATCGGCGACTTCGCATTCGCGATCTCCACCGAAATGGACGACTCCGGCGACCGCGATGCCGGCTACGCCCTCGGCCTGAAATACGCCACCATGGTTTCCGGTGTCGATATGGCCTTCGGCTTCGGCTACCAGACTGTTGATGCTGGCGGTGACGACTTCTTCGGCAGCTCCTTCGACGTTGATGTCGACGCAGTTGGCGTTTCGGCTGTTGCTACTCTGGCTTCCGGCTTCACCGGCGGCATCGAGATCACTCAGATCTCCGCAGAAATCGACGGCGGCCCCTTCGACGGTGACGACGCTGACATCATGCACTACGGTCTGGGCTTCGGCTACGAAACCGGCCCGCTGGCAATGCACATCAACTACGGTCTGTTCGAAGGCGACGATATCGCTGACTTCGACGGCATCGGTGTTGCAGTTGGCTACGACCTGGGCGGCGGCGCTTCCGTGCTGGCCGGCTACGGCAACTCCAACTTCCTGGACGACGACGCGGACTTCGACACGTTCTCCGTCGGCCTGTCCATGTCCTTCTGATCCTACCGGATCTTTGGATAAGAGAGAGCGGGTCTTCGGGCCCGCTCTTTTCTTTTGAACCGGTGCCAATTGGCGCCGGTTTTCTTTTGGGCCGGTTTCCTTTTTCAGCGCAGCGGATTAGTCAGAAAGCCTGATGAACCACAGGGCAGGCGCGTATGGCAAAGGCTGATCCCAATTCCGTCCAAGGCCGTTTCGAGGTCGCACAAGCCTTGCAATCCAAGGGCCGGCTTTCCGAGGCACGCGCTATTTTGCAGGCGCTGCTTCTGCGCGCTCCAAAAGTCGCGCAAATCCATTTTCAACTCGGTCAGATCGCCGCCGTTGACGGCCAAACAGATCAGGCGGCGACCCATTACGCGAATGCCGCGACGCTTGCGCCGTCGGAGCCTGCCATCCCCCGTGCCGAAGTGGCGCTCCACACCGCCGCCGGAAACGCGGATGCCACTCTCGCCGCGCATGATCGGCTCATCGAATTGATGCCTGATCAGGTGAAACCCCGCGCTGACAAGGCGCTTTACCTACAGCAGATCGGACAATTTGACGCCGCCCGCGCCGAATTCCGCCGCGCCTTGAAACGCGCGCCTTGGGATGGGGAAATTTACCGTCTGATGGTCGCGGGCGAGAAGATCGCCCCCAATGCGCCTGTCATCGCCGATATGCAGAAGGCTTTGCGCCATCCCCGCTGCACTGGGCGCGCGCGCATCCACATGAATTTCGCGCTGGCAAAGGCGATGGAGGATGCCGGGCGGCATGAGCGCGTCTTCCACTATCTTCGGCCCGCCAACTCGGAAACGCGGGCTATGCATCCCTATGATCCGCAGTCATGGGACGCCGAAGTCGATGGCTGGCTGCGCTTGTTCGACGGGATGGAATTCGACGCGCCATCCGAGCCTGCCTCCGACAGCCCGATCTTTGTCACTGGCCTGCCGCGTAGCGGCACCACACTGATCGAGCAAATCCTTGCCCGGCACAGCGAAGTGTCCGCCGGCGAAGAAATGAACCTGCTGCGCCGGATGGCCTATGCTCGACTGCGCTATCCCGGTGCGCAGCCTCTGCCGATCACCAATCTATCCCGCTCGGATATCCGCGCTTTGGGCGACAGCTATGTGTCGGCGGCGCAGAAGCGTCTGGGAACACAGGCGCGGTTTACCGACAAATCGATTCAGTCCTATTTAATGACCGGGTTGATCCGACAGGCACTGCCGGGGGCGCGGGTTATCGTGGTGCGCCGCGATCCCCGCGACGTGGCCCTGTCGATCTACAAGAACGTCTTTGCGGAGGGCACCCATCGCTACGCCTACGATCTGAACGACCTTGCTCATTATTGTAAGGCGTTCCTGCGGGTGCTGGACTATTGGCGTGACCGTCTGCCCGGCGGGTTCGAGGAGGTCCATTACGAGGATCTCGTGGCCGATCCGGAGCCGCAAATTCGTGCGCTGATCGCGGCGGCGGGACTTCCCTGGGAGGATGGCTGCCTAGAGACTGGCGGCGTATCCGGACGGGTGCGCACGCTTAGCATCTATCAGGTGCGTCAGCCGATCTACGCGTCATCCCGGCGAGCCTGGGAACGTCACGCCGACGAAATGGCGCCATTCATTACTGCCATGGGGGACCGTTTGTCATGAGCCTATCCGACATCAAGCAGCGCATCGCCAAGGCCGAATCCCGTGCAGGACGCGCGCCGGGCTCGGTGCAGCTGGTCGCTGTTTCGAAAGTGCAGCCCGACGCCCGTGTGCGTGACGTGCTGAGTGAGGGACATCGCCTGTTCGGTGAGAACCGGGTGCAGGAGGCTGCGGGCAAATGGCCGGACTTCCGCGCCGCGTTTGACGGCGTGTCCGTGCATCTGCTGGGGCCGCTGCAAAGCAACAAAGCGCGTCAGGCCATGGAGTTGTTCGACGCCATCCATTCCGTTGATCGCCCGAAACTTGCCCGAGCCATTGCGCGATTGGCGCAGGAACTGGGTCACTGCCCGGAGCTGTTTTTGCAGATCAATACGGGTGAGGAGCCGCAGAAGGCAGGCGTGCTGCCAGCCGAGGCCGACAGTTTCGTGGCCGAGGCGCGTGCGCTAGACCTCCCGGTCTGCGGCCTGATGTGTATTCCGCCCGTGGAGGAGGAGCCAAGCCTGCATTTTGCCCTGCTGCGCAAGATCGCGGAACGCAACGGCTTGTCCGGCCTGTCGATGGGGATGAGTGGCGATTTCGAAACCGCCATCGGGCAAGGCGCAACCCATGTCCGCGTCGGCTCCGCAATCTTCGGCGCGCGAGACACGACGGGCTGAGCCGGGCGCAGCAGGCACCTTGGGCGGCGGGTCCCGATGCGCCTCAGCACTGTCTGGATGAACCTGTCACAAATGAAAAAAGCGGGCCCTGTGGCCCGCTTCTTCATCTCTCGCCGTCGGGCGCGTTCAGCCCGTGCAGCGGCTTTCGGCCTCATCCAGCGCGGCGGTAAAGCCAAGCAGGGAGAACGAGTCCTTCGTGTTGGTGCCCCGCTCGGAGCGAGCGCTCAGCGTGGCTTCTGCACCGCGTTTCATCTCGGTGATGATCTTGGCATCATCCGATGCGGATGCGGGCCAGGCCCACTCGCCTTCGGTGAACAGCTCATAGCTGTTGCCACCGATCTGCATCGTCACGGTCGAGCCGGGCGCGAACGGATAGCCGCCGGTAAACGACAACTCCCCTTCCACATCCGAGCCGGGACGATAGGCCACGAATAGCAAAATATCCCCGCGCCGCACCGCAACGACACGGCCGTCGCGGGTGTTCACGGTTTCCTTCGGGGCTGATACGCTCCAGCACTCGGTCGGGTCGCTTTCGATGAAAACGCTCCAGTCGGTCTTGGCCGCGACACGGTTGGTTGATTCCTGCGCCACAAGCGGCAGCGCCGCCATAAGGGCGACGGCACCGGCGATCAGTCCGGTCTTGATCCGGGTAGTCATAATTCTACAGCCTCCAGCTGTCTCTGCCTCGTTCTCCGCCATGGAGGTCGCTGCCCGACCTTTTCGGGTGGCGGATCGAATTTCAACTCGCTAAGCCAAGAATAACGCAAAAGTGGGGCACGCCGAAAGCCCTGTTGGCGGAATTCTGCTGGGAGAAGCGGGCATGAGCGCGGTGGATCTTGTCGAATTGTGGCGTGGGCCGTTTCTGGAAAGTGTTCATCGCGGCCACGCCGTCATCTGTCGCGCCGACGGCGAGGTCGTCGAAAGCTGGGGCGATCCACAGCAGCTGATCTTTCCGCGCTCCTCGGTCAAGATGATCCAGGCGCTGCCCCTGCTGGAGAGCGGGGCCGCGCGCGGCGCGGGGTTGGGGGCGGAACAACTGGCGCTGGCCTGTGCCTCTCATCAGGGTGCGGCGATCCATACCGACCGGGTGCGGCGCTGGCTTGACGTGCTGGACCTTGATGAACATGCGCTGCGCTGTGGACCACAGATGCCGCGCGATCCCGCCGCGCGCGATCATATCACCTGCGCCCACGGTCATGCCGGTCAAATGCATAACAACTGCTCGGGCAAACATGCAGGTTTCCTGACGCTGAACCGGCATCTGAGCGGGGGCAGCGAATATATCGATGTCGCGCACCCGGTGCAGAAGGCCGTGCGCGCGGCATTCGAAGAGGTCACGGGCGAGACCAGCCCCGGTTATGGCATCGATGGCTGTTCCGCCCCGAATTTTGCCTGCACCGTCACGGGGCTGGCGCGGGCAATGGCGGGGTTCGCCGGTGCGCGTGAGGGCAATGCGCGCGGCGACGCGCAGGTCGCGCTGCGGACGGCCATGATGCTGCATCCCGATCTAGTCGCAGGCGAAGGCCGGGCCTGCACCGAACTGATGCGCGCAATGGGCGGCAAGGTTGCGATCAAGACCGGGGCAGAGGCGGTTTTTGTCGCGATACTTCCAGAACAGCAGCTCGGCATCGCGTTGAAGATCGAAGATGGCAGCACCCGCGCCGCGGAATGTGCTATTGCCGCTCTCCTCGTCCGGCTAGGGGTGCTTGATCCCCTGCATCCCGCAACCTTGCGTCGCATGAACGTGCCGCAGATCAACAGGCGTGGCATCGATACCGGTATCCTCAAACCGACGGATGCGTTGACGGTCTAGGTGCTGTGCAGTGCGTGCTCCGGTCGTTTAAAGCAGGCCATGCGCGCGAAAGCTCAACTCCTTCTCCTTGCCCACGATCAGATGGTCATGCAGCGTGAGACCAAGCGCATCCGCGGCCTCCGCAATGCGGCGGGTCATGGTGATGTCAGCATCTGATGGCGTAGGGTCGCCCGAGGGGTGGTTATGGACCAAGATCAGGGCGCTGGCGTTTAACTCCAGCGCACGTTTGACGACTTCGCGCGGGTAGACCGGAACGTGATCAACCGTGCCATCGGCCTGTGCCTCATCCGCGATAAGGACATTCTTACGATCCAGATAGAGCACACGGAACTGTTCGGTTTCGCGATGCGCCATGGTCGTGTGGCAGTAATCCAGAAGCGCCGTCCAGCCCGACATCACGGGCCGGTCGATGACCCGTGAGCGCGCCATGCGATGCGCGGCGGCTTCGACCAGCTTCAGGTCGGTTACGGTCGCCGCGCCGAGCCCTGGCACCTGTTGCAACCGCGCGGCGGAGGCTGAAAGCACCCGGTTGAAATCTCCGAACGTGTCCAGCAGCCTGCGGGCCAATGGCTTGACGTCGCCGCGGGGCAGGGCCCGGAAAAGGATAAGTTCCAGAAGCTCGTAATCAGGGATCGCCCGAGCGCCGCCCTGATCGAACCGGTCGCGCAGCCGCTGCCTGTGCCCGCGCACATATCCGGGTTGGGGTGGGGCAGGACGTTTAGGGACCACGCGACTGCCCGGCTCCTCCGGGGATGGGAGAGTGACCGCCTTCGATGAGGACGCAAAAAGGGGCAAGGGCCCTTCAGAGAAATGGCGCGGCGGACACATGCCGTCACATTGCTGCCTGAGTCGTAAATATTCGGTAAAGACCTCAGGCGTCCGAGGATTGTTTGCGACGCTGACGACGGCCATATGTGGCGACGCGATAAAGATAAGCCCCGATCAACGCGACCACGACGGCGGTCGAAACCGGGTCAAGCCACGTCGAAACAGCATCATAGCCGCCTTCAAGGACATATCCGAGCACGGCGAGCAGGGTGGTCCATGCAACGGTGCCGATCCCGGACAGCAACAGAAAATAAACGCGCCCCATGCGCGCAATTCCGGCGGGAACCGAGATGAATGTGCGCACGGTGGGGATCAGGCGGCCTATCAAAACGGCCATGCCGCCATGGCGTTCAAACCAATGATCGGCCTGGTCGAATTCATCGGGGCTTACCGTCAGCCAACGCCCGTGGCGATCCGCAAGCGTGCGGAGCCGGCGGCGTCCAATGCGGCGACCGATTTCATACCAGAGCTGCGCGCCGAGCAGGGAGCCGATGGACCCCGCGATAATCACGGCAATCAGGTTCATGTCGCCGCGCGCCGCATTGAAGCCCGCAAGCGGCATGATCAATTCCGATGGTATCGGCGGAAACACGTTCTCAAGAAACATGAACAGCGCCACGCCAAACAGGCCCATGCTATCAATAGCGCCGGTAATCCAGTCAAACATAAAGAAAATCCCCGAGACGTATCTCGGGGATCAACGATGCTCATCGCGGATGGTTCCGGTCTCTGCAGGGTTCGATCAGCCCTTCATCCCGTCCCAGAAGCTCTTGACGCTTGAGAAGAACGAAGAGCTTTGCGGGTTGTTATCTTCACCCAGCTTTTCGAACTCGCGCAGCAATTCCTTCTGTCGGCTGTTCAGGTTGACCGGGGTTTCCACAGCCAGCTCGATCATCATGTCGCCGTGCTGCCCCCCCCGCAATGCGGGCATGCCTTTGCCGCGCAAACGCATCTGGCGGCCCGATTGCGACCCTGAGGGCACTTTCACACGGGCGCGACCACCATCAATGCTGGGCACTTCGATGTCACCGCCGAGCGAAGCCGCGGCCATCGACACCGGCACCCGGCAGTAAAGGTTCATGCCATCGCGCTGGAACAGCTTATGCTCTACGACCTCAAGGAAGATATACAGATCTCCCGAAGGACCGCCTCGCAAACCAGCCTCGCCTTCGCCGGCCAGACGGATACGCGTGCCTGTCTCGACCCCGGCAGGGATGTTGACCGACAGCGCGCGCTCTTTTTCAACGCGGCCCGCACCACCGCATTTGCGGCAGGGGTTCTTGATGATCTGGCCCAGCCCGCCACAGGTGGGGCAGGTGCGCTCGACCGTGAAAAAACCCTGCTGTGCCCGCACCTTGCCCATGCCGGAACATGTGGGGCAGGTGGTGGGCTCGGCGCCGCCTTCGGCGCCCGTGCCGGAACATTCATCACAGCCGACCGAGGTCGGGACGTTGATCGTTTTCTGCAGGCCGTTATAGGCGTCTTCGAGCGAAATGCGCAGGTTGTAGCGCAGGTCAGAGCCGCGCGTCGCACGGGGTCGTCCGCCGCCCGCACCGCGCTGGCCACCCATGAAATCGCCAAACAGGTCGTCGAATACATCCGAGAAGGACGACGCGAAATCGCCCTGCTGGTTAAAGCCGCCGCCGCCACCACGGCGACCGGCACCCCCCATGCCGCCCTCGAAGGCTGCATGTCCAAAGCGGTCATAGGCCGCTTTGCGTTCGGGGTCTTTCAATGCGTCATAGGCCTCGTTCACTTCTTTGAACTGGGCCTCGGCGTTGGGGTTGTCGGCGTTGCGGTCGGGGTGAAGTTCCTTGGCCTTCTTGCGATAGGCCTTCTTCAGTTCGTCCGCATCCGCGCCGCGCGCGACCCCGAGCACCTCGTAAAAATCACGTTTTGCCATCAGGAGTCCTTATGCCCGAAATGCGCGGACCGGCCCGGTTTCCCGGACCGGCCGCAGCAGTCGTTGCCGTAGTGCCTCAAGAGGCGCGCTTGTCGTCGCCGAGATCTTCGAAATCGGCATCGACGATATCGTCATCGACATCGCGGGGGCCGTCCTCGTCATCCGACGCATCCTCGCCGCCGGATTTCTCTTGCTCGGACTTGTAGATGGCCTCGCCGAGTTTCATCGCGGCTTCGGTCAGGTTCTGGATGCCCGAGCGGATTTTGCCCAGATCATCGCTTTGCAGCGCCTCTTCCAGCGGTTTCATCGCCAGTTCGATCGCCTCGACAGTGGACGGATCCACCTTGTCGGAATGTTCGTCGATCGACTTGCGGGTCGAGTGCACGAGGCTCTCACCCTGGTTCTTCGCCTCGACCAGTTCGCGGCGGTCCTTGTCGGCCTCGGCGTTGGCTTCGGCTTCCTTGACCATGTTGTTGATCTCGTCATCGGACAGGCCGCCCGACGCTTGGATCGTGATGTTCTGCTCGCGACCGGTGCCCTTATCCTTGGCGGAAACCGACACGATGCCGTTGGCGTCGATGTCGAAGGTCACTTCGATCTGCGGCAGGCCGCGCGGCGCGGGGGGGATGTCTTCCAGATTGAACTGGCCGAGCATCTTGTTGTCCGCAGCCATTTCCCGCTCGCCCTGGAACACGCGGATGGTCACCGCATTCTGGTTGTCCTCGGCGGTCGAGAAGACCTGGCTTTTCTTGGTCGGGATCGTGGTGTTGCGATCAATCAGGCGAGTGAACACGCCACCCAGCGTTTCGATGCCAAGGCTCAGCGGCGTCACGTCGAGCAGCACCACGTCCTTCACGTCGCCCTGCAGAACGCCGGCCTGAATGGCGGCGCCCATGGCGACAACCTCATCAGGGTTCACACCCTTATGCGGCTCCTTGCCGAAGAACTTGGTCACTTCCTCGGTGACCTTCGGCATGCGGGTCATGCCGCCGACCAGAACCACTTCGTCGATGTCGGACGTGGTCAGACCGGCATCTTTCAACGCGGCTTGGCACGGCTTCATCGAAGCTTTGATGAGGTCGCCCACCAGCTGCTCAAGCTTGGAGCGGGTCAGCTTCATCACCATGTGCAGCGGCTGGCCACCGTTCGGGTCCATCGAGATGAACGGCTGGTTGATTTCGGTCTGCTGGCTGGACGAAAGCTCGATCTTGGCCTTCTCGGCGGCTTCCTTCAGACGCTGAAGGGCCATCTTGTCCTTGGTCAGATCGACGCCGTTCTCTTTTTTGAACTCGCCGGCCAGATAGTTGACGATACGCATGTCGAAATCTTCACCGCCGAGGAAGGTGTCCCCGTTGGTCGATTTCACTTCGAACAGGCCATCGTCGATTTCGAGGATGGTCACGTCGAAGGTGCCGCCGCCGAGGTCATAGACGGCGATGGTCCGGGTCTCTTTCTTGTCCAGACCATAGGCCAGTGCGGCTGCGGTCGGCTCGTTGATGATGCGCAGCACTTCCAGTCCGGCAATCTTGCCCGCGTCCTTGGTGGCCTGACGCTGAGCGTCGTTGAAGTAGGCCGGGACGGTGATGACCGCCTGCGTGACTTCTTCGCCCAGATAGGATTCCGCGGTTTCCTTCATCTTTTGCAGGATGAATGCGGAGATCTGCGAGGGGCTGTATTTGTCGGACTTGGCTTCGACCCATGCGTCGCCATTGCCGCCATCGACCACTGCGAAGGGCAGGTTTTTCTTGTCCTTGGCGATGTCGCTGTCGTCAAACCGACGCCCGATCAGCCGTTTGACGGCAAAAATCGTGTTGTCGGGGTTGGTCACCGCCTGCCGCTTGGCAGGCTGGCCCACAAGGCGTTCGTTGTCGGTAAATGCGACGATGGACGGCGTCGTGCGCGCCCCTTCGGAGTTCTCGATGACCCGCGGCTGGCTGCCATCCATGATGGCGACGCAGCTGTTGGTGGTCCCGAGGTCGATCCCGATGACTTTGGCCATATTACTCTACCTCTTTCTTCGGCGATGTTTTGAGGGTCAGGCCCCATGAGGCCCCTGTCCCCCGATCCCATGTCGTGCCGGTTCGGGAACTTGGTCCCCTTTCCGGCGTCGGAGCGTATATAAGGAGGGCACCCTGTGCCTGCAAGCGGACGCAATGGCGGAAATTGGCAGGAAAATGACGGAAAACGAACGGAGCGGACCGGTCAGCGGAAACATTCTGAAAATCCGGGATTTCGAAATCAGGCAGGGCTGGCTGGATCGACCGGCACAGGAGGCGCTGCTCGACGACCTGCGGGACGTGATCGCGGCAGCACCATTGGTGCGCCCGGTGACACCACGGGGACAGCTCATGTCGGTGCGCATGACCTCGGCGGGGCGTTATGGCTGGGTGACGGACCGGCGCGGCTATCGGTATGAGGCGCACCATCCACAGGGCATGGCATGGCCGCCCATCCCCGACCGTGTGCTGAAAATCTGGCAGGATTGCACCGCACTTGCCCGCCGGCCCGATTGTTGTCTGGTGAATTGGTATGGGGAGGGCGCGCGGATGGGCCTGCACCAAGATAAGGACGAAGCTGATTTCGGCTATCCGGTCGTGTCGGTGTCACTGGGCGACGAGGGGCTGTTCCGCATGGGCAACCCCACGCGGGGCGGACGGACGGAGTCGCTGTGGCTGCAGTCGGGCGATGTGGTGGTGATGGGCGGCGCGGCGCGTCTGACCTACCACGGTGTGGATCGCATCCGGTTCGGATCCTCGACCCTGATGCCAAAGGGCGGACGGATCAACCTGACCCTGCGGGTGGTCGATCCGTAAGGTGCGCGGTTCAGTCGCCGCCCTGATCCATGCTGCAACAGCCGCGGAGGTGGGATGCCTCGCCTGCACCTGCGCGCAGCAAATCGACCGACAGGCCGAAGCCGCGATCCGACATGCCGTCGCTGCATTGCGCGGCGCGGGTGACAAGCGTCATACGCTGGCCATCTGCGTGAAGCGTGGCTGCCATACGCGGCGGATCGTCGAATCCCTGCGGCGCGGCAAGGGTCATGGCATAGCTGGAGCCGCTGTCGTCCGGCGTAGACCATTGAGCTGTGCCGGCGCTGGCGTCGAAATGTAGCGACCAGAACGGCTCTGTCCCGGCGCAAAAGACCGGCCAGCGGCGCGGATCCTGACCGCCGGGCACGGGCGACAGATAGGCCATGGATGCCCAGCCGGGCCGGGGGCCACGGCTGACCTTGCCCCAGCGACCGTTTTTCGACAACGCGATGACCTCAACCCCGGTATCGTCCGGGGGAAACCAGCCGATGATCTCTGCGCCCGGATCCGGCGCGATGCGGATGTTGAGAATGTCGTCAGACGTGACACCGGTGACCGCGTGTAGGCCGGGATAATCCGCCGCGTCCTGTGCCGCGACTGCCCCCGGCCAAAGCAGTGCCAGCAATACCGCATATGACGATTTCATCGCTTGGCTTCCCAGCTGATCGATGCACGTTTGCGGGTGAAAAACTCACCCATTAACCCGATCATCATTAACCCGATCGACAGGTAAAGCGGATACCACGGACTGGAGAAATGAGGATTGTAGTTGATGAAGGCAAAGCCGCGGCTTTGGTCGATCGTATGAAACAGCGGGTTCCAAGTGAAGAATGCAAGGATGTAGCCCGGCATCGTATTGGCCACGAACATCTTGCCCGACGCGATCATATTGGCGCGGCTGTAGATGGAACTGGCAATGGTCGTAAATCCGGGCGCCCAAGGCTTGATCGCCAGAAACACCATGCCAACCGCCATGCCCGAAAACCAGCTGAGTAGAACCATCGCCAGACAGCCGATCGGGTCATAAATGCTGATGGGCTGCCACGCGACGTGGTAGATGAACAGCACCACGATCATCGACAGCAGCTGAATGTAGAGCGCGCCTAATGCCGCCGCGCTGATCGAGATGATCGTGTTCATCGGCGCATGTTTCATCATCGCCGATGCCGGCCCTTCGGAGCCAACGACCGCGCCCATTGTCTTGGTATGGGTCATGAACAGGAAGATGCCGGTCATGATATACAAAAGGAAATCACCCCGGATCGCGTTGCTGCGCAAACCCAGCACGGCAAACATGAAATAGAACGCGATCACCAGAATGATCGTCTGCATCATATTCAGCAGCAGACCGATCACAGCGTTGCCATGGCTTTTGCGGATTTGACGAACTGTCGAGTGATAGATGAGTGTCGCCAGCCGAATGCCGGACCCCATGCCGGATCGCGGGGTAGGGGTCTGAAACATGCCGGGCCTCGCTGGTTGATCGCTGTCGTCGGGCTGATGCGGGACGTGCTGCCTGATATGGGGCGCGCAGCGACGGGGCACAGCTTAACCTTGCTGTTCTCCCTTCGTGCCAGCATAAGGGTCAAAACAGGGCTTTTCAATGAAATCGGCCCCGCGCATGCCTGCTCAGGAGACCTGCCCATGGACTATCAGCGACTGATTCCGACCATCCGCCGCCTTGCCATCGAGGCTGGCGAAAAGATCATGGAAATTTACGAGTCTCCCGACTTCGAGGTGCGGTCGAAGTCCGATGACAGCCCCGTCACCGCCGCGGATGAAGCCGCAGACGCGCTGATCTCGGCGGGGTTGGCCGAGGCCTTTCCCGAAGTGCTGATCGTGACCGAAGAGCAGGCCGCGACCCATAGCGCGCGCGCCGACAGCTTCCTGATCGTCGATCCTCTCGACGGGACCAAGGAGTTCGTGCAGCGGCGTGGCGATTTCACCGTCAACATCGCCTATGTCGAAAATGGCGTGCCGACCCGTGGCGTGGTCTATGCCCCGGCCAAGGAGCGGCTGTTCTACACGTTGGCCGATGGCACGGCGGTTGAGGAAACCGGCCCGTTTGATACGCAGGCCGCAGGCTCCACCGTGCAGATCCGCGTGGCCGAGCCGGGCGCATCCGGGCTGATGGTGGTGGCGTCCAAATCGCACCGCGATGCGGCGACCGATGCCTATATCGGCCAATACACCGTCAAGGACATGAAATCCGCCGGCTCTTCGCTGAAATTCTGCCTTGTCGCGACGGGGGAGGCCGACCTTTATCCCCGTTTGGGCCGGACGATGGAATGGGACACCGCCGCGGGCGATGCCGTGTTGCGCGGCGCAGGCGGGCGGATGGTCCGGTTCGAGGATCACGCGCCCTTCACCTATGGCAAGGAAGGCTACGCCAACCCGTTCTTCATTGCCCATGCGCCGGGCGTCGATCTGAAAGGCGCTTGAGATGTCCGTTCTGATCGTCATTCCCGCCCGCTACGCCTCCACCCGCTATCCGGGAAAGCCGCTCGCGACCCTGCGCGGCGCGGATGGGACGGAAAAGTCTCTGATCCATCGCAGCTGGGACGCCGCGATGGAAGTCTCGGGCGTTGACCGGGTTGTGGTGGCGACCGATGACGATCGCATTCGCGCGGCGGCGGAGGGGTTCGGCGCTGAGGTGGTGATGACCTCCTCCGATTGCGCCAACGGCACCGAGCGCTGCGCCGAGGCGCATGCCGCGCTGGGCGGCGGCTATGAGATCGTGGTGAACCTGCAGGGCGACGCGCCGCTGACCCCGGCATGGTTCATCGAAGATCTGGTCGCCGGGCTGCGTGCCGATCCCCGCGCGGAAATCGCGACACCTGTTCTGCGCTCCACCGGCGCGATGCTGAATGACCTGTGGGCGGACCGCCGTGCAGGGCGGGTCGGCGCAACCACGGTTGTGTTCGCGGCGAACGGCCACGGGCTTTATTTCTCGAAGGAAGTGATCCCCTTCACCACCAACACCTATGATGCGCATGAGCCGACCCCGGTGTTCCACCATGTCGGTGTCTACGCCTACCGGCCCGACGCGCTGGCGGCATATCCCGGTTGGGAAATGGGCCCCTTGGAGCGGCTGGAGGCGCTGGAGCAGTTGCGGTTCCTTGAGCGCGGGCGTCCAGTTCTATGTGTTGAGGTCGAAGCACGCGGCCGGGAGTTCTGGGAGCTGAACAACCCCGAGGATATCCCCCGATTGCAAAACATGATGGCCCGGATGAACATCCTTTGACCCCAATTGCGGGTTGGCGGGGTGCTGCCAAACCGGGCGTTTCCGCCTAAATTCCGGGCAAAACGGTGGGAATCGTGTTCAGTTTCGCCTTAAACGAGCGTAGCATTGCGGGAACCCTGTTCAGGCGAGGGGCGTTTGGCTCCGTTAGACACCCTCCCACAGATTATTCGAGGTCCGATAAGATATGGCACGACGCGTAACCAAAGCGATTTTCCCTGTGGCTGGTCTGGGCACCCGTTTCCTGCCCGCAACCAAGGCGATCCCCAAGGAAGTGCTGACGCTGGTCGACCGCCCGCTGATCCAATATGCCATCGATGAGGCCCGCGCGGCCGGCATCACGGAATTCATCTTTGTCACCTCGCGCGGGAAATCCGCGCTAGAGGATTATTTTGATGCGGCGCCCGAACTGGAAATGTCGCTAAAGGCAAAAAACAAGAAATCCTCTCTCGATATGCTCGAGATGACGAATATGGGCTCCGGTCAGATCGCCTATATTCGCCAGCATAAGGCGCTGGGGCTCGGCCACGCCGTATGGTGTGCGCGGCGCCTGATCAACGAGGATGAAAGCTTCGCGGTGATCCTGCCCGACGATGTGATTCAGGGCGAAAAATCCTGCTTGCAGCAAATGGTTGAACAGCACGAAGAAACCGGCGGCTGCATGGTCGCAGCGATGGAAGTGCCGCCCGAAAAGGCTTCCGCCTATGGCCTCCTCGATGTGAAGGAAGACATGGGCCAGATGGTCTCGGTGAAGGGCATGGTAGAAAAGCCCAAGCTTGAGGATGCACCGTCGAACCTTGCCGTGATTGGCCGTTATATCCTGACGCCTAAGGTGTTGCAGACGCTCGACACTCAGGAAGCAGGCGCAGGGGGCGAGATCCAGTTGACCGATGCTATCGCCAATGAGATCCGCTCGGGGCGCGACGTCTATGGCTACCGCTTCCGTGGTCAGCGGTTCGACTGCGGCTCGAAGGCGGGCTTCTTGCAGGCAACGGTTGCCTTTGGGCTAAGCCGGGACGACCTGCGTGACGAATTTTCCGAATACCTGCGCGAGATGGTTTCGCTCGACGCCGCCGCCCAGTAATCTGCGGCGAGTGTTCAGGTAATCGGGAGTATTCCCAACATGGCCAATATTCTGGTCACCGGCGGCGCGGGCTATATCGGCTCGCACGCCTGCAAAGCGCTGGCGGCGGCGGGTCACGTGCCCGTCACCGTCGACAACCTCTCGACCGGCTGGCGCGACGCGGTGAAGTTCGGCCCCTTCGAACAGGCGGACCTGTCTGATCGCGCCGCACTCGACGCCATATTCGCGCGGTATGCCCCAGCAGCAGTCATGCATTTCGCGGCCTTCAGTCAGGTCGGCGAGTCGATGCAGGATCCCGGCCTTTATTGGCGCAACAACGTGCTGGGGTCGCTCACCTTGATTGAGGCGGCGGTGGCGGCGGGGTGTCTGGATTTCGTGTTCTCCTCGACCTGTGCGACCTATGGCGATCAGGATGGCGTGGTGTTGGACGAAGACAGCGCGCAAATGCCGATCAACGCCTATGCGGCCAGCAAGCGCGCGATCGAGGATATCTTGCGTAATTTTGAGACCAGCCACGGGGTGCGGCATGTGATCTTCCGCTACTTCAACGTGGCCGGTGCCGATCCTGAGGGGGAGGTCGGGGAGTATCACCAGCCCGAGACGCACCTGATCCCGCTGATGCTGGATGCGATTGATGGCAAGCGTCCTGCGCTGACGATTTACGGCACCGATTATCCCACCCCCGATGGCACCTGTATCCGCGATTATGTCCATGTGATGGATCTGGTCGAGGCGCATGTGCTGGGTGTCGATTGGCTGCGGCAGGGCAAGGGGAGCCGGGTGTTCAACCTTGGCACGGGCACCGGGTTTTCGGTGCGCGAGGTGGTCGAGGCCAGCCGCTCCGTCACCAATCGGCCCGTGCCGATGGAGACGGGCGCGCGCCGGCCCGGTGATGCGGTGGCGCTGGTCTCCGGCTCCACCCGCGCGGTGGCGGAGCTTGGCTGGCGGCCTGTGCGATCCACCATGACCGACATGATTGCCGATGCGTGGCGCTGGCACCAGAACGGCGGATATAGCGCATGACCGGGCCGGGCGGGGTCTAGCCCGGCATGGCGCCGCGACAGACCTTCTGGAATGCGGCCCGGCTGCGGGCAAAGCGGCGGCGGCTGATCTACCGCGCTTGGCGCAAGAGGGGCGAATTGCGCCCCGTGCAGGACCGGACTGCAACGATTGCTCCCGGTGCCATTCTCGCCTTCACAACCCTGCGCAATGAACTGCTACGGCTGCCGTGGTTCTTTCAGCATTACCGGCGGCTGGGTGTCGATCATTTCATTGTCGTGGATAATGGCAGCACCGATGGCAGCACCGAATGGCTGGCCGCGCAGCCCGATGTGTCGCTGTGGTCCACACAGGCCGGCTACAAGGCGTCGCGCTTTGGCGTGGACTGGATCACATGGCTGATGGCGCGGCATGGGCACGGGCATTGGTGCCTGCATGTCGATGCGGATGAGCTGTTGATCTACCCCTTCCACGACACCCGCCCCCTGCCTGCACTGACCGCCGCACTAGAGGCGCGGACGCAGCCAGCGCTGGGGGCGCTGATGCTGGATCTCTACCCCGAAGGTCCGCTGGGCGGGCAGGGCTATGACGGGGGCGACCCTATATCCGTTCTGCCGCTGTTTGACGCCGGTCCCTACCGGGCGCAATGGCAGCGGCGAAACGGCAATCTTTGGGTGCAGGGCGGCGCGCGGGAGCGGGCGTTCTTTGCGGATGATCCTGCCCGCGCGCCGACGCTGAACAAGCTGCCGTTGATCAAATGGTCATGGCGTCACGTCTGGCAAAATTCGACACACTCGGTCCTGCCGCCGCAGTTGAACACAGCCTATCACGGGCCGGGCGGTTCGGCACTCTCAGGGGTGCTGCTGCATACGAAATTCCTGCCCGACATCACGATCCGTGCCCGAAACGAGCAGGTTCGGGCGCAGCATTTCCATGATCCCGCCCTATTCGACGACTATTACAACGCAGTGGCGGAGGCGCCGGTGCTGGCTCATGACAGGTCGCAGCGGTTCACCGGCTGGCAGCAGTTGGAAGCGCTGGAATTGATGTCGCGGGGCGACTGGGACGGCGCTTGATGCAGGACATCCACAGGGCGCGACGCCTTTTCGCGCTGGTGTTTCATGTTCGGCAACACTCTGCCTATACTTGGCCGCAAGGCATTGAATGGTAAAGCCGCCTGCCGATCCGTCGGCCGCGGTCGGGAGCATGCGACGGGGTGAGCGCCCTACACTCATATCGGCTCAGGCTGCGCCGCAGGGCATGGAAGCTCCGCGCCTTTCGTAAAAGGCGTGAGTTGCGCAGCGTGGTCAATCGGACCCGTGGTCTGCGTCCGGGCGACACGCTGGCCTTTACCACCCTGCGCAATGAACGCGTGCGGCTTCCTTACTTCTTCGACTATTATCGCAAGCAGGGGGTCAACCACTTCCTGATGGTCGATAATGACAGCGATGACGGCTCGGCCGAGTGGCTGCGCGATCAGCCCGACGTGTCGCTCTGGACCACACCGGCCAGCTACAAGGCCGCGCATTTTGGCGTCGACTGGCTGAATTGGCTGCAATGGCGCTATGGCCACGGGCATTGGTCGCTGGTGGTCGATGTGGACGAATTTTTTGTCTACCCATTCTGCGACACCCGCCCGATCCGGGCGCTGACCGATTGGCTCGACGCAAGCGAAGTGCGCAGCTTTGGGGCGATGCTGCTCGACATGTATCCCAAGGGCTCGCTTTCGGCGCAGCCCTACCGCGAGGGACAAAACCCGTTCGACATTGCCTGCTGGTTCGATGGCGGCAACTATTCAATCAAGCGCAATCCCGAAATGCTGAACCTGTGGATCCAAGGAGGGCCACGGGCACGAACGTTTTTCGCTGATGCTCCGGAGCGCGCGCCAGCGCTTAACAAGATACCGCTGGTAAAATGGAACCGTGGCTATGCCTATGTTTCATCGACCCACATGTTGCTGCCGCGCGGGCTGAACCAGACCTATGACGAATGGGGCGGGGAAAAACCATCGGGCGTGCTGCTGCACGCAAAGTTCCTCGATACGTTCAGCCAAAAATCCGCTGAGGAGTTGAGCCGCGGCCAGCATTATGCCGATAGCGCCGAATACAAGGCCTATGCGGGTGGGTTGGAACAGGACCCCGATCTCTGGACCAAGTGGTCCGAGCGCTACATCAACTGGCGGCAGCTGGAGATCATCGGATTGATGTCCAAGGGGAATTGGGCATGACCGTCGGCTTCGTCATGCTGGTGCACACGGCACTGGCCCGCGCGGCGCAAACTGCGCGACACTGGGCCAGTTCCGGCTGCCCGGTGGTGATCCATACCGACCGGAAGGTCGGCGACACCGCCTATGATGAATTCCGGGCCATGCTGGCCGATCTGGATAATGTCAGTTTCTCACCGCGCTATCGCTGTGAATGGGGCACATGGGGGATCGTCGCTGCGACGCTCGCCGCGTCCGAGATCATGCTGCGCGACCATCCGCAGGTGGGGCATGTCTACCTTGCCTCCGGTTCGTGCCTGCCGCTGCGCCCGGTGCAGGATCTCAATGCCTATCTCTCGGCCCGGCCGCGGACCGATTTTATCGAATCCGTCACCATCGAAGATGTAATCTGGACCAAGGGCGGGTTTGATCGCGAGCGGTTCACCTTGCGGTTTCCGTTTTCATGGAAAAAGAACCGCCGCCTGTTTGACCGCTATGTCGATCTGCAACGACGGTTGAAGATCCGGCGCACCATCCCCGCCGGGCTGGAGCCGCATCTGGGATCACAGTGGTGGTGTCTGAGCCGGGGCACACTGTCGCGCATCGTCGATGACCCGGACCGCGCCGTCTATGACCGCTACTTCAAGCGAGTATGGATCCCCGATGAAAGCTATTTTCAGACGTTGGTGCGCCTGCATTCGGCCGAAGTTGAAAGCCGTGCGCTGACCCTGTCGAAATTCGACTATCAGGGCAAACCGCACATTTTTTACGATGATCACCTGCAATTGCTGCGCCGGTCGGATTGCTTTGTCGCGCGCAAGGCATGGCCCCACGCCAACAAGCTTTACGCCAGCTTTCTGTCCAACGACCCCCGCATCACCAAAAATGCGGAGCCGAATCCCGGTAAGATCGACCGGCTGTTTTCCAAGGCGACGGAGCGGCGCGTGCGCGGGCGCTCGGGGCTTTATATGCAAAGCCGCAATCCCCGTGAGGGTTGGGAAAACGGCAAGACCTGCGAGCCTTATTCCGTCTTTGAGGGCTTTTCCGACCTGTTCGTCGATTTCGACGAGTGGCTGGCCAAAACCGTGGGCGGGCGTGTGCACGGCCATCTGTTCAGCCCCGAGCGGGTGGAGTTCGCGGGGGGCGAGACCGTCTATAACGGCGTGCTCAGCGACAGCGCGGCATTGCGCGACTACAACCCCCAGCGTTTCCTGACCTCGCTCATCTGGAATGCGCGCGGCGAACGGCAATGTTTTCAATTCGGGCCTGCCGACGATCAACAGATCAGTTGGCCCATGGCGACCGACCAGAATGCGCAGATTTCGGTCATTACCGGCGCATGGGCGATCCGGCTGTTCCAGCTGGGTCTGAACACGCCCGTCATCCGCAAAGAGGCCGCCCGGTTGCAGGCGATCGAGCTGCAGCACCTCGCGATCCTGCGCTCGCAATATAGCAATGCCCGGCTGCGAATCTGGACGCTGGCCGACTTCGTCGAAAACCCGATGGATCATCTGCAGGCTATTACCGAGGAAATCAGCCCCGGCACCCGTCGCCGCTTGACCGAAGCGCCGCGTATGGCCGATCTCCGCGATTTCGGACGTTTTGTGCAGATGCTCAAGAATCAGGGCATGAACCTCCACCTCGCCGGCGATTTTACCGTCGGACTAGACCCCGCGCCGCAGCCTTCGGGCACCGCGCGCCCTTATCTGGTGAAATGATCTATGGCTGATGCTGTCCGCGCCCGTTTTGATAAATTCGTCCTGTTCGCCGAAATGCGCACCGGCTCGAATTATCTGGAGGACAACCTCAACCAGATGCCGGGGCTGACCTGCCATGGGGAGTTGTTCAATCCGCATTTCGTGGGCCAGCATAACCGTGACGAGAAATTCGGCGTCAGCCTGCGTGACCGCGATGCCGATCCCGACGCGCTGCTCACCGCGATGCAGAGCCAGACCGACGGATTGCCGGGGTTTCGTTATTTTCACGATCACGATGCGCGGGTGTTGGACAGCTGCCTTCCCGATCCGCGCTGCGCCAAGGTGGTGCTGACCCGAAACCCCGTCGACAGCTATGTGTCACTGCGCATTGCGCGCCAGACGAACCAGTGGCGGCTGACAAATGTCACCCACCGCAAGGCGGCCCGCATCCGGTTTGATCCGGAGGAATTCGAGCAGTTTCTGGCCCGGATGCAGGCATTTCAGTTGCGGCTACAACGGGGGCTGCAAATTTCCGGTCAGACCGCGTTCCACATCCATTACGACGACATCAACGACGTCGAGGTGCTGAACGGGTTGGGGCGGTTCCTTGGCGCCGATGTCGCGCCGCTGGAGCGGGCGTCCAACCGGCTGAAGCGCCAGAACCCCGCCCCGCTGGAGGATAAGGTTGAAAACTACGACGAGATGATCGCGGCGCTGGCGCGGATGGACGGGTTTGGCCTGTCGCGCATCCCGAATGCGGAGCCACGGCGCGGTCCGGTGGTGCCGAGCTATGTCGCAGCCCCCCATGCGCCACTATTGTTTTTGCCCATAAAGGGCGGGCTGGTGGAGGAGATCAACGCCTGGCTTGCCGCATATGACGATGCCGCGCCCGAAGACGTGCTGTGCGATTTCAATCAGAAATCCCTGCGTCAATGGAAGCGTCAAAACAAGGGCCATCGCAGCTTTGCGGTGTTGCGGCATCCGATGTCTCGCGCGCATGAGGTATTCTGCCAGCACATCCTGAACACCGGCCCCGGCGCCTATCTGGAAATCCGCGAGACCCTGCGCCGGGTGCATGACCTGCCACTGCCCGACGGCGCGCCCGGTGAGGATTGGACCCCCGCTCAGCACCGTGCGGCCTTCGCGGCGTTCCTCCATTTCCTGAAGGCGAACCTTGCCGGGCAGACCGCGATCCGGGTCGATCCAGCATGGGCAACGCAGGCGGCGGTGCTGGAGGGCATGAGCACCTTCGCACAACCCGACATGCTGCTGCGCGAGGATAGGCTGGCGACTGGGCTGGCTCAGCTTGTCCAGCAAATTGGCGGCACCCGCATGCCGCCTGCGCCAGAGCCGCAGGAAAAGGGCCCATTCCCGCTGAGCGAGATCCATGACGGTGAGCTGGAGAAACTGTGTCGCGAGGTTTATAGCCGCGATTACATGCAGTTCGGGTTCAGAGTGTGGACACGTCGGGACAAATGATCCCGCAGGTCGCGCTGGCCCTTAGCGGCGCGTCTTAAGTATTTCAGGCAATCGAAACCGATGCCTGCCCCAACCGCGCGGCGCGGTGGGGGCAGGGCTTCGACGTGCACGGCCATCGGCTTTCCTGCCTGTTCCGCAGGATCAGCGTGGGTGATCTAGGTTAACGAAAGGTTGCGTCATCGCGACGAAAATAGCCCTGCCCTCAAGGGGGGGCAGGCCTGGAGCGGAGTTCAAGCCGCCTGACTTGCGCCGCCCGAGGTGAGAATCGCGTAGAGCGTCTGTGGGGCGTGATTGGCCCGCAGCTTCGAACAGATAGCGCTGTCGCGCATCGTGCGCGATACCAAAGCCAACGCCTTCAGGTGCTCCACCCCGCTGTCGCTCGGCGCAAACAGGCTGAACACCAGATCGACGGGCTGGCGGTCGACGCTGTCAAAATCGAGCGATTGCTCCAGCCGGAAAAACACGCCCACGACCTGTCCCAGCCCATCGATGCGCGCATGGGGCAAGGCGATGCCATGGCCGACGCCGGTCGGGCCCAGCGTCTCGCGTTCCTGCAGCGCCTCGATGGCATGGGTGCATTTAAGGCCATAACAGCTTTCAGCCGCCTCTCCCAATTGCTGGAAGAGGCGCTTTTTGCTGCTTGCGGTGCTGACAACCTTGACCGCTTCAGGTTTTAGAATCGTCGAAAGGTCCATGGCGTCTGTCAGTCCCTCCCGCCCGGTCGGACGGCGCTATCAAGCTTCGTTCGCGGGATCGATCCAGCCGATATTGCCGTCTTCACGACGGTATACGACATTGACCCCGTTCTGCCCTTCCTTGCGGAATACGAGGACCGGCGCGCCTGCCAGTTCCATCTGCATCACCGCTTCGCCGACCGACAGGGCCGGAATACGCGTCTCCATCTCGGCGACGATGATCGGCTGGAGGCTGTCCGGCTCGGTTTCGTCACCCTGATCGTGAGCGGCGAGGATATACGAGGAGGCCCCGAAAAGTTCAACCGGCTGCGAACGCTCCTTGTGATGGTCCTTCAAACGGCGCTTGTAGCGGCGCAACTGTTTCTCCATCTTTTCGCAGCACTGATCGAACGCGGCGTAGATTTCGGTCGCGCGGGCACTGGCCTGAGCG
Source organism: Marinobacter sp. (assembly GCA_040119125.1). GTDB lineage: Bacteria > Pseudomonadota > Alphaproteobacteria > Rhodobacterales > Rhodobacteraceae > Pacificitalea. Next base: position 103,342 of record JBEDTR010000004.1, read on the forward strand.
GTGAGCCCGGTCGACAGGTGCACGGTCGCTTCGCATGCGAACTCATGCGCAATCTTGGAGAAGATCACCGTCGCGTCAGTGGGGCGCTCGGCATATTTGTCGACCGCGACGCCGAGGCTGTCCGTCACATGCGTTTGAAGCGCGTCTCCGATGTCGATCTGTCGACCGCTGATTTGGTAACGCATAGCACCTCCTTGGGTTGTCGAAGGACCGGGCCCGCGTGTCGTCATTGACGACGCAGGGGGAGGCCGGTCAGGGGGAAACTGAGGGAAAGGCAAATAGCTGCGGACCGTAACCGCAGGAGCATCAGCCAGAGGCCTGTGCCTGCGCGCACCAAGCGCGAACCGAGGCCAGCCGCCGCGCGGTGGAGGCTTCGAGGGCCGGGCACCGTGAAAGGCGGGGCCGGAGGGGCGTCACGGTCTTGCATCGGGTTCATTTGGCGCCTCTGGGGGCAGGTCTGTCAATGGCCGGTCCCGCCGCGCTGCGGCATTGAATGCTGTCTCGCTCCGGGATGGCAGGGGTTTGCAAAGGCTGCAGGCGCCCTGCCGCAAAGTTTTGCCTAGCCGATGCGGAAACTCTGTCCCAGATAGACACGACGCACGTTCTCATCCTTGACCACCTCCTCGGCAGTGCCGCTCATCAGCACCTTCCCATCATGAAGGATGTAGGCGCGATCGACGATTTCCAGAGTCTCACGAACATTATGATCGGTAATCAGCACGCCGATGCCACGTTCCTTCAGGTCAGCGACCAGCGCGCGGATATCCCCGACCGAGATCGGATCGACCCCTGCAAAGGGTTCATCCAGCAGCAGATATTTTGGATCGGCAGCAAGGCAGCGCGCGATTTCCACGCGCCTGCGTTCGCCCCCTGACAGCGACAGTGCCTGTGCGCGGCGCAAATGTTCGATCGCGAATTCTGACAGCAATTCCTCAAGTCGTTCGCGTCGGCGCAAGCGGTCAGATTCGCTGATCTCGAGAATCGCAAGGATGTTGTCTTCGACCGACAGCCCGCGGAAGATCGAAACCTCCTGCGGCAGATAGCCGATGCCAAGTTTGGCGCGGCGATACATCGGCAGGGTCGTAACCTCGCGCCCGTCGATGGCCACGCGCCCGCTATCGGGTGTCACCAACCCGGCGATGGCGTAGAAACATGTGGTCTTGCCAGAGCCGTTGGGCCCCAGCAGCGCCACGACCTCCCCCCGGCCCAAATCCATGGACACGTCGCGGATCACCAACCGCTTCTTGTAGCTTTTGCGCAACTGGGAAATCCGCAGTCCGGCCGTGTCATCGACCGGGCGGGCGACGCGGTCGGATCCGAGGTTCGGACGGGCGGTGTCGCTTGTGGGATCGGGCGCGGCAGGGCTCGTGGTGTCTGGCTCGGCGGCGTGGCTCAATTGCCGTTCCCCGGGCTGAACGTGGTGCGGACGCGGCCTTCCATGATGCCGTTTCCGGTCTCCATGTTGAGCCGCAGCTTCTGGCCAGACAACAGGTTTCCGCCTTGCGTCATCAGCACATCGCCGGTCATCACGACCTCCCCGGAGGCCAGGGTGTAGACGGCCTCGCTTGCCTCCGCGCTGTCTTCGCCAGAGGTCAGAGTAACCCCGCCGGAGGCATAGAGCCGCTCGATCTCGTTCCCGGCACCTTCATCCGCCTCGGCGCCTTCGGGCTGCTGGGTATATTCGACGCGGACGGTCGCGGCGGACAGGCGCATATCGCCCTGCACTACCAGCACGTCGCCCGAAAACACGGCAGTTCCGGCTTCCTCGTTGACTTCAAGCGTGTCGGACACGACCTCGACCGGGTCGGAGGTGTCGTGTTCCATGCCGCCGAATTCAACCTGCCCCTGCGCCCGTGCAGAAGCGGCGGGCAGAAGCGGCACGGCGAGTGCCGCGACTATCAGGGCAAGCAGGGCGGGTCTGAAATTCATCGAACAATTCCTCAATCTGACGGCGTGTATACCAGTTTCACGCCCTTGTTGAAAACAAGCAGGTGGTTGTCGCTGTCATTGCCAGCGGCATCGGACAGGGGCTCCAGTGACATCGCGCCCGCATCGAGGCGTCCGGCGGGACCATCCGCCTGCACCGGGCCTGTGCTTTCCAGCAGCGTGCGACTGAGCGAGGTGGACATTGCATCCGAGGTGATCCGGTAGCCGGAGGATGTGGTGACGACCACGTCACCTTCGAGATAGGCCATATCCGCGCCGCTGTCGATTTCGCCGCGTTGCGATGACAATTGATAGCGCGCCCCTGTGGCGGTGATCAGTTCGGCCTCCAGATCGGTGGCGTCGACCCGGTCAGGACTGTCAGGATCGGGGCGCGCGGTGCTGGCGGTGACGCTGATCGCGGCGCCATCCTCGGTCACCCCGGCATAGTTGGGCGTGCTGACACGTTGCTCGCGGGCGAGTTCCTCGACGTTGATCTCGGCAAAGGGAATAGCCTGCGTCGGGTCAATGTTGCGGGCGAGCAGGAACACGGTCGACAATAGCGCCAGCGCGGCGAGCGGCAGCACGATCTTGGCCCATGCGACAAAGCGCGAATATGAATTGTCGCGCCGGCGCATCCGCTTAGACGACCCCTGCGCGCAGGCAATCATGGATGTGTAGAATACCCAGCGCCGGACCCGTCCCGCTGGCGGCGGGCTCCGCCACGAACAGCGTGGTGATCTGTGCCGCGTTCATCTGGGCCAGCGCGGTCGCGGCCAGCGCATCGGGCGTGATCGTTTTGGGCGCGTGGGTCATGACCTCCTCCACCGTCAAATCCAGAAGTCCGGCCATATGCCGGCGCAGGTCGCCATCAGTGATGACACCTTGCAAGATAGCATCCGGTCCCGCCACCCCAAGCACACCAAAGGATTTTTGCGACATCGTGATCAGCGCCTCGCCCATCGAAGTGCCGGGCGCGACCAGTGGCAGGCGGTCGGGACCGTGCATGAGGTCGCGCACACGGGCCAGCTGCGCACCCAGCTTGCCGCCGGGGTGGAAGTCGCGGAACCGCTCAGGAGTGAAGCTGCGATGCTCCATCAGCGCGACGGCCAGCGCATCGCCCAAGGCCAGCGTCATGGTGGTCGAGGTGGTGGGCACCTTGCCGGTGGTGCAGGCTTCAGCCAAGCGCGGCAGGAGCAGCCGCACATCGGCCTGCTGCATCAGCGTGCTGCCCTCGCGGCTGGCCACCGCGATCAGCGGGATGCCGAACCGCCGGGTGTAGGTGATCATATCCGCCAGTTCCGGGGTCTCGCCCGAATTCGACAGCAGCAGCGCCACATCGCCCGAGGAAATCATTCCCAGATCGCCGTGGCTGGCTTCGGCGGGGTGGACGAAATGCGCGGGCGTCCCGGTGGAGGCCAGCGTGGCGGCCAATTTGCGCGCGATGTGACCGGATTTGCCCATGCCTGAGACGATAATCCGCCCCGGCGCGTCGAGGATCAGCCCCACCGCGTCGACAAAGCTTGGCCCCAGCGTATCAGCCAGCGTGTTCAGGGCCGTAGCCTCGTCACGGATGACACGACGGGCGGTGTCCAGCAGACGCGCGGGATCAGGGTGGGGCAGGCGGCTGGCGGTCATGGCGGCCTCAGCTATGAGAAAAAATGTCGGTGTCGGGCCAGCCGTCCAAGTCAAGCTGCGCCCGCGTCGGCAGGAAGTCGAAACACGCCTGTGCCAATGCCGTGCGTCCCTCCCGCGCCAGCCGCGCATCCAGAACCTCGCGCAGCCGGTGCAGGTATAGAACGTCTGACGCCGCATAATCCATTTGCGCGCGGGTCAGCGTTTCCGCACCCCAATCGCTGGATTGCTGCTGTTTCGAAATATCGACGCCGATTAGTTCCTGCGTCAGGTTTTTCAGCCCATGACGGTCGGTATAGGTGCGCACCATTTTCGAGGCGATCTTGGTGCAATAGACGGGTGCGGCCCGCGCGCCGAAGGTGTGCAGCATCACCGCAATGTCGAACCGCCCGAAATGAAACAGTTTCAACACCTGCGGATCGGTCAGCATGGCGCAGAGATTCGGCGCCTCCGTCTGTCCCTTGGCGATCTGCACCAGATGCGCGTCGCCATCGCCCGACGACATCTGCACCAGACACAGCCGGTCGCGATGCGGGTGCAGCCCCATGGTTTCGCAATCAATCGCCACCACCGGGCCAAGCGTCAGCCCGTCGGGAAGGTCACCTTGGTAGAGATGCACGGCCATGATCCGGCTCCTTTCACAGTGCTGCGCGCGGGCGGCGCCTTGTTGAGGCGGATCTAGCCGAAAGGCAGGGCGGAATAAAGGCGGCTGCGCGGACGGGGCAGGGTGGCAGCTCCGCGCCGGACAGGAAAAACGACCCACATTTTTTCCTGTCATCTTTTCAGATTATCCTACATCCAGACACGAACACGGCCATGGCGGTCGTGATTGGAACCGACAGGGATCGACGCAGACGTGGACACTGAAATGGACGCACAGCAGCAACCCGCCAAGCCATCCGATCTATATGGGATCGAGGCATGGGGTCATGATCTGGTCACCGTGACCGACAGCGGCGACGTGGCCCTGCGCGATCCGTTGGATCCGTCGATTCCGCCAGTGTCGCTGCCTGCGATCATCAAGGATCTGACAGAACGCGGCATCACCGCGCCGATCCAGCTGCGCGTGCAGAGTTTTCTGGATATGGGCATCCACCGGCTCAACAAGGCCTTTGCGGATGCGATCCGCGAGACTGGCTATCAGGGCGTTTATCGCGGCGTGTTCCCGATCAAAGTGAACCAGCAGGCCGAGGTGGTCAGCCGTCTGGTCGAGGTGGGCCGCCCCTATCATTACGGGTTGGAGGCTGGCTCCAAGCCTGAACTGATCGTCGCTTTGGCGCAGGAGATGGCGAAGGAAAGCCTGATCATCTGCAACGGCGTGAAGGATGACGAGTTTATCCGGCTGGCGATCCTGTCGCGCAAGCTGGGGTTCAATACCGTCATCGTGCTGGAAAGTCTCAAGGAATTTGAGATCGTGCACCGCGTCGCGCGGGAATTGGACGCGCGGCCCTTGTTGGGTGTGCGGATCAAGCTGACGCAGACGGTGTCTGGCAAATGGGAAGCATCCTCGGGCGATCGCTCGACCTTCGGTCTGGGAACAGAACAGGTGGTGCGGCTGGTCGACCGACTGGAGGAGACGGGGTTCCTCGACTGTCTCGTGCTGCAGCACAGCCATCTGGGCAGCCAAGTGCCCAACATTATCGATATCCGCCGCACGGTGGCCGAAAGCGCCCGGTTCTATACCGAGCTAAAAGCGCTGGGCGTTCCGCTGACATATCTCGATCTCGGCGGTGGGCTGGGGGTCGATTACACCGGCGAGAAACGCTCCACCGACAATTCGATGAACTACACGGTTGAGGAATATTGCACCAACATCCTCGAAACCGTCCGCTACGCGATGGATGAGGCCGGGCTGGAGCATCCGACGCTGGTGACCGAAAGCGGCCGCTTCGTGGTGGCGCTGTCGTCGATGCTGATCTTCAACGTGCTGGATGCGACGCTTTACGATACGCCCGTGCGGCCCGAAACGGTCGCGGACGATCATCACTTCGTCAAGGATCTGCTGGCGGTGGAGGCCTATGTCGGCCCCGCGCGCCTGCAAGAAAGCCTCAATGACGCGCTATATTACCGCGATGAGATGCGCGCGCTGTTCCGCCGGGGGCAGATCGACATTCGGCAAATGGCACGGGCCGAGCAGGCGTTTTTGTTCATCCGGTCGCTGATCAACACGCAGGCCCGGACCGGCGATCATTCTGACGAGGTGGATGAAACGCTGGAAGGCGTGGTGGATTACTATCACGGCAACTTCTCGTTGTTCCAATCGCTGCCCGATGTCTGGGCCATCGATCAGGTGCATCCGGTCATCCCGCTACAGCGTCTGGACGAAGTGCCGAACCGGCGCGTCGTGTTCACCGACATCACCTGTGACAGCGACGGCAAGATCAGCCATTTCGTGCTGCGCGACGGCATTGCCAATTCATTGCCCGTGCATGACCTGACCGAAGACGACGAATATTATATCGGCGTGTTTTTCGTCGGGGCCTATCAGGAAACGCTGGGCGATCTGCACAACCTGTTCGGTGACGCCAATGTCGTGACCATCAGCCTCAATCGCAATGGCGGCTTCGAGATCGAGCACGAGACCGAAGGCGATACCATCGCGCAGGTTCTGTCCTATGTGGAATACGACCCGCAGGATTGTCTGGTGGCGTTCCGCCGCACGGTGGAGCGGGCGGTGAAGGCCGGGCAGGTCAACGCCGCGCAGCGCCGCATCCTGATGGAAGCCTATAAGGACAGCCTTGCAGGCTACACCTATTTCGAATGATCCCGCCGGCCCGCGCGGCCGGTCCCGGATCCAGATACATGATCGATCAAAGGAGCTACATATGGGCAAGGTTCTGGTAGTAGGCGCAGGCGGCGTCGGCTCGGTCGCCGTGCACAAGATGGCGATGAACCCCGGCATCTTTACCGAGATTTCGCTGGCCAGCCGCACCAAATCGAAATGCGATGACATCGCCGCATCCGTGAAATCCCGCACCGGGGTCGATGTTGCGACTTATGCGCTGGACGCGATGGATGTGCCCGCGACCGTCGCGCTGCTCAAGCAGACCGGCGCGGAGTTGCTGGTGAACCTCGCGCTGCCCTATCAGGATCTGGTGCTGATGGATGCCTGTCTGGAGGCCGGCGTGCCCTATCTGGACACTGCCAATTACGAGCCGCCCGAAGAGGCGAAATTCGAATATTCCCACCAGTGGGCCTATCAGGACAAGTTCCGCGAGGCCGGGCTGGCGGCGGTGTTGGGGTCCGGTTTCGATCCCGGCGTGACCTCCGTTATGGCGACCTATATCCGCAAGCATAAGCTGGACGGCATTCGCCAGATCGACGTGCTCGATTGCAACGGCGGTGATAATGGCAAGGCCTTCGCCACCAACTTCAACCCCGAGATCAACATCCGCGAAGTGACCGCGCCCGCGCGCCACTGGGAGGATGGCAAATGGGTCGAAAGCCCCGCGATGAGCACCAAGGTGCCGTTCGACTTCCCCGCCGTGGGCGAAAAGAACATGTATCTGATGTATCACGAGGAACTGGAGAGCCTGTCGACCCATTTCCCCGAGATCGAGCGCGCGCGCTTCTGGATGACCTTTGGCGATGCCTATATCAACCACGTCACGGTGTTGCAGAATGTCGGCATGACCTCGATCGAGCCGGTGATGCACGAGGGCAAAGAAATCATCCCGCTGCAATTCCTCAAGACCGTGCTTCCCGATCCTGGCGAGCTGGGCGAGCTGACCAAGGGCAAGACCTGCATCGGTGACATCATCACCGGCCCCAAGGACGGCGTGGAAAAGACCTATTACATCTACAACATCTGTGATCACGAAGAATGCTACCGCGAGGTCGGCAGTCAGGCCGTGGCCTATACGACCGGCGTGCCCGCGATGATCGGTGCGGCGATGATGTTGCAGGGCCATTGGAACGAACCCGGCGTCTGGAACACCGAGCAGCTCGACCCTGATCCCTATATGGAGATGCTCAATACCCAAGGTCTGCCGTGGAAGATCGTCGAGCTTGACGGCCCGGTGGATTTCTAAGCGCCGATGACTGAGACGCCCGATATCATTCAGGAAAGCCGCGCGGCCTTTGCGCGGCTTGACCTGACCCGCGTGCCGTCGCCCTGTTTCGTCGTCGATGAGGTGGCGATCGAGCGCAACATGAAGATCCTGCGCGATGTGGCGGATCGCTCCGGCGCGCATGTGTTTCTGGCGCTCAAAGCGTTCTCCATGTTCGCGCTGGCCCCTCTGATCGGGCGTTACCTGAACGGAGTCTGCGCGTCGGGTATTCATGAGGCGCGGCTGGGGGCGGAGCATTTCGAAGGCGAGGTCGCGACCTTCTGTGCCGGATATAAAGATGCCGATTTGCGGGAAATCCTGCTGCTGTCAGACCATGTGATCTTTAACACGCCTGCGCAGCATCGCCGCTTTCGCCCGCTGGTCGACGCCGCCCGTGCCGAGGGGCGGCGCATTGAGGTGGGTCTGCGGATCAATCCCGAACATTCCGAAGGCTGGAACGCTAAATACGATCCCGCCGCCGCCTGTTCGCGTCTGGGCACGCCGATCTCGCAACTGACCGATGCCGATATGGAAGGCGTCGATGGGCTGCACATGCACACCCTGTGTGAGCAGGACTTTGCCCCGTTGAAGCGCACATGGGAGGCGGTCGAGGACCGGCTGGCCCCGTGGCTGGCGAACATGAAGTGGATGAACCTCGGCGGTGGTCATCACATCACCCGGCCCGATTATGACCGTGACGGGCTGGTGGAATTCGTCCAAGCCCTGTCGGCGCGGCATGACGTGCAGGTCTATCTGGAGCCGGGCGAAGCCTGCGCCCTGCATGCGGGTGTGCTGGTGGGCGAAGTGCTCGACCTGCCGGAAAACGGCATGCGGCTGGCAATCTCCGACATCTCTGCCACCTGCCACATGCCCGATGTGATCGAGGCCCCCTATCGCCCCGACCTGCTGGGCGAGCGTGAGGAGGGCGAGGCCTATCGCATCGGTGGGCCCAGCTGTCTGGCGGGCGATGTGGTGGGCGATTACATCCCCGCCAAACCTTTCGAGATCGGCGATCGTTTCGCCTTTCTCGATCAGGCGCATTATTCGATGGTGAAAACCAACACCTTCAACGGCGTGCCGCTGCCCGCGCTGGCGCTGTGGAATTCGGACACGGACGATCTGCGTGTTTTGCGCGAGTTCGGCTATGACGATTTCCTCACGCGGCTGTCTTGAACCGCCGTTTCCCCTGAATGATCGACTGTCCGGAGCTTCCATGACCTATTTCCTCGAGGGCGAGCTGTCGGAGGCCGAACGCGACCCGGCCACCGCGCGCTACCGCATCATCCCCGTGCCGCTGGAGCGCACTGTCAGCTATGGCGCAGGGACTGCGGGTGGCCCGGATGCGATCCTTGAGGCCAGTGTCGAGTTGGAGCGTCAGGTGATGCGCGCTGGCACATGGGCGGAGCCCTGCACCGCCGGTATCGCCACCGAGCCGCCAGTGGCCTGCGATGGTCCGCTGCCCGAGGTGATGGAGCGCATCGCCGCCCGCACCCGCGCGGCGGTGGAGGCCGGCGCGGTGCCGGTGACGCTGGGCGGTGAACATGCGCTGAGCTATGGCGCGGTGCGCGGTGTCGTGGCCGGGCTGGGGCGTCCGGTGGGGATCGTGCAGATCGATGCCCATGCCGATCTGCGCAAGGCCTATCAGGATGAGCGGCATTCCCACGCATCCGTCATGCAGTTGCTGGCCGAAGAAGACGGTCTGCGCATCGCCCAATTCGGCGTGCGCGCCATGTCCGCCGAAGAGGTCGCCCGGCGCGACACGGCCCATGTCTTTGCCGTCGATGCCGAAGAACTCGTGACGCGCGGACTGAACGCCATCGACCTGCCCGAAGACTTCCCCGAGGATGTTTATGTCAGCTTCGATGTCGACGGGCTGGATCCTGCGATCCTGCCCGCGACGGGCACGCCGGTGCCGGGGGGCTTGGGCTATTATCAGGCACTGAACCTTGTTGCGCATGCGCTGAAGGGGCGGCGGCTGGTCGGGCTCGACGTGGTGGAATTGGCGCCGGAGCCGGGCAGCCGCGTGTCGGAATTCACCACCGCGCAGATCACCTATAGCCTGATGGCGATGCTCTGACGCGTTAGTCAGGGACCGGGGCAGACGTGGGGCCGGTCAGCCATGCCGGTTCCAGCACCATGACCGTGGGACGGCCGGGCAGGCTGTCGCGGCTCAGGGTCAGGTCCGACATGCCTGCACGGACAATGTCGAACTGATCCTCCATTCCGGTGGTAAAGCGCTGGAGCGACCCTTCGGAAAACCAATGCATCGGGATCACGACCGACGCGCGAAAGCGTTGCAGCGTCTCGATCATCGATGGCAGGTCCAGCGTCATGCCGCCATCCACCGGCGCCATCACCACGTCGAGCCGCCCGATCGAGGCCAGCTGCGCGGCGTCCGGCACATGATGCAGGTGCCCCAGATGGCCAATGCACAGACCTGCGACTTCAAAGATGAAAATCGAGTTGCCGTCTTCCTCGACCATGGCGCCGCCAGCCCGCCCCCGGATATCGGTGGGCACGTTGCGCACCAGCACTTCGCCCAGATCGAGAGAATGGCGCGCCGGGCCCTGTGCGTCCGCCCAGCCTTGCAAGACATGCGGGATCGCCGGATCGGGTGCAGGGGTCCAGTGACTGGAATGCGCGTGGTTCATGGTCACGACGTCCGGAATCAGCCCGGCATTGCCCAGAAAACCGGTGTAATCGGTCATCATGTTCAGCCCACCGGGCGTCTGAAGCAGAAACATCGAATGATCGACGTAGCTGATCCGCACGGCATCAGCGCGCACCGGATCGGACCATGCGGCGCGGAGAATGCGCGCCTCGGGGGCCGCATGGGCGAGCGATATGCAATGCGATGGGATGCGGGGTGCATCGGTCTGGGCCAGTGCGGCGGTCGGCACGGCGAGGGCAAGACTGACCACCGCATGGCGTAGGGAGGTTTGGAGTATTTTCGGCAAATCGAAGCGGGGCGGCATGGCAGCTTCCTCGGTCGGGCGAAGATACTGCCAGTCTGGGCTGGGATTGCCGTTGCGTCACGTTCGAGCTTACATAAGCCGGATCGGTTAACGCGAATGTGACCCGGACTGCCCGGTTTTAGCGCAGGATCGGAGGCCGCGAGGGATCGCTGCCGGGGGCGGTTTGCTGGCGTGGCTCTGCCTGCTGTGGCTCTGGCAGGTCAAAGCGAAGCCCGGCCTGCGCCAGCCGTGCCGCGACAGGATCGGAGGCACGGAAGAACGCGACGTCCATCTCGCCGGCCTCCACCCCCGAAAAGGTCAGCGCCTCACCCGCCGCCTGCGCCAGCGCGTCTTCGGCCCCTGGCACGCTATCGACGAAAGCCAGCAGATGCCCTTTGCGCCCGCCGCGATAGGTCACGGCAACGAGATAGGCGAACCGCGCGAGCCCGGCGGTGCGCGCCAGCTTCGCGTCGAGCCCGGTCAGCAGCGATTCCGGCAGGCCGCGAGGCGCAGAAAGCTGCTCGGGGTGGTCTTGCGTCTCGGCCGGGCGGTGGCTCAGCGTTTCGGCCAGCCAGTCGACGGACTGATGCGGCAGGATGATCGCGGATGGATGGCCAAGGTTGACGCCCAATCCGATTTGTTGCCCGGCAAGCAGCTCAGCCACGGCGCGCCCCGACAGCGCCGCGTAGGGCACCACACCTGCCGCGAAATCCGACAGACGATCCTCCAGATCGAACAGCAGAACGACGGGTTCATCCTCCAGCGGAAAGATCCGGGGCGTGATGTTGCGGCCCTCGGGCTCCGCATCGAGCAGCATGTAAAGCTCGCCATCCGCCAGCCGTTCGTAAAAGCGCAGGCGCGCGGTTTCGCTGTCGGGCGCGGCCTCCATCGCGGCATGGGCCTCATCAAGCGGCGTGCGGGTTTCTTGCGTCATGCGTCCATCACCTCGTGCACCCGGGCGCGCAGGGCCGGCAGCAGCTCGGCCGTGAACCACGGGTTTCGTTTCAGCCATGCCGTATTGCGCCAGGACGGATGGGGCAAGGGGTAGAGCCCGGGCGCGTGTTCCCGCCATGCCCCGACCGTGGCCGTCACGCCAGCGCGCGCCGGGGCCCCCATATGCCATTTCTGCGCATAGCCGCCGATGACCAGCGTCAGCGGCACCTCGCCCAGCACCTCCATCACCCGATCCCGCCATGTCGTCGCGCAGATCGCCGGGGGCGGCAGGTCTGACCCTTTTGCATCATATCCGGGAAAGCAGAACGCCATCGGCACGATCGCCACCCGGTCACGGTCATAGAACGCGCGCCGGTCCAGACCCAGCCAATCACGCAGCCGGTTACCGGACGCGTCCCAAAACGGACGACCGGCCTGCTGCACCTTGTTGCCGGGGGCCTGACTGACGATCATCATCCGTGCGCCGGGGCGAAACCACGCTATGGGGCGCGGCGGGTGCCGGGTGGCGGTCGCGGCGAAACGCGGCGCGCATAGGGTGCAGCGTCGGATATCATGCGCAAGGGGCGGATCATCGGGCGTCGTCATAGGGACGGCATCCGCATCCGCAAGGTCGGGCTGCGCGGCTGCGCGCGTGGAGGCAGAGGATGAAGCTACGGACATGGCCTTGATCTAGGGGCGCGGTGCCGGTCGGCCAAGAGCACCCGACATCGTGATCCGAGAGGAGGGTTTCAATCTACGGTAGATAAGGGTTATCTAACAGCACACACACGCTTGTCGCATCGGGAGATTTAATTTGGTGCATATCGTGTTGATGGAAGACGAGCCCGAGCAGGGGCTGCTTCTGCAAACCATGATTGAGACGCGCGGCCACCGTGTATCGTTGTGCCGCAACGGCGAAGAGGCGCTGCATGCGCTCGTCGCTGATAAACCGGACCTGCTGATTACGGACCTTTATGTCACGCGCGAGGGATCCATGCAGCGCGATGGCGGTGTGCTGCTGATCAGCCGGGTGCGGCGCGGGGTGTCCTGGATGGGGCGGCGTATCGATCCGGCCATGCCGATCATCGCGATTAGCGGTGGCGGATCGATTCCCGGCGGCTTCTCTCCGTTGCAATTGGCCAAGCAGGTTGGCGCGGATTTATGCTTGCGCAAGCCAATTGACGTAACGGAATTAGCCGTAGCGATCGAAGAGCTCACGCTGACGTGACATTTCCTGTGTCCTAAAACCCGTAATGCGTGTAGCTGCTGGTGCAAAGGAGATTTGCATGAACGCAATGCGCCGCAGTCAGGTTCGGCTCTGGATGATCGTCACGCTCGCTGTCGGGCTGGCGGCGGCATCGGTTATCGGGGTCACGGATTATACCCGTCAGCGGCAGATCGACGTCACGATTGCGGAGCTGAACGCCAGCGCGCAAGAGTTGCAGGATGCCATCGGCTACGGCGGCTTGATCCATCATTTCAAGAACTACCTCCTGCGCCCCGACGAAGCCGCCTATCGCGAAGAAGCGATCCTCGCCTATGAAACCGCGATTGCGGCGCTGGCCCGTATCGACCGCTTGCGCGCCGGTGCCGGCGACGGGGAGGCGCTGGCCTCCACCCGTCAGACCCTGCGCGCCTATCGTGAGATGATCGGCGTGATTCGTGCCATGACCGAGGCGGGCGCCTCGGCGCGCGAGATCGACGCCGCCGTGCGGATCAACGATACGGTCGCCGTGTCCGAGGTCGAGGCGTTGAAGGGCCAAGTGATCGCCAGCCTGAGCGCCCGTCACGACGAGATTGTGGTCCGGCGGATCATTTTGGGACTGCTGGCTTTGCTCGGTTTTGGCGGGTTGATCTATTTGTCACTGCGGCAGCGGGCCAAGCGTCTGCGCCACGTCGCTGAGGTGCAAGGCACGCTTTACGAACTGATGTCTCACTCCAATCGAGGTTTCGTAGGGCTGGGGGCCGATGGCACCGTGCAGATCATCAATGATACCGCAATCGACCTGTTGAACCTGCCGCGGCAACCGGACGACATGGGGCTTACTGATCGGGGACCGAGTGATCAGGTGCAGCGGCTGAGCAACACGGACGCTTGGGTCGGTCACCGGATGCCGGTCTCATTTACCTCGCCGGACGGGCAGCGTCTGCTGGAGGGACCCAGCAACCCACTGGTGCAGGCACAGGCCGGAGCGTCGGTCATCGGAGAAGTGGTTTGCGTTGCGAATACCGATGCGGACCATCCCGTGCGTTACATCCGCTATAGCTGCGCGCCGGCGAGCCCCAATCCCTTGGGTATCGTCTCGGCGCTGGTGATTGAGGACGATACGAAGGCTGAGCGTAATCGGCAGATCGTCGAGCGCACCGGCCGGCTGGAGGCTTTGGGCCAGTTCACCGGCGGCATCGCGCATGATTTCAACAATGTGCTGGCCACGGTCACCTACGCGGTGCAAATCGCACAGACCACGTCTGAGCCCGACCGTATCCAAAGCGTTCTGCGGCAGGCGGGGCGCGCGGCGGAGCGGGGATCGGATTTGACCCAACGGTTGCTGAGCTTCGCGCAGCGGGGTCCGGGCGAGCCTGAGCCGGTCGAAATGCGCTCAGTGTTGGACGATCTGTCGGAAATGACGCGCTCGACCTTGGGCAGCCGGATCGCGTTGCAGATCCTGCTGGATGATGACGACCTGTGGACGCAATGCGATCGCGGGCAGCTGGACAATGCGCTTCTCAACCTCGTGATCAACAGTCGCGATGCAATCCTCGCCGCCAATCACGGCGACCAGATTACCGTTCGCGCATGCGCCTTTTCAGCCGCGCCGAATACCGGGCTGGTTGCCAATGCTGACGGGCGGCCCCGCTCGGTGGAGATTACCGTCACCGATAACGGGCCGGGAATGGATGCCGAAGTGCGACGTCGCGCGGTTGATCCGTTTTTCTCCACCAAGGAGACCGGCGCGGGCAGCGGGCTGGGCCTGTCTATCGTGTTCGGCTTTGTCGAGCAGTTCGGCGGCACGTTGCGTATCTACTCCGAGCCGCAACAGGGCACGACAATCCGGCTAAACCTTCCGCTTGGCGCGGCCTCGGCGAAGCGGGCTCAATCCGGCGGGCATGTGGAAACGGGTCTCCTGCGGTCGGGCCGGGGCGAGTCCGTGCTGCTGGTCGATGACGACACCGAATTGCGGGACGTGATGTCCACGCTGCTGACGACGATGGGCTATACGCCGATCCCCGTCGCTTCGGCTGAGGCCGCACTCCGCGAAATCGAGAAGGGCAGCTTCATCGATCTGGTACTGACCGACATCGTCATGCCCGGCGGCATCAACGGGATCGAATTGGTTCGCGAACTCCGCCAGCGCGGGCTCGACATGCCTGTGATCTACATGACGGGTTTTGCAGGATATTCCGAGCCTGCACCCGACCGCGCGGCAGGGGCCGTGCTGGTCAAACCCTGTGAGCCGGTCGATTTGGCCCGTGCGATGTATGCCGCGCTGCATGCGGTGCCGGGTGCTGTGCCGGTCGCGGGAAATGACAAGGCGCAGGCCACGCGCCGGTCAGCGGGATCGGTGGCGGCCTCCTCCCCCGCCGAGGCGTCAGGGGCCGGCTCAGCGGCACCCGGCTCACTGACATCCACGTCGTCCCAAAACGGGTCAGGGCAGACAGGCTGACGGCGCGCATCGCTTGACCGCGCCGCCCGCCTGATCGTGAGGCCTGACGCTTTCGTGAGCGCGCAAACAGCATCGTTTCGCGCGGCGCTTTCTGTCTGCTAGGCTAATCGGTGACGCAGGTCGCGGCGAGGCACGAGGGATCAACCCTCGGTCTTTGGAATGTCGCGTGGAACATCGGCTGACCGGCGCACGACCCGAAGATCCTGCTAGGAGGCGCAGATGACCAACCGATTTTTCACCCTTGCCGCAACGATGCTCGTCGCATTCGGACCTCTTGCTGCGACCGCAGATGTAGCGCTTGTGGTCGGGCAGGCCGGCGCGGACCGGCGCGGCCTGTTTGGCGGCGATGACCGGCCCGACGTTTCACGTGAACTCAACCGCGCGGGCTTCGAGGTGATTTCGACCGCGATGGAGGATGGCGCTGAGATCCGCGCCGGTCTTTCGGCGCTGCTGGAGGAGTTGCCGGATCACGAGCGGGTGCTGGTCTTTCTAACCGGCAGCTTCGCCCATTCCGCTGGTGGTGGATCTTGGCTCCTATCCGATGCCTCCGGCAGCGATGATCTGGCGCAAATCGGCGGGGAGGGGATCGCGCTCGATGTGATTACCGAAATCATGGCCACCCGTCCGGGGGCGGCCGTGCTGGTTCTTGGGGCCAAGACCGCGCGCAATGATCCGGGTGACGGGCTGGAGGCCGGCATCGGCACGTTCGACATTCCGCAGGGGGTGACGGTGCTGCGCGGCGCATCGCTGGCGGCGGCAAATTTCACCATCGGAGCGTTGATGAAACGCGGGCAGGCGCTGCAGGCGTCGGTCGATGCGGACGACGCCATTCGTGCCGAAGGTTTCCTGCCCAGGCAGATGGCGTTTCTCCCCGCCCCCACACCCGCGTCACCCGCGCCCACGCAAACACGCCCCGATCCGGGCGCCGCGGCGCAGGTTGAGCGCGCGGTCTGGGAGGCAAGCCGCTCCCAGGACACGGCTGACGCCTATCGCAGCTATCTGTCGCGCTACCCGCAAGGCGCCTTCGCGGTCGAGGCGCGTCGCCGTGTGGGCGAGATCGAGGCCGAGCCCAACCGGCAGGCGCGGCTGACGGAGGAGGGGCTGAACCTGACCCGCGATCAGCGCCGTCAGATCCAGCGGCAATTGACGATCCTGCAATTCGAGCCGCGGGGCATCGACGGTATATTCGGCCCCGGCACCCGTGGGGCGATCACCCGGTTTCAGACGCGCAATGGCTTCCCGCAGAGCGGTTATCTGACGGGCACGCAAATCGGTCGGCTCGCGCTTCAGGCCGAACGCCGCTCCGCCGAGCTTGAGGCCGAGGCCGAGCGTCGGCGTTTGGCGCAGGAGCGTCAGGACCGCGCCTATTGGGAAGCAACAGGGTCGGTCGGGGATGAAGCCGGGCTGCGGACCTATGTTAAAAAGTATCCCGATGGGCTTTATGCGTCGGTCGCCAAGAAGCAACTCGACATCATCGAGGAGGAGAAGCGGCAGGAAGCGCGTGCGCAGGACCGGTCTGCATGGGATCAGGCCGAAGAGGGCGATAACGTCCGGGCCTATCGCAACTACCTGACCGCATTTCCCGAGGGTGCGTTTACAGAGGCAGCGGAGCAGCGCATCAGCGATCTGGAAGCGGCGGATAGCGACGAGACGCGTGTCGCTCAGGCGGAAGAGGAGGCTTTGAACCTCAACCGTATCACCCGCACCCTGATCGAGCGGCGTTTGGGGCAGCTTGGGCTGGAGCCGGGCAATGCAGATGGCAATTTCTCGGAAGAAACCCGTCGCGCGATCCGGCGTTTCCAGTCGGCGCGCGAAATTCAGGTGACCGGCTACATGAACGAAGAGACAGTCGTGCGGATGCTATCGGATGCGGCAGGCACCGTGTTGCGCTAAGCTGGCGTCTTTTCAACCGGCGTCACGGGGCGTAGGGAAAGGGCAACTTCACAAGAAAGTGCCCTATGACTCCTGCTGCCGCGATCCTGTGCAAATTGCTATCCGTCACGTTGCTGGTGGGGATGATGTCGCTGATCAAGGCATCGAGCGCCGAGGTTCCCACCGGCCAGATCGTTTTTTTCCGGTCGTTTTTCGCATTGCCCGTTATCATTGTGTGGCTGATCGCCCGTAAGGAATTGAGCACTGGCCTGAAGACAGTGGACCCTTGGGGACACTTGTGGCGCGGTCTGGTCGGCAGCACGGCGATGGCGCTGAATTTCCTGGCCCTGGGCCTCCTGCCATTGCCCGAGGTTACGGCGATCAGCTACGCCACACCCATTGTGGTCGTGGTGTTTGCGGCTATGTTTCTTGGGGAAACGGTGCGGCTATTTCGGTTGTCCGCGGTGGCAATCGGGCTAGTCGGTGTGTTGGTCGTGTTGTCGCCGCGCCTGTCGAGCCTCAGCGCCGATGGATTGCAGGCGGGCGGTTTGGGGGCCAGTGAAACGCTGGGCGCGGTAATTGCGCTGGGGGCGGCAGTGGCCGCGGCTCTGGCGCAGGTTTTCATCCGCAAGCTCACCCGCACCGAGCGCACCGCCTCGATCGTGTTCTGGTTTTCGGTAACGGCGACTGTGCTGTCGCTGACGACCTTGCCGTTCGGCTGGGTGATCCCGTCGCCCGGCACTACTGCCATGCTAATCGGGGCGGGCGTGTTTGGTGGGATCGGCCAGATCTTGCTGACCACCGCGTACCGGCATGCCGACGCGTCAGTCATTGCCCCGTTTGACTATGCTTCAATGCTGTTGGCGGTCGCGCTTGGCTATGTTGTGTTCAACGAAGTGCCGACGGTGCAGACGCTGATCGGCGCGGGGATTGTCATCTGCGCCGGCGCGCTCATCATCGGACGAGAGCATCGTTTGGGACTGGAGCGCGAAAAACAGCGCAAGGCGATGTCGCCCAGCGGGTAGTCTTGGCCTTGGGCCGCTCCCATATGATAGGGTATAAGTGACTCGTCAGACGGAGGAAAAAGATGATGCGACAGACACTCTTTACCGCCCCGCGCAGTCGCGCGCCTGGCCCACGCATGGCGCGGATTGCGACGATCCTGAAAACAGAGTTGCCCCACCGCGGGACGCTGGACCTCCAGAAGCGTAAACCCAAGCGCGGTGTTTCGCGGACGCGGGCTTTCCTGCAGATTGATCGCGGGCTAGGCGCCTAAAATCGCTGCAGGAAACGGAGAGGGCCACCCCATGGGGTGGCCCTTTTCAGATCTGCGGTCGTGACGGGCGGGATCAGGCCCGGACCAGCGCCTCGTAAGATGTCGCGACTTCGCGGGTGAGCGCGCCGACCTCAAAGTGGTAGTCACCGATTTGTCCGACGGGCGTGACCTCGGCTGCGGTGCCGGTCAGCCAGCACTGCTCGAATCCTTCCAGCTCGCCGGGCTCGATATGACGCTCGTGCACGGTTATGCCCTTCTCCTTGAGCATCGCGATCACGGTCTGACGGGTCAGGCCGTTGAGGAAGCAATCGGCCTTGGGCGTGTGCACTTCGCCATCCTTCACAAAGAAGATGTTGGCGCCGGTCGCTTCGGCCACATAGCCGCGATAGTCCATCATCATCGCGTCGGAGCACCCTTTGGCCTCAGCATCGTGCTTGGACATGGTGCAGATCATGTAAAGCCCTGCCGCCTTGGCGTCCGAGGGGATGGTTTCGGGCGAGGGGCGCTTCCACTTGGAAATCGCCAGCTTTGCGCCGTTCATCTTGGCATCGCCGTAATAGGCACCCCATTCCCAGGCGGCCACAGCCATGCGGACCGGGTTGCGGGCCGATGCGACACCCATATCCTCGCCCGAACCGCGCCATGCCAGCACGCGGACATAGGCGTCGGTCAGGCCATTGGCTTGCAGCACCGCGGTCTTGGCGTCTTCGATTTCCTGAACCGAGTAAGGCACTTCGAAATCAATCAGCTCGGCGGACCGGCGCAGCCGCTCAGAATGGGCGACAGATTTGAAAATCTTGCCATTATAGGCGCGCTCGCCTTCGAACACCGAGGAGGCGTAGTGGAGCGCATGGGTCAAAACATGCACCTGCGCGTCCCGCCATTCGATCAGTTTGCCATCCATCCAGATACGACCGTCGCGGTCATCATAGCCACCAGCCATGTCTCAACTCCTCACGAATTTTTGCGAAAGTTGCGCCGTGCTTCGTAAATGCGGAACAAAATTCGCAACTTTGATGAGGATCGGTATCAATCGATTCGGAGAAAGTCAACAAAGCTGACGTAGTTCTTCACATTCTGCCAGTTCGCTGGGCAAAGGCCGCTGGTGTGCTTATAACTACGCGCCATCTTGGATTGTCAGCATTGCTGACATATGCTGTCCCGAACACGCGCCAGAGGGTTGGACAATGCCGGCAGATGGTCCCGCCGGGGGTGAGAACCTCCTGTTCCTGACAGATGAGCAGCTCCGCAAGGGGATTGAGGCGATGTTCTTCGCCTATCGCGGGTTCACCGCAGACCCGGACCGGATTCTGGAGGCGAAAGGTTATGGCCGCGCGCATCACCGTGCCGTGCATTTCATTCATCGCTCGCCGGGCACGACGGTCAACAACCTGCTCTCGATCCTCGGGGTCACCAAGCAGTCACTGAACCGGGTGCTGCGCACGCTGATCGAAGACGGGCTGGTGCGAAGCAAGGTCGGCATTCGCGACAAGCGGGAACGCCATCTGAGCCTCACGGAAAGCGGGCTTGCCCTAGAGCAGCAATTGAGTGACGCCCAACGGGCCCGCATGCGCGATGCCTATCGTCGGGCCGGTCCTGACGCGGTGGTCGGCTTTCGTCAGGTGCTGGAAGCGATGATGGACCCAGAGCCGCGCCGCCGCTACACGGCGCTGCGTGACGGTGGGCAATAGCCGTTACCGAGTGACAACAGGCGCCCGGACGGCGTGACGGAGGATTAAGTGTGACCGAGACCCTGACCACGGCCGAGCGCAGCCCGCTCGCCACTCCCGAACAGGTCGAGGCGCATCTGCTGATCGTCGATGACGACGAACGTATCCGGGCCCTGTTGCAGAAATTCTTAGTGCGGCACGGGTTCATCGTGACCACTGCCCGGGATGCCGCCCATGCGCGACGGTTGATGCAGGGGCTGGAATTCGACCTGCTCGTGTTGGATGTCATGATGCCGGGCGAGGACGGGCTGAGCCTGACGACGGATCTGCGCCGCCGGATCGCGACCCCCATCCTGCTGCTGACCGCGCGCGGCGATACCGATGATCGCATCGCAGGCTTAGAAGCTGGGGCCGACGATTACCTCGCCAAGCCGTTCGAGCCGAAGGAATTGCTGCTGCGGATCAACGCCATCCTGCGCCGCGTTCCCGTTGCCGTGCGTCCAGACGGCGCGCCGAAAGTGCTGCATCTGGGGCAGGTGCGCTACGATGTCGAGCGTGGAGAGCTATGGCATGGGCAGGACCAGATCCGTCTGACCGCAACTGAAAGCGCACTGATGCGCATTTTTGCCGCCAGCCCCGCCGCCCCTTTGAGCCGACAGCATTTAGTCGAGGAACTGGGCCGCGATGATGGGCAGGCGCAAGAACGCGCGGTCGACGTGCAGATTACCCGCTTGCGCCGCAAGATCGAGACGGACCCCAAGCAGCCGCGCTATCTCCAGACCGTGCGGGGCGCGGGCTACATGCTCGCGCCGGACTGAGGGGCGGCGCGGGGCGGCGCGCCCCGGGCTGGATCAGCTGCGCAGGTTTTGCGCAGATTCCTTGACTGCCGCATATTGCCCCGACGGACGATAGCGCCACAGGTAATCGGGCAGAACCGCTTCCATGGAGATTGGCGTGATGCCAAGATCGGCAAACCCGCGTGCACCGTCGCTGACGACGTTGTCGCGTGACAGGTTGCGCACCTGATCGCGGGTCAGGACGGTGTTGTGGAACAGGCCCAGCGTCAGCGTTTCCAGCAGGTCAAAGCCGCCCGCCATCAGCCGTGCCAGCCAGAACGGCTGATTGACGATCAGGCGCCGGCGGCGGATCTCGGCCAGCATGTTCTGCATCAATTCCCGGAACGTATCGATGTCGGGACCGCCGAGTTCGTAGATGCCCGGCGCCGCCTGACCCAAGACGCCCATTTCGGCGGCGCGGGCGACATCATCGACATGCACGGGCTGAAATTTGGTATCGGCTCCGACGACCGGCAGGATCGGCCCCAGCCGCGACATGGAAGCAAAGCGGTTGAAGAATTCATCCTCTTGGCCAAACACGATGGACGGGCGCAGGATCACCGCATTGGGGAAAGCGTCGAGTACGACCGCCTCGCCCTGCGCCTTGGTGCGGGCATAGGCGCTGTCGCTGTCGGCATCCGCGCCGATTGCAGAAATCTGCACCAGCGTCGCGACACCTTCCGCGGCGGCCAGACGTGCCACACGGCCTGCGCCCTCGGTCTGCACAGCGGCAAAGTTGTTTTTGCCGTTCTCGGTCAGGATGCCGACGCAGTTGACCACGGCATCCGCGCCCGTCAGTGCCTGACGGACCGATGCTTCGTCGCGGATGTTACAAAGGATCGGCTCGACCTGGCCGACAGTGCCGTAGGTGCGCACAAAGCCGGCCTCGTTCGGGCGGCGGCAGGCTACCCGGACGCGCCAGCCGTTCTTGGCCATGCGGCGTGCAATGTAGCGACCGACGAACCCGGAACCGCCGTAGATGGTGACGAGCTTGGACATGGTCGGGCCTCCTGAGCGTGACTTGCTTCCTGATAGCGGCAGGGCGCCGGGGGAACAAGGCGCTTTCACCTATGCGGCAGTGTCTGCGCCCCGGTTAGTGACGGGTTCAGGTCTGCGCCGATCCGGGTCGTGAGGGCAGGGCGCGTCCGGGGAGGGGGCGTGATCCAAGCGCGAAAATGATGCCGTTGCGGCAGGATCAAAATCTTTCGCAGAACCGTGTTGACACCCCCCGGCACCACCGTTAAATCCCGCCTCCACGACACCTGCCCAGGTGGCGGAATTGGTAGACGCGCTAGCTTCAGGTGCTAGTATTCGCAAGGATGTGGAGGTTCGAGTCCTCTCCTGGGCACCAAATATCCCGCGAAAAAACCCAGCAGTGCTGGGTTTTTTGCGTTTTAGGGGCTCTTTTCGGGTCTAGGGGCGCAGGTCATCCTGTAGCGGCGGGTCGCACAGCGTTTCATCAAGATCGGTTCGACTGACGGCGTGTTGCTCACGGACCGTTTCGTTTCAAAGACATATGATATTCAAAACGGTCGGCGGGGTGCTGGCTGACGCTGACGTAAATCAGCTTCCCGGCAGAGCAATACTGGCGCCGAATTTCCAGCGCCAGCTCTTGTGGCCGGGTTTTGAGCAAAGTGCATAGGTCGGGCGGCAGGACGCTTGGGCGGATCACCTGACGGACTTCGTCGACAACGCGGCCGTAACGGCTGGCGATGCGGGTCGCGATGAGCTCCGAATATTCTCCGATATCATGGATGACGTCCGGCAGGCTGCTGTCGACGAAGTTTTCGGTGTAGCAGATCGGCGGTGCATCGGTCGTCAGATCGGACCGCAGCGTTTCCACCCGAAACCAGCGTGTGCCTGCTGAGACCCCTAGCCGCGCGGCCTGTTCCTCATCCACCACGACACTTTCGGTCCCCAAAAGCGTCCGGTGCGTCGCCGCGCCGAAATGCGCCAGCTCGCCGATAGATGTGGTTGAGGGATCGTACCCTCCCGGTTCGGCTTGGGCGACACGCGTTCCAACGCCCTTTTGGCGAGTCACGAGCCCCAACTGCACCAGCCGCCCCAGCGCCGCCCGGACCGTGGCGCGCGACAATCCGCGCCGCTCCGCGATCTCAACCTCGGGGGGGAGCAGTGATCCCACAGGATATTGCCCCGCACTGATGTCACGCACCAGTTCGTCAGCAAGCTCGGCGTATATCGGGCGTCGCGGCATGGCGGTCTTATAGGTGCAGCCTTGACAGGAAGCCATATGGCACGGTATGTCCGGACAAAATAAAATGTCCGGACATTTGCAGCGGGCACGGATCGGGAGGAGTTCCGGATGACGCAAAACGACCCCCAGGCCGGGGGCGCCATGGAGGATGGCGCGCTCGACAAGGCTGAGACCTTCGATTTTGGCTCTCGGGTGCGTGCGCTCAGCGGCTGGCAGTCCGCGATGATCGCCATCCTTTGCGTGGTTTATGCTGTCTTCCATCTGGTCGTGTTGAACTTCGTTCAGCTGGACGCGTGGGTTTTCCGCACGCTGCATGTCAGCATCGCTGCGGTGATTGCGCTGGCGCTTTACGCGCCATTTGGCCGGGCCGGACGCCGGGTGCCGTTTTATGACTGGCTGCTTTCGGCGGCGACGCTGGCCAGCGCGGCTTATATCTGGGTCAACCTTGACGAGCTGATTATCCGCACGGGGGTTCTGCCCACCCCTTGGGATGTGGCCGCCGCCGTGGCGGGTATCTTGATCGTGCTGGAATTCACCCGCCGCACCGCCGGAATGGCTCTGCCGATTCTGGCGTCGGTTTTCATCGTCTACGGGTTTGTCGGACCGTGGTTGCCGGGTGTGCTTTTCCATCGTGGCTTTGAGATCGGCGAATTCTCGACCTTCATCTATTCGATGGAAGGCGTGTTCGGCATCGCGACTGCGGCGGCGGCGAAATACATCGTGCTGTTTGTCCTGTTCGCGGCGTTTCTTCAGGTGTCCAAGGTCGGCGATTTCTTCATGAATCTCGCTTTCGCCTGCTTTGGCCGGATGCGCGGCGGGCCAGCCAAAGTGTCGCTTTTCGGGTCGATCCTGTTCGGTATGATTTCGGGCAGCGGGGTCGCCAATGTCGTCGCCTCAGGCACGTTCACCATCCCGGTGATGAAGCGCGTGGGCTACAAACCGACCAGCGCCGGCGGGATCGAGGCCGCGGCCTCCACCGGGGGTCAGTTGACGCCGCCGATCATGGGCGCAGGCGCCTTCATCATGGCCGAGATCACGGGCATTCCCTATACCGACATCATCGTTGCCGCGCTGATCCCCTGCGTGCTGTATTACTTCGCCGTCTATCTCCAGATCGATCTAGAAGCGCGCAAGGAAGGCATCAAGGGTCTGCCTGCCTCGGAGCTGCCGAAGCTGAAGCCGATGGGGCGGGACGCATTCATGCTGGCCCCGCTGGCCTTGTTGATCATCTACCTTTTCGCCGGGTTTTCGATCATTTCGGCGGGGTCTTGGGGGATCGCCATCGCCGTGCTGGTCATGTTGCAGCAGCGGCTTGGGCTCGACAGTCGCATCCACGCAATTCCCGTCGCGGCGGTGCTTGTCACAACCCTCGGAACGCCGGATCTGCCTGCCAATGTGCATGGGGCCGTGGCATTCGGTTCCGGCCTGATCGGCATCATCGCGCTGGCACTTTTCGGTAAGGCCCGAGAATTAGGCGGCGCCCTGAAAGGCACCGGACATGACATTGTCGAGGCGCTCAACATCGGTGCCCGTCAGTGCCTGCAACTGGCCGCGGTTTGCGCCTGCGCGGGGATTGTCGTCGGCGTCATCGGGTTGACCGGTCTTGGCGGACGTTTCTCGGCGATGCTGCTCGGTGTCGCGGGGCAGAGCGAGTTTCTGGCTCTGATCTTCGCCATGCTCATCGCCTTGATCCTTGGGATGGGCATGCCCACGACTGCGGCTTATGCCATTGCCGCCTCCGTTGTGGCGCCGGCCCTGCAGCGGATCGGGCTGCCGGTGCTGCCGGTGCATCTGTTCATCTTCTACTATGCGGTGATTTCAACGATCACGCCCCCCATCGCCCTATCGGCCTTTGCCGGGGCGGCGCTGGCCGGGGGCGATCCGTGGAAAACCTCGTTCAAGGCGGTCAAATACGGCCTTGCCGCATTCATCGTGCCGTTCCTGTTCATTCACAATCAAGGCGTGCTGATGGATGGCACGATTTGGGAAATCCTGCGCACGACCGCCACGGCTGCACTGGGGGTCTGGGCCTTGGCCACGGCCACGGGCGGCTGGATGGCGGGATCGCTGGCGATGCCCTGGCGACTGGGCTTTGGCGTCACCGCTTTCCTGCTAATCGCAGGCGACATCTACACCGACCTTGCGGGCATCGCGATTGGCGCCGTGCTGATCGCCGCCCGCCTTGCGAGCACGGGCGCCATGCGCCGCGCTGCCTGACACGACATTACACCAGAGGAGGAGAAGACCCATGAAACGTAGAAACCTTTTGAGCCTGTCGCTTGCCGCACTTGTCGCGGGCAGCGCTGCCATGGCGCAGGATGATCGTGCGGGATGGCCCGCCAATATCGTGGTGGCTACCGCGTCTCCCGGCGGCACTTATGCCGTCTACGGGCAGGGCGTGGCGACCGTCATTTCGGACGCGCTTGGCGTGCCCGCGTCGACCCAGCAGACGCAAGGTCCGCTTCAGAACCTTGTGCTCGTGCACAAAGCGCGCGTCGATGTCGGCCTGACCACCCTCGGCCCGGCATTTGAGGCGCTAGATGGCACGATGGATCTGGATCCGGGCACGAAATACGACGACGTGCGCGCCTTGTTTCCCATGTATGTCACCCCGTTTCAGGCGGCATCGTTGGAGCGCACCGGCATTGTCAGCGTCTCGGACTTTGACGGCAAGACTGTCGGCACCGGGCCCAAGGGCGGCACCGGCGGCACCTATTGGGAGCGCTGGTTTGATGCGCTCGGCCTTGATGTGACTGTCCAGAACGGTCCGATCGGGGATCAGGCCGGTCAGCTTGCGGACGGGCGGCTGGATGCGGTGGCCACGGCGGCAGGCATCCCAATGTCGGCCTTCTCGGAATTGGAGGCCCTGCAACCCACCGTCATCTTCGGCTTCACGGATGAGGAGCTGAGCAACCTGGGCGACAGCGTTCCCTATGCACAGGTCATGGATATTCCTATGGGCACTTACAGCTCTCTCGATGCGCCGGTGAAGACGCTCGGGATGTGGAACATCGCCTTCGCCTCGAAAGACATGCCCGAAAGCCTGGCTTACGAGATTACCAAGGCGATCTTTGACCAGCATGACGCGCTGCTGGCCACACATGGCTCCGCAAAGGAGACCCTGCTTGAGAATGTCGGCGCAAACACCGTCATGCCCTACCATCCGGGTGCTGTCCGGTATTTCCAGGAACAGGGCATCGACGTGCCCGCTGACGTCCTGCCGCAGGAGTAAGACCCAATGACCCACGGACCTGCCCGCGTCACGGCGCTCGATTCCCCTGTCTGGGGACGCAGCTTTGCCGATGACGAGATGCGCACCATTTTCAGCGCTGATCGCTACATCGCTGCCTGCGTCGAAGTCGAGGTGGCTCTGGCGCGTGCGCAGGCCCGGCTGGGTATCATTCCCAAGGAGGCGGCCGAGGGGATCTCGGCCGCCGCCAAACGTCCGCTCGACCCGGAGCGGCTTGCGCGGGAAACCGAAGTCGTTGGTTACCCGATCCTGCCTATCGTGGAACAGATCGCTCCCGCTGCGGGCGACGCCGGGCGCTACCTGCATTGGGGGGCCACCACGCAGGACATCATGGACACGGCCACCGTATTGCAGATCCGCGAAGGTCTGGCGCTGGCCGCGACCCGCGTCGACACGATCCGTGCCGCGCTGGCAAAACTGGCCCGTGAGCATCGCGATACACCTATGGCGGGCCGCACGCATATGCAGCACGCGCTGCCCGTCACCTTTGGCTACAAGGCCGCCACTTGGCTGTCCGGCTTCGACCGACATGCCGAACGTCTGGAACAACTCTTGCCGCGCGTGCTGGTGGTGCAGTTCTCGGGGGCGTCGGGCACGCTGGCGTCGCTTTCGGGGCGCGGGCTGGAGGTCCAAGCCGCGCTGGCCGAAGAACTGGGGCTCGCCGTGCCCGCGATCACATGGCATTCGATCCGCGACGGCGTGGCCGAAGCGGTGCAACTGCTTGCCCTGATCGGCGGCAGCCTTGCCAAAATCGCGACAGACGTGGCGGTGATGATGACGACCGAGCTTGGCGAAGTGGCGGAGCCCTTTGTGCGGCATCGCGGTGCCTCGTCGACCATGCCGCAGAAAGCCAACCCGATTTCCTGCGAATTGATCCTCGCCGGGGCGCGATTGATGCGCAACCACGCGGCGGCGATGATGGATGCGATGATCCATGACCATGAGCGCGCCACCGGGCCGTGGCATCTGGAATGGTCAGCGGTCCCCGAAGGGTTTGCAACAGCGTCGGGCATGCTGGCACAGGCGGAATTCATGCTGGAGGGCTTGCGTGTTTACCCCGACAACATGGCACGCAACCTCGACTTTTCGCGCGGCTTGATCGTGGCCGAAGCAGTGATGATGGCGCTGGCCCCTGCGACGGGCCGAAAAGAGGCGCATGATATCGTCTATGCGGGGTGCCGGCGTGCAGTGGAACGCGGCGTCTCTCTCTACGACGCGCTGAAGGACGATCCCCAAGTCTCGCTCGACGCGACAGCGTTGCGCCAGCTGACCGATCCGCGAAACTACTTGGGCGAAGCTCCGGTCATGGTTGATCGTCTGCTGTCGGGCCGATGAGCGCGACGCGGCTTGAATCCGACGCGGCTGGCGCGGTCGAGATCCCCGCAGGCCGATACTGGGGGGCGCAAACTCAGCGTGCCTGCGGGGTCTTCGGCGCTGAGGGTCCGCGCCTGCAAGTGCAGGTCATTCACGCTTTCGGACTGCAAAAAGCGGCGGCGGCAGAGGCAAACGTGGCGCTCGGCATGCTGGATGGCAGGCGCGGCGATCAAATCCGCGCGGCGGCGGCAGAAATGGCGGCGGGGCATTTTGACGAGCATTTCCCCTTGCCAATCTGGCAGACGGGAAGTGGCACGCAGACCAATATGTGCGCCAATGAGATCCTCGCCAATCGCGCTAACGAACGCATGGGGCAGCCCTTAGGCACCCGTGATCCGGTGCATCCGAACGATCATGTCAACCGCAGCCAGTCATCCAATGACAGCTTTCCGACGGTGATGCAGATTGCCGCGCTGCGAATGATCGAGGATGTCCTGCTGCCTGCGGTTCGGGCGTTGGCCGAGGCATTTGCCCTCAAGGCACGCGCGTTTGAAGGGATCACCCGTCTTGGCCGTACGCATCTGAACGATGCGGTGCCGGTGCCGCTGTCACAGGCTTTCGCCAGTTATGCGCGCCAGATCGACAAGGCGGGCGACCGGTTGGAGGCGACCCTTCCCGACCTGCGCGAGGTGCCGCAGGGGGGCACCGCCGCCGGGTCCGGGCTGAACGCGCCTGAAGGGTTTGACCGGGCTTTTTGCGATGCGCTTTCCCGGCTGGCGGGAACGGCCTTCGCGCCCTCTCCGGTCAAGGTCGAGGGTATGGCCGCGCATGATGCGCTTGTCGCCGCGTCCAGCGCGGCGGAAGGGCTGGCGGTGGCATTGATCCACATTCTTAACGACATCCGTCTGTTGGCGTCTGGCCCGCGCGCCGGATTGGCTGAATTGCACCTGCCCGATGACGGGCTGTCCTCGTCGATCATGCCCGGTAAGCGCAATGCCACGTTGGCGGAGGCGCTGATGCAAGTGTGCTTCCGGGTCATTGGCAATCACGCGACCGTGGCGATGGCGGGCGGTTCGGGGCTGTTTGAACTGAATGTGGCCAAGCCCGTGCTGATCCATGCGGTGATGGAATCGGGTCTGGCGCTTGCCGATGGGCTGACCCGCTTTCGCTTGGGCTGCCTTGACGGGCTGACGCCCAATGAGGCCCGGATGACTGAAACGGTCGACCGGTCTCTGATGCTTGCCACCGCTTTGACCCCGGTGCTGGGGTATGACGCGGTCGCGCAGGTCACGCGCGCGACAGAACAGGGCAACCTGTCGTTGAGGCAGGCGTGCCTCACGCAGGGGCTTATGACTGCTGATGAATATGACCGCACCGTTGATCCCGCGCGGATGGCGCGTGGCGGCGTGATGGAGACTCCATGAAAATCACCACGATCCGCGAGGCGGACCTTCCCATCACCTCCCCCGGCGCCAATGCCGTAGTCGATTTCGCCGGGCTCACCACGTCTGCAGTGGCCATCGTCAGCAATGTCATGCGCAACGGCAAGCCGGTGACAGGGTATGGATTTGGCTCCATCGGGCGGTGGGCCGAAGGGGGCGTGCTGCGGGACCGCTTCATTCCGCGACTTATAAATGCCGACCCCGAAAGCCTGCTGGACGAGGCGGGCGTCATCGACCCGCTGAAATGCGCCGTCGTGGCGATGCGCAACGAAAAACCCGGCGGGCATGGCGGTCGCGCCGCCGCGCTTGGCGCGCTTGATATGGCTTTATGGGACCTTGTCGCGAAGGTGGCGGGCAAGCCGCTTTACCGTGTGCTCGCCGAGCGGTTCAACAATGGACAAACCGACCCGGACATCGCCGTCTATGCGGCGGGCGGTTACTATAACGGGGGCGCGCAGGGGCTAAGAGACGAGATCGCCGGATATCTCGATCACGGGTATCGGGAGGTCAAGATAAAGGTCGGCGCGGTGTCTCTGGCCGAAGATATGGCGCGGATAGACGTGGCGCTCTCGGCGCTCGATCATGATGGCAGCCGCCTGTCCGTCGATGCCAACGGGCGGTTTGAACGGGAAGAGGCGCTGGCCTTTGGCCGCGCCATCGCGCCGCTGGGCCTGCGTTGGTATGAGGAGCCGGGCGACCCATTGGATTACACCCTGATGGCAGCCTTGGCCGAGGATTACCCCTCCGCGCTGGCGACCGGAGAGAACCTGTTCAGTCATCAAGACGCCCGAAACCTGATGCGCCACGGCGGAATGCGACCCGATCGGGATTTCCTGCAATTCGACGCGGGCCTGTCCTATGGCCTGTCTGACTACCTGAAGACGCTGGAGGTCATGGACCGCATGGGCTGGTCCCGCCGTCGTCTGCATCCACATGGCGGGCATCAGATGTCCCTGCATATCGCGGCGGGTCTGGGTCTGGGCGGCAATGAAAGCTATCCGGGCGTGTTCCAGCCACTGGGCGGTTTCGCCGACCAGTCGCGGGTCGAAAATGGCCGCGTGACCCTGCCGGAGGAGCCGGGCATCGGGTTGGAATTGAAAGCCGAGCTTTGGACGTGGTTGGTTGGGACATTCGGCACGGCCTGACGCGGTCTTTCTGCGGCCTGAGGCGCCGCGCTGAAACTTGGCCCGATGGGGCGATCACGTCGGCAAAATGTCGGGCATCCCCGATCCCCCGCAATATTGACCGCAATTCGGGCGCGCATTCAGGAATGAAGGCTCTGTGTGAGGTCAATCTTGCCTTCGCGATTGCAGAGCGGCGCGTGACGACTACCCTCCTTTCCTGACGCCCTCACTGTCCGGAGACGAGATGACCGCTGTTCCCTCGACCAATTCGCATTCTGCCGAAACACCGGCCACCGCCCCTTATGACCTGTTCGTCATCGGAGGTGGCATCAACGGCTGCGGCATTGCGCGCGATGCGGCGGGGCGGGGATTACGGGTCGGATTGGCTGAGATGGGCGATCTGGCGCAGGCGACGTCTTCGGCCTCGACCAAGCTGTTCCACGGAGGGCTGCGCTATCTGGAGTTCTTTGAGTTCCGGCTGGTGCGCGAGGCATTGATCGAACGAGAAACCCTGCTGCGGGCTATGCCGCATATAAGCTGGCCGATGCGTTTTGTGTTGCCCTATCACCCCGACATGCGGTTCGAGGGCGAAAACCCGGCCTCTCGGCTGCTGCGCCGCGTCATGCCGTGGATGAAGGGCCGCCGTCCCGCATGGATGATCCGCTTCGGGCTGTTTCTCTATGACACCCTCGGCGGACGGAAAATCCTGCCAGGCACGCGCACGCTGGACCTGACAAATGCGCCCGAAGGGGCGGTGCTTAAGGACCGTTTCAAGAAGGCCTATGAATATTCCGATTGCTGGGTGCAGGATTCCCGGCTGGTCGTGCTGAATGCGCGTGATGCCGCGCTACGCGGCGCCAAGATCATGACTCGGTCGCGGGTTACGTCGGCCCGGCGCGAGGGTGGTGTATGGGTGCTGGATATCGACACTGCCAATGGCCCGCTTCGCGTCACTGCGCGCGCTTTGGTCAATGCAGGCGGGCCGTGGGTGGGCGACATCATTCAGGGCACGATCGGGTTGAACAGTTCCGAAGGCGTGCGGCTTGTGCGCGGCAGCCATATCGTCACCCGGCGGCTGTTCGAGCATGACAAAGCTTATTTCTTTCAGGGCACCGATGGGCGGATCATTTTTGCGATCCCCTACGAAGAGGACTTCACCCTGATCGGCACCACCGATTCGGACCACGAAGGCGACCCGGCAGAGGCCGAATGCACCCCGGAGGAACGTGACTATCTGTGTCGCTTCGCATCGGAGTATTTCAAGACGCCGGTGACCGAGGATGACGTGGTCTGGACCTATTCCGGCGTGCGGCCGCTTTACGATGACGGGGCCAAATCAGCGACGGCGGCGACGCGGGAATATGTGCTGTCGCTGGACACGGGCCAGGGGGCGGCGCTGCTAAGCGTGTTTGGCGGCAAGATCACCACCTATCGACGGCTGGCGGAGGCCGCGCTGAGCAAGCTGGCGCCGCATGTGCCGCAGGCGGGGTCGCCATGGACCGCGGGTGCGCCACTGCCCGGCGGCAATTTCCCTGTGGGCGGGGTCGCCCCGCTGACGCAGGCGTTGCAGGCCGACTATCCATTTCTAACACCTGCTTGGGCGCGGCGGCTGATGCGGGCCTATGGCCTGGACGCGCGAGAGATCCTTGGCAAGGCCCGCCGTGCCGAGGATCTGGGCGAACATTATGGGGGCACGCTAACTGAGGCCGAGTTGAACTGGCTGATCCGTCACGAATGGGCGCGCACTGCGGATGACGTGCTGTGGCGGCGGTCCAAGCTGGGTCTGCATCTGACCGCAGCGGAGGTTGACGCCCTCCACGCCCGTATGGCGCAAAGCGGCACTGCCCCGGTCTGAAGGGAGCAGCGTTCGTGACCATGAAGCGCCCCGTTCAGATGGCGAGATGCCATTCCCACGGGCGGGCTTGCGTCGCGCATGGACAACGGACCATCCCGAGCCGACGGTCTCACGCCGCATCGCCGCGCGGACATAACCCCCGCCGGTCACAACCCCGCGCGGTGGCGGAAGGTGACGCGCAAGCCCCTTTCGTTTCACGGCGCCATGCGATAGATGGCGCGGGTTCGTAACGCGAAAGGAGGCCCCTATGGGCTATAAGGTCGTTGTCGCGGGTGCCACGGGTAATGTGGGCCGCGAAATGCTCAACATCCTGGCCGAGCGCCAGTTTCCGGTAGATGAGATCGTCGCTCTGGCGAGCCGCAAATCGCTGGGAACAGAGGTGAGCTTTGGCGACAAGACCCTCAAGACGAAGGACCTCGATACGTTCGACTTCGAAGGCTGGGACATGGCGTTGTTCGCCATCGGCTCCGACGCCACGAAAGTCTACGCGCCGAAGGCCGCCGCTGCCGGCTGCGTCGTGATCGATAACTCGTCGCTCTATCGCTATGACCCGCAGGTGCCGCTGATCGTGCCGGAAGTGAACCCCGACGCGATTGACGGCTACCGCCAGAAAATGATCATCGCCAATCCCAACTGCTCCACCGCGCAGATGGTCGTGGCGCTGAAGCCGCTGCATGACCGTGCGCGGATCAAGCGGGTTGTCGTGTCGACCTATCAGTCGGTGTCCGGCTCCGGTAAGGCCGCGATTGACGAGCTGTGGAACCAGACCAAGGGGATGTATGTCCCCGGTCAGGAAGTCGAGCCCAGCGTCTACCCCAAGCAGATCGCCTTCAACGTGATCCCGCATATCGACGTCTTCCTCGACGACGGCTCCACGAAAGAAGAGTGGAAGATGGTCGCCGAGACCAAGAAGATCATCGACAAGTCGATCAAGGTCACCGCGACCTGCGTCCGCGTGCCGGTGTTCGTCAGCCACTCGGAATCGATCAATATCGAGTTCGAGGAATTCCTCGATGAGGACGAGGCCCGCGACATCCTGCGCGAGTCCCCCGGCATCATGGTCGTCGATAAGCGCGAAGACGGTGGCTATGTCACCCCGATCGAAGCGGTCGGTGATTTCGCGACCTATATCAGCCGTATCCGGCAGGACAGCACCATCGATAACGGTCTGAACCTGTGGTGCGTCAGCGATAACCTGCGCAAGGGCGCGGCCCTGAACGCGGTGCAGATCGCGGAACTTCTGGGCAAGCGCGTCCTTAAAAAGGGCTAAGTTTCGGGCACAGGCCGCGACCGTTTAGGGTCAATAATTCACACTCCGGGCCGGGCGATTGCAATTCGTCCGGCCCGGCCTTATCTCGGGTCGCAACTCCGCGGCAGCAAGGCAGCGTCATGAACTGGATTTCCAATTTCGTCCGGCCCAAGATCAACTCGCTTTTCTCGCGCCGCGAGGTGCCCGAGAACCTGTGGCGCAAGTGTCCCGAATGCGGCACGATGCTGTTCCACCGGGAGTTGACGGACAATCTGAACGTCTGTTCCAACTGCGATCATCACATGGTGCTGACGCCGCGCGCGCGGTTCGCTGACCTGTTTGATGGCGGTGTCTTTACTGAGGTGAAGGTGCCCGCCCCGGTGGCCGATCCGCTGCATTTCCGCGATCAGAAACGCTATCCCGACCGCATGAAAGCCGCGCAGAAAAACACGGGCGAGCCGGAGGCCATGTTGGTGGCTGAGGGTGAGATGGGCCGCACACCGATCGTCGCCGCCGCGCAGGATTTCTCGTTTATGGCGGGCTCGATGGGCGCCTATGTCGGCAACGCCATCATTGCGGCCGCCGAGCGCGCGGTTGAGCTCAAGCGCCCGCTGATCCTGTTTTCCGCCGCCGGTGGCGCGCGCATGCAGGAAGGCATCCTGTCGCTGATGCAGATGCCCCGCACCACCGTCGCGGTAGAAATGCTGAAGGAAGAAGGTCTGCCCTATATCGTGGTGCTGACCGATCCGACGACAGGCGGTGTCACCGCATCCTACGCGATGCTGGGCGATGTCCATATCGCGGAGCCGAATACGCTGATCTGCTTTGCCGGTCCGCGCGTCATCGAACAGACCATCCGCGAGAAGCTGCCCGAAGGCTTTCAGCGCGCAGAATACCTGCTCGATCACGGGATGCTTGATCGGGTCATTCACCGCCAGCAGATGCGCGACGAACTGATCCGCATCGTGCGCATGCTGATGGGCCTGCCGCCCGCAGTGGCCGGTGATCTGCCTGCGCCAGACGATTCTGAGACGCCGGCGCTGCCGCCTGTGGACGACACCGCGACAGGCGACAAACCTGCCATAGCGCCGGAGGCCAAGCCTGCGCCAGGCGCCGCGACCGTCGCGCCCAGCGATGCCAAAGCGCCGGGCAAGGCACAGGCCGCCGCAACCACCCCTCCGACCAAATCGACCTGAGCCGACAGCGGTGCCCCGGCCGGGGCGCCGTGCTGCGACGGCCCGCAACACGGATGGTGACGCGGCCATGACCCGACCCGATAGCGCGGCGCTGCGTGCGCGGATGATGACCCTGCACCCCGCCGAGATGGACCTGTCTCTGGACCGGGTGCACCGGTTGCTGGCGACCTTGGGCAATCCTGAACGCAAACTGCCCCCCGTGGTTCATATTGCGGGCACGAATGGCAAAGGCTCGACCCTCGCCATGCTGCGCGCGGGGCTGGAGGCGGCAGGCCAACAGGTGCATGCCTATACCTCCCCCAACCTTGTGCGGTTCAACGAGCGCATTCGCCTTGCCGGGACCGAAATAGACGAGCCGACGCTGGTGGACGTTCTGTCCGACACGCTCGATGCCAATGGCGCGGGCGAGATCACCTATTTCGAAGCTACCACCATCGCCGCGTTTCTTGCGTTTTCGCGGGTGCCCGCCGACACGCTGCTGTTGGAGGTCGGGCTGGGCGGGCGACTTGATGTGACCAATGTGATCGACGCGCCGCGTCTGACGGTCATCACCTCGGTCTCCTATGATCACCAAGATTTTCTCGGCGATACCTTGGCTCAGATCGCAGCCGAAAAGGCCGGTATCCTGAAGCGCGGCGTGCCTTGTGTGCTGGGCCCGCAGGAGGAGGAGGCCCTTGAAGTGATCGAGCATCACGCCGCCCGGCTGGGCGTGCCGCTTCTG
This sequence comes from Marinobacter sp., assembly GCA_040119125.1. Lineage (GTDB taxonomy): Bacteria > Pseudomonadota > Alphaproteobacteria > Rhodobacterales > Rhodobacteraceae > Pacificitalea. The sequence goes on from JBEDTR010000004.1 coordinate 138,521, forward strand.
GCGCATGGTCAGCATTGGCATGTCTGGGAAGAACGCGGACGGCTGGTTTTTCAGGACGAAACCGGGCTGCTGGACCTGCCGATGCCGGTCCTGCGCGGGCCGCATCAGATCATGAATGCGGGCATCGCGCTGGCGGCTCTGCGCCATCTGGGCCATGACGAGGCTGCTTGCACCGCCGCCATCACCCGTGCCGAATGGCACGCGCGGATGCAACGGTTGCGGACCGGCCCGCTGACGGAGGCTGCTCCGGGCGTGGAACTATGGCTAGACGGCGGGCACAACATCGCCGCCGGGGCCGCAGTGGCCGAGACGCTGGGCGCCATGCCTACGCGCCCGACGCATCTGATCTGCGGGATGCTCGACAACAAGGATTGCACCGGGTTTCTGGCTGCGCTCGCGCCGCTGGTGACCGGGATGCAGGCAGTGTCCATTCCCGACACGGCCCATGCTGCCCGCCCCGAAGATATCGTGCGCGCCGCGCAGGCCAGTGACATTCCCGCCGAAATCGCTCCCTCGGTCACGGACGCGCTGGCACGCATCACCGCCGCGCAGCCCGACGCGCGGGTGCTGATCTGCGGCTCGCTCTATCTGGCGGGGCATGTGCTGGCCGAGAATGGCTGATCTATAGGTCGGCGGTGGCGCTCAGCGCTTAAAGGGTTTCATCCCGGCGCGGGCCAATTCATCGGCGCGCTCGTTTTCCGGGTGACCGGCATGGCCCTTGATCCATTGCCATTCCACTTTATGCCGGGTCTGCGCCTCATCCAGCCGCTGCCATAGATCGACATTCTTGACCGGCTTGCGGGTCGAGGTTTTCCAACCGTTGCGCTTCCAGCCGTGGATCCAGCCGGTGACGCCGTTTTTGACGTAGGCGCTGTCGGTCACGACCGTGATGACCGAGGCGCGCGACAGGCTTTCCAGCGCGGAAATTGCCGCCATCAGCTCCATTCGGTTGTTGGTGGTGTCGGCTTCTCCGCCTTTCAGCTCGCGCTCCTTCAGAACGGTGTCCCCGTCCTTGGCGATCAGCAGCGCGCCCCAGCCGCCGGGGCCGGGATTACCGGAGCAAGCTCCGTCGGTATAGGCGAGTATCTCGGTCATGGGGATGCGATACGGCAGGCCCGCGCCGGGGGCAAGCAGGAGCGCCGCGGCATATGCAAAAGGCGCGCGGGTGTCCGCGCGCCTTCTCGGTTTGTCATATTTGACAGAATGTCAGGCTCAAGCGTCGATCGTCTGGGCGGTGGCTTCGGACCGGCCTTTGGCAATTTCGATCCGGCGGGGTTTCAGCGCTTCGGGCACTTCCTTCACCAGTTCGATATGGAGCATGCCATCGGCATGGGTGGCGCCGGTGACGCGGACATGATCGGCCAGATGGAAGCGACGCTCAAACGCACGGGTGGCGATGCCGCGATGCAGATAGGTTTTCTGCTCCTCGGCCTCGGCCTTGCGGGCGGACACGACAAGCGCGCTGTCCTTCACCTCGACGTTGAGATCGCCTTCGGCAAAGCCAGCGACAGCCACCGAAATACGGTAGGCGTTCTCGTCGGTCTTCTCGATATTGTAAGGGGGGTAGGTCGGCTGGGCCACATCGGCGGCCAGAACCCGATCCATCAGGTCGGCAACCCGGTCGAAACCAACAGTGGCACGGTAGAGCGGGGCAAGATCGTAACTACGCATATTCATCCTCCGAAAAGCGATGCAAGTGGTGGCGGCTTCCATCGTGGACAACCGCGATCCGTGTTCACCGGACCCATCATTGGCGTCCGGTGATGCATAGTTGGGATGCGCGCGCGAGGCTTTCAAGAGGGGCGTAAGAGTGCGATCACACGCTTGTGATAATCGCGCAAGCCGTTTCAAGGCCTCAGAAATTTCGCCCCTATGTCAGCTTTTCGGATTTCCTGCGGCCTTTCAAAAGCCGTCAGAAGCTCCGCCAGAGGCCGGGCGAGATCAACGCCAAGCGCCACCGGCGTGCCGCCCACATCCGCCTTGGCTGAGACCACCGACGCGATCTGCATACCATCGCGTGCGGCTAGGAAAACCGGCGCGCCCGAGGCTCCGAAATTCACCGCGCAGTCGATCATCGCCACACCGTCGCGCTGCTCCAGCACATGACAGACATCCTGCAGCGACGGGGCTTCGGAGCGTCCTTGCGCGTAGGATACCAGTTCCACCTCTGCGCCAGTCGGCAGGATGGTCGCCGTGGCAAAAGGCACAATGCGGTTGGAGCGGATCGGCTGGTCCAATTGCAGAAGCGCCAGATCATGGGCGATGCGGGCCAAACTGTCGTCATGGAGGCTGATGAATTCAGGATGCACGACAGCGCGGCGAATGCCGCGATAGGCTTCGGCCCGCCCGTTGCGCCACCCGGCGCGAAAGGTCATGCGCGCGGGGTCGATCTGCACATCATTGTCGCGATCAAACAGGCAATGTGCAGCAGTCAGCACCAGATCAGGCGCAATCAACGCCCCGGTGCAAAACCCGGCTCCCGCCATATCGATCCGGCCCACGGCCTCCCATCCGCGCCCGTCATCGCCGGTGTCGAGCCGCTGTAGATCGTCGCCCGCGCTTAGCGGCGCGGTAAGGCTTAGCAGCGCGAGCAGCGGGCCGAAAAGGGAGCGAAGGGCAAAGGGCAGGCGCATGGCGGCTCCGAGGTTGTTCGCCCACAGGGTTAACCCGGTCTTGGGGCCGAAATGCGGCAGTCTCGGACAGTGATAATGGCAGGGCACCGAAGGCGCTAGGCGCAGCGGTCAGACAGCTTCCATCGCGGCAATCTTGGCCGGTTTCGGCCCGCCTGTCGCCCAATCCAGCAATTCGACCGTATGCACCACCGGCACGCCCGCGCCGCCCGCCAGTTGCATCATGCAGCCTATATTGCCGGCGGCGATCACCTGTGGTGCCGTGGCGCGCAGGGTGGCGAGCTTGCGCGCCTTCAATTCCTGCGACAGCTCAGGCTGCATCAGGTTGTATGTCCCCGCCGAGCCGCAGCACAGGTGGCTGTCGGCGGGCGTTGTCACGGTGAACCCGGCCTGTGCGAGCAAGGCCTTCGGGGCCTCGGTCACGCGCTGCCCGTGCTGGAGCGAACAGGCGGCGTGGTAGGTGACGCGCAGGCCTTCCGGCGCGTGGCAGGGAGCGGGGCTGGTTTCCGGCAGGCCGATCCGAGCGATCAATTCGGTCACATCCACGGCCAGGTCAGCCACACGCGCAGCATCGGACGCCAGCGGATCATTGCGGAACATATGGCCGTAATCCTTGACCGTAGTGCCGCAGCCAGAGGTGTTGATGACAATCGCATCCAGCCCCGCGCCGTCGATCTCTTGGGTCCACGCGCGAATATTGGCGGCGGCGCTGCCATGCGCCTCAGCCTCGCGGCCCATATGGTGGGTCAGCGCCCCGCAGCAGCCCGCGCCTTGCGCCACCACCACCTCGCAGCCCAGCCGCCGCAGCAGCCGGATCGTGGCATCGTTGATATCGGTATCCAGCGCCTTTTGCGCGCAGCCGGTCATCAGTGCCACGCGCAACCGCCGCGGCGTGGTGGGGGCGAAGGTCTGGGGATCATCATTGCGGCTGACCGGCGGGATCTGGCGTGGGGCCATGTCCAACATCGCCCGCAGCCGGGCATCCGGCATCAGAAATTTGAAGGGTCGCCCGATTTTTGCGCCCAGCAGCGCCAGCCGGAACCGCGACGGATAGGGCAGCACCCGCGCCAGCATCCAGCGCAGGGCCCGGTCGCGCCACGGGCGGCGGTAGGTCTGTTCAATATGGGCGCGGGCATGGTCAACCAGATGCATGTAATGCACGCCCGAGGGGCAGGTGGTCATACAGGCCAAACAGGACAGGCAGCGATCTACATGTTTGACGGTTTTCTCATCCGCCGCACGGCCGCTCTCCAGCATGTCCTTGATCAGGTAGATCCGCCCGCGCGGACTGTCGAGTTCATCGCCCAGCACCTGATAGGTGGGGCAGGTGGCGGTGCAGAAGCCGCAATGCACACAGGCCCGCAGGATCTCGTTCGAGCGCGCGGTGGCCGGATCGGACAGCTGTTCGGGGGTGAATTGGGTTTGCATCAGCCTGTTCCTTGGTCCGGGCCCATCGCGCCGGGGTTCAGCAGGCCGCGCGGATCGAAGCGGGCCTTGATCCCGGCGGATAGCGCAGCGATGGCGGCGGGTTCTGGGTGCAGCCGCGCGATGGTGTCGGAGGCCGCGCCGCGCACCCGCGTCGCATGACCGGCAAAGGGGGCCAGATGGGCGCGCAGATCGGTGCCGGGCGGCACGGCCACCCAGATCAGCCCACCGCCCCAATCGAGCCGGAGCGCCGCGCCCTCGGGCAAACGGGCGGCCAGCGCTGGCGCGTCGGAGGGCTTGACCGACAGACGCCAGATATCCTCGCCCCCGTGTGGCCCATCCTGCGCCCAGCCCGTCACGTCGCGGATCGGGGTCCAGTCGAAGCCTTCGCGCATCTCTGCGGCCCCGAAAGAGGCCAGCGTGTCAGCCAGTCGGCCCGCCCGATAGGCGGTTGAGGCGGCCTGTCCTTCGATCCGCAGCAGGGTTTCGCCGGTTTCCGGCAGATGCGCCGCGCCCGTGACCTCGAACGGCGATCCCAGCCCCGCCGAAAGCGCCGCCACCGCATCGCGCAGGCTCAGGTCATGCAGGACGAGGGTTGTTGTGGTTTCGGGGCGGGGCAGGACCTTCAGGCTGACCTCGCTCAGGACGCCGAGTGTGCCCCATGAGCCTGCGAGCAGCTTGACCAGATCATAGCCGGTGACGTTCTTCATCACCCGCCCGCCATTGGAGATCACCCGCCCCAGCCCATCGACGAACCGCACGCCCAGCAGGAAATCCCGCGCCGCGCCGACCGCGATCCGGCGCGGGCCGCTGGCATTGGCGGCAATCGCCCCGCCCAGCGTTGGCGTGCCAGTGGTGCCCAGCACCGCGCGCAGGTCCAGCGGCTCAAAGGCCAGTCGCTGACCCTCGGCGGCGAGCGTGGCTTCGACCTCGGCCAGCGGGGTGCCGGCCTGTGCAACCAATGTCAGCGCGCCCGGCTCATATAGGGTGATGCCGCGCAGCCCGCTGGTGGAGAGGGGCGTGCCCGCGCCGCGCACGCCTCGGGTGGCGCCACCATCGATGGACAGGGGCGCGGTGGCCACCGTGATCGCTTCCGCCAGTTCGGCTTCGGAGGCGGGGGTAAGGGGGGCGGTCATGCTGCCCCTCGCAGATCCGTGCCTTCGCGCCGCGATGCGCTGATTGCCAGCGGGAACACCTTGGCCGGGTTCAGTAGCCAGTTCGGGTCGAACACGTCCTTGATCGCCATCTGCGCCTCCAGATCTTCGGCGGTGAACTGATGGGTCATCAGGTCGCGTTTCTCGACGCCGACGCCATGTTCGCCGGTCAGGCAGCCGCCCGCCTCGACGCAGAGCTTCAGGATTTCCGCCCCCAAGGCCTCGCAGGTTTCCAACTGGCCGGGGGTGTTGGCGTCAAACAGGATCAACGGGTGCATATTACCGTCGCCTGCGTGGAATACGTTCGCGACCTTCAGGCCATATTCATCAGATAGCGCCTCGATCCGGCCCAGCACCATCGGCAGGGCCGACACCGGGATCGTCCCGTCAAGGCACATGTAATCGTTGATCTGCCCCATCGCGCCAAAGGCCGATTTGCGCCCCAGCCAGATGCGCTGGCTTTCCTCGGCAGAGCGGCTTTCGCGAATTTCGACCGGGTTGTGACGCCGCGCGATGTCGGTGATCTGGCGCAATTGTTGGTCGATCTCGGCATCCGAGCCTTCGACCTCCACGATCAGCAGCGCTTCGCAGTCGGGGTAGCCCGCCTTGGCAAAGGCCTCGCAGGCGGTGATGCACGGGCCATCCATGAATTCGATCGCCACGGGCAGCACGCCCGCGCGGATGATGTCGGACACACAGGCGCCCGCCACCTCGCTATTGTCAAAGCCGATCAGGACGGGGCGCGCGCCTTCGGGCTTGGGCAGGATGCGCAGGGTTGCTTCGGTCACAATGCCCAATTGCCCTTCGGAGCCGCAGATCAGCCCCAGCAGGTCATAGCCCGGCGCATCCAGATGCCCGCCGCCCAATTCGATCACCTCACCCGCCATCGTCACCATCGTGACGCCCAGCAGGTTATTGGTGGTGACGCCGTATTTCAGGCAATGCGCCCCGCCGGAATTCATCGCGATATTGCCTGCGATGGCACAGGCCAGCTGGCTTGACGGGTCCGGCGCGTAGAAAAATCCCTGCGCCTCGACCGCGCCGGTGACGCTCAGATTCGTGCGCCCGGTCTGCACGCGGATCAGCCGGTCGGGCAGGTTGGTTTCCAGCACCGCGTTCATGCGCGCGACGCCCAGCACGACGCAATCGGCGGTAGGCAGCGATCCCCCGGCGAGGGACGTTCCCGCCCCGCGCGGCACGACGGGCACCCCTTCGGCATGACAGACACGCAGCAGGGCAGCGACCTCTTGGGTGGTGCGGGGCAGGGCAACGGCCAGCGGCGGGCAGCGATAGGCGGTCAGCGCATCGCATTCATAGGCGCGCGTTTCGGTCGGATCGGTGATGATCCCGCCCGGCAACGCGGCCTCCAGCCTGCGCAGGATATGTGGCGCGCGGTCGAGCACCGTGCGGCGCGGCTCTGGCATCTGCATCTTGTGGACCCCTTATAATTGGTAATTTAATATAACCAAAATCCACAATGGGCAAGGCCACGGCACCGGTCTAGGGTCAGCCACATGAACCTGCTCGATAGCCTCACCCATTTCACTCTGCCCGACGCGATCGGGGTGGCGCTGTTGTTGCTGGCTTGGGTCTGTTCAAGCTGGTGGATCGAGAACCCGCGCTTGCGCAATCCCTCTGTGACGGTGCTGATGCAGCGCTACCGGCAGGACTGGATGCACGAATATGTCACCCGCTCGCCGCGCATATTCGATGCGACGATCCTGTCGAGCCTGCGGCAGGGCACGACCTTCTTCGCGTCCGCCTGCATGCTGACGCTGGGCGGTGGGCTGGCCTTGATCGGCAATCCCGACCGGCTGACCGGCGTGGCCTCGGATCTGGCGCTGAGCGAGGCGCCCGCGATGGTGTGGGAGGTCAAGATCCTGCTGGTGCTGCTGTTCGTGGCGCATGCTTTCCTAAAATTCGTTTGGGCGCATCGCTTGTTCGGCTATTGCGCCGTGCTGATGGCGGCGGTGCCCAACGATCCGGGCCATCCGCGCGCCTATCCGCGTGCGGAACGGGCAGGGCATCTGAATGCCTATGCGGCCAAAAGCTACAATCGGGCGCTGCGTTCGATCTACTTCGCGCTGGGTGCGCTGGGCTGGCTGGCGGGCGGCTGGGTGCTGATCGTTTCAGCCTGCATCACAATGACGGTGATCTGGCGGCGGGAATTTGCCTCTCGGTCCCGCGCGGCCCTGCTGGAAAGCGCTGACGCGGCGGAGGTCGCACCCGGTCCGGGGCGGGACATCCCCGCCCAAGGAAATTGAGCGACACCGCACCCGGTGCCGCCCCCGTCTGTTAGCCGGGGGGTGGTGGACGCCGCGCCGCGCTGCCATTAGGTTCTAACGGTCCGTGCCCACGGGCACCGAAACACCCGCGAACGGAGCATCAATGTCCGACCAGACCCCGCCCGGCTATCAGGTTCTTGCCCGGAAATACCGGCCCCAGACCTTTGCCGATCTGGTGGGGCAGGAGGCGATGGTCCGCACGCTGAAAAACGCCTTTGCCGCTGACCGCATCGCGCAGGCGTTCATCATGACGGGCATTCGCGGCACCGGCAAAACGACGACCGCGCGGATCATCGCCAAGGGCATGAACTGCATCGGACCCGATGGCAGCGGCACGCCCACGACGGAGCCTTGCGGCGTGTGCGAACATTGCGTGTCGATCTCCGAGGGCCGCCATGTCGATGTGCTGGAAATGGACGCGGCGTCGAACACCTCGGTCAACGATATCCGCGCCGAGGTGCTGGATACCGTGCATTACGCCCCGGCCTCCGCGCGCTATAAGATCTACATCATCGATGAGGTGCACATGCTCTCGACCAGCGCGTTCAACGCGCTGCTCAAGACGCTGGAAGAGCCGCCCGCGCATGTGAAATTCATCTTTGCCACGACCGAAATTCGCAAGGTGCCGGTGACGGTGCTGTCGCGCTGCCAACGGTTCGATCTGCGCCGGATCGAGGCCGAGCAGATGATCGCGCTGCTGCGCCGGATCGCCGATGCCGAGGGCGGGCAGATCAACGACGCAGCGCTGGCGCTGTTGACGCGGGCGTCCGAAGGTTCGGCGCGGGATGCGACCTCGCTGCTCGATCAGGCGCTGAGTCAGGGTCAGGGCGAAACCGATGCGGAGCAGGTTCGCGCCATGCTGGGGCTGGCTGACCGCGGGCGGGTGTTAGACCTGTTCGATCTGGTCATGCGGGGCGATGCGGCGGGCGCACTGTCGGAACTCTCGGCGCAATATGCCGATGGGGCCGATCCGCTGGCGGTGCTGCGGGATCTGGCGGAAATCTGTCACTGGGTGTCGGTCATCAAGATCACGCCCGAGGCCGCCGACGACCCCACCGTTGCCCCCGAGGAACGTGATCGCGGTCGCCAGATGGCCGACGCGCTGGCCATGCGGCAGCTCTCGCGGCTCTGGCAGATGCTGTTGAGGGCGTTGGACGAAGTTGCGGCATCGCCCAATGCGATGATGGCAGCCGAGATGGCAATTATCCGCATGACCCATGTGGCGGACCTGCCTAGCCCCGAAGACCTGATCAAGCGGCTGCAAAGCCTGCCAGTGCCCGCGCCCGGCGACGGGCCCGGCCCTTCGGGTGGTGGTGGCGGCGGTATGCGTGGCGCGGGTGCGGGGGCGCAGGCAGGCATGCAGGCCGGTCATGCGCAGGCGCCGGGCCGTGTGGCGCCGCCTCCCTCCGCCCCGGCAGGCACGCCGATGGGGCGTGGCGGTCCCGCCGCCGCCGTCGCCCTGCAACCCGAGGAGGCGCTGGCCCGCTATCACAGCTTCGAGGCGATGGTGGAACTGATCCGCCAGAACCGCGACGTAAAGCTGCTGGTGGAGGTGGAAACCACCCTCCGGCTGATCAGCTACAGCCCCGGCCGCATCGAATTCCAGCCGACTGCCGACGCGCCGCGTGACCTTGCGCAGCGTCTGGGCGCGCGGTTGCAGGGCTGGACCGGCGCGCGCTGGGCCGTGTCGGTCGCCGCCGAGGGCGGTGGCGAAACCATCGCCGAAGTGCGGGATGCCGCCGAACTGGCCGCGCGCGAAGAAGCCCGCAATCACCCGCTGGTCGCCGCCGTTCTGGCCGCGTTTCCCGGCGCTGAAATCACCGAAATACGGACCCCGACCGAAATCGAGACCGACGCCGCGCAGGATGCGCTGCCTGAGGTTGAGGACGAATGGGATCCGTTCGAGGAAGACTGAACAGAGGATAGAGAGATGCTTAAAGGTATGGGCGGGCTTGGCGACATGGCCAAGATGATGAAAACCGCCAAGGACATGCAGGCCAAGATGGGCGAGCTTCAGGAAGAGCTGGAACGCACGGTCGTCACCGGTGAAAGCGGCGCCGGTCTGGTCAGCGCGCGCTGCACCGCCAAGGGCGAGCTGACCGGGCTGGACATTGACCCGTCGATCTTCAACCCCGACGAGAAAGAAGTCGTGGAGGATCTGATCCTTGCCGCGATCAAGGACGCGCAGCAAAAAGCCGCCGCGAAGTCCAAAGAAGAAATGTCGAAGCTGACCGAAGGTCTGGGCCTGCCGCCGGGCATGAACCTGCCGTTCTGATCCGCAAACACGCCGGGTCCGGCGATCCTGCGGATCGCGCCTCCGGCGAAAGGATCTAGCGCAAGACGAAGGGCCGGTCCGAAGGGATCGGCCCTTTCACATAGGGATCAAGGCTTGTTGCCCAGATCCTCGCTCGTTGTTGCGCCGGTGGCGAAATCGCGGTGCACGAAGCGCTTGTCGCAATAGCCGCATTCGACCCAGCCCCGGTCATGCGGGATCGGCAGCCAGACGCGGGGATGACCCAGCGCGCCTTCGCTGCCGTCGCAGGCCACCCGCCAGCTGTCGACCGTTTCGGTTTCGGGGGCATCGATGGGCATGGGGAGGCTCCGTTTCTGCAGGCTGTTGCGGGCCGTCCGGGCGCCGCGTAGATCGGGCTGCAGGATAGCGATTGCCCTGTCCCGTGCAAGAGCCTGCGGAGCCTGCCCATGCTGGAGCTTTTGACCCCCGATCTTCCGGTGTTCCGCCGCCCGTTCCTGCGCCTGCTGCACGAGGCCGCGACGGCGCTCGGCGGATATGTGGAAGTGGAGCCTGCTTTCGGGCAGGTGGGTCAGGTGCTGGTGCCGGGCCGTCCGCCACGGCTGTTCCGCGGCGCGGCGCTGGGTCTGAATTCCGACGCGGCGGCGGCATGGGCGCGGGACAAGGATCACTGCGCCCGTCGGTTGCGCGCGGCGGGGCTGGCGGCCCCCGACGGGGTGGTGCTGTCTGCGCCCCGGTTCCGCGCGGCGCTGGCCCGGCGCAATCCGGGGGCGGCTGCCGCCCTGCCGGACCCTGCGACCGATGCACGACGCTTTGCCGAGGAGGCCGGGTGGCCGGTATGGCTGAAGCCTTTGCAGGGTGCGGCGGGGGAAGGCGTCATGCGGATCGATCAGGCGGAGGATCTGGAGCGTGGTCTGGAGGCTGGCTTTGCCCATGCCGATCAGTTGCGGCTGGAAGCGGCGTTGCCGGGACGCGACCTGCGAGTGAACGTGCTGCGCGGTGCGGTCGTCGCCGCCTTCGCGCGCCGCCCGGCGGAGGTGGTGGGCGATGGGCAGAGCGATGTCGCGACCCTGACCGCCCGCTTGCAGCGGGCGTTGCGCGCGCGCCATGGCGGGGTCACTTTGCCTGTGCCGACGGAGCAGGGGGCACGCGTGCTGGCCGTGGGTGAACGTCTGGCGCTGAGCGCCGCCGCCAATCTGACCACCGGCGGCACGTTGGAGGATTTGACCGACTGCCTGCCCGCGAACTGCGCCGGGTTGGCGATCCGTGCGGCGGAGGTGCTGGGCCTAGAGTGGGCCGGAGTCGATCTGATGGTGGCGGAGAGCCGGCCTGCGGTGCTGGAGGTCAACGCGGCGCCGGGGCTGGAATATTACGCCAGCCACGGGCCCGAACAGTGGGCGCGCGCGCGCGGCATTCTCATCCGCGCGCTGGAGGGGTAGACTCAGTCCCGCGCCAGAAGCGGCCCCAAGGGACGTCCGCCCACGACATGAGCGTGCAAATGCGGCACTTCCTGCCCCGAATGCAGCCCGGAATTAAACAGCACCCGGTAGCCGTCCTTGCCATCGCCGGGGCATAGGCCGGTCATGCGGCAGACCTCGGCCACGGCGCGGGTGAAATCGAGGATCTCGGCATCGCTGGCCTCGGCGATGAAGTGATCGTAGCAGACATAGGGCCCCCGTGGCAGCACCAGAATATGGGTCGGCGCCTGCGGCGAGATATCGGGGAAGGCGATGGAATGCTCGGTCTCCAGCACCGGCTGGGACGGAATTTCACCGCGCAGGATCTTGGCAAAGATATTCTGGGGATCGTAGTCGTAGGGCATTAGGGGCTCCCTCAATCGGTGAACAGATGGTCGGTTGCGGCAAGCGCGCGGGCTTGAGGCTCCGGGATCGACAGGAATCGCGCCAGCGGGGCGGTATTGGTTTCCACATCTGCCGACTGCCGGATGCGCTCGAACTTCGGGAAATTCGCATCGCGGATCTGGTCGCTTTCATAGACGACGTCATAGCGGATCGTCGGCAGCAGCAGGTCCACGGTGTCCTGCGGGGTATCTGCGCCAGCCAGTCCAACACGACGGGCGTGGCCCAGCAGATAGGCATCGGTGAATTCGCAATCGACCTCCAGCAGTCGGCAGGTGCAGCGGTCGGCGTAAAAATCCTGTATCATGTCAAGCATCGACGGATCGAGACAGATCACCAGACGGTTGCTGTCGTAATAGTCGAACAGCATCCGCAGGAGTGCCCGACGATGGCGGGTGCGCTTTTCCAGCGTCGACTGGATTCCGCCGAGGTCGGGCAGAGGGGTGCTTTCTTCGTTAAAAAGATAATCGATACAGGGCAGGCCGGTGCTTTGCCGAATATGCTCGACCAGCCGCTTGGCCACGTGCCATTTCTTGGACGTGACGATCAGCAATTCGCGCTCGCGGCCAAGGCTGGCCTCGGTTTCCCAAAAGCGCGGCGCGAAGCGGCGGCCGATGCGCCCGCGTTCTGTCAGGAACTTGAAAAGCCGCATGCCTTCGTTGGAGATCGTGAAATCCGTGCGCCCCGAGAGGTAAAGCTCCCCTAGGCGGCCCTTCAATTCCGCGGCGCCTGGGCTGATCTTGCGCGCGAACAGGAAATCCTGACTGAGCAGCAGGTCATAGTGATCATTGTAGAACGTCACCGGCATGCCGTAATCGGAAAACATCAAGAAGGTGAGCGTGCGGGTGCGAATTTCATGGTTGGGCACGACGTGGCGCACGATGGTCTGGAAAAATGTCTCGTCCGGGATCCAGGTGGTGCGGAAAAACCGCATCACATCGCGCCGTTCGCGGGTGAAATCGAGCACCCATTCCACGGTGCGCCTGCGCAGACACCACCATTGCGAGCCGATCATGATCTGCAAATCGGCGGGGATCGAGCGCGTCAGGCCCAGCTTTTTCTGCAGGTTGAAGGCGCCGTAAAACAGGCCCTTTTGGGTGCGCTCGTTGAAGTAATGGCGGTAGATCAGGCGCTCGGCCTTCATGCCGGTCTTGATCCAGTCGCTCTCGAAATAATCGAAGCTTTCGATGTAATCGACATCATCGCGGTCGAGCAGGTCATGGGCGTAATCGGCGGATTTGATCGCCATGCAGTCGCCTGACAGCATGTAGAAATGGGTGGCGCGGGGGAAAGTATCTACCGCAGCCTCCAGCGCGTGCAATGTTGCCTGAACCAGCGACCACGCGCCCCAGCCACATTTGATCCGTTTGCGCGCAAAAGTGACATTGGGATTATCGGCCAGTGCCTCGCGGATGCGGCGATAATCGGCCTCTTTTGCGCGGGCGTCGAAATGGATCGCCATGCAGTCACCAGCGTCGGTCAGGCTGCGCGCCTGCGCGATGATCGCGTCGGGGTCCTTGTGACAGAGCAAGATGAAGGCGATTTTTGCCATATGGTGGGGCGGCCTCGGTCAGGTTTCGCGCCCCTGCGGTGCAACAGACGTTGTGTCCGCAGGGTTTGTTTGCTTTTTTGTGCGAGAAATGACCGGGCAGCAACCAAGAACCCGGATGCAGCGGAGGCAGGCAGCGATGGGGTTTCCCGGAACTTGGATGACGGAAAGCGAAAGCATGGTGTATCGGGTGGTCCCGAAATGCGCCTGCTCGACCATCGGTCAGATCATGTATTATTCCGATCACGGCGCGTTTTTCGATGGCGACATCCATGACGCCAATGACGGCCTGCACAAATGGGCGCTGGATCACAGTCAGGCCCCGATCGAGCGGAACGTGAAGGCACATGGCTCCTACAGCTTTACCTGCGTGCGCAATCCATACACCCGCATTCTGTCGTCGTTTTTCGACAAGATCTGCGGCATTCAGCGCAATGGCCGGCGCTATCGCGGCAATCTGGTGCCAAGCCTCGTGCAGAAATACGGGATCGAGGTGGGCGACCCGGAAAGCGGGTTTGAATTTGACCAGATCCGCAGTTTCCGTCGGTTTCTACTCTTTGCGCGCGACACGGTTCGGTGGCGGCGTCCGATGGACCCGGATATTCACTGGTCGGCCATGTCGGGGCATATCTCCACCTTCATCGTGAATGGCGGGCGCTACGACAACATTTTCTGGACCGAGCGGTTTAACGACGGGATGCAGTCGGTGCTGGACGCAGTGGAAACCCCGCAAACTGTCGATCTGGCGGCGATTCCCCGTTTCAACGAAAGCGAGGGCCACGGGCCCAAACGCGCGCATCCGGTCGAAGACTATTTCGACGATCTGTCCATGCACCTCGTCTACGAGATGTATAAAAAGGACTTCAATCTGTTCAAATATGACTTCCAAAATCCGGGCAACAAGATGCCGGTGGGCGAGGTCGATCTGGATGAGGTGCACGCCAAGCTGGGCAGCTAGGCGTGCCGTGCGCGCGGCGCGGGGCGGTCAGCCCAACAGCCGTCGCGCGATGACCTGTGCCTGAATTTCCGCCGCCCCTTCGAAAATGTTGAGGATGCGCGCATCGCACAGCACACGGCTGATGGCGTATTCCAAGGCAAAGCCGTTGCCCCCGTGGATCTGCAGCCCGTTATCCGCCGCGGCCCATGCGACGCGGGCGCCCAGCAGCTTGGCCATGCCCGCCTCCAGATCACAGCGGCGGTCGTTGTCCTTCTCCCATGCCGAATGGTAGGTCAGCTGCCGGGCGATCATGATTTCAACGGCCATCATCGCCAGCTTGCCTGACACGCGCGGGAATTCGATAAGCGATTTGCCGAATTGCCGGCGTTCCACCGCATAGCGCATCGAGATGTCGAGCGCGGATTGCGCGACCCCGATGGCCCGTGCGGCGGTCTGGATGCGGGCGCTCTCGAATGTCCGCATCAATTGCTTGAAGCCCTGACCCTCGACCCCGCCCAGCAGGTTTTCCCCGGCGACGCGGAAATTGTCGAAGCCCAGCTCATATTCCTTCATGCCCCGATACCCCAGAACCTCGATCTCGCCGCCGGTCATACCGGGGGTGGGGAAGGGATCGGCCTCGGTGCCGGGGGTCTTTTCGGCCAGAAACATCGACAGGCCCCGGTGATCCGTGGTGGCGGGATCGGTCCGCGCCAGCAGGGTCATCACATGGGTGCGGGCGGCGTGGGTGATCCAAGTCTTGTTGCCGGTCACCGCGTAGGCATCGCCATCGCGCAGGGCACGGGTGCGCAGGCTGCCAAGATCCGATCCGGTGTTGGGTTCGGTAAACACGGCTGTGGGGAGGATTTCGCCGCTGGCGATGCGCGGCAGCCAGTGGGCTTTCTGCGCGTCAGTGCCGCCGCATAGGATCAACTCCGCCGCTATTTCAGACCGGGTGCCAAGTGACCCTACGCCGATATAGCCGCGCGACAGTTCCTCGGACACCACGACCATCGCGGCTTTCGACATGCCGACGCCGCCGAATTCCTCCGGAATGGTCAGGCCAAAGACACCCATCTCCGCCAGATCCTGAATGATCTCCATCGGGATCAACTCATCGCGGAGGTGCCAGCCATGGGCGTCGGGCTCGACCCGGTCCTGCGTGTAGCGGCGGAACTGCTCGCGGATCATTTCCAGCTCATCATCGAGGCCGGTCGCGCCCACGGTGATATTTGCGCTTTGTTCCTGCATCAGGGTCACAAGCCTGCTGCGCGCGGCCTGTGTATTGGCCTGCGTGCACAGCGTGGCGATGGCGTCGGTCTCAAGCAGCGCCATGGAATCGGCACCGAGCCCCAGATCGGACAGGCGCAGGGTTTCGCCCTGGCTCATCGGGATGCCGCCTTTGATCTGTGACAGGTATTCGCCAAAGCCGATCTGCATCAGCAATTGCTCCACCTCGCCAAACCGCCCTGCGGTTTGCAGCCGCTCGGCCCAAGCGCGCATCTGCTGCAGTGCCTGATGGTAAGTGGCCAGCCATGCCAGACCGTGCGCGGCATATTGGTGAGCTTCAAGCAGGTCCGGCGAGGCGCGCCCATCCGCGCATACGATCTCGCGCAGCCGTGCCGTCGCTTGATCCAGCAGGGTCGCCACGGATGGCAGCGCGGCGTCGGTCAGAGGCAACAGGTCGGGCAGAAAACCCGGCTGGTCGGCGGGGCGGGGCATCGTCTGGCCATCATGGGGCATGGGACTCTCCGTCAATGGGCGTGCAGCACCGACATAGGCATTTTGCAGGTGAAGCGCAATAATAATTCAAAATATTACTTCAAATGGAACTATAGTGACCCTGCGGATTGAGGTGTATGAATGTGCATGCAGCGCTGTCCTCGCTGATATATGCGCTTGGCATGACTAACTTTATTGATGCCGCGATGACCGGCCTGGACCCGATCACCCTTATTATTGCGCTCGCAATTGGCCTTCTCGCAGGGTTCGTCAAAGGCGCGGTCGGCTTTGCGATGCCAATGATCCTGATTTCGGGATTGGGGAGCATCCTGTCTGCCGAACTTGCCCTCGCCGCGCTAATTCTGCCGGCGCTGGTCACCAATGTGATGCAGGCGCTGCGGCAGGGCGCAGGCGCGGCGGCGGCCTCTGCCCGACGGTTCTGGCTGTTTCTGTCCGTCTGTGGGCTGTTTCTGCTCGGCTCGGCGCAGCTTGTGCGCGTGCTGAGCACCGAGGCCCTGTTCTTGCTGATCGGCCTTCCCATCGTCGGGTTTGCGGTTCTGCAATTGGCCGGATGGCACTTGCGGTTGACGGCCTCCCAGCGCCGTCCAGCGGAACTGATCATGGGCGCGATGGCGGGGTTTATCGGTGGGCTGTCCGGTGTCTGGGGGCCGCCCACGGTCGCCTATCTGACCGCGATTGATACGCCGAAGCAGGAACAGATCCGTGTGCAGGGGGTCGTCTATGGGGTTGGCGCGGTGCTCTTGGCGCTCGCTCATCTGCGCACAGGGGTGCTGAATGCTCAGACGCTGCCGCTGTCGGTGCTGATGCTGGTGCCTGCGCTGGGCGGAATGGTGATTGGCCAGATGCTACAGGATCGTCTGGATCAGAAGAAGTTTCGCAAGATCACGCTGCTTGTGCTGGCGGTCGCGGGGCTCAATCTGATCCGCCGAAGCCTGATGGGCTGAGCAAGATTGGCCGCAACGCAAACGGGCGGCCCAAAGGCCGCCCGCGTCGTGGTCTATGATCGCACCGATTAGTTCAGCTGAACTTGGGCGTCTTCGGCCAGCGCCTGATCATTGTCGAATTCGAAATCACCGGCGTCTTCGATGTCGTCTTCGGTCAGGGACTGCAGCACAAGACGGTCACCGTCCATGCCGACCCGCGACATCGGAACCGCTACCTGATCTTCGCCAAGGCCGAGGAACCCGCCCTCGGAGATCACGAGCATCTGAGTGCCGTTCACTTCGACAATGGCGTCGGGGTTACCCAGATCTTCGCCATCTTCGGTGTAAACTTCCATGGCGAGGATCTGACCAACGGTCATTGCGCCACCGGCTGCTGCGGCTTGCTCACCTTCGACGGCAGGCTGTGCTTCCGTCTCGGCAACAGCGGGGTCTGCGGCGGGTGCGGGGGTTTCTTCACCCTCGGCTGCCGGCTCTGCTGCGGCTTCCTGCTGACCAGCACGACGCTGCTCACGCTCCTCGGCGGTCTCGAACTGCACCGTCGGCTCGCCAACGTTGTTGATCTCGACACGGGGCTCCTGAGCAAAGCTCACGGAAACATTCGGCTCTGCAGCCTCATAGTTCACGATCGGCTCGGCGGTGGAGATGGAGACGTTCGGCTCGCCTTCGGCTTCGTTGATCGTCACCTGCGGCTCACCTGCGGCAATGTTCACATCGCTTTCGGCATCGGTTGCTTCACCGGAGGCCACGGCGGTGTCCGTATCGCTATCTGCATCCAGAGCGGCGTCTGCAGAAGCATCTGCACCAGCAGCCGCATCGGGGTTCTCGTCTGCATCAAGGTCAAGCGCGAGGGTCGGCTCGCCCTGAGTCACGGAGATACGCGGTTCTGCTTGGCTTACCTCAACCTGCGGGTCGCCATTCGAGATCTCAACCGCCGGCTCTGCGGTCTGGATGTAGAGGGTCGGGGCCGGGATATCGACGCGCACAATGATCTCGGGGATCTGCACATCAACGGTTGCCTGCTCCTGACGCAGTTCAATCTCGGTTGCCTGCTCGGTCACGGACACTTCGGGCTGCGCCTTGGTGACGTTCACCTGAGCGGAGTCGAGCTCAACATCAACCTGCGGGGTCGGCACGATCATACGAGCCTGACCTTCGATCTGGGTCTGCTCCTCGACCTGCGCCGTGGCGGTTTCCTGAGTTTCGGTCTCGACGTCGACCGTTTCGGTTTCCGTCTCAGTCTCGGTGGTCTCAACCTCGGTGGTTTCGGCGTCGACCGGCTCAGCCTCTGCGTCTTCCTCGGCGGTCAGCGGGGCTGGGTCGGTGTCGGTCTCAGCATCCGCTGTCACGTCAGCTTCGGGATCTGCCTCGGCATCCACCTCGGTCTCAACGTCCGTTTCCGGGACCACAGCTGCTTCGGTTTCGGTTTCCGCCTCGGCGGAACCGCTCAGCGCGGCCATCTGCTCGTCGCTCAGCTCGACTTCACCATCGCCATCAGCAAATGTCTGAGCGAAAGTGCCGCAATCGTCGGCTGCGTTAGAATTCAACGCTTCCAGAACATTGTTGGCTTCGCCTTCGGGAACGGTGTTCCCCATCTGATCAATTACATCGACGAGAATTTGGCATTCTTCGGCCAGACCGGTGACCTGGTCCTGCTCGATTTCCAGCCGGGTCTGTGCGCTCGCGGCGCCAGCAAGGCTAAGCGTCAGCGCGGTGGAGACCAGCACCCCGTTTCCGATAAGTTTGCGTTGCATTGAACTCTCCCAGTTTTGAAAACATGTGTCCTGCTCACAACGCGACCCCCCCTTCGCTGTTCCAAAAAGAATCTGCGGATGAGGGTGTCGGGAAACAAAAACGCCGCGACCCGGCATGTTACGGATCGCGGCGCGATGTAGGGGGCTGGTGATGCCCGCGTGATAGTAGAGCGGTATATTAGCCGATGGCGACGGCCTTCACGTCAGCGTCGATATAGGGATCATATTGCGCAAAGTTTTCCGCGAACATGTCCACCAGTTTCTGAGCTTGCGCGTCATAGGCCTTGGGGTCCGACCATGTGGAGCGCGGGTCAAGCAGGGCCGCATCCACACCCGGCACCGTTACCGGCACCTGGAAGCCGAAATTTGCATCCTTGCGGAAGGTCGCGTCATTAAGCGAGCCGTCCAGCGCAGCAGTCAGCAGGGCACGGGTGGCCTTAATCGGCATGCGCGAGCCGGTGCCATAGGCGCCGCCGGTCCAGCCGGTGTTGACCAACCAGCAGGACGCGCCGTGCTGGGCGATCTTGTCACGCAGCAGGTTGCCGTAGATTTCGGGCCGACGCGGCATGAAGGGCGCACCGAAACAGGTGGAGAATGTCGGTTCCGGCTCGGTCACGCCACGCTCGGTCCCCGCGACCTTCGACGTGAAGCCGGACAGGAAGTGATACATCGCCTGCGCCGGGGTCAGCCGCGCAATCGGGGGCAACACGCCGAACGCATCACAGGTCAGCATGATGATGTTCTTGGGGTGTCCGCCCAACCCGTTGTCAGAGGCGTTCGGGATGTAATGCAGCGGATAGGCGCAGCGTATGTTGGCGGTCAGGCTGTCATCTTCGAAGTCCAGCTCGCGCGTTTCTTCGTCATAGACCATGTTTTCGATCACGGTGCCGAACATGCTGGTGGTCGCGTAGATCTCGGGCTCGGCCTTGGGCGACAGCGAAATGGTCTTGGCGTAGCAGCCGCCTTCGAAGTTGAAGGTGCCCCGATCCGACCAGCCATGTTCGTCATCGCCGATCAGCGTGCGCGACGGATCTGCCGACAGCGTGGTTTTCCCGGTGCCCGACAGGCCAAAGAACACGGCCGTATCGACAGGGTTGCCTTCGGCATGGTTGGCCGAGCAATGCATCGGCATGATGCCTTTTTCCGGCAGCAGGTAGTTCAGCAGGCTGAAGATGCATTTCTTGTTTTCGCCGGCATATTCCGTGCCGCCAATCAAGATCAGCTTCTTGTCGAAATTCATCGCGATGATGGTATCGGACCGGCAATCGTGCCGTTCCGGATCGGCGCGGAAGCTGGGGCAGTTGATGACGGTGAACTCGGGCACGAAGCTGTCGAGTTCCTGACGCTCCGGACGCCGCAGCATGGTGCGGATAAACAGCCCATGCCACGCAAGTTCCGTCACCATCCGCACATCGAGCCGATGCACCGGGTCCGCGCCTGCGAACAGATCGGACACGAAATAATCGCGGCCCTTCATGTGGTCGAGCATGTCGGCATGCAGCGCGTCAAAGCCCTCAGCCGACATCGGGGCGTTGTTGTCCCACCAGATCTTATCTTCGACCGAAGGGGTGCGCACGACGTGCTTGTCCTTGGGCGAACGCCCTGTGTAGGCGCCTGTAGACACCAGAAATGCACCACCATTCCCAAGCGTGCCTTCGTCCCGTTTCAGGGCTTCCTGCACCAATGCGGGCTCGAGGTAGTTATAATAGACGTTGCCGAGCCCTGTGATGCCTTGATCTTCCAGGCGCTGGGCCGGGTTTACACGTCCGATGGTCATCTGAGTAGCTCCTGCTGCCGCCAAGGCGGCCCTGATTGAAACAGTGATCGCGCCTCCTCCCGGCGCAACGCGCAGCCCGAACGGGGCTGACAGCCTTTCTATACCACGCGAATTTTTCGGAGAAACAGGTCACCAGCGCACAGTTAGCGCAACCACTTCAACTTTAGCGCAACCATGGGCGGAGTGGCGCTGCTGCTGACTGCGCAACTGATGCAAATTAGCCATTCCTTACCGAATTTGACGTCAGTTGGGCAGGCGGGCCGGGGGTGATTCGCACTTAGTAGTTGAATTTAAAGGGGCGAACCCGGAAACTGTGGCAAAAAACGGGCATGAGAGCAGTTTAAAAGGATACAGTTATGTCTAGGATCGCCCTTGTTGACGATGACAGGAATATCCTCACATCGGTCTCGATGACGCTGGAGGCCGAAGGCTTCGAGGTCGAGACCTATAACGACGGGCAATCGGCGCTCGACGCATTTAACCGGAAGCTTCCGGACATGGCTGTGCTGGACATCAAGATGCCGCGCATGGACGGCATGGACCTGCTGCAGCGGCTGCGTCAGAAAACCACGATGCCGGTTATCTTCCTTACCTCCAAGGATGACGAAATCGACGAAGTGCTGGGCCTGCGTATGGGGGCCGACGACTACGTCAAGAAACCCTTCTCCCAGCGTCTGCTGGTCGAACGCATCCGCGCCTTGCTGCGCCGACAGGAGGTCATGGCCGCCGATGAGGTCGCCGAACCTGAGGTTGGGCAGGTGATGGTGCGCGGAGAACTGACGATGGACCCGCTGCGCCACGCGGTGAAGTGGAAGGAGAAAGACGTCTCCCTCACCGTGACCGAATTCTTGCTGCTTCAGGCGCTTGCGCAGCGCCCCGGTTTCGTCAAAAGCCGCGATCAGCTGATGGATGTGGCCTATGACGATCAGGTCTATGTCGATGACCGCACGATCGACAGCCATATCAAGCGCCTGCGCAAGAAGATGCGCTCGGTCGATGCTGATTTCAGTGCCATCGAGACGCTTTATGGCATCGGCTACCGGTATAACGAAGAGTGACAATGACCGGGGAGAGGTTCGTGCGGGAGGATCGGTCTGCGCCACATTCCGATGTCGTGCTCGGCGAGGATTGGGTCAGCAGTGACGACGCATGGCATGACATCCGCGCCAAGCGGCAGCGTCGGGGTATCTTGACGCTGAACCGGTCCCCTTTGGCCCGCAAAATCATTACCTTTAACCTGCTCGGGTTGATCGTGCTGATCGCGGGCGTGTTCTACCTCAACCCGTTTCGCGACAGCCTCGCCATCCAACGCGAGGCCGGGCTGGTCGCAGAAGCGCGGCTGGTGGCCGATGTGTTCGAGTTGCAGATCGCCCAGCTTGCGTTGCCCGGTGTATCGCCCTTCACAGGAGCGGGATCCGGGGGCGGCGCACTTGGCGGGGCTTCCGCTGAGGGCGCGCCATCTGATGGTGCCTCATCCAGCAGCACACTCGACGCGGGCGCGACGCTGGCCACGCTGGACCTGAGCCGCGGCGCCGAAGCGTTGGTCTTCACCCCCGACGGCACGCTTTTGGCTCGCAGTTTCGGGGCAAATCCAGAGCCTGCATTGACGGCCGATGTCCCCAACACCGTCATTACCGATTTCCTCAACTGGATCTGGTCTTCGATGTCGGCGCTGTTCGGTCAGGCCGACCTGCCCCAGGCCGACCGCGATGCGGAGGCGCTGAGCCGCCAGTTGATCGACCGGGCCGGGACGGGGCAGCCTGCCTCCATTACCGGGACCGATGCCGATGGCGCGGCCCTCTTCGCGGTCGCCGTGCCTGTCCGACAGGGCGGCGAAATACTGGGTGTCGTCGCGCTTTCCAGCGCGGTGGGCGAAATCGATGCGCTGGTCCGGGCCGAGCGTGAGCAGGTGCTGCAGGTCTTCGTGATTGCGATACTTGTATCTGTCGGCCTGTCGCTTGTGCTGGCCTCAACCATCGCCAACCCGCTGGCCGATCTGGCCTCCGCCGCAGAACTGGGCCGGGACCGCAATACCAGCAAGGTCAGTCCGGGACGCGTCCGCATCCCCGACCTTGCCGGTCGTCCGGACGAAATCGGCCGCCTGTCAAAGGCGCTGCGCGGCATGGTCGGCGCCCTTTACGACCGGATTGACGGCAACGAGCAATTCGCGGCCGATGTGGCCCATGAGATCAAGAATCCGCTGGCCTCGCTCCGCTCCGCCGTCGGGACGTTGCGGGTGGCCAAGCGTGACGACCAGCGCGAAAAACTTCTCGATGTGATCGACCACGACGTGCGGCGACTGGACCGGCTGGTCTCTGATATCTCCAATGCCTCCCGGCTCGACAGTGAGCTGGTCAAGGAGGAGGAGGAAAGTTTCGATCTGCTGCGGATGGTCGGCAATCTGACGGAGTATCTGGGCGAGGATGCCAAGGCAAAAGGTATCGATTTCATTACCGATATGCCCCGGCAGCCGATCCGTATCCTTGGACTTGAGGCGCGGTTGGCGCAGGTCTTCGTTAACCTCATCACCAACGCTGTGTCCTTCTGCGAGGAGGGCGACGCCGTGCGGGTCTGGGTGCGCAAGCGCCAGAACCGTGTCCTGATCGTGGTGGAGGATACCGGCCCCGGCATTCCAGAACAGGCACTGACGAAGATCTTTGCCCGGTTCTATTCCGAACGTCCCGTGGGCCAGTTCGGTGATCATTCAGGTCTCGGCCTTGCTATTTCAAAGCAAATTATCGAGGCGCATGGCGGCGTGATCTGGGCCGAAAATATTCGTCCGACCGACGCAGATGTCACCTCGGATCCGCTGGGCGCGCGCTTTGTGGTGGGTCTGCCAGTCTGACAATTCCACCAGATCGCCGAATGCAGGCGACAGAATCGATCCGCCCTTCGCGCCACCGCGTCCCGACCCGGCCACTCGGGTTTCTCCCAAGTGTCGCTTATGCGTTCTGCTTGCTGCGTTTTCTGTAACGCCGCCCGGAAGTGGCGGCATGGCGGGACATGGACAATCCCGCCCGCCCCGCCATATTGAGCGCCATGACAGAGCCTCGATCCGCCCCACCCGATATCGTCATTGCCGGCGGCAGCCTGACCGGCGCGAGCCTTGCGCTGGCGCTGGCCTCCGCCGGGTTTGCCGTCACCGTGATCGATCCGACCCCGCCGGACGCGCAGCAATCCCGCGATTTCGATGGGCGCAGCTACGCGCTCGCCCATGCCAGTGTGCGAATGCTGAAAGTGTTGGGCGTGTGGGATCGCATCGCCGCCGACAGCCAGCCGATTTTGCAAGTGAAGGCCAGCGACGGTCGCGCGGGGGAAGGGGCGGCGCCGCTGTTTCTAAGTCTGGATCATGCCGAAATCGACGAAGGCCCGATGGGCTGGATGATCGAGGATCGGTATCTACGCCGCGCGTTGCTGGAGGCGTTGGCCGACGCGCCGCAGGTCCGGTTTCTCGCGGGTCGCCGCGTGACGGCGCAGGCTCCGGCGCGGGCCGGGGTAAATGTTACCCTCGACGACGGCACAGTGCTGGATGCCGCGCTGCTTGTCGGTGCCGATGGCCGACAGTCTCAGACAGCGACCCGCGCCGGGATCCGCCGCACCGGCTGGTCCTACGGGCAGACCGCGCTGGTCTGCGCAATCGAGCACGATCAGCCGCATGAAGGGATCGCGCATCAGTTTTTCATGCCCGAAGGACCGTTGGCGATCCTGCCGCTGCCGGGCAACCGCTCCTCAATCGTGTGGACGGAGCGGGACGACCGCGCCGTATTGGTCAACCGATTGAACGAGGATGACTATCTGGCGGTCCTGCGCCCGCGTTTCGGTGGGTTTCTGGGCGATATCCGTCTGGCCGGGGTGCGGTTTTCATATCCTCTGGCTTTGAGCATGGCGCAAACGGTGACTGCTGATCGGGTCGTGTTGGTCGGGGATGCGGCGCAGGGCGTGCATCCCATCGCGGGGCAGGGGCTGAACCAAGGCCTGCGCGATGTGGCGACATTGGCCGATGTCGTCACCGATGCGCGCCGCCGGGGCGAAGACGTCGGCAGCTTTGGCGTGCTGGATCGGCATCGCAGCTGGCGCAGTTTTGATCGCGCCGCGCTGGGGCTTGCGACGGATGGGTTCAATCGCCTGTTTTCCAACGACAACCCATTGCTGCGGCTGGGGCGCGATCTGGGAATGGGGCTGACCAACCGTCTGCCCGGCCTGCGTCAACGCCTGATGCGCGAGGCGGCGGGGCTTGAGGGTGAGCTGCCGCGCCTGTTGCGCGGTCGGTCTTTGTGACTTTGTTGCGATCCGGACCGCGCAACCTGATCACCGATGTGCCAGGCCTTCGGGTGGGGCAGGCGGAGGATCGACAGTTACAGAGCGGGGTTAGTGTGTTGACGGCTGACGCGCCCTTTACTGCCGGTGTGCATGTCATGGGCGGGGCCCCCGGCACGCGCGAGACCGAACTACTCGCCCCGGATAAGCTAATGACGCAGATTGATGCGCTGGTGCTGTCGGGGGGCTCGGCCTTTGGGTTGGATGCCGGGTCCGGTGTGGCGGATGAGCTACGGGCCCAGGGGCGTGGCTTTGCGGTGGGCGACCAGCGGGTGCCCATCGTGCCGGGCGCGATCTTGTTTGACCTGCTGAATGGCGGGGACAAGGCGTGGCAGCGCAATCCCTACAGCGAGCTGGGCCGCGCCGCACTTGCCGCGGCCAGCGAGGAGGTATCGCTGGGCAGCTTCGGCGCTGGCACCGGGGCATTGGTGGCGGGGCTGAGGGGGGGCATCGGCTCCGCTTCTGCGATATTGCCCAACGGCACGACCGTCGGTGCGCTGGTTGCCGTGAATGCGTTGGGGGCGGTGACGGTGGGCGAGACGGGGCATTTCTACGCCGCTGCCTGTGAATTCGGGGCGGAGTTCGGCGGGCGGGGCGTGGCGGCGACAGCGGCCTACGATCCCGCGGCGCTGCCGCGTGTGAAGTCTGCAAATGCGGGCGAGGCCACGACCATTGCCATTGTCGCCACTGACGCGGCGCTGGACAAGGCGGGATGCACCCGGATGGCCATTGCCGCGCATGACGGCATGGCGCGGGCGATCTGGCCATCGCATACGCCACTGGACGGGGATCTGGTCTTTGCTGCGGCGACTGGGACCCGGCCCTTGGCGGACCCCGTATCAGATGCGCTGTTGCTGGGCCATGCGGCGGCGTTGTGTCTGGCGCGGGCAATCGCGCGCGGTGTGCATGCGGCCTCACCCGGCGGTGCGCATCCGGCGTGGTCGGAGCGATTCGACACTGCCTGAGCCGGCTTTGTGATCCGGTCCTGCCCTTGATCTTTGCCTCGCGTGACCCAAGGTTCGCGGGGCGGGATGACGGCCCGGTGCGGCGAGCCAAGCCGCCGGCCGCGCCCCCGACACATGGCGTGCACTGGGCGCGCCCGAATGGGAGACCGTAGATGCTCGATGCAGCCAATGACCTGAAATCCAAGCTATCCGACCCGTCACTGCTGACGGATAAAGCCTATGTTGCAGGGAAATGGATCGCGGCCGACGATGGCGGCACCTTCGAGGTGCGCAACCCGGCTACGGGCGAATTGCTGGCCTGTGTCGCGGATCTGGGCCGTGCCGAGACCGCCCGGGCCATCGACGCGGCGGAGAAAGCGGGCAAGGAATGGGCCGCCCGCACCGCCAAGGACCGCGCCGGGGTGCTGCGCAAATGGTTCGATTTGATGATGGCCGCGCAGGATGATCTGGGCGCGATCCTGACCGCCGAAATGGGCAAGCCGCTGGCGGAAGCGAAGGGCGAGATCGCCTATGGCGCGTCCTTTATCGAATGGTTCGCGGAGGAGGCCAAGCGTGTCTACGGCGAAACCCTTCCCGGCCATCAGCCCAACCTGCGACTGAGCGTCATCAAGCAGCCGGTGGGGGTCGTAGGCTCGATCACCCCGTGGAATTTCCCGAACGCGATGATTACCCGAAAATGCGCGCCAGCACTGGCGGCAGGATGTTCCTTCGTTGGCAAGCCTGCTTCCGAGACGCCGCTTTCGGCCATTGCCTTGGCGGTTCTGGCGGAGCGCGCGGGCCTGCCTGCAGGGCTGTTCTCGATCGTGACCTCGTCGAGCTCCTCCGACATTGGCAAGGAATTTTGCGAGAACCACAAGGTGCGCAAGCTGACCTTCACCGGCTCCACCCCTGTTGGGCGCATTTTGCTGTCGCAGGCCGCCGAACAGGTGATGAAATGCTCGATGGAATTGGGCGGCAACGCGCCGTTCATCGTATTCGACGATGCCGATCTGGAGGCGGCGGTGGACGGCGCCATCGCGTGCAAATTCCGCAATAACGGCCAGACCTGCGTCTGTGCGAACCGGATCTATGTGCAAGCCGGCATCTACGACGACTTTGCCAAGCGGTTTGCCGAGAAGGTCAGCGAGATGAAGGTCGGCGACGGCTTTGACGCAAATACGGATTTCGGCCCTCTGATCACTGAAAAGGCGGTCGAGAAGGTTGAGGAGCATATTGCGGACGCGCGCTCCAAAGGCGGCGACGTCGTGCTGGGCGGGGATCGCCACGAGAAGGGCGGGACATTTTTCCAGCCGACGATCATCACAGGCGCAACGCAGGATATGGTGTTCGCACAGGAAGAAACCTTTGGCCCGATGGCGCCGCTGTTCAAGTTCGAGACCGAAGAGGACGCGTTGAGCTACGCGAATGACACGATCTTTGGCCTCGCCGCATATTTCTACGCCCGCGATGTGGGGCGGATCACGCGGGTGAACGAGGGGCTGGAATATGGCATCGTAGGGGTCAATACCGGCATCATATCGACCGAGGCCGCGCCCTTTGGGGGGGTCAAGCAGTCTGGTCTGGGCCGCGAAGGCTCCCGCCACGGGATCGAGGATTTCCTCGAGATGAAATACACCTGCCTCGCCATCTAAGCGTAAAATTGTGAATAGGCGCGTCCAGTCCGGGCGCGCCTGTCGGCCTGATCCTTACAGGGGTCAGGCTTTTTCTTGGCGTGTGATCGGGTGACAGATCTGGCTGGCGTCAGCCAAAGCGCCGTCCGGTCCGCTCCGCCAAACCTTCAAGCAAGAAGCTAAGGCAGAGCTTCCCCAAGGGGCGGCGGATCGATCGGTTCAACCGTTTGCATCGGTCCAGCACCACCTGAAGGCCGCCATAGGAGGCAAGGTCATCTGCGGTCAGCTTTTGCAGGTCCAGATCGAAGGCTTCGGCCACGGCGCGGAAGGCGACATCGCGGGTGCGTTCAATGTCACGCCCGCTGGCATGTTGGGCATTGCGCAGTTGGATCAGCGCGCGGCCTTGATGATCGGCCAGAGCCCATGTCCCGAAAAAGATCAGCGCCACAAGCACCAGATAAGGCAGCCCCGCGATGCCAAAGCCGAATACGAACAGGCCAGCGGCCTCGGGTATGCAAAGCAAAATGATCGTGGCTGTCATCAACATCGATGCGGTGTGGCGGATCGTCTTACTTTCCATAACGGGGGTCCTCCGGGGCCAAACTGGTAAACGGTGACTCGCAAATTGCCATCCTGTCGGGGCGACATTGTGGCGACGCCGCGGGGATCTCATGGCGGTGAGAATTCACCTGCGCATTACGCGTCTGTCGCGTGGCTGTTACAGACTGCCGCCACTTCCTCGCCCGGACAGGACAGGTCAAATTGAACCGGGAACTTACTACATGCTCAAACCGATCACCGCCGCTTCCGTCATCGCGCTTTGCGCCGGTGCCGCGCAGGCCGAGATGAACTTCGCCCGCATCGCCAGCTTCGCCACGCCCACCAATATGGCCGAGGGCGAGGACACGACGCGCGAAACCTCTGCCGAGATCATCGCCGCCTCCGAAGATGGCATGACGCTGATCTATACGGACAGCCCGCTGGGGGCCGTGGGCCTGATCGACATCACCGATCCCGCAGCCCCCGCGCCGCTGGGCAATACCGACATGCAGGGGGAGCCGACTTCCGTTGCCGTGTTGGGCGGGCGGGCGTTCATCGGGGTGAACACCTCCGAAAGCTATACCGATCCGTCGGGCCACTTGAGCGTTCTCGACATGACCACGCGCGACGTCGTGTCGACCTGCGATCTGGGCGGGCAGCCCGATAGCATCGCAATGGCGAAGGATGGCACATTCATCTCCGTCGCGATTGAAAACGAGCGGGACGAGGATGCAGGCGACGGTCGCACCGGGCAAATGCCCGCCGGTTTCCTCGTGCAGATCGACGTGATTGGAGCCGATCTGGCTTGTGACAGTCTGCGCCGGGTGGACCTGACCTGGCTCGCCGATGTGTCGCCCGAAGACCCCGAGCCTGAATTCGTGGATACCAACGCCGCCGGTGAAACCGTGGTGACGATGCAGGAAAACAACCACCTCGTCATCGTGTCTCGCGCGGGCGAGGTGATTGCCGATTTTTCCGCCGGCGCGGTGGATCTGGACGGTATCGACGCGACGGATGAGCGCGGCGCGCTGCTTTTCACCGAAAGCCAACCGGGCCGGCTTCGCGAGCCTGACGCGGTGAAATGGATCGACGACACCCATTTCGCCACCGCCAATGAGGGCGATATGGACGGCGGCACCCGCGGCTGGACGATCTTTGCCAAGGACGGCACCGAGGTCTACGAAAGCGGCGCCAGCTTTGAACATGCGCTGGTGCAAATCGGCCATTACCCGGACAAACGCTCCGACGCGAAAGGGGTTGAACCCGAAAGCATCGAAACGGCGACTTTCGACGGCACGCCGCTGGTGTTTGTCGGCTCCGAGCGCGGCTCCGCCGTGGGGGTCTATGACGTGACCGATCCCACAGCGCCGGAGCTGCGGCAGATCCTGCCCTCCGGCATCGGGCCCGAAGGCTACGTCGCGCTGCCCGACCGCAATCTGCTGGTCTCCGCCAATGAAACCGACCTGATCGAGGATGGCGGCGTGCGTGCGCATGTCATGATTTATCAGTATCGCGAAGGCGCGCCGACCTATCCGCAGCTGACCTCCGAAGGCGCCGAGACGCTGATCGGTTGGGGCGCGATTTCCGGCATGGTCGCGGACCGGGAGGCCGAAGGCACGATCTACGCGGTCAATGACAGCTTCTACGGCTATCAGCCCACGATCTTTACCATCGACGCCACCGCGACGCCGGCGCGCATCACTGCCGCGACGCCGGTGACCCGTGCGGGTATGCCCGCGCAGAAGCTCGACCTTGAAGGCATCACCACGGATGGCGAGGGCGGCTTCTGGCTGGCCTCCGAAGGGCGCAGCGACCGCTTGGTGCCGCATG
The DNA here is from genome assembly GCA_040119125.1 of Marinobacter sp. Lineage (GTDB taxonomy): Bacteria > Pseudomonadota > Alphaproteobacteria > Rhodobacterales > Rhodobacteraceae > Pacificitalea. The sequence continues at coordinate 168,085 of JBEDTR010000004.1, forward strand.
CTTTGGTTCATGTGAATGGGGCGGGCGAGATTGTCGAAGAGATCGGCATCCCGGCGGAGCTCATCGCGGTCGAGCAGCGCTACGGCTTTGAGGGCGTGACCTGGGTCGGAGACACGCTGTGGATGGCCGTGCAGCGCGAATGGGACGACGATGCCCAAGGCATGGTCAAGCTGGTCGCCTACACCCCGGCCACTGGGGAATGGGGCGCGGTGCACTACCCGCTGGACCGCGCCGAGGCCGGTTGGGTCGGCCTGTCCGAGATCGTGGCACAGGGAGATACCGTCTATATCATAGAGCGCGACAACCAGATCGGAGACGCGGCCCGGATCAAGAAGATCTACACCGTTCCCGCCGCCGATCTGGTCCCGGCCCCGCTGGGCGGCGATCTGCCCGTGGTCACCAAGACCGAAGCCTACGATCTGATCCCCGACCTGAAGGCACAGGGCGGCTATGTGGTCGATAAGGTCGAGGGTCTGGCAATCACCCCCGCCGGTGCGATGTTCGTTTCAACCGACAATGACGGCGTGGACGACAGCTCGGGCGAGACGTTCTTCTGGCAGGTCGAGCTTCCGACAATCGGCGGCTGATCCGATCCTTATAAGACGGGATTTAAGGCGGGCCTTTGGGCCCGTCTTTGGCGCTTATCGGAGTAGTGCTCTGGGGGCAGGTGTCTCACCTTGGTGCTGTCACACCCATTTCGCCAACGGCGGCAGGGACATCAGCACGGCGTTCGCGTCATGGCCGGTTTCCAAGCCGAACTTCGTGCCGCGGTCATAGACGAGGTTGTATTCGGCATAGAGGCCGCGATGCACCAACTGGGCGTCCTTGTCCGCCTCCGTCCACGGGGTATCGCGGCGGGTCTCGGTGACGGGCAGAAACGCGGGCAGAAAGGCGGAGCCAACGGAGCGGGTAAACGCGAAATCGGCCTCCCAATCGCCGGTGCACAGATCGTCGTAGAAAATGCCGCCCACGCCGCGCGCCCGGTTGCGATGGGGGATGTAGAAATATTCGTCCGCCCATGCTTTGAACCGGTCGTAATAGTCCGGGTCATGGGGGTCGCATCCGGCTTTCAACGCGGCATGAAACGCGGCGGTGTCGTCAGCGTATTCGAGGCACGGGTTCAAATCCGCGCCACCGCCGAACCACCAGCCATGCGGGGTCCAGAACATGCGCGTGTTCATATGCACGGCGGGGGTGTGGGGGTTCTGCATATGCGCCACAAGGCTGATCCCCGAGGCCCAGAATCGCGGATCGTCAGCAAGGCCCGGCAGATCGCGGCGCGCGGCCATGGCGGCCTGCGCCCGCGGGGCCAATGTGCCGTGCACGGTAGACACATTGACGCCAACCTTTTCGAACACCCGTCCGCCGCGCATGACGCTCATCAAACCACCGCCGGCATCCGATCCGTCCTCGGACCGGCGACGGGTCTCGCTCACCTCAAAGCGGCCCGGCGCAAGGTCTGCAAAAGGACCGGTTTGCTGGCTGTCCTCCAATGCCTCGAACGCCGCGACAATGCGGTCGCGCAACTCGCGAAACCACGCGGCGGCGCGGGCGCGTTCGTCGTGGAATTCCGGTGCCGGGCCCGCCTGAGCGGTGGTGTCGGGGGAGGGGGTCGAACGGTCGGTCATCACAGCTCTCCGTTGATCGGTGCGCGCAGGGGCTAGCACGCACCGCGGCACTGGGCCAGTTCACAGCCGTTTGGCAAATCGTCGCGGGCGAAATACATTATGATGCAAGATCCACAGCGGATCGCACGGAGGACTGCCATGTATGCGAAATTTGCCCTGATGCTGGCCATGACGGGGGCGTTGGCGGCCTGTGCTACGCCGCGGCAACAATGTCTGGATGCCGCGCAGCGGGATCTGGTGGTGGTCGATAGCCTGATTGCCGAAACCCGCGGCAATATTGATCGCGGCTATGGGCTGGAGCGCGAGCAGCAGCTGCGCACGACCCGCCGCTACTGCACCCGCCATGTGCGGGACGACAAAGGCCGGATCCGCGCCATTGGCAGTTTCTGTCCTGAAACCCGCAGCGTCACCCGCGAACGCCCGGTCGCAATCGACCTGGGCGCGGAACGGCGCAAGCTTGACCAATTGATGGACAAGCGCGATCAGTTGCAGGATCGCGCCCGCGCGCAGGTCGCCAGTTGTCAGGCCCGCTACCCGGCGAGCTGACGGGAAGGGCGCGCTTAGTGGATCGGTGCGCGCACAGCATCGAGCAGGGTGCGCCCGCCATCGACAGTGACGATCTGGCCGGTCATGAACCCCGCGCCTTCGGACGCTAGAAACTGCACCGCCTCGGCCAGTTCCTGTGGCTTCGCGATGCGGGCCATTGGGGTGTGGTCCATGATCTGTCCGCGATATTCGGAATTTTCCTTCAGCGCGGTCTTCAGGCTTTGCGACATGACCGACCCAAATGCCACTGCGTTGACCCGAATGCGGTTGGGCGCCAGCGCGACCGCCATGGACCGGGTCATCTGGTCCAGCGCCGCCGAGGCCATTGAATAGCCCAGTAGCGTCGGGTTGGTCCGCCTTGCGGCGATGCAGGACAGGTTGACGATCGCGCCCAAGGGACCATCCTCGCGGTCGTCGATCTCAGCCTGTTTTATCATCCGCTTCGCGACCAGTTGGGTCAGCCGCAGCGACAGGATCACATTCTGATCGATCAGCGTCTCGACACAGTCATTATCGGGATCAAGCGGGTCAGACGTGGCCATTTGCCGGCTGGCATTGACCAGAATATCGACCCGGTCAAAGGCGTCGATGGTGGCGGATAGCAGATTGGCCTGCGTCAGCTTCTCGCGCAGATCACCGGTAAAGGCGCGTTTGGAGCCCTCTTCGCCAGTGTCGCGATCGATCTCCTTGCGCAGCGCGCCTTCGTCCATGTCCGCGAACATAACATTGGCACCCTGATCGACAAAATGCCGGGCGATGGCGAGGCCGACGCCATTGGCGGCCCCGGTCACGATGGCGGTCTTTCCCGCAATGGAAAAACTCATAGGCTCAAGGCTCCCTTGGCTACCGTAGGCAAAGACTAGGTGAAATCAGCGCGACTGACGAGAGCCGCCGCCTGCGCCGCGTTTCAGCGGGCGTTTGGCAAGATACAGTTTGAACCGAGTGTCACCGCCCAGATCCCGCAGTTCGGCAAATGCCTCCGACAGGGGCTTTTCGTAAGGAAGGTGCCGATTCGCGACCAGCCAGAGGGACCCCGCCGGTTTCAGCAGCCGCGCGGCGGCGGCGATGAAGCCCGCGCCCAGCGATGGATCGGCGGCGCGACTGGTGTGGAAGGGCGGGTTCGTGACAACGTGATCAAACGCGGCAGCATCGGTAAACCGGGTCGCATCGGCCCATTCGAACCGCACGCGGGGATCGCTAATGTTCTGACGCGCGGCTTCCAGGGCGGCGTGCTCGGCTTCGACCAGTACCAATTCGCGCAGCTTCTCGTTGCGCAGCAGCGCGGGAGCAAGATAGCCCCAGCCTGCGCCCAGATCGGCCACCCGGCCATTAAGCTGTCCGCCAAACGCCTGTGCCAACTGGACCGAGCCGGGATCGGGTGCATCGGCAGAGAACACGCCGGGCGCGGTAATCCAGTCATCGTCGATCCGCGTGAAGTCCGGCAGCTGCCAATCGTCCAGCGCCCCCGCGGCGGGGGCAAAGGCGAAGGTCTTGCCATGCGCCTTCGAGAACGGCATCCCGGCCTCGCCGCGCTTGCGCATGTCCTTCAGCAAGCTGTCGATGCCATCGGTTTTCTGGCCGTCGATGACCAGCGCAGGCGCGCGGGACGCGGCGCGGGCGATCATGGCGCGGGCTTGGGACTTGGAGCGAGGCAGGCACACCACGGCGGCGGCGAAATCCTCGCCGTCGGGCAGGGTGGGCGCAACCTGCCAGCCATCGGCCTCCCACGCGTCATGCTCGGGGCGGAACCCGTGGACGATCAGGCAGCGGTCGCGCGGCAGCCCATCCGTGTCGATGTCAGCGGTAGGGCGCAGGATCAAAATCCGGCCGGTGTCGGGCAGGGTGACCGCGCCGGAGGCCAGCGCGAGGGACAGTCTGGGATTGGTCATGAGCAGAGCCGGGCGCGATCTACGCAGCCAGGCCTTATTCCTTTTCCATGGTGCATTGCAGCGGGTGCTGGTGACGTCGGGCGAAATCCATCACCTGCGCCACCTTGGTTTCGGCAACCTCGTGGCTGAACACGCCGACAACCGCAACGCCCTTCTTGTGGACCACCAACATCAACTCGAACGACTGGGCATGGGTCATGCCGAAAAACCGCTCCAGCACATGCACGACGAATTCCATCGGCGTGTAGTCGTCATTCAGCAGCAGCACCTTGTAAAGCGGCGGCTTCTGCGTTTTGGGCTTGGTCTTCTGGATCACGCCGGTTTCGTCATCGGTCTTGCCGGGCGCGTCTGCCATACTGATGTCAAAGGCCGGAAGGGTCACGGGCGTGCACACTCCTGATTGGTCGAGCCGGGCCATTATGGGGCCTTGCAGGGGGCTGGTGGCGGGTTCGTCGGGCTCTTTATATAACCGCGACTGCACCGCTGAAAAGGGGCGGTGGCCAAAGGAGGGTCGCGAGACATGCGCAAACTTACGACAATCGGCTTCGATGCCGATGACACGCTGTGGCATAACGAGCGATTTTTCAAACTGACACAGGCCCGGTTCGCAGAACTTCTGGCTGATCACGCCGAGGCTGCGCATCTGGATGCGCGGCTGTTGGCGGCGGAGCGGCGCAACCTTGGGCGTTACGGCTACGGCATCAAAGGATTCGTCCTGTCGATGATCGAAACGGCCATCGAGGTAACCGAGGAGCAGGTCCCGGCGGAGGTCATCCGCGCGATCTTGGAGGCGGGGCAGGACATGCTGGCACACCCGATCGAACTTCTCCCCCATGCCCGCGAGGCGGTCGAGGCGGTGACCGACAGTCATACGGTGGTGTTGATTACCAAAGGTGATCTGCTGGATCAGGAGCGCAAACTGGCGCAATCCGGCTTGGGCGAATTGTTCGACGGGGTGGAGATCGTGTCGGACAAGACCGAGGCCAGCTATCGCCGGATATTTGCGCGCCACGGTGACGGCGCGGAGCACGCCATGATGATTGGCAATTCAATGAAATCCGACGTCGTGCCCGCGTTGGACGCAGGCGGATGGGGTGTTTATGTGCCCCATGAGCTTGGCTGGGCGCTGGAACATGCGCCGCATCCGACAGGACATGCACGTTTTATGGAACTTTCCAGTCTGAGCGAATTATCGGAACTGGTTGCTGACATAGGCTGATTTGGTGGCTCGCGTCGTTAGCTCACCTACATTTTGTGGCCTGTGAATAAATGCAAAGAGCATTTGTTTTTTGCGCAGTTTCGTGGATATCTTTTTCGTGTTAGCCTTGCCTTAATCAATGCCGACTCCGGCAAACGGGGCGGCGAGAGGCAGTGAAAAGAGGGCAGGCGCGATGACACTCGGGCATGGAAGCCGTTTAGGGCTATTCTCGATCCTATTCGTTCTCACTTTATTTGGAATCAGCCTGCGATCGCATGCAGCGCCCTATGCGGCGTTGGTGATCGATGCGCGATCCGGTGAGGTGCTGCATTCCGAAAATGCGGATTCGCGGCTGCACCCGGCATCGCTGACCAAGATGATGACGCTCTACATCACCTTTGATGCTGTCCGTCGGGGCGAACTGACGCTCGACACCAAAGTGAAGATTTCCCAGCACGCCGCGAATGAGCCGCCCTCGAAGCTGGGCCTGCGGGCCGGGCAGTCGATTGAACTGCGCTACCTTATCCGTGCAGCGTCGGTGAAATCAGCCAATGACGCGGCCACCGCCCTGGGCGAGGCCGTTTCCGGGAGCGAGGCCGCTTTCGCCCGCCGCATGAACCGCACGGCCAAGGCAATGGGCATGACGCGCACCACGTTCAAAAATGCGCATGGCCTGACCGAAGAGGGCCATCTGTCGACCGCTCGTGACATGACCCTGCTGGGCCGGCACCTGTTTTTCGACTTCCCCGAATATTACAACCTGTTCTCGCGCCGCTCGACCAATGCGGGCGTCCGCGAAGTGGCCAACACGAACCGCAAATTTCTGGCCGCCTACGAGGGCGCCGACGGGATCAAGACCGGCTATACCCGCGCCGCAGGTTTCAACCTCGTTGCATCCGCACAGCGCGGCAATGAACGCATCATTGCCACCGTGTTTGGTGGCCGTTCGACCCCTTGGCGCAACCAGCGGGTGGCTGAGCTTCTGGATCTGGGCTTCAAACGCGCACCGACCCGTGTGGCGATCCGCAAGCCCGCCGCGCTGAATTACGCGGCGCTCCCCCCTGAGCCTAGCAGCCCCAATATTGTGACGCGTGCGGCAGGTAAGGCGATCAATGTCGAACTGGCCGTCGCACGCTCGATCCGTCCCGAACCCAATCCGGGCCGCAAGCTGCAAGCCCCGCCTGAGACGCTGTTGCTGGCGATGCAGGACGAGATCAACGATGCCGTGGCCGAGATCGCCGAGGCGCAGGTCGCCGCTGCCGACACCGCACCGGAGCAGGCCGGCTCAGCGACCGAACTGGCGCTGGCGGAAGCCACCGCTGCCCCCGCGATCGCCGCAGACGCGACCGAACTGGCCGTGGTGACGCTGGGCACCCGCCCGATGCCGAACCCGCGCATGGCCGCCGTCGCGGTGCAAAACGCCCAGATCGCAGCCGCGCCTGCGGCACCGACGCCAAACACAGCGCCGCTTGAACTGGCCGATACCGTGCCGATGCCGCGCCCTGAGAATATCTCGCTCGACACAAGTTCGGTGCAGATGGCGGCGCTCGTGCCACAGCCCATCGCGCTGCCCCGTGGGGAGATGGCCGCAGAGCAGGAGATTGTCACGCGCATCTCGACCTCCGGGACCAAGCATTGGGGCGTCAATGTTGGCAGCTACCCTTCGCAATACAAAGCCGAGCGCGTTTTGCTGAAGACCGCGCTGAAGGAAATGGCGACATTGCAGGGGTCGCTTCGCAAGGTCGTGCGCCGTCCCACCGGGTATGATGCCAACTTCCTTGGGCTAAGTCAGGAACAGGCCGAACTCGCCTGCCGCCGGATGGAAGCGCGCGGCACCGAGTGCCGCCCCTTCGGACCGGGCAGCAGCAGCTAGGGCCGGTTTAGAGACAAGAATATGAATAAGGCGGTCCGTTGAGGCCGCCTTTTTTGTTTTAGGCGTCCCGGTAAAGCGACGGCCTGGGCCCGCACCAACCTCCGGCTGCCCATCAGCCCGCTTCAGCGGTCCTCCTCACGCTCCAGCTTCTTGCGCGCCGTGTCCTCATTCTGCGCCTTGCGCCCGGCCTCAAGCAGCCCGGCCTCCACGAAACCCAGATGGATATGCATCGCCTCGCGCGCCGCGTCGGCATCGCGGGCAAGGATGGCATCACGGATCGCGCGGTGCTGGTCGAGCAGCGCGCTGCGGGTGGCGCGCTGCCGGAACAAGGTTTGCCGATTATAGAGCACGCCCTCGCGCAGCAGCGCGAACATCGACCGCATCATGTGCAGCATGATGACGTTGTGACCGGCCTCGACGACGGCCATGTGGAATTCGGCATCAAGGCGGGCTTCGTCGTCCGGGCGGCGGCGCTGATGGGCGGCCTCCATCCGGGTGAACACCGCGTCGATCAGCGCCAGATCCGTGTCAGATCCGGTGCGCGCGGCGCGTTCAGCGGCCATACATTCCAGATCCTGCCGGAAGCTCACATAATCGAGCACGGCTTCCTCATGTGCACCGAAAAGCGCGATCAATGGCTCGGAAAATGCTGAGCCCAGCACCTCCGCGACGAAGATTCCGGCACTGGGTCGGGTGGTCAGCAATCCGCGCTCCTGCAGGCTGGCCAGTGCTTCGCGCAGCGAGGGGCGGGAGACCGCCATGCGCTCGGCCAGGTCACGCTCGGGCGGGAGCCGTTCGCCGGGGCGCAGCACGCCACGCAGGATCAGCAACTCGATCTGCCGAATGACGGCGTCGGCACGTTTTTCGGGTGCGATAGGCTCGAACGGCATGATCCCTCCTGCGGCGGTTGGATCGTTCTAGCCTGACATGCGCCGCTGCAAAAGCAGCCGGTTTTCATCGGGACCAGCGCGGGCCCAACGACAAAGGCCGCCGGACATGTCCGGCGGCCTTCAAAATCGTTCGTAAACGTGTTCCTCGCGAAACGACGCGGTTGTTTACTGGGTCGGGCGAATGATGATCTCAACCCGGCGGTTTTGTGCGCGGCCATCAACGGTCAGGTTCGAGGCGACCGGCTGGTCTTCACCGCGACCGATGACGCGAACGCGGCTGCCGGCGACGCCGGAGCTGGTCAACACAGACGCAACGGCCTGCGCACGACGCTGGCTGAGCTGCTGGTTATACGCGGCTTCGCCGGTGTTGTCGGTGTGACCGACCACATCCACGACGCTGTTGGGGTAGCGCTGCAGGCTGCTCGCGACGGCGCGCAGGTCATCCTGAAGATCGGCACGGACGGAATAGCTGTCGGTGGCGAAAAGGATGTTTTGCGGCATGGTCACGACCAGCGAGTCGCCGGTGTTGACGATCTGGGTGCCATTGGCATCGAGCTGGGCGCGCAGCTCGGCTTCCTGACGGTCAAGCTGTGCGCCGATAGCGGCACCTGCGCCAGCACCGACAAGTGCACCAATGGCGGCACCACGGCGACGCTCTTCCTCGTCATCGCCCACGGCCACACCGGCAGCAGCGCCAAGAACGGCCCCGGCAAGCGCGCCGTTGCGGGTCTTGTCACGCTCATAGGCAGGATCGCCGGTGCCATACATACCCGGTGCACAGGCGGAAAGGGTGAGCGCGCCGAGGGTCACGGCGGCGAGGGAATACTTAAACGTCATCTGTCAGCCTCGTTGTCGAAGTTCATTGATCAACCGCTAAATACGGTGTCCGGTTCCCGTGCAAACTCACATTTTCTGGCGTTCGGCGTGAATTCGCTTGGGAATCGGGCGGCTCGGCGATGGATCACCGGGCCCCTGTCGACTGTGTCCGCGGTTTAGAGGCTGTTATGCAATATCAGCGGTGTGTCAGGCCTCAAATCGGGCGGATTCCCATGCCAGCATCGCGCGCTTTACCGGGAGCCCCCAGTGATAGCCGCCCAGGCCGCCGGATTTTCGCATCGCGCGGTGACAGGGAATCAGCCACGAAATCGGGTTGCGCCCGACGGCGGTGCCCACCGCGCGCACCGCTTTGGGGGAGCCGATCGCCTCTGCGATGGCGCCATAGGTCGTCACATGTCCCGAAGGAATCGCCAACAGTGCCTCCCAGACCTTGATCTGGAACGGTGCGCCAATGGCGTGGAGCGGTGCTTTTCCGTCTGAGAACGCAGCCTCAACCCACGGCGCAATGGCGGCGGGATCCTCCACAATCCGCGCGGCGGGCCAGCGTCCGCACAGATCGGCGTAAGTCGCGTCGCGCCCGGTCTCGGCGGAAAAGCCCAAGCCGCACAGCCCACGATCACTTCCTAACGCCAGCACCTCGCCGAACGGACTGTCGAACCACCCCGAATGCAGCGTCAGCCCGGCGCCGCCCGCCGCGTAATCGCCCGGTGTCATCGCCTCCCACCGCAGAAACAGGTCATGCAGCCGTCCGCTCCCCGACAGGCCCAGTTGGTTCGCCGTCTCTAAGGTCGTGCAGCGCTCGCGCAGCAGATGGCGGGCGAGGTCGAGCGTTAGATATTGCTGGTAGCGCTTGGGCGAGACGCCGACCCATGTGCTGAACACCCGCTGAAAATGGGCGGGGCTCATCCCGATCTGCGCCGACAGGTCATCCAGCATCAGGCCGGGTCCGCCCGCGTCGATGATGTCGAGCGCGCGGCGCATCACGCCGTAATGGTATGCGGATAATTCGGGGGTGGGGCGGCCGTCGGGCATGGAGCGATCCTGTGTCTGCACACGCCCACAATACCGCAGCGACCCCGAGCGGCGCGACCCGTTTCCTGCGGTTTGCGCAGGCGGGGCCCGCCCGGCGGCTTGTGCGCCCCGCAAACCCGTGCCAACAAGCCGCATGACCCCGCAATTGCCCTATGCCGACATTGTCGAGATCTTCCGACGCTTCCACGAGGCCGAGCCCGAGCCGAAGGGTGAGCTCGACCACGTCAACGCCTATACGCTTGTCGTGGCGGTGGCGCTGTCGGCGCAGGCGACCGATGCCGGGGTGAACCGCGCCACGCGCGAGCTGTTCAAAATCGCCGACACGCCGGAGAAGATGCTGGAACTGGGCGAGGCCGCTCTGATCGAGCATATCAAGACCATCGGGCTCTACCGCAACAAGGCCAAGAACGTGATGAAGCTGTCGCGTATTCTGGTCGAGGAGCATGACGGCGTCGTGCCATCCAGCCGCGCCGCGTTGCAGGCTTTGCCCGGTGTGGGGCGCAAGACCGCCAATGTGGTTCTGAACATGTGGTGGGGCTATCCGGCGCAGGCGGTCGATACGCATATCTTCCGCGTGGCCAACCGCACCGGGCTGGCACCGGGGCGCGATGTTGTCGCTGTCGAGCGCAACGTCGAAGACCAAGTGCCCGCCGAATACCAACATCACGCCCATCACTGGCTGATCCTGCATGGCCGCTACCATTGTAAGGCGCGCAAGCCGCAATGCCCGACCTGCCTGATCCGCGACATCTGCCTATTCGAGGACAAGACCCAATGAGTGACAAGACCTACCGCGTCGTCGGCATCGGCAACGCCATCGTCGACGTGCTGACCCAATGCGATGACAGCTTTCTGGACCTGATGGGTATCCAGAAGGGCATCATGCAACTGGTCGAACGCGATCGCGGCGAGCTTCTGTATGGCGCAATGACCGAGCGGCGTCAGGCTGCGGGCGGTTCGGTCGCCAATACGCTGGCGGGCTTGGGCAATCTGGGGCTGAAGACCGGCTTTATCGGGCGTGTGGCCGATGATGCACTGGGGCAGTTCTATGCCAGCAGCATGTCGGATGGCGGCACGGATTTCGTCAATGCGCCGGTGGCAGGAGCGGACTTGCCGACCTCGCGGTCGATGATCTTCGTGTCAGGCGACGGCGAGCGTTCGATGAACACCTATCTTGGGATTTCTGCCGATCTGGGGCCCGATGACGTGACCGATGCCGTCGCGGGCGGCACGGAGATCCTGTTTCTCGAAGGCTACCTATATGACAAGCCGCAGGGCAAAGCCGCGTTCGAGCGGGCCGCTTCGGTCTGTCGGGCGGCAGGCGGGCAGGCGGGGATCGCACTGTCGGATCCGTTCTGCGCCACGCGCCACCGCGAAGATTTCCAGCGGCTGGTGCGTGAACTCGACTATGTGATCGGCAACCGGCAGGAATGGGAAGCGCTCTACGATTGCGACCTCGACACCGCGCTGGACCGCGCCGCGCAGGACACTCGATTGGCGGTCTGCACCCGTTCCGGCGATGACGTGCTGCTCATTCGGGGGGAGGAGCGGATTTCCGTGCCCGTCACACGGCAGGTTCCGGTCGATGCCACGGGGGCGGGCGATCAATTCGCCGCTGGCTTCCTCTATGGTCTGGCCAATGGTCAGCCGCTGGAAACCTGCGGGCGCATGGGCTGTATCGCGGCGACCGAGGTGATCGGCCATTTCGGCGCGCGCCCGGAAACCAGCCTTGCGGATCTGTTCCGCGCCGAAGGCCTGATTTAACTACCCAAACGGGACCGAGGCGGGCGGGATCAGTCGATCTCGCGCGCCTCATCCACCAGCATGACCGGAATGCCGTTGCGGATCGGATAGGCCAGATGCGCGGCGCGTGAAATCAGCTCCTGCGCTTGGGCGTCATAGATCAGCACCTGCTGCGTGCGCGGGCAGACGAGGCTTTCCAGCATGCGGCGGTCGAACTTCGGCACACCATCCGCGTGATGCTCCGGGGACGGGTTGGCCTGTGCAGAATTGTCGGTCATTGCAGTCGTTCCTCATCGCCGCCCCGCAGGGCAAATTCTAGCAAAGTGGTCAAGGTTTCGCGCCGTGTGACAAGGTCCGGCGCCTCGAGCAGTGCCTGTTTGTCTTCTACATCGAAGGGGCACAGCATCGAGATGGAATTGATCAACAACTCCTCGTCGGCCTCATGCAGGCTATCCCAGTCGGTGTTCAGCTCCTGCGCGGCGAAATAGCGGCTCAGAAGGTTCAAGAACCCATCCCGGTCCAATTCGGGATCATGTTCGATCCGGCCAAGGTCGCGGTCAAATCCGGCCCAATCGGCGTCGGCCTTTAGATAGGGTGCGAAGCCTTCGACCTCGCGGGTCATGCGGAACCGGGAAATGCCGCTGAGCGTAATCATGTAGCGCCCGTCTTCGGTTTCGGAAAACCCGGTGACGCGCCCGGCGCAGCCGATCCGATGCAGGCGGTTCTCGCGCCCTTCGGGGGTTTGCAACGGTTGCACCATGCCGATCAGCCGATGGCTGGTCTTTAGCGTATCGTCGAGCATCGCAAGGTAGCGCGGCTCGAAAATGTGCAGCGGCAAACGCGCGCGCGGCAAAAGCAGCGCGCCGGGGAGAGGGAAGACCGGGATAGACGCCGGCAGGTCAGCAGCGGAAAACATGAGAGAGAACTAGCCCGCCCCCCACGCGCGACAACGGCAAGGGAGGCGGGTTATGGCAGGTTCAGACGAAGATCATCGAGGACAGCTTGCGCCGGCCCTTCAACACGATCGGATCCTGCGGTTTCAGCGCGTCGAAAATGGTGAAAAGCTGCGTTTTCGCAGCCGCGTCATTCCACTCGCGGTCGCGGCGGAAGACCTCAAGCAGTTGATCGACGGCGTCTTCGACCTGACCGGCGGCATGCAGCGCCTGCGCATAGTCATAGCGGGCCTGCAGGTCGTCAGGATCGGCGTCGACACGGGCCTGCAATTCAGCGGTGGGACCGGCGTTTTCAGCCTGACGTAACAGCGCGATCTGGGCGCGGGCGGCTTCGACCTCGGCACTGCCGGAAATGGCGGCGGGGGCGTCCTGCACCAGCGCTTCGGCCTGTTCGAGTTGGTCCATCGCCAGATGCGCGCGGATCAAGCCGCCATAGGCTGCGGCATTGGCGGGGTCTTCTTCGAGGATCGCGGCAAAGGTTTCGGCGGCATCGGCGGCCTCACCTTCGGTCAGCATGGTCTCAGCCGCCTCGATGGCATCTGCCAAACCCCCATCGCCAGCCAGCGCGGCAACGCGCTCGACAAAGGCTGTGATTTCGCCTGGCGATACTGCCCCCTGAAAGCCATCCACAGGTTGACCCTGATGGAAGGCATAGACCGTCGGGATCGATTGCACCCGCAGTTGCGCTGCGACCTGCTGGTTCTGGTCCACGTCGATCTTGACCATGCGGACCTTGCCCTTGGCTGCCGTCACGGCCGCCTCAAGCGCGGGGCCCAGCGTCTTGCACGGGCCGCACCATGGCGCCCAGAAATCCACGATGACCGGCACCTCCTGCGAGGCTTCGACCACGTCGGCCATGAAAGTCGCTTCGGTGCCGTCCTTGATAAGGTCGGTCTGCGCGTCACCCGGGGTGGGTGCGGCGGGGCTCTGGCCGAATTCCAGCATCAGAAAGGCTCCCTCGGATAAGCTGTCAGTTGCCTATGGTAGATGGAGTAAACATCGCATTGTTGCAAGACGTGCCCCCGCCGCCCCCCGTCGCGCCCCGGCAGCGCCTAAAGGTCGAAGCTGGCAAAGACCGGCGCGTGATCCGACGGCTTTTCCCAACCCCGCACGGGGCGCAGCACGCGGCTGGAATGGCCCGCAGCAGCGATGTCCCGCGTGGCCCAGATATGATCGAGCCGCCGGCCCTTATCCGCCCCGTCCCAATCCTTCGCCCGGTAGGACCACCAGCTGTAGAGCTGGCCTTGAGGGATGTCCTGCCGCGTGATGTCCACCCAAGCGCCCGCATCTTGCACCTGTGCCAGATGCTCCACTTCGGTCGGGGTGTGGCTGATGATCTTCAGCAATTTCTTATGGGACCACACGTCATCTTCGCGCGGGGCGATATTTAGATCCCCGACGAGGATCGCCTTCTGCGGCGGTTCAGCGTGAAACCAGTCCCGCATTTCGGTCAGGTAATCGAGTTTCTGGCCAAATTTCACGTTCACCTCGCGGTCGGGCACATCCCCACCGGCAGGCACATAGAAATTGTGGATCGTCACCCCGTTTTCCAGCCGCCCTGCAACGTGGCGCGCATGTCCCAGCGCGGCGAAGTCCTGCTCGCCCGCGTCCTCGATCGGCAGCTTCGACAGGATGGCCACACCGTTATAGCCCTTCTGCCCGCGCGCGACCATGTGCTCGTAGCCCAAGGCCTTGAACACGTCATGGGGGATCTTCTCGACCGGGCTTTTGCATTCCTGAAGGCACAGCACATCCGGAAGTTCTTCGCGCAGCAGTCGCGCGACCAGTTCGGCGCGCAGCCGGACGGAGTTGATGTTCCAGGTGGCGAGTGAAAAGGCCATGTGCCGTGCGCTCCTTCGATGATGGAGCCATGGCCTTGCCCTGTGTGATCGCTCGGATCAAGAGTGAATGGGGAATGGCGGGAGGAGCCTAGATGTCCAACCCCCGGCGGATCGCAGAGGCCCGTCACAGAAACCCTGTCATAGAAAACGGCCGCCCCTCCCAAGGCGACCGTTCCCGGTGAAGCAGCGGATAGCTGCTCCGCAAAGGCAGATTGCGAAGCTTAGCTATTGCGCTCCAGCCACTGGTCTACGGACGCTTTCGCTTCTTCGCGCGTCTGGCCGTAGCGTTCCTGAATGACGCCTTCGAGCTGTTCGCGGTTCCCCGCAGCCCGGTCAAGATCGTCTTCGGTAAGGTCGCCCCATTGTTCGCGAGCCTTGCCCTTCATCTGTTTCCAATTGCCTTCAACAGTATCCCAATTCATCGGATTTCCTCCTGATTGCGTGAAAAATTTAGGAGCCCCGGCCGCACATTGTGTAGCCGGGTCATGTTCAGGTGATGCAGTCCTGACCTACACCGTCCGGCCACATCAGGCCGAAGGCCGTCCACGCACGAATTTTGCGATCAGTGCGACGACGAAAAGGACAAGGAACACAACGAACAGGATCTGTGCGATACCTGCCGAAGCGGACGCGATCCCACCAAAACCGAGTATGCCGGCGATGATGGCGATGACGAGGAACGTAAGAGCCCAACCGAGCATGGTAACCTCCTGTGAGTGTCTGGTTTTACAACTCGGAAGGGGTCGCGAAGGTTCCGCATCGGCAGGGAAATTCAGACGGCGCGCGGCGGTGCTGCCGGACGCAGTGCGGGCATGTTTAAGCCGCGCTGGCTCGCTCACAGGGGGTGCGTCGCAGTGGGCTTCGATGCACCTTTGCGGACTTGAGAAACGGTGCCCAAGGGTTTGGCGTGCCAGCTGGCGGTGAAGGCGAAGCTGCGCGTGGCTTTACCATTTGGCCCAGTGCTGAACCGCCGCAGCGCCACCCAACGGGCGGGCCTATCTGGCGTTTCATAAGTCGCCCCGCGAACCGGACGCCACACCGCTCACAGCATCGATGGGACGACCAGATCGGGCGGGCGGTGGCCGTCCGCGAAGGTCTTGATGTTGATGATGACCTTCTCGCCCATCTCGGCGCGGCCTTCGACTGTGGCGGACCCCATATGGGGCAGCAGAACCACGTTCGACAATTCGCGCAGGCGGGGGTTCACCTCGGTCCCGTGCTCATACACGTCAAGCCCGGCCCCGGCCAAGTCGCCTGCACGGAGTTGGCGTGTCAGGGCGTTTTCGTCGATCACTTCCCCGCGTGAGGTGTTCACGATCACTGCGCCCGGCTTCATCAGCTTCAGCCGACGCGCGTTCATCAGGTGGAAGGTCGAAGGCGTGTGCGGACAGTTGATCGACACCACGTCCATGCGGCTCACCATCTGGTCGAGGCTTTCCCAATATGTCGCCTCCAGTGGCTCCTCGATCTCCGGGCGGAGCCGTTGGCGATTGTGGTAATGCACCTGCATTCCGAACGCCCGCGCGCGCCGCGCGGTCGCCTGTCCGATCCGCCCCATGCCCAGAATGCCAAGCCGCCGCCCGCCAACCCGTCCGCCAAGAAACGCCGATGGTGCCCAGCCGCTCCATTGGCCGGATTGCATGACTGCCAGCCCCTCCGGAATGCGGCGGGTGACGCTGAGGATCAGCGCCATGGTCATGTCGGCCGTATCCTCAACGGTCACACCGGGAGTGTTCGACACCAGAATGCCCCGTTGCCGGGCTGTTGCCACATCCACATTGTCGACACCGGAGCCGTAATTGGCGATGAGCTTCAGCTTGTCGCCCGCTTGGCCGATCAGCCCGGCGTCGATCTGATCGGTGATCGTTGGCACCAACACATCGGCCCGGCGCATCGCGGCGACCAGTTCCTCCCGGCTCATCGGCGTGTCATCGTCGCGCAGTTCGACGTCGAACAACTCCTTCATTCGGGTCTCGACCGCGTCGGGCAACCGTCGCGTGACGACAACACTCAGGCGCTGGGCGGGCATGGCGAACCTCCTCGGGCTTGTCCGGTCTTGCTTTGCGGTGGCAGATTGCTGGGAAACGGCGGGCAGCACAAGCGGCGGCACCGCGGAAAACCTTGAGAAAGAGCGGTTTGGCATGTGGCCACAGGCAGGAACGGTCCTCCGGGCCTTGGCGATTCTCGGCATGGTCGCGGGCGGAATGCCGGTGGTCGGGGCGCAGGCGCAGCAATCCGCGCCCGCGCCGCAGGCGGATCAACGCCCAGCCCCCAATCCCGAGCGCGGCACGGATACGCCGGCAGAGACGTCTTCCGCGGCCCCGGCGCTTGCGGAAACCGCGGCTGTCGCGCCCCCGGCAGACGCCAAGCCGACGCCCGCCGCGCCCACAGGCGCCAAACCAGAGGAACGCGGCCCCGTCACCAATTTGCCGCTGCCGCGCTACGTCTCGCTGAAAGCTTCCGAAGGCAACGTGCGGCGCGGGCCATCGCTGACCCATCGCATCGACTGGGTGTTCAAACGCCGTGACATGCCGTTGGAGGTCACCGCGGAATTTGGCCATTGGCGCCGAGTGCATGACCGCGACGGAGCGGGCGGCTGGGTGCATTATTCGCTGATCTCGGGCGTGCGCACCGTCGTGATCGAAGCCGAGCTTCTGGACCTGCGCGCCCAGCCCGAAGCCAAAGCGCAGATTGTCGCCCGCGCACAGGCCGGAGTGGTCGCGCGGTTGGGTGAATGTTCGGGCGGCTGGTGCCGGATCACCGCCGATGGCTATACGGGATGGGCGCCGACTTCGGCCATGTGGGGGGTGAAGCCCGACGAGGAGCGCGAGTAATTACGCCTCGCGCAACTGCTGCTCGGCATTGCTGCGCCGCCGCGCTGCGCGGATGAACGCCAGCAAGAACACCAACGTCATCGTCAGCACCACAGTCGGCGCGGGCGCACTGTCGAGGTAGAAACTTGCATAGACCCCGCTCAGCGATGCGCCGACCGAAATCGCCACCGCCGTCAGCAGCATCGTTCCGATCCGCCGCACCAGCAGGAACGCGGTCGCACCCGGCGCGATCAGCAGCGCCACCGACAGGATGATGCCCACCGCCGTCAGGGCCGCCACGATAGTCAGTGACAGCACCCCCAGCAGCCCGTAATGCAACCAGCCTGTGCGCAGCCCGGACGCCCGCGCCTGACCGGGATCGAACGCATGCAGCACCAGATCGCGCCAGAATACGGCGATAAGCCCGGTCACCAGCAGCGCAATCGCCCCCACTTCGACCAGATCGGCGGAAGAGGTGCCCAGCATGTCCCCGAACAGAACGTGATCGAGGTGCATTTCGGTGGGGATGGCGACATACATGACCAGCCCCAGCGCGAACATGCCGGAGAATACGATCCCCATCACCGTGTCCTGCTTGATCCGGCTGTTGCGGTCCAGATACCCGACCGCCAGCGAACAGCCGATCCCCGCACTAAAGGCACCAACCGCCAGCGGCAGGCCCAGCAGATAGGCCAGCACGATCCCCGGCAGCACGGCGTGGCTGACCGCATCGCCCATCAGCGACCAGCCCTTCAGCACCAAAAAGCAACTCAGCAGCGCGCACGGCACGGCGACGATGCCTGCGATGGCGAAAGCTTGCTGCATAAACGGCAGCTGGAAAGGTAAGATCAGCGTGTCGATCATGTCCGCGTTTCCGGCGTGATCGCAGGGGTGGTTGCAGGCGTGTTTGAGGACGGGGGCGCGCCTGTCAGCGCTGCGCGCGCCCGGGCTCGCGCGGCCCGCAGCCCGTGTTTGGGGGCCCAGACAAATGCCGCAAGAAACAGCAGCGTCTGCAAGATCACGATGATGCCGCCCGTCGCTCCGTTCAGGAAAAAGCTGGCGTAGGCCCCGATCGCGGAGGTCACGGCCCCGATCACCACCGCCAGCACGATAAGGCGCGGGAAACGGTCGGTCAGCAGATAGGCGGTCGCACCGGGCGTGACGACGAGCGAGATCACCAGAAACGCGCCCACGGTCTGCAGCGCCGCCACGGTTGATGCGGCGAGCAAGGCGAAGAACAGCACTTTCAGCCGGGTCGGGTTCAGCCCGATGGACCATGCGTGGCTTTCGTCAAAGAAGGTGACCATGAGGTCCTTCCATTTCCATGTCAGCACCGCCAGCGTCACCACCCCGATCACCGCCAGCTGCACGGTGTCGGCGGGCGAGATCGCAAGGATATTGCCCAATGTGATGGTCTGAATGTCGACGGAAACCGGCGAGAGCGACACCATGAACAATCCCAGCCCGAAGAAGGAGGTAAAGATCAGGCCGATCACAGTGTCTTCTTTCAGCCCGGTGCGCTGGGACAAAAACAGCATCGACGCCGCCGCCAGCCCGCCCGACAGAAACGCCCCCAGCGCGAAGGGCAGACCCAGCATGTAGGCGCCCGCCACCCCCGGCACGATGGAATGGCTTAGCGCATCGCCGATCAGCGACCAGCCTTTCAGCATCAAGAAGGCCGACAGGAATGCGCAGACGGCGCCCACCAGCGCCGACACCCAGATCGCCGAAAACATGTAGCCGTAGCTAAAGGGCATCAGCAGCAGGTCGATCATCGCGCGCCCCCTCGTTTCGAGTTGCTGAAAATACCCACGGCGCATGCTACCGGATCGCGTGGCGGCGGGGCAGGGCGGGGCAAGAGTGAGCTCATCGCTTCCGCTCCGCGTCGGGCTGTCTGGGCTCGGGCGTGTCGGAGGTCGGCTCGTCTTGTTCGTGATACATCACGAAGGGCCGCTCATCGTCAGACAGCACGGTGATCTGCCGGGTGTCGTGGTCGTCGTCGTGGTGCAATTCCGACCCACCCAGCGTGAAATGTCGCAGCACCCCGCCAAATGTTTCCTGCAAATTATCATGCGTGAATGTCGTGGCGGTCGGCCCATGGGCCAGCACGGTGCCCCGGATCAGCACGGTTCGGTCGCAAAATTCCGGCACTGAGCCCAGATTATGGGTTGAGACGAGCATCACCCGGCCTTCGTCGCGCAGGTCGCGCAGCAATTGGGTGATCTGGTCTTCGGTCTTGACGTCCACGCCGGTGAACGGTTCGTCGAGCAAGATCACCTGCCCGTCCTGTGCTAAAGCACGAGCCAGAAACACCCGTTTCTTCTGACCGCCCGACAGCTCGCCGATTTGCCGATGGCGGTACTCGGCCATGCCCACACGCTCCAGCGCATGGGTCACCGCCGCGCGGTCGGCGGCGCGGGCGCGGCGCAGAGGTCCCATATGGCCATAGCGGCCCATCATCACCACGTCTTCGACCAGCACGGGGAAGGACCAATCGACTTCCTCCGACTGCGGCACATAGGCGACGAGGTTGGATTTCAACGCCGCGCGCACTGGCAGGCCAAGGATGGTGATCTGCCCTTTGGCCAGACGGACAAACCCCATGATCGCCTTGAACACCGTCGACTTGCCCGCGCCGTTGACGCCCACAAGGGCCGTGATCGTGCCGCGCGGGATGTCGAAACTGGCGTCGTTCAGCGCGGTATGGCCGTTGCGATAGGTGACGGTGATATCGTCGACGACAAGACCGGACGCAGATGCCGCATCGGGCGCATGATCGAAGCTCATTTCTCCAGCCCCCGCGCAATGGTTTCCACGGTGACCCGCAGCAGGTCGAGATAGGTCGGCACCGGGCCATCCTCGGCGCTCAGGCTGTCGACATAAAGCACACCGCCGTAGCTGGCGCCGGTTTCACGGGCGATCTGCTCTGCGGGACGGGCGGAGACGGTGCTTTCGGAAAACACCGCCCGAACGTCCTGCGCGCGCACCGTGTCGATCACGCGGCGCACCTGCTGCGGCGTGCCCTGACCATCGGCATTGATCGGCCACAGATACAGTTCCTGCATTCCGAAATCCCGCGCGAGGTAGGAAAACGCGCCTTCGGATGTGACAAGCCAGCGGCGTTCGGCGGGGATTGCTTCGATCCGAGCGCGCAGGGGTTCAAGCGCTTCGGCGATGCGGGTTTTATAGTCCTCGGCATTGGCCCGATAGGCGGCGGCGTTGTCAGGATCATGTTCGGCCAGCGCGCGCGCGATGTTATCGACATAGATTTCCGCGCCGCTCAGCGCCATCCACGCATGGGGGTTCGGCTTGCCCGAATAGGGGCCGTCACCGATGCCGATGGGTGCGACCCCGTCCGAGATCACGACAGACGGGACCTCGCCCATGTTTTCAAAGAATTGCGCGAACCACAGTTCCAGATTCAGGCCATTCCACAGCACCAGATCCGCATCGCGCGCCGACAGGATGTCGCGCGGGGTGGGTTGATAATTGTGGATCTCCGCGCCCGGCTTGGTGATCGACACGACCTCGGCCAGATCGCCCGCGACGTTGCGCGCCATATCCGCGATCACGGTAAAGGTCGTCGCGACCTTCAGCCTTGCGTCGCCTTCGGCGGCGCGGATGGGCAGGCTCATCGCCATCAGGACGGCCAGTGACGCAAGGATGGATCTGATCAGCGGCAGGAACAGGGGCCGGGCGGTGTTCGGGCGTGACATCGGGCTTCGCTTTCTAAACGCGCGGGCAGGGCCCGCCGGTGGCAACTCTGCTGCGGACTATGATCGAGTTACGCGGCGTGTCAATGCAGTTGAGAATTATTTGCAACTAGCCCCACCGAATGGCCTGCCTTGTTCCGCCGCGGAATGCCGTAAGAACAGGCATAATGTGTTCGGATTTATCCTTCCCCCACGGATATGTGACCGCTAGGCTTTCGGACATATGAGCGCGGATCAAAGCCGCGCCATCACGTTTGGGAGGACCACATGACCAAATTTATGACCGCCGCGGCAACCGCCGCCCTGACCGTTGCCTTCACGACCGAGGCGATGGCTGTCGAGTGGAACGTCTCGCTCTGGGGCACACGTCGGGCATTTACCGAACATGTCGAGAAGCTGGCAGAACTGGTAAGCGAAAAGACCGACGGCGAGTTCACGCTGAACCTGTCCTATGGCGGTCTGAGCAAGAACACCGAGAACCTTGACGGGATCTCCATCGGCGCGTTCGAGATGGCGCAATTCTGCGCCGGCTACCACGCCGACAAGAACCCCTCGATCACCGTGCTGGAACTGCCGTTTCTTGGCGTCGACAGCCTTGAGACCGAGATCGAGCTGAGCAAGGCAGTCTATGCCCATCCCGCCGCGCAGGAGGATCTGGGCCGCTGGAACGCGACCCTGCTGATGCCGTCGCCGCTGCCGCAGTATAACATCGTGGGTGTCGGCGACGCGCCCGCAGGTCTAGAGGATTTCGAAGGTCTGCAAGTGCGCGCCACGGGCGGCATCGGGGAGGCCATGTCCTCTGTCGGTGCAGTGCCGACCTCCATGTCCGCCTCCGAAGTGCGGCAGGCGATGGATAGCGGTGTGATCAAGGCCGCGTCCTTCGCGCCGCATGCGCATATGTCCTTCGGCACCGTCGAAAACGCGACATGGTGGACGACCAACCTCAACCCCGGCACTGTGAATTGCCCGGTTGTGGTGAACACCGATGCGCTGGACGATCTGAGTGACGCGCATCGCGAGGCGCTTATGGGCTCTGTCGATGAGGCGCTGGATCACTACGTCGAGTATTACAATAACGAGACGATGGCCAAATGGGGTCCGCTGCTGGAGGAAAAGGGCATCGAGCAGGTGACCTTCGACGAGGCTGCGCTGGAAGAGTTCCGCGAGCGTGTGGCCGGTCCCGCCGCTACCGCTTGGGTTGAGGAAAACTCCGCCCGTGGTCTGCCCGCGCAAGAACTGCTTGATCTGGTGCAGGGCAAGCTGGCCGAGGGCAGCTGATCCACGTTTGAAACCGGTGAGGCCGGGGCGCGCTTGGATCGCGCCCCGGCCTCCACTTTTTGCCCGATCCTGACAATCTACACAGCCGAGGAGACGCGCCGATGGCAGGTGCCTCATCGGTCCTTGAGGATGGCTCGACCCTGAGCCGGCTCGACCGGACCTTGTTCCACATCGAAACCGTCATGGCGCTGGTCTCCGGGCTGGCGGTGTTTTCGCTTATGTTGCTGGCGGTGTTCAGCGTCGGCGGGCGACATGCCATGAACCAACCGCTGCCCGGCTATGTCGACTGGATTCAGCAGGCAATGCCGGTGATCGCGGTGTTCGGCGTGGCCTATGTGCAGCGGCTGGGTGGGCATATCCGGATGGATATCCTTGTCGGACGCCTGAAGGGGCGGGCGCTGTGGAGCGCGGAATTTCTGTCGACGCTGGTGATCTTGATCCTTGCCGTGTTGCTGGTCTGGGGCAGCTGGGCGCATTTCGCGCGTAGCTTTGATTTCTCGCAGCCGATGTGGAGCCGGGATTCCAGCTTCGACATCCGCTTGCCGCTTTGGCCTGCGAAGCTGGTGGTGCCGGTGGCGCTGGCGGTGCTGTGCCTGCGCTTGATGCTGCAACTTTGGGCCTATGGCCGCGCCATCGTGCTGGGCCTGAGCGAGCCCGTTGCGGTCCCGCTTATCGAAGATGCGGCGACCCAAGCCGCCGCCGAGGCTGAAACCGTTTCGGGTTTCGACGACGGCAATGACGACATGACTGACCGGCGAGGACTGCGCTGATGGAACCGCTCGATATTGGATTGATCGTCACCGGTATTCTGCTGGTGCTGGTCGTGCTGGGCACCCGCGTGGCCTTTGCCGCCGCCATGTGCGGGTTGATCGGGCTGATCTGGATTTTCTGGTCCAAGAAGGGCTACGATCCGGCCGAGTTCACATGGGCGCTGACGGTGGCGACGAAGACTGCCGGGCAGGTGCCGCATTCCAAGGTCGCAAGTCAGGCGCTGTCGCTGATCCCGACCTTCATCCTTATCGGATACCTTGCCTATTACGCGGGGCTGACCAAGGCGCTGTTCACGGCGGCCAAACGCTGGGTCGGCTGGCTGCCGGGTGGCTTGGGCGTATCGACCGTCTTCGCCACGGCCGGCTTCGCCGCCGTGTCGGGCGCGTCAGTCGCGACCTCCGCCGTCTTTGCCCGCATCGCCATCCCCGAGATGCTGGAAGAAGGCTACGACCGCCGGTTCGCCGCCGGGGTGGTGGCTGCCGCGGGCACGCTGGCTTCACTGATCCCGCCCTCCGCGATCCTTGTGATCTACGCCATCATCGTCGAGCAGGACGTGGGCGCGCTATTGCTGGCGGGCTTCCTGCCGGGGGCATTCTCGGCGGTGGTCTACGGCTCCATGGTCGTCATCATGGCAATGGTCTGGAAGAAGCTCGGCCCCCCGGTGCGCGGCTTCACTTGGGGGGATCGGTTCCGCTCGCTGCCCGGCGCGCTGCCGATCTTTGCGGTGATCCTCCTTATCATCCTGTTTATCTACAACCCGTTCGGCGGCGATGCATGGGGCACGCCCACCGAAGGCGGGGCGCTGGGCGCGTTCTTGATCTTTGTCATCGCGCTGGTGCGGGGGATGCGGTGGCGGGAGTTCAAATCCGCGCTGCTGGAAACCGCGAAACTGTCGGTGATGATCTTTACCATCATCTGGGGCGTGCTGATCTATGTGCGGTTTCTGGGCTTTGCCGATCTGCCGGGCGCGTTTTCGGACTGGATCGGCGGGCTGGACCAAGCGCCGATGATGACCTTTATCCTGATCCTGTTGGCCTATGCCGTGCTGGGCATGTTCATGGATGCAATCGGGATGCTGCTGCTGACGCTTCCCATCGTGTTCCCTGCGGTCATCGCGCTGAATGGTGGGGTGGGCGTCTCTGCGGCCGACAGCGCCTTTGGGATGAATGATATCGGCTGCGCGATCTGGTTCGGCATCATCGTGGTCAAGATGGCGGAGCTGTGTCTGATCACGCCTCCCATCGGGCTAAACTGCTTTGTTGTGGCGGGTGTGCGGCCTGATATCTCGGTTCAGGACGTGTTCCGTGGCACCGCGCCGTTCTTTGTCGCGGACGCGCTGACGATCGCCGGGCTGATCGCATTTCCCGCTATTGTGCTCTATCTGCCGGGGCAGGTTCTGAACCTCGGGCTTTAGCGGCGCAGGTCCGCAAACGGCCTCATAATTGGGCAGATATGCCCGATTATGAGGCCGTTGTTCATTTTTAGGGCGATTTTTCGGGCCACTTTGGGGAAATGCACCGCGAATCCGAGACGCCCCCTCTCGATTTTTTCATACCCCTAGCGTCGCGTCTCGAATTGGGAGAGGCGCACGAACAGGGGAAAATGTGATATGATTAAAAAACTTTTGACCACCGTCGCCATGACCGGTGCGCTGTCGTCGATGGCGCAGGCCGAGATCAAGGTCGGCGTGCTGCATTCGCTTTCGGGCACGATGGCCATTTCCGAGACCACGCTGAAAGACACCGTTCTGATGCTGATCGAACAGCAGAACGCCAAAGGTGGCGTGCTGGGCGAAGAACTGGTGCCTGTGGTTGTCGATCCCGCCTCCGACTGGCCCCTCTTCGCCGAAAAGGCGCGGGAGTTGCTGACCGTTCAGGATGTGGACGTGATCTTTGGCAGCTGGACCTCCGTGAGCCGCAAATCAGTTCTGCCCGTGATCGAAGAACTCAACGGTCTGATGTTCTACCCTGTTCAGTATGAGGGCGAAGAAAGCTCCAAGAACGTGTTTTACACCGGCGCCGCGCCCAACCAGCAGGCAATTCCGGCAACCGATTATTTCCTCGACGAACTGGGCGTCGAGAAGTTCGCCCTGCTCGGCACCGATTACGTCTATCCGCGCACGACCAACAAGATCCTTGAGGCCTACCTGAAGGACAAGGGCATCGCGGAAGAGGATATCTTCGTCAACTACACGCCCTTCGGCCATTCCGACTGGTCCAAGATCGTCGCTGACGTCGTGGCACTGGGCGCTGATGGCAAAAAGGTCGGCGTGATCTCCACCATCAACGGTGACGCGAATATCGGCTTCTACAAGGAACTGGCCGCGGCTGGCGTCTCTGCCGATGACATCCCCGTCGTGGCCTTCTCGGTCGGCGAAGAGGAACTCTCGGGCCTCGACACGTCCAACCTCGTCGGTCACCTTGCTGCGTGGAATTACTTCCAGTCCGCTGAATCCGACGCCAACGACGAATTCGTCACCGCATGGAAGGCATATGCCGGCGAAGAGCGCGTGGCCAACGATCCCATGGAAGCGACGATGATCGGCTTCAACATGTGGGTGAAGGCGGTTGAGGCCGCAGGGTCCACGGATGTCGATGCCGTGCGCGCCGAGATGTATGGCCTCGAAGTGCCGAACCTGACCGGCGGCACCGCCGTGATGCTGCCCAACCACCACCTCGCCAAGCCGGTCCTGATCGGTGAGATCATGGAAGACGGCCAGTTCGACATCATCTCCCAGACCGAAGAAGTGCCGGGCGATGCATGGACCGACTTCCTGCCCGACTCTGCGGTGCTGAAGTCCGATTGGCAGGAGCTGGAATGCGGTATGTATAACACCGAGACCTCCACCTGCGTGCAGATCAAGTCGAACTACTGATCCGACGCTGAAACGCACCGGGCGGGGCTGACTGTCCCGCCCGGATGAGCCCTCACGACCGTCGCGGGGCCAATCCCATGCGCCGGTCGTGATCCCCAGCTCCAGCCCGAAAAGACAATTCCCATGACCCGACATGCCCGTTTGCTTGCGGTGCTCTGCCTGTGGCTGTTTGCCGGCATGGTGCCCGCCGTTGCGCAGCAGGACCAAGCGCCCGCCTCCGGTATCGCCCGGATCGCCGAGCCTGACGCCTCCGCGCCCGCGGCCCCCGCGCTTACTGACCTGCAGGCGCTGTTGCAGCGTTTCGCGGAGGACATCGCAAAGCCGTCGCGCCGCACAATCGGTGCCGTGATCGATGAGATCACCGCCAGCGGTCTGCCCGGCGTGCCGGTCTTCTTGCAGGTCTGGGGCGATCGGGAGCTGTATCTGCACGAGCCTGACGGGTTGTTTTACGCCATTGAAGAGCAGGATGACGACCGCGCCGCGCTGATCGAACTGTCGAGTGGCGATCAGGTCGCCGTGGTGGCTGAGGATGATCTAGACCAGATCCGTCCCAATTCCGGTGTGCGCGAACTGATCGGTGCCGCGCTGGTGAAATTCCAGCTGACCGATGCCGACCCTGCCCGCCGCCGCGAGGCGCTGGCCGGGATCGACCGTGCGCCCGACGCCTCCCATCTGGAACCGCTTCGCGCCGCGTTGGAGGCTGAAACCGACCCCGCCCTTGCTGCGCGCATGACGACGCTGGAACGGCTGCTGACCATCGACCACGGCGCCAGTGACGATGAGCGGATCGAAGCTATCGAAAGCCTTAGCGGCTCGCTCTCCGTGGAAAGCCGGGGCGCGCTGAACCCGGTGCTGACCACCCGCCGCATCGCCACCGCCGGCCCGCCGCCCGAAGGCGCGAATGTCGCGACGGAGTTGGAGCCGGGTGACGATACCCTGAGTGAACAGGACGCCTGGGCGCTTCTTGTCTCCGCCGATCTGGCCCCGGCCACGATTTCGACAGCCGACCGCAACGCCGCGCTGGTCGCAGCCATTGACCAAGGTCTCGTCGGCGGCATTGCCGTTCATCAGCTTAGCACCGAAGATGCGCGCGACCGTGCCTATGCCGCACTTGTCGCCGATGGCGACGCCGCACCGCGCATCACCGGCGAGGAGCGCGCGGAGATACTCGCCAGCCATGGCTATTATGATATCTATACCGAACCCTCCGCCGCCGTGACCGGCGCCGCCGAAGCGACGCTGGCCGCGATCCGCACGCAGGTCGCGCTCAATCAGGTGCTGGATCTGGTGCTCGACGGGCTGTCGCTGGCGTCGATCTACTTCCTTGCCGCGATTGGCCTTGCCATCACCTTCGGCGTGATGGGCGTCATCAACATGGCCCATGGCGAATTCATCATGATGGGCGCCTATACGGGCTATGTCGTGCAGCAATTCGTGCCCGACTACACCCTGTCCATCGCGCTGGCGATCCCGTTGGCCTTTGCCGTGACCTTTGCCGCTGGTGTGGCGATGGAGCGGCTGGTGATCCGCTGGCTCTATTCCCGCCCGCTGGAGACGCTGCTGGCGACCTTCGGCATTTCCATCGCGCTGCAACAGCTGGCCAAGAACATCTTTGGCACGCAGGCGCGGCCGCTGACCTCTCCGGGTTGGCTGGATGGCGCATGGGTGCTCAACGATGTGGTGTCGATCAGCTATATCCGCATCGCGATCTTCGTGCTGGGGCTGACCTTCTTCCTGCTGCTGCTGTTCATCCTGAACCGCACGCGGCTGGGGCTGGAGGTCCGCGCCGTCACCCAGAATCCGCGCATGGCCTCATCGATGGGCATCAACCCCGACCGGATCAACATGCTGACCTTCGGGCTTGGCTCCGGCATCGCCGGGATCGCGGGCGTGGCCATCGGTCTGTTCGCGCAGGTCACCTCCGAGATTGGCCAGCAATATATCGTCCAAAGCTTCATGACCGTGGTTGTGGGTGGGGTCGGTAATGTCTGGGGCGCGCTTGCGGGGGCCACCATGATCGGCTTCCTGCAAAAGGGCATTGAGTGGATGAACCCCTCGAACACGCTCGCGGCGCAGACCTACATGATCATCTTCATCATCATATTCATCCAGTTCCGCCCCAAGGGTATCATCGCCCTCAAGGGCCGTGCGGCGGGAGATTGACCATGAGCCTTTCCATGAGCGCCCCGGTGCGGCGCAAATCCTTCCTCGCCAATAACCCTTCGGTTCTGATCTTCCTGTCGCTGCTGGCGCTGTTCACCCTCATCGCGACGGTGCTGGGCGAAGGCTTCGGGCTGGGGATCATCTCCACCTCCTTCATCAAGACGCTGGGCAAGACGCTGTGCCTGTGCCTGATCGCCATCGCGATGGATCTGGTCTGGGGCTATTGCGGTATCCTGAGCCTTGGCCATTTCGCCTTCTTCGGGCTGGGCGGCTACATGATCGGCATGTGGCTGATGTATGAGCGCACCAAGGGCATCGTGCTCGACAGCCTCGCCAACGCGCCGCTGCCCGCCACCCCGGAGGAGGTTCGCGATGCCATCGGCAGCCAGATCTTTGGCGTGGTCGGCGGCTCTGACATCCCGTGGATCTGGGGGTTTGCCGACAGTCTGACGCTGCAACTGCTGCTGGTCGTTCTGGTGCCGGGGCTGCTGGCGCTGGTCTTTGGCTGGCTGGCCTTCCGCAGCCGCGTCACCGGGGTTTACCTGTCGATCCTGACCCAGGCGATGACGCTGGCGCTGTCGCTTTACCTGTTTCAGAACGACAGCGGGTTGCGCGGCAATAATGGCCTGTCAGGTCTGCAAAACCTGCCCGGCGCGGCGAGTGATGTGCCGCAGGCGGTGTTGTCTGTGTGGTTCCTCTGGGCCTCGGCGCTGGCGCTGGGGCTGGGCTATCTGCTGGCGGCCTTCGTGGTGTCCGGCAAATTCGGCTCCGTGGTGCGCGGCATCCGCGATGACGAGGCGCGCGTGCGGTTTCTGGGCTATGATGTGGAGGGCTATAAGCTCTTTATCTTTACCCTCACCGCCATCATCGCCGCCATCGCCGGGGCGCTTTATTACCCGCAGGCCGGTATCATCAACCCGGCCGAGGTCGCGCCAATCGCGTCGATCTACCTTGCGGTCTGGGTCGCCATCGGCGGGCGCGGGCGGCTTTACGGCGCGGTCATTGGTGCAGCGTTCGTGTCGCTCATGTCGTCGTGGTTCACCGGTGGCGGCGCGCCCGACATCGATCTGGGCGTCTATGTCGTGCAATGGACGGATTGGTGGTTGGTGCTGCTCGGCCTCAGCTTTGTTCTGGTGACCCTGTTCGTGCCCAAGGGCATCGGCGGTCTGGTGGATCTGATGGTGCGCAACGCCCGCGTCAACGACCGTCACGGCGCCGATTTCGGCCCCGATCAGGGCTCCAAGCGCGAGGAGGAGCAGCCATGAAAACGCTACTCGAAGTCTCCGGCGTCTCTGTCACCTTTGACGGGTTCCGCGCCATCAACAACCTGAGCTTTCAGATCGGCGCCGCCGAAATGCGGGCGATCATCGGCCCCAATGGCGCGGGCAAGACCACCTTTATGGATATCGTCACCGGCAAGACCCGCCCCGATGAGGGCCGGGTGATCTGGGGCGAGCGCTCCGACAACCTGCTGAAGATGTCCGAAAGCCAGATCGCCCGCGCCGGGGTGGGCCGGAAATTCCAGCGCCCCACGGTGTTCGAGGATCAATCGGTGCGCGAAAACCTCGCCATGGCGCTGCGCAATGACCGCCAGCCGTGGAAGGTGCTGTTCTACCGCAAGACCGACGAAGGCGCGGCCCGGATCGAGGCGCTGGCCCAGCAGATCGGCCTGTCGTCTGAGTTGACGCGCAAGGCGGGCGAGCTGAGCCACGGTCAGAAACAATGGCTGGAGATCGGGATGCTGCTGGCACAGGACCCGCGCCTGCTGCTGGTCGATGAACCCGCCGCCGGGATGACGCCAGCGGAGCGGGATCACACCACCGAAATCCTGAAGGAAGCGGCCAAGACCCGCGCCGTCGTCGTCGTCGAACATGACATGGATTTCGTCGAGAAGCTGAACTGCAAGGTCACCGTGCTGCACGAAGGCTCGGTGCTGGCCGAAGGCAGCCTCGCCCATGTCACAAGCAATAAAAACGTCATCGACGTGTATCTGGGGCGCTGATCATGCTGGAGACCCGCAACCTCACCCTGCATTACGGCCAAAGCCAGATCCTGTGGGATGTGGATATCACCGCCGTCACCGGGCGCGTCACTTGCCTGATGGGCACCAATGGCGTGGGCAAGACCAGTCTGCTGAAGGCGATCTCCGGCACGCATCAACGCTCCGGCGGGGATCTCGTGCTGGATGGCGAGGTCCTGCCCCGCCTGCCGTCGCATGCGCTGGCGCAAAAGGGCGTCGCCTATGTGCCGCAGGGGCGCGATATCTTTCCGCTGATGACGGTGCGCGAAAACCTTGAGACGGGCTTTGCCTGCCTGCCTGCATCCGACCACATGGTCCCAGATCAGATCTATGAGCTGTTCCCGGTGCTCAAAGACATGACCAACCGGCGCGGGGGCGATTTGTCCGGCGGGCAGCAACAGCAGCTGGCCATTGGCCGGGCGCTCATCACCAAGCCCAAGCTGCTGCTGCTCGACGAGCCGACCGAGGGCATCCAGCCCAACATCATCCAGCAGATCGGGCGCGTCATCGAATACCTGCGCGACGAGGGTCAAATGGCGATCCTGCTGGTGGAACAGCGGTTCGACTTCGCCCATGGGCTGGCCGATGATATCTTCGTGCTGAAACGCGGTGCGGTGGTGCTCAAGGGCGAAAAGACCGCGCTTGATAAGGCCGAGGTGCTGAACGCCGTTTCTGTCTGACGCGCCTCTTCGCGACTGGGGCGGGGCTGGCCCTCGGGGCGGTTTCCTCGCTAAGAAGGGACAATCGCCCCTAGGCCGGAGCCCATGGCAGTCTACTTGCTCAAACGTCTGGCCTCGCTTGGCCTTGCCCTGATTGCGGCCAGCCTTGTCGTCTTTGCGCTGATCGAAGTGGTGCCCGGCGACCCGGCCCGCACCATGCTGGGCATCAATGCGACCGATGCCGCTGTGGCCGCGCTGCGCGACAGCCTCGGGCTTAACCAGAACATCGCGCTGCGCTACCTCGACTGGGCGGGGGGCATGCTGCGCGGCGATTTCGGCCACTCCTATTCCTACCGTGTGCCAGTGGCGCAGCTGATCGGCGACCGGCTGTGGGTGTCGGTGCCGCTGGCGGGCTATGCGCTCGCGCTGACTGTCGCACTGGCGCTGCCGGTCGGGCTGGCGGCGGCGGCGCTGCGTGGGCGGGCGGCGGATTACGGGCTGATGAGCCTGACGCAACTGGGCATCGCGGTGCCGAACTTTTGGTTCGCGATGCTGCTGGTGCTGGTTTTCGCGGTGAAGCTGCCGCTGTTCCGGTCCGGCGGGTTCGCGGGGTGGGACGCGGGGCTCGGCGCGGGTCTTTGGTCACTGACGCTGCCTGCCGTGGCGCTGGCGCTGCCGCAGGCCTCAATCCTCGCGCGGGTGCTGCGCTCCGCGCTGATCGAAACGGCAGGACAGGACTACATCCGCACCTCGCGCGCCAAGGGCCTGACCGCGCGCGGCGCGCTGCTGCGCCACGGGCTGCGCAACGCGCTGATCCCGGTCCTGACCATCATGGGGCTGCAATTTTCGTTTCTGTTGGCGGGCGCCGTGATCATTGAAAAAGTGTTCTTTCTGCCCGGCCTCGGCATGCTGCTGTTCCAAGCCATCACCCAGCGCGATCTGATCGTCGTCGAAAGCACGGTAATGCTGCTGGTGGCGGCGGTGATCTTGGTGAATTTCCTGACCGATCTGGCCTATGCTTGGGTCGATCCGCGCCTGCGCCGCCGGGGCCGGGCATGAGCCGGGCGCGCATCCCTCTGCCGCTCTGGCTCGGCGCGCCGCTGGTGGCGCTGGCGCTGGGCATGGCGCTGCTGGCGCTGGTCTGGACCCCGCATGACCCCGCCGCGCTGGCTATTGGCGAGAAACTCCGCGCGCCGGACTGGACCCATCCGCTGGGCACCGATCATCTGGGCCGCGATGTGTTGTCGCTGCTGATGGCCGGCGCGCGCACCTCGCTGGCGGTGGCGCTCGTGGCGGTGGGGATCGGCGCGGGGCTGGGCGTGCCGCTGGGGCTGTGGGCCGCCGCCCGGCGCGGGACATGGATCGACGATCTGCTGATGCGGGCCAATGACCTGATCTTTGCCTTTCCGTCGCTGGTGATCGCCATCCTGATCACCGCCGCTTTCGGGCCTTCGGCGCTGAACGCGATCATCGCCATCGGCATTTTCAACATCCCCGTCTTTGCCCGCGTCGCGCGGGGCGGGGCGCTGACCATCTGGTCGCGCGAATTCATTCTGGTCGCGCGGCTGGCGGGCAAGGGCGCGGCGCGGATTTCCGTGGAACATGTCCTGCCCAATATCGCGAGCCTTCTGATCGTGCAGGCGACCATCCAATTTTCGCTGGGCATTCTGGCGGAGGCAGCGCTGTCCTATGTGGGCCTTGGCGCGCAGCCGCCCACCGCCAGCTGGGGCCGGATGCTGGCCGAGGCGCAGACCCTGTTTTACGGCTATCCCCGGCTGGCGATCGTGCCGGGGTTGGCCATCGTGCTGACGGTGCTGGGGCTGAACCTGATGGGTGACGGTCTGCGCGACCATCTCGATCCGCGTCTGCGGCAGCGGGCCGTGCAATGATCGCGCTGGATCATCTGTCGGTGCGCTTGGATGGGGTGCCAGTGCTGCAAGACCTGTCGCTGCGGCTGAAACCGGGGCGCGTCACCGGGCTGGTCGGTGAAAGCGGCTCGGGCAAATCGATGACCGCGCTGGCGATCATGGGTCTGCTGCCTGCGGGCGCGGATCTGACCGGGCAGGTGACGCTGGACGGGGCCCAGATCAGCACCCTGCCGGAGCGGCGTATGGCCCGGCTGCGCGGGCGCGAGATCGGCATGGTGTTTCAAGAACCCATGACCGCGCTTGACCCGCTGATGACCATCGGCGCGCAGGTGGCCGAAACGCTGCGCATCCACCGCGCCGCAAGCCGGGCCGAGGCCCGAGCGCGCGCGGCGGCGCTGCTGATCCGCGTGGGCCTCGACCCCGACCGGGTGCCGCCGGGGCGCTATCCCCACGAATTGTCGGGCGGGCAGCGGCAGCGGGTCTGCATCGCCATGGCCATCGCGCTGCGTCCGCGTCTGCTGATCGCGGATGAGCCGACGACCGCGCTGGATGTGACCACGCAGGCGCATGTGCTGGCGCTGCTGCGGCGGCTGGTGGCAGAGGAAGGCATGGCGCTGCTGCTGATCACCCATGATCTAGCGGTGGTGTCGCAAATGGCCGATGTGGTCGCAGTGCTGCATCAGGGGTGGTTGGTGGAGCAGGGCGCTACGACGCGGGTGCTCGCCCGTCCCGCCCATAGCCATACCCGCGCACTGCTGGCGGCGACCGGCCATCGGCCTGCGCGGGTGGCGCGAACCGAGGGCGCGCCGCTGTTACGGGTAGAGGGCGCGCGCAAGGACTACGTCGCCGGGCGCGGGCTGTTCGCCGCGCCCCGCCGGGTGCGGGCGCTCGACGATGTGAGCTTCACCCTGAACCGGGGCGAAAGCCTGGGGCTCGTCGGCGAAAGCGGTTGCGGAAAATCCACGCTCGCCCGCGCCGTGCTGGGGTTGGAGCCGCTGGACGCAGGTCACATTGCGCTGGCCGATGCGCCGGTATCGCCCAGCATGCCCGCCGCACAACGCCGCCGCGCGCAGGCGGTGTTCCAAGACCCGCAGGGCAGTTTCGATCCGCGCCAGCGAGTTGGGCGACTGGTGGCGGAGCCGTTCCATCTGACGGGTCGTCCGGCGGATGCGGCGGAGCAGGTCATCGCTGCCCTGCGCGCCGTGGGGCTGAAGGCCGAGGATGCCCGCCGCTACCCGCATCAGTTCTCTGGCGGCCAACGTCAGCGCATCGCCTTGGCCCGCGCGCTGGTCATTCACCCCGATCTGGTGGTGCTGGACGAAGCGGTCTCGGCGCTGGACGTGTCAGTGCGGGGGCGGGTGCTTGACCTGCTGGCGCGGCTTCAGGCGGAACGCGGGCTGAGCTATCTGTTCATCAGCCACGATATGGACGTCGTGCGCGCCATCACCGACCGGGTGCTGGTGATGGAGGCGGGCCGCATCGTGGAGGCCGGGCCTACCGCGCAGGTCTACGCCGCACCCCGCCACCCTCGGACCCGCGCCCTGCTCGATGCGGTGCCGCGCCTGACGCAGGCGGGTGCCTCCGGCGTTTAGAGCTGAACCGATCGACGCCCACCGCGCGCCGACCCCTCACATCAGGAAACTATAGGCCGCATAGCCAGTGGCCGCGCTCGCCCCGAGCGCCAGCGCCATGATCACCCCGTCCCGCGCCGTCAGCGCCAAGCCGAACAGCGCGATCACCCCATGCGGCAGCATCGCCGCAAAGGGCACCAGTTCCAACGGCGGGACCAAGGCCGCCAGCGCCAGACAGATCGCTCCGGCAAGCCGCTGCGACGGCGCACGCACCAAAACCTCCAGCCGCCGCCCGGTATAGCGGTCGAGGAACTTCGCCACCGGGCGCATCTTGCCCACGGCACGGCCCAGCTTATCGGCGGGCACCTCACGCGATTTGAGCATGTTGGGGATCCACAGCCGGTCCCGTCCCAGCACGATCTGGGCGGAATACAGCGCCCCGATCAGCGCCAGCAGCGACGGCAGCGTCGGGACCGCGCCCAGCGGCGAGGCGCCCAGAAGTCCGGTCACCACCAGCACCGGCCCGTAGCTGCGTCGGCCAAACGCGCTTAGCAGATCATCCAGTTTCAGGTCGTGGCCCTTCTCGGCGCAGTCGTCCAGCTTATCGAGAATATCTTCGGCGGCGTGGCTGTCGCTTCCGGGGCGCAGGTCATCGGCAAGGGAGGTGGCCATGCGGTGCGATCCTTCGTGCTATATGCGTCGCGGCTTGGGGGCACATGCCTCGGCCCGGCGGGTGTTGCCGGGCGCGCGCATGGCGGTCACAGCCGAACGTGATCGCACCGCCACGGGTTCCCTTTACCTGCTGGTTGAAGGAACCTGTGCAAGAACCCGCCGTTGAGGTTCAGCCCCCGTGAGACAGACAGGCCCTGCATGACCGACCTTTCCGCCGCGCCGACCCCTGCGTCCCCCCCTATGCCCGAGGCCGACGACACCGAGTTCCCGCGCCACGGCTGGCGCGGCTGGTATGATTTGGCGATGCGGATCAAGACGCAGGCGACCGAAGATCACCTGGCCCTGTTATCGGCAGGCATCGCGTTCTACGGGCTACTGGCGGTGTTTCCTGCGCTGGCCTTTGCCATGTCGCTTGCCGGTATCCTGACGGAGCCGACGGCAGTGGTGGACCAGTTGGAAGCCGTGGGACAGGTCCTGCCCGGCGAGGCGCGCAACATTATCCTGACCCAAGCGCGCGAAGTCACCGGATCGGCAGAGGACGGGCTGGGGCTTGCGGCGCTGATTTCGCTGGCGCTGGCGCTGTGGTCTTCGTCGCGGGGGATGAACGGTCTGATCGAGGGGCTGAACGTCGCCTATGGGCTGCAGGAGAAGCGCGGCTTCGTCCGGCTCACATTGACCAATCTGGCCCTGACATTCGGGGTGATGCTGGGCTTTGTGCTGGTGCTGACCCTGATCGCAGTCATCCCGGCAGCGCTGACCGTGGTAAACGCCAGCCCGTGGATCGAGACAGTGGTGGATTGGGTGCGCTGGCCGATGCTGGCGCTGATCGCGATGTTTGGGCTGACAGTGATCTACCGGCTTGGCCCCTCGCGGGAGACGTTTACTTGGCGCTGGCTGACCACCGGGTCTGTCCTCGCCTGTCTGCTATGGCTGTTGGGGTCGCTGGCATTTTCCTATTACGTTGGCGAATTCGCAAGCTACAACAAGACCTTCGGCACGCTTGCCGGGGCGATCATCATGATGACGTGGCTGTGGCTTTCGGCCTTTATCATCCTGCTTGGGGCGGAGGTGAATTGCCAGATGTCCGAGCGCCGCCGCCGCCGCCGCGCGGCTCGCAACCGGGGCGAGGATGCGCAGGGGCTGGCGAGCGACTGAGCCGCCTTAGCCGTCCTGACGGTTATAGGGGCTCTGGTTCACGGGCTTGAGCGAAATGCCCTCGGCGGTGGCTTTGGATTGCACCGCTTCTGGTGTGCGGCCCAGTTTCAGCCCGATCACCCGCGTGGGCGTGTTTTCCTCGGCCATCTGGCGCAGCTGCGCGATGTCGTCGTCGCTCCACGGATCGCCGGAATTGCGTTCGGTCTGTGCGGTCATGCTCTGCTCCTTTGGTGATTGTGGTCTGTCAGCGGGGATCAGCCCCAGCCCTTTTCAGTTGTGATGTGATGCTCCGGCGTGCCCCGGTCCAGCAGCACCCGCTTAATCTCCTTCACCATCCCGCGCGGACCACATAGATAAAATGGCTGGTCGGCCTCCTTCACCACCTCATCCAGAAACGCGGCGTCTATGCGGCGGTGGGGCAGGGTGCCGGTGTCCTCTTTCGTGGTGGTGAACACCGTCGCCAGCCCGGCACTGTGCATCTGTTCCAACTCCTCCCGCAGGATGATGTCGCGCTCGCACGGGTTGGAGAAGATCAGCGTGCAGCCGTTCAATGTGCCCTGCCGCGCGCGGTTGCGCAGGATGGAAATGAACGGCGTGATGCCCGCGCCCCCGGCGATGAACACGCCCGCGCCCTTATCCTCAATCGCGCCGGCGGCAGGTTCCGCCAGCACTTGGTCGCCGGGGGATAGCGTCGGGATCTGTTCGGTCACGCCGTCATGGTCGGGATAGGATTTGATGACAAATTCCAGACCCTCATCCTCGGGCAGCGAGGTGAATGTGAAGGGGCGATCCTCCTCCCGCCAGCCGTCGCGGTCCAGCGCCATATGCGTGGCCTGTCCGGGCGCGAAGTCATAGCCGTCGGGCCGGTCGAATTTCAGGTTCCATGTGTCGTGGGTGACAGGGGCGATATCTTGCAGGGTCAGCACGTTTGCGGGGGGCATCGGGGAACTCCTTTCGCTTGTCCGCCCAACGCGGGGCTGAACGGGGCGGTTCCGGGGGCGCGATTGGTCGAAACCGGCGCGAGGCCTATCTTCTGCGATCCTGATCACGTCACCGACGGAGCCTGCCTTGGCCGACCCGCCCCTGATCCCCCGGCCCGAAGGCCTTTATTGCCCCGAGGGCCGGTTCCACATCGACCCGGTGCAGCCGGTTGAGCGCGCGCTCATCACCCATGGCCATGCCGATCACGCCCGCGCAGGGCATGGTGCGGTCATGGCCACACGCCAGACGCTGGAAATCATGGCGATCCGCTATGGCGAGGATTTCACCGGCTCCCGGCAGGAGGCCGAGCCCGGCGCGACCGTGGGCGGGGTGAAGGTCAGCTTTCATCCCGCAGGCCACGTCCTAGGCTCCGCCCAGATCAGGATGGAGATCGGCGGCCGCGTCGTCGTCGTCTCGGGCGATTACACCCGCGCGCCGAACCCCGCCTGCGCCCCGTTCGAACTGGTGCCCTGCGATCTCTTCGTGACCGAGGCGACATTTGGCTTGCCGGTGTTTCGCCACCCCGATCCGCTGGCGGAGGTGGGGAAGCTCATGGCCTCTCTCGCGCAATTTCCCGACCGCGCGCATCTGGTGGGGTCCTACGCGCTGGGCAAGGCGCAGCGGGTGATCGCGTTGATCCGCGCCGCCGGGTGGGACCGCCCGATCTATCTGCATGGCGCGTTGCAGCGGCTGTGCGACTACCACATCGAACAGGGCATCGCGCTGGGCGAGCTGCGCCCCGCCACGATCGAACGCGGCAACAAGGCCCAATTCGCGGGCGAGATCATCCTTGCCCCGCCTTCGGCCTTTGCCGCGAAATGGGCGCAGCGCTTCCCCGATCCGGTGCTGGCCTTTGCCTCGGGCTGGATGGGGGTGCGGGCGCGCGCGCGGCAACGGATGTGCGAATTGCCGATGGTGATTTCCGATCACTGCGACTGGCCCGCGCTGACCCGCACCATCCGCGAAACCGGCACTTCCGAGGTCTGGGTCACCCATGGCGCCGAAGAAGCACTGGTGCATTGGTGCCGCAAGCAAGGTCTGGCGGCGCAGCCGCTGCATCTGGTCGGCTACGAAGAGGAGCCCGAGTGATGCGCGCCTTTGCCCGCCTGCTGGATCGGCTCAGCTTTACGCCCTCGCGCAATGACAAGCTGACGCTGATCGCCGATTACCTGCGCGACACGCCTGACCCGGATCGCGGCTGGGCGCTGGCCGCGCTAACCGGCGATCTGGACCTGCGCTCCATCACGCCCTCGCGCCTGCGCCAGATGGTCGAGGGCCGGATCGACGCCGAATTGTTCCGGCTGAGCTATGATTATGTTGGCGATCTGGCCGAGACCATCGCGCTGATCTGGCCGGAAACCGAAGGGGACGCACCCGCCCAACTGGATGAGGCCGAGCGCCCCGATATTCCGCTGTCGCAGGTCGTGACCCGGCTGCATGAGATGGGCCGCGCGAATGTGCCGACTGAGATGGCCGAGATGCTCGACGCGCTTCCGCCCGAGGCCCGGTATGCCCTGCTGAAGCTTGTAACCGGCGGGCTGCGCGTCGGCGTTTCGGCGCAGCTGGCCAAGACCGCCGTGGCGCGCTTCGGTGAGGTGGAACTGACCGAGATCGTGGAGCTTTGGCACGGGCTGACCCCGCCCTATGCCGACCTCTTCGCGTGGCTCACTGGCGGCGAGAAACCCGTGAACGCAGCCCGCGCGCCGTTCCGTCCGGTGATGCTGTCCACCGCCACCGATCTGGGCCAGCTACAGGCGCTGGACCCCGCCGAGCACATCGCCGAATGGAAATGGGACGGCATTCGCGTGCAGGCGGTGGCCGAGGCTGGCACCCGTCGGATCTATTCCCGCACGGGCGAGGATATCTCCGGCGCCTTTC
The DNA here is from genome assembly GCA_040119125.1 of Marinobacter sp. Lineage (GTDB taxonomy): Bacteria > Pseudomonadota > Alphaproteobacteria > Rhodobacterales > Rhodobacteraceae > Pacificitalea. The sequence goes on from JBEDTR010000004.1 coordinate 206,932, forward strand.
CCGATCTGGTCGAGGCGATGGACTTCGAGGGCGCGATTGATGGTGAATTGCTGGTCCGCCGGGGCACCACCGGCGTCGGCAGCTTCGCCGATCTGCAAAAGCGACTGAACCGGAAAACCGTGTCGAAGGCGCTGCTGAAATCGAACCCGGCCATGCTGCGCGCCTATGATCTGTTGATCGACGGCACTCATCAGGATGGCGGTGTCGAGGGCAGCGGTCAGGACATTCGCGCCCTCCCGCAAACCGAACGGCGCGGGCGGCTGGAGGCGTTCCTCGCCCCGCTCGATCCCGCCCGTTTCGATCTGTCGCCGCTCATCCCCTTCACCACATGGGAGGAGGTCGCACAGGCCCGCGATGACCTCCCTGACCCGGTGATCGAGGGCGTGATGATCAAGCGCCGCGACACGCCCTATCTGGCCGGGCGCATCCGGGGGCCGTGGTTCAAATGGAAACGCGATCCCTTCTTGGTCGACGCGATCCTGCTCTATGCGCAGCGCGGCCATGGCAAACGCTCGGGCTTTTATTCCGACTACACATTCGGCGTCTGGAAGGGGAATGAGATCGTCCCCGTCGGCAAGGCTTATTTCGGCTTCACGGATGAGGAGTTGAAGCAGCTCGACCGTTTCATCCGCGACAACACCCGCGAACGCTTTGGACCCGTGCGCTCGGTCACGCCGGATCTGGTGTTAGAAATCGCGTTCGAGGGGCTGAACCGCTCGCCCCGACATAAATCCGGCGTTGCCATGCGCTTTCCCCGTGTGCATCGCATCCGCTGGGACAAACCCGCGCAGGAGGCCGATCACCTTGCCACGCTGGAGGCGATGCTTCCGCCCGAAGCCTGATCCACCCGTTAACCATCGGCGCAGGTAAAGTGATCCGCCCTGACGCGGGGCCCGTAACCCGTCCAGATCAACCCGGTCACAGCCAGCACGCGGAGCCGCCATGCAGACCATCATCCTCTATGTCATCACCGTGGTCCTGTTTCTGGGGCTCGACGCGATTGGCCTGACGCGGCTGGTGCGCCCGGTCTTCGAGGAAAACATCGGCCACCTCCTGCTCGATGATTTCCGGCTGGTGCCGGCGGGGCTGTTCTACATGGCGTTTGTCGCCGGGCTGCTCTGGTTCGTGTCCGAGCCCGCATTGCGCGATGACGCCCCGATGCAGGCCCTGCTGAACGGAGCGATCCTCGGCTTCCTCGCCTATGGCACTTATGAATTCACCTCGCTCGCCGTGATGCGCGACTGGTCGCCACGCATGGTTGCCGTCGATGTGACATGGGGCACGGTCCTGACGGGCGTGTCGGCTTGGGGTGGAGTGGTTTTGACGCGCTGGATCGGCACCGCGCTGGCGTGATCACGCCGGTTTGAGCCACCTTTGGGCAGAGAGGGCTTCACAAGAACATTAACGGAACATAAATTCCGAAGATGGCTAAACAAACCCTCGCTCAGAAGCTCGCGATTCTTTCGGATGCCGCGAAATACGACGCCTCCTGCGCCTCCAGCGGGACCGATAAGCGCAACGCGCAGAAAGGCGGGCTCGGCTCGACCGAGGGGTCGGGCATTTGCCACGCCTACACCCCCGACGGGCGCTGCATCAGTCTGCTCAAGATCCTGATGACGAATTTCTGCATCTTCGACTGCGCCTATTGCGTGAACCGCGTCAGCTCGCGCACCGAACGCGCGCGGTTTTCGCCCGAGGAGGTTGTGCAGCTCACGCTGGAATTCTACCGCCGCAACATGATCGAGGGGCTGTTTCTCAGCTCCGGTGTTATCCGTTCGCCCGATGTGACGATGGAGGACATGGTCCGCATCGCGCGCACCCTGCGGATAGAGCATCAGTTTCGCGGCTATATCCACCTGAAAACCATCCCCGATGCCTCGCCCGAGTTGATCGAGGAGGCGGGTCTTTATGCTGATCGACTGTCGATCAATATCGAACTGCCGCAGGACGATAGCCTGCGCCGCTTTGCCCCTGAAAAACGCCCCGAAACGATCCGCACCGCCATGGCCGGTGTCCGCCTCTCGCGCGAAGCCGCCAAGGAACGCAGCCATAGCGGCAAACGCGCGCCCCGCTTTGCGCCTGCCGGGCAAAGCACCCAGATGATCGTTGGCGCGGATGGCTCCGACGATGTCGCGATCCTCGGCACGGCGTCGCGGCTCTATTCCGGTTACGGGCTGAAGCGGGTCTATTATTCGGCCTTCTCGCCTATCCCCGACGCGACCGTGAAGCTGCCGCTGATCCGCCCGCCGATGCTGCGCGAACACCGGCTTTATCAGGCCGATTGGCTGATGCGGTTTTACGGATTCTCGGCGGCGGAGATTGGCGCGGGCACGCAGGGCGGGCATCTCGATCTGGAGATCGACCCAAAGCTCGCATGGGCGCTCAACCACCGCGCTGATTTTCCTGTCGACGTGAACCGCGCCGGGCGTGAGATGCTGCTGCGCGTGCCGGGACTGGGCACGAAATCGGTGCAGCGCATCCTCGCCACCCGCCGTCACCGCAGCCTGCGCTATGATGACCTGATCGCCATTGGCGCGCGGATGAAGCAGGCCCGCAATTTTGTCACCTGCCTTGACTGGCATCCCGGCGCCCTGACCGACAGCAGCAATCTGCGCGCCCGTTTCGCGCCGCCCCCCGAACAGCTGAGCCTGTTGTGAGCCACCGCGTCACGCTGCCCCATATCGGCACCGTGGCGGCGTGGCGCGAGGCCGCGCGACCGCTGGCCGCTGCCGCCGTGCCCGGCCATCTGATCGGGTGGGAGCGCGAAGGCACCGCGCAGGCCGATGATCTTTTCGCCGCCGCTCCGGGGCAGGGGGCGGCCCCCCTGCCGGACCCGACGCGGCAGATCACCGTGCCCAAAAGCTTCCCCACCCTGATGCAGCAGGTCGGCGCGCACGCTGATCCCGAACGCTTTGCCCTGCTCTATGATCTGTTGACCCGGCTGCAAGACACGCCGCGCCTGCTGGACGATCCCGCCGATCCGGCGGTGCGCCGCGCCACCCGCATGGCCGCCGCCGTGCGCCGCGATATGCACAAGATGAAAGCCTTCGTCCGCTTTCAGGAGATCGACGCCGAGGACACCGGTCGCCGCCGCTTCGCCGCGTGGTTCGAGCCTGACAACCCGATTGTCGAGGCCACAGCCCCATTTTTCGCCCGCCGCTTCGCGGATATGGACTGGATGATCGCCACACCCGATATGGTCGCCCGGTTCGAAAATGGCACGCTCAGCTACCACGCGGGCGCGGCCCAGCCTGATCTGCCGCGCGATGCGACCTCGGCACTCTGGGACGTCTACTTCCGCAATATCTTTAACCCCGCGCGGGTGAAAACTTCGGCCATGCGGTCCGAGATGCCGTTGAAATACTGGAAGAACATGCCCGAAACTCGGCTTATCCCCGATATGCTGGCCGAGGCCGAAACCCGTGTGCAAAAGATGCGCGACGCGCTGCCTGCCCCCGCGCCGGACCATGCCGACCGGATCGCGGCGCGCTACCGCGACACACTGGCAGAGCCTGAGCCTGCCTCGGATCTGGAAGCGCTGGCCCGGCAGGCGCGCGGCTGCACCCGGTGTGATCTGTGCCACATCGCCACCCAGACCGTGACCGGCGAAGGCCCGGAGGATGCCGCCCTGATGGTGGTGGGCGAACAGCCCGGCGATACCGAGGATCTGGCAGGGCGTCCTTTTGTCGGCCCGGCTGGGCAATTGCTGGACACGCTGCTGACGGAGGCCGAACTCCCGCGCGAGCGGCTATGGATGACCAACGCGGTCAAGCATTTCAAACATGTGCCGCGCGGCAAGAAACGCATTCACGCCCGCCCGAATATGTCGGAAATTACGCAATGTCGCTGGTGGCTGGATCAGGAACGTGGGCTGCTGAAACCGCGCCTGACGCTGGCCCTTGGAGCGACGGCGACCACGGCGCTGACCGGGCGCTCATCCGCGCTTGGCCCCCGGCGCGGCAAGGTCGAGGAGACCGCCGCCGGTCCGGTCCTTATCACCATCCATCCCAGCTATCTGCTGCGTCTGCCCGATGCGGGGCGCGCTGCCGAGGAGCGCGCCCGCCTCACCGAAGACCTGCGGCAGGCCAAGCGGCTCGCCGCGCTGTAACGCGCCGGACGCACATCGCCCTAGAACGTCAAATTTCTCTGACGGCTCCGGGGATGCCCATTCCGCGCCCAGAGCTAGAGCCGAGCAAATGCCGCGCGGATGGTCGAGGTGCTATAGGGTTTCTTCACCACTGGCGCATCGCCAAAGCCCTCATCCGCGACCTCATTGCCGCCATAGCCTGTGGCCAGAATGAACGGCACGCCCTGTTCGCGCAGCAATCGCGCCACATCCACCGATGTCGCGTCGCCCAGATTGACGTCCAGCATCGCGTAGCTCAGCCGCACCTTGTTGGCGATCGCAAGCGCGCCTTTGAGGGTGCCCGCGACATGCACCGTCTCCGCGCCCATTTCCTTCAGAAAATCTTCGGCGTCGAGTGCGATGACCATGTTATCTTCCAGCACCATCACCTCGCCCGATAGCACCGCCAGAGCGTCGGCACCGGGGATGCCGCCGCCCGGCAGATCCATCACCGGCACCAGCCCGTCACCGGGACGGGCGGGGTCGCGGAACGCGGCGATATAGCGGGCGGGCACTGTGAACCGGCCCTCGACCCCGCCGATGCGATAGCTCAACTGCGCCTCGCCTTTCAGCTCATAAGGGATCGAGCGTTCGATGATCGTGGTGCCGAAGCCGCGCCGTGTCGGGGGCTGCACCGGCGGGCCGCCGACCTCTTTCCAATGCACTGTCAATTCGTCGACGGCACCGCGCTCCATCACGATCTCGACCCGGCCCAGATCCTGCGAGAGCGCCCCGTATTTCGAACTGTTGGTGACCAATTCGTGGAACACCAGCGCCAATGTGGAAAACGCTTCGGGGGAGATCATCACATCCGGGCCAGTGATGCTGACCCGGTCGGAGCGGTCGCTGTTGAACGCCTGCAACTCCACTTCGATCAATTCGCGCAGCGATGCGGAGAACCAATCCTCCCGCGTCAGCTGGTCATGGGCCCGTGCCAGCGCCTGAATCCGGTCGCCCAAAACCGCCGTGTAATCTTGGATCGACGCCGCTGACGCACGGCTCTGGCTCATCAACCCCTGAATGAGGTTCAAGATATTGCGGATGCGGTGGTTCAATTCCGCGATCAGCAGGCCTTGCTGTTCTTGGGCGCGCTGGCGTTCGCGGCCCGCCTCGTCGCTCATTTTCAGCACGACTTCCAGCAGCGTGATGCGCAACGCATCTGCAGCCCGCCATTCCGAAGGCAACCACGGCGCGGATTTGCCCTTCACGATCTCCTGCCACGCCTCGAAGCTTTTGCGCGGGGTCAGCCGCACGCCGTTCGGGCCGACGCTTACGGCCTTATCCGGATTGCCCGCCCATTTGACCGAGCGTGCGACCTCGCGGCGAAACAAAACGATATAATCGCGCGGCTGGCGGCTGACCGGCAGGGCCAGCAGCCCCGCGACCCGGTCGGTAAACGCCGCCGCCGCAGGGTAGATCTCGGACAGCGCGTCGGTCGCGAAAACCGAACTGGGCGTGGCCGTGTTCAAGAACCGCGCCAACCCGAGGAATTCCTCCTCGGTCGGGGCCGAGCCATGCGCCTCGTAGCGCCCTTCGGAGAAGATCGCGATGCCGTCATGTGCGATGACGCTGGAGACATCTTCCGCGATGGAGCCGAACTCGTCGGTAAAGCTCGCCCCGTCGCTGATCCGCGCCATCAGCCGATCATGCAGGCCGCGTGCGCGGGTGATCTCCGACAGCTCCAGCTCCGTTTCCGATTGCGACAACTCGTAGCTAAAGATCTGGGCAAACAGCTCGACCGCCGTGCGCAGTTCGAAATCGATGTAATGCGCGTCATAATGATGGCAGGCGAACAGGCCCCACAGCTTCCCCTTGCGCAGGATCGACACGGACATGGAGGCACGCACCCCCATATTGCGCAGGTATTCCAGATGAATGGGCGACAGTGCGCGGGTCACGCTTTGCGACAGGTCCAGCGGCTCGCCATGCGGGTTCAGGGCGGGGAGGATCTCCGCACGCGGGGCGTCGATATCGACCACCAGCCGCAGCGGATTGCGCACATAAAGCTCTCGCGCCTGCTGTGGAATGTCGGAGGCAGGGTAGCGCAGCCCCAGAAAAGGCTCGCGCCCCGCAGTCACCGTTTTCGCGATCACCTCGCCGCAGCCATCCTCGGCAAAGCGGTAGCACATCACCCGGTCAAAGCCGGTCAGCGCCCGCAGGCTGCGCGTGGCCTCCTGACACATTCCTTCCAGCGTTTCGCGCTGCGCCACACGGCGCATCATCGGCTGCACGAAGCTCAGATCTTCGCGGGGCCGGTTTGCGGGGGCCGGTTCGAATTCAAACACCATCGACCGATGCGACCGATGCAGCGCGACGTCGAAAAGCCGTCCATCGCCGAACAGCTCATAGCCGAACATGCGCGCGACGGTCTCGGTCCGATCCGCGACCTGCACCTTGCCGCGCAGATCGTGCAGCGCTTGCGCCGGAAAGAAATCGTTAAGCGACAACCCCACCAGATCGCTTTCTGAAAGCGACAGAATATCCGCGACATTCTCGGAAACGTGCTGAACGATCCAATCCGACGACACCGCGATCAGGCAGCCGAAGCTCTGCACCGCGCCGATGGTTCTGAGGGGTTCGCGCTCGCAATTCGTCAGATCTACCTGGAACTGCGGATCGGGCTGGGGCCCTGAAGTCATATGGCTGCGTCCTGTCTGCCCGTGTCCTTGCAGAACGACGGTCGAGTTCCCTGTGATCTGGGGTGATTATGAATGCCCGCGCGGCTTCGGTTGCGCGCGGCCTCCCCCGGTTTTATGCTCTGCCATCTTTGCCCGTTTTCAGGAATTTCACAATTGGCAATGCTGCGAAACGCCTTGCGGACTGGCTTGTCCGACGCGCATCTCCGGGTGGATCGGCTGTATTCTCGTTTCGATCTGACCGCTCCGCTTGGTCTGGCTGCGTTTTGCCGCGCCAATGAGAACGCGTTGCGGACGATCCGGTTCCCGGCGCCATCGGCTGCGCGCGCGGCGGAGGATCGGGCCGCGCCTAGCCAAAGCGCGTCTCTCGACGGTGCCCCACATCCCATCGATACGGCGCCGATGATCGCGGCATTGCAGGCGGACCGGCAGACGCTTGGGGATGACACCCCGTTGCCGCCGCTGGACGGGCTCGCGATGTCCCCGCATCGCGTCGCGGTGGCCTACATCCTGCTTGGGTCGCGGCTGGGCACGCAGGTGCTGCGCCGTGACTGGGCCCAAAGCGATGATCTGCGGGTGCAGGGGGCCGGGCGCTATTTCGCGCTGCCGCCGCTGACGGCGGAGTGGCGGCGGCTGGTGGCCGATCTCGACACCCAGCCGACCGCCAGCGCCGAGGCGCAGCAGATCCTGACGGATGCCGAGGCGATCTTTGACCTGTTTGCCCGCGCCGCGCAGCTGGAACTGGCCCGGCTTGGGCTGGACGCGCCTGACGATGAGCCCGGCGACGTGACGGATGCCGAGGCTGATCCCCAAACGTGACGCCGGGGCCGCAGTTGGCGCTCTGATCCCACGCCTTCCATGCACGCCTGCGTGAGCGCCCATAGCGCGCCGGGAACCGTCGCGCCCCATGGGCCGTTTCCCTGTCGAAGTCCGCAGGTAGGGAGGCCCGCATGACCGATTATCCCCATGGCACTCGCGTCGAATGGAACTGGGCCAACGGCACTGGCACCGGCAAGGTGCAGCGCAAGTTCACTGAACGTGTAACGCGCAAGATTTCCGGCGCGGAGATCACCCGCAACGCCGATGACGACAACCCCGCCTATCTGATCGAACAGGAGGATGGCGACGAGGTGCTCAAATCCGCGTCTGAGCTACGCCGCGCGGGCGATGGCGAAAGCTGACGCGCCATGACCCCGCCGCGCGGCCTGATCCATTACCCCGACGACCGGCCCGGCATTGCCCGGCGGCGGTGTGGGCGCGGGTTCAGCTATCTTGCCGCCGATGGCACACGCATCGACTGCAAGGAGGAGCGCGCGCGCATCAATGCCATCGCCGTGCCCCCCGCTTATGAAGACGTCTGGATCAGCCCCCATGCCAACGGGCATTTGCAGGCGACGGGCCGTGACGCGCGCACGCGCAAACAATACCGCTACCACCCCGATTGGTCGGCCCATACGGCGCGGACAAAATTCGCCGGTCTGCATGGGTTTGGCCTGTCGCTGCCCCGCCTGCGGGGGCGCATCTACGCCGGTCTGACGGCGGAACCGGGGGATCCGGAACTTGCCATCGCGGCGGTGCTGGCGCTGATCGACCGTGGCTCGCTTCGCGTCGGGCATCCGGATTACACCGCCGAGAATGGCAGCTACGGCGCGGTCACCCTGCGCCCACGCCACGCCCGGCTGAAAGGCGGCGGCGTGACGCTCGATTTCGTCGCCAAGGGCGGCAAGAAGGTCTCCACACGCATCAACGGCACCCGCCTCGCCCGCGCGCTGGCGGAGGTGCAGGACCTGCCCGGCGGCACGCTCGTAGGCTGGATCGACGACCAAGGCGCGCCGCATCCCGTGCGATCCGATCAGATCAACGCGGTAATGGCGGAGTGCTGCGGCGAGGGCGCAACGCCCAAGACCTTCCGCACATGGAACGGCACATTGGCCGCATTTCGCTGCGCATTGGATGCGCCGCCCGCGGAGGCCGTCACGATCAAGGCATTGGCCGACGCGGCCTCCGACACTCTGCACAACACCCCCGCCATTGCGCGGTCGTCCTACATCCATCCGCGTGTTCTGGACCTTGTCGGCCTCGACCCCGAAGACCGCAGCGCGCGCCTAAATGCCTTGACGCCCGAGACCGGACGCGGCTGGCGCAGCGGCGAGCCCGAACTGCTGGCCTATCTGGAGGAGGGCTAGCCTCGCCCGCGAACAAGCGAAGCGCGCGGGCGAGCGCCTGCCCGTTCCGGCGGGCTGGCGCTTGGCCACCTCACGCTAACCTCCGAGCAGGGAGGGACTTGGCTCCCATAAAGCGCGCTGCTCACTTGGAGCAGCGCCATCCCCTGGGCAGACTCCCATCGGTCCCGGCCTCTCAACGTCAAGCGACCTTCGATTTCGGCGCATCCGCCCGCGAACAAGCGAAGCGCGCGGGCGAGCGCCTGCCCGTTCCGGCGGGCTGGCGCTTTACCACCTTACGCTAACCTCGAAGCGGGGAGGGGGTTGGCTGGGATAAAGTGCCCCGCCCAACCGGAGCAGCGCCACCCCACGGGCAGGCTCGCGGCGCGCCTAACTCAGCTTTGCCACTTCATGTCGAAATACCGCCGCTGATCTTCGGCCCATGCGCGGATGTCGTATTTCTCCACATGACCGCGCAGCTGCTTCATCCGGCTGGCGCGCTCCTCTGGGCCCATTTCCAGCGCCTGCAGGATCGCAGTGTCCATCGAGCGGTGCGAGAACGGGTTGGTCGGCACCGCCGCATCCATCTCCACCGCCGCGCCCGCGAATTCCGACAGCACCAGCACGCCCTGACCGTCGATCCGGGAGGCCACGAATTCCTTGGCGACAAGGTTCATGCCATCGGCCAGCGGGGTGATCCATGCCACATCCGCCGCCTGATAATAGCCAATCAGCTCGGTGAACGGGATCGCGCGGGAGATCAGCGCCAGCGGCTGCCACTCGAACGTGCCGAACCGCCCGTTGATCCGGCCCGCCGTGGCCTCGATCTCGTTCTGGATTTCCTCATAGGCGGTCATGGCGCGGTTGGCGCTGACCGACACATGCATCAGCCGCAGCTTGCCGCGCAGATGCGGGTTGGCCTCCAGCAGACGCTCATAGCTTTGCAACTGCTCGATCCCGCCCTTGGTGTAATCGGTGCGCCCGACCGACAGGATCATCTGGCTGTCGCCCATCTCCTCGCGGACCGATGCGGCGGCGATGCGGGTTTCCTCGCTGCGGGCGAGCTGCTCGATATAGCTGGTATCCACGCCCACAGCCGAAGACGCGATGGCGATCTCGCGGCCGTCAAAGGCGATGCGCACCGGGGTCGTGGCCTCGTTCAGCGCGGTGCCTTCGGAGAAGAAATCCGGATTGACCTTCTCGCGCTTGACCTCGCCGATATCGAACAGCGACCGCGCGACAGAGACGAAATTATTGGCGTAGCGCGGGATATGAAAGCCCACCACATCGCAGGCCAGCAGGCTTTGCGTGATTTCCTTGCGCCACGGCAGCACGTTGAACATATCCGCCGACGGGAACGGCGTGTGGTGGAAGAAGCTGATCCGCAGATCGGGCCGCAGCTGGCGCAGATAGCCGGGCACCAGCCACAGGTTATAATCATGCACCCAGACCACAGCGCCTTCGGCGGCTTCGGCGGCGGCGGCCTCGGCGAAGGACCAATTCACCTCGCGGAAGGTCGGCCAATCCACGGGGTCGTAGTTATACTTCTCCTTGAACGAATGCAGGATCGGCCAGAACGCCTCCTTCGAGGTGACATGGTAGAAGCTCGACACCTGCTTGGCGGTCAAAGGCAGACGCGACACGGAATATTTGCCGTAGCTGTCCTCGATCTGGATCACGCGCTCAAATTCGGGGTTGCTGGGATCCTCGGCCTGTTTCCACGCCACCCACGCGCCCTTGTCATACTGCCCGAAGAAGCTTTTCAGCGTGGGCACGATACCGTTGGGGCTTTTGTTCTCGTGGTATTCGATCTTGCCGTTGACCTCGACCTCCTCATAGGGCTGACGATGGTAAACGATGACCAGTTCGGACGGCATCTCAGGCTCCTTCAGACAGTTCAGGGGTATCGGCATGCAGATCGAAATGGCGCACGGCTTCCAAAATGCCAGCGGCCCCGATCGCGGTCGCCTGATAACACATGGGCACGTTGCGGACCTGATCCAGCAGCGCGGCCTCGGACCCGCCGACCGCCACGGATTTCAAACCGCATTGCAGCATCGACAGATCGTTCATCGTGTCGCCGGCGCATAGGATGTTGCGCTCATCCAGACCTAGATGGCTCACCAGACGGCGCAGCGACGGGCCTTTCGACACGCCGCGCGGCAGCACGTCGAAATAGCGGTTGTCGGAAATCAGATGATCGAGCTCTAGGGCCTGCACCTTTGCCACCGCAGTCTCGGATTCAAACGCGTCAGGCGTCAGGTCGTAGCTGACGCGGTAGCGAAAATCGGTGGGTTGCAGCGTCAGGCCCGGATGGCCCTCCAGCGCGGCGCGCACCGCCGCACCATTGTCGCCCCAGCGCCCGGCGATGTCTTCTTCCAGCGCGGGGATGGGCGCGATTTTGCGGACTTCGGTGACCTGGGCGATGGTGGTGCCGACATCGCCCACCACATATTCCGGCCATGGCAGCCCCTGTGCCGCGCACATGTCGAGGATGAATTCCGGGTCGCGCCCGGTGACAAAGATCAGGCCCACGCTCTCGCGGTTGGCTTCGATCCAGTCATACAGCGTCCGGCGCGCAGTTTCGCTGCCGCCCAGAAACGTGCCGTCAAGGTCGGTCGCCAGCACAAAATCGCAGGAAGACAGATCGGTGCGCGTGGCGGAGAAGGGAAGCGTCATATCAGGCGATGTCCTTTACAGTATCGGTAAGCGCGGTTTCCACCGCATCGCCGAACGGATGGTCGAGCGAAATTTCCATCGCCCGCGGTTCGGCCTGAATGGGGCGGGACCAGAAATTGGCGAAGGTGCTGCGCAGGTCGGCACCGTCATGCAAGATCGCATGCACCACCCGGCAGATCGGCATCGGCAGGCCGATCCGGTCGGCCAATTGCACGATGGAGACGGCGTTGACCTCGCCTTCGACGACCACGGGCCGCCCGTCAAAACATTTGTCCCGCGCGATCCCTTGGCCCAATTGCATGCCCAGAGACATGTTGCGGCTGGTGGTAGAGGAACAGGTCAGCGTCAGATCGCCGGTGCCGGTCAGGCCGGTCACGGTTTCGCGCTGCCCTCCCAATGCCTCGGCCAGCGCTTTCATCTCCTCGATCCCCATCGAGATCAGCGCCGCGCGGGTGTTCTCGGCAAATCCCGCGCCCATCATCATGCCGCAGGCGATGGCGATTACGTTTTTCACCGCGCCGCCGACTTCCACCCCGGTCAGGTCATCCGACAGATAGGGCCGGAACGTGGCAGATCCTAGCGAGACCGCAAGTCGTGCGGCGGGGCTTTCATGCGGGGCGAGTCGGTCGTGATAGGTGAACGGAAATGCCACCGTCGCGGCGGTCGGATGGGCCAGCGCGGTTTCGGCGGCAAATGTCGGGCCGCTGATCGCGCCGATCGGATTGCCGCGCAATTCCTGCGCCGCGACCTCGGACATCAGCAGGCCGGTCCCGGTCTCGATCCCCTTGGCGCATAGCGCCACCGGCGCGGCGGGGTCCACATGCGGCGCGATCCGGGCGCACATGTCGCGCAGCGTGCGCGACGGCGTGACGACCAGCACCGCCTCCGCGCCCTTCAGCGCCGCCGCCAGATCGGTGGTGGCGCGCATCGGCGGCAGGTCGATGTCGGGGAGGTATTTCGAATTGCGGCAATGGGTGTTGATTTCATGCGCAGCGTCTTCGTTGCGGCCCCAGATGGTGACCGAGCGTCCGGCCCGCGCCAGCACGGCGGCCAGTGCGGTGCCCCATGATCCCGCACCGATTACGGTGACGGACCGGTAGGGATGCGCGACCGACGCCTTGTTGTGTTCTGTCATGACCCGGTAGGTCCTCGCTTGCAGCTATTCCAGTATCGGCAGCCCGGCATCGCCGCATCGCGGGGCGTCGCAGGCCGGTCCGGGCAGCGCCGCTGGCCGCAATGCCATGCCGCGCCGCGTGCGGGGATGCGTGTCGCCACGCGCGCCCCGCTCGGACCAGCGAAAGGATAGGGTGACGCGCCGGGGTTTCAACCGGAATGCTGCGTGGCGGCATGGCGCGGGGCACCTTCGGCGGCGGGGCAGGGCCGCCCGTTGCATGCGCAGTCAGGCAGGAGCGCCCCGCGTCTGCGCTGCCTAAAATGTGAGCGGTAACGGGATCGGCGTCGGTCCCCGGCACCCTCTCAGCGCGGCACCACCCGCAACGGCGCGAACACCGGACCGTCAGGCCCGGTCTCGAAATGCGCCTCGATCCCGAACACCTGCGCCAGCAGATCGGGCCGCAGCACCCGGTCCGGCGTGCCATCCGCCACGATCCGCCCGTGGTCCAGCATCACCAGCCGCGTGCAATGCCGCGCCGCCAGCCCCAGATCATGCAGCGACAGGAACACCGCATGGCCGTCCTCCCGCGCCAATGCGGCGAATTCCTCCATCACCGCAATCTGATGGCCGGGGTCCAGCCCCGCGACCGGCTCATCCGCCATCAACAGCGGCGCTTCTTGGGCCAGCGCGCGGGCGATTAACACCCGCGCCTGTTCCCCGCCCGACAGCCGCGTGGCAATCCGGTTGCGCATACCCCGCAGGTTCAGCCGCGCCAACGCCGCCTCCACCGCGGCCCGGTCCTGCGCTGTTTCGGCCCGCGCCATGGCCCCCGCGCCGCGATGCGGCAACCGCCCCAGCGCCACCAGATCCGCGACCGTCACCGGCCAAGCGATCTCGCGCGCTTGCGGCAGCCAAGCAGCCCGGCGCGCCCGCGCAGCGGCGGGCAGGGCGGCCAGATCGCTGTGGCCGGTCGCGGGCAGCAACCCCAGCGCGGCGCGCAACAGCGATGTCTTGCCCGCCCCATTCGGCCCGATCAGCCCGACCATTTCGCCCGCGCGCAGCTCCAGCGTCACATCCGCAACCGCCAGCCGCCGCCCGCCACGCCCGCGCCGCACGCTCAGCCGGTCCAGCCGCAGCAGGGTGTCGTCCCGCGCGCTCATGCCTCGCTCCGGGTTTTATAGATCAGATGCAGAAACAGCGGCGCGCCGAGCAGGGCCATCACAACGCCCAGCTTCAGATCACGCTCCGGCAGCACCACGCGCACCACAATATCCGCCGCCAGCACCAACGCCGCGCCGCCCAAGCCCGACGCCCAAAGCAGCCGCGCAGGCCGCGCGCCGGTCAGGGGCCGCAGCAGATGCGGCACCACCAAGCCGACAAAGCCGATCGCCCCGGTCACCGCCGTCACCGCCCCGACCGACGCCGCGACCCCGCCCACCAGCAGCAACCGCGTTAGCGCCAGATTGACCCCCAGCGCCGCCGCCGCATCCTCGCCCAGCGTTAGCGCGTCCAAGCCCCGCGCCGTCACCGCGATCATGCCCCAGCCGACCGCGACAAAGGGCAGCGCCAGCCAGACATGCAGCATGGATCGATCCGCAAGCGACCCCATCATCCAATAGATGATCTCGCTCGCCGCAAAGGGGTTCGGCGACAGGTTCAGCACCAGCGAGGTCAGCGCCCCCGCCATCGCCGACACCGCAATCCCCGCAAGGATCAGCACCAGCGATGCGCCACCCGGTCCCGCCAGCCACAGCAGCAGCACCACCCCCAGCGCCGCGCCGCCCAGCGCCGCCAGCGGCAGCCCCATGGCAAAGGCCGCCGACAGCCCGGTATGGATCGCCAGCACCGCGCCCAGCGCCGCCATACCAGAAATGCCGACCAGCCCCGGCTCGGCCAGCGGGTTGCGCAGATAGCCCTGCAACGCCGCGCCCGCCAAGCCCAGCGTGCCGCCGGTCAGCACTGCCAGCAGCGCGCGGGGCAGGCGGATTTCGCGCAGAATCAGCGGCAGCGGCCCGTCGCCGCCCATGACCAGCGCGCGCAGCGCCTCGACCGGGCCGGTCGCCGCCGGTCCGGTGATGAGCGACGCGACGAACAGCACCGCACATAGGCCGACTAGCAGGGCAAACAGCAGCGCCGGCCTCATTGCGCGGGCTCAGATATCGTAGGGGCCAGCGCCGCGCGGCTTGCCGCCAGCGCCTCCACCGCACGCAACACCCGCACCGTGCCACAGACCCAATCGGCATCGCCGCGCCCCCGCAGGGTGCCTGCGGCGTTCAGCGCCATGACGGCGGGATGGGTCATGATCTCCTCGGCGCGCGACGCACCGGGATAGGCGGTCCCGGTCAGCACCATGTCGGGCGCGGCCATCACCAGCAATTCCAGCGGCAGCGCGCCGCCATAGGACAGGCCCAGCT
The DNA here is from genome assembly GCA_040119125.1 of Marinobacter sp. GTDB lineage: Bacteria > Pseudomonadota > Alphaproteobacteria > Rhodobacterales > Rhodobacteraceae > Pacificitalea. The sequence goes on from JBEDTR010000004.1 coordinate 222,063, forward strand.
CGTCCGCGATATTGTCGAACCCCGCCGTGCGAATGATGTCGCCGCCCAGCGTCTCGGTTCCCGTGGTGTAGCCATTGGCGTTGTAAATCGCGAGCCGGGGGCGTTTCATGTCCTGCGCAGCATCGCGCAGCGTGGCGAGATCCGCCTCGAACCGCGCCGCCATTGCGCGGGCCTGTGTCTCGCGGCCCAGCAGGGTGCCGATTTCCATGATCCTGTCGGGAATGTCGGCCAGACTGTCGGCAGGCGCGATGCGCGCGACACGCAGGCCCAGACGCTCCAGCATCGACAGGGTCAGGTCATGCCCCCAGACGCCAGCCAGCACCAGATCGGGCCGCATCAGAAAAATCTCTTCCGCGCCGCCACGGTTGGTGGGATAGGCCGCAGCCTCCTCCGCCAGCGCCGAGATCAGCGGATCGCGCGCGACATGGCTGACAGAAATCAGTTGCCCCGGCGCGGCCAGCATCATCGCCAGCTGATCGGTGCACAGGTTCATCGACACCACGCGGGCAGGCGGGACCGTGTCCTGCCCGGCGTGGGCCGAGATGGTCGGCAGCGCCAGCCCAAAGGCCAGCGCAACCGCCCTCATCAAACGATCAGAATGCCGCACGCAGGCCCACATAGACCGCACGGTCCGAGGTGCCGTAGCCGGTGATCGTCTGATATTCCTCATCGAGCAGGTTCTCGACCCGCAGGTAGGCCTCCGCACTGTCGGTGATGTCATAGGTGATCTGCGCATCGACACGGGTCCAGTCATCCAGCGGCTCCAGCCCGCCCGAGACGGCATCCACCACATCGGCGTTATGCGTCACCGTCACCCGGCCATTCACCCGGTCGTTCAGCGCCGCATCCAGCCCCAGCGTCAGGTCATGACGCGGCACCCGTGCCAACCGGTCGCCGTCGCGATCCTCGGTTTCAGTGTAGGTGTAGTTCGCCAGCAGTTCCACCGTCGGCGTGATCGCGACCCCGCCGGACAGTTCCAGCCCTTCGATGGTGGTGCGGCCCTCGACCTGATTATAGGCGTAGACGCTGGTGTCGTAGATGATCAGATCGTCGATCTCGGTGCGGAACGCCGTCGCGCGGACAAAGCCGTCATTCGCAAAGCGCTTTTCAACGCCCAGTTCGAAGCTTTCGCTGCGCTCGGCCTCCAGATCCTCATTGCCGACAAAATCACCGTAAAGCTCGTAAAGCGACGGCGCGCGGAAGCCGGTGCCATAGGCGGCGCGCAGGATCAGGTCATCGGCGGGACGCCACGCGGCGGCCAGACGGCCCGTGGTGGCGGCGCCGAAATCGCTGGTGTCGTCGCGGCGCAGGGACAGCGACAGGTCCAGATCGGAGCGCGGTGCCCAAAGCGCCTGCGCATAGACGCCGGTGGTGCTGCGGTCTTCCTCGACGCCGTTCGACTCGATGGTTTCTTCGGTCCGGTCTGCGCCGAACACCAGCTCCAGCTCCGGGCTGATCTGCGCCACGCCCTTATAGGCCAGCTCCTCGCGGGTGCCGAGGTAATCGAACGCAAACGCGCCCCAGCCATTGCTCCCGGTCAGGTCGCGGTCGATCTCGTAGCGGCTGACCGACAGGTCATGTTCGATCGCGTCGCCTTGGATTTCCGCAAACAGGCGCACGCCGTTGCTGTCGGCGGTGGTCACGTCATCGGTGCTGCCGTCGCCCCCTTCGCCCGCGCCTTCGTCATAGTCGTAGGTCGTGTCCTGCAAGAAGCCCGCGATCCCGATCCGCACCGTGTCGGTCAGCTGATGCGCGCCGTAGAAGGACAGGCGCGTGGCCTCATAGCCGTCACGCTCGTCATTGCCATCGTTTTCGTCGGCGGCGGAGAACCCGTCGGAAATCGCATGGTTGATGCTGAAGGCCAGCTCGGTGCCGCCATCGCGGATCGCCACGTTATAGCCTTGGCGATAGGTGGCGTAGCTGCCGGCCTCGGCGGTGATCTCATGGGTCACGCCATCCTCGGTTGGCCGGTTCGAGGTGATGTCGAGCACGCCGGTGATCGCCTCGGAACCATAGAGCGCCGATTGGCTGCCCTTCAGCAGTTCCAGCTTCGACACGGCGCCGGTGGTCAGCTGGCCAAAGTCGAAATAGGTCTGCGTGCCCGACGGGTCGCTGACGTCGATCCCATCGACGCGCACGGCCAGATAGGCCCCGGCCAGACCGCGCACGCGCAGTTGCGATGCCTGTCCCAGCCCGCCGGAGGCCGACACCGATACGCCCGGCTCAAAGGCGAGAACCTCGGCCACGGTGGCGACGGGGGCGCTTTCGATCTGCGCTTCCTCGACGATCTCGACGGTGGAGCCGGTGCGCTCCGCGTCGGTTTCGGTGCGGTTGGCGGTGACGGTGATCTCGTCCAGCTCGATCACGGCCTGCGCGGACAGCGGTGTGCCAGTGCCCAGCAGCGCGGCGGCAGCCGTGCCGCCCAGCAGCATAAGGCGCATATTGCGACGCGGCGCATGGGCCGCAGAACTGCCAGCGAAACGGGAAGTCTTCATGGTCTGTCCCTTTCAGATCCGCCACGCGCTCTCAGGCGCGTTTTCGGCGGTCCAATAACGTAATGCCCAGGGACAGGTCAGACCTCTCCCGCAGACGGTGCACGCCACCTCTACGGAAGAACCGTTATCTCAGGCGCGCCCCGCGCCCGGATCGGGTGATCGGCTTCGGCAGGTCTCCTGACTTGCGGGTCATCGCGGTGCCGGGCCTTCCCGGACCTCAACAGGTCCAGTGGCATGTTCCGGCCTCGCTCTCCGCCTACAGTTGCGGGGGCAGTCGCGGCATGGGGCAGATACCTGCCCGTCACCGCATTCCCTTTTCATCGGTCGGATTGCGCCGACCGAACCGAAGCAGGATCGTCCTAGCCTTCCGCCCCTCCGCAATCAAGCAGTGCCCGTGCAGGCGCGGTCGAGCCAGCGTCGATGCTGCAAATGCGCAGATTTTTTGCAACACCGGCCTGACCGCCCTTTGAATGACGATGGGCAGGGCGGATCGCTTGTCATCCCGGCGGGCAGGGGGGTTAATCGCCCATGTCTGCGCCTGTTCTGGCGCGCTTATCGTTCCAACCGACCGGATTTTGCCTCCCGTGACCGACGCCCGTGCCCAGCCCGCCATCAGCCCGACCTTCGATCAGAAACTCGATGCGCTGCTCGATGTGATCTATCCCGATCATGACCGGGCGAAGCTGAAACACGACCTCTTTGCCGCGTTCTGGCCCGAAGGCAGCCACCGTCGCCGCCGCGCCCGCATGCCCGGCACCGCGCTCTGGTCCGAACGCGACACGGTGGTCATCACCTATGGCTCCACCATCGAGGACGGCCAGCACAAGCCGCTCGATTTGCTGCGGCATTTTCTGGAAACATGGCTGAAAGACGCGATCAACGGCGTGCATATCCTGCCGTTCTTCCCGTTCACCTCCGATGACGGGTTCGCCGTCACCGATTACCGCGCGGTAAATTCCAACCTTGGCGATTGGACCGACATTGCCCGCATCGGCGCGGATTTCAAACTGATGTCCGATCTGGTGCTGAACCATGTCTCGTCGCAAAGCGTGTGGTTCAACGAATACCGGCAGGGACATCCGCCCTATGACCGCTTCTTTGTCGAGGCCAGCCCCGATGACGATCTCGACAGCGTCACCCGCCCGCGCACCAGCCCGCTTTTGCGCCGCGTCGATACCGCGATGGGCGAACGCCATGTCTGGTGCACCTTCAGCCACGATCAGGTCGATCTGGATTTCCGCAACCCCGAGGTGCTGCTGGAATTCCTGCGGGTGACGCGGCTGCATATCGATCAGGGCGTGCGCATCCTGCGACTCGATGCGGTGGCGTTTCTGTGGAAGGAAATCGGCACTTCCTGCATTCACCTGCCGCAGACCCATGCGGTCGTGCGGCTGATGCGGCTGCTGCTGGATTACGCGCAGGAGCCGGTCGTTCTGCTGACCGAAACCAATGTGCCCAATGCCGAAAACCTGAGCTATTTCGGCAACCGCAACGAAGCCCACGCGATCTACAATTTCTCGCTGCCGCCGCTGATCCTGAACGCGCTGCTCTGCGGCACGTCCAAACACCTCAATCAGTGGCAGATGGCGATGCCCCCGGCGCAGTTGGGCTGTGCCTATCTGAACTTCTCCGCCTCCCATGACGGGATCGGCATGCGCGGGGTCGAGGGCATCATTCCCGATGAGGAAGTGGACGCCATGATCGACGCGGTGCGCAGCTTCGGCGGGCTGGTGTCCATGCGCTCCACCCCCGGCGGCGGGCAGCGGCCCTATGAGATCAACATCACCTTCTTCGACGCGATGAAGGGCACGGTCGCGGGCGCGGATGACCGGCAGTTCGAGCGGTTCTTATGCTCGCAGTCCATCGTCATGGCGCTGGAGGGCATCCCCGCCTTCTACATCCATTCGCTGCTGGCCACGCCCAATGATCACGCAGGCGTCGAGAAAACCGGCGTCAACCGCGCCATCAACCGCCATCGCTGGCATTACCCCGATCTGGTCGAGAAGCTCCATGATCCCGAAAGCGACCAATCCCGCGTGCTGACCGAAATGAAGCGCCGCATCAAGATCCGCCGCGCGCAACGGGCCTTCCACCCGAATGCCACCCAATTCACCATGCAACTGGGCGACGCGCTGTTCGGCTTCTGGCGGCAAAGCCTCGACCGGGATCAATCGGTATTCGCGATCCATAACGTCACGGATCAGGAAGTCCGCATCCCGGCCGTATCGCTGAACCTGATCGGCGGGGACGCATGGGTCGATCTGCTGACGGGCGAGCGGCTGGACGAAATGGCCGGAAACACCGCCCCGGACGCGCCCCCCTCCGGCGGAACCGAAATCACCTTCGCGCCCTATCAATGCCGCTGGATCAGCAACCGCGGCGGGATGATCTAGGGCGTTAATGTCCCGCGGGCCATTCGGCGCAGGCACACCCAAGCGGCGCGGTTGAAGCTGCCCTAAACCACCACTCCATAGCCCGCCGGGAGCCTGCCCGTGGGATGGCGTTGCTCCGGTGGAGCGGTGCGCTTTATGCCAGCCAAGTCCCTCTCCGCTCCGAGGTCAGCGTGAGATTGCAAAGCGCCGGCCCGCCCGAACGGGCAGGCGCTCGCTCTCGCGGCCTGCGGGCTTGTTCGAGAGCGGATGCGCTCAGCTCGTCGGAACATGCTATGTCTCCGATCTCCGCTCGGTGCAGCGCCAACCCGCCGCAACGAACAGGCGCTCGCTCTCGCGCCCTGCGGGCTGACCTACGCAGGCCACTCGGCACCCGCCCGTTAATCCAGCGCCCGCCCTCATCACCCCCGCGCAACATCAGCCTGCCCGTGGGATGGCGCTGCTCCGGTGAAGCGGTGCGCTTTATGCCAGCCAAGTCCCTCCCCGCGCTGAGGTCAGCGCGAGATTGCAAAGCGCCAGCCCGCCCGAACGGGCAGGCGCTCGCTCTCGCGGCCTTTGGCCTTGTCCGAGAGCGGATGCGCTTAGGTCGTCGGAACATGGTATGTCTCCGATCTCCGCTCGCGGGCTGACCGACGCAGGCCACTCGGCACCCGCCCGTTAATCCAGCGCCCGCCCTCATCACCCCCGCGCAACATCAGCCCGCCCGACCGGGCAGGCGCTCGCTCTCGCGGCCTTCGGCCTTGTTCGAGAGCGGATGCGCTCAGCTCGTCGGAACATACTACGTCCCTGGTCCCTGCTCGGTGCAGCGCCAACCCGCCGCGACGGACAGGCGCTCCCCCGCGCGCCCTGCGGGCTGGTTCGCAAGCTGACCCACGCTGACCCGAGCACGACAACCACCCCCGTGTCCGCAGGCCACCCCGCCCGGCACCCCCGCCACTGCCGAAAACCCACCCCCGGGCCCACGGGGTTGCCTTCCCCGGCAGTGGCTGCGATTGTCCGGCTCCGCCAGACAGCACGGATATCCGCATGCCTTCCAGCCACGCCGCCGATCCCGAACGGATCGCCGAACGCCGCAGCAACGCCCGCACCATTCGCAAGGTCGCACCCTATCTTTGGCCCGACGGCGAGGGCTGGGTCAAACGGCGGGTCGTGATTGCCATGGTCGCGCTGGTGGTGGCCAAGCTTGTCGCCATCGCCACGCCCTTTTTCTACAAGGCCGCCGTGGATTCGCTGGCCGATGATGGCGGTGATAGCGCGGCGTGGCTTCTGGCCTATGGGGCGGTCGGGCTGACCGTGGCCTATGGCATGGCGCGGGTGATGAACGTGGCGCTGCAACAGGCCCGCGACGGGGTGTTTGCCCGCGTCGGGCAGCGGGCGCTGCGGACCATTGCGCTGGAGACCTTTCGCCATATCCACGCGCTGTCGCTGCGCTATCACCTGACGCGGCGCACCGGCGGGCTGAGCCGGATCATGGAGCGCGGCGTGAAGGGGGTGGAGTTCCTCCTGCGCTTCTTGCTGTTCTCCATCGGGCCGCTGATCTTGGAACTGGCGCTGGTCTCCATCGTGCTCGCCGTGGTGTTCGACATCTGGTATCTGGTGGTCCTGCTCGTCACCATCGCGATCTATGTCTGGTTCACCTTTGCCGTGACCGAAATGCGCGTGCGCATCCGCCGCGAGATGAACGCGCAGGACACGGACGCCAATCAAAAGGCCATCGACAGCCTGCTGAATTATGAGACGGTCAAGTATTTCGACGCCGAAGCATGGGAAGCCCGCCGCTACGATCATGCCATGGCCGGCTATGAAACCGCGGCGATCAAGACCGCCGTGTCCCTGTCGATGCTGAATGCGGGGCAGAGCCTCATCATCACCTGCGGGCTGGTGGGGGTCATGGTCATGGCCGCGATGGGCGTGCAGGATGGCAGCCTGACGGTGGGCGATTTCGTCATGGTCAACGCCTATATGATCCAGATCACCATGCCGCTGAATTTCTTGGGCTCGGTCTATCGCGAGATCCGTCAGGCGCTGGTCGATATGGGCGAGATGTTCGATCTGCTGGAACAGCCCGCCGACGTGCAGGACAAACCCGGCGCGCCGGAGTTGCGCGTGACGGGCGGCGAGGTGCGGTTCAGGGATGTGAAATTCGGCTATGATCCGTCGCGCCCAATCCTGAAAGGCGTCGACATCACCGCCGCGCCGGGCGCGAAACTGGCCATTGTCGGGCCGTCAGGCGCGGGCAAATCCACCATCGGGCGGCTGCTGTTCCGGTTCTATGACGTGACCGGCGGCGCGCTGGAAATCGATGGGCAGGACCTGCGCGACGTGACGCAGGACAGCCTGCACAAAGCCATCGGCGTGGTGCCGCAGGACACGGTGCTGTTCAACGATTCCATCGGCTATAACATCGCCTATGGCCGCCCCGGTGCCAGCCAGGCCGAGGTCGAGGCCGCCGCGCGCGCCGCCAAGATCCACGATTTCGTCACCGCCCTCCCCGAAGGCTATGACACGGCGGTGGGCGAGCGCGGGCTGAAGCTGTCGGGCGGCGAGAAACAGCGCGTCGGCATTGCTCGCACCTTGCTGAAAGACCCGCCGATCCTGCTGCTGGACGAGGCCACATCCGCGCTGGATACCGAGACCGAGCGCGACATCCTCGAAAGCCTCCGCGCCATGGGCGAAGGCCGCACCGTCCTCACCATCGCGCACCGTCTGTCGACCATCGCCGACAGCGATCTGATTGTGGTGCTGGAGGCAGGCGAGGTCGTGGAAACCGGCACCCACGACGGCCTGCTCGCCCAGAACGGCCGCTATGCCAGCATGTGGGCCCGCCAAAGCGCCGAACGAGACGACGCCGAAGAGGTGGCATAGCGCCTCGCCAAGCCCCCCCGCCCCGCGATCAGGCCACCGATCACGCGGGCAGGCGTCTTTCGTAGTGGCTACGTCTGTGCCAAGCACACCCGCTCTCGAACAAGGCCAAAGGCCGCGAGAGCGAGCGCCTGCCCGTCCCGCGGGCTGGCGCTTTGCCACCTCTCGCTGACCTCAGGACGGGGAGGGGCTTGGCGAGCATAAAGCGCCCCGCTCCATCGTTGCAGCGCCATCCCACGGGCAGGCTCACGTGGCGCCTTAAATGACGACATATATAAAGCGGAAGCCGCCCCCACAGTATCTGCCCGGAGATCCACTCCGGCGGCGCGCAGTCGAGCAGCTCCGCCCGCAGGCTATTCGGCGGCGCGCAGCGAGGGGGTGGCGGGGCGCGGCTCGGCTGGTGAGGCTTGGTCGCCATCGGCATCGGCATCGGTAGGGCGCGCGCTGGGCTCCGCCGTGTCATCCCACAGGATTTCAGGGTGGCGGATGCGTCGGGCGGCGCGGGTCAGCGCCACATCGCGCGCGGCCTTGCTGCCCCGGCCCAGCGATAGCGCGCGCAGACCGCGCCCGGTTTTATAGGCACCCACCCCCAGCCAGATCCGCAGCGCCAGCATCGAGGGCGTGAAAACCAGCGTCAGCACCGTCGCGATGCCCAGACCGAACACCACCGCCGTCGCCAACTGCTTCCACCAAAGCGCGGTCGGGCTGTCGATCGAATAGCCGCCGCCAAAGAAATCGAGGCTCAGCCCGAACATCATCGGCGCCAGACCCGCCATCGTCGTGATGGTGGTCAGCAGGACGGGGCGCAGGCGGTCCTCGGCGGTGCGGATCACGGCCTCGATCCGCGGCATGTAGGAGGAATATTCCTGATAGGTGTCGATCAGCACGATGTTGTTGTTCACCACGATCCCTGCCAGCGCGACGATGCCGGTGCCGGTCATGATGATCGAAAACGACTGCCCCATCACCAGCATCCCGATCAACACGCCCGCCGTGGACAGCACCACCGCCAGCAGCACCAGCACCGCGTTGTAAAAGCTGTTGAATTGCGCCAGCAGGATGATGAACATCAGCCCCAGCGCGGCGGCAAAGGCGCGCATCAGGAACTGACCGCTTTCGGCCTGTTCTTCCTGATCGCCGGTCCATTCCCATTCGATCCCGGCGGGCAGGGGCTGCTCGGCCTCCAACCATTCCGTCAGCCGCTCGATCCGTTCGTTTGGATTGGGCACGCGGGTCACCGTCTCGCCATTCGCCAGCGTCATCTCGACAGGCGTGGCGCTGACGCCCGCCTTGATATCCATGTAGCGCGCGCCGTCGATCCGCTCGATCCGGCCCAGTTTGGCGACGGGCTGGCGGGTGATGAAATTCGACAGGGGCACCAGACCTTCGGTGGTGCGGACCTTCAGGCTGTCGAGCGTGGACAGAACCCGATCCTGTTCGGGCAGACGCACGCGGATGCCGATCTCCTCGTCCGAGGACGGCACCCGCATCGTGTCCAGCAAAATGCCCCGCGTCACCAGCTGCACCATCGCGCCGACGGTGGCCACATCGGCGCCGTAGCGTCCGGCCTTTTCGACATCCACGTCGATCTGCCAGTCGATGCCGGGCAGGGGGCGGGTGTCGTCGACATCCTGCAACCCCGGTGTCGCGTCAAAGCGGGCGCGCGCGATGCCCACGGCCTCCTCCAGTGTGTCGAGCCGGTCGCCGGTCAGCCGCAGATGCACGGGTTTGGCCGAGGCCGGACCCATCGACAGGTTCAGAACTTCGGCCTGAATGCCGGGAATTTCCGCGATGCGGCGCTGCAATTCGGCCAGCACATAATTGCCGTCATATTCGGCGTCGATCTCTTCGCCATCCAGAACCCACCAGCCCTCGGTGGCGTGGCGCGGGCGGTCTTCCCAGCGGACCAGTTCCAGCTGCACCTGCCCGATGGTGTCGAGCGGGCTTTGCGCGCCGCCGGTGTTGGAATTCAGCCCGCCTTCGCCGGCAAAGGCAAAGGCGCTTTCGACCCCCTTGGTGGCGAGGATCACCTCTTCGACCTGCGCCACCAGCGCGTCTTTCTCCGGCAGGGACAGGTTGCCCCGCGCGCGGACATAGACGATGGCCTGTTCCGGCTCGGAGGGGGCGAAAAATTCGACGCCGTTGTTGTTCTGCCCGTAATAGCCGAACACCGCGACGATAAAGGCGATGACCGCGCCGATGGTCACCAGCGGCATCACCGGATTGCCCGCGATGGCGGTGATGAGCCAGCCAAACGCACTGCGCCGATGGCCCGCGCGGACCCGGCGGCGGCTGCGTTCGATCCGCGCCGCGCCAAGGCTGATCGAGGTGCCAAGCGCGCCCAATATGAACGCCACCGCGCCGGGCAGCCATTGCACGACCGGCGGCAGGGGTGACACGCCGCCGAACAGGTAGCCGGGGTTCAGCAATTGCATTGCACCGATGAAAGTCAGGTAGCCGAAGGCGGGCACCAGCGCCGCGCGGATGACCCAAGGCAGACCCCGGCGCAGCGCCTGCGCGGTGCGCTCGAAACTGCGCGACATCCGCCCCGACACGCCGCCCATCACCGGCAGGTAGATCAGCGCCACGATCAGCGAGGCGCATAGCACGAAGATCAGCGTCACCGGCAGCATGCCCATGAATTCACCGGGCACGCCGGGCCAGAACAGCATCGGCAAGAAGGCACAAAGCGTCGTCGCGGTAGAGGAGATCACCGGCCAGAACATGCGCTTGGCGGCCTCGACATAGGCATGCATCGGGCCGGAGCCTTCGGCGATGCGCTTATCGGCATATTCCACGACCACGATGGCGCCATCGACCAGCATCCCCACGGCGAGGATCAGGCCGAACATGACGATATTGGAAATGGTGATCCCCATCACGCCGAGCAGCACAAAGCACAAAAGGAACGAGGTCGGGATCGCAAAGCCCACCAGCAGCGCGGGCCGCGGTCCCAGCGCCGCCAGCACCACGATCATCACCAGCGCAATCGCCGTCAGCACCGAGCCTTCCAGCTGCTGCACCATCGAATTGACGGTAAAGCTCTGGTCGTTGGAGGCCGTGACGATCACCGATTGGCGCAATTCCTCGGGCCAGTTTTCTTGTGCTTGCGCCACGGTTTCACGGACCAGCGCGGCGGTGTCGATGACGTTGAAGCCTTTGCGCTTGGACACTTGCAGCGCCACCGTGCGTTCGCCGTTGAACCGGGCAGTGCCCGCGCGATCCTCGAAGGTCAGGTGGATTTCCGCCAGATCGCCCAGCGTGACCTGCCGGTCGCCGTTGCGTTTGACGGGCAGGCTGTAGATGTCTTGGGTCTTGTCGAAACTTGCGGGGATCTTGACCGAAAACGCGCCTGCCTCGGTGGTGATTTCGCCCGCCGCGATCAGCTGGTTGTTGTTGACCACGACATTGATCAGCTCCCCCGCCGTGACGTTGTAGGATTCCAGCTTCAGCGGGTCGATGGTGATTTCGACCATCTCGTCACGGTGCCCGGCCAGCGCGGCCTCCAACACCGGGTCGAGCTTTTCCAGACGGTCCTGCAAATCGGTGGCCACCTGCAACAGCGTGCGCTCGGGCAGGTTGCCCGACAGGGTGACGATCAGGATCGGAAATTCAGAGAAGTTGATTTCGCCGATCGTGTAATTGTCGGCGCCTTCGGGAAACGCGGCCTCGGCGGTGTTCATCGCGGCGCGCACATCGGCCAGCGTCGCAGATTTATCCCAGCCGAATTCGAACTCCATCACCAGATTGGCGTAGCCCTCGGTCGCCACGCCGGTCATCTTGTCCAGCCCGTCGAGATCGGCCATCTCGGTTTCCATGGGCCGCACCAACAGCTTCTCGGCATCCTCGGCGGAAATGCCGGGGAAGGGCACGGAGATGAAAACCGCCGGGATTTCGATATCCGGCTCGCCTTCCTTGGGCAGGCTGACATAGGCGAACGCGCCCGCCGCCAGCGACAGCACGATAAAGGCCAGCACCATCCGCGCGCGGGCGGCGGCCCAATCGACGAGGCCGGTCACAGGCCGGACTCGCGGTAATGCGGTGTCACCGGCACGCCGTCGGACACATATTCCTGCCCCAGCACGATAATGTCGGCGCTCTCGGGCAGGCCGGTGATCCAGCTGCCCTGCAACGTGTCGCGCAGGACCGACACGGGCTTGAATTGCGCGATGTCGCCATCCGTCACGGTGCGCAATCCCAGCACGCCGTCATCGTTGAGCGTCAGCGCGGAGGAGGGCACCAGATGCGCGGGCGCGCCGTCGGAGGCGATGGTCAGATCCACGGTCTGGCCGTCGCGGATCGCCAGATCGGCGTTTTCCACATCGACCTCCATGCGGAAGGTGCGGGTGGTGGCATCGGCGGAGCGCGACAGGAATGTGACCTGCCCGGTGACCTCGCGCCCGGAAATCAGCCGCGCGGTGGCGGTGGCGCCGGGGGCGATCTTATCCACGGAGGTTTCGGGCACGAAGCCCACCAGCTTGATCGGGTCGAGTTGGATCACCGTCGCGCAATCCGAGCCGGGTTGCAGCAGGCTGCCCAATTCGGCGGTGTCGGATTCCAGCAGACCGGCAAATGGCGCATGCATTTGCAGCAGTTCAAGTTCGCGGCGGGCGGCGGCCAGTTGCGCTTCGGCGGATTGAATGCCGGAGCGGGCGGATTCGACGCCGGAGCGGGCCGATTCCAGCTGCGCCTGCGCCGAGGACAGCGCCGCGCGGGCAGAGGCCAATTGCGTGTCAGACGCGTAGCCGCCTTGGCTGAGCCGGGAAGACGCGGTTTCATTGATCTGCGCCTCTTCGACCGCGGCCTCGGCGCCGGTGACGCCCGCCTGTGCTTCGGGCAGGCGGGCGCGGGCTTCGGCCAATGCGGCCTCCGCCCCGGCAAGCTGCGCCTCACGGGTGCCGGGATCGACCTCGCACAGCAATTGGCCCGCCTCGACGAAGCTGCCCTTGCGCAGCGGGTCGGAGGTGACCTGCCCGGTGGTTTCGGCCCGCACCGTGACCTCGCGCGCGGCAGAGGTTTCGCCGCGCAGGCGCACGGCGTTGTCGACCATCTGCGCCCGAGAATGCAGCGCCACGACGGAGACGGGGCGCGGCGCGTCGGGGGCAGTGTCTGGCGCAGTGTCGGGGGTGCTGGCGGGTGCGGCGTCGGCCTCGTCAGCGTTGGGGGCTGCGGACGCGGCTTCGGCGTCGGGGGCGGATGTGACGCCCGCGAACTGCATGAGCCGTTCGCGCTCCAACACGAGGAAATAGAGACCCACAACGACCAATGCCGCCGCGAGAATGGAAAAGATGCGCATTGGCCGTTCCGCTTTCGTTAAACCGGTCATCACAACCATGCAGGCTGCGGAGGAGGGCGAGATCTGAAATGAGACGCTGAACCGCCCGGTTCAGATTAGGAAGCGCCGCTTTATAACACAAGTTTGAATGCGGGACCCGATCCGTATGGCGGGCGATGTGTCCTGAAACGGACAGATTCGCGGCACGGGCGGCATGGATACAGGTCAGCGGGGCTGCCCCAATTGTTTCGCACGCGAAACAATTTACGATTGGGTAAGGCGCCGCGGGGCGCAAACCGGCGCCGACCTGCCCGTGCGGCCATGGCGGGGCGCAGGGGTGACGGAATATTCATAGCCGTTCCGGACGGGCATAGCAGTATCCGAGCCGCGCCGCCCGCCCGCTGCGCGCGGGTCTGGCCAGCGCCCATCGCCTGCGTTAAGAGGGGGGCGATTTTCCGGTCGGTTGCAGCCCCTTGCACGGCCGGATACGGGCAGCCGGATACGGGGCACGAGAGGATAAGATGAGCCAGACCGACAGTTTCATCGACGAAGTCTCCGATGAGGTGCGCCGCGACCGGACCTACGCTTTGCTCCGCCGTTACGGCTGGATCGCGGTGGTCGTGGTTATTCTGATCGTCGGGGGGGCGGCATGGAACGAATGGCGCAAGGCGCGCGAGGCGTCGTTGGCGCAGGCGGCAGGCGATGCGCTGGCCACGGCGCAGGCGATTGAAGACCCCGCCGCGCGGCAGGTTGCGCTTCTCGACAGCGATGTGCCGGAAACCGCGGTGCCGGTGGCGGAGCTGCTGGCCTCGGCCGCGGCGCTGGCCGCTGAAACGCCGGATGAAGCTGCTGATATTCTGACCGAACTGGCCGCCGACGGCTCCGTCGATGCGGTGTATAGCGATCTGGCGGGCTACAAGCTGCTGCTCACCGCGCCCGAAGGTTATTTGAGCGATACCGACCGTGCCGCGCTGTTCGACCGGCTGAGCGCGCCGGGCGCGCCCTACCGACTGTTGGTGTTGGAACAGAAGGTGGTGGAACTGGCCGCAGCGGGGGAGACCGATGCCGCATTGGATGGCGCGCGTGCGCTGTTGCAAGAAGACGGCCTGACTGCGGGCTTGCGTCAGCGCGTTTCCCAGTTGATTGTGGCGCTGGGTGGCGATCCCAACGGGACCGCCGGTGCACAGGGGCAGGCGGCGACTGCCGCAGGCGCGAGCGGAACCGCCGCGCCGGTGGCGCGCGCCGCAGAGCCGGACCAGCCAGTTGCGGAACCCGTCGCGGAGCCTGTGGCCGAACCTGCCGCCGCGCCCGCTGCGGAACCTGCGACAGGTCCCGTAGCCGCACCGGCAACCGATGAGGCCGCCCCCGATGAGACAACGCCGCCTGTGACCGATGAGACGGATGCAGGCGCGGCGGAGACGAACGAGACCGAAGCGGATCAGGGGTGAGCCCTGACGCCAGCGTCGGAACCGGCACCCCGCGAGGGGCGCAAAGCACAAGCCGGGCCGCGCCATGCGGCCTTGACCGGCGACAGGTCGGCGGCGGAAGGAATGAGGGGACGAGAGCGGTGAAGGCACTGTCATTGATCGCATCGGTGGCGCTTGTGGCGCTGACGGCGGCGTGTGAACGCGAGCTGATCCTCCCCGGAGAGCGCGAAACCGTGCGCGGCGCGCTGAACGGCGTCGTCGAGGAGGGCGTGGCCCCCGGAGATGCGCAGATTTCCCGCGCGATTGCGCTGCCGGGCACCGTGAACCTTGGCGAATGGACCCATCGCAGCGGCTCCGTCAGTCACAAGACCGGCCATCTGGCGCTGCGTTCGGGCACGCTGGCGCGGCAATGGTCGGTGAAGATCGGCGAGGGCGACACGCGCAAGCAGAAGATCACCGCAGATCCCATTTTCGCGGCCGGGCGCATCTACACAATCGACAGCGCCGCGACCGTCGTGGCCACCGCCCCCGGTGGCGGGCGGCTGTGGTCGCATAGTCTGGTGCCGGGCGCGTCGCGCGGGCCGGTGATTTCGGGCGGCGGGCTGGCCTATGGCAATGGGCTGGTTTTCGCGTCCAGCGGCTATGGTGAAGTGACCGCGCTGGACCCGGCCACGGGTGGCGTGGTCTGGGAGCAGGATTTCGACGCGCCGGTGGCCGGCACGCCCACGGTGGCCGATGGCATGGTCTATGTCGTGTCGCGCGACAACCGCGCCTTTGCGATCAACGCGGCCACCGGGCGGCTGGAATGGCAGATGCCGGGCATCCCCACGACCTCCGTCATGGTGGGCGGCTCCGCCCCCGCCGTGTCGTCGGATTCGGTGATTTTCCCCTTGGGCACGTCGGAAGTCGTGACGGCGCTGAAGCAAAGTGGCATTCGCCGCTGGGGCGCGCAGATCGCGGGCGAACGCCGTGGCCGCGCCTATGCCGATATCACAGACATCACGGGCGACCCGGTGATTGACGGCAATACGGTCTATGTGGGCACCCAAGGCGGGCGCACCGCGGCCTTCGACGTGGCCAGCGGCACCCGCAAATGGACCGCGCTAGAAGGCGCCTATTCGCCGGTCTGGCCGGTGGCGGGGTCGGTTTTCCTCGTCTCCGATCAGGCGCAGCTTGTGCGGCTGGATGCGGCGACGGGGGCCACGATCTGGGCCGTCGATCTGCCGTATTACAAGAAGGCCAAGGTCAAGCGGCGCAAGGCGGTCTTCGCCCATTACGGCCCAATTCTGGCCGGAGGGCGGTTGCTGGTGGCGTCCGATGACGGGCTGATCCGCAGCTTCGATCCCGCAACCGGGGCGCTGACCTCTACCACCGAATTGCCCGGTGGCGCGTCGTCGAACCCGATTGTCGTCAATGGCACGCTGTATATCGTTTCCGGAAACGGCCAACTCAACGCTTTCCGCTAGGCGGATTACGGTGTAGTGGGGGCTTTCCGCGCAATTCGGAGGCCGAAATGAGCTTCTCCCTCGCTATTGTGGGCCGCCCCAATGTGGGCAAGTCCACCCTGTTCAACCGCCTTGTCGGCAAGCGTCTGGCGCTGGTCGATGACCAACCGGGCGTGACCCGTGACCTGCGCGAAGGCGAGGCACGGCTGGGCGATCTGCGGTTTACCGTGATCGACACTGCCGGTCTGGAAGAGGCCACCGACGAAAGCCTTCAGGGCCGGATGCGCAAGCTGACGGAACGGGCGGTCGAGATGGCCGATATCTGTCTGTTCGTGATCGACGCCCGTGCCGGTGTGACGCCGACGGATGAGATTTTCGCCGATATCCTGCGTCGCAAGAACGCGCATGTGATCCTTGCCGCCAATAAGGCCGAAGGCTCCGCCGCCGATGCGGGGGTCTATGAGGCCTATGGTCTGGGTCTGGGTGAGCCGATCCGCCTGAGCGCCGAGCATGGTGAGGGTTTCAACGACCTGTATTCCATGCTGATGCCGCTGGCGGATGAATTCAAGAAACGGGCCGAGGCCGAAGCGCCCGACACCGATCTGGAGCTGGACGAAGATGGCGATTACGAGGACGGGCCGGATGTGACCACCGCCGCCCGCGTCCCGACCGCTGCCAAGCCGCTGCAAGTGGCCGTGGTGGGCCGTCCGAACGCGGGCAAGTCCACGCTGATCAACAAGATCTTGGGCGAGGAGCGTCTGCTGACCGGGCCCGAGGCCGGGATCACGCGCGATTCGATTTCGCTGCAGATCGACTGGACCGGCACGCCGATGCGGATCTTCGACACGGCCGGGATGCGCAAAAAGGCCAAGGTGCAGGAGAAGCTGGAACGGCTATCTGTATCCGATGGTCTGCGCGCGGTGAAATTCGCGGAGGTGGTCGTTGTCCTTCTCGACGTCTCGATCCCGTTTGAGCAGCAGGACCTGCGCATCGCCGATCTGGCGGAGCGTGAGGGCCGCGCTGTCGTGATCGCCGTCAACAAGTGGGACATGGAAGACGACAAGCAGGATAAGCTTGCGGAACTAAAGGAAGAATTCGCGCGTCTTCTGCCGCAGTTGCGCGGCGCGCCGCTGATCACCGTATCGGCCCGCACCGGGCGCGGGCTGGAACGTCTGCGCGAAGCCATCCTGCGGGCGCATGAGGTCTGGAACCGCCGGATCACCACCGCGCGCCTGAACCAATGGCTGTCGGCCATGGTCGAATCGCACCCGCCCCCCGCACCGGGCGGCCGCCGGATCAAGATCCGCTACATGACGCAGGTCAAAACGCGCCCACCCGCGTTTGTGGCCATGTGCTCCTTCCCCGAGAAGCTGCCCGAAAGCTACAAGCGCTATCTGGTTAACGGGCTGCGCGAGGATTTCGACATGCCCGGCACGCCGATCCGGTTCACCTTCCGCTCGCAGGCGGACAAGAACCCCTACAAGGATCGCAAGAAATCCACGCCATCGCGGCTGCGCAAACATCTGGGCAAGAAGCCCGCCGACGAGAAATGAGAAAAGGCGCATCGCGGAAACGCGGTGCGCCTTTTCCGTGGGGCGGGGGCGCTTCCGCAGGGTGCGGTGATCCAGTTTAGGGCGAGACCACGCAGAGGGCAGGCTCCCGTCGAGCTACAGAGAGACCGCCCCGAACAAGCCGAAGGCGCGGGGCGAGCGCCTGCCCGTTCTCGCGGGCTGGCGCTTTGTTATCTCGGGCTGACCTCGGAGCGGGGAGGGGTGTGGCAGCATAAAGCACGCCGATTAGTCGTTGCGGCGCCATCCCACGGGCAGGCTACCGTTGGGCCACGCGCACCAGCCCGCGAACAAGGCCGCAGGCCGCGCGGGCGAGCGCCTGCCCGTCCCGGCGGGCTGGCGCTTTCACACCTCGCGCTCACCTCGGGGCGGGGAGGTGTGCGGCACCATAAAACGCTCGGCTCAGTCGTTGTGGCGCCACCCCACGGGCAGGCTGTCGTTGCGCTACGGTCCCGCTGCCGATGGCGGAGCGGAGGGGCTAGAATTCAGGCGTGTCGGTCAGACCAAAGCGGGTGAGGATGTCGGTATGCATGTCCGGGCCCACCGCGTTTTCAGCGATGCGGGCGACGCGGCTTTCGGTGGCGCCGCGCAGGGCTTGGGTATTGTCGCCATGGTTGAAGCAATAGATCATCGCGTCAAAAGGCACGGGCTGTAAGGTCAGCCCATATCGCGCGACATTTGTGACCAGTTGCGCGTGGCGCCCGCGTTCATGGGCGGGGCCCGCGCCGGACGGCCCGCGCCGGGTGTCAAAGCGCAGCGCCGCCGAGGAACCACACGCCTTGTAGAACGGATTTTTCGAGCTGTAGCCCTCGGCCGGCTGACCCAGTGGCATCAGTTTGCGGGCCGCGACATCGGCCATCCAGCCATGCGGCAGGTAGTAGCCGTGACCGTTATTGTCGCCAAGGATGTGATCCACCAAGCCCGGATGGCAGATATCGTCGGCATCGAGCATGAACAGATAGCCGTCGCGCGCCGGTTCATGGGCCATGTGCCGGATTGCCATGCGTTTTTTACGGTTCTTGTCGCTGATCGCCCCACCCGTCGGGAAGGGGAAGGGCACGAAGGTGATGCGAGGATCATCGGGCAGGGTTTCGGGGCGGTCCTGCCCACAGATGACCCAGGTCCAGTTCGGATCGGTCTGCCGCAGGAGGCTTTCGCAAGTCAGCTGCACCCAACGGCAGACGGTCGTCCAATCATTGGATTTATCCCGCCCGATCAGCGGCGTCATGAAGCGCACGCTCATCTCTGCGCGGGGGGAGGCGGGTGCGAGCGGGTTGCGCGCCATCCATTCGGCAGGGTCGCGGGTGTCGCGCTGCTCACGCTTCTTGGCTGCGTTATGTTGGAGATGCCTTATGAAGGTAAACATGAACCTGGCTCCCACGCCTTATTGCCCCGCGCGTGATAGCGGCGGGGGGCAGGGAGGTCCAGTGCATCAGGGCTGGCCTGTCCGGTCCTGCCGGGACGAGACGATGGCCCAGCCGACAAACGCGGCCCCGACGATCGCGCCGATGACGAACAGCCAGTCTCCCCAATTCGCTGCGATCACGCCAAGAAGCGCCCAGATGACGGTTACGCCATATTCGGGGGCAGCCGGGGTCATCCGTTGCACGGTCACTGCGAGTCCGGTGGCAAGGGCGAGGCCGACCCAGCCCCAGCCTTCCATCCCGAGCAAGATGTCATAGCCCGCGAGGCAGAGCATCAGGGCCACGACGGAGGCCGCCGTGAGCCAGCCTGCATAGATCGCGACCGGGGCCTGTTGCAGCCAGCGATCAGAGCGTCCGCAGGCGCTCATGGCCCAAAGCGCGGTGGCAAGCATGATCCAGATCAGCACCGTCGCCCAGACCGGCGAAATCAGTGCCAGCGGCAACCACGCCGTGCCAAGCGCGAGCGAGATCGCCAGCGGCAGGCGGTGAGGCGCCCAATCGGGGGCCTCGCTGCGCCGCCAGAGCCCATAGCCGGTGCCGAGGATCAGCCACGCGTAGATTAACCCCCAGATCGAGAAAGCCCATCCGGCAGGCTGGATCGGCGGATCGACCTGCGGGACCGGAAATTGATCGGGGGAAAAGCCGTTGAACCCCGGCGTAAGCAGGGGCGAGATGGCAAAGGCCACGGCGGCGATGAAGCAGATGAGGGATAGGGCACGGTTCATGCCGGGCCAACGCCGGGCGCTCGGGCGGGTTCCGCTAAGCGGGGAAGAGTGGGTGGTGCCGGTTTGTTTCGCGAGAAAGGGCATAGCGTCGGCCTGCCGAAACGGGCAGGCATTGGCCCTAGCGCGGGGTCGACCTCTGCGTGGGCGGTAGTTCTGTAGCGCAACGGTAGTCTGCCCGTGGGGTGGCGCTACAACGAATGAACGGGTGTGCTTATGCCAGCCATATTCCTCCCCGACCTGAGGTTAGCGTGTGGTGGCAAAGCGCCAGCCCGTGGGGACGGCCAGGCGCTCGCCCATGCGCCCTTCGGGCTTGTTCATGGGCGGTTGCTCTGTCGCTTGCCGGTGGGATGGCGTTGCGGCGGGCGCGGCGGGGGCAAGCAAGGCGCGAGGGAGGCCGTTACATGCGCGCGCGGGGCTGCGCTCAGGCCAGTTCGCCCTCGGCGGTGATGCGGGTGCGCCCACCGAGCCAAGGGTGCAGGGCGGCGGGCAGGGTAACAGAGCCGTCTTCCTGCTGGCCGTTTTCCAGCACCGCGATCATTGCACGGCCCACGGCAAGGCCGGAGCCATTGAGCGTGTGCAGGAACTCGGGCTTGCCGCCATCGGGGCGGTAGCGGGCGTTCATGCGGCGGGCTTGGAAATCACCGGCGATGGAGACGGAGCTGACTTCGCGATACTGGTTCTGACCGGGCAGCCAGACCTCCAGATCGTGGGTCTTGCGCATGCCAAAGCCTAGATCGCCGGTGCAGAGCACCATCGTGCGGTAGGGCAATTCCAGCTTTTCGAGGATCGCCTCGGCGCAGCGGGTCATGCGGTCATGCTCGGCGGCGCTGTCCTCGGGGCGGGTGACCGACACCATTTCGACCTTCTCGAACTGGTGCTGGCGCAGCATACCGGCGGTGTCACGGCCCGCGCTGCCGGCTTCGGAGCGGAAGCATTGGGTATGGGCGACATAGCGGCGCGGCAGGCTGGCGGCATCGACGATTTCGTCATTGACGATATTGGTCAGCGTCACCTCGGCGGTGGGCACCAGCCAGCGCCCATCGGTGGTGCGGTAGCTGTCCTCGCCAAACTTGGGCAATTGCCCGGTGCCATACATCATCTCTTCGCGCACCAGCACAGGGGTCCATGTCTCGGACAGGCCGTGCTCGGTGATGTGGGTGTCGAGCATGAATTGCGCCAGCGCGCGGTGCAGCCGTGCAATGGCACCGATCAGCACGACGAAGCGCGAGCCCGAAAGCTTGGCGGCGGTTTCAAAATCGAGGCCCTTTTGCGCGGCGGGGATCTGGTAGTGTTCCAGCGCGGTAAAGCCCATGTCGCGGGGCGTGCCCCAGCGGCGCAGTTCGACATTGTCCGCTTCATCCGCGCCATCGGGGGTGGCGTCGTCGGGAATGTTGGGCAGGCCCATCAGCAGTTCGGCCAAGCGCGCATCTTCGGCGCGGGCCTCGTCATTGAGGCGGGCGATTTCGTCTTTCTTGGCGGAAACGAGGGCGCGCAGGCGCTCGAACTCGGCTTCATCGCCCTTGGCCTTGGCGGCGCCGACCTGCTTGGAGGCGGCGTTGCGTTCGGCCTGCGCGGTTTCGGCGGCGGTGATCTTCTCGCGGCGGGCGGTGTCGATGGCGAGGATCTGGGACGACAGGCCCGAAAGCCCACGGCGGGCCATGCCTGCGTCAAAGGCCTCGGGAGTGTCGCGGATCGTGCGGATATCGTGCATCGTCAGCCGTCCTGATGATTGTTGCGCATCGGTTCGCGCGGGTTATGGCGCATTTGGCCCGGCGGTTCCAGATGTGGCGGTTCCGGATGCGGCGGTTCGGGATGTAACGGGCCCGGTCGGGGGCAGGGGGTGGGCGCGCGCCACCGGCGACGTGACGCAGGGGGGTGTGACACCACGTCCCGGAGGAAGCGCGCGCGGGGTCTTCCGTTTCGCCCCCGGCGTGCCTAGATCAGCTTTGCTTGCACATTCACCGGCTGCGTCCTAGGGTGCGCGCGTTTTCAAAAGCGCGTCTCCGGGGCTGCCCGAGACCCGACACATCAAGTTAAAGGAGCCCCCATGCAAGGCGGTGCCATCGCGCAGTTTCTGCCCCTCATCCTGATCTTTGCGATCATGTATTTCCTGCTGATCCGTCCGCAGCAGAAGAAAATGAAGGAGCATCGGGCCATGGTCGCATCGCTGCGCCGTGGGGATGAGGTCATCACCCAAGGCGGGTTGATCGGCAAAGTGTCCAAGGTCAAGGAAGACGGCGAACTGGAAGTCGAGATCGCCACGGGCGTGAAGGTCCGGGTCGTCCAGTCCACCGTTGCTCAGGTCAAGTCGCGGACCGAGCCGGTCGCGTCCTGATCCCACGGATCTACCCCATGGGGACGGCGGGCCTGTGCCCGGCGTCTCTTCCCTGACGCCCCTCACGCAAAAGGCCCGCCTTCATGCTGAGAATCCCGCTATTCTCCCGGATCGTCATCATCGGTCTGGTGGTGCTGGGACTGGCCTATGCCATGCCCAACCTGTTCTATCCCCGTGTCGAAAGTCACAATGACGCGGTGCGCACGATTGAAGTTGCGGGTGCTACGCCCGAGGCCGAAACGGCGCGGGATGGCTGGCCGGATTGGCTGCCGTCGACGCTTGTGAACCTCGGGCTTGATTTGCGCGGCGGGGCTTCGCTGCTGGCCGAGGTGCAGGTGGGCGATGTTTATGCCGACCGCATGGACGGGCTGTGGCCCGAAATCCGCGACAGCCTGCGCGATCTGCGCGATCAGATCGGCGGCATCCGTCAGGTCGAAAGTGCGCCGGACGAATTGCGCATCCGGGTGCAGGAACCTGCGGGCATGGCAGCGGCGCTGGCCGCCGTGCGCGACATCGCGCAGCCGGTGACATCGCTCACCGGGGCGGGCTCCACCGATATCGAAGTGCGCGGCGAGGGCGATCTGCTGATCGTCACCCTGTCTGAGGCCGAGCGCATCGCCACCGATGATCGCACCATGCAGCAATCGCTGGAAATCGTGCGCCGCCGGGTCGATGAGGCGGGCACCCGCGAGCCGTCGATCCAGCGTCAGGGCGGCGACCGTATTCTCATTCAGGTGCCCGGCGTCGGATCGGCTCAGGAAATCAAGGATCTGATCGGCACCACCGCGCAATTGACCTTCAACCCCGTCGTGGGCCGCACCAGCGACCCGGACGCGCAGGCCGATGCGGGCGACGTTGTATTGCCCGCCGCCGATCAGGAAGGCGTCTATTACATCATCGAGCGCGCCCCGGTCGTGGGCGGCGAGGATCTGACCGACGCTCAGCCGAGCTTTGACCAGAATGGCCGCGCGGCGGTGTCGTTCCGGTTCAACGGTCCGGGCGCGCGCCGCTTTGGCGATTATACGGCCGAAAACATCGGCTCGCCTTTCGCGATTGTACTGGATGACGAGGTGATCTCCGCCCCGACCATTCAGGATCACATCGGCTCTGGCTCGGGCATCATCACCGGCGATTTCACCGTCGAGGAAAGCACCAATCTGGCCGTGCTGCTGCGCGCCGGCGCGCTGCCCGCCGAAATGGTGTTCCTGCAGGAACGGACCATCGGCCCGGAACTGGGCGCGGATAGTATCGAGGCTGGCAGGATCGCCTGTATCGTGGCCTTCATCGCGGTTCTCGCGTTCATGTGGGCCAGCTACGGGCTGTTTGGTCTGTTCGCCAATATTGCGCTTATCATTAATGTCGGGCTGATCTTTGGCCTGCTCTCGGTGATCGGTGCGACGCTGACCCTGCCGGGGATCGCGGGTATCGTGCTGACCATCGGTATGGCGGTGGATGCCAATGTGCTGATTTTCGAGCGGATCCGCGAGGAGCTGAAGACAGCGAAGGGGCCGAGCCGGGCCATCCAGCTGGGCTATGAGCGGGCGCTGTCGGCAATCATCGACGCCAATATCACGACCTTCCTGACGGCTGTGATCCTGTTTGTCATGGGGTCAGGTCCGGTGCGCGGCTTTGCCATCACGCTGGGCCTGGGCATTCTGACATCGGTGTTCACAGCGATCTGGGTCACCCGCCTGTTGGTGGTGATCTGGTTCGAACGCCGCCGCCCCAAGACAATCAACGTGTAAAGGAGCCGGATCATGCGCCTCAAACTGGTTCCCGACGACACTCATTTCGACTTCTTCCGCTTTTCAAAGCTGACGCTGGGCGCGTCGGTTCTGGCGATGGCCCTGTCGCTTGCGGCGTTCTTCGCCATGGGCCTGAATTTCGGCATCGATTTCCTGGGCGGCACCACGATCCGTACCGAAAGCAGCCAGCCGGTGGATGTGGCCGTCTATCGCGATGCGGTATCTGAGCTCGGCTTGGGCGATATCTCGATCACCGAGGTGTTCGACCCCACATTCGGCCCGGATGAAAACGTGGCGCAGCTGCGCATTCAGGCGCAGGAGGGCGTGGAGAGTATCCAGCAGGACACGATCAACGCCGTCGAGGCCGCATTGCAGGAGGTCGATCCCTCGATCACCTTCCCGCAGGTGGAATCGGTCGGTCCCGAAGTGTCCGGCGAGCTGATTCAGACCGCGGTCCTGTCCGTGCTGGCGGCGATCGGCGCGGTGCTGGTCTATATCTGGCTGCGGTTCGAATGGCAGTTCGCATTGGGCGCCGTGGCGGCGCTGGTCCATGATGTGACGCTGACCATCGGGGTCTTTGCTCTGCTACAGATCAAGTTCGATCTGGCGATCATCGCGGCGCTGCTGACCATTGTGGGCTATTCGCTGAACGATACGGTGGTCGTGTTCGACCGCGTGCGGGAGAACCTGCGCAAGTTCAAGAAGCGGCCCTTGGAAGAGGTTCTGAGCGTGTCGATCAATGAGACGATGAGCCGGACGGCCATGACCTCGCTGACCACGCTGATTGCGCTGATCGCGCTGTTCGTTCTGGGCGGCGATGTGATCCGGGGCTTTGTCTTTGCGATGATCTGGGGCATTCTGGTCGGCACCTATTCGTCGGTCTTCGTGGCCTCCGACATCCTGCGGATGCTGGGCGTGAAGCGCGACTGGTCCAAGAAGGACGGCGAAGCAGGAACTCAATTCGGAGGAGCGGAGGGCTGAGCCCATGCGCCTGAACGAGATCGAATATACCGACAGCCTGCCGATTGATGGCTACGGGCCGGGGTTTTTCCGCATTGGCGGGGAAGCCCATCAGGGTCCGGTGCTGGTGACGCCCTCCGGGTTGATCCCATGGACCGGGCTGGACGACATCGCCCCGCTGACGGCGGTGGCGGGACGGGTCGATGTGCTGTTTCTTGGCACCGGCGCGGAGATTGCCCACCCGCCGCGCGCGCTGCGCGACGCGATGGATGCGGCGCAGGTGGGGTTGGAGACGATGAACAGCCCGGCGGCGGCGCGCACCTATAACGTGTTGTTGTCCGAGGGCCGACGTGTGGCAGTGGCGCTGATTCCCGTCTAAGGCGGCACACACCGCGCAGGCGCCGCACGCATAGCGTGCATGTCACCGCATGGAAGCTCGCGCTGCGCGTGAGGCGCGGCACCTGCCAGCGGTGTTTTCGGCTCACATATGAGTGATATTGAATGTAATCGCCCCCCCGCGCAGTTGGTCACATGGACGCAGAGGGGCCGGACCGCTAGGTTCCACAACGTCGGACGGTGCGACTTCGGTCGGGGTTCGATACACGAGCAATTTATTCGCCACACGTCGGCACTTGCCACATGAATGCCGAAAAGGAGCTTTCGATGAGCCGTTCCTCCCTCAGCCGCAGGCAGGCCCTGATGATGGGCGCCGCCGGTATGGTTACCCTCGCCGCCCCGCAGATCGTCCGCGCGCAGGAAATCCGCCCCTTGGTTCAGGCCAGCGACGACGTGAAACGGAACGCGTCGAGCTTCACCATCCAGCGCTGGCAGGACCATTTCGACAGCTTGGGCAAAACCTCGATCGTGTGCGACACGACCTCGCGGGCGCTGCATTACTGGAACGCGGATGGCTCCGATTACCGGCTGTACCCGACCTCCGTTCCGATGTCCGAGGAACTGACCCGCCGTGGTTATACCGAGATCGTGCGCAAGAAGGTTGGCCCCGACTGGACGCCGACCGCCTCGATGATGGAGCGCGACCCGACGTTGAAATACACCCCGCCGGGCCCCGACAACCCGCTGGGCACCCATGCGATGTATCTCAGCTGGCCCGCCTATCTGATCCACGGCACCCATGACACGCGCAAGATCGGCCGTCGGTCGTCTTCGGGCTGCATCGGGCTTTATAACGAGAAGATCGAAGAGCTTTACGCCATCACCCCGATCGGTGCTCAGGTCCGTGTGATCTGAGAAGGTCCCAATAGGGGATGCTGTCATGGCCCGGTGCACAAGCGCCGGGCCTTTTGCGTTTCAGGGAAGTGGCATTCACCCCGCAAGCTGACGGGCGACCTATGCCTGCCCGTGGGGTGGTGCAGCTGCGGGTGAGTGGTGTGCTTTATGGGGGCGCTCAGGGGCCAGCGCGAGGTCCTGAAGTGCCAGCGCGCGAGGACGGGAGGCGCACCGCTGACGTGCAACAGAAGCCTCCCCGTGGGTTGGCGCTGCTACAACTGAACGGTGCGCTTTATGGTGCAGTGTTCCTCCCCGTTCCGAGGTCAGCGAGGGGCCCCAAAGCGCCAACCCGCCGGAACGGGCAGGCGCTCGCCCGCGCGGCCTTTGGCCTTGTTCGCGGGCGGGTGTGCTTAGCATGACGGTAGCCTGCCCGTGGGGTGGCGCTGCTGCGGGTGAGCGGCGTGCTTTGGGGGCGTGTTCCTCCCTGCTCCGAGGTCAGCGAGAGGTGGCAGAGCTCCAACCCGCCGGGACGGGCAGGCGCTCGACCGCGCGGCTTCGCCTTGTTCGGGGGCGGGTGGCAGGCGCTTGACGCAACGGATCAGGACCTGCCGCCGCGCCAAACGAAAAAGAGCGGACCCGAAGGCCCGCTCTTTGCAATAGTCCCTCGCGGGATGGATCAGCAGCTGTAGTAGAGCTTGAATTCCATCGGGTGCGGGGTGTGCTCGTAGGCGTAGATCTCTTCCCATTTGAGATCCATGTAGCCTTCGATCTGGCTTTTGGTGAACACGTCGCCGGCCAGCAGGAAGTCCATGTCGGCTTCCAGCTCTTCCAGTGCTTCGCGGAGCGAGGCGCAGACGGTCGGGATGCCGGCCAGTTCCTCGGCGGGCAGATCGTAGAGATCCTTGTCCATCGCGTCGCCGGGGTGGATCTTGTTCTTGATGCCGTCGATGCCAGCCATCAGCAGTGCGGAGAAGCACAGGTAAGGGTTGGCGGAGGGATCGGGGAAGCGAGCTTCGACGCGCTTCGCCTTGGGGTTCTCGGCCCACGGGATACGGACGCAGCCAGAGCGGTTGCGGGCCGAATACGCACGCAGAACCGGGGCTTCGAAGCCGGGGATCAGGCGCTTGTAGGAGTTGGTCGAGGGGTTGGTGAAGGCGTTGAGCGCCTTGGCGTGCTTCAGGATGCCGCCGATGAAATACAGCGCCTCGTCGGAGAGGTCAGCATATTTGTCGCCTGCAAAGACCGGCTTGCCGTCCTTGAAGATCGACATGTTGACGTGCATCCCGGTGCCGTTGTCGCCGGCAATCGGCTTCGGCATGAAGGTCGCGGATTTGCCATAGGCATGGGCGACGTTGTGGATGACGTATTTGTATTTCTGGATCTCGTCGGCCTGATGGGTCAGGGTCCCGAAAATCAGGCCCAGCTCGTGCTGGCAGGACGCGACCTCGTGGTGGTGCTTGTCCACCTTCATGCCCATACGCTTCATGGTCGAGAGCATCTCGGCGCGCAGGTCCTGGGCTTCGTCGATCGGATTGACCGGGAAGTAGCCGCCCTTGACGCCGGGACGGTGGCCCATGTTGCCCATTTCGAACTCAGTGTCGGTGTTCCACGACGCGTCGGTCGCATCCACCTGATAGGACACCTTGTTGATGCCGACCTGATAGCGGACGTCATCGAACAGGAAGAATTCAGCTTCGGGGCCGAAATAGGACGTGTCACCGATGCCGGTGGACTTCAGGTAGGCTTCGGCCTTCTCGGCGGTGCCGCGCGGGTCGCGATCATAGGCTTCGCCAGTGTCGGGCTCGACCACGGTGCAATGCAGACACAGGGTCTTTTCCGCGTAGAACGGGTCGATATAGGCGGAGCCGGACGCCGGCATCAGTTTCATGTCGGACTGGTCGATGGACTTCCAGCCGGCAATCGAGGAGCCGTCGAACATGAAGCCTTCTTCGAGGAAGTCTTCGTCCACCTGATCGGCGACCAGCGTAACATGTTGCAGTTTGCCGCGCGGATCGGTGAAGCGGATGTCGACGTATTCGACGTCTTCGTCCTTGATTTGCTTAAGAACGTCAGAATTGCTCATAAGTCCTTCATTCCTTCTCGGTTGAATGGTCGCAGGTCGGCCACGGGCAGGGCTGCGCGTGGCCGGATGGGAGGGCCGGTCTCAGAGGGCGTCGTCGCCGTCTTCGCCGGTGCGGATGCGGATGGCCTGTTCGACGCTGGACACAAAGATCTTGCCGTCGCCGATCTTGTCGGTCTTGGCGGCGGCGACAATCGCGTCGAGCGCCTGATCCAGCTGGTGATCCGACAGGACCACCTCGATTTTCACCTTGGGGAGGAAGTCCACGACGTATTCTGCGCCGCGATACAATTCCGTGTGGCCCTTCTGGCGTCCGAAGCCCTTGACCTCGATCACGCTCAGGCCCTGCACGCCAATCTCCTGGAGTGCCTCCTTCACGTCATCGAGCTTGAAGGGTTTGATGATCGCCTCGATTTTTTTCATTGTGAGCCGACTCCCTTGATATCCGTTTCGGTCATGGGTCAGATCAAATCCCCGCAGCGGCTACAATTCAAGAGCGGGGCGTGTTGGGCGGCCAACCGCCCGAATCTTGGGTGCCGCATGAATAACCAGCGACATGCACGATAAATGAGCAGTTTGGAAACGAAAAACGAGGCGGCGATGACGAGGATTCTCACTTCTGCTCAAATGCGCAGCACGGAAGCCGCCGCGATTGCCTGTGGAAAGTGCAGCGGCGCCGAATTGATGGAGCGAGCAGGGCAGGGCGCGGCGGATGTGATGCGCGCGTGGTTCCCCGTGAAACATCGTCATGCGGTAATTTTGTGCGGTCCCGGTAATAATGGCGGCGATGGTTTCGTCGTTGCGCGGCATCTGGCGCAGGCTGGCTGGCGGGTCGAGGTGCTGACCCTGCCCGGTGCGAGCCTGTCGGGGGATGCTGCCCGGATGGCCGATCGGTGGGAGGGACCGCGCGCGGATATGTCGATCCCCACAGCAGAGGCAGGCACGCGGCCCGGTCTGGTGATCGACGCGTTGTTTGGCACTGGGCTGAGCCGCCCGCTCGATCCGCTGCTGCGCGCGGTGCAAGAGGCCGTGCGTGCGCGCGCGGGTGAGGGGGAGTGTCACCGCATCGCGCTGGATTGCCCGTCAGGCCTGTCTGCGGATACGGGCGAGGTGGTCGGCCCTGATGACGCGCCCGTATTGCCCGCCGATCTGACGCTAAGCTTTCATACGCCGAAACCGGGCCATTATCTGGGCCGGGGGCCGGAGATCTGCGGCACGTTGGCGGTGGTGCCGATCGGGCTGGACGGTGCCTCGGCCGCTCTTGAGACGCCGCCCGCGGGCGATGTGACGCGGCTCGTCGCGCCGGAGGTGCCGGGTCCATGGTTGCGCCAAAGGGTCCAGCCGGGGAATGGCGATCACAAATACACGCGCGGGCATGTCTTGGTTCTGGGCGGCAAGGTGGCGCAGGGCGGGGCGGCGCGCATGGCGGCGCGCGCCGCGCTGCGGGTCGGGGCCGGGCTGGTGACGCTGGCCGTGCCGCCCGCCGCTCTGATCGAAAACGCGGCCCGGCTGGATGCGGTGATGCTGACGCGCTGTGCCGATGCGGATGCGCTGGCCGAATTGCTGGAGGACACACGGCTGAGCGCGCTATGTCTGGGGCCCGGTCTGGCGCCGGATGCGCGCACGCGGGCGCTGGTGTTGACCGCGCTTGGGGCTGAGCGGCCTACGGTGCTGGATGCCGGGGCGCTCAGCGCATTTGCAGACGCGCCGGAGGCCCTGTTCGCCGCACTGCATCCCCGCGCCGTGCTGACCCCGCATGAGGGTGAATTCGCGCGGCTGTTCCCGGATCTGGCGCAGGATCGCCGTTCGGGGTCAAAGATCGACGCCGTGCGCGAGGCGGCGGGCCGGGCGGGGGCGGTCGTGTTGCTGAAGGGGGCGGCGACAGTGATCGCGGGACCAAATGGTGCCACTTCGCTGCACGCGGCTGTCTACGAGCGTGCGGCGCCGTGGCTGGGCACCGCGGGCGCAGGCGACGTGCTGTCGGGGATAATCGCCGGGCTGATCGCGGGCCAAGGCGCGGAGGATATGCACGGGCAGGTCGAAGTCGCCGCATGGCTGCATGTGGAGGCGGCGCGCCGCTTTGGTCCCGGCCTCATCGCCGAAGATCTGCCTGACATGCTGCCTCAGGTGTTCCGCGATCACGGGTTGTGACGACAAGCGCGAAAAACCCTCTCGCCAGAGCGCGCGCGCCGGTGTAAGACGCACCCGCCCGGCCCCCTTGGCGCCGTGGCAGAGTGCGGGTGTGGCGGAACTGGTAGACGCACCAGATTTAGGTTCTGGCGCCTTTGGCGTGGGGGTTCGAGTCCCTTCACCCGCACCACAATTTTTCCGATATTTTGATTTCGAACGGAAATCGCGGCAATGTTGAACGGCGAGCGCTTTGCTCGTCCGAATTGCGGAGCGATAGCCGGTCGAATTGACTGAATTAGTGTTCGGGATGCTCTGCCGGGAGCGTGAGGCAATCCACGATCAGTGGCGGGTGCGAGCATCGCCCCCTTATTTGCCAATATAAGGTCCGGTTTGGCGCCTGCCGGATTCCCATTGCAAAGCAATATCCGCAAAGGACCGAAAAGCCCGGTCTTATTCAGACGGGATAAATTGCTTTTGTAGTCTATGACGGCCTTACGAAACTGCTGCAGGGTCAGCCCCGGCAGGAGTTGGCGGATGAGTTGCTGGCTCTGAGTAACCTTTTGCCAAAGATGTAGCCCCGCGCATCCCGGATAGGATGCACGGGGTCTCTTTACTTCCGCGGGACGCCTTTGGCGGGTTGGGCGCGTTTTTGGGCGGCGATGCGGAAGGGGGCGTTGGCGGCGCCGTAGCCTCCGTAGCCGCCGCGGCGCTGGACGATCTCGAAAAACATGCCGTCGCCATAGGTCTGCGAAAAGATCTGGAAAAATTCCGCGTCGCCCTGCCTGTCATAGAGGATATTCGCGGCGCGCATCCGGTCGAGCATGTCGGGGTCGAGGCCGAAGCGCGCTTCGAGGTCTTCGTAATAGTTTTCCGGCAGCTTGAGCGGGACGAAGCCATTGGCGGACAGCGCCTGTGCCGTCGTGAAAATATCGTCCGTCTCGAAGGCCGCGTGCTGCACCGCCGAGCCGAAGCTGTCGGCAAGGTAGCGCCCGGCAAAGGTGCGGTGGCTTTCGGCGCCGTTGAGGGTGACGCGCAGCTTTGCGTCCGGGCTTTCGATTACCTGAGAGCGCACGATCCCGTCGGGGTCGATCACGTCGACCATGGGCGATTTCGCGGCATCGAAGAGCGAGGTGTAGAACAGCGACCAGCTGAGCATTTCCTCGTAATTCATCGTCTGCGCGATGTGGTCGATGCGGGTCAGCCCGGCGGGGGTGACCTGTGCCTCATCCTGCGCTGGCTTGAATTCGACGTCCCAGACGCGGCTGAGGTCGGCGCTATCGTCGATGAAATGCATCACCCCGCCGCCGACGCCACGAATGGCGGGGATGGCGAGTTCGCCGGGGCCGATGGGCTGACTGAAGGTGGGCGTGCCTAGCGCCACGGCGCGGTCCACGGTGGCCTGCGCATCGGCCACCCGCAGGCCTAGATCGCAGATGCTGGTGCCGTGCATGATATAGGCGGAATGGGCGAAACCTTCGCGCTCGGTGTTGATGACGATGTTGATCTCACCCTGCCGCCACAGCGTCACATCCTTGGCGATATGCCGCCCTGCGCGGCGAAACCCCATCATGTGCAAAAGCGTGCCCAGACGCTCGGCCTCGGCCTCGTCTGCGGCAAATTCGATGAACTCGAAGCCGGTGGAGGCGACGGGCGCGGGAATTTCCGGCGCGTCGAGTTTCAGCTCCGGCGTGGTGCGGCGCACGGTGTCGATCAGATTGACGAGCGAGCGGTAGCCGTCGGCGGCAACCATACGCGGGCTGCCCATGCGGAACTGATCGTTGAAAATCTCTAGGCTCAGCGTGCCTTGGTAGCCGGTGGCAAGCACCGCGCGGGTGAAGGCGGTGACGTCCAGATCGCCTTCGCCGGGCATGTTGCGGAAATGCCGGGACCAGTAGAGCAGATCCATCTCGATCTGCGGCGCGTCCGCCAGATGGACGTAGAAGATTCGGTCGCCGGGGATGGCGCGGATGGTTTCGGGGTCGATCTTGCGGCCCAGCGTGTGGAAGCTGTCGAGGATCAGGCCGACGTTGTCGTGACCGGCGCGGCGGACCACTTCCCATGCGGCGCGGTGATCGTTGATATGCTTGCCCCAGCACAGCGCCTCGTACCCCACGCGGATGCCTTTCGCGGCGGCGCGGTCGCCGAGTTCTGCGAAATCAGCGGCGATGCGGTCGATGCCGCCCAAACTTTCAGGGTGGCACGAGGAGCACATGAGGATCAGGTCGACCTCAAGCTCGTTCATGATGTCGAACTTGCGCTCGGCCCGCTCAAAGGCGCGGCTGCGCTGCGGCTCGGGCAGGCCCTCAAAATCGCGGAAGGGCTGGAACAGCGTGATCTCCAGCCCGTGGTCGCGGATCATGCGGCCGACGTCGCGCGGGGTGCCGTCAAAGGCGAGGAAATCCTGTTCGAATATCTCGACCCCGGAGAAGCCCGCGGCGGCGATCGCTTCGAGTTTCTCGGACAGGTCGCCGGGCACTGTGACAGTGGCGATGGATGTCTTCATGGCGTTGGTTTTCCCTGAGTTCAGGCTACGGCGCCGTTCTAGCCCGCTGCCGCCGCGATGCACAGGGGGGCCGCATAAAGCCGTGGGTGCCGCTGGGTCGTCCCCGCACATCCGGCGCGCATGACGCGCGGTAAGGGGGTGCCTATTTTCACGATGGTGAAAGCTGCGGAAACGTGCGCGATTATTCGGCAATCGAGCATCTGTTCGTTACCTGTTCTAGCGTTTTAGCAAAGTTAGTTTGCGCTTTTTTTGGTCCAAGGCATTGAATTGTGGCGTTCACCTTGTTCTAGTCAGGGCAATTCGAGCGGCAACAAGACCGCCAATGAGATAATTTAGGGGAGCGCTTTGGGAGATACCACGGCTCAGGACGCCTTTGTCGAATACGACCGGGTGCAGAAAAGCTACGACGGCGAAACGCTTGTCGTGAAGGATCTCAACCTCAGACTGCCGAAGGGCGAGTTTCTGACAATGCTGGGGCCGTCGGGCTCGGGCAAGACGACCTGCCTGATGATGCTGGCCGGGTTCGAGACCGCGACGCATGGCGAGATCAAGCTGGCGGGCAATCCGATCAACAACATCCCACCGCATAAACGCGGAATTGGCATGGTGTTTCAGAATTACGCGCTGTTTCCGCATATGACGGTGGCAGAAAACCTCGCCTTTCCGCTCATTGTTCGCAAGCTGGGCAAATCCGAGCGCGAAGCGAAGGTGAAGCGCGCGCTGGACATGGTGCAGATGGGCGAATTCGGCGGTCGCCGTCCGGCGCAATTGTCAGGGGGTCAGCAGCAGCGGATCGCCTTGGCCCGCGCGCTGGTGTTTGAGCCGGAATTGGTGCTGATGGATGAGCCGCTGGGCGCGCTCGACAAGCAATTGCGCGAACATATGCAATTTGAGATCAAGCATATCTCGGATAATCTGGGCATCACCGTCGTTTATGTGACCCATGACCAGACCGAAGCGCTGACCATGTCCGACCGGGTGGCCGTGTTTGACGATGGCCGCATTCAGCAATTGGCCCCGCCCGATGAGCTGTATGAAGCGCCGCAGAACAGTTTCGTGGCGCAGTTCATCGGTGAAAACAACACGCTCGAAGGCAAGGTCGAGAAGCTGATCGACGGGCAGGCTCTGGTCCGGCTCGACGATGGGTCGCTGATCGACGCCAAGCCTGTGAACGTGAACGCCGTGGGCGATCGCACCGTGATTTCGATCCGGCCCGAGCGGGTGGAATTCAACCCCGTGAAGCTGTCGGACGACGCGCATACGCTGAAGGCCGAGGTGCTGGAATTCATCTATATGGGTGACATTTTCCGCACACGGTTGCGGGTTGCAGGCAATGACAACTTTATCGTCAAGACCCGCAACGCGCCCGGACAGGTTCGTATGACGCCGGGCCAGACCGTCGAAATCGGCTGGTTGCCCGAAGACGCACGCGCGCTCGACGCGTAAGCCAAGTTTGTGGCGCGCCGGGCCTTTGCGCCCCGGCAGGCGCCGCCGATCCGGGTCATGTCCCTCATCCCCGGATCCGACGATCAGAAAGGGACACCAATTGGGAGAATTTCGTATGAAATTGACGACCTCACTTCTGGCCACGACCGTTTTGTCGATGGCCGCAACCCCCGTCTTTGCCGAGGCCCATGCCGAAATGGCCGACAGCATGACCGTCGTGTCCTGGGGCGGCGCCTACCAGAGCAGCCAGCAAAAGGCCTATACCGAGCCTTACGCTGCTGAGAATTCCGATGTCAGCATCACGTGGGACGAAAGCTCCCCCGAGGCGGTGGCCAAACTGCGTGCCCAGAACGAAGCCGGCAATGTGACCTGGGATCTGGTCGATGTCGTGGCGTCCGACGCCATTCGTCTGTGCGACGAAGGTCTGGCGATGGAGTTCGACCCCGACGAGCTGCTGGCCGAAGGCGATGACGGCACTCCGGCCTCCGAAGATTTCGGCGACCTGATCGTGTCCGACTGCTTTATCCCGCAGATCGTCTATTCGACCACCGCCGCCTATCGCGCCGACCTGCTGCCTGATGGCGCACCGGCACCGGACAGCATCTGTGCGATGTTCGACACTGAAACCTATCCCGGCAAGCGGACGCTGGAAAAGCGCCCGATCAACAATGTCGAATGGGCGCTTCTGTGTGACGGCGTGGCCAAAGAGGACATCTACGACGTTCTCGAGACCGAAGAAGGTCAGGATCGCGCATTCGCCAAGCTCGACACCATCAAGGATCAGACCGTTTGGTGGTCCGCCGCCGCCGAGCCGCCGCAGCTGTTGGCTGATGGCGAGGTCGTCATGGGCTCGTCCTACAACGGGCGTTGGTTCTCTGCGATCGAAGAGCAGGACCAGCCGTTCGAAATGCTCTGGGACGCACAGGTGTTCGACCTTGACGGTTGGATCATTCCCGCCGGTCTGCCCGAGGATCGTCTGGCACGGGTCAAGGATTTCGTGAAATACGCGACCGACACCCAGCGTCTGGCCGATCAGGCTGCGTATATTTCCTACGGTCCGGCCCGGACGTCTTCCGCGCCGCTGGTGGGTCAGCACGCCGAACTGGGTATCGACATGGCGCCGCACATGCCGACCGATCCGGCAAACTCGGAAAACACCTTCCTCTATAACTACGAGTGGTGGGCCGATTACCGCGACGATCTGGACGCAAAATTCCAGGCATGGCTCGCTCAGTAATCTGAACGACATGATCGGACGGGGGCGGCAGACGCCCTCGTCCACACCATCCGAATGTCCGCGTCAGACGGACCGATGATCACCACAGGTGAGGGAACTTCATGGCAGATGCTATTCAGGGCAACACCGGCAAAACCGGTCCGACACCCGATGACGGTCTGCGCATCGCCGAGAACGAGGATGCGGATGGTCGTATGATCGCCGCTGACGGCACGCCGTTGAAACGCTCGTTGCAGCGCTCGCTGCGTCGCCAGAAGATCCGCGCGCTGCTGCTCATCGCGCCGCTCCTGATTTTCGTGCTGGTGACCTTCATCGCGCCGATTGCCGACATGCTGTTCCGCTCCGTCGAGAACGAGATCGTGGCGGAAACCCTGCCGCGCACCGTGACCGCGCTGGAGGATTGGGATTATCAGCAGGGCGGGGAGGCACCCGACGAGGATGTGTTCGCCGCGTTCTATTATGATCTGGTGGTCGCCGCTGAGGCCAAGACCCACACCCGTCTGGGCAGCCGCCTGAACTATGAGACCACCGGCATTTCGTCGTTGTTCCGTAAATCGGGCCGAAATGCCGACCGGCTCGACACCGACATCTATACCGATCAATTCACCGCGCTTGATCCGGCCTGGGAAGACCCGGCGACCTGGATCGCGCTGAACGATGCGTTGGGCGAGGGCCGTTCCGAGACGCTCCCCGAGACGCAGACCGCCTATGCCGGTTTCGCCCGCATTGTGGAGCTGGACGGCGACGATCTGGCCGAGGAACAGCCCTGGGATTTCGTTTATACCGCGCTTTACCGCGACCTTGCCGCCAATGGCGCGCCCGGCAACCTTGACGGGGCGACGGGCACGTTGGTGTCTGCCGCAGCGCAGGCCGTGCCGGAGTTCGAGACCGTGTCCATCCGCGATCAATTCGTGGATATCGACGAAGATTGGCTCGACCCGGAGGTCTGGGGCACGATCAAGGCCTATTCGGGTGAATTCACCCCCGGCTATTTCCTGAATTCCGTCGACTATCAGCTGACCCCCGCCGGGGTAGAGCCGCAGCCCGACGATCAGGCGATCTACATTCTGTTGTTCAAGCGCACGCTGTTCATGTCGCTGATGATCACCGTCAGCTGTATCGCCTTGGGCTACCCGGTGGCGTGGCTGCTGGCCAATATCAAGGCGCGTCATGCCAATCTGCTGCTGATCCTTGTGCTGCTGCCGTTCTGGACCTCGCTCTTGGTGCGGACATCGGCGTGGAAGATCCTGCTGCAACAACAAGGCGTCATAAACGATATCCTCGTCTGGATCGGGATTATCGGCGATGGCAGCAGGCTGGTGATGATCAACAACCAATTCGGCACGATCGTGGCGATGACGCATATCCTGCTGCCATTCATGATCCTGCCGCTCTATTCGGTGATGCAGACCATTCCGCCGACCTATCTGCGCGCGGCGAAAAGCCTTGGCGCCACGAATACCTATGCCTTCTGGAAGGTCTATTTCCCACTGTCGGTGCCGGGCATTGGGGCGGGGTCGATCCTCGTCTTCATCCTCGCCATTGGCTACTACATCACGCCTGAACTGGTGGGCGGCACCACGGGCACGTTCATCTCGAACCGGATCGCCTACCATATTTCCAGCTCGCTGAACTGGGGGCTGGCGGCGGCGCTGGGGTCCATCCTGCTGGCAGTGGTGATGATCCTTTACTGGGCCTACGACCGCATCGTCGGCATCGACAACGTGAAGCTGGGGTAATCTGACATGTCTTCTCTGCCTCCCTACGCCACGACCGGCCAACGCATCTGGTATTACGCATTCCGCGTGATCTGCGGTCTGATCTTCTTTTTCCTGATCGCGCCGATCCTGACGATCATCCCGCTGTCGTTTAACGCGGAGAACTTCTTTACCTTCACGCCCAAGATGCTGGCGCTCGATCCCGAGGGCTATTCGCTTAAGCATTATCGGGACTTCTTTACCAATTCCGACTGGCAGCAGGCGCTGCGCAACTCGCTGACCATCGCGCCGGTGGCGACGTTGCTTTCGGTGGGCTTCGGCACGTTGGCCGCGATCGGCCTGTCGCAGCCGCATGTGCCGTTCCGCCGGGCGATCATGGCGATCCTGATTTCGCCGATGATCGTGCCGCTCATCATCTCGGCGGCGGGGATGTATTTCTTCTACTCGCGTATGGGGCTGCAGGGCACATATGTGGGCGTCGTGCTGGCCCATGCTGCGCTGGGTATTCCCTTTGTCATCATCACCGTCACCGCGACGCTGGTAGGCTTTGACCGGTCGCTGACACGGGCTGCGGCGAATATGGGGGCGGGGCCGGTGCGGACGTTCTTCAAGGTGCAGATGCCGCTGATCCTGCCGGGTGTGATTTCCGGCGGGCTGTTCGCCTTCATCACGTCGTTTGATGAAGTGGTCGTGGTGCTCTTCGTCGGGTCTGCTTCGCAAAAGACGCTGCCGTGGCAGATGTTCATCGGCCTGCGCGAACAGATCAGCCCGACGATTTTGGCCGTGGCGACGATCCTTGTGGGGATTTCGGTGCTGCTGCTGGCGACGGTGGAATTGCTGCGTCGGCGGAGCGAACGGCTGCGCGGCATGTCGCCCGGCTGACGGCATAAGAACAGTTGAGGGACTGTGAAGCGACCCGGTGCAGGGATGCGCCGGGTCTTTTCGTGGCGGCCTCAGGCAAGGCCCGTCACGGCAGAATGGCCAGCCAGATCCACAGCGACACGCTGGTCAGGGCAGTGGCGATCAGCACCGATGAGGCGGCGACCCGCTTGGCCACGCCATACATATTGGCGAACAGATAGGCGTTCACCCCCGGTGCAACCCCGGCCGTCAGCACGCCAGAGCGTAGCGATGCGGTGTCGAGGTTCACGGCCCGCCCCAGCGTGTAGACGATGACCGGATGCACGATCAGCGATACGGCACAGATATAGGCGATGGTGGCGCGGTCGCCTTCGGGGCGATAGCGATACAGCACCCCGCCCAGCCCGAACAGGGCCACCGGCAGCGCCGCGCGAACGATCAGATCCAGCGCGTCCTTGGCGACGTCGGGCAGCGGGATACCGGCGAGGTTGAAGACCGCCCCCAGCAGGATGCCTAGCACCAGCGCATTGCTGAACACGGCATGCAGGATTTGCGACGACGTGGCCAGCGCACCACCGCCGCGGTTGCGCACGATCTCCATCGCGGTCAGCCCCACAAGGTAGCCGAAGGGGGCGTGCAGGGCGATAATCATGTAATTGGAGGTCAGCGCCTCGGTGCCATAGGCGCGTTCCGTGATGGGCAGGCCCAGCAGCACCGTGTTGGAAAACAACCCGATAAACCCGATGACAACGCTGTCCTCCCACGGGCGGCGGAACAGGAACCGGGCCCCGAAGAGACCCAGAAAGAACCCGGTCAGCGCCCCGGCATAGAAGATCGCCAGCAACTTGAGATCGAAATGCTGGCTGAGATCCAGTTGATAGATGGCGCTGAACAGCAGGCAGGGGATGGCGAAGCCCTGCGCGAAATGCATCAGCCCGTCGACTTCTGCTTCGCTGAACAGCCGCCGCCATGCGGCGAGGTAGCCGAACCCCACGACAAGGAATACCGGCAGGATGACATCGATGAGCGCGGCCATCAGGCGGGGTAGCTGACCACCAGCCCGTCATGCGCGGGGGTGATGTGATCCGCGGTTTCGGCGTCGAGGATTTGGTAATCGAGGTCGATATGCAGGTTGGTGAGGATCGCCCGGCGCGGCTGTGCCCGCTCGATCCAGCCGAGGGTCTGCTCCAGATGCGCGTGGCTGGGATGCGGTTTGCGCCGCAGCGCATCGACGATCCAGCAATCCAGCCCGTCCAGCAGCGGCCAGACCGCCTCGGGGATGTCGTTCACGTCCGGCAGATAGGCCAGATCCCCGATGCGGAAGCCAAGCGCGTCGATATTGCCGTGACGCACCTCGAAGGGGGTGAGGGTAATCGCGCCGCCCGCGCCGGTGACGCGCAGCGGCCCGTCGATCAGATGCAGGTTCAGGATCGGCGGATAGGCGGAGCCTTCGGGCTGCACGAAGGCATAATCGAACCGGGTCACGAGCGCGTCGGCGGTGACCTCATCAGCCCAGACATCCAGACGTTCGCGGGTGTTGAACACCACCATGCGCAGATCGTCGATGCCATGCACATGATCGGCATGGGCGTGGGTGTAGACTGCCGCGTCCAGCGTTCCGATCCCGGCGTCGAGCAATTGCGACCGCAGGTCGGGGGAGGTGTCGATCAGCACCCGGGTCACGCCGTCCGCACCGAAGCGTTCGATCAGCAGCGAACAGCGGCGGCGGTGGTTGCGCGGATTGGATGGGTCGCATTCGCCCCAATGGCCGCCCAGTCGCGGCACGCCGCCCGATGAGCCGCAGCCAAGGATGGTGAAGCGCAACTCTCCCATCAGGTGGCCTGCCCCCGCCATGCCGCGGCCTTGGTGAACAGCCGCTCGAAATTGGCGGTGCTGCGGGCGGCGAATTCCTCCAGCGAGACGCCGAACACATCGGCACCGACCTGCGCGGTGAAGGCCGTATAGGCGGGCTCGTTACGCTTACCACGATAGGGCGGCGGCGCAAGGTAGGGGCTGTCGGTTTCCACCAGCACCCGGTCCAGCGGCGCGGCGGCAAAGATATCGCGCACCTCTTTGCTGCGGGGGAAGGTCGCGATGCCCGACATCGACAGGTAGAACCCCAGATCGAGCGCGGTTTTCGCCAGACCAGGACCGGAGCTGTAGCAATGCATCACGCAGGAAAACGGCGCGTTCGCATGTTCTTCGGTCAGGATCGCGGCCATGTCGTCATCCGCCGCGCGGGCATGGATGATGAGCGGCAGTCCGGATTGCGCGGCGGCGGCGCAATGGATGCGCAGGCTTTGCTTTTGCACCTCGGCGCTGTCGGCGGTGTAGTGGTAATCCAGCCCGGTTTCGCCAATGCCGACCATCTTGGGGTGCGCAGTGATCGCCAGCAGGTCCTCGACGCTGACCATCGGCTCATCCGCGGCGCTCATCGGGTGGGTGCCGGCGGCAAAGAATACGCAATCATGCGCCTCCGCGATGGCCTGCACCTGCGGCAGCTGCCGCAGCTTGGTGCAGATCGTCACCATCCGGGTGACTCCGGCGGCCTGCGCGCGGGCGATGATCTCGTCGCGTTCCTTGTCGAAGTCGGGAAAGTCCAGGTGGCAATGGCTGTCGACGATTTCGGGAGGCTGCGTCATGGAGATCCGGAATATATGCTAGGTCTGTGGCACGGCGCGCGCGGCGGCGGCACCGTTGATCCGCATCAGGGTATCAAGGATCAATGCGGCAGGGTCAAGGTTGACCGCCCGGCCATGGCGGGCGCGTGTGCCAAGCTCATCATGCAATGCCGCCCAGTGCCGCGCGCTGCCCGGATCAGGGCACAGGCGGACCATCAGCGCGGCCTCGGTCGGGCTTGCCTCAGGGGTTGGCGGACCGGCGACGCCGGTGCGGGCCAGCCGGGCGAGGAACAGGTCGATCAGCGCCAGCGTCAAGTCACAGCGCGCCTCAGAGCCCCGGCCCGCGCAACTGTCGGCCAGCTTGATCGCGCGGCTTCTGTCGATTTGCGGCAGCCCGTCGAACAAGGCCATCAGATCGGCGTAAAGCTTCACCCCGTCTTCATGCATGAGCGAGATCGCAGCCCCGACGGAGCCCGCCGCCAACGCCGCGAGCGCGCCGCCTGCGTCGGGCGCGTCAAGCCCGGCCTGCTCCACCGCTATCGCCAGATCGGCAGGGGTGAGCGGCCCGCAACGCAGCGTGCGGCAGCGCGAGCGGATTGTCGGCAGCAGGCGCGACGGCTGATGACTGATCAGCAGCAGCACCGCGTTTTTCGGCGGCTCCTCCAGCAATTTCAGCACCGCATTGGCGGCGGAGGTGTTCAGCTCATCGGCGCTATCGATAATGACGACGCGGCGCCCGCCTTCGACGGCGGACATGGTGAAGAAGCCCTTCATCCCGCGCGCGGCATCCACGGTGATATCCTGCTTCAGCCGCTTGGCCTTATCGTCATAGGGGCGGCGCAGCAGGAACAGGCGCGGCTCCGATAGCGCACGGACACGGCGGGCGATGGGGTGATCCGCAGGCAGATCGAGGCTGTCGGCGGGGGCGGGTGTATCCCCACCCGCCAGCAGATCATCCCCGGCCACAGGCGCGGCCAGAAGGAAGCGCGCGATCTTCCATGCCAGCGTCGCCTTGCCCACGCCCTGAGGCCCGGTGATGAGCCACGCGTGATGCAGGCGGCCCGAATTGAATGCGTCCAGAAACGTCTGCTCCGCCGCTGCGTGTCCTTGCAGCACGGCGGTCTCACGCGGATGCGGCGCACCGTCGAGCCGGTCGGCTTCGGGGCGGTCCTCGGTCACCGGGGCCTTCATGCGCGCGCCTCCAGCCGGGTGGTGACGCGGGACAGGATGTCGGCGGCGACCTCATCGGGGTCGCGGTCCCCCGACACGACGGTGCAGCGCGGTTCGGCCTTCGCCAGCGCAAGGAAGCCTGCGCGCATCTGGCGTTGCAAATCCTCACCGAAACCTTCGAACCGCTCCTCGGTGCCGCCGCGCCCCAGCGCGCGGGCCAGACCCGTGGCCGGGTCCAGATCGACAATCACGGTCAGGTCCGGCTCGATTCCGATCATCAGATCGTGCAGCGCGTCGACCTGCGCGCGCAGATCGCCCCGGCTAAGCCCCTGATACATGCGGGTGCTGTCAGCGAAACGGTCGGTGATCACGATCCGGCCCGCAGCAAGCGCCGGGCGGATGAGCTTTTCGAGATGATCGCGGCGAGCGGCGGTGAACAGCAGGATCTCGGTTTCCGCGGACCAGCGGTCGGGATCGCCCTCAAGCACCAGTTTGCGGATCAGCTCAGCCCCTTCGGAGCCGCCGGGTTCGCGGGTCAGCACCACATCATGCCCGGCGTCGCGCAACGCCGCCGCGAGCCGCTTCGCCTGGGTGGATTTGCCGGAGCCGTCAATGCCCTCGAAGCTGATGAACAGGCCGCGCTGGCCTTCGCTATCGGTCATCATGCGCCCGCTGTCTTCCCGTCGTGATCCGTCGCCCCGCACCGGGGATGGGGCCCGGCACATGTGCCGCGGCAGGGGATATCCCGGCGCGCGGCGCTCAAAGTCCGGCGGCGTCGTCTGTCCACTGGTTGAACAGGACAGTCGCGGCAGTCCGAACCCGCGGCACAAAGCCGCCGCGCTCTATCGCACGTTCGGCCACAAGAGGGAATTCCCGCGCTTGCATGTCGGGCATTCGCACGGTCAGCGTGCCAATCTGCTGGCCCGGCTCGACGGGCGCGCGCAGCGGCGTTTGATAGGTCACTTCGGCCTCGATGTTATCTTGGACAAGGGCGGGCACCAGCAGGTCGAGGTCTTCGCCCAAAATCGCGTTGACCCGCGGCTCCGCCCCCATCCAGACGGGGATATCCGCCAGCCGCGTGCCTTCCTCGGCCACCGTTTTCTGCACAAACTGGCGGAAGGCCCAGTTGACGATGCGCTGCGCTTCCTCGGCGCGCTCCGCCTCGGTTTCCAGCCCGGAGATGACAAAGACGATCCGGCGCGAGCCCTGCACAGCGGAGCCCACCAGCCCATAGCCCGCCTCCGTGGTGTGGCCGGTTTTCAGCCCATCGGCACCGATGCCCAGCCGCAGCAGCGGATTGCGGTTGCGGTGGTTCTGCGGGGCGCGCCCGTCAAATGCGAATTCCGTCAGGCCGAAATAGCCGTAGTATTCGGGAAATTCCTCGATCAAACGCCGGGCCAGCTCGCCGAGATCCTGCATGCTCATGCGCTGATTGGGATTGGGCCAACCGGATGCATTGGCGAAAGTCGAATTGTTCATGCCCAACGCCTGTGCGCGTTCGTTCATCATATGGGCAAACGCATCTTCGGTCCCGGCCAGCCCTTCGGCCACCACGACACAGGCATCATTGCCGGATTGAACGATGATGCCCTTGATCAGATCCTCGACGCGTGGCCGGTCGGTTTCATCCAGAAACATTGTCGAGCCGCCCATCGCCTTGGCCCGCGAGGACACGTTGAACGTGGTGTCGAGCGTCACGC
Source organism: Marinobacter sp. (assembly GCA_040119125.1). Classification (GTDB taxonomy): domain Bacteria; phylum Pseudomonadota; class Alphaproteobacteria; order Rhodobacterales; family Rhodobacteraceae; genus Pacificitalea. Next base: position 265,410 of record JBEDTR010000004.1, read on the forward strand.
GCCCATCGCGCAACGCCTCAAACACCATATTCAGGGTCATCAGCTTGGACATTGACGCGGGGGGCAGGGGCGTATCCGCGTTTTTGGTCAGCAGAACAGTGCCAGTGGTCTGGTCAAGGACATAGGCGGCTGTGGCGCGGGTGTCGAACTGGGCCTGTGCCGCAAGCGGCAGGCACAGCAGGATCAGCCCGGCAAGGGCCGCGAACGGTGCGGTGAGACGGTGCATGGCGCTCATCACTCTCCTGTCGGCGGAGGCACAGGCTGCGCCCCCCTTGGATGGATCATGCCACGCGCTTAGTGGATCAGCGCGAGACAAAATAGGCGTCGGCGTAGCCCATCGCCTTCACTTTCGCGAGAATGGCCTCGCGGTCATCGGTGGTCGTGGCGGGGCCGACGACCACGCGCCAGAAATCGGTGCCAGAGCTTTCCTGCGCATAAACGGTCGGCACCACGCCAGCCCCGCGCAGCGCATCGGCAGAGCGTTCGGCATTCCCCTCGACGCTGAAAATGCCGATCTGGACAAAGGGTTTCGAAAGGGTGGAGCCGGAGGCGCGCGGCGCCGCAGATGCAGGCGCGCTGGCAAGGGTCGTGGGCGCAGCCGATGCGGCGGATATAGCAGGGTTGGAGCCGCGGGCTTCGGCGGCATCGATGGCCGCCGCGGCGCCCGCGATGGGGTCAAGCGTGGTGGAGCGGATCGCTTCGGGCGCCGCAAGAGCAGCGTCACCCACGGCGGCAACCGATGACGCGGCACTCGCAGGGGCCGGCGCCGGTGTGGCGGTGGCCGGTGCGGCGGGGGTCTTTTTCTGCCAGAACCAGCGCCGCCCCGAGGAAGGCGCGGCTTCGGCGGCGGTGCTTGCGGGTGCTGCGGCAATCACCACCTCGCCCTCGGCAGGGGTCTCACCCCCGATGACCGGGGCGGTCGGGGCAGCGGCGCTGCCCGCAGTCGCTTCCACCTGAGCCTTCTCTTCGCGCCGCAGCGCGGTGACATTCAGTGCGGTTGGCTGGCCCGCAAGTAATCCCAGCGCATTCGCGGCATCCGCCGATACCTGAATCTTGGGGCCTGCCGTCTCACGCTCGCGCTTGAACAAGGCGCCGATCACGAATTGCCCATTGCTTTCATTGCGGATGATGACCCGCTCGGGATCGCCGACGCCGGGATGCGCAACCCAGACCCCGCCCAGTGACGGACGACCATCCCAGAGCCCCGGTTCGGTGGCCTGAAACACTTCGGGCGCCTCAATGTCACGCTCGACCAGCCGCGTGGCGGCGGGCCGGTCCACAGCCGCGCCCACATCCGATCCCGCATCGGCCCCAGGCTCGCAAGCCGCAAGCACCGCGAGCAGAGTCGCGCCGGAAATGGCTCTCAGGAAAACACCCGTCGTCATAACTGCCCCTTTCGGCGCCTGCGCCGCGCCCGGAGCCACTGAACGCGACCCCCTATTGCCTGCCCGACCCTGTCTGTGGCCGGTTTCCCGCGAGCATACATCCAGTTCCGCAACGGGAAAAGGCCCGTGGCCCCGCTTCGGCAGTTTTCAGCGGGCTTCCAGAATCACTTCGTCCGTCATAGGAGGTCCGCGCCGGAGGAGTGGCAGAGTGGTCTATTGCACCGGTCTTGAAAACCGGCGTGCGTGAGAGCGTACCGTGGGTTCGAATCCCACCTCCTCCGCCATAAGTTGCAATGAGTGTGGCGTAAGTTGCTGACTTTACGTGATATATTTTGTGGCGTGGGTGAGGTGCTGAGCGTGCCCCCTTCTGTGCCCCCTTAGCTCCCTTGCGTCTTACTTTAGCCCCGGCGGACGTTGATTGTGCTTAAGAGTTAGTTGCGCTGCATGGCCAGGGTGTTTTCCTGAGAGCGAGCGTACTTTGCGATAAATGCGGGCAATCATAGCTAAGAGCGACGCCGCGCTGGCCAGCAGTGCGTCTCTCCCGAGGTACGCAGAGGAGTGCCCCCCCCCCGCCTCACCCGGAATGCTGTGCTGCATCTTTTCTGTCCCGTTCAAGCAAAAGACACCATCGCCCAACTTTTTGACTGGCTGGACAAGAAGCAGTGACGGCGCGCCTGTTCTGGCCTGCAAGTCGCGCGAATGGCTGTGTGCTATCTACTAAGGGATTCGCTAGAAGATGCCCAGCAATACGGCGCTGCAATAAAGTCTTGTTGAACTGTCGTGCAAGGCCCATCGGGGGGTAAAATGGGCGGATACCGGACCTTCTCTGCGCGTGCGAATTCATCTTTGCCAAATCGAGGAAGCGGACGCCCCGCCAAGATCACGCCGCAGAAGCGGACATTCGCTGCAACCACTAACCCACCAAGAAATTCTCACAGCTGCGGGCATTCAGTCGATCATTCTGGATTCGGCCCAGAATAATCGACAAGAAGGGCGGCCGGGCTCTTACGATCATCATAGGCCTGCAAAAGCCGCGTGGCGAAGGGTGAAACACAAATGGACTTCAGGGGTGTAAAGCGCCTTCAATATTCCTGAGAAGAGATCTGTTGTATCCAGGCATAATATTCGCCAGATCAATAGTTCTGTAGGAAAGCCGAAGATCTCCGAATGGGCGCGGCTCGACAGGCAAAGCCGCCTTGACGTCATGCGCAATTACAACTTTCATTCGATTATCGCCTTGCAATATAGCGTGATAAGCACGGGTGTGACCTTCAATTATGACTGGCCCTTGGCGTGTCATTTCCACGACGGGTGGGGTAATGATGCTCTTCGAACCATTGGGCAACGAGTATCGGCAAGGGTGGAATAATTGAATCCCACTTTTATTTAGCTCTTCAGTCAGCTTGGAGACCTGTAGAAGCTTAAACTCTTTTACCTTTGTTTGGCTAATTCGAAGATCTGAATCTATCTTCAGATCGGCTATCTCGAAGCGGGCCTCTTCGTAATGCCGAACAGTGCGCAATGCACTGAAGAGCTCGCCTTCAGACATTTGCTCGATACCGAACTCCGCCTCTACACCCCCTGAGCCAGTAGCGCCAACCTTTTCGGATAAAGATGCGCCAATACTATTAATAACAGGGAGATCAGATTCGCCGGTATAAATTCTGACTGTTTCATCATCGTATTCAAAATCAGACCCAACAACCCCTCGCTCCGAGCTGATCGCTGCAATCGCGTGTTCTCCCGGGTAGTCAACCAACACACCAGTAAAACCGATTGTCCCTTCACTTACTGCGCAGCCCATCGCTGCAAGTAACTTTCTCCTTTTGGCCTCGTCCGTAGCTACTGGTCCATTCTGTGGCGCAGCCAACATGCGCACTTGAACACCTCGTCGAATAGCCGACGCCAATGCCGGAAAGATGAACCAAAGCCAATAGGTTGAGGAGTCAGATATCCATATAGTGGTGCGAGCCTCCGTGAATGCATGCACATAAGCATGAAGTCTCTCGTCGTAACCCCGGAATTTTCTGCCGATCCGATGCTTTCCCACGATTTCGCGCTCGTTGGAAATGAAGTCTTCGACAGCCGAATAGCCGCTATCATAAAGCTCCCTGCGCGTTTCGGCTGTCATGAGAGAAAAGTCTGTTGCCCGCACAGCGCCTGCATCAATTTCCACCGGGAAAACACCTTTTTGAAGCGACTGCTGAATGCTGGTAGCTGATGTAACAAGAGTGTCCGCGACCCCCATTGCATAGTCCAAAGCACTTTCGAAACGGTTTGTGTGCGGCTTAGGTGTCGACTTAAGCCTAAAAGCCAGTGTTTTTTCGGAAAACCGTCCGGCACCGCCCTGACCTTCGGGGAAGACAAAAGTCGGTAAATTGCTGATTGCGCCGCCATCTACGAGCACAGAGGAATCAGTTGTGACAGGCTGGAAAAATATCGGTATGGCACAAGAAGACTGCACGGCTAAGGACACGGATTCATCTGGAGTCGTGCTCGGCCCCCAAAGCTTTGGTTTCCTCTGCGCGACATCTGTCGCGACGATATATAAAGGCATCACCAGGTCTTTGAACCGAATTGGATGGGCGGGCGGCTGCCTACATTGGTCCTTCATCGCATCACGAAGGTTTTTTTCAACCCAACGGCCAATTTCTTCAGTGCTATTTTGGCCGCCCGCCTCAAGGGCCGCAAACAGATCCTTTCGTAAATATTTCAAAATCAGAGAATACTTTGGCAATGCTGCTTTGGAGTATGGAGCGAGGTCACGTTTTGGCTTGTCAACCAATTTTGAAAAATCCGTCGATAACATTCGTTCGCGCAAGAAACTCTCGGACGCTCCGGCAGCAATAAGTGCAGCAATGACCGCCCCCGCAGAGCTGCCCGCGACCGCACTGAAACGAATTCCAGCGGCAACGGCGGCAGAGTATGCCCCAGCATATGCGGCCCCCTTAACGCCGCCACCTTCAAAGGCCGCTATGCAATTGGAGAAAAAAAACGTCCTCATACATTCAATCCTCAAGAAATTTTCGCATGATTTCCTCCGCCTTATTTGATATTGATTTTGGCTGGAAGGAGCGAAGACCCTCCACCACTTGCCTCTGCGTTTCGCAGTCTTCAATAAGCTCTTGAACGAAATAGCGCGTGTGTCTATCAAATGAAAAATTCAGCTTTGCTGCATACGCAAGAAGCCTCGCCGCCTGGACGACTGGAAGCACAAGATGCTCAGAGTTGAAGCGGATAACTTGAGTCCTAAGAGATTCAGCCATTCCACCATCAAGTATATACGACTGCGCCCCTCGCTGAGGCGGGAAATAGAGACCCGCGTTGATATTAAAGTCCGCAGTTTTCAGCAAACTCTGAAAACTTGCCGGGAGTGACAACTTGCGAATTAAATATGTGTCTCCAAGGGGCCAAATATCAAAGGGGATCGCCTCGGATTCGCCGGCTATTCCCCCGAAAATAGTCGCTCGTGTCTCACAGGAAATCGACTTATGCAGATCAGCCACATCAATACCTGAGACAACCAAGTCTATATCCCGAGCCAAGATATCGCCAGACAAAGTATCCCGCAGCCACCCCCCAAAAACACAGAAAAGAAAATCACCATCATCAAGCTTCGAAATTAGGCTTGATAGATCTTTGCTTTTTCCCAGCATTGATGAGAATGCCTGATCCGCTTTAGCCACTTCCTTAGTGCCTTTGCAGACCTTTACGGGGCCCAAGTTGCCCTGAACATTCAGAATTTCGAATTCATGAAAGGGCGACGTTCCTGGAGGCGGTTTCGAGCGGTCTTGCATTATTTTCCTAAATTCACAATTTGGGCTTGACGAGCTTGAGGACAGATCAACACAAGCTTCACGGATATGCGAGCATTGATAAGCAATTGCTTAGTCCCTTTCGCATGTAAGAAACCACCCTACTTGACACGATACCGTTGTTCCTTTTCCTCATGGTCGTAGCCAAATGACAGCATCCTACTTGCTCGGCGACCTCCGCGTCGACTGCGTCGTTGCGAAAGGTGTGAACGGCCGGTTCAGTGATGCTGCGGCGTAGCTTGTGTCCCAATACGGGGACGCAGCTCAGGGCCATCACCTGCCTCGCCAGCGCCGAAATGATCGCACGAGGTCAGGACCGGCGCTCCATCCCCAGGCGACACCGATAAAGGTGAATACGAGCACCCCAGCGACCGCTCCGAAAACTCCACCAACGATTCCCGTGCCAGCACCGACAAAGAAGCCGACCATTCCTCCGCAAAGGCTTCCTAAGAACCTACTTTTCATTCTGCCCTCACTATTTTTGGCCACGTTAGTCCCAACTTCCGTTTCTGGGAAGCTGCATCGCAGCGTATGATGTGATACGGAAAGTCCGCAAAGGGCCGTGAGCGACGACCCCTGGCGGATCCTTGGCGCTCACCCGCTGCGACGTCGCATGTCCGCTTGGAGCCCAAAATGTCTAATGCTGCGAGTTCCACCGACGTCTGCTATAGGAATCAACGGAAGAATCTACATGTTAAACGCTGCGTCCACACAAGGTGCCGCCCGGTAAGGAAATGAAGAGTTGTCAATCGATCTTTTGGAGCTAGCCGATCAGTTAGAGGCGGCAGCCAAAGACTTTCAAACCGAGCATAAGGAAATGCTGAAGGCGCTGACTGACGCCGCCACAGAACTCCATAAATCTTGGAGCGGGTCGAACCTCGGATATCACGCATTCGTCTACTACGAAAACTTGCATCCAAGACCTCCCGGAGCTCATTTCAGCGCAGAGTGGGGGCTCAAAGATATGAGCTACGCTAGTATGGGTACGGTAGGTTCATGGTATGAGTATCCCGCTGAGGCCGTCAAAAATGCAATCTACGAGCGGGCAGATCATTCCGATTTGAGCAGTGTCGAAGAAGCGAGCTCGGATTTGGCATCTCTAGTAAATCGAGCGCGTGGTGAACTCTTGTCGGTCCTAACGGTCGCGCTGGATGATCGTGAAGATACTTTCCTCGAACGTCTCAAAGAAGAGGCTGAAGGCATCAAGATTCTAACTTATTCCAATATGTGCAGAGCAATGCTTCCGAGCGGCCAGATGATGTCTAGGGACAGCAACGCTGCACTAGCCGGTGTTCAGATTGCGCCGCACCAAGAACTCATCGCCGAAACCGCAGCGCTTCAGGTGCCTTGTGATTTGGCGTCCGATCTGGCCGCAATGATAAGAAAGGCCGGTTCCCATATGTCACGGAAGGAGAGAAGCGCACAACGTTCGGCGCGGATTGGCACGAACGTTTTCATTGGGCATGGTCGCTCATTGTTGTGGCGGGAACTGAAAGACTTTGTCGTTGACCGGCTGAAGCTTCCTTACGAGGAATTCAACCGCGTGCCAGTTGCAGGAGTTACAAACATAGCTCGGTTATCTGAGATGCTGGACGGGGCCAGTTGTGCCCTCATACTTTTGACGGCAGAAGATGAGAAGGCCGACGGCACGATGCAAGCTAGGATGAATGTAATTCATGAAGTTGGACTCTTCCAAGGGCGATTGGGGTTTACCAAAGCTATCGTAGTGCTGGAAGAAGGGTGCGAGGAGTTCTCGAACATTCAAGGCCTCGGTCAAATTCGCTTCGCAAAAAACAATATCTCCGCAGCCTTTGAAGAGATAAGGGCTGTGCTCGAACGTGAAGGGTTAGTCTAGTTTTAGGTCAATTCTGGACTGAGAGTTTTGTGTTCGGATGACATATAGACGTCGCGCCACTTCCCCACAGAAATTTTTCTGAGGGAACCACCAATGCGGTCATTGGCGCAACTGCAGCGAAAGCTCATTATGTCCCGCACTACCGACATTCGGCAGCCGGAAATGCTGCGTGATGTACGGATGGCCGGTCTGGCGAAGCTGCAGTGCGGCATCACTTGATGCGGTGAAGGTCCGGTTGGGGCCGAAAGTGGCGATGCACGATGCTTTCGGAGCGGAAAAGGTAGCTGGGCATTGGTCTGATGCAGGCCTATTATACGAGAACAATAAAAGGTTACATCATGTATCGCAGCACTATTCGGGTAATACTAATTCTCATGCTTTTCTCAGGTTGTAGCGATTTTTCCGCTGACCGCACTTCGGTCGTTGGCACTGGGCAGGACGAATTGCTGAAGTTGCGGGCAGGTCCAGGGCTGGGCTTTAGGGTCATCTTGGGTCTGCCTGACGGAACCTCGCTCAATCGCCGTGATTGTGTAACCGAAATAGGTCAGCTGTGGTGCCGCGTTTCGCTCACGGCTGCGCCGCAGATCACGGGTTATGTCTCCGCCGATTACCTCTCGAAGCGTTGACTTGAACCTACTGGCGCTGACAGGAATTTTACCAAACAATATGTCACGCCGCGTTGCACGTATGACTGCAATGAGATGAGCGCGGCACTGACGTGACCGGTGCGCCGCAGCTTCGGTCCGCTCTTTATGCACTCTACTGCAGTGAAATGGCGCATCGTTTTCTGAACGGCGTTTCGTCCAACAAGTTGCTGCGCGATGCAGGAATGGCCGCTCTGGCGAGCTGCGTCGCAGCATTGATCTGTCTGGCAAAGGGCAGGTTTGGGCCGCTCATAGCGGTTACGATGATGGCCGAACTATCCGCGCTGATAAGACCGCGGATCTGGTCACTGTCCATCATTAAAGTAAGACTTCGCCGATGGATGGTGACGGAGTTGCTCGGGTCTGTAAGGTCGCATCTCTCCGACGTGTGAAATAAGTTCAGCTTCAAGGCGCTCGATGACCGATGGATGCAACTGGAAAGCGGCGCTCACTTCGCGCGGCGCAACCGGCCACCGCCGCCGGATCGGACCGTACGCGAACATATATGTTTCCTCGTGCTGCATCCCTCTCGGATCCGGCATCACGTAGAGCTTGTTGTCGTTGATCTGGACGCCAGGCATGCACGCTTTCAGTTCTTCCAGCATCCAGCCGAGCGCGATGTCGCTGAGACGGGACTCCGGTTCGGGATAACTACCACCAACGTCGCTGTGGCAGCCGGCAAACCAGACCTGCTTCAACCAAGGTGGGTCACGGCCTTCGGCCTTATTCGCTTCAGCCGCCATTGCCCACTTCACACGGGGAAAATTCTTGCGGTGCTCGTCTATCGCGAGCGCGTGACGGGCGTGGCCGACATCGGAATCGAGCCACCGGTCATAGTTTTCAAGATTCCACTTGGCGTAGTGGCCGTATTTCCAGATTGCGGGCCAGTCGGAAAAACGGGACAGCTTGAGCGGCTTCATCTCGTCCGGTGAGAAGTACTTCCACTGCGACCACTTCATCTTCGCGTACCAGAATCCGATGACACCAAGGAGGCCGAGAAGGGGAAGCCAGACGTACCAGGGCCAAGAGAACCAGAGTGCCGCGCCGAACGCTGCAAAAAGCGCGAAAACGACGACACCAGCCAGCATGCTTATCTGGGCGTTCCCAAGCGCGGCGACCGTGTCGAAAACGCCGATGAACGTCGGCTGGACGTTGCCCTGGACGTCCTCGTCCGCATCCGGCACGAAACTTCCGTACTTCTGCCGGAACCGCCGGCCCAACTCTTCGCGCCATTCGTAATAGGGTTTCTGCCCGCGTGGGTAGCCGTTTCCGTGGTTGTAGACGAAGTTCACTGCGTCGCTCGCGATCTTTCTCAGCCGTGGTCCGAAGCGCGGAATCGGCGATCCGTCCGGCATCCTTGTCGGGACGCCGCAGAGATTCATCACGTTGGCAACGGCACGGACGGTGTAGGCGCCTCTCGAAAATCCGAAGAGGAGGATGCGGTCACCGGGCTCGTAGTAGGAGATGATCTTCTCGTAACAATCAATGACGTTTTCGTCGATTCCGGTCCCAACCGCCGCCGACAGGATGTTCCTAATCCGCCGGAGCGTTAAGCCCCCCACCTCGCCCGCACCAAGACCGGCGTCATAGAAACAAACCTGTTCTTTCGGGTCTATCGGCGAGGAAGGTCCGGCACGCATCGCGCGATACATCTTGTAGACGTTCGACAGTCGCTGGTCGGGTCGCATCCCTCCGACTTGGCCGGTCCCATCGGAAAAAATCAGGATGTTCTTGGGCATTCTCGGCGGCCTTTCGTTCGTGATTTGTTCCAGTATCGGATAGTCAGTGCAATTCGTCAACGTTTGCGCCAAAAAGAGTCGGATCTGATCTCCTGCCGCGTTGCCTCATGATTTCCACGCAGCTGGGTCCAACATTCTTTATGAACTCGAATAGAAGGAAGCCGCCCGCAAAAAATTCCTACGTATCGTGAGACCTCATACTGGAACGGTCTTTGTACCTTTACAACCGCTACTCTTGGGCTGCCAGGAAATCGGTCAGGTCAGACAACTGACAATCGTCGCTCAAATACGGTGCCTTTCAAGCTGTCAGAGCAATGGTCGTTTAGTTCCGCAGATCGCAAGGCTGGATCAAAGTTAGACTGCGCAAATGCAGCGAATGGAAGCAATGCGGACCGCAACCACAGGATCTCGACCCATTGCCCAAAGTCCGCAACGGGCCGAGTGCGCTCCACCCTTGGCCCCGCGCAACGGCCTTAATGGGCTCGACACAACTCTTGCTGCCCTCAAGACCTTCGCCAATCCGTTGGTCTTGATTAATGAACAGGAGGCGACGGGGACCTTAAACGGGATGGGCGCAATGTCGATGGTGGCGGTGGGCATCATTAAGATAACGTTGCCAAAGGAACGCCACACTGCTTGCGGAGATACTTGATGCCTGACCTCGCACAACTGACCGTTGCCAAACTCCTCACGCTTCATGCTCAGATAGGCGAAGAGCTACGGTCGCGGGGCGTTTTGCGCACGGCCAATAATCCGACCGGCGACCTTGCCGAATACTTATTCTGTGCGGCCTTTGGTTGGACGCAGGCTCCAAACTCAGAGCGAGGATTTGACGCGACCGGCCCGGACGGAACCCGTTTCCAGATCAAGGGGCGGCGTGTTCACCGGCGCAACCCTTCGCGTCAACTATCCGCAATTCGAGACCTTGCGGGCGGGCATTTCGACGTGCTGGCAGGAGTAATCTTCGATGATGACTTTTGCGTGGTCAGGGCGGCGCTAATCCCCCGCAGCGTGGTGGAAGCGCGGTCAACCTACGTCGCCCATACCAATAGCCACAGATTTATCCTGAGGGAGGACGTATGGTCTGCCTTCGGAGTCAGCGACGTGACTGCCGAGGTCGCAGCGGCAATGCCCTAACCCTTGCGGTTGATGATACTATCTATCACTTCCGCAATGATCCTGCGCGGATCAGCCATACGATCTTTTTTCATGATGTCAGAAAAAGCCGGTTCGACGGGCCGCGCCGCAGCATCGAGAGCGGCAGGAAAAGGCAGCTCAGGGCCGACAGCGGCTATCGGGCACCCGGAGTTTCATTTGATTTCGTTGCGGAGGTACTGCTAAAATTTGTTGCATCCCGTTAAAAGCACTGGCCATTTGTGACAGCAAGAATGCGGTATTAAGGGAATGCAATCTTGTCGGGGGGATTTATGACAAAAAATAGTGGTTTTTGGGCAGGGATTTTTCTTGCAGCCATACTAGGTGGTTGCGGAGTATCATCTGATACCGTTCGGCTCGACAGTGTGGAGCGAACAGCGACTTCGCCAAATCAAGTTCAGCGCTTAACTGCTCCGCCAAGCCAACCCTATAAGATTGTGGCCCGTATTCAAGTCGGGCCAGACGCGCTTGTAAGCGACTACGAAGGACAAATCCAAGAGCTTGTTCGTTTAGCGTCTCAGCTAGGTGCAGATGGAGTGATATTGGAACATGGATCACGAACCAGCGGATATATGGTAGATGGTGTTGGGTATGTCGGGGAAAGTAAATTTACCGTCGGACAAGCATTCGTTTGGCTTAACGACTGAGTTTGGTTTCGAACGCGGTAGTGCTGGTGGAATTGATCCATACCAAGGACCGTTTTGTCTCGCATTGCTGCCCTCTGGCAAACAAAAATACTGCACAGTGTGTCGAACGGCTGCTTCAGAGAAGCTGCGCCGCAGCGCTTGGACGTCAGGCCAACGGCAGGTGTGGGCCGTTCGGGTGCCGCTTGGCCTGTGCCCTTTTGTCGTAGGGCATATAGCGAGGACGCCGCTGCCGCAGGGTGCTGGGAGAGGCCGCTGCCGCATTAATGTATGCTTAATTCTGAATATAAGTGCGGTGACACTCCTGATAGGTCTTATCCTGAACGCAGCAGTTGGCGCTCCCGGGCGTTGCGTATCTGCTTGGTATATTGGCAACATTTTGTCTGGTTGGTCAGTCAGCGCGTCGGCCTAGCGATCGGACGAACACCCAAGCAGCGGTGCCTACGGACGTGTAGTGTGGCACGGTCTAGGTCTGTCTAGGCTGCACCAGCGCACATCACACCACCACTTGCCCCCCTAATATAAACCACTGGTGGGGCAGGGGGTCGCTTGCGCCCCCCGTGCCCCTGTTCGTGGTTTGAACGCCCGGTGGTGAAGCTTCCACACCACCTGTGTGAAGGTGAGGGGCGCCCCGGTGCGAAGGTCCGCCATGGCCGGGTGCCCGACTGCTCCAGGCGGCTATGCGGCGTGTTTCGCGTCGGTGCTGTCGCGCAGAAGGGCGGGATCACCGATGTCGATATAGGGCACCTCGCGACCGGTTTTCGGATCTTTCTCGTAAACCTGTTTTAATCCGCCGTCCGAAAGCCAGCCCCTCACCATTTCGGACACAGCAATGAAAGCGCGTGTCTGATCCGGCGTCCGGGTGTCCTTCGTCAGCGTCCGGCCTGCATCCATACCGAGCGTTTCTGCAATCGACCAGCCGACCCAGTCCTGGGATTGGTTGCTTGCCCGAAACCGCTTCGGCGCGGCTGCGCTGATAGCCGCTTGCACACGATAGAGTTGGCTTGCCGTACCAACTACGGGCGCCGGTGGCGACCAATCGGCAATCACCGCCACTGTGTCACCATCGGGGTACTCAGCCGTGCCGTTATTCAGATTTACGGACTTCAGGCGCCGCCACTTTGCGTTTTGGATAGGCGCCATGTTGGCCTTGCCGTTTTCCATCCGAAAGTATCCACGGCGCTCTTCCTCCGAAAGTCCCATGCGCCTGGCTTCATCGGAGGTCATGCGGACCAACTGCACAACGACGCGCGCCGCTGCTTGAAAGGCGTCTGCCCCCCGGGCCGCAGTGACCCCCGAGGCGTCCATGTTCAAACTTGCTTGCTTGCTGGTGTGATGAAGGAACAGGACCGCAGCGTTGGCGCGCTCCGCAATACCGCGTAGCGCATCCATGACAATGTTCACGGCGGCATTGTCGTTCTCCGGAACAGCCGCCATGCCAGCGATGGGGTCTACGATCAGCACGTCCACGTTTTGGGTCTTCATTTCACGCACGATGGCATCCACATCCGCCTGCACAATTTCAGGACCCTTGGCGCCCATTTGAGCCAGTCGCAAGGAGTTGTCACGGGCAGACGACAGGATGAGCCGCCTGCCCAAGTCCGCATCCGTTACTCCATGATGGGCGCAGGCCGCAGCAAGGCGGCGCTGCTGCTCCTCTAGCGGGTCTTCTGCGCTATGGACCCAGACTTTCAGCTTGCCGTGGGGTGCCTCCCCGGCAAACAGTTCCTGACCCACTGCCATAGCAACGGCCATGGCCATCACCAAGCCCGACTTGCCGGTGCCGCCGGGGGCGACCATCATAGTCGGAAAGCCGCGGATCAAGATCGTTCCGTACAACCATTTCCTGGGAGGAATTTGTGAAGGTTTTGACAGGGTCGCAGGAAACAGGTTCAGCAAAGTGCGCTGGGTAGCGGGTACATTCCGGTTTGCGGCGCTCGGCATCGCAGCAATCAAAGCGGCAATTTGGTGCCCGTCCTGGGGTGTGAAAGGCGCGCCGGCGAATGCTGCTTGCGCACAGGCTGTTTGGACCCGCCGTGCCCCGTCAGGGTTGCACTGCTGGAGCAGACGCATGACGGTGCCAAACCCCGTGCAGGGTGTGGTGATCGTGTCCCATGCCTTTTCGTCAAGGGTAGGGTCGCCCCCATAGCGCCCGCTCCATTCGAGAAAGAGGTCCCGCCCTTCCCGTTCAAAGCCACCCGCACGCGCAGCCCCCTTGATGGCATGGGCGGCGACGAGCCACTTATCCCGGTCTGCAAAGGGGCCGTCGGGGTTGTTCGGGAGTTCCTCCAGTGCCAGTCGCAGCACATTCAAACTAGGGGCAGGTCGCCCGGTTTTCTGCCCTGCAGGTGACCGTCCCGACACCGCAGGCCTTGCCCCATTCCCGCCGTCGCCCTTGCCCGGGAGCGTGAGGCGAACTGCGATTTCCTCCAGTTCTGTGCACAACCCTTCGAGCGGGCGTGCGGCACTAGTCCGCGTGTTGAGAATGGCGGGCAGCGCCAGTTTAGGTACTGCCCCGCGTTTCAGCTTGGATGCAGTGGGCAGGTTCACCGTATAAGGCAGGCGCGCAATACGTGGCAGGTCTGCCACGTTGTCGGACCCCAGCAGAGACATGATATTTTTTAGCCGGGGCACGGAGGCTGTCAGGGCCTCGCCGTTCTGAACTTCGATCTGATAGTAGACGTGGAAGCCATTCCCCGTGCGTACAAGCAGGGACGGGTTCAGCGCTGTCAGCTCTGCTTGGGTGCATGTCCAGCTGGGGTCGTTGTTCGGGGCGTCTTTGTTGTCCATGTCCAGGAACATGACCCGGCGAAGCGTTACGTCTTCAGCCTTGGCTGCGCTCGAAGAGCTGCGCAATTCGCTCCTGCGCGGGTTCACGCCAAAATAGAGGTTCCTGTAACCGTTGTATTGCCGAATGAAGCTCTCCAGCCCTGCGCAATCCCTGTCGTCATGCAGGACGCCGCAGTGCGTCTTAGCGCCGTGCCTATCCGGGTTCAGGGCCCGCAACTCCACTACATCGCCAGGCTCAAACAAGGGCCGGATCGCTTCCAGCGCGAGGCCCGCTGCCGGACCGTTCGCGAGGGCAGTTGCCAGGACATTCTTCGCTTCGTTTGCGCTTTTTCCGTTCATCTGCTCGACCACGGATGCGTCACGGAACAGCCCTGCCAACGTGCCCTGTTGCGCTACGTTTCGCAGGGCGGTCTCCGTTGACGGTTGAGGGTCGGAGTCGGTGCTGGGGCTTAAAGACGGGGTCGTATCAGGCATGGTTTCTCCTTAGGCCCGCCCGCATTTTAAGGCGGGCCTCTATTGTAAAAAGAAGAATTTGGGGAATTCGGTGCGCGGTTAAGCGACAGGCCCGCAAACGAAGTTTTGGATATAGTCTTGCAGCTGCTGGCCGGACCAACGGACCGTGCGCGGACCGACGCGGAGCGGTTTCGGGAAGGAGCCTTCGCGCATCCAAGCATAAAGCGTGCTGACATGGACCCGGAACAGGGTCGCGACCTCGCGGCCAGTGTATAGCTGGGCCGCTTGCAGGGTGGGGGTAAATGCCGCGGTATCTGACAAGATATGTCTCCCGAACGTGGAATGACGGGGCGCGCATTGTGCGCGGGAGTGAGGGGTCAGGCGGCACCCCTGTTTGGTCGCCCTAGTGCTATGAAGAGTTTGCACTAGTAAGCATACACACCGCTTACTGGCTTCCAATAGTTTAATACGGGATATTGACGTATAAATAGCTGTTATATTTGACGAAATGGAAGCCGTTAAAATCGTGAACTCCAGTGCCCGTGCCGCCAGGCCCTCGCGATCACGCAACTCCGTGATGAATTTCGGCAGGTTTTTCCAAGGCAGAGCAGCGTGGTGGCCGCGGGCGGTCTTGGATGCTTTGGGCAGAAGGTTTGACAGGTGGCCTTTCCAGCGCGCCGGGTTGTCGCCGGTCCGAAGTCCCGCTGCGGACGCAGCGTCCAGCATGCGCTCTATCCTGCCGCGGACGCGGCTGGCGGTCTCCGGCTTGGTCGTCCAGATCAGTTTGAGAACCCCAAGCAGGTCATCAGTGGTGATTGCGGCCAGGGGCTTGTCCCAGAACGGCGCGGCGTAGGTTGTCAGCGTGCTGCGCCACTGCTGGCGATGCTTGGGGTTGCTGAACTGGTTAAGGTTGTCGTCCATCCAACCAACTGCGAAGGCGCCAAAGGTCGTTGGAGCGGCCCGCAGCACGAGGGCTTTCTGATGCTCGGCCTCCTCGTTGCGATGCTGGGTCGGGTCCGCCCCTTCCCGTACCAGCCAGCCGCCGTGCCTCGTCTGCGGAGCGCCTTGCAACCCTGCCGGTTACTCCGCCAGATCGCGCATGACCGCGATTAGATCGGATTTGCCTTCGAAGCCGATGCCGGGAAGGTCGGGCATGGTGATGTGGCCGGCTTCCACTTCCACCCCGTCGGGGAAGCCGCCGTAGGGCTGGAACAGGTCGGGGTAGCTTTCGTTGCCGCCAAGCCCGAGGCCCGCGGCGATGTTCAGCGACATTTGGTGGCCGCCATGCGGGATGCAGCGCCGCGGCGACCAGCCGAGTTCATCCAGCACATCGAGCGTGCGCAGATATTCGACCAGACCGTAGGACAGCGCGCAGTCGAATTGCAGCCAGTCGCGGTCCGGGCGCATGCCGCCGTGCCGGATCAGGTTGCGCGCGTCTTGATGGGAAAACAGGTTCTCTCCGGTGGCCATCGGGCCGGGGTAGAACTGCGTCATCGCGGCTTGCAGCTGATAGTCCAGCGGGTCACCGATTTCCTCATACCAAAACAGCGGATATTGGCGCAGCATCTTGGCGTAGGCGATGGCGGTTTCCAGATCGAACCGCCCATTGGCATCGACCGCCAATTGCGCCTCACTGCCGATTTCGTCCAGCACCGCCTCGATCCGCCGCTGGTCTTCGGCCAGCGACGCGCCGCCGATCTTCATCTTGACCACCGTGTAGCCGCGATCAACGTAGCTGCGCATTTCCCGGCGCAGGGCGCTGTCTTCCTTGCCGGGATAGTAGTAGCCGCCGGCGGCATAGACGAACACGCGGGGATCGGCCTCGACGCCCTTGCGCTCTGCCAGCAGACGAAACAGCGGCTTGCCTGCGATCTTGGCGATCGCGTCCCACACGGCCATGTCGATGGTGCCAACAGCGACGGAGCGTTCGCCATGCCCGCCGGGTTTTTCGTTTTGCATCATCGCGGCCCAGATCCGATGCGCGTCCAGATTGTCGCCCGCCTCATTGCGCAGCGAGGCCGGATCGGCCTCGAGGATCCTGTCCCGAAACCGTTCGCGGATCAGCCCGCCCTGACCGTAACGTCCGTTGGAATTGAAGCCGTAGCCCACGACCCGCTGCCCGTCGCGTTCGACATCGGTGACCACAGCCACAAGGCTCGCGGTCATCTTCGAGAAATCGATATAGGCGTTGCGGATAGGCGACGAGATCGGCTTCGTCACTTCGCGGATGTCGATGATGCGCATTTCCTTAGGCTCCTCACATGCGGCGGGGCCGAGCCCCGTTTGCGGTCTCCCTAGCGCGGGAGGGGCCGTGCAGGCCAATGCCAGTTGGCGCGTAATTGATGCACATTCGGCATTAATGTGCCGTGGCGCGCGCCCAAAATGCCTCGCAATGGGGCGATAGCCGGGAACGGGGGCGGTAAATGACAATCTCGACCGGCACGTCGCGGGGCTCTTCCGCCGCGCGCAGCAATTCGCCCGCCTCAAGTGCCTGCTGGGCCAGCGACAGGGGAAGATAAGCCACGCCCTGACCTTCGCGGGCCATTTCGAGATTGGTCGCCGCCAGCACGGAATGCATCCGCGTGGCAAATTTCGGGCGCCCGTGGCTGGCCCAATAGGCGTTCAGGATCGCGTGCAGGCCAGATGCCGCGCCATAGGCGATGAACGGCACTTCCGCCGCCCCAAGCCGCCAGCGCGGCTGCCCGTCCTTGCCCGGCGCGCAAAGCGGCACCAGCCTGTCCGCTCCGATGACATGGTGGCTAAATTGCCGATCCGGGAAGCTGTCGCTGTCGTCCAAGCCTCTGTGGCAGATAAAGAACGTCGCATCTCCGCGCAGCATCAGCCGGGTGCATTGGCGGTGGCTGTCCGACACCATGTTCAGCGATCCGAACCGCGCCGGGGTCGATACCTGCATCAGCCATTGGGGGACGAATGTGTAGGATAGGGCATGGGTCGCGGCGAGGTTGAGGCTCACCTCCGCCGATCCGGCGGCCTCCAGCGCGGCCTTGCGCGCTTCGGCATAGGCCCGCACCAATGCCGCCGCCCGTGGCTGAAACGCTTGCCCGGCAGGGGTCAGGGCGACGGCGCGCGTGGTGCGTGTGACCAGCGGCGTGCCGATTGCGTCCTCCAGATTGCGAATGCGACGGCTGAAGGCCGGCTGCGTCAAGTTACGCCCCTCCGCCGCGCGCGAGAAGTTCAGCTCACGCGCCAGTTCCAGAAAATCCGCCAGCAGCCCTAGATCCATCACCCGTCCTCTGTGCCCCGATATATGCATAAACTGCATCGCGGCGCAGGGCAAAGCGCCCGCGCGCGGATCATCCGCCAGCTGTCAGATCCGCAGGCGATAGCTGCAAGGGGTGGGTCGCGTCGGCCTGCCGGATCCTGTCGGCAAGAAAATCGACGAACAGCCGCACCTTGGCCGTCAGGTTGTGCCGCTCCGGATAGACGGCGGTGATATTCGCTGTCTGGTGGTATTCCGGCAGCACGACCTTCAGTTTGCCGTCGCGCACATGGCGCGCAATATCCCATTCGGAGCGCAGCATGATGCCTTGCCCCTCCAGCATCCATTCTCGCGCCATTTCGCCGTCATTCGTGCTTAGCCCGCCCGCGACCCGCGCGGAGGGGTTTTCGCCATCGCGGTCGTCAAAGCGCCAGATGTCGTAGATGTCATGTTCCTGCCGCAGCACGATGCACTCATGCTGTTGCAGCTCCAGCAGGGACTGGGGCACGCCGAACTGCGCGATATAGGAGGGCGCGGCGCACATGAAGCGGCGGTTGCGCTGCAGCATCCGCTGTATCAGGTTGCTCAGGGGCGGGTTGCCGAATCGGATGTTGAGATCAAATCCGACCTCGACAATGTTCAGCGGGGCATCCGTCACGACAAGCTGCACTTCCACATCCGGATAGCGCTGTTTGAACGCCACGACCGCGGGGGCGATGTAATCGCGGCTGAAGCCAAACGTGGCGTTGATACGCAGCAGGCCGCTGGGCGTTTCTCGGGCGCGGTTCAGGCTGCTTTCAAGCTCCTCGATTTCCGCCAACAGGCGCACGGCCTTCTTGAAATAGGCGTCGCCCTCGCCGGTCAGGCTGACGCGCCGTGTGGTCCGGTTTATCAGCCGCACACCCAGACGATCCTCCAGCCGGGCCAGCCGCCTGCTGACCGCCGACGCGGTGATGCCGATTTCGCGCGCGGCCTCGCTCATGTTGCCGCGCCGGGCCAACAGCACGAAAAACCCCAGATCGCCTTCGCTCATCTTCAACCTCAGATCAATAATGATGTTCTTTATATGAAATTATCAAATTGAGGGAAGCAGTTTAGGCTTCCATGGTTCGGTGGTGAGGAGTCGCCGGGCGCATCGGATGGACCCGCATTACCCTTGCCCCGTCCTGCAACCGGGAGAGCCCTATCTGCGCAGGCGGATACGGAGGATGCAGACGGGGCTGGGCCTGTTCGTGACCAGCGGCCCACCGGGCCGAACGCATCTGCTTCGTCAGTCAGGAAAACCCTTGCGGCAAGCGGACTCAGGAGGAGGAACCCCATGAAAAAGACCCTAGCAACAGTTCTGGCGGCATTGGTCGCCGCATCGCCGCTGGCCGCGGCCGAGGATTACCCGACCAAAGCCATGACCTACATCATCCCCTTCAACGCCGGTGGCGAATCCGACGTGTCGGCACGCTTTCAGCAGGGCGAATGGGAAGAGGTCACCGGCCAGCAGGTGGTGATCCAATATCAGCCCGGCGCTGGCGGTGCGCAGGCGTGGTCGCAGCTGAATTCCCTGCCCGGCGATGGCTATACCCTCATGGGCATCAACCTGCCGCATACCGTCCTACAGCCGCTGGCAGGCTCCGTGGGCTATAAAACCGAAGATCTGACCCCGGTGCATTACTTCCACTACACGCCCAACGCCCTTTTCGTGCGGAAGGATAGTGAGTTCGAGACGCTGGAACAGTTCGTCGAATATGCAAAGGCCAATCCCGGTCTTGTGACGCTTGCCGGGTCCGGCTCCAACTCGGCCAACAACCTTGCCGCCGTGCAGTTGAACGAAGAGGCCGATATCACGACGACCTATGTGCCGTTCTCGGGCACGGGCCCGTCGATCACCGCTATTCTCGGCAATCAGACCACCGGCGGTCTGAACTACGCCACCTCCGGGATCGCGCAGGGCGATGAGATGCGGATGCTGGCCGTGGCCGCTGAGGAGCGGATGCCCGCCTTCCCCGATGTGCCGACCTTCAAGGAGCTGGGCTATGACATCGTTGGCGGGGCCTATCGCGGCGTCGCGGTGCCGTCGTCCGCGTCCGAAGAACTGCGCCAGCAGGTTTCCGACATGGTGTCCAAAATCAACGCTCAGCCCGACTTCGTAAAGAAGATGGAAGAAGGCGGTTTCGTGTTGACGGACATCACCTACGACAAGATGGACGCCTTCGTCGCTGAGCGGGTGGAAGAATACACAGCCGGCGCCAAGGCGCTGGGGATCATCCAGTAAGCCACGAACATGACCATTCTCGGCTACCTCATCGACGCGCTGACACCGTTCAACCTGGTCCTGGCTCTGGTCGGCGTGGTGCTTGGCACCGTGATCGGCGCGCTCCCGGGCCTGTCGGCGACCATGGCGGTAGCCGTGCTGGTCCCGTTCACCTTTACCATGGATCCCGCCGCGGGGCTTATTGCCCTCGGCGCGATCTACACCGGCGCGATCTATGGCGGTGCCTATGCCGCCATCCTCGTCAATACGCCGGGCACACCATCGGCCATCGCCACGACCTTCGATGGCTTCCCGATGGCCAAGCGCGGCGATGGCGGGCTGGCGATCACGCTTGCCACGTTTTCCTCGGTCACGGGGGGCGTGGTGGGCGCGGTGGCGCTGCTGCTGCTGGCGCCGCCGCTTGCCCGTGTCGCGCTGGCCTTTGGGCCTACCGAATATTTCTGGCTCGCGATCTTTGGTCTGACGCTGATCGCGGCCTTGTCCGTGGGGAATACCGTCAAGGGGTTGATCGGCGCCTGTATCGGGTTGTTCCTGTCCATGATCGGGGTTGCCGTCGTCGGCGGCGATGTGCGCTACACCTTGGGCATGCAGCGGTTTCTGGCGGGGATCGACCTGACCTCCGCGATCATCGGGCTGTATTGCGTGCCGGTCATCCTAGACCTTGTCGCCACGCGCGATCCGCATTTGAAACCGTCCGAGACCGGCGGCCTGCGCATCGCCGAAGGATTTCGTTTTGCGCTGAGCCGCAAATTCAACGTCGTGCGCTCTGCCGTGATCGGCACTGTGATCGGTATTCTGCCGGGGGCGGGCGGCTCCATCGCGGGGCTTGTCGCCTATTCCGAGGCGCGCCGCTCCTCGCGGGAGCCGGAGAGCTTCGGCAAGGGCAATCCCGACGGGGTGATGGCGACCGAGGCCGCCAATAACGCCACGGTCGGCGGCGGCTTCATCCCGACGCTGGTGCTGGGCATTCCCGGCACGCCCCCCGATGCGATCATCCTCGGCGCGCTGCTGGTGCAGGGGATCAAGATCGGGCCGACGCTGTTTTCGACCGATGGCAACATCGTCTATACCTTCATCTGGGGTCTGCTGATTGCGACCTTGCTGATGCTGCCGTTGGGGCTGTTGATCGGCAAATATGCCTATGGCTCGATCATCCGGGTGCCCAAGGCCGTGCTGGCCCCGACCGTGGCGCTTTTAACGATCATCGGCGCTTTCGCGATCCATTCCAATGTGCAGGACGCGCAGCTGATGGTCGGGCTCGGCATCATTGCATGGGTGCTTAACCGCTACGGGTTTCAGCCCTCTCCGATTGTTCTGGGGCTGGTGCTGGGCTCCATCGCGGAACAGGGGTTTGTTCAGACATATCTGATCGGCAATGCGTCCGGGCGGCTGCCTGACATGTTCTTTAACCGGCCCATCAGCATCGGCATCATTGTCGCGGCAGTCGTGACGCTGGCCTTCCCGCTTGTGGCGGATATGCGCGCGCGCCGGGCAAGGGCGGCGGAGGCCACGCCGCGCTTCATCCCCCAAGACATCGCGGAGGAGCCACCAACCCCCAAGACCCGCGATCTGCCGGGCATGGCGATTGCCGCCGGGTTTATCCTCCTTGGTGTCATCGTCTATGTGGGCGCGCTGTCGCTGTCGCCGCTGGGCGCGGTATTTCCGAAAACCATCGCCGCCGCGCTTATCGGGTTTTCGGTGCTGCTTATCGTGATGAACCTGCGGCGGCCCTCCGGTGGTCCGCTGGCCGGGATCGAGTTTGCCGAAGGCAGCGGTCGCCGTCTGGCATTGGCCGTGGTGATGCTCGCATGGGTGATGCTGATGCCGGTGATCGGCTTCCTCGTCACCAGCCTCGTGGCGTTCATGGCGATCATGGTGATCGCCGATTACGACCGGCCCCCGCCCCGGATCTGGGCCATCTGGATCGTGTCGGGCGCGCTTATCTGCATCGGGTTCTGGTGGCTTATGGCCAACGTCCTGCTGCTCCGCATGCCGATGGGCGTGCTGTTCTAAAACGGAGAAAACTATGACTAAAAGAACCCACAAGATCGCCGCCATCGGCGGTGACGGGATCGGTGTGGAAGTCGTCGATGCCTGCCTTGAGGTGCTGGAGGCGCTGGCGGCCCGCGATGGCAGCTTTGACTTCGATGTGGAAAACTTCGACTGGAGCACCGAGCGGTATCGCCGCACCGGGGCGTTCATGCCCGAGGATGGCGCCGACCAGCTGCGCGATTTCGATGCGATCCTGTTCGGCGCGGTCGGCGCGCCCGATGTGCCCGATCACCTGACGCTCTGGGGCTTGCGGCTCGCCATTTGTCAGCCTCTCGACCAATACGCCAATGTGCGCCCGACGCGCGTGTTGCCCGGAATTGAGAGCCCCCTGCGCGGCGTGACCGGCAAGGAACTCGACTGGGTCATCGTGCGCGAGAATTCCGAAGGCGAATATGCCGGGCAGGGCGGACGCTCGCATCCCGGCCTCCCGATCGAGATCGCGACGGATGTGTCGATCTTTACCCGCGCCGGGGTCGAGCGGATCATGCGGTTTGCCTTCGGGCTGGCCCAATCCCGCCCGCGCAAGCTGTTGACCGTGGTGACGAAATCCAACGCGCAGAGGCACGGCATGGTGCTGTGGGATCAGATCGCCGCCGAGGTGGCGCGCGATTTCCCCGATGTCACATGGGACAAGATGCTGGTGGATGCGATGACCGTGCGCATGACGATGAACCCCGCCTCCATCGACACCGTCGTCGCCACCAACCTGCATGCGGACATCCTGTCGGACCTTGCCGCGGCCTTGTCGGGCTCCATCGGTGTGGCGCCGACTGCGAACCTCAACCCCGAGCGCGACACACCCTCGATGTTCGAGCCGATCCATGGCTCGGCCTTTGACATCACCGGCAAGGGCGTGGCCAATCCGGTCGCCACCTTCTGGACCGCCGCGATGATGCTGGAGCATCTGGGCGAGGCCGCCGCCGGCGCGCGCCTGATGGAAGCGGTAGAAGCCGTCACCGCCGATCCGTCGCTGCATACGCCCGACCTTGGCGGCAGCGCCACGACCCGGCAGGTGACCGACGCCATGATAGAGGCCATCCGTGGCCGCAACGACTAAGGAAACGCCGTGTCCAACCATCTGAAAATCGCTGTCATCGCCGGTGACGGCATCGGTAAGGAAGTGATCCCCGAAGGCCTGCGCGTGCTGGAGGCCGTGGCCCGCAGGCACAAGATCGACCTGCGTTTCGACGAGTTCGAATTTTCGTCCTGCGATTACTACCAAAAGCACGGGCAGATGATGCCCGACGATTGGAAAAGCCAGATCGGCGGCCATGACGCGATCTTCTTTGGCGCGGTCGGCTGGCCCGAAACCGTGCCGGATCATGTGTCGCTCTGGGGGTCGCTGCTGCAATTCCGGCGGCAGTTCGATCAATATATCAGCCTGCGTCCCGCACGTCTGATGCCGGGGGTGCCAAGCCCCCTTGCCGGGCGGGAGCCGGGCGATATCGACATGTGGATCGTGCGCGAAAACACGGAAGGCGAATATTCCTCCATCGGGGGGCGGATGTTCCCCGATACCGACCGCGAGGTCGTGATGCAGGAAACCGTGATGACCCGCCACGGCGTGGATCGCGTGCTGAAATACGCCTTCGAGCTGGCCGCGAAACGCCCGCGCGCGCGGCTGACCTCGGCCACCAAATCCAACGGCATTTCGATCACCATGCCCTATTGGGACGAACGTGTCGTCGAGATGGCAAAACATTACCCACGGGTAAGGTGGGATAAGTATCACATTGATATCCTGACAGCTTTATTTGTGCTTCAGCCCGATAAATTCGATGTGGTCGTGGCCTCGAACCTGTTTGGCGACATCTTGTCGGACCTCGGTCCCGCCTGCACCGGCACCATCGGGATCGCGCCCTCGGGCAACATAAATCCCGAAGGCCTGTTCCCGTCGCTGTTTGAGCCGGTCCATGGCTCCGCCCCCGATATCGCAGGGCAGGGCGTGGCCAACCCTATCGGGCAGATCTGGGCGGGGGCGATGATGCTCGACCATCTTGGCCATCCGCAGGCCGCGGCGGAGATCGTGACCGCCATTGAGCATGTTCTCAGCGAGCAGGCGCTGCGCACCCGCGATCTGGGCGGGACCGCGGACACGACAACCTGCGGTAAGGCCATCGCCGACGCGCTGGGCTGATCCGGCGGATTGCGGAATAGAAACCGGGTCTCGCTGACATGGCAGGGGCGCGCGCGTCATGCGTGCGCACCCTATCGCAGATCGGGGGCTCTGATCCGGCGATTTCGGTCGCCGGTCGGCGTTTCGATGCCTCGCGCTATTCCCGCGGCGGCGGATCTAGGGGATAGTGCGGCATCGCGACGGGGTAGATGCCATGACCGGCACGGATGACGAAGCCAAAGCACATGCGCAGGCGGTGCGCGACAAGGTCGATGCCTTTGTCCGCGACCATTTCCACCTGCGTGGCACGCTGGGGCTGCATCGGCGCGCGCTGGGCTGGGATCTGCTGCGCGCACCGGTGAATGTGGTGTTGGCGCCGCTGTTCTTGCTGGTGCTGCTGAGCGGCCTGCTGGCGCGGGTGGTAGGGCTGCGCCGCATCGGCGCGTGGCTGGGCAGCCGACAGATGTTGTTCAAGACCGCCGTCGCGCGCGGCATCGAGGCGCGGATCGCGACCGTGCTGTTGCAGGGCGCAGCGCTGACCCCGCGCAGTCAGGCCTTGATCGACGATTATACCGCCGTGCGCTCCGCCGTGGCGGAAATCACCACGTCGCTGGTGGTGTTGCTGGCGGGCTGGGCGCTGTTCGGCACGGCCACGCCGGGGATCGCGTCGCTTGCGCCGACCGTGTCGGGCTATGTCGGTCACGCCACCGCCGTCATGGGCTTCCCGCTGGGGGACCGGATGGGGTCGGTCTGGTATGCCGTTTTCCCGGTGTCGCTGCCGGTGTCTTTCGTGGTGGCGACCGGGGTGATCCTTGCGATGGTGGCCTCGCTGGTGACGACCTTTGCGGGCATCCTCGCGGATCCGGTGCAGGCGCATCTGGGCATTCACCGGCGGCGGCTGGCGCGGCTGCTGGACCGGATCGGACGCGCCGAGGGAGAGGCCTCCGCCTTGGCGCCGGAGCATATCCTTGCCCGGCTTGCGGATTTAAGCGACGCGGGGGTCAGTCTGGTGCGGCTGCTCAGATCGTAAGCCGGACTTTGATCTACGGAGGGTCAGGAGGACTGCTTAGCGAAGCGCAGCACGACCACGCCCGCCAGCGTCATCATGGTGGCCACGACCTTGGCGAGGTTCAGCTTCTCGTTCAGGACAAAGACGCCGATCAGCAGCGCAAATATGATCGAGGTCTCGCGCAGGGCGGTCACCAGCGCGATCGGCGCTTGTGTAAACGCCCATAGCACCAGCGCATAGGCGACATAGGATGCGCCGCCGCCGATGAACAGCACCCGTCGTCCCTCGGTGGGCACCCGGCGCAGCATCATGGGCCAGCGCAGCGCGGCCAGCGCCGAAAAGAGCACCGCATTGGCAACGGTCATCCAGCCGTAGAAGCCAAGCGCGGTTCCCGCCAGTCGCGCGCCCATGCCATCGACCAGCGAATAGGATGCGATGAAGCAGCCCGTCGTCAGCGCGAGCGCCGTGGCGTGCCGGTTGCGCTGCCCTTCGCTGCGCCGCACCAGCGCCGTCGAGATGATGCCAAGTCCGATCAGCGCCACCGCGCCCAGTTGCAAGGGCTCCAGCGGCACGCCGAGGATCACCACCGACACCGCCGCGACGATCAGCGGCGCGCTGCCTCGGGCCAGCGGGTAGACTTGGGTCAGATCGCCGGTGCGGTAGGAGGCCAGCAAGAACAGCTGGTAGCCCAGATGCAGCATCACGCCCGCAGCCATCAGGGGATAGCTGGCGGGATCGGGCGCGGGCACGAAGATCAAAACGGGCACTGCGAAAATGGCCTGTCCCATCACCACGGCGGCCATGGCCAGATGCTTGTCTCGACCGCCCTTTACCAAGGCGTTCCAGCTGGCATGCAGAAGCGCCGCGAGGATGACGGCCGCAAAAACGGTGACGGACAAGGGGGTGCTCCTGCTCGAAACCACGATGGTTGCGCGTTTTCGCGGGGGGCACAATGCATCCGGTGACGCCCGGCCCCTAGCGGTGCAGCCGCGTCACTGCGCCACGAGCATGTCAGCGCGGGCAGTAAAGATCGCGCGGTCCGGATCGACATCATATTGATCGACGAAGCGCGACGCATCTTGCGACAGGGTCCGCACGCTGTCGAGGATATGCGCCACCTCCGCATCGGTCATCAGCACTGAGAAGTTGAGCCGCACGAAGCCCGGTTTCTTCAACTCGTCCCCGGCGAGGATCTCATCGCGCAGATGGGCGGCGCCCTCAGTGTCATATCCCAGCAGGCGCAGCACATAAGGTCCGGCGCAGGCACAGCCGCCACGGGCCTGAATGCCGAACCGGTCCGACAGCATCTTGGTCACCAGTTGCTGATGGATGAATCCGCCGCGCGGATCACGGATGCGGAACGAGAAGATCGGCAAGCGCTGCGCATCCGCGTGGCCCAACAGTTCGATGTCCGGCAGGTCGGACCATGCCGCGATGGCGCGGGCGGTCAGGGCGGCGTTGCGCTGCTCCATCGTCACAGGGCCGATGTGATCCTTGACGATCATCGCCAGCGCGGCACGGATGTCGCCAACCACATTCGGGGTGCCTGCTTCCTCGCGGTGTTCGATATCGCCGGCGTAGTCGTGGCCTTGGGAGGTCACAAATCGCACAGTGCCGCCGCCGGCCCATGTCGGGCGGTCTGTCACCACCGCGTCGCGGCGCACGATGACAATGCCGGAGGCGCCCGGCCCGCCGATGAATTTATGCGGCGACAGCACCACCGCGTCGATTTCCGCGCCCTCGGACGGGACCATAGCGATGGGCAGGTAGGGGCCGCCGCCCGCGTAATCCCACACCATCAGCGCGCCTGCCTCCTTCACCCGGCGGGTAAGGGTGGCGACATCTGCGATGATCCCGGTGACGTTGGAGGCGGCAGAGAAGGCGCAGATCACCCGGTCGTAATCGCCCACATCCGCCAGCGCCGCGTCCAGTTCGGCGCGGTCTGGTCCACCGGCGGCATCTTCGGGCAGTTCGACCACCTGTGCGCCGCATTCGCGCCACGGCAGGATATTGGAGTGATGCTCATAGGGGCCGAGGATGATCTTGGTCCGGCTCCGGTCCGCCCCCAGCAGCGCCACCAGACGGTTGATCCCCGCCGTCGCGCCGGAGCCCGCGAAAATCGTGGCGTAGCGGTCATCAGCCCCGCAATGGCGGGCGACGGTGGCGCGGGCATTGCCGCGCAGCCGGGTCATATAGCCGCCGCAGAAGGACGCTTCGGTATGGCTGTTGGCATAATAGGGCAGCACGCGCTCCAGCACGAAGCGTTCCACATGATGCAGCGCCCGGCCCGAGGCGACGTAATCGGCATAGACCAGCGTTTGCGGACCGAACGGACCGTCGATCTGCGCGCCCTTGCCGACCAGATCACGGCCAAGCGCCTCCGGGGTGGGCAGGTCGGCGCGAAACAGGTCCAGAAGCGTTTCGGGGGTCGGTAGGGACATGGCGGGTTCCTGTCAGGTCTGGGGGGCGTGCGGTGGGGAGGCGGGCGCGGCGGCGTCGGGAAAGGGCGGCGCGCGGCGGGGCGAGGATAAGCCGCCGCTATCGGTGAGCAGCACGCCACCGCTTGCAATGGGTGTGTAGGAGGCGCGGAAATGGCCGATGGATTTGATGGCAAGCAGGTCGAGTGATTCCGGGTCAACGCCCATCGCGCGAAACGCCTCCGTGTCATAGGCCTGCACCCGGAGGGAGGAGACCAGCACCCGTGAGCGTCCCAGCGCCAGCACCGCGCCCGCGCCGCCGTTCAGCGCCTCGCCGCGCATCATTGCGCCGGAATTGCGGTAGCGGATCGGTTGCAGGCGGTCGACGCGGGCGGGGATCGGCCCCGTGGGGGTGGGGATGTCCACCGTGCCGCCGACACCTGCGGTTTCGGCGGCGGCGACCAGATCGGGCGCGACGAGGAAGCCGAAGCCGAACGCCACATCGAGCGCAATCAGGGGCTTCAGCAGCGATGTATCGCCGCCGGTGCCGCCGCCGCCGGGATTGTCGCCCACATCCGCCAGCACGACCCGCCCGCGCGCCAAGGCGGCGCGCAGCTCCGGCAGCATGCTTTGCGCATCGGGCACGTCGGTCGTCAGTGCGCCCTGCCGGGAGGCGATGGCGCGGCGCATCTGGTCGGCAATGGCGCTGGGGTCATGATCGGCGGGCGCGGTGATCAGCAGGCTGGTGCCACGATGAGCGGCGCGCGAAAACGGAAAGCCCCCCAGCAGGGTGACATCAGCCACCGCGCCGGTTTCAAGCTGGTCGGTCAGCGCGGCCAGTTCGGCAAAGGGGCCGGAGGTGGTTTCCTGCCGGGGCATCGGCACTTGCAGGCCCATCCCGACATGCCGGGTGGTCAGCCGCTCAGCCGCGAAGGCAAGCTCCACCAGCCGCGCGCCACGGGCGCGGGTGTCGGTATGGGGGTATAGCTTACCACCGATCACGATATCGGCGGCCTCGATCAGCCCCTGACCCGGATTGGCGTGAAAATCGAGCGGCACCGCGATGCGGGTGCCGGGTCCGGTGGCGGCGCGGACGGCGCGGGCGATGAGGGCTTCGGGATCGTCCAGCCCTTCGACCAGCAGCGCGCCGTGCAGCAGCAAAAACACATGGCTCAACGGACCTTGGGCCAGGATCGTGTTGAGACTGTCGAGAAGCTCCCCCAGCAGGGTATCGAACCCCGCGCGGGTCAGGGGACCGCCGGGCAGGGCGGCGGTGCACAGCCCGATCTGGGGGGTGATCCCGCGTGCCGCCAGCGCCGACAGCACCCCGCCCATCCAGTTCTCGGTATTCCCAAACGCCGCCGCGACATCTGGCCCGCGCATGTGATGACGGGCCAGAAACTCGTCCCGCGTGACGGGGCGAGGCGCGATGCAACTGGCCTCATGGAACAGTTGCAGGATGGCGGCGCGGGGCTGCATCAGCCCCAGGTTTCGCCAAACAGGCGCATCCAGTTGCCGCCGAGGATCTTCTCGATCCGCGCCTCAGACCAGCCGCGCGCCTGCATTTCCGCGGCAAGGTTGGGGAAATCGGCGTTGGTGCGAATGCCCTCGGGCTTGGTGATCTTGGCGGAGCCGAACTCGGTCAGCGTGCGGCCCGTGCCCTTGTCGCGGTTGGCCCACAGCAGCCATGCGCCGGGGCGCGCGCGGTTGTGGTTGAAGTCAGTGCCAATGGCGACGTGATCTTCGCCCACCAGATCGAGCGTGTGTTCCATCGCGTCGATGACATCGCGCACACCGGCCTCGTTGCCCGCGACAAGGCCCGGCGCGAATAGCGAGGTGCCGATGACGCCGCCCTTGTCGGCGCAGGCCTTGAACACCTCATCGGGCTTGTTGCGCGGCACGTCTTTCAGGGCGCGGGGCAGGCAATGGGTGATTGCCACCGGCTTGGCCGAATGGGCGATGGTATCGAGCGAGGTCTGCACGCCGACATGGCTGAGATCGATGGTGATGCCGGTCTCGTTCATCGCATTGACGGCCTCGCGGCCAAAGCCGGTCAGACCACTGTCATTTTGCTCAAGATAGCCCGCGCCAAAGAAGTTCTGCGTGTTGTAGGTCAACTGCATGATGTTGACGCCGAGATCCTTGAAGATCCCGAAATAATCGAGCCGGTCTTCGACGGGGGAGGTGTTCTGCCAGCCAAAGATGATACCGACCTTGCCCTCGGTCTTGGCCCTCTCGATATCCGCCAAGGTGCGGATCGGCATGGCGATATCGGCGTTTTCGGCCAGCTTTGCCTTCCACATGATGACATAGTCCATGCCGCCGCGAAAATCCTCCCACAGCACGGAGGAGGCGGAGATCGCGGTGACGCCGCCCTGCTGGGCCTCAAGCAGGATGTCGCGGTTGAAATCGGAGCATTGCAGCGCGTCGATCACCAGCGAACGGGAATGAAGACTTTTGTCGGTCATGGGATGTCCTTGGGGTCAGTCGGGTGTCAGGCGGTGGGGGCGAGGGCGACCGGCGGCCAGATATCCTCGTCCATGTCGGGGGTGTCATAGGCGCGGAACCGGTCCAGATGCTGTGCCGCATCTTCGGCAAAGAACGACCGGGTGAGCCCGCTGGCAAGCCGCCGCGCGCCTTCGGTCGCCGAGGGGATGCCGGAGGTGACCTTGCCGTGGCTCGGCACGGCGGCATAGGCGAAACACAGCAGCCGCGACAGCGCAGGGCAGGCGCCGGGGGTGTTTTCGGTAAAGGCGAAATCGGGGGCGAGATAGGGATGCGCCGCCAGAACCGGGTTGCGCGCGGCCTTCTCGGGGCCGACGACATCGCCCCATGTCTGAATATGCGGCGCAACCTGCGCCAGTTCGGCGCGATCCCGCAGCGCAATGCCGAAGCCGGTGGCAAAGATCGCCACATCGGTTTCGATCACCCCCTGCGGGGTGGTGATACGCAGCCCATCTGGGCGCGCCTCGATCGCCTCGACTGCGGCGCCGGTATGCAGGTGGGCATGATCGTGCCGGGCGACCCGCGCGACCGAGTGTTTCGGCGGCGGAACAGGGAAGCGGTCGCCTTCGTCCATCAGCTCCCACTTCGCGGTGTCGGGCAGGCCGACATAGCCCGCCGTCATTCCGCGCGATCCGGTGCCGGTGAATTTGTCGATCACAGGCAGCTTGGGACGCCGCACCAACAGGTCGAGCCGGGCGCAGCCCGCCTCAAGTGCCGCCGCCGCATTATCCATCGCGGAGGCCCCGGCGCCCACCACGACGACCCGTTTGCCGCGCAAGGTGGCGGGGTCGAACATGTCGGCGGAATGATAGACACGGCCTTTGGGCAGACCCCGCGCCACGGCGGGCAATTGTGGCGCGCCGAGTGCATCCAGCCCCGTCGCGATGACCACGCGGCGCGCGAAATGCGTGCCTTTCGTTGTGGTCAGGCGAAACAGCTTATCTACGGGCGTGATGTCGGTGACATCGCAGTCATTCACCACATCCGCGCGGGTCATCCGGCGATACCAGTTCAGGTAGTCCATCCACATT
The DNA here is from genome assembly GCA_040119125.1 of Marinobacter sp. GTDB lineage: Bacteria > Pseudomonadota > Alphaproteobacteria > Rhodobacterales > Rhodobacteraceae > Pacificitalea. The sequence continues at coordinate 296,506 of JBEDTR010000004.1, forward strand.
TCGCGCGGGGCGAGGGTCATGTCGTCCCATGCCTCTTCGCCCCATTGCGCCTCGAACCACGCGCGGAAGGTCAGTGCGGGCACGCCAAGCGCGGGGCCGGCGGCCTCCTTCACGGTGCGCAGCGTCTCCATTCGGGCATAGGTGACCCACGGCCCTTCGCGGCCCTCGGGCGCGCGGTCAAAGAGGCGCGTGTTTTCGATCCCCTCCATTGCGAGCGCGGCATGAGCCACCAGACCGCAAAGCCCCGCGCCGATGATCGCCACATCCAGCACTGCCACGCCATCCGGGCCACGGGTTTCGGGCATCCATGGTTTGGGCGGCAGGTTCAGCAGGGTGAATTGACGGCTGAGATCAGCCTCAAGTGCAGTAAGGCCGGCAGGTTTGGTCATGGTCAGGTCCTCAGCATCTGCTCAATCCTTTTGAGCAGCGATGTGTCCAGCGGGTCATGGAATTTGCAGTCGGGAATGGTGACGCGGCAGGCCGTGCGAAACGCATCGACAAAGCGCATCTGAGAGGGGGCGAAGACGCGGTTGGCCTCGCTCAGCAGACCCCAGTAATAGGGCACATGCGTTGCCAGCGGCAAAATGGTCACGTCCTGCACCGGAACGCCGTAGGCGGTCACCGGATCGACGATTGCAGCGCCCAGCCCGGAGCGGGCGGTCATGATCGCGTTCAGGGACGAATTGGTCGACATTTCTTGCGCGGGGGTGATGTGCTGCTCGCCAAGGGCGATGTCGATGGCGTGGCGGATGCGGAACGCGTTGCCGACGGTAATCATCCGCGTGTCCGAAAACACCGACAGGGGCATGGGACTGTCGCTATGGGCCTTGGCCAGCGGGCTGTCCGTCGCGACCACCGCGACCAGCCGGGATTCACAGATGACATGGCGTGCAAGACCCAGATGTTCCATCGGGAAGGCGGCGATGCCCAGATCGGCGGTGCGATTGCGCAGCGCCCGCACGACGTATTCGGCGTTCATCGTCTGAAGGTTCACCTGATCCGGCAGATCGTCGGCGAGCGCCTCAAGCGCGGGACCGATCAGGCCCCCGGCCATTGCGGGCGTCGCGGCGATGTCGATGGCGGGCAGGCGGTCTTCGCGGATCGCGTCGGCGTGATCGCGGATCTGGCGCAGGCCGGAAATCAGGCGGTGCACTTCCTCATAGAAGCGCAGACCCCGGTCGGTGGGCGAGATGCGCGGCCCGTTGCGGTGAAACAGCTGAAAGCCGACATCCGCTTCGAGATCCTTGACCAGTCGCGTCACCGTGGGCTGGCCAATGCCAAGCTGCCGGGCCGCCCCGGTCATGGAGCCGCAGGACATGGCCGCCTGAAACGCTTCCAGACTGCGGACATCGAAAATCTTATCATTCTCTCTTGACATAATGGGGTAACTATCATCCAGTTTGAACATAGTAGCAAGCCCAGAATGTCGGGATTGCATGATTGTCGGAATTCACAGGTGACACGCCGTTCGGTCGCGTCACGCCATAGGAGTAACGCCATGTCCCTTTATACCCGTCTTGCCGGTGCGACCGTGCTTGTCGCCGCAGCTTTCCCGGCCTCGGCCGAAACCTGGCGGCTGAGTTCGATGATGACGCCCGATAGTTTCGAGGGGCTGGCCTACCAGAAATTCGCTGATCTCGTCGAAGAATACACCGATGGCGATATCGACGTGCGGATCTATCCCAACGAGCAGATCGGCTCGATGGATTCGGTGGTCGAGCAGCTGTCCCAGAACGTCATCCAGCTTGCGCCTTCGGGCATTTCGTTCATGTCGCGCTGGGAAGAGGGCATCACCTACGCCGCCGCGCCGTTCCTGTTCGACGATTACGATCACTGGTCGAATTTCGTGAACGGAGAGCTGTTCCAGTCTTGGCTGGAAACGGTGAAGGAGGAGGCCAATATCTCCATCCTCGGCAATATTCCTGACATGCCGCGCGGGTCGTTCCGCACGCTGCTGTCGGAAACTCCGGTCGAGACCGCCGACGATATCGAAGGGCTGAAGATCCGCCAGTATCAAAACGACCTCATCATCGACGCATGGACCCATCTGGGTGCCGAAGTGCGGGTGCTGCCGTGGGGCGAAGTCTATGACGGTGTGAATCGCGGTATCGTCAGTGCCGTGACCTCCCCGGCCGAGGCGATCATGTCGATGCGCTTCTACGAGGTCGCGCCGAACATCGTGCGCACGGATGAATACCCGCAGGCGGTGTCGTGGATGATGAACGCCGATGCGTGGGACGCGCTGAGCGCTGAGCAGCAGGACGCGATGAGCCGCGCCCATGCCGAAGCCGCCGCCTATGGCCGCGAGTTGCTGGACGAAGCGTCGGCCACGCTGCAAGCCGATCTTGAGGCTGAGGAGGGCGTGAACGTCAATTTCGATTTCGACAGCGCGCCGCTGGTTGCCAAGATGCAGGAATTCTACAGCGAACGCGAAGCGGCGGGCGAATTGCCCGAGGGTCTGGTCGCCGCAGTCGACGCCGCCCGGACCGAGTGAGCTGAATGCCGCAGACACCCCGCCCTGATGAGGCCATGACCGGTCCACCGCGACCGGTCCGGCATCTGCACCGCCTGCTCGACGGGGTTTCCGTCGGTTTCAAGGTGGCAATTACCTTGTGCCTTGCCGTGATGGTGGCGTTGAACCTGTTCAACGTCATCTCTCGGTCGGTGCTGGGGGTGGCCTATGGCTGGATCTTCAGCTGGACGATGCTGCTGTTCGTCTGGATGTTGTTGCTGGGGCTGTTTGTGTTTATTCGCGACCGCCGCGATGTGGTGGTCGACGTGTTCATGACGCGCCTGCCGGGGATGCCCCGGCGGGTGGCGGGGCTGTTCGCCTGTGCCGTGGGGATCGCCGTGATGCTGGCGATCCTGCGCGGCGCGCCGACCCTGCTGAGCCTGCAAACGGCGCCGATGGATTCCATCGATCTGCCGATCTATGTGCGGTCGCTGCCGCTATTCGTATCGGCTGTGCTGGTCCTGTTGCATTTCCTGCTGGATTTCGTGGCCATCGCCTGTGGCTGGTCGCAGGCCTTTGTGCGCCCCGATGAGCCGGCAGAAGTGGGAGCCGTCGAATGATCCTTGGAACACTTGTGATCGGCGGGTTCGTCCTGCTTATGTTGCTGGGCGTTCCGGTGACGATGGCCATCGGAGCCAGCGCCATCGCCGGGCTTTACTATGCGGGTTTCGGAGACATGGCTCTGGTCGTGCCGCAGCAGATCCTCGACGGTGCGGCAAAGCCCGCGCTGCTGGCGATCCCGTTTTTCATCCTTGCCGGCAACCTGATGAACGCGGTCGGGCTGACAGACCGGATTTTCAATTTCTGCCTTGCCGTCGTGGGCCATTTCCGCGCTGGGCTGGCCTATGTGAATGTCATCGCCTCGCTGCTGTTTGCGGGCGTGTCGGGTGCGGCCACCGCCGATATCGCGGGACTAGGCCAGTTGGAGGTGCGGGCGATGCGCGCGCGCGGCTACAAACCCGAATTCGCCGCCGCGCTGACCGTTGCCACATCGCTTGTCGGGCCGATCGTGCCGCCGTCGATCAGTCTGATCGTCTATGCGTGGCTGGCCAATGAATCCGTCGCGCGTCTGTTTCTGGCCGGGATCGTGCCGGGTGTTCTGGTGGCGTTGTCCTTCATCCTATACATCCGCGTCGTGTCCACATGGACGCCAATGCCGCGCGAGCCGCGCGCCACGTTCCGGCAATTCGGCACCGCCGCGCTGGAAGGCATCCCGGCGCTTGTCGCGCCGGGGATCATTCTGGGCGCAATCGTCTTTGGCTTTGCCACCGCGACAGAGGCAGGCGTCATCGCCTGTGGATATTCGATCCTGATCGGCCTGTGCTATCGCTCGCTGAACTGGAAGGCGGCATGGGATGCGATGGCCGAAAGCGCGGTGCTGTCGGCGCTGATCATGATGATCATCGGTTTCTCGCAGATCATGGGCTGGCTGTTCGCGTTCGAGCAGGTGCCGCAGGCCTTTGCCTCGGGCATCCTTGAAACCATCAACCAGCGCTGGATCTTCATGTCCTTTACCATCGCGTTGCTGGTGTTGATCGGCTGCTTCATGGAAGCCTCCCCCGCCAAGATCATCCTGTTGCCGCTGCTGTTGCCTGTCGCGGATGCGTTCGGGATCGACCGGGTGCAGTTCGGTATGGTCATCACGCTGGCGCTGCTGCTGGGGATTGCCACGCCGCCGCTGGGTGTCGGGCTATACCTCATGTCGGCCGTATCCGGCGTGCGGTTCGAGAAGCTTGCCGTGGCGATCCTGCCGCTGATGATCCCGCCGATCTTTGTGCTGATCCTGATTGCCGCCTTCCCGCAGATCACGCTGTGGCTGCCGGACCTCGTGATGGGGCCACGCTGATGAACAAGATGTCCCCCTCCCGTCCCGCGCGCGATGCCGATGCCATGGATCGCGCCGCTGGGCTGAACCCGCGCGGCGCGATTTTCGCGGCCCGCGCCGGGCGGCCCGAATTCGTCGATGGCGCAGAAGCCTGCCGTGTGGCGGTGCTGAGCCCGCAAGACGATCTGGGCCTGTCGCTGCCGCTGCGCCAAGCCATTGCCCGGCGTGCCGCGCTGAGTTCCGGCAACCCGCGCCTGATCGCGGGATATCCCGCCCCGGACGATGCGGCATTGTCGGCGCTTGCCGAAGGCGACACGCCCACCACCCCGCGCGAGGCCGCGCTTGCCCGGCATACCGACCTGATCGCCCATGAGCCGGGCCGGTCCACCGCGCAGGATCTGGAGCAGCTTCAGGAGGCCGGGCTGTCGGTGGCGCAGGTCATCGCGGTCTCGGAATTGCTGGCTTATGTCTGTTTCGAGGTGCGGGTCGCTCATGGGCTGGCCCTGCTGGAGGACGCATCGTGAGCGCATTGCCCCGCATCCGCGTCAAGCCGCTGACCTGGACGCCGCATCTGGCGCCGGTCGAGATTGACGACGCAACGCCCGCGCAATTGGCCGCGATGCAGGTGACGCCCTCGGCCAAGAAGATATCGCCCTATGTGCGCACGCTGGCCCATGATCCCGAAAGCTACGTCGCGCGGACGACCCTGTTCAACGCGATCATGTATGTGGAGGGGGGGCTGCCCCGACAGGACCGGGAATTGGGCGCGCTGTCGGCCTCGCTTCTGAATGGGTGCCGTTATTGCGCCAACGTCCATGCCCGCCAGCACGCGAAGCTGTCAGGCGCGTCGGAGGTGATCGCCGCGATCTGGACCGGTCAGATGGAAAAGCTCGACGACCGTGACGCCGCGATCATCGATCTGGCCGAAAGCCTGACCTGCACGCCGCCGGTCGCGGAAACCGCGCAGATCGCGCGGCTGAAGGCCGCCGGGATGAATGAGGTGGAGATTATCGATCTGATCCACGCCATCGCCATTTTCGGCTGGGCCAACCGGTTGATGCACACGCTTGGCCATTCGTGATGGTTTGGCACCGGGGCGCGCCATAGCGCCCCGGTGCCGATATCCTGCCCGGATCAGTCCAGACGGCTGACGAAGCGGGTGTCGAGATAGGCTTCGATCGCCTCCGACCCGCCTTCGGTGCCGATGCCGCTGTCACCGATGCCGCCGAAGGGCACCTCCGGCAGCGCCAGACCCAGATGGTTGATCGTCAGCATGCCCGCGCGCATTTCCTGCTCCAGCCGGTGCGCGGTCTCGCCCGAACGGGTGAAGGCATAGGAGGCCAGCCCGAAGGGCAGGCGGTTGGCCTCGGCCATGGCCGCATCGGTGGTGTCGAAGCGGTTGATGACCGCGACGGGGCCGAAGGGCTCCTCGTTCATGATCTCCGCCTCGACCGGCACATCGGTGATGACCGTGGGCTCAAAGAACCAGCCGTGGTTGCCGATGCGCTTGCCGCCCGTGGTCAGGGTGCCGCCCTTGCTGACCGCGTCATCGATCATGCGTTGCAGGGCCGGGATACGGCGTTCGTTGGCGAGGGGGCCCATGACGGTGTCCTCGGCAGTGCCTGCGCCGACCTTGACGGCCTGTGCTGCGGCGGTGAAGCCTTCGATGAACCGGTCGGCCACGCCATCCTGGACCAGAAACCGGGTCGGGGACACGCAGACCTGCCCGGCATTGCGGAACTTATGCGTCGCCATCAGCGACACGGCCTGATCCACATCGGCATCGTCAAAGACCAGCACTGGCGCGTGACCGCCCAGCTCCATCGTCGCCTTCTTCATATGCGCGCCTGCCAGCGCGGCAAGCTGCTTGCCCACCGGGGTGGAGCCGGTGAAGGAGATCTTGCGGATGATCGGATGCGGGATGAGGTAGGACGAGATTTCAGCCGGATCGCCGTAGACGAGGTTGGCCACACCTGCGGGCAGGCCCGCATCGGCAAAGCACTGGATCAGCGCGGCGGGGGAGGCCGGGGTTTCCTCAGGTGCCTTCACGATGATCGAGCAGCCGGCGGCCAGCGCGGCGGATAGTTTGCGCACGACCTGATTGATCGGGAAGTTCCACGGCGTGAAGGCCGCGACCGGACCCACGGGCTGTTTCAGCGTGATCTGGGTGACACCGTTCTGGCGCGGCGGGATCACTTGGCCATAGGTGCGGCGGGCTTCTTCGGCGAACCAGTCAATCGTGTCCGCGCCGCCCATGACCTCCATCTTGGACTGCGCGACGGGCTTGCCCTGTTCGGCGGTCATGATGGCGGCAATGTCGTCGGCCCGCTCGCGCAGCAGGTCGGCGGCGCGGCGCATCAGCTTGTAGCGGGCAAATGCCCCGGTGGCGGCCCAGCCGGGAAACGCCGCGGCGGCCGCGTCAAGTGCGGCGTCGAGATCGGGAATACCGGCATGAGCCACACGCCCGATTTCCTCCTCGGTGGCGGGATCGATCACCGCGATGCTGCGGCCGTCCTGCGCGTCGCGCCATTCGCCTGCGATGAAAAGCTGGGTATTGGGATACGTCATCAAAAGTCCTTTCCGAATGGCGGCGCAGGATCTGCGCCGCCGCAATATGTCCATCCGTGCTCAGGCCGCTTTGCGGACGGTCTCAAGCGCGCTGCGGATTGCGTCTGCCATCAGACCGATGCCCTCTTCAAGGATATGGTCCTCAATCGTCAGTGCCGGGAGAAGGCGGATCACGTTGGCGCGCGTTCCGCAAGACAGGAGTATGAGGTTGCGCTGCTCCGCCTCGGCGATGATGGCCGCGCAGAGAGCCGGGTCGGGGCGATTGGGGTCGCCATCCTCAACCAGTTCGAACGCGACCATTGCGCCCAAGCCGCGCACATCGCCGATGGCCGCATGTCCCGGTTCCGCAGCCAGCGCGCCGAGTGCCTGCATCAGCCGGGTGCCGACCTCCTCAGCGCGGGCGCAAAGCTGTTCCTCCTCGATCACATCGAGCACCGCATTGGCTGCGGCAGTGGCCAGCGGGTTGCCCGCATAGGTGCCGCCCAGCCCGCCGGGGTGCGGGGCATCCATCAGTTCCGCGCGGCCCACTACGGCAGACAGCGGGAAGCCACCGGCAAGCCCTTTCGCCAGTGTCACGAGGTCCGGTTTGACCCCCGAATGGTTGATCGAGAACAGATGGCCGGTGCGCCCCATGCCGCCCTGCACTTCATCGGCGATCAGCAAGATACCATGCCGGTCGGCCAGCGCGCGCAGCGCCTTCAGGAAGGCGGGCGGCGTGACGTTGAACCCGCCCTCGCCTTGAACCGGCTCGATGATGAAGGCTGCGACCTCCTCCGGCGCGACGCTGGCGGAGAGCACCAGATCAAGCCCGCGCAGCGCCTCCTCGACCGAGATGCCGTGATAGGCGTTGGGATGCGGCGCGTGGAAAATGCTGCCGGGCAGGGGGCCGAATGTTTTCTTATAGGGCATCACCTTGCCGGTCAGCGCCATGCCCAGTTGCGTGCGCCCGTGGAACCCGCCGCCAAAGGCGATGACTGCGGGGCGTCCGGTGGCGGCGCGCGCGATCTTGATCGCGTTTTCGACCGCTTCGACCCCGGTGGTCAGGCACATGGCCTTGTTTTCAGCGCCGGTGTCGAGCAGCGCGGTCAGGCGTTCGCAAAGCCGCACATAGCCTTCGTCGGGGGCGACGTGGAAACAGGTATGGGTGAAGGCTTGGGCCTGCTGCACGACGGCCTCCATCACGCGGGGATGGCGGTGGCCGGTATTGGTGACCGCGATCCCAGCGGTGAAGTCGATGAAGCGGGTGCCATCGACATCCCACAGTTCGGCATTCTGAGCGCGGGCGGCGTAGATCGCCTTGCCTGCGACCCCACGGGCAACGGCGGCAAGGCGGCGGGTATTGAGCTCGGAGCTGGTGCTCATGACGAATCCCTCGGGTTGATGCAATGACCGCAGGTTAGGATTGTTCATAATAATGAGCAATATGGTTTAAGCGTCGCGCCTATAGATAGGGCGGCGTGCAGGCCGAAATAACCACCGTGCGCCCGTCATGCACATTGCGAAACCGATGCGGCACGCGGGAATCGAACAGGTAGGAATCGCCCGGATTGAGGATGCTGGTTTCCTCTCCCACGGTCAGTTCCAGCGCGCCTTCGATGACGTAGCCGCCTTCGGTCGAAAAATGGTCCAGCATGTTTTCGCCGGTATCTGCGCCTTGTTCATAGACCTCATGCAGAATTTGCAGGTTGTGACGGCGGGCATCGCCGATCTGCCGGAATGCCATGCGCCCCTGCTGGTCCGTCACCCCGGAGGCGGGCAGTTTCGAGGTCAGATCAAGCAGGTCTTCGGGGCGGAAAAACGGACCCTCGGGGGCGGCGCGCTCGCCTTCGAAAAAATCGCCCATCGACAGGTTCAAGCCGCTCAAAATCTTGCGCAGCGTGGCGATGGAGGGGCTCGATTTGTTTTGCTCGATGATCGAGATCTGCGCATGGGGCACGCCGGCCCGTTCCGCCAATTGGCGTTGCGACAATTGCGCGGCTTTGCGCATGGCAAACAGCCGCGCGCCAATGTCGAAATTCGGGTCATCCATTGCGCCGTGCTCTCACATTACCGCTTCGATCAGGCAGGGGCCGGGCTCGGCCATGGCGCGGGCCACGGCATCAGCCAGCGCGCCCGCATCGGTCACGCGCAGGCCGCGCACGCCGTGGCCTTCGGCGATCTTGACCCAGTCAGGCGCGGGGTCTTCGAGGCTCATCAACGGCATGGTGGTCGCATCCGGGCTGCCGGCGCCGATCTTCGACATCTCATTGGCAAGGATGCGGTAGCTGCGGTTGGCAAGGATCACCACGGTCACGTTCAGCCCGGAGCGCGCCATCGTCCACAGCGCCTGCGGCGTATAGGCGGCGGAGCCATCCCCGGTGATGCAAAGAACGGGGCGGTCGGGGCAGGCGACGGCCGCGCCGACCGAGGCGGGCAGCGAATAGCCGATCGAGCCGCCGCGATTGTTGATCCAGTCATGCGCGACCGGCAGATGGCCGCAATCCGCGAACAGGTTCGCGCCATTGGTGATGGCCTCATCCACGACAATCGCGTCTTCGGGCAGGACAGAAGCCACCGCTGTGCCCAGTGTTTCGGCGGTAATGTCGAGAGCGCCGGGCGCGTCCGGGCGGGTGCCGGATGTGCCGATTGCAGGGGTGGCGCCCAGTTCGGTGGCGATTGCCTCCAGCGCGGCTTCGACCTCGCCCAGCGGTGGGCAGACCTCGATGACGGTCGCGGCATCGGGCAGCAGGCGGCTCGGGCGGCCGGGATAGGCAAAGAACGCGACCGGCAGGCGCGCGCCGATCAGCGCCGCATCCGTCACACCGGCAAGTGCCTCGGACGCTGGATCGACATGGAAGGGGATGCGGCTTAGCGCGGGCGTGTCGCCGCCTCGGGCCATGCGGGCCACTGCGGCCTCGGCGAAGAGGCGACAGCCGGTCAGATCCGCGATGCCTTGGGCCAATTGCGCCATGCGCGGCGTGATATGCGCGGCGCCAAGGATCAGCGCGCTGTCGCCGCCCTTGCGCAAGGCCTGCGCGGCTTGGCGCGCGGCATCGGCGTCAAAGGGATGCGCGGGGGCGGGCGTTACCGGGGTGGCGGTCGCGGTGGTTTCGGTCCAGGCGACATCGTTGGGCACGATCATCGTGGCCACGCGCGCCTCCGGTCCGGTGATTTCCGCCAATGCAGTGGCGGTGGCCTGAGCCACATCGTCGGCCTGCTGTGGGGTCACGACATGGTCGGATACTGTTTGCGCCATGCCTTCGATATCGGCGGTCAGGGGCGCGCCGAGGCCCAAGTGGTAGGTCGCGTGTTCCCCGACGACATTAATGATCGGGGTCGCGGCCTTCTTGGCGTTATGCAGGTTCGCCATCGCATTGGCGAGGCCGGGCCCAAGGTGCAGCAGCGTCACGGCGGGCTTGCCCGACATGCGGGCGTAGCCGTCGGCGGCACCGGTCACCACGCCTTCGAACAGGCACAGATGCAGGGCAAGTTTCTCTTCGCGGCCCAAAGCGGACAGCAGGTGCATTTCCGTCGTGCCAGGATTGGCAAAGCAGGTATCGACCCCGTGAGCCGCGAGTGTCTGGGCAAGGATATCGGCGCCGTTGGTCATGGGATGCTCCTGTTGAATTTGCGTCGCAGCATCCGGGTGCGGGGCGGGCGTGTCAATAATATTGAGCACGCAAAAGCGCAGAGTTGGCGAAGTGGCGCCAGAAATCCGAGATTCGACCTGATTTGGAGGGGATATGGCCCGATTGGTGTCGAGATCTGCTCAGAAAACCATCCGATACGGCCCGAAATCGAAAAATTAATGATGTAGAATCAAGCACCAAGCGCCGCGACGCATCGCTGGCCACGGATAAAGTTTGACAAAACGCCGAGTGATCGGAAGTATATTTGTTATGGATACGTCATATTCAAATAGAATACAAGAACCGGAACGTAAAGGCGTTCGTCCGCTTTCGACGGCGGTGAAAACGCTCGACGTTCTTGCATTCTTTGCTCAGCAATCGCGCCCGCTGCGGCTGGGCGAGGTCGCGGCTGCGATGGGGTTGTCCCGCGCCACGGCTTATCAGCGGTTGCTCACTTTGGCTGAGGCGGGCTGGCTCGATCAGGAAACTTCGGGCGCCTACCGGCTGACGATGCTGGCCACGCGGCTGGCGGCGGCGGCGCTGGAACAGGGCGATCTGGGCAGCCGGGTTGAGCCGTCATTGGGCAAGCTTGCCAGCAAGCTCGATGAAACCGTGTCGTTGGCCGTGCTTGACCGCGGTCAGCCCTGCATCGTCGCGCGGGTCGAGGCCGACACATTGCTGCGCGCGGTGCAGAAAATTGGCACGTTGCTGTCGCTTGCAGGCTCGGCCTCGGGGCGGGTTCTCTGCGCCTTTGCCGAGGGTCATGCGCTCGACCGACTGCGCAATGGCCCGCATCCGCTGCCCGATGACGCGGTGATGGAGGGCGTGCGGGCGCAGGGCTATGCCGTGTCCTCCGGTTATACCGACTCGGGCGTCGTGGGCGTCGCCGTGCCGGTTTTCGATGCGCGCGGACAGGTGTCCGCCGCCGTGTCGCTTGTGCAACCCGAAAGCCGCTTTGACATCGACGCCTGCCGCGCGCCGATGCTCGACGCCGCCGCCGAGATCACGGCGATCCTACAGGGAAGACAGATAGAATCATGACTGCAGCGCTCCATCAATATGACGCGACCGGGCGTCCGACCCTGCGCAATCCGCAGGTTCTCATGCGGCCCGAGCGCCTTGCTGCCATGCAGCCCAGCCGGTTGAGCGGGACGTGGTCGGTGATGAATCGCATGATCGCCGAGCGCTGGGATATCCAGCTGGAACGCATGGATGTCGACGCCGAAGCCAATGGCACGATCATCTACAGCATTCGCATCGGTGAGAATGAATTCAGCTTCATCGCGTTCTCCCGTGCCCCCAATCCCGAAGCCCGCACCGGGCGGATCATCGGGCGGTCCTGGGACATGATGGGCACGCTGAACGAAGGCCCCGCGACCGAAGACGCGATCGAGGCCGCACGCCGCGAAATTCCGCTGCTTTACCGGGGGCGCGCGACGCCGAATGCGCTGGTCTGGTGCCGGTCAAACCGCTCGATGCGGGTGTTCAACGGTGTGCTCGACGCGCTGTGCGAGGGGCACCAGCCGCGGGTCGAGGACCTCAACCAGGTCTGCTACCTGATGCGGAATACCGGTCTGGACGGCAACGGCACCTTCGGCACGCGGCCTTTCCCGGCGCTGGGGGAAGATCACCCGCTGGGCGGGATGCTGGAGGCGCAAATCCTCAACGCATATCTGATGCGCGAGCTGTCTTGCGATCTGGTTGAGCATCTGGCGCAGTTGCGCTCGGAGAAGGCCGTACGACTGGACCCGGCGATCCGGCGGTATATCGGTGTCGGGAACGGCTCGGCGCTGGGTCTAATTTTCTATGTGCAGAAGCATCCGCGCCTCTTGAGTTCGTGGATCACGGCGCGCGAAACCGCGATTGCCGAGGCATTGGCGCTGCAACTGGGCGCGGGCGATCCGCGGACGAGCCTTTTGCACGACCTGCTGCGCCGCGCCATTCGGTTCCGGCGCGAAGACCGGATGATGTATGAGACTTTCTCCTCCTCCGCGCAGGTGGCCGATGATCTGGAAACCCTGTCACCCCGGCTGCAAGAGTTGGCTGAGACCGGGCGTATCGACGGAGAAGAGGTCGCCTATCCGCTGGATGTGCTGGCCCGTGATTGCGCGGCGCGGATGGCCCCGGAAAGCTACGAATGTTTCTTGTCGCTGATCATGGAACTGACCCCCGATGTGGCCGATGCTGGCGCGCGGGCCGTGTCCGGGGCCGATGAGCTGGACGTGGATATCAGCGTCACGGTCGGCGCGCTGCGGGACTTGATCCGGCGCGATTATGGCTGGGCGCTGGACATCGACATGCAGGCCGACGGCGCGCGCGATTACGTCTGGTATAAATCCGCCACCGCCGAAGAGCCGCGCCGTGGTCTGCGCTCCGAAGTGCCGGAAGCGCGCGATCTGGGGCTGGATCTGGTGCGCGCGACGCAGCGGCTGATGGCTGATCTGGATGCCGCGCAGGCCGAGGAAGGCCTTGCACGATTCCTGCTGCGCCATCCTAAGCACCGCTATTATGTGGCGCGGGCCCAGAGCCTCGCCGACGCGCGCTATCACACGCCGATGGCCAATATCGATGCGGCAGAGTTCACGCCGATCGATCTGGTGCGGTTGATGAATGTCGCGCTGCACGGGATCGACAAGACCCGCGATTATCTACAGCGCAACCTGCGCGGGGTGCTGTTTCACGGGGCCCCGACGCGCGACGACCTGCGGGCCGGTGCCGGCTCTGACTGGTTTTTCCCCGGGGAGCCTCAACAATGACCGAAACGACCCTCCGTGTGATGCCGCGCGAAATGCGGCTGATGTCCGAACGTGTCCTGTCGCTGACCGCGCTGCCCAAGGGCTTTGCGCTGATGGTGGGCGATATGGTGATGTATTCGCAGGCCATGGGATTGGGCGGCTTTGCGTTGCTTCTGGACCGGATGGAAAGCCTGTCTGCGGCGGACCCGGCGCGGCTGACCCTGATCGACGGCGCGACGCCGGTTCTCGATGCGCAGGGGGAACACGGCTGGTTCGTCGTGCCCTCGCTCATGGATCTGCTCGAAGACCAGTTGCTGCGCGGACCAACTGCCACGCTGGAGATCGTCAATGTCACCGACGCGGAGGAACTGCGCGTGGCAACCGGGCTGGGGCAGCGGCGGGGGCTGAAGATCGCCTTCGAGGGCACGCGCGCCACGGCGACGCGGGACGCGGTGGCCGATCCGGTGCTCGACACCGTGATGGCGCATGGCTGTGATATTCCGGCGGATTTCTGGTGGACGCTCTATCACACGGCGCAGACGGCGCTGACCCCCGACAGCGTCGTGTCCCGTCGCCATGCGGGTGTGAATATCGTGCTGGAAGACGGGCGCATCATCGGGCGCAGCGACAATGACGATGACACGGACGCGCGGTTTATCTCTCGCCCCGACACCCCCACCCAAACCGAACCTGCACGCCGGGGAGGCGAATGAATGACCATGATTGACGGACTTGAATGCGGACCTTTCGACCGGGAGTCCTTTCTCAGGCTAAAGGCCGCCGGGGTGCACGGGGTCGTCGTGACCTGCGGCTTCTGGGAGGGCGCGCTGGAAAGCCTCGACAGTTTGGGGCGCTGGCGTGATCTGGTGCGTGAGAATTCCGATGTGACCTGCATGGGCGACACGCCCGAAGCCATTGAGCGCGCAGCGGCCGACGGTCGTGTTGCCGCGATCATGGGGTTTCAGAACGCCAATCTGTTCGAAGGCCGCATCCGGCTGGTGGAGATGTTCGCCGAATTGGGCGTCCGTGTCGTGCAGCTGACCTATAACAACCAAAACGAATTGGCCGGGTCCTGCTATGAGGCCGAAGACAGCGGCCTGTCGCGGTTTGGCGTCGAAGTCGTGCGCGAGATGAACCGCCAAGGCATGCTGATCGATTGCAGCCATGTCGGCGACCGCTCGACCCTCGACGCGATCAACGCGAGTGAAAAGCCGCTCGCCGTGACCCATGCCAATGCCGCGAGCCTCTTTCCGCATAAGCGCAACAAATCCGACAAGGTGCTGCACGCGCTGCGCGACACGGGCGGGGTGATCGGCTGCGCCGCCTATCGCAACATCACCGGCGACTATTACTCCGGCCCCATTGAGCAGTGGTGCGAGATGGTTGCACGGACCGTCGACATTGCGGGCATCGACAGCGTGGCAATCGGCACTGACCGCGGCCACAACATGGACCGGGCCATCTATGACTGGATGCGCATGGGCCGCTGGACGCGGGGGGTCGATTACGGCGCCGCCTCCGCCGCCCGTCCGGGCAAGGCTCCGCCGCCCGACTGGTTTCAGGAATTGGAGGACATGCGGGTGATCCCCGATGGTCTCCGCTCCGTGGGGTTCAATAATGAAGAGGTCGAAAAGATCCTCCACGGCAATTGGATGCGCCTTTACCGCGCAACCTTCAGAACGTCCGACAGCAATGAGGAAACCCAATCATGACCAAGTTTACGGACCCAACCGGCCTGTCGCGCCGCAGCTTTCTGAGCGGCACCGCCGCGCTGGCTGGCAGCGCCTTTGCCGCGCCGCATATCGCGCGTGCGCAGTCGGATATGCTTTATATCAACTCCTGGGGTGGGCCGTGGCTGGAAGCCGCGACCGCGAACCTGTTTGACCCGTTCAGCGCCGAGACCGGGATCGAGATTTCGACCGTCTCGCCCGTCTCCTTTGCCAAGCTCGCCGCGCAGGTGCGCACCGGTGTCTATGAATTCGACGTGACCTCGCTGGGTGGCGGCGACATCGTGCGCGCCAATCAGGCCGGTCTGCTGGAAGACATCGCGGCCCCCTACGAAGGCGGCGTGTTCGAAAACGGCGTCGGCAGCCATGCGTTTGCCACCGTGCTGGGCTGGCGGACCGACAAATGGGATGGCGACGCGCCGCAATCCTGGGCCGATTTCTGGGATGTCGAACGCTTCCCCGGCAACCGGTCGCTGCAACGCTACCCGGCCCGCATCCTGCCGCTGGCACTGCTGGCCGATGGTGTCGCGCCCGAGGATCTCTATCCTCTCGACATCGACCGGGCCTTTGCCAAGCTGGACGAGATCAAGGATCACATCACGGTCTGGTGGACCGCTGGCGCGCAATCCGAGCAGATCCTGCGCGATGGCGAGGTTGACCTGATCGGCATCTGGCACGGCAACTATTTCCGGGCCGAAGATGCCGGTGCGCCGGTGGCAATGACCTGGAACCAGGCCGAGATCGAGCGCGCCTATTGGGTTGTGGCCAAGAACACGCCCAACATGGAAGCCGCCAAGGAATTCGTGAAATTCGCGACCTCGCCCGAAGCGCTGGCCGGGTTCGTCTCGCAGGCAAATTACGGCGCGCTGAACCCGGCGGCGAACGATTTCATTCCCGATACCGCCAAGCCGCGGATGCCCACGGCGCCGGAAAACTACCCCCAGACCTTTGAGCAGGACATGCTCAACTGGGGCGGCGATCCCGAAGAGGTGTCGATGCGCTTTGAGGAGTGGCTGGCCTACTGATCGGGCCGCCACACCCACAGCCGCCCCCTGACCCTGTTCGTGCGGGGGGCGGCTCCTTTCCACCCGATCCGAAAGTTTCGCGATGACCGCAGTGTCCGAAAATCCTGTGCGGACCGGCAGTGCCTCCGCCCGGCCGGAGCGTGCCAGCCTGACGCCGTGGCTCCTGCTTGCGCCGCTTGCCGCCTATCTGGCGATCTTCTTTGTCGTGCCGTTGGCGCAGGTCGCGATGATGAGCGTCACCGAACCGACGCCCGGTCTGGGCAATTACGAGAAAGTCCTGACCTCGCCGCTCTATCGCAAGGTGTTTCTCAACACCTTCTCCACCGCATTGCTGGTCACCGTGTGCTGCCTGCTGGTCGGCTATCCGCTGGCCTATCTGATGGTGCATACGACGCGCCGCCGGGCGATGATGATCTTGCTGCTCATCACCATGAGCTTCTGGACCTCGTTTCTGGTGCGGACCTATGCGTGGATGGTGCTGCTGGGCCGCAATGGGCCGCTATCGTGGGTGTTTTTGCAACTGGGCTGGGACGAGCCGCCGCAAATGCTGTTCACGCGCTTCGCGTCGACGCTGGCGATGGTGCATATCCTCGCGCCCTACATGATCATGAACATCTATTCGGTCATGCAAAAAATCGACCCTTCACTGGTGCGATCGGCCGAAAGCATGGGCGCGCGGGGGCGGTCGTTGTTCCGGCATGTCTATCTGCCGCTCAGCGCGCCGGGGATCGCCAATGGCTCGGTTCTGGTCTTCGTGATCTGCCTTGGCTTCTACGTCACGCCGGTCCTGCTGGGCTCGCCGCGTGAACAGATGGCCGCTGGACTGATCGGACGGCAGATCGAAGAATTCCTTGCCTTCGGGCCCGGCTCCGCGATGGCGATGGTGCTGCTGGTGGTGACGCTGGTCATCCTTGCGATCTATCACCGCCGGTTCGGCCTCGACAAACTTTACGGATGAGGGGGCAGTCATGAACGCGAGCTTCAAACTGATCGGTCTGCTGGTGGTGCTCTTCATCGCCGCGCCGCTGGTCATCGTCGTGCCGATGTCGCTATCCTCGGCACCGTCGCTGCAATTCCCGCCGCCGGGCTACTGGCTGGGCTATTACGCGCAGTATTTCTCGGACCCGACATGGCTGCGCCCGACCTTCAACAGCATCGTCATCGCGCTGGCCAATACGGTGCTGACCATGCTGCTGGTGGTGCCTGCGACCTTTGCCCTTGTGCGGCATAAATTCTGGGGCAAGAGCCTTGCCAATATCATGATGATGATGCCGATGGCGGTGCCCCATATCGTCATGGCGATTGGCTACTATTCCTACTTCGGCCAGCTGGGCATCGTGTTTTCCAAGCTGGGCGTGATCCTTGCGCATACCTGCCTGTCGGTGCCGATCACCTTCCTCGTGCTATCGGCGAACCTGAAAGGGTTCGACCGCACATTGGAGCGGGCGGCGCGGTCGCTGGGGGCGACGCCGTCGCAGACATTCATCCACGTCACCCTGCCGATCCTGCGTCCAGGGCTGCTGATCTCGTCACTCTTCGCCTTCATCCAATCCTTCGATGAAACCGTGGTCGCGATCTTCATCTCGGGGCGGAATGCGGAAACGCTGCCGCGCAAGATGTTCGACAGCATCAGGCAGGATGCCGATCCGGTGATCGCCGTGATCTCGACCCTGTTGTTTCTTGTGGTGCTCGCGGGGCTGCTGGCACCGCATGTATTGCGCCTCACCCGTCGGCTGTTCGGCCGTCCGGCCACCCACACCGAACCTCGGAGCTGACATGACCAGCTATTTGCAACTCTCTGGTCTCAACAAGACCTTCGGCACCTTTACCGCCCTCGAAGACGTCAATCTCGACGTACAAAAGGGCGAGTTCATCACCTTCCTCGGGCCGTCGGGGTCGGGCAAGACGACGACGCTGATGATTATCGCGGGCTTCGAGAAGGCCACGCATGGTGCGATCACGCTGGAAGGGCAGTCCATCGCGGCGCTGGCCCCCCAAGACCGCAACATCGGCATCGTGTTTCAGAACTACGCGCTGTTCCCGCATAAAACTGCTGAGGAAAACGTGTATTTCCCTCTGCAAATGCGCAAGGTGAAACGCGCCGAGGGCATGGCACAGGCGCGCAAGATGCTGGATCTTGTGGGTCTTGGCGGGTTTGAGCACCGCTACCCCAAGGAGCTGTCGGGCGGGCAGCAGCAGCGTGTGGCACTGGCGCGCGCGCTGGTGTTTGAGCCTGATCTGCTGTTGCTGGACGAACCCCTGGGCGCGCTCGACAAGAACCTGCGTGAATCCATGCAGATCGAGATCAAGCGTATTCAGAAAACGCTCGGCGTGACGACGATTTTCGTGACCCATGACCAGACCGAAGCCATGTCGATGTCGGATCGCATCGTGGTCTTTTCCAATGGCCGGATCGAGCAGGCCGGCGCGCCGCTGGACATCTATCACAAGCCCTCGACACGGTTCGTGGCGGACTTCATAGGTGAAAGCAATCTGGTCCCGGCCACCATCACCGACCCCGCTGCGCAAACGGCGGACAGCCCGCTTTTGGGGGCGATGAGCTACGCCGCCGAGGGTGCCCCAGCCGTCCGTGCCGGGCAGGAGGTGACGCTGGTTCTGCGGCCCGAGCATCTGAAATTGTCGCGCGCGCCGCTGGAGGGCTACCACTCCGCCCAGATGAAGATCGAAACGATTGTGAACTTCGGCGATAGCGGTCTGGTCATCGGCCATAAGGACGGCACGCAGTTGCGCGTGCGTGTGCCCGGTGTCGATGTCGTCATCCTGCAAGAGGGCGATGATTGCTATGTAAACTGGACGCAAGAACACGTCTATCTGGTGCAGGAATGAGCCACGACATGACACAGGCCACGACAAGTTCGCCTTCGGAGATGATCGCCCGGTTCGGCAGCTCTGCGCGCGCCTCATTGGCCACGGTCGCGGGGAATACCGGCTTCTTCGCCGTGACGCCGCAGGCCCCCTATGACGATAGCCTGACCACGGCGGAACAGGCGCAGCAGCTTTTCGCCAAGGCCGAAGCCCGTTTGAGTGAAATCGGATCGGACAAGGGCGCCATGGTGTTCGCGACGATCATTTTGCGCGACATCGCGGATGTGGCCGAATTTAACGCGGTTTGGGATGCATGGGTCGCCGATGTCGCGCCGCCCGCCCGCGCCTGTTTCGAGGCGCGTCTGGCCAGCCCCGCGATGAAGGTCGAATTGATCATCGTCGCTGCCTGCGCGCCCGCGCAATCGGATGGCTGAGGCACTCCTCGATAAGCTGCGCGCCCTGCCGCATGATCTGGGCCTGCTGACCGAAGCGGAGGCCTGCGCCCGCTATGCCACCGATGCGAGCCGCGTGGCGCTTGCGCCGCCAGCGCTGGTGATCCGCCCCGTTGATACGGAGGGGGTCGCGGCGGCGCTGTCGGTGTGCCACGAGCTGGGCCAGCAGGTGGTGGTGCAGGGCGGGCTGACCGGCCTGTCGGGCGGCGCGCGGGTTCTGCCTGATGAGGTCGCACTGTCGTTGGAGCGGCTGCGCGATATGGCCCCCGTGGACGCGATCGCCGCACAGATCGAGGTCGGCGCAGGCGTGCCGCTGGAGATCGTGCAGAACGCCGCCGCCGCGCAGGATCTGGTGTTCGGTGTCGATCTGGGCGCGCGCGGCACGGCCACGATTGGCGGCATGATCGCCACTAATGCGGGCGGCATCCGCGTGCTGCGTTACGGCATGATGCGCGCGCAGGTTCTGGGGATCGAGGCCGTGCTGAGCGACGGCACGATCCTGTCGGACCTGCGCGGTCTGGAGAAGGATAACGCCGGGCTGAACCTGAGCCAATTGTTCATCGGCTCGGAAGGCACGCTGGGCGTCGTCACCCGCGCGCGGCTGCGCCTGCACGCCGCGCCGGATGTGACCGGCGTTGCGCTATGTGCCGTGGAGAATGTGGAGCAGGCCCTGTCGGTTCTGGCCCGTTTGCGCCGGGATCTGGGCCCCGCTCTGACCGCGTTCGAAGCGCTCTGGCCCGAGGTATATGCAGGGGCCGCCGGGTTGGCGGGACAGGCCCCGCTGGCGACCGGTGCGGGGCTTTATCTGTTGATCGAGATGCAAGGCTCGGCCCGTGCGCTGCGCGAAGATGCGTTCGAAGAGGCACTGATGGCCGCCTGCGAGGACGGGATGCTCGACGATGTGGTTGTGGCGCAATCGGGCCGCGAAGCAACGGCGCTGTGGCATCTGCGGGAGCTGTGCACGGAATACAGTTTCTCCCTTGGGCGGTTGCAGCCGCACGACCTGAGCCTGCCGCTGTCGGAGTTGTCAGGCTTTGTCGCGCGCGCCGAGACGCTGGTGGCGGAGGTTGACCCGACAGCCCAGGTGCTGATCTACGGGCATCTGGGGGACGGGAACCTGCATTACCTTGTGCGGACGGATCAGGGTCCGGCTGTGTCAGAAGCTGTCTGCACTTTGGCCGCGCAGCTGGGCGGCTCGATTACCGCCGAACACGGGGTTGGTCTGGATAAACGCGCCTATCTGCCGCTGGTGCGGGGCGCGGCGGAGCGCGCAGCGGCGTGCCGGGTCATTGCCGCGCTCAATCCCGGCGGGCGGCTGAACGCCGGTCGCGTTCTGCCGCCCGACGCGGGGCATTAGACCCTCGGCGCGTTCACTCCATCCATGTCGCATAATCCGATACCAGCAGGTGCTGGGGGGCTTCGTCTTCCTCAATGGACGCAAAGCGGCCGATATCCATCTCGAAATCATTGTCGGCTGCGTCATCATTGACGGTCGACACTTCGCCGATCAGCACGTCGCCGCCTTCGCCCCAGAACGCATGCCAGACACCCGGCATCAGGGTAACGCTTTCGCCGGGGGCCAGCGCCAGCCGACCACCTGCCTGCACGGTGCGCAACTGGCCATCGACAGGCACGGTGACATCCGCGTGCCGGTCAATCGTGCCATCCTCGGCCCCCGCGAACAGTTCGATCACCAGCGTGGCACCGCCGCGATTGATGATGTCCTCGGCCTTCAGGAAATGGCGGTGCATGGGCGATAGCTGATCGCGGCGCGAGATCATGATCTTTTCGGCATAAAGCATGCCGCGTCCGTCTTTCAGGTCTGCGAGGCAACCATTGCGCGTGGTGAACAGGAACAGGCCCATGTCGTCAAATCGGGACTGACCATAATCGGTGATGTCCCAGCCAAGCGCGCGTTCGCGATATTGCCCACCCGCAGAGGCCATCTGTTCGGGAGTGAAATAGGCAAAGGGCGGCAGCACATAGCCGAATGACCGGATGAA
Source organism: Marinobacter sp. (assembly GCA_040119125.1). Lineage (GTDB taxonomy): Bacteria > Pseudomonadota > Alphaproteobacteria > Rhodobacterales > Rhodobacteraceae > Pacificitalea. The sequence goes on from JBEDTR010000004.1 coordinate 317,787, forward strand.
GGAATCGGCGTCGCGCAGGATGCTGTTTACATGGGAGCGTTTCATAATGGGGGCTTTCCGGGGTTCAGTCGAATGAGAGTGTGAGGCTCGAATGCCATGCCGCACCGGGGGCAAGCCGGGTGCCGGGGCCGCTGGTGCCATCGGGGCGCAGGTCGCAATTGACAGGCTCCAGCGCGAGGATATTGCGGGCGCGGCGGGCATCGCGCCATGTCTGGATGTAGGGCAGGGTGCCGCCATGGCTGACCAGCCGCGCGCCGATGCCGGGCCATCCGCCCGCGGCGGGGCGGCGCAGGGTGATCGTCTGGTCCTGTGTCGCGCGGCATTGCGGCAGTTCCGGCGCGACCGGCGCGGGCGTCTCGTCTGCCGTGTCGATGCGCATCAGTTGGTCGTTCCCTAGGTGCACCTCGCAGCCCGGTGCGGCGATGGGGAAGCCGAAATTGAAATGGTAGAGGATCATCATCTCAGCCGATTGGGCCGAGACATTGACCACCTCATCCTTGATCGTCAGCGACGCCGCCCCGATTGGCGCGGTCAGCCGTCGCCGCAGGCGCAGCACCGCGCCACATGGCATGGGATGGGTGACCTCGCCCGTCACATGCAGATGCGGCACCGGGGCATCCCAATCCTCGCCCAGCCCGGTCAGGCGCACGGGCGAGAGCGCGAGGCTGCCATGCTGCGCCATGCCGTCGCGCGGGGCGCGGACATTTTCCAGCCCGCAGGTGACCAGAAACCCGGTCAGCGCGCGCTCCCGGTTCTGCGGGTCGCCCGCCGGGTGGCGCCAGCCGATCGGGATGCCGCGATACTGGAGGCTGCGAATGTCGAGGCTGGCGTTCTCCTTGACCTCGAACGTCAGCCCGCCGCCGGTGGAAAACGCGATCAGCGGCTGGCCTGCGTCAGGCCCGTCCCGCAGGGCGATGCGCTGCACACAGGCCAGTTGCCGCAGATCGCCCACCATATCCGGCAGGCGATGCCGCGCGGCGCGGGGCATGTCGGGCAGGGGGGCATGCGACAGCATCAGGCGGCTTTACGCTCCGCCCGCGCAGCGTCGCTGTCATGTTCCGGCACATCGCCGATCTCGGCCATACGGGCATCGAGCCGCGCCAGCATATCGGCGAAAGCCTCGGCATAGGCGGGATCATCTGCGACGTTGAGCAGCTCCAGCGGATCGCGCTCGCAATCGAACAGCTCCCATTCCGGCGGCTCGTCCGGGCCATGGGCGCCGGGTTGGTCCAGATCGGAATTATACCAGTAGATCAGTTTGTAGCGGTGACTGCGCAGCCCGTAATGCGCCCAGGCGTTATGGTGTTCATCCTTGTGCATCCAATAGCGATGGTAGGCGCTGTCGGGCCAATCGGCATCGGTGGTTTGCTCTAACAATGGCCGCATGGAGCGGCCTTGCATGTAGCTGGGCACGGGCAGCCCGGCATAGTCGAGGAAGGTCGGCGCGAAATCGACATTCGTGGCCATGTCCTTGGACTGGGAGCCGGGCGTGATCGCATCCGGGTAGCGGATGAGAAATGGCATTTGCAGCGATTCCTCATACATGAACCGCTTGTCGAACCAGCCGTGTTCCCCCAGAAAAAAGCCCTGATCCGAGGTGTAGATGACGATGGTATTCTCGGCGAGGCCCGCCTCGTCCAGCCAGTCGAGCATCCGGCCGACATTCTCATCAACCGCGTGGATCGTCGCCAAGTAACGCTTCATGTAGCGCTGGTATTTGAACAGCGCGAGCTCTTCCTCGGTTTCAAAGGTGAAGTTCTCGCCGGTGTGGCGATCAATCAGGACCAGCCCGCGCGGATCATCGGGATGGGGCACACGGCGATCAGTGTCGCCCGGCACGCAGAGTTCACCCACCTCCGCGCCACCTTCGGGCTGGACCAGACCCAGATCAGCGTATTTCAGATCCATCCGCACCCGCATGCGGGCCTCGCGCGCCGCGCGTGCACGGTTGGTGTAATCGTCATTGTAGGTTTCGGGCACCGTGATGTCGCGGCCTTCAAACATGTCGCGGTCGCGGGGGTGCGGCTCGAAATTGCGATGCGGTGCCTTGTGATGGCACATCAGGAAAAACGGTCGGTCGGGGTCGCGATCCTTCAGCCAGTTCAGGCTTTTGTCCGTGATGATATCAGTGACATAGCCCGGCTCGGTCCGTTCCTCGCCCATCTCGATCATCAGCGGGTCGAAATACTCGCCCTGACCCGGCAGGACCGACCAATAGTCAAAGCCGGTCGGCTCATGCGGGGTGCCTTCGCCCAGATGCCATTTGCCGATCATCGCGGTCTGATACCCGGACTGGCGCAGGTGCTTGGCGACATTGGGCCAGCGATTGTCGATATGCGTATCGAGCGTGGTGACCCCGTTCACATGATTATACGTCCCGGTCAGGATCGCGGCGCGGCTGGGGGTGCAGATCGAATTGGTGACATAGCAATGGTCGAGCCGCATGCCTTCGTTCGCGATTCGGTCGATGCCGGGGGTGGAATTTAGTCCGTGGCCATAGGCCGAAATCGCCTTCGAGGCGTGATCATCGGACATGATAAAAAGGATATTTGGTCTCAACTTGGGCTCCATCCCTGATCCATCACCGTGGTCGAGTATTGACCAGTTTCTCAAATATGGTAATACCAAATTCAAATATAGGAATCAAGAATGGCTGGAGCCTCTAGCAGAGTGGTCGCAATCCTTCAGGTCCTCAGCGGACCGGACGGAGGAGAATTGACCGCACAGGAAGTCGTCGAACGGGCCGGGTTGCCCGCGTCGACCGGCTACCGAATCTTGACCGAGCTGCAGGACTTAGGATTGGTGCATCGCGGCGCCGGGCGTCGGATATTGGCCAATTTCAGCTTTGAGCGGCGGCTGCATTGCCCCGGTTTCGATCCCAAGGCCTTGGCCGATGCCTGCGCGGAGCTGAGCGATTGTCTGACCTCTGCCGCCGAAATCGTGGTGCTGAGCGGGCATAATATGCTGTGGCATATCGTGCAGCAGCATCCGCAGCAGGCCATCCGGCTGCGCGCCTATCCCGGCTTTACCCGCGGGGCCTATGAGCTCGATAGCATTTCGCGGCTGGCGCTAGCGCATCGGACTTTCGAGGTGCTGGAAAAATCGTGGGACACTGGCGCGTTCTACACGCCGGGTGTGGACCGGCGGTCGTTGGACTGGGCCGAGGCGCGCGAGATGATCGCGGCGGTCGATCCGGATGACATGCAATACGACATGATGGGCAACGCAAAGGGCACACGCCGCTACTGCGTCGCGATCCACGGATCGGACGGCAAGATGGTCTGCCTGCTCACCGTGGCCGAGGCCGCGACGCCGCTGCGCGAGGAGGCGCAGCATGTTGCGAATATCAGGGCTCATCTGATGGCCCAGAAATTCAAGATTGAGAGCGCGTTTTCAGACCCGGCCCAAACCGGCTGATCCGCGCGAAGGTTTAACAGGGAGGATACCATGAAGTTCACGATACCAGCACTGGCCACAGCGGTGGCGCTGACGGCAATGCCCGCGTTCTCGGCGGAGCTTGTCCTGTCGATCGGATCGCGCGGCTATGGCCCGGCGGTGGATCGCAACCTTGCGCGCTATGAGGACATGAACCCCGATGTGAGCATCGAGTGGAACAAGGTGTCCGACGTGCCGGGCGAAACCCGCAAGCTTTACGTCACCAGCCTGACCGCCAAGAGCCCGACGCCCGATATCTTTGCCGTAGATGTGATCTGGGCCGGTGAATTCGCGCAGCGCGGCTGGCTGGAGCCGCTGAACGGGCTGCTGGACGAGGAAACCATCGACGCGTTCAACCCGTCGCTGCTGGCGGCGTCCACCGTCGATGACAAGGTGCATGCGCTGCCGCTTTATGCCGATGGCATCCACTTCTTCTACCGCTCGGATCTGCTGGAAAAATACGACCTCGACGTGCCCAAGACCTGGCAGGACGTGGTTGCGGCCTCCAACACCATCACCGAGGGCGAAGCCAATCCGCAGTTTTACGGCTTTGTGTCCATGTGGGCCAAGATCGAAGGTCTGTTCATGAACTGGCTGGCCTTTGCCAATGGCAATGGCGGCGGTTTCTATGATGCCGATGGTGCGGTTGCGGTGAATTCGCAGGCCAATATCGAAGCGACGCAATTCATGGTCGATCTGCTCCATGAAGAGCGCCTCGCGCCGGATTCGATCCTGAACGCCCGGCCCGATGATGCGCGCACGCTGTTTCAGCAGGGCCGCGCCGCGTTCCTGATGGTTCAGGATTTCGTCCATGCGCCGCTGAGCGCGGAAAACAGCCCTGTCGCGGGCAAGTTCGATTTTACCCGCGTGCCCTATTTCGAAGGTCATGAGGACGCGAATTCCACCACGATGGGCGGCTGGTTTCTGGGCATCAATCCCAATAGCGAGAACAAGCAGGCCGCGGCCGATTTCCTAGCGGATTTCACCGCCAAGGAGCAGCAGTTGCAAGCCGCGGTCGAAGACAACCGCGCGCCCACGATCCCTTCGGTCTACGAAGACGAGGCGATGAGCGGCAATGAGACGCTGGCGAAATTCGGCAAGAACTACGATTTCGGCGTCGTGCGCCCCTCCGCTGGGTCGGGCAGCAAATACCCCCGCGTGTCCGAGATCATGCAGCTCGAAATCACCAACGCCCTGCACCAGCAGAAAACGGTGGAAGAGGCGCTGAACGACGCGCAGTCGCAGCTCGAAACCCTGCTGGCTGACTGACCCTTTCCAATCGCCTAACTTCTGTTCCCTCGGCGGCATTTCGGCCGCCGGGGTGAACGCCTACACCCAAACGGTGGACCCATGACAAGCATCACCTCACCGCTCGACAGGCGCAGGCATCTGACCGGCATCGCCTTTATCACGCCGACCATGCTCGTGATCATTGCGATCCTCGTCTATCCGATCCTGCAATCAATCATGCTGAGCTTTGGCCAGTCCAGCATCGACGGCTCTGAACCCTACCAGTTCGTCGGGCTGAAGCATTACGCCGCGCTGGCGCAAAGCGAACGGTTCTGGAATTCGCTTTGGGTGACGCTGCTGTTCACCGGCCTGTCGATCCCGCTGGAACTGGCGATGGGCATCGGGCTCGCCGTTTTGATGAACGAACATTTCAAGTTCAAGGGCATCGCACGACTGGCCGTGCTGTTCCCTTGGGCGCTGCCCACGGCGCTGAACACGCTGATGTGGCGCTGGATGTATAACACTGATTACGGCCTGTTTAACGCCGCCGCGCTGCAAAGCGGGCTGGTCGACCGCCCGATCAACTGGTTGGGCGATGAGACGCTGGCGATGGGGTCGATGGTCGTGGTCGCGGTGTGGAAAACATCGTCCTTCATGGCACTGATCATCCTCGCGGGCCTGCAATCCATCCCGCGCGACCTGTATGAAGCCGGGCGCATGGACGGCATGACCCGTTGGCAGGAATTCCGTGTCATCACGCTGCCACTGCTGAAGGGGCCGATCCTCGTCGCGCTGATCGTGCGGTCGATGGATGCGCTGCGGACCTTTGAGTTGCCGTTCAACCTGACCGATGGCGGGCCGGTGACAGCCACTGAAAGCCTGTCTCTCTATGCCTATAAGGTGATCTTCGATTTCATCGAGTTCAACTATGGCGCGGCGATTGTCGTTGTGCAGTTTCTGGTGATCTTTGCCATGAGCCTGCTCTACATCCTCACCCTGCGGAACAAGGATTGAGCGCATGAAAACCCGTCCCCGTTTCGGATTATACGCTCTGGTGATCCTGTCGGTCGTGATCTCGTTCCTGCCGATCATCTGGCTGATCCTGACCTCGCTGAAAACCACCGAAGGCATCTACGCATGGCCGCCGCAATATCTGCCGCAGCCCTTTACCCTCAAAAACTACATCAACATCTTCACGAACTCGCCCGAGCTGCTGCTCTACGTCGTCAACAGCTTCATCGTGGCGCTGGGCTGCACTGTGCTGGCGCTCAGCTTTGGGGGGATGGCGGGGTATGCGCTGTCGCGGCTGGGGATGCGCCGGGCCGGGGTGTTGATGGTGCTGATCCTCGCGGTGTCGATGTTTCCGCCGGTGTCGCTGCTGCCATCGCTGTTCCAGAACTTCCTCAGCCTCGGGCTGTTGAACACCTATGCCGGGCTGATCATCGCGCATACCGGGCTGTTCCTGCCCTTTACGGTGTGGATGCTGGCCAGCTATTTCGCCACGCTGCCGGCCGAAATCGAAGAGGCCGCGCGGATGGATGGGATGGGCGTGTTCCGGATTTTCTGGTCGATCGTCATTCCGCTGTCATGGCCGGGATTCGTGGCCACTGGGCTGATCGTGTTCATCTTTTCATGGAACGAATTTCCGCTGGCGCTGGTGCTGATGACGCAGAACGCGATGCGCACCGCGCCGGTTGGCATTTCGCTCTATCCCGGCGAATACGCCTTCCCGTGGGAGACGATTTCGACCGCGACCGTGCTGGCCATCGTGCCGATCCTCGTGATCACCGCCATCTTCCAGAAACAGATCGTCGGCGGGCTGACCGCTGGCGCAGGTAAGTGAGACCGCTGACAATGACCGAAGTGAAACTGGACCGTATCGGCAAATCCTATGGCGCCGTCGTAGCCGTGCAGCAATTCGATCTAACCATTCGCGAGGGCGAGTTTCTGGTGCTGCTCGGGCCGTCGGGCTGCGGCAAATCCACGACCCTGCGAATGATCGCGGGGCTGGAAAGCATCACGCGTGGCGATCTGCTGATCGGTGGTCAGCGCATGAATGACGTCGACCCCAAGGATCGCGGCGTGGCGATGGTGTTTCAGAACTACGCGCTCTATCCGCATAAATCGGTCTTCGACAACATGGCCATGGCGCTGAAGCTGCAGAAGGTCGACGCCGCCGAGATCCGCGAGAGGGTCGGGCGCACCGCTGAAATGCTGGGGCTGACCGATTATCTGGATCGCAAGCCTGCGGCCCTGTCGGGTGGGCAACGGCAGCGCGTCGCCATCGGTCGGGCCATCGTGCGGACGCCGAGCGTGTTTTTGTTCGATGAGCCCCTGTCCAACCTCGACGCGAAGCTGCGGGTCAAGATGCGGATGGAGTTGCAGGAACTGCACGCCCGGCTTGGGGCAACCTCGGTCTATGTGACCCATGATCAGGTGGAGGCCATGACGCTGGCCGACCGGATCGTCATCATGAATGGCGGCGTCGTGGCGCAGGTGGGCACCCCCCGCGAGGTGTATGACCGCCCCGCGAATGAATTTGTGGCGGGTTTCGTTGGCAGTCCGGCGATGAATTTCCTCGATCTGACCCGCGACGATACCGGGCGCTGGATCAGCGATTGCGGCAGTCTGAGCCTCACCGCGCTGCCGGTCGATGTCGGGGCGCGGCGGCAGGTCCGGCTGGGGGTGCGCCCGGAGCATATCGACGTTCTCGAAGGGGGCGTCCCGGCGGCGGGGGATCTGAGCTATCAGGCCAATGTCCTGCTGGACGAATTGCTTGGGGCGGATGCATTGCTGAGCCTTGGCATTGGTGAGGTCCGGCTGCTGGCACGGGTGGGCGGGCTGGCGCATCCGGTGCGCGGCGACACGGTGGCGATCCAGCTTAATGCCGCGCAGCTGCATCTGTTTGATGTGGAAACCGGCGCTGCGATCCGGTCCTGATCCCGAGCCGCCCGTCCTGCCGATTGTTGCATTCGGCGAGGGAGAGTGGTTAGCCAACAGGAGACATGCGGTGGCGCGGGTGCCATGGGGCGGGGGAGATGGAGATGACCGAAGATAGCACGAGCGGGACCAAGACCTGCTGCGCCCCCGGATCGCGTCAGACCCCAGTTTCAGGTTCAACACAGGCCCCCGCGATCCCGCCCATGCCGGGCAGAGCCAGCGATGCGCCGCATGCGCTGCGCGCGCGCGCGGTGCGGATCGCGGGTGGGGCGGCTCTTGTCGGCACAGCCGCGCCGCGCCTGTTCGAGGACGGCGAAAGCCCGCCGCGCCGTGTCACGCTAAAGCCCTATCTGCTGACTGAGACGACCGTCACCAACGCGGATTTCGCAAAGTTCATCGACGCGACCGGCTACCGGACCGAGGCTGAGAGATTTGGCTGGTCCTTTGTGTTCTGGGCGCAGGTGCCCGGTCATATCGAGGCAACCGCCGGGGTGCAGGGGATCGAATGGTGGCGTCGTGTCGACGGGGCCGATTGGCGCAATATCAACGGCCCTGATACCGATGATGCCTGGCATGCCGATCACCCGGTGGTCCATGTGTCGTGGAACGATGCGCGCGCCTTTGCCCATTGGGCGGGCGGACGACTGCCGAGCGAAGCGGAATGGGAGCATGCGGCGCGCGGCGGTTTGGGGGACGTGCCTTATCCCTGGGGCGAGGCGGACCCCGACGATCAGGAATTCCAGCCCTGTAACATCTGGCAGGGGCGCTTCCCGTCACGCAACCTCGGGCTGGACGGGTATGTGACCACCGCCCCCGCCCGCTCGTTCGAGCCGAATGGCTATGGATTTTACAACATGGTCGGCAATGTCTGGGAGTGGACCGCGGAGCCATTTCGCATCCGCTCGGTCAAGCGGGCAGTGCGGGAGCGCATGGCCCAGATGAAGGGCTACAAATTGAGCAAGGGCGGCTCATTCCTGTGTCACCAAAGCTATTGCTGGCGCTATCGGATCCCGGCACGCACCGGAAATTCCCCCGACAGCACCACGACGCATACCGGGTTCCGGCTGGCCTTTGACGGTTGAGCGAGGGCTGGGGTCAGACATGGCGGGCATATGCGGGCTTTGACCGCCACGTCCGCATGGCTTATGAACGGCTGCATTCTCAGGGCGGGGTGCAATTCCCCACCGGCGGTTACAGCCCGCGAGCGCCATCTTTTGGGATGGGTCAGCAGACACCGGTGAAATTCCGGGGCCGACGGTCATAGTCCGGATGGGAGAGAATGGGTGTTCGGCGATATTGGCCGAAGGCCTTCTGCGCTCTGGGATCTTGTCATGTGGAAAGGATCTAGAGCTATGACAAAATCCCCTGAATTCGCCTTCATCAAGGCAAGCTGGCACGCCGACATCGTGGATCAGGCTCTGGTTGGGTTTCGCCAGCATCTGGCAGAGCACGGCATTGAGGCCAATGTGACGGTATTCGACGTGCCCGGTGCGTTTGAAATGCCGCTGCTGGCGCGCAAGCTTGGCGAAACCGGGCGTTATGACGCCGTGGTCGCGGCCGCGCTGGTGGTCGATGGTGGCATCTACCGTCACGACTTTGTGGCGCAAACGGTGGTTAGTGGGCTGATGGAGGCCCAGATGCGGACCGGCGTGCCGGTATTGTCCGTGTCGCTGACGCCGCATCACTTCCAGCCTACAGCGGAACATGTGTCCTTCTTCACCGAGCATTTCGTGAAGAAAGGGGCGGAGGCTGCCGCGGCTGCCGTGCAGATCACGGCGCTGCATAAGGGGCTAGGCGAGCAGGCTCAGCCGTCGATCGCGGCCTGAGGATTTCGGGCCTTGGAAGCGGGCTTTGGGGGCGGGCCGGCGCGATACCGTTGGCGCGCCAGCCCGCCCGTGCCCCCGGCTCAGTCGAACTTGTTGACCGGCAATTTCAGATAGTGATGACCGTCATCTTCGGCGGGAGGCAAACGACCGCCCCGCAGGTTGATCTGCAACGCGGCGAGGATGCGGTCGGGCAGGGCCAGCGTGGCGTCACGTTCCTGCCTGCGCTGGATGTAATCCTCGCGCTTCGTGCCGTCCTTGACGTGACGGTTGTGGGCCTTGTGCTCGGCCACCGTGGCCTCCCATTGCGGCTCGTCGCGGTCGTCCGTGCCGTAGTCATGGCCGACGAACAGGCGGGTTTCACCGGGCAGGGCAAGGATGTCCTGAAGCGAATCCCACAGTTCCGCCGTCGTTCCGCCGGGAAAATCCGAGCGCGAGGTGCCGACATCGGGCTGCATGAATGTGTCATGAACAAAGGCCGCGTCGCCGCAGACATAGGTGATCGAACCCAGCGTATGACCGGGTGACAGCATCACCGACATGTCCAGATCCCCAAGGGCGAAGGTTTCGCCTTCTTTGAACAGGTGGTCGAAATCCCGCTTCGGATCGAAACTGTTGTGCAGGTTGTAGAGGTCGGCCCAGATATCGGCGATCTCGGGCACAAGCGCGCCGATGGCATTGGGGGCGCCGGTGCGCTCCTTCAGGTGGGCGGAGGCCATGACGTGATCGGCATGCGGATGGGTGTCGAGAACCCATTGCACCTGCAGCCCATGTTCGGCCACCAGATCCATCACGAGATCCATGCTTTCGGTCGAAAACCGATAGTTCTTTGGATCGAAGTTCCACACGATGTCGATCAGCGCCGCCTGTTTGGTGGCCGGGTCGGCGCAGACATATTGGATCGACCCGGTGTCGGGCTCATAGATGCCCCAGACATCGGGACTGCCTGCGCCGGTCGAAGCGGAGTGGCGGATGATGGGTTTGCTGAAGGGATCGTCACTCATCTGGTCGTTCCTTTCGGGTTGGATCGGGTGAGGTCACCGGCATGGCGGGCCAGCCACATGCCGGTCAGCATAAAGGGCACAAAGATCAACGTGCCAGTGGCCGCGATGGGCAGCGCGGTCAGGGCCGGCCCTGGGCAGAAGCCGCCAAGCCCCCAGCCGATGCCGAAAATCGCCGCACCGGTCAGCAGTTTGGGATCGAGATCGCTGCGGGTCGGTATGCGAAATTCCCGGTCGAAGAATGGGCGCGAGCGGCTGCGGGTCAACCATGCAAACCCCGGCGTGGTCACCAAAATGGCCCCGCCCATGACGAATGCGAGGCTGGGGTCCCACGCGCCGAACAGATCGAGGAAGTTAAGCACTTTGGCCGGGTCCGACATGCCCGACACGATCAGACCGAAGCCGAACAGCAGGCCGGAGAGAAGCGCGAAAATCTGTTTCATGTCAGCCTCCGAACATATGCCGGACGACCAGCACCGTCAGGAAGGCGGTCGTCATGAAGGTGGCGGTGGCGACGATCGAGCGCATCGATCCGCGCGAAATACCGCAGACCCCGTGACCGGAGGTGCAACCATTGCCGAACACGGCGCCGAAGCCGACCAGCAAGCCCGCCACGGCCATCAGGACCGGGCTGGACGGCACCCATTGCTGCGGCCACTCGCCCGATACGATCAGCCACAGCGGTGCGGCCAGCAGCAGGCCCAGCACAAATAACGCCGAGACGCCGCGCGCCTCGCCATCCGTGCTGCGCGCGAAAATGCGGGAGGTCAGGCCGCTGATCCCGGCGATGCGGCCATTCGTGGCCATCAGCAGCACCGCTGCGGCCCCGATCATCATGCCGCCGAACAGGGACAGCCACGGGGTGAATTCGGTTTCCATCTCAGCCTCCGGGGAGGGCGCCCGATCGCGCCGGGTCACCCTGCTTGCGTTGGGTCTGAAAGTGAATATATTTGCTTTTCTGAATATTCAATGGTTAGCATATGAAAAGCTCCGATGACATCCTCGATGGAGATATCACGGCTGCTGCAAACTTGATGAAGCTGCTGGCCTCGGAAGCGCGGCTGCAAATCCTGTGCCGCTTGCTGGATGGGGAACGTTCGGTCGGGGATCTGGCGCAGGCCTGCGGCGTGTCGCAGCCCACCATGTCACAGCAGTTGACCCGATTGCGCAAAGCGGGGCTCGTCGAAGGCCGCCGCGCCGGACAGACGGTCTATTACCGGGTCACGGGCACCGAGGCCGCCGCCGTTCTGGAAACGCTGCACGGGCTATATTGCGCGCGCTGAACGCGCATTGTCCGAACGGCCCCGCGTCACGCCGAGACGCATCAGACGCGCGGTCCTAGGCTGATCCGATCAGTCCCCGGCAATCAGGATGCGCCGGTCCGTGCCGGTCAGGCGGCGGCATCCGTCCGCGGTCACCACCACGGTTTCGGACAGCGCAAGGCCCCGCGCGGTCGTGTAGAGGTGGAACACCTGTCCCTGGCGGAATGCCCAGTCGGCACCGGGATGCAGGCTGATCGTGGTTTCCGACGAGCGCGGCGTCTTGGCGTAGATGCCAAGCTGATAGCCGGTGATGTTGGGATAGCTGTCGCGCAGCCCTTCGCGCAGCATGCCCTCGCGCAGGATCGCATCGGCATCGCGCGCGGCCACGCCGGGGCGGATCGCGGCAAATTGCGCGTCTTGCAGCTGGGCCATACGGTCCATCACCTCGACATCCTCCGCCGCCGGAGGGCCAAGGCTGATCGAGCGCATGAACCGGGCCGAATAGAGCCGCACGCGCGGCACCAGTTCCACATGTAGAATGTCGCCCGCCTCCAGACGATCCTCGGTGAAGGTGGCATGCAGGAAGCCCATGCCGTGGCCTTCTCCTCGAGCGGCGCGCCGCGCGATGGAGATCGGGCCAACCCAGTAATCATCTGCGCCATTTTGCAGGTAAAACTGCGCCCCGATGGCCGACGCGTCCCGCGCCCGCAGACCCGGTTTAATTCCCCGCGCGATGGCGGCCATGGCGCCGTCGGCAATGCCGGAGGCCTGTGCGATCAGGGCGATTTCGCCCGTGTCCTTTACATCGCGGATGCGGTTCGAGATCTCGTGCAGATCGACCCATTCGGCATCGGGAAGCATCCCTGCCAGCCGGTCACGGGTATAGGCGGTGAACCCGAAAGACGTGAAATCCGCCGCGATGCGCACGCCGTCCTGCACCGCGCTCAGGCGTTGCAGGACCGCGCCCACACAGGCATGGGCGTCTTCGTGATCGGCATAGGTTTCGATCTGCGGCACCCATGTTCCGGCGCGGCAGGGCACCTCATCGATGGCACGCAGGATCCAGACCGGATCGCCCTCTAGCGGCACCACACAGGCGCGATAGAAGGTTTCCGAAATGGTGAAGCCGGTCAGCCAGTGCAGCAGTTCCGCGTGGTCGCACAGAAACAGCCCGGCCCCCGCCTGCCGCATGGCGGCGCGCAAGGCTTCGACACGGGCGGTGAAGGGGGCCGGGATCTTGGTCATGCTGCCGGTTCCAGCCCGCAGATTTCAGCGATGGTGAGGATGTAGATCTTCACGCAATCGAGGAACTGGGTTTTGCGCACACGCTCATCGGGCATGGTGTTGAACTCGCCCCCCGGCCCGCAAACGACCCCCTCGATCCCTGCCGCGGCAAGATGGGCCGCATCCGTGCCAAAGAAGCACGACGGTGCGATCGGGCCAGTGGGCTGCGGCATGCCGCGCACGGTCTGATAGGCGGCGTTGACGGCCTTCACGATGGGACTGTCGCGAGACACCTCAAAGGGCGGCATCTGCGGCTTGTTCTTGCGCTGGTCATAGCTGTCGAGCGACCATTGCAGGCCGGGGAATTCCAGCTCCAGCGCGCGCAGCACGACGCGCATGTCCTCCAGCACGGTCTCGATGCTTTGCGAAGGCGCGTAGCGGCAGGTGCCCAGCAGCCGGGCGCGGTCGGCCACCTGCGGCGGGCGCCATTCGTGGAATTCGTCGCCCAGTCCCGCACGCATGACCCCCACATGGGCGCGGTTGACCGCCCGGTGATCGGCGGTTTCTGCGCCGGTGAAGGTCATGGCATTGATGCGCGGCACCAGCGCGGCGGCGGCGGCGAGGGCGTCGCAGGCCTCCGCGCGTTTGGACACATGCCGGGTGCTGCCGGTCAGGTCGATCTGGTAGGAGAACGCGCCCGAATGCAGGGTCATGGCCTGAATGTCGGTCGGCTCGGAATTGACGAAATAATCGGCGCGCACGCCCTGTTCCAGCATCCGCACCGTGCCGACCCCGCCCTGAAGCTCGCCGATGACGAAGGACAAGATGACATCGCCCTTGGGCCGCAACCCGGCCTTCAGGATCGTCTCAACGGCGCAGAGATAGGCCGCATCGCCGGCCTTCATGTTCGACACGCCGATGCCATAGATGAATTCGTCGTCGATCACCCCGCCCCATGGATCGACCGTCCATCCGGTGGTCACGGGGTTGGTGTCGAGATGGCCGTTGAAGAGCAGGCTATGACCGCCGCTCGTGCCTTTCAGCGTGCCGATGGCGTTGACGCGCTGGCCCTCGACCGGCTGCAAGATCGCGTCCAGTCCGAGGTCCTCCAGTATCCCGTGCATATGCTCGGCCAGCGCCCGCTCGCCATCGGTTTCGGAATAGCTCTGGCGCTGCACCATATCGGCAAGCCGGGCCAGACAGGCGTTTTCATCGACGGTGGCAATCAGGTCTTCGGGGGTCATGGGGTCGTCCTTGTCGTATCGGAAGTCTTGAACTGCCAGATCGGCGGCACCTCGTTCAGGGCGGCGTCGGAGAGGTGGCAAAGAATGTCGTGGCCCGGTTCGGGGGCACGCAGGGGCGGGCGCAAACTGTCGCATTCCGGGCCAATATGGCGGGGGCAGCGGCTTGCAAACGGGCAGCCGGTCAGATCCTCGGTGCGCTTGGGCAGACTGCCTTGCAGACGCACGCGGCGGGTGTCGCTGCCGGGATCGACGGAATGGGACGAAGACAGCAGCGCCTCGGTGTAGGGATGCCACGGCGCAGCGTCGAGCGCGGCGATCTCGCAGGTTTCGACCATCTCGCCCAGATACATGACCGCCACCCGATCCGCGACATGGCGCAGGATGCCAAGATCGTGGGTGATGAATACCAGCGCCGCCCCGGTGGAGGTCTGGATGTCGCGCAGCAGCCGCACGATGGCGGCCTGCACAGCGGCATCGAGACCCGAGGTGATTTCGTCGCAGACGATCACGTCCGGTTCGGCGGCAAGAGCACGGGCGATGGCCACGCGCTGCTTTTCACCGCCAGAAAGCTGATGCGGGTAGCGGCTGGCGTAATCGCCGGGCAGATGCACCCGTTCCAGCAGTCGCTCGATTTCAGCGGAGCGCGCGGCGCGCGACAGGTCCGGGCGAAACAGGCGCAGCGGACGGGCGAGGATTGTCGCCAGCGAATGACGCGGGTTTAGCGAACTGTCGGGGTTTTGGAAGATCGTCTGCACGCGGGCGCGCCACGCGGCGCTGTCGGGCGCGGTGGGCAGACCGTTCAGAAGCGTTTCGCCGGTGAAACCGCGCAACCCCGACAGCGCCCGCGCGAGCGAGGATTTGCCGCAACCGGACTCGCCCACCAAGGCCAGCGTCTCGCCCCGGTGCAGGCGGAAATTGACATCGCGGACCGCGCGCACGACGGCCCCGTCGCGACCGCGCAGCATGTCGGCCAGCGATCGGTTGCCGTAGGAGACGGACAGGTCGCGCGCCTCGATCACCACATCGGTCGTCCGGGGGGAAACCAGCGGCGCGGGGGCGGCGGGGGCGGGGAGCGTCTCGCCGCGCGCGACGCGGGCGCAGGCGATTTGACGGTCACCGACATCCACGGGGCGGACCCTTTGCGCGTCGCAAACCTCCGGCAGGTGATGCGGGCAGGAGGCCGAGAACAGACAAGGCGGCATTTCCCCCCGGCGCGGCGCGGGACGCGCGCCGCTGGTGGCAAGTCCGCGCGCCAGTTTCCCGTCCGAGGGGCGCGGCAGGCTGGCCATCAGCGCCTGCGTATAGGGGTGTTGCGGCGCGGCAAATATAGTCTGTGTCGGGCCTTCCTCGACGATCCGCCCGCCATAGATCACGGCGACGCGGTGGGCGATTTCGGCCACGGTGCCAAGGTCGTGGCTGATGAACAGCGCCGACACCCCGGTCCGGGCCTGAAGGTCGCGAAACAGATCCAGCAGCGTCGCCGCCGTGGTGGCGTCCAATGCCGAGGTCGGCTCATCAAACAGGATCAGTTCCGGCTCACAGCCAAAGGCAAGCGCCAGCACCACGCGCTGTTTCTCGCCGCCTGAGACTTCATGCGGGTAGCGGTCCAGCATCGCGGTGGGATCGGGCAGCCCGACCATGTCCAGCAGTTCGATCGCGCGGGCACGGCGACCGGTGGCGTCAAGCTGCGTATGCCGTCCCAGCGTCTCCAGCAGGTGATCGCCCAGCGTCTGCACCGGGTCCAGCGTGGTCGCGGCGTTCTGGAACACCATCGCAATGCGCCGCCCGCGCAACGCGGCCAATGCAGGCTCGGGCAGGGTGCTGATGTCGTCGCCGGTCAGTTTGATCGTGCCGTGCTCATCATGCACCCGGCCCGGCAAATCGCGGATCACCGCATTGGCCAGCGAGGATTTGGCCGAGCCGCTTTCGCCGACCAGTCCCAGGACCTCGCCCCGTCCGATATCGAGCGAGATATCGTCGAGGATGCGCACCGGGCCCGTGAATGTGTCGTAATGCAGCGCGTAGTCGCGCAGGCTGAGGACGGGGGTCATGCGTGATCTCCGGTCTTGGGGTTCAGCACGTCGCGCAGTCCGTCGCCCAGCAGGTTGAAGCCGATGGCGACAAGGGCGATGGCGGCGCCGGGCACGGCCACGGGCCAAGGGCTGCGGAACAGGTGATCGCGTGCTTCTGCAATCATCAGGCCCCATTCGGGCGAGGGCGGCTGTGCCCCCAGCCCGAGGAAGGACAGCGTGGCGAGCGTCATGATGGCGAATGCCACGCGGATCGTGCCTTCGACGATGACGGGGGCGATGGTGTTGGGCAGGATTTCGGCCCCGACGATCCAGGGCAGGCTTTCACCACGGGCCTTGGCCGCGGCGACATAGTCGAGGCTGCGCACCTGCAGCGTCACCGAGCGCGCAATTCGCGCCATGCCGGGGGCAAACGCAATACCGATGGCCAGCACCGCGTTCAGGGCCGAGGAACCAAGCGCCGCAAGGATCATCAGCGCGAACAGAAGCGACGGGATCGCCATGACCGCATCGGTCAGTCGCATCAGGATTTCGTCCATGACCCCGCCCAGGTAGCCCGACACGACGCCGATCAGCGCGCCGGCTACGGTGCCGATGAACGTGGCCAGAAGCGCCAGCAGAACGGTGGAGCGCGCCCCGACGAGAACCCGGCTCAGCAGGTCGCGGCCATACCAGTCGGTGCCAAGCGGAAACTCCGCGCTTGGCCCGGCAAAGCGGGCACCGAAGTGGAACGTCTCGGGGTCATTGGGGGCAATGGCGGGGCCAAACAGGGCGGCAAACAGAACCAGCGTGCAAAGCACCAGTCCGGCCGCACCCTGCGGGTTGCGTAGCAGGGCCCGAAGAGTCTTCATTTGTATTGGATCCTCTTGTCGAGCGCGGCATAGGCAAGGTCCGCCGCAAGGTTGGCCAGCGCATAGGTGAGTGCCATGATCAGCGCGCCGGCCTGTAGCATCGGCAGATCGCGGTTCTGGATCGCAAGGATCAGCTGCCGCCCGATGCCGGGAAAGGCGAAGACCTCCTCGACGACGATGACGCCGCCGATCAGGTAGCCCACATCAAGGGCGATGACGGTAATGGCCGGCAGCATCGAATTGCGCAGCGCGTGGTTGTAGATCACCTGCCGCTTGGCCAGACCACGCAGGCGGGCGGCGCGGACGAAGTCGCTTTGCAGGGTGTCGACCATTTCGGACCGGACCATGCGGCTGATATGGGCGGTCAGGATCACCGCCAGCGTTATGACCGGCAGTGCCATATGGTGCAGTGCGTCAAGCGGATCTTCGGAGAAGGGCGTGTAGCCGGACGCCGGGAAAAGCCCGACGGATGGACCTGCGAGCCAGACCAGCAGCAGGGTCGCCAATACGAATTCGGGCAGCGATACGCCCAGATAGCTGACGACCGACAGGCCAAGGTCAGCCGGGCCGCCGCGCCGGGTGCCGGCGATCACGCCAAGCGGGATCGCGATCACGCAGACCACAGCCAGCGACAGTGCCGCCAGAATGGCCGAACGCCCGAAGGCTGCCATGATGCTGGGCCCGACCGGCTGGCTTGTGCGCAGCGAGGTTCCGAAATCCCCCTGCAGCGCATTGCCGAGCCAGGTGCCGTATTGAACGATGGCAGGCTGGTCGAGTCCCAGCCGCTGGTTGAGCGCCGCCAACGCCTCGGGCGTGGCATATTCACCCAAGATCATCGTCGCGGCATTCGCCGGCAGAAGCTGCGTCACACCAAAGACGATCAACGAGACAAGGAATGCGGTCAGCGCCAGATAGGCGAGACGACGCAACAGGAAACTGGCCGACATGTCGGGGCTCCGGAGAAGAAGGAAAATAGTGGCGGCCGCGCCGGGGGAAAGGCTGCGCGACCGCCGGTGGTGGGCGGCGTTTAGCTGCCCGACCCGAGCCAGACCTTATGCAGCGCGTAATTCGCGCCGCGCGGGTTTTGCTCGTATCCCATGACGTTTTCGCCACGCGCGCCCAGCAGATCGAAGAAGCACGGGACCAGCGCGGGCACTTCCTCGCGCATCAGCTTCTGCGCCTCGGCGTAAAGCTCCGCACGGGCGGTGGCGTCGGTCGTGGCATCGGCCTTGGCGACCAGCGCGTCGAACTCGGCGTTGTTCCAGCGGGTTTCGTTCCAGCTGGCATCCGACGTGAACAGCAGGTTGAAGATCGTGCCTTCGGTCGGCTGCATGTTGTAATAGCCGACGTAGAACGCGCCTTTTTTCCAGACCTGATCGAGGTAGCTCGGGTGGTCCATCGTCTTGACGTTGATGGTCCAGCCGCCGGGCTTTGCCATCTCGCGCAGGACCACGGCCATGGCGGAGCGGTAATCGGGCTTCACCGAGGCGATGAGGTCGATCTCGATGCCGTCGGGATGACCGGCCTCGGCCAGCAGCGCCTTCGACTTCTCGGGGTCGTATTGCTTCAGCGGGGCGTCGGAGAAATAGGCGTAGGAGGCGTTGACGGGGCTGTCATTGCCCGGCGTGCCGTAGCCTTCGGCGACCAGCTCGACCATTGCTTCGCGGTCGACGCAGTAGGACAGGGCTTCGCGCACCTTGGGGTCGTTGAACGGCGCGACATTGCAATCCATCACCACGTCAAGGAACCGGCCCGAGGGGGTGCGCATGCCTTCGATCCCGTCGCCATCGGCAATGCGGGAGAAGTCGGTGGGCTGGATTTCGGTCAGCAGATCGACCTCGCCTGCCAACATCGCGGCGGCAGCGCCTGCGGCATCGGGGAAAGTGCGAACCTCGACGCGATCAAGATAGGGCTGACCCTCGATGTAGTAATCGGGGTTCTTCTCGACGATGGCGCGGTCATCCGCGAGGAACTCCACCAGACGGAACGGGCCCGAACCCACGGGTGTCTGGGCAAGGCTGTCGAAATCGGATTCGACGATCGAGGCGGGCACGATCTTGGCCGTGGGATAGGTCAGCGCGACGGGCAGGTCGGCATAGGGCGTGGCGGTGCGGATGATCACCGCGTAGTCGCCATCGGCCACCACTTCGGAAATCGGACCAAGGTTGCGGCTGCCCGGCGCGGCGGTTTCGGGGTCAAGCAGCTTGGTAAAGGACGCGACCACATCCGCCGAGGTCAGCGCCTCGCCATTCGAGAAGGTCACACCTTCGCGCAGGGTGAAACGCCATTCGGTGGCGTCTTCGCTGGCGCTCCACTCGGTGGCGAGGTCCGGCGCGGCGGTCATTTCGGGGGTGAGCATGGTCAGGCCGGAGTAAAGCATCTCGGCCAGCAGATATTCGGAGTTCAGCCGCAGCAGCATCGGGTTCAGCACAGAGGGCGTGATGTTGAGCGCCACCCGCAGCGTGCCGCCGGGCGTCACGTCCTGCGCCTGCGCCATCGATACGAGGCCGGGCAAGGTCATCAGGCCGCCGGTTGCGGCGGCGGAGCGCAGGAAGCCGCGCCGATTGAGGGTAAAGGTCATTGAGTTGGTCCTTCTGTTGGAACTTTGCCGGGCTCTTCGGCGCCCTGCGGCGCGCATCCTTCGGCGAGGAACAGGAAGATCGCGTCCGACAAGCCGCGAAGGTCCTCCACCGTGGTAAATTCATCAGGTCCGTGCACATTGCGATCCGGGCGCGACAGGCCACCGAGCAGCATGTGCTTCAGCCCGGCCTTCTGGACCCAGCCGAAATCCGACGATGTGCCGGAGCCGTAGCGCAGGAATGCCGTCTCGGGCAGGCCGAACGCCTGCGCACGAGCTTGTGTCCAGCGCTGCGTGGCCGGTCCATCGGGCTCATTGACGGGGGGCAGGTGGCCGGTGATTTGCAGATCCCAGTCCAATGCGGCGGTGCCCTCCATTGCGGCGGTCACGGCGGCGCGGATCTCGGCCAGGACATCGGCCTCGACCTCCTCCGCCAGATACCGGCGGTTGATGGTGGCCTGCGCCAATCCGGGCAGCGCGGATCCCTTATCGCCCGCATGCACCGCCGTCAGGTTCAGCCGCGCGCGCAGCGGGCCGTCTGACCATGGCGGCGGGGGCAGGGCGGTGGTGCGGGTTTCGACCGTGGCCTTCAAGTCATTCAGCGCGACCAGCGCGGGCAGCAGCGCTTCGAACGCATTGATGCCGCGATCAGCCTCGCCCGAATGGCTGGCCCGTCCGGTCACCGTCAGCGTCAGGTCGAGCGAACCGACGCAGCCCGCCCAGATCCGCGGCTCCGCAGAACCGTTCAGGTTCAGCAGAACCTCAGGCAGTGGGCGCGTTTCAGCAAGGTGGCGGATGCCGGGATACCGCCCGCCTTCCTCATCCGTGCAGAACGCCAGCACCGGGCGGAAGGCCAGCGGCGTTTCCGAACGGGTAAGCCGCAGCAGCGCATCGCGTACGGCGGCGATGGTGCCCTTCATATCGGCGGTTCCGCGCCCCAGAAGCCGATCACCATCCCGCGTCAGCATATCGGGGGAAACGGTCCAGCCGTCGCCAACAGGCGCGGTGTCGGTGTGAAAGTAGATCATCGCTTCGGGCAGCGCGTCATCGGCGCCCGGCATGTCGGGGCGCAGAAGCAGGTTGATCCGCTCCCCGGAGAGGTTCGGCCCATCCCAAAGCTTTTGCGGGACACTCACCCGCTCCGCCGTGCCGCCCAGCGGGGCAAACAGATCTTCCAGCAGATCCGCGAAGGCCGCGTAGCCATCACCCGGCGGCATTGGCGTCGGACAGCCGATCAACATGCGCAGCACAGCGACCATATCTTCGGCATCCGGCGCGGGGTCGACTACGAAATCAGCAAGGGCGGGTTCATTCATCATACCTATATAGAAATACGACTAGACGATTCTTGGCAAGTGTGGTTTTTGAGGAAATATTAAGCGCCATGTGAACAGGAGTTACTCATGTCTGACGCGCTCGACCTAGATAAACCGGACGCGCTGACCGCTGAGCTTGTGCGTAAGCCTCTGCATGAACAGGTGCAGGAGCGCATTCTGGGCCAGATCATTCTGGGCACATGGGCCGAAGGTCATGTGCTGCCGCCGGAGACGGAGTTGGCCAAGCAATTTGGCGTGTCCTACGGCACGATCCGGCGCGCGATGGCGGATCTGACCGCGTCGGGGGTTATCATGCGCCGCCGCAAGACCGGCACGGTGGTGACCGGTCGCACGCCGCATCACTCGATGTCGCAATTTTATAAATACTACCGGCTGCATACGATTGAGGGGCGGCTGGCCAGCAGCCGCACGGTGCTTGTCGATGCATGCCACCGGAACGCGACGCAGGACGAAGCCGAGAAGCTGGAACTGCCCGCGCGTTCCCCGGTGGTCTATATGCACCGGCTGCGTCTGGTCGATGATCGGCCGGTGATGATCGACCGGGTGACGCTGCCGCTGGCGCTGGCGCCGAATTTCCCCGTAACGATCGAAGAAATGCCGACGCTGATCTACAAATGGCTGTTGGAAGAGCGCGGCCTGCGGCTTGTCGCGATCCGCGAGAAACTGGTTGCGCGCCTCGCGACGCCTGAGGATCTTAGGTATTTCGATCTGCCGCTCGATACGCCGCGCGCGCTTCTGGATATCGAGGAAGTTTCCTATGATTCCAACAACCGCCCCCTTGTGGCGATGCGGCACGCGGCCCTGACGGACGATCATTGCTACATCAACGAAATTCGCTGACGACGACAGGCGCGGTCCATATGGCGATGGGCCATTGCTCAGTCCAAGACGCGCCGGGATTGATTGGAAAACGGTGTGATGGCCCCCTGCGATAAGGAGCCACCATTTGGGCGTCTGGAACCGGCAGCGGATGTCGCCTTGGCGGCGGAACGGGCGTTCGGCGACTGGCGCGAAAAGCCGGTGAACAAGCGCCGCCCGTTATGAAATACGCCCAGACGCCGATGCTTTAGACGGCAATGCCTACGGCGACCTTTGGGCGAAAGCGTGCGGTCGCGGGGTCGGCGATATAATCCTTCGCAAATTCATCGCTTCGATCGGCGAGATCGGTGATCGCAGTCAGGATCGTGTCGACCTCATCGTCGGTGTGCATGTAGCTCAGGTTCAGACGCACCCATCCCAGTTTTTCCAGCTCATTGCCGCGCAGGATGGAGTCTCGCATGGCCTCTGAGGCGGCTTCGGAGAGATCGAGAAGAGTATGGGCATAGGGGCCCGCGCAGGCGCAACCGCCACGCGCCTGAACGCCGTAGCGGTCACTTAGAAGGCGGGTGGCGAGTTGCTGATGCAGCCAAGTTCCGTCTGCCTTGCGAATACGGAACGACAGGATCGGCAGGCACTCCGCGCTCGACGTCTCCCCTAGCAGGGTGATCAGCGGATGGGCCGCGAGACGGGCTTTTGCGCGGGCGTGCAGAGCGTGGTCGCGCTGAGCTATCGCATCAGTGCCGACCTCGGCTTTCACGATCAGGCACAGAGCGGCGCGAATATCGCCGACGATGTTGGGTGTCCCGCCTTCCTCGCGCGCCTCGACGGCGGGGGCGTAGTCGTGGCGCCACTGCGAAACGAACCGCACCGTACCACCGCCCGGAGACGAGGGTGTCGCGTTCCGCACGAGCGTATCGCGCAAGACGAGCAAACCCGATGCGCCGGGGCCGCCCGGGAACTTGTGCGGTGAGAGCACGACGGCATCTTTGAGGCAATCCGGGGCGGGGGACATGTCGATGGGCAGATAGGGGCCGCCGCCCGCGTAATCCCAGATCGCCAGCGCGCCGTATTTTTTAAGGATGCGGGTCACAGGATCGGTCGGTGTGATGATCCCGGTGACGTTGGACGCCGCGGAGAATGTGCCGACGATCAGATCGCACCCCTTGGCTGCTTCGAGAGCGGATTCGAGGTCTGCTAGATCGACACCACCACCGGGGGCCTCGACAATTGTGCGGATCCGCGCGCCTGTTTCGCGCCAAGGCAAGATATTGGAATGATGCTCGTAAGGCCCTGTCAGCACCAAGATATCTTCGCCTGCCCGCACCCGCGCTGCGATATCGAGCATATGAACGATGGAGTTGATCCCGGCGGTCGCGCCGGACCCGGCAAAGATCGCGTGGCAGGCTTCGTCGCCACCGGTCTGGCGCAGCACCTCGCGCCGCGCGCCCTCTCTCAGCCGCGAGATCTCCCGGCCACAATAGGACGCTTCGGTGTGGCTGTTGGCGTAGACGGGCAGCACCTCTTGCAGCACGAACTCCTCGACCTGTCGCAAGGCCCGGCCAGAAGCAACCCAATCCGCGTAGACCATCTGCACCGGACCCCATGGTCCGTCCTTAAGCATGTGGTCACGCCCGATCAAACCGGCGCGGAGACCTTCGATCCCCTGATCTCTGACTTGTTTCCTGAAGCGCTCGAACGGGTCGGTCATTGCGGTCTGCTTTCCTTGTGTGTCGGCAAGCCTCGCTCTTGGCCTGCGGTGACAGGCCCGAGTGAGGGTCTTAAATTCTTGGTCGGCGTCAGCGAGGCGGCGCCTCAGTCGGGATCGGGCACGGGTAGCGCCGTGGTCTCGACGATTTCTTCCATCACGAAGCTCGTGGACACATCCGAGAAGTCGATCAGCTCGACCAGCTTCTGGTAGAAGCTGTCGTAATCCTCGATCCCGGAGACCCTCACACGCAGCATGTAGTCGAGATCGCCCGTCAGACGATAAGCGCTCTGGATGTTCGGCAACCTCGGAATGGCGTCCCGAAATTTCCGCAGCCAATCGGCCGAATGGTCGGCGGTTTTGATCATCACGACCGCCGTCGCCCCAAGGCCGAGCGCAGCCGGATCGACCAGCGCGACTTGTTTGCGAATGGTCCCGTTTGCCTCCAGCTGGCGAATGCGCCGCCAGGTGGCATTCTTGGACAGACCAAGCTTTTCGGCGATTGAATCAATACTGACCGAACAGTCGTTTTGCAGGATACGCAGGATCGTTCGGTCGGTGGCGTCGATCTTCTTGTCCACTGGATACCCTCCGTATCTCTAGGTGATGGCAGCCCCGCCGGAAGCGGGGCCGCCGAACCTGCTTACTTTACCTTGACGTAGTCAGGGCCCAGCAAGATCCAAGGGCTGGCAACCGGGGTCCACTCCAGCGCGTCAGATATCGCCCAGTTGGCGACGGACCGCCACAGGATCAGCGCCGGTTGCTCGGTTTCCCAGATGTCGACCATCTGGCGGAACAGCTCGACCTTCTTCGCCGTATCTGTTTCCGCGAGATATTTCTCACCGATAGCGACAAATTCCTCCGGCGGGGACCAGCTGCGGTCATTTTCGCGGGTGGCACGGGCGGAATCCGGCCCCCAGAAGCCCCAGATCGCGCGGGTCGGTGTCCCGTCGAAAGTGGTCGTCATCGACATGTTGAGCAAGCCGAAGGGATGTTGCAGAGCTTGGGGCCAGCTGTCGACCACGTTCAGTTTGGCGTTGATGCCGATGGCATTCCACTGCTCGACGATGAACTCCATCGCGAGGTCGAAGTTGGGATAGGCGCCACGGGTCACATTGACCATGAATTCCGTGCCATCATAGCCCGACTCTTCGAGATAGGCTTTCGCAGCTTCCGGATCATAGGAGATCTTTGCACCGATTTCAGGGTCGTAATAGGCTGGGAAGTCGGGGAAGTTGAACGGCGCAGGCGAGAAGGTCTCGTCGCCCCAAAGCGCGCTGGTGAGAGCGTCACGATCAATCGCGGCGGTCATCGCATAGCGCAGTTTGACGTCTGCCACCGGATTGGTGGGGTGGTCAGCCAGCTCAAGCGTATTGTAGGCAACCATGATGTAATTGCCGATAGGATTGGAAAGATATGTGACGTTGTCGTAGCCCTGAACCGTTTCGACCTCATCGACAGGGATGTCGGACATCATCTGGAAGTCGTCGGCGACGACACCGGCAATACGGGCGGAGTATTCCGACACCGCGCGGAACTCGACCGAGTTGAGCGGCGGCGTGCCACCCCAATAGTCGTCAAAGGCGGCCAGCTTGATGAAGCCGGTCGCGTCGTAGCCCTCAACCATATACGGGCCGGTGCCGATGGGCGCCTGACCGAAGGCTTCAGCGCCGACTTCAAGATAGTAATCCTTGGGCACCACATAGCCGAGCGGCGTGATGAAACGGAACGGCAGGTTAGGGTCGTTCACGTCGGTCTTGATCTCGACTGTGGTGGGATCGATGGCCTCTACGGACGCAAAGGAATCCGTGTAGCGCTTACCGATCGGCACCAGCGCATCGTCCCCCCACACGCGCTCTTCCCCAATCGAGAAGGCAACGTCTTCGGCGGTCATGGTCGCGCCGTTGTGGAATTGCACCCCTTCCCGGATCTTGAAGCGCCAAGTCAGGTCGTCGACCTGCTCCCACTCGGTCGCGAGCGAGGGACGCAGTTCGGCACCTTCGGGATCTTCCGCGAAATTACGGGTCACGATCTGATCGAAGATGTTGGGCATGATGCGCGAGCCATTGGTCGAGTTGCCCTCAATGGGCTCCATCGTCCGGTAGATGCCCGGCACGGCCACGACGATGTCGGGTCGCTCCTGCGCTGACGCTGGCACGACGGTGGCAACGGCCCCGACCAGTGCGAGTAGCGGTTTCCAGAGTTTCATGTAAGTCTCCCTTTGGTTATGCGAAAATCTTATGAACCTTGGCCATTCCGGCGTTCTCGGTGGCGGCAGCGATAAGCTGTGCGAGGCGCTCTGCCGTGCGTGGATCGCAGAGGCTACCGATCTTGGCGGCCACTTCAGCGTCGCGCTCCTGCGGGGTTTGCCCATCGTAGGGCGTGACGCGAGCCGCCTTCAACTCTTGTCCATTGGTGGTTCGCAGCGCCATGCGGCTGGGGAAAACACCTTCGGATTCATGCTGCGCCTGTAGCGCGTCGTCGCCATGCACCGTGATCCGCTTCATGAAATCGAGAACTCTAGTATCCGACAGGGCTTCGGCCTCGAAGTCAGCGAGCACGCTCTGGCGGCGGCAAAATGCGCTGGCGACCGCATATTTCAGCGAGAAGCGGGCCGACACATGGGTGTTGATCGTGCTGGCTGACAGCGAACTGGCGCTGGAGCTCTTGACGTAGACATCCATCGCCTCGACCTGTTCAGGCTCAAGATCGGCGGAGAGTTCGAGCGCATTGCGGATGGCGCATTGGCAGCCGTAATTCGCGGGGAAGAGCTTCAGCGCGTAACGGTCGAGGTCGACACTTTCCGGATCGCCCAGCAACAGGCTCTCGTCTTCCGATCCGTAGCCGTATGAGGCAAGCCAACTGCGCGGGCCACTCAAGGCCGAAGCCGGGCCGGTCGCGCCATTGGCCGCGAGCCGGGCACTTTCGAGAGCATGGCGGGCCGAAAAGCCGACGGAGAGATCCTTGTCGACCGAGAATGAGCCTGTATCGGGCGACATCGCCGCGAGGAGTCCCGCAGGCAGGCTGCTGGCGCAGATTGCGGCTGCATGGCTTGCGACCATCGGGTCGTCTGAAAGCAATGCGCCACCGGCGAGTGCGGCAGCGATCGGCGCGGTGAGAGACGTCGTGCGAAAGCCGGGGCGCCCGGCGCGATGCCCGCGTCCAAGCGCCCTCGCCAGAAAGGCGTTGGCTGTGAAGGCAATGCGTAGTGCGCGCAAGAGCCGGTCATCCTCTGCCCCGTCGCGCAGGCTGTCCAGCGCGATGAGGGCCGGGACGATGACCACCGCGGCATGGCCGTTGTTGCGTCCGTCGATGAAGACTTCCTGAAAATCCAGCGCCTCGGCTGCACTTCCGTTCAGGAAGGCTGCGGTGGACGGATCGGCAAATGTATCGGCGCCCCACACCTCAGCCGGGCCAGCAGAGGGCAAGGCGAAGTCGTCGGAGGCGCAGGCCCCGGTTTTCTGACGGCGCGCATAAGTGGCGATCGCGACAGTGTCAGCCACGAGCCGCAGCAATTGGCGTGCGTCGCCCTCCGGCACGGGGCGCGTAAGCAAGCCTGCGAACTGATCCGCGAACTCTGTGACTGAAACGTAAGCTGTCGATGACGTCACCTAGGTGGCCTCCTCTGATACGATGGGAAAATGGCAGGCGGCGCGATGTGCCGTGCCAGACATGGGTCTCAGCTCTGGTGGCGATTTGCATTTCTCTTGCGCGCGAGGGCAGCGGGCGCGAAAGGCGCAGCCGGTCGGCGGCGCGGTGTTCGACGGCAATTCGACCGGCTCTGCTCCGTCAATCGCCGCCGTGATGCGGCGTCCATCCGCGCTGAGCGAGGATTGCAGCAAAAGCTGAGTGTAGGGGTGGGAGGGGGCGTCAAGGACCTCTTCGACGGAGCCGCTCTCGACGATCTGGCCCAAGTAAAGCACAGCGACACTGTCCGCGATATATTTGATCACACCCAGATCGTGGCTGATGAAGATCATCGATAGATCGAGATCCGCTTGAAGTTTCTTCAGCAAATTCAGAATGGTCGCTTGCACCGAGACATCCAGCGCACTCACGGATTCATCGCAGAGCAGCAGGCCGGGGCGCGTGATGACCGCACGACCGATGCCGATGCGCTGCGCTTGCCCGCCGGACAGCTCATGGCTGTAGCGCGTCATGACCTCTTTCTGAAGGCCGACGGTCTCCAGCACTTCGCCGACGCGCTGGGTCATCTCTGCCTTGGATAGGTTGGGCATATGCGTGCGCAGCGGCTCGGCCAGCACGTCAAAGACCTTCAGCTTGGGATTCAGTGACGAGAACGGATCCTGAAACACCATCTGGATGTCTTTACGAAGGGGACGAAAGGCTTTCTCGCCGAGCCCCGAAATCGTCTGCCCGTCCCAGCTTACACGGCCCTCATTGACCGGAGCCAGCCCCACCAAAGCGCGTGCCAAGGAAGACTTACCACAGCCGGATTCGCCTACGATGCCAAGCGTGTGGCCCTTGGGCACCGTGAAGCTGGCATTGCGCACTGCGCGCACGGGCGTGCCGGATGACAGAAACGAGCGCCCCGTCATGTAGGTCACCGAGACATTCTCGACGTGTAACCCGTCTGTCAGCTTTTCGGGCGCAGCCGCGCCTGCAAGTGAACCGTCGGTGTCAGGCAAGGGCCGCCTCCTCTTCCAGGGGGAAGTGGCAAAGGGTCTTGTTGCTTGCGATCTGGCGCAAAGGAGGACGTTGCGCAAAGCAGACCGGCGCGCTTTGGAAGCACCGATCAGCAAAGAGGCAACGCTCGCGGTCTGTCTCCGGGGCCGGGAGGCCGCCCGGGATGCCATGCAGCATCTTGGATCTGGGGTGCGCCACATCGGGCGTGCTCTTGATGAGCTGATGGGTGTAGGGGTGGCGCGGCGCGGCGATGAGGTCGCCGACCTCGGCACGTTCGGCAACGCGCCCCGCATACATCACCAGCACTTCGTCGCAGACCGAGGAAACCACGCCAATATCATGCGATATCAGCACGACGCTGACGCCAGTGCTCTCGTTCAGTGACTTCAGCAGCTGCAATATCTGGAGCTGCACGGTTGCATCAAGCGCAGTCGTTGGCTCATCCGCGATAAGCATCTTCGGCTCTGCCATCAGCGCCATGGCGATGACCACCCGCTGGCGCATGCCGCCGGACAATTCATGGGGAAAATTGCGCAAAATGCGCTCCGGCTCCGGGATCTGCACCTTGTGCAGCAGCCCGCGCGCCCTGTCCAATGCCTCGGATTTCGACAGCCCAAGATGGCGCACGGCCACTTCGGTCAGCTGTGTCCGGATTGGCAAAAACGGGTTGAGCGAGGTCATCGGGTCCTGAAAGACGTAACCGATTTCCTTGCCGCGCACTGTCCCGAGGTCTTTGGCCGACAGCCCGATCAGCTCGCGGCCTTCAAGACGGGCGGACCCGCTTACCGAGCCCTGCGACAACCCACAGATGGCCTTGAACAACTGCGATTTACCCGACCCGGATTCACCGACAACACCCAAGATCCGCCCCGCCGTCAGGGACAGGGAAACCCCGTCCACCGCCAGAACATGGTGGTCCTGGGAGGCAAATGATACGGACATGTTGTCAATGTCTAGGATCGGCTCGCTCCAAGTGTGATTTTCGATAAAGTGTCTAATAGGGATTGCTATGTCAACATGATTTGAGCAAAATGCGGTATGATGTTCCAAACTGCTCCAATGCGCATTCTGCGTATTCTGCTCACAGCCTGGGCTGCGGCGACCTTCGTATTCATCGTCCTGCGCTTGTCAGGCGATCCGGTTGCGGCGCTCATTCCCAGTGACCTCCCGCAAGAACTGGTCGACACCTACCGCCAGCGTCTGGGCCTCGACCGATCCCTGCCAGTTCAGTATGTGAACTACCTGCTTTCGGTGGTGCAGGGCGATTTCGGATATTCCTTTCGCAACAATGAGCCGGCCCTCAAGTTGTTTCTGGAACAGCTGCCCGCAACGCTGATCCTCGCCGGCGTGGCACTTGTGATTGCCGTCGTTTTTGGCGTGACCTCCGGCGTCATTGCCGCGCTGAACCGCAACACCCTGATCGACCGCTTCTTCATGACATTCTCGGTCTTCGGGTTCGCGATGCCGAACTTCTTTTTCGGCATCCTGCTGATCCTGCTCTTCACGCTTAATCTGAGATGGCTTCCAAGCGGCGGCTTTGATGGCTGGAGCAGCCTTATCATGCCGGCGGCCACCCTCGGCTTCGCCGCATCCGGCGCTTATGCGCGCATGACACGCTCCGCCCTTCTGGAGGTGTTGAACCAGCCTTATATCGAAATGGCCCGCGCAAAGGGCCTGACGCCCTCGCGGGTTCTGATTGTCCATGCGATGCGCGCCATCACCATTCCTCTGGTCAGCCTGCTCGGCTTCAGCGTCGGGACCATGATCACCGGGGCCGTCGTCACCGAGACGGTCTTCGCCTGGCCCGGTGTCGGGCGGCTGCTGGTGGTGTCGGTGACCGAGCGCGATCTTGCCGTGGTGCAGGTCGTGGTCGTTTTCTCGGCAGTCGCGATGGCCCTGTCAAACACCGTGATCGACATTGCGCTCGGGTTCCTAGATCCGCGGATTGGCACCGCGCGGAGGAACAGCTGATGGCCTTGTTTCAAAAGCTCCCTCGCGCGCGTGTCGCTGTTCCCGGCGCAGTGCTGGTGCTCATCTTGCTGTTCGCAGCTTTCGGCAACTTCCTGACGCCCTACGATTTCTCCACCTCGTCCCTGCTTGATCGCAATCTGCCGCCGGTTTTCCTCGGGGGAGAATGGGATCACCCTCTGGGCACTGACGGACTGGGCCGCGACTATTTGGAACGTCTGGTGGTGGGCAGCCGGGTCAGCATCGGCTTGGCGCTCGTCGGGACCATCATCGGGATGATCCTCGGCACGACGCTCGGCCTGATCGCCGCGCGCGGCAACCGGTTTGTAGATGGCGCCATCACCGGGCTGATCGACTTTCAGGCAGCCGTGCCGTTCATGATCATCGCGCTTTCGGTGCTTGCGGTTTTTGGCTCGTCGATGACGCTCTTCGTCTTCCTGCTCGGGTTTTATGGATGGGAAACCTACGCCCGCCTTGCGCGCAACAGCGCGCTTTCCGCACATACGCTGCAATTCGTCGAGGCTGCCCGCGTGATCGGTGTCTCTCCTGCTGTAATTGACCGGCGCCACATCCTGCCGACGATCGCCAATGTGATCATCGTGCAAGCCACGCTGAACTTCCCGCAGACGATCTTGCTGGAGTCGGGGCTCAGTTTCCTCGGCCTCGGGATCCAGCCGCCGATGACAAGCCTTGGCCAGTTGCTCGGCAGCGGACGAGACAGCCTTGCGAGAGCCTGGTGGATCGCCGTCATTCCCGGCGCACTGATATTTTTCACCACACTGTCGATCAGCCTGCTGGGCGACGTGCTGCGTGACAAGCTCGACCCCACCACCAGAAAGGACTGAAATGCCCTCGAATTACGATGTGGTCGTTGCCGGAGGCGGCACCGGAGGATTTGGTGCGGCCATTGGTGCCGCGCGCTCCGGCGCCCGCGTGCTGCTGATCGAGAAATACGGATTTCTCGGTGGCGCCGCGACCAATAGCAACGTCCTCGCGTTTTGCGGGCTGTTTCAGCATGGCGGAGAAACGGCCGTTCCCGCTGTGGCCGGGGCCAGCGATATGCTGATGGCGGAATTGGAGCGGCTGGGGCAGGACACCAAACCACGCCAGAACAGCAAGACCGGCAATTGGATCGTGTTGCTGGAGCCGGAGCGGCTCAAGCTTGCGATGGACCGCTGCCTCGCCGAGGCAGGCGTCGAAACCCTGCTGCACGCCCGAACGAGTGATGTCGCGGCTATGGATGGCAGTCTTGGCACTCTGACTGTCGAAGCTCATGAAGGACCGCTGCAACTGAGCGCCGGTGCCTTTGTCGATGCGACCGGAGACGCGCATCTGGCGCGACGCGCTCACCTGCCGAGTGCCGATGCTTCGGACTCTCGGGAGCTTCAGCCCTATACCGCGCCGATAAGGGTCGGTGGCCTGCCCCCCGGCTTCCAGTTTGACCGAAGCGCATTGGCGAAAGCCGTGGTCGAATACAATAAATCGGGCGCGTATCCGATCCATCGGCCCAACGGTGGGTTCTTTGCCCCTATCCAAGGCAGCGATGACATCTGGTGGATGGTGATCGATCTCCCCTGCAAGTCCGCAACCTCCGCAGAGCTTTCCGAAGCCGAGCGTTACACCCGGGCCGCCGCGAATGACTACATCGCGATGCTTCGAGACGTTCAGCCCGACGCCGCGAAGGCAGAGCTCGTTCAGACCGGGCCGCAGGTCGGTATTCGGGAGGGGCGCCACTGCTTGGCCGAGGAAGAGATTGTCGCCGACGATCTTTCCTCTGGGCGCCAGCGTTCAGACGGTATCGCACGCGCCGCTTGGCCGATGGAGGACTATGTGCGGCTCGGCAAGGCAGATTACACTCATGTCGGTGGCGCGGGCTTTGCCCATGTTCCGATGGGGGCGATCAGGGCGCGTGGCGTCAAGAACCTGTTTCTTGCCGGTCGCACGATTGGCGCGGATCGTCAGGCCTATGCCTCTGTCCGGGTCATGGGAACCGCCTTTGCCACCGGCTTTGCGGCCGGGGTCTCCGCCGCCAATCATCAAGACGGCGACAGGGCGATCGTCGAGAAAATTACCAGCATGGGAGGTCTCATATGACCATTTCGCAAAACTCTTCGGGACTGTTCTCCCTTGCCGGAAAAATCAGCCTCGTGACAGGCGCCGGTGGAGAGATCGGCCAAGCACTGGCAGCCGGGCTTGCCGCCAACGGCAGCAAGGTGGCGCTCAGCGATATTGACCAGACCGCGGCCGAGCGTGCCGCCGAGGCGATCCGCGAGAACGGCGGAGACGCCATTGCGCTCCCGCATGACGTCACCTCGCCAGCAAGCTGGAAACAGGTGTTCGACGCCGTTACCGAGACTTGGGGCGCGGTAAATATTCTCGCCAATGTGGCCGGGGTGATCCCGGGGCGGCCAGCAGTGCTTGCCGATGTGCCGTTGGAAGAATGGCGGCGGTCTCACGCGGTCAATCTCGATGGATCATTCCTCGGGGTTCAGGCTGGCGTCAAAGCGATGGCGCCCGGCGGCTCGATCATCAATATCGGCTCGATTGTCGGCTATTTCGGCGCGCGCAGCGGGGTTGCCTATGGGACGAGCAAGGGCGCTATCCGTGGCCTCACCACGCAAACCGCCTCCAGCTGCATCGCCGAGGGCCACGATCTCCGGATCAACACGCTGCATCCCGGCTATATCCTGACGTCCGCCGCCCTCGGCGAGCAAGTGCAGAAGCTTGGCTCCCGCGAGGCGGCCGAACGTGCCTTCGCCACCCGCAACCCTCGTAACCGTTGCATGTCACCCGACGCACTTGTCGGCCCGCTCATCTTCCTTGCCTCGGACGCATCGCAGTTCATGAATGGGGCGGAAATTGTGATCGACGATGGCATGTCAACTCAGATGCCGGGCACCAGCTTTGCCAAGGGCTGATCCGCTCTAGTGCGATTGCAGCTAAGAGCAGCTCTCATGATGTGACCGCCCCGATGGCATCGATGTGCCAAGGTGGGTCTGCAATGATCCGCCAAGGAGGGCGGTCATGTCGAAGATGACCACCGTCGAGCTCGATCTGGCGCAGGGGTGTTTCAGGTTCATGGGACCGACGCCGCTGGTTGAGCGGTTTTGTGATCGAAGCCTATAGCGGCGCGCAATTTTGGGGGCGTAAGATCGGTAAGCTGGGTGATGCCGTGCGGCTCATGCCACCCGGTAAAAGCCCGGACCCCACGGGCAAATTTACCGACGGAAACGGCTCCCGCCAAAATGACTATCCCAGAATTTTCAGGGATTTCGCCTCTGCCAAGCCATCTAGCAAATTCAATTTTTTACCGTGAATATACCGACTCATTTTGCGACGAAAAATGTCCGCCAAGACGGAAAGCACCGTTCACGATCTTTACTGCAGAGAACTTCAGCTTGCCGCCACCAGTGTCAATCGACGCTCACGGCTTGGAGCTGCACTTGCGTAGTTCAGTTCAATGCTGCAATCGCAGTCCGCTTTTCTGACAGTCGTACTGAGGTAATAAATATAGGCAGCGGGCTCATAAAATTCGTTCCACAGCCTGACGGATGCCAGCTTGATCATCGACATGAAATTTCATGATTAGTGTAACGAAGTGTTCCCGATCAGCTGCGCGGGTGGAACGATCGACCTCTGTAAGTGTCACATGGCCCGCCATAGCTGCGATCTGATGCGCAGATTTCCCTTGTTCTGCCCAGTAGACGCAAACCGTGAAGCCTCGCCGCGGCCTCGTCAAACATGTTGCCGATGTCCCCTTCAATCACCTAGAGCCACGAAATCCCAATTTTCTGTACGGCGTCCAAGTGGATGTCCAATTTGCTGTCTCGTTCCAATTCAAAATCCCCGATCACTCTGTCAGGGACGGTCTCGCACTATTCGAGAGCACTTGGCTGGAGGAGAACGGCTTCGCGCTTACGCTCTACACGCCGAACGCATCGCAGATTAACTGAAATACCTGACGCACCGCTGGATCATCCTTACGCGCTTCGCTCATTACGATATGATAATCCGCAGTCGCCTCCGGTGGCAGTTCGATTGGGCGGAGGTCCACGTTTTCAAGCCTCAGCAAGCGCAGCCCTTCGGGTACCAGCGCCATACCGTACCCTACATTAACAAGGGTAAGCATCGAAACCGCCTGTCCTACATGCTGAACGAAGTTGGGGCGTACGTCATGTGCAGCGAAGATCGGATGCAGAAGTTTATAGCCGTACCAGCCGTGACCCGGCGAATACATCAGTAGATCCTCACCATGTAAGTCTTGGATCGTTATGTCGTCGCGAGTGGCGAAGGGATGTTCACGATGGACCGCCAGTCTATACGGTTCGCGTAAAAGGAGCCTCTGCTCTCCCGGTAACGAGCTGTCAGGGCGGCGCAAAATACCGATGTCTATCTGGCCCGTCCGAAGTCGCTCAATTTGTTCGCCGGTCATCATTTCGTTCAGTACGATTTGGATGTTGGGCAATTCTTCGGCTAGTTTAGTTGCTATAACAGGCACGATGGGCACTGCGGCGATCGGAATGAAAGCAAGACTGACATTTCCTAAATGTCCACTTGCGACAGAGCGAGCTATCACTTTTGCATCCTCCGCACGACGCAACAAGTCGCGGGCTTCAACGTAGAAACGCTCTCCTGCCGCAGTCAGACGAATCGTCCGCCTTGTCCGATCAAAAAGGTGAACACCTAGTTGTCGTTCCAGCACCTGCACTTGTCGACTTACTGGCGGCTGGGTCATGTTCAGGCGCTCGGCGGCTCTGTGAAAATTCATCTCCGAAGCGACAGCAACAAAGCAGCGGAGCTGGTGTAATTCGAACATTGTTTGAAAACCTTGACTCCGGCCATCATCAAATTATCGCGGATCTAAATCCACGTATAGCATTTTCAAATGCAGGGTCAGACTAAGTAATAACGTCAGGGAGTTCGACGCCAGTCTGCTCGGCCGCAGCCACAAGCCCCTGCATGATCTGTCCGGACAGTTCCACGCCGTTTTCCATTGCGGATCGCCTACGGATCATCGCGCTTTCTCCTGGCACTCGAACCTTGTCGACACCTGCACGGGGCGGATTGTCTTGGCACAGCTTTACCAAACGATCCGTGATGTTCGTGAACGCGTCTTTGCCGGCAAAGGCCCGTGGGTCGAAAACCTGAAGGAACGCCGAAGTGTAGGTGCCTGTCAATTCATCGCGGCGCCCGGTACCGGAGAACCCCTGACTTAACGCTTCGACCATCAATCCAAGCGCATACCCTTTGTGCCCGTGGTCCAGACCACCAATTGGCAATAGGGTACCTCCGTCTAATAGCGCATTGGGGTCGTCGCTGGGGTTTCCATCCATATCCAACGCCCACTTGCCAGGGAATCTTCGTCCGGCCGCAGCATATTGAATCGACTTGTTGCGGGTGGTGATCGAAGCTGAAATGTCCAAAAGGATCGGATCGCCGGATGTGGGAATACCGGCGGCGATGGGGTTCGGTGTCATGATCCCCACCGTGCCACCAAAGGGTGCAACACCGTTGGACGATAGAGTCGAAGAAGAAAGAACTGCCATCATTCCTTGTTGCGTAGCTTGCACCAGATATACGGCGAGCGCCCCCATGTGGTAGCTGTCAGTAATTGAAACGTTACTGCATCCGTATATCTTGGCCCTTTCGATGCCTAAATTCATAGCCCGCTTCACCACAGTAGCGCCGGGTAGCCTGTTGCAAGTCCATGTGGCGCAAGCACCCATATCTGCCAAAACTTCGATCTCGCCGTCCTTCGCCATCCCTCCGGAGGCGAGCGATTTCAGATACATCGGTACAAGGGCAAGCCCATGTGTTGCATGCCCCATCATGTCAGCCTCTATTAGAGTTTCGGCGACATCAACGGCCAACGCTTGGCGCAATCCGGCAGAAGCGAACACATTGACAATGAAGTCTTCGAGACTGGATCTGGCAATGCGGCTCTTTGGTTCTCTGGGCATAGAATTCCTCCATAAAGGCTAACCATCGAGTGTTTCATCACGATCGTCGAGCGGAAATCGGTATCGGCGCACCCTGAACTGATGCCAATGCGGTATCAGTCAGGTGCGTCCTAGCATTGGACATTGACACCTTGGCGCCGGAGTCTGTGAGGAGATTCGTCTACCAAGAAGCCAAGGCCGCACAGTCTATTTGGAAGTGGGCCTCGCTAACTACTGTTGAGGGAACACACATGCACAATGCTACGGCCACTAGTCAGCGAGATATCTCGCCACTAATTCACCTTCATCCCAATGACAGTGTGGCAATCGCGCGTGTATCAATTTCCGCCGGAACTGACCTTGAGAACGGGTTGATCGCTAAGGACCGAATCCCAGCGGGTCATAAGATCGCGTTAAATGCCATGCAGAAAGGGGATCAAGTTCTGCGCTACGGCGAAGTAATCGGCATCGTGACCAAAGATATTGGTCAGGGCGGGCATGTCCACAGCCACAACTTAGCGATAGATTCACTTGAGCGCGAATATGCTTACGCAATGTCAGAAATTCCACTTACTGAGCCGCATTGCAATCGCGAATTCATGGGGTACGTGCGTCCCAATGGCGATGTCGGAACCAGAAATTATATTGGCATTCTGACCACTGTGAACTGCTCGGCTCGTGTCGCCCGAGGAATTGCCCGCACGTTTGAAAAGAACCCTTTCTCAGACCATGACCCTCTAGCCGAGTATCCAAACGTGGATGGTGTCGTCGCGCTGACCCACAAGACCGGGTGCGGCATGTCATCTAAAGAGCCACTGCAGATCCTTCGACGAGTGATCGAAGGCTACGCCACCCATCCGAACATCAGCCATGTGATCGTGGTTGGACTTGGCTGCGAAGTGAACCAGATAAGCGGTGTTCTCAACGAGCATGATGGTGTTCGGCGGATGACGATTCAAAAAAGTGGCGGCACCCGAAAATCCGTTGAAAGTGGCGTCGAATTTGTCAAAAGCGTCCTGGTCGAAGCTAACTCGATTAAACGGACTCCGGTGCCA
>JBEDTR010000006.1:0-68018 GCA_040119125.1 Marinobacter sp.
TCGGCTTCGGCTTCGGCTTCGGCTTCGGCTTCGGCTTCGGCTTCGGCTTCGGCTTCGGCTTCGGCTTCGGCTTCGGCTTCGGCTTCGGCTTCGGCTTCGGCTTCGGCTTCGGCTTCGAAAGATGCGGGATCAAGGTCGGGCGCGAAAGAGGTTTCTTGCGGCGCGGCTGCGTTCAGCGCGTCGGTTTGCGGCTGCTCCGCTTCTGGCGCGTGCGGCGCGGGTGCGGGGGCCTCCTCGGTGGTGAAGGGCACCGTGGCTTCGGGGGTCGGCGCGCCGGTGGCGTCATCTTCGTCATCTTGCCACAGGATGGGACCGGCGCTGCCGGCGGAGAGTTCCTCGATCACGTCAGGGTCGGTGTCGGTGTCAGGCGAAGTGTCGGTGTCTGTGTCGGGCGCGGTCGTCGGGGCCGATGCGGCGTCGGTTGCACGATCCGCAACGGAGGCTGTCGAAGCGGGCTCGGATGTTTCTTCGGTCAGGCGCTGCGCGGCTGTGTCGACAGGATCGCCTAGCGAGACGGAATTCGCGCGTTGCGCGTCCCAGCCGGAGGCATCTGCGCGGGCGGCGGGCATGCCGGGGGCCTGATCGTCAAGATTGTCTTCGGTCTCGGGATCGACCTCGGCGGGCAGAAAGCCGGGCGTGGTGCTGGCCTCGGAGATCACGGCACCGGTGCGAGCCTGCGCCACGACCGCCCGAATACGGGCGAGTTTGGCCGCGACACTGTCGGCGTCGGGAGCAGATTGGGAAACGGACGCAGCGGCGGGCGAGGCTTTGGCAGGCGATTCGGACGGGGCCGCGACGGCGGAGTGGGAGGCATCCGGCGCCGCATCGGTTGTGGCGTTGGCCGCAGTGCTGGCGGATTTGGCAGGCGTGCGGGCGGGCGCATCGGCCTCAACTGCGGAGGCGTGCTTGGACGCGGGCTCCGCACTTGGGCGCAGGGTGATGCCGGAATTGGTCAACCGGGCATCGACCCGGCGATGCATCTCTTTTTCGACAATGCGTTGCAGCATTTCAGCATCCGGCGTCGGAGGCTCCGCGCCGAAAAAGCGGTCGTCAGAGGCCAGATCGCGGAAATATTCTGCGATGGCCTTCATCGTGCCAAAGGAATCGTCGAACCCCTCAAGGGTGCACGAGAAGGTTCCGTAGGACACGGTCAGAATCTTGCTGGCTCCAACCATCGCTTCACTCGCTTTCCTGCTACACATTGAGACCCTGTTTACCACGCAATGGTTCCTGAAACGGAACAAGACTGAGTTTTCATCGGTATCATTTCACGGCAGGATTGTGACGGACCGCCCGTCCGGGCATGTAGAGGCATGAGCGATCCGATCCTGCACAGCCCTGCCCCAGTGACCTTATTGGGCGGGGGCGAGGCGCCTTCCGAGCTGCTGTCAGAGGCGCTGCACCATGCGCCTGATCTGGTCTGTGCCGATGGTGGCGCGGATCGGGCGCTGGCCGCCGGGCTGGTGCCGCGCGCCGTAATTGGGGATCTCGATTCGATCTCGGACGCGGCGCGGGCGGCGGTGCCGGCAGAGCGGCTGCATCATATCCCCGAACAAGACAGCACGGATTTCGACAAATGCCTGCGCAGCATCGCCGCGCCGCTGGTTCTGGGGGTCGGGTTTCTGGGCGGACGGGTCGACCATGAACTGGCGGCTTTCAGCACGCTGGTGGCGCGGCGCGACCGGCCTTGCGTGTTGCTGGGGGCGCGGGATGTGATTTGCGCCGCGCCGCCAGACTGCGCGCTGACCTTGCCCGAGGGCACGCGCGTCTCGCTATATCCGCTGGCGCGGGTTGCGGGGGTGTCGCAGGGGCTGCGCTGGCCGATCGAGGGTCTGGATTTCGGCCCGGACCGGCGGATCGGCACGTCGAACATGGCGGATGGCAGCGCGGTGCGGCTGCAATTCAACGCGCCGGGGATGCTGCTTATCCTGCCGCGCCGCTGTCTGAGCGTGATGATGGCGGCGGTGCTGCACGCGCCGCGCTGGCGCTGATCCGGGCTTTCTGGGCCAAGGCACGTTCGCGGAACACGATATAGAGCCCTGAAGCCATGACGACGCAGATCCCGACAAGGGCCAGACCATCGGGGAATTCGGCAAAGATCAGCAGACCGATGACGGTGGCGATGGGGATTTCCAGATATTGCATCGGGGCGAGCGTGGCCGCGGGCGCGAAACGCAGCGACCACGTCATGAAAAGATGCGCCGCCGTGCCGGTGCAACCCAGCGCCAGAAGCAGCGGCCAAAGCCCGGCAGGCGGTGTCTCCCACGCCAGCAGTGGCAGATCGCTGCCCTGCCCCGCCAAAAGGATCGCCCCGCAGATCGGCAGCGCCATCAGCGCGCTGAGGGCCTGAAGCGGGATCGCGTCGACCTCGCGCGCGATGACGCGCGTGGTGAGCATGAAGCTGGCAAAGAAGACCGCCACCCCAAGCGGCAGAAGCGCCGCCACACCCACAGCGGCAAAGCTGGGCTGGATTACCAGAAGCGTGCCGAGGAACCCTATGAAGCAGGCGATGAGGCGACGGTGGCCGACCTCTTCGTTCAGCAAAAGCCAGCCCAGCAGCAGCAGGATGAACGGCATGACGAAGGCGATGGCGATGGCATCGGCCAGCGGCAGATAGGTCAGCGCGAGAAACATCGAGGTGATGCCGCCGATATGGAACAGCGTCCGCAGCAGGGTGAAGCCCAGCACCCGCCGGGAGACCCGCATCCCCGCCATCCCGCGTGTGGCCAGCACCAAAGGCGTCATCAGCAGCGCCTGAAACCCGAAGCGGATCAGCACCAGTTCGCCCACAGGAAGCTGCGCGCCAAGGATCTTGGCCAGCGCATCACCCATCGGCGCAAGCAGGCAGAACATCAGCATCATCAGAATGCCGAGCATCGGACGGTCCATTCGCGGCTCCGGGGATGGCTGCGCACCCTGAGTGGTGCGGATGGCCGGAGGGTGGCAGCGAACGAGGGGCGGGGCAAGGTGCGCAGGGGGCTGGGAGGGGGATTGTCAGAGCGCATCGGTCGCCTGCCCGTGGCGTGCTTTAGGGTGACAGAGGCTTCTCCGCTCCGGGGTTGGGGCGGCGTGGGCACGTGAGCCTGCCCGTGGGGTGGCGCTGCCCCGGTTGGGCGTGTGTGCTTTATGGTGCCAAACACCTCCCTGCTCCGAGGTTAGCGTGAGGTGGTCAAGCGCCAGCCCGTGGGGACGGGCAGGCGCTCGCCCGCGCGGCCTTTGGCCTTGTTCGCGGGCGGGGGCGTATGGCTCATCGGGGGCGAGCACTTAGAAACGCTCTGCGGCGAGGTTCGGATACCCGATGCACCAGCGTTCTATGTGAGCGCAACGTAAGCCTGCCCGTGGGGTGGCGATGCGACGGAGGTGCGGGTGTGCTTTATGGTGCCAAGCCCTCTCCGGTCCGAGGTTAGCGTGAGGTGATCAAGCGCCAGCCCGTGGGGACGGGCAGGCGCTCGCCCGCGCGGCCTGCGGCCTTGTTCGCGGGCGGGTGCGTGTGGCTCATCGGGGGCGAGCCCGTAGGAACGGTCTTCGGCGCGGTTCGGATACCCGATGCACCAGCGTTCGTTTATGTAAGCGCAACGTGAGCCTGCCCGTGGGATAGCGCAGCAACGAATGAGCGGCGTGCTTTATGGTGCCAGACCCCTCCCCGGCCCGAGGTCAGCGTGAGGTGGCAAAGCGCCAGCCCGTGGGGACGGGCAGGCGCTCGCCCGCGCGGCCTGTGGCCTTGGTCGCGGGCGGGTGCGTGTGGCTCATCGGGGGCGAGCCCGTAGGAACGGTCTTCGGCGCGGTTCGGATACCCGATGCACCAGCGTTCGTTTCATGTAAGTGCTTCGTAAGCCTGCCCGTGGGGTGGCGATGCGACGGATGGGCGGGTGTGCTTTATATTGCTAAACACCTCCTTGCTCCGAGGTCAGCGTGAGATCCCAAAGCGCCAGCCCGCGGGGACGGGCAGGCGCTCGCCCGCGCGGCCTTTGGCCTTGTTCGCGGGCGGGTGCGCTGAGGTCCAGAGTTTTGCGACTGTCGTGGTGGAGACGCGCGCCAAGCTTGCCCTAGCGGTGTGCTGATGGCACCGGATTCTTCCCGCTCCGAGGTCAGCGTGAGGCGGTCAAGCGGACGCTGGCCCGCGCGCTTTGCTTGGCCGGGCGGGGTGGTGGCGCGCGATACATGCCCGTGGGCGTCCCTGCCCCTTCCATCGCGCGGGGAAACGCATTAGACGATGCCCCGACCAATCGAGAGGCTTATCCCACCATGTCCATCGATACAGAAACCGCACGCCGCGTGGCGAAGCTTGCCCGGATTGCGGTGCCTGAAGAAAACCTCCCCGCGCTGGCGGAGGAGTTCAACGCAATCCTCGGCTTCATCGAGCAGCTGGGCGAAGTCGATGTCGACGGCATCGAGCCGATGACCTCGGTCACGCCCATGCGTCTGAAACGACGCGAGGATGTCGTCACCGACGGCAGCCAGCCCGAGAAGGTGCTGGCCAATGCCCCCGATGCCCGCGAGGGCTTTTTCGCGGTTCCCAAGGTGGTGGAGTGAGCATGTCCGACCTGACGAAACTGACCATTGCCGAGGCCCGTGACGCGCTGCGCCGGGGCGAGACCACATCCGTTGCGCTGACCGAAGCTTGCCTCTCGGCAATCGACGGGGCCGCTGCGCTTGGCGCTTTTGTGCACAAGACGCCGGACATTGCGCTGGAACAGGCCCGCGCCGCCGATGCGCGCATCAGCGAAGGCGGGGCCACTGCCCTGCCCGACATGTGCGGCATCCCGCTGGGCATCAAGGATCTGTTCTGCACCCGTGGCGTGGAGTCGCAGGCCGCCTCCGCGATCCTGTCGGGCTTCCGCCCGGAATATGAATCCACCGTCACCACCCAGTTGTTCGACGCGGGCGCGGTGATGCTGGGCAAGCTGAACATGGATGAATTCGCCATGGGCTCGTCCAACGAGACCTCCACCTATGGCAACGCGGTCAACCCGTGGCGCCGCGAAGGCGACGACACGGCGCTGACGCCGGGTGGCTCCTCTGGCGGGTCGTCGGCAGCAGTGGCGGCGGATCTGTGTCTGGCCGCAACGGGCACCGATACCGGCGGCTCCATCCGCCAGCCTGCGGCATTCACCGGCATCACCGGGTTGAAGCCCACCTATGGCCGGGTCAGCCGCTGGGGCATCATCGCCTATGCGTCCTCGCTCGATCAGGCCGGGCCGATGACCAAGACGGTGCGCGATGCGGCGATCATGCTGGGCGCGATGGCCGGGCATGACCCGAAGGATTCGACCTCCGCCGATCTGGCCGTGCCCGATTTCGAGGCCGCACTGACCGGCGACATCCGGGGCAAGACCATCGGCATTCCGCGCGAATACCGCATGGATGGCATGTCCGATGAGGTGGACGCATTGTGGCGCGAGGGCACCGAGATGCTGCGCGATGCGGGCGCGACGATCACCGATATCTCCCTGCCGCATACGAAATACGCCCTGCCCGCCTATTACGTCATCGCCCCGGCCGAGGCCTCGTCGAACCTTGCGCGTTATGACGGCGTGCGATTTGGGCATCGCGCCAAGCTGGCGCAGGGCGACGGCATCACCGAGATGTATGAAAAGACCCGTGCCGAAGGTTTCGGCCATGAGGTGCAGCGCCGGATCATGGTCGGCACCTATGTGCTGTCCGCCGGGTTCTACGACGCCTATTACAACCGCGCGCGCAAGGTCCGCACGCTGATCAAGCGCGACTTCGAGCAGGCCTTCGCCCAAGGGGTCGATGCGATCCTGACGCCCGCCACGCCCACCGCCGCATTCGGGCTGGGCGAGATGACCGAGGCCGATCCGGTCGCGATGTATCTCAATGACGTGTTCACCGTGACCGTGAACCTTGCCGGCTTGCCGGGCGTGTCGGTGCCGACCGGGCTGGACCGGGCCGGACTGCCGCTGGGCCTGCAACTGGTGGGTCGCCCGTGGGAAGAAGCCGATCTGCTGAACACCGCCCATGCGCTGGAAAAGGCCGCGGGTTTCGTTTCCAAGCCGGCACGCTGGTGGTAACCTGCGCGTCACCCGACCGTTTTATGTGATCCGCGATACCTGAGGATACGCTCATGTCCCTGCCCCATTCCCTGCCGGTCCGCGCGTCCGGGCTTCTCCGTCATGACGCCGCAGCCGGGCGTGGCCGCCTTGCCCGTCTGGGGCTTGGCGCGTTGGCCCTGACGCTGGTTGCCGCCTGTCAGCCAGAGGTGCCCGACAGCGCCGCGGGGGTGGGCTTTGGCGATTACACCACCTACCGGGAAGCCCGCGATGCGGAACTGCGCACCAGCGACACGGTGCTGCCGCCCGAAGCCACCGGCGCGCCCGCCGTGCGCAACGGCGCCATCGTCAGCGCGCCGCTATCGGCACCGGGCACCAGCGCCGCCGCTGTCATCCCCGCCCCGGCGGGTGTGGGCAATCAGGGCGTGACCGTGGCCGTCACCCCGCCGCGCGTTTCCGGTGGCAGCAGCGACAGTGCGATTTCGGACGAGCAGAGTTTTCAGGCCGTCAGCGCCCGCGAAAGCATCGAATCGGACGCCGAGCGGCTGGAGCGTCAGCGCGCCGCCTATGTGCAGGTCGAAGCCACCCCCGTCCCGCAGCGCACCGGAGACGCTGGCCCGAATATCGTGGCCTATGCCCTGTCGACCACCAATGCCAAAGGCCAGCCGGTCTATTCCCGCGGCCTGTTCAACAGCGCCAGCCGCGCGGCGCGCAACTGCGCGCAATATCCCTCGCCCGATCTGGCGCAGATCGCGTTTCTGAAGGCAGGCGGCCCGCAGAAAGACCGCATGTCGTTGGACCCTGATGGCGACGGCTATGCCTGCGGCTGGGACCCCGCACCGTTCCGCGCCGTGCGCGGCTGAGCGACGCGAGCCGTGGCAGGTGGCAGTGATCCCGCGCGCTGACACAGCGGCCTTGGCCGCGACGGATGAGATGTCCGCCACGGATGAGATATCCGGGGCGTTACGCCTGCGTGATTGCCCCTCGCCCAACCAAGGACCACGCCGCAATGCTGCGCGGCCGGACATGGTGGTGCTGCATTTCACCGCGATGGCCGATCCGGGCGCGTCGCGCGCGTGGTTGTGCAATTCGCAGGCCGAGGTTTCCGCGCATTATCAGATCGACCCCGATGGCGCGGTGTGGCGGCTTGTCCCCGAAGCGCTTCGTGCGTGGCACGCAGGTGCCGGCGCATGGGGGCCGGTGGTGGATGTGAATTCCCGCTCGATCGGGATCGAGTTGGCGAATACCGGGCGCACCCCCTTTGCCGCGCCGCAGATGGATGCGCTGGAGGCGCTGCTGCCCGGCATCATGGCGCGCTGGGACGTGCCGCCCGAGCGGGTGATCGGACATTCGGACATGGCGCTGCGGCGTAAGGTCGATCCCGGTCGCCGGTTTGACTGGCGACGGCTGGCGCGGGGGGGAATGGCGGTGTGGCCGGATGGCGGCGTATCGGCTGAGCCGACAGATTTCGCCGGTGCCGCCGCGCGGATCGGCTATGTGCAGGGCGACGACCTAGCGCCCGAGGATGTGCTGGAGGCATTCCGCCAGAGGTTCCGCCCCTGGGCGCCGAGCGGCGCGGCCCTCGATGCGGTCGATGCGGGACTGGCGGCGGAGGTCGCGGTTCGCTGGCCGGTGGCTGGGGATTAAGGCTGGGCGCGGCGGCTGCGGCACTCTTCGAGGTGCGGGTGCAACGCCAGCCTGCCCGTGGGCTGGCGCAGCACCGAATGAGCGGTGTGCTTTATGGTGTCGCGTTCCTCCCCGCTCAGAGGTCAGCGAGAG
The DNA here is from genome assembly GCA_040119125.1 of Marinobacter sp. Taxonomy (GTDB): domain Bacteria; phylum Pseudomonadota; class Alphaproteobacteria; order Rhodobacterales; family Rhodobacteraceae; genus Pacificitalea. Next base: position 7,791 of record JBEDTR010000006.1, read on the forward strand.
GTGGCAAAGCGCCAGCCCGCCGGAACGGGCAGGCGCTCGCCCGCGCGGCTACGCCTTGTTCGCGGGCGGGGGCTCTTTGGCGCTTCGGTAGCCTGGCCGTGGGATGGCGCTGCTACAACTGAACGGTGCGCTTTATGGTGTCGCGTTCCTCCCCGCTCGGTGGTTAGCACGAGATCCGAAAGCGCCAGCCCGCGAGGACGGGCAGGCGCTCACCCGCGCGGCTTCGCCTTGTTCGCGGGTGGGTGCGCTCAGCATAATGGTAGCCTGCTCGTGGGGTGGCGCTGCTACAATTGAACGGTGTGCTTAATGGTAGCACCACCTCCCCGCTCAGTGGTCAGCGCAACCTCCCAAAGCGCCAGCCCGCGAGGACGGGCAGGCGCTCGCCCGCGCGGCTTCGCCTTGTTCGCGGGCGGGTGCGCTCAACACGAGCAGGGCGTCCCCTCCCCCAACGCCCCGGCGCGCTTCCGCTTGACCGCTGGCTCCGCCGGCCCTACACCCCGGCTCGCGCGGAGGGCCGGATGGCCGCGTGGGCCCTGCAAGGGGAACTGCGAGGAAAGTCCGGACTCCATGAAGCAACGGTGCCGGGTAACGCCCGGGCGGGGTAACCCGACGGAGAGCGCCACAGAGATGAGACCGCCCGGCTCAGGCCGGGTAAGGGTGAAACGGTGGGGTAAGAGCCCACCGCGGGGGCGGCAACGTCACCGGCATGGCAAGCCCCACCGGGAGCAACGCCGAATAGGAACCTCACGGGGGCAACCCCGGGCCTGCTTCGGCCCTGAGGTTCGGGTAGGCGGCTAGAGCCGTCGGGCAACCGGCGGCGCAGACGAATGGTCATCCTTGGGCCGTGCTTTCGGGCGCGCGCCCTCGACAAAATCCGGCTTACAGGCCCTCCGCGCAAATCGGCCTGCGAAACCCGACGAATCCGATGCGTATGGTGTTGACTCGGATCGAGATCCGTTTAGAAGGCGGGCTTCAAGCTTTCACGGGCGGCCCGACTGCCCCGTTGCAGGAGATACCCAATGGCGAAGCCGACGACGATCAAGATCCGTCTGAACTCGACCGCTGACACGGGCCACTTCTACGTCACCAAGAAGAACGCCCGGACCATGACCGAAAAAATGGTCGTCAAGAAATACGACCCGGTCGCGCGCAAGCACGTCGAATACAAAGAAGGCAAGATCAAGTGATCTAGCCTGATCCGCAAGGATTGAGAAACGGCCGTACCCTTCGGGGTGCGGCCGTTTTCGTATGTGCCGGCGGAACATCATTTCCACGGGCCAGCTGCCCAGCCAGCCCTCGTAACGTGCCCCGGTCTGGGGTGGCTCAGACTGCCCCGCCGCGCCTCCCCTGACGCAGCCGGATGACGCGCCAATTTCCCCTGTCCACTCCCGCGACCAATCTCCGAAGGGCGATTGACCGCAGGTCACGCAGTTGATACCTCCGCCATATCCGTTGGGGTGCCCGCAAGGGCTGAGAGGCTGCAATGCCGACCCATCGAACCTGATCCGGGCAATGCCGGCGTAGGGAACGGAGATCGATCTTGGCGCGCCATCCATTTGGCTGCGCCCTCCGCGTCCCGACATCGGCACCCCGCAACCGGAGTGCACCATGGGGACGATCGGCAAGCTTCTGATCATCGCGGGCTCGGATAGCGGCGGCGGCGCCGGTATTCAGGCCGACATCAAATCCGCCTCGGCGCGGGGCGTCTATGCCGCGACCGCAATCACCGCGATCACCGCGCAAAATACCGTGGGCGTGCAGGCCGTGCATCCGCTGGAACCGGATCTTGTCACCGCACAGATCCGCTCGGTTCTGGATGACATTGCCATCGACGCCGTGAAGATCGGGATGCTGGGCACCGCGCCTCTGGTCACGGCGGTGGCGCAGGCGCTGGCGGGCTTTGACGGGCCGATCGTGCTGGACCCGGTGATGGTGGCGAAATCGGGCGATGCGCTGCTGGAACGCGCGGCCATCGACGCGCTGGTGCAACATCTGCTGCCGCGCGCGACCCTGCTGACGCCGAACCTGCCGGAGGCCGCGCAGATCCTCGACCAGCCGGAGGTCGCCACCCCCGACGCCGCGCTGGCGCAGGGCCGCGCGCTGCTGGCGCTGGGACCGCGCGCGGTGCTGATGAAGGGCGGGCATGGCCGGGGGGAGGTCTGTCGCGACCTGCTGCTGAGCGGCGACACTGTGCAGGACTTCAGCGCCCCGCGCATCGCCACCCGCAACACCCATGGCACGGGCTGTTCCTATGCCGCGGCCATCGCCGCCGAACTGGCGCGGGGACGCGCCCTGCCCGACGCGGTGGCGCGGGCGCATGGCTGGTTGCAGGGCGCGATTGCCGGGGCCGATGCGCTGGAGGTGGGCCAAGGCCACGGGCCGGTGCATCATTTCCATGAGCTTTGGACATGAGCGGCGCGGTCACCATCCTTGGGGCCGGTGTCGCGGGGCTGAGCGCGGCGTGGGAACTGACCCGACGCGGTGCCGAGGTCACGCTGATCGATCCCGCACAGGCCGAGGCCCCCGGCCCCGCCGCCTGTTCATGGTGGGCCGGTGGGATGCTGGCCCCCCATTGCGAAAGCGAAACCGCCGAGGAGCCTGTGACCCGGCTGGGTCAGGAAGCCGCCGATTGGTGGCAGGCGGCGGGTGCAGAGGTCACGCGGCGGGGGTCTCTCGTCGTCGCGCCGAGCCGGGACCGCAGCGAGTTGGACCGATTCGCGCGCCGCACCCATGCGCATGACTGGCAGGACGCACAGGGGCTAGGGGAATTGGAGCCTGCGCTTGCCGACCGCTTTGCCCGCGCGCTGCATTTCCCGACCGAGGCACATCTGAGCCCGCGACAGGCGCTCGCCGCGCTGCGGGAGGGGTTGGAGGCGCAGGGTGTCACGGTGCAGGCCGAGGCGCCCCTGGGCGGCACGCTCATTGATTGCCGGGGTCTGGCGGCCCGCGATCTGCTGCCGAATCTGCGCGGCGTGCGGGGTGAAACCGTGCTGCTGCGCGCGCCCGATATCGACATCACCCGGCCCGTGCGGCTGCTGCATCCGCGTCATCCGCTTTATATCGTGCCGCGCGGCGCGGGCATCTACATGCTGGGCGCGACGCAGATCGAAAGCGACCGGCGCGGCCCAGCCACCCTGCGCTCGGTCGTTGAATTGCTGAACGCGGCCTACACCCTTCACCCCGCCTTTGCCGAGGCGGAGGTGCTGGAGCTGGGCGCGGATGCCCGCCCTGCTTTCCCCGATAATCTGCCCCGGATCACCCGCGATGCCGGGCGCATCCATGTCAACGGCTTGTTCCGGCATGGCTTTCTGCTGGCCCCCGCGATGGCGCGGATGCTGGCGGAGCTGCTGCTGGACGGCGCTGAACCGGAGGTTCTGCAATGAAGATCCACGTCAATGGCACCGCGCAGGAGGTCCGCGCCACGACGCTCGTCGCCGCTTTGGTGGAACTGGGCTATGGCGAGGCGCGGGTCGCGACCGCGCTGAACGAGGCCTTCGTGCCCGCCACCGCCCGCGCGGCCCAAGGGCTGGAGCCGGGCGACCGTCTGGAAATCCTCGCCCCACGGCAGGGAGGCTGACATGCCGATATTCTATGGCACTGAGGTCACATCGCGCCTGATGCTGGGCACCGCGCAATACCCCTCGCCCAAGGCGCTGGCGGAGGCCTTCCGCCGCTCCGGCGCGGGCATCGCCACGGTCTCGCTACGCCGCGAGGCTGGCGGAGAGGGCGGCGCGGGCGAAGCCTTCTGGCAGATGATCCGCGATCTGGGCATCCCCGTCCTGCCCAACACCGCCGGATGCCATTCGGTGCGCGAGGCGGTGACCACGGCGCATATGGCACGCGAGCTGTTCGGCACCGATTGGATCAAGCTGGAGGTGATCGGCCATGCCGACACGTTGCAGCCCGATCCCTTTGGCCTGCTGGAGGCCGCGCGCATCCTGTCGGGCGACGGGTTCAAGGTGTTCCCCTATACGACCGAGGATGGCGTGCTGGGCGGGCGGCTGCTGGAGGCGGGCTGCGAGGTGCTGATGCCTTGGGGCGCGCCGATTGGCACGGGGCTGGGCCTCAACAACATCTACGGGCTGCGCAGCCTGCGGGCGCAATTTCCCGATGTGCCGATGGTGATCGACGCGGGCCTTGGCCTGCCGTCACAGGCCGCGATGGCGATGGAGCTGGGCTTTGACGCCGTGCTGCTGAACACCGCCGTTGCCAAGGCGGGCGATCCGGCGGCCATGGCCGAAGGCTTTGCCCGCGCGCTGGAGGCCGGGCGGCTGGCCTATGAGGCCGACCCGATGGAGCCGCGCGACATGGCCGCGCCCTCGACCCCCGTGCTGGGATTGGCGGTGCTGGAATGACGCTCGACCGTTTTTACCCGATCTTCGACGATGTGGCGTGGCTGGAGCGCGCGCTGCCCTTGGGCGTGAAGCTGGTGCAGTTGCGGCTGAAGGATATGTCTGAGGAGGAATTGCGCGATCAACTGATCCGGGGCCGCGATCTGTGCCGCGCGGCAGGCGCGGTGCTGGTGGTCAACGACCATTGGCGGCTGGCGATTGAGCTGGGCTGCGATTGGCTGCATCTGGGCCAAGAGGATCTGGACGAGGCCGATCTGCCCGCCATCCGCCGCGCCGGGCTACGGCTGGGCGTCTCGACCCATGACGAGGCGGAGCTGGAGCGCGCGCTGGCGCTCGATCCCGGCTATATCGCGCTGGGGCCGGTTTGGCCCACGATCCTGAAGCAAATGAAATGGCATCAGCAGGGACTGGGCCGGGTGCGCCAGTGGAAGGACCGGATCGGGGATATTCCGCTGGTCGCCATCGGCGGGCTGAGCGTAGCGCGCGCGCCCGAGGCCTTTGGCGCGGGCGCGGATATCGTCTCCGCCGTCACTGACATCACCCTGAACGCCGACCCCGAAGCCCGCCTGCGCGACTGGATCGAGGTCACGCGATGAGCCGCTATGCCCGGCAACTGACCGTGCCCGGCATGGGACCAGCTGCGCAGGCGCGGCTGGCGCGGGCGCGGGTGCTGGTGATCGGCGCGGGTGGGCTGGCGGCACCGGTGCTGCAATATCTGGTCGGGGCGGGTGTGGGCCATCTGCGGCTGGTTGACCCGGATGTGGTCGAGATTGGCAATCTGCACCGTCAGACGCTGTTCCGCGAAAGCGATCTGGGCCAGCCCAAGGCGCAGACGGCGGCGCGCAGCCTTGCCACGCTGAACGCCGAAGCGCGGGTCGAGCCGGTGCAGGGCAGCTTCACCCCCGCCACCGCGACCGCGCTGGCGGAGGGCATGGATCTGGTGCTGGATTGCGCCGATAGTTTCGCGGCAAGCTACATCGCCTCGGACCTGTGCATGGCCGCAGGTTTGCCGCTGATCCACGCGTCGGTCGTGGGCACCGAAGGCTATGTCGGCGGGTTCTGCAGCGGCGCGCCCTCGCTGCGCGCGGTGTTCCCCGACTTGCCGCAACGCATGGGCTCCTGCGCCGAGGATGGCGTATTGGGCCCGGTCGTGGGCGTGATCGGCGGCTTGCAGGCCCAGATGGCGCTGGCGCAGATCGCCGGGCTCGCGCCCGCGCCGCTGGGCCGCATGGTCAGCTTTGACGCGGGCACGATGCGCTTTGGCGGATTCCGTTTTGACGGCGCGCCAGAGCCCGCTCATGCGCCGCGCTTCATTGATGCGCATGACATCACGCCCGAGGATGTCGTCATCGACCTGCGCGCCGCCGATGAGGCGCCGTTGGTGCGCCCGGACGCGCAGCGCCTGCGCGTCGAACAGATCGACACATTCACCCCCCTGCCCGCGCCCGACCGGCGCGCGGTGTTGTGCTGTCGCTCCGGGCTCAGGTCCTGGACGGCGGCTGAACGGCTGGCCGCGCGCTGGCCCGGCTCCATCACCCTTGTCGCACTTGGCGATCCCCAAACCGGAGACACTCCATGAAACTCGCCCCTACCCTGTCGCTATCGCTGTCACTGCTGGCCACGCCCGCGCTGGCGCAGGACCAGATGACCGTCATCCTCGACTGGTTCGTCAATCCCGATCACGGCCCGATCATTGTCGCGCAGGAATTGGGCTATTTCGACGAGGCCGGGCTGGAGGTCGAGGTGATCGCCCCCGCCGATCCCGCCGATCCGCCGAAAATGGCCGCAGCAGGGCGCGCCGATCTGGCGATTTCCTACCAGCCGCAGCTGCATTTGCAGGTCGCCGAAGGAATGCCGCTGAAGGCCGTGGGCACGCTGGTCTCCACCCCGCTAAACTGTCTGCTGGTCGAAGCCGACGGCCCGATCAAAAGCCTCGCGGATCTGAAGGGCGGCAAGATCGGCTTTTCCATCGCGGGCGTCGAAGAGGCGCTGCTGACCGCGATGCTACAGCAGGATGGCGTGGCGCTGGACGATGTGGAACTGGTCAACGTCAACTGGTCGCTGTCGCCTTCGCTGATGTCGGGTCAGGTCGATGCGGTGATCGGCGCGTTCCGAAATTTCGAGCTGAACCAGATGGAAATCGAAGGCGTCGCGGGCAAATGTTTCTACCCCGAGGAACACGGCGTGCCGAGCTATGATGAGCTGATCTATGTCGCCAACCCGGACAAGATAGACGCGGATAAAATCGACCGTTTCCTGAGCGCCACGGCGCGGGCGGTGCAATATATCGTCAACCACCCGCAAGACAGCTGGGAGCTGTTCGCCGGCACCTCCGCCGAGCTGAAGGACGAGCTGAACGAGAAAGCATGGGCCGACACGCTGCCCCGCTTTGCCCTGCGTCCTGCCGCGGTTGATACCGCGCGCTATGCCGAGTTCGAGACGTTCCTGCGAGAGGCCGGGTTGATCGAGACCACCCGCCCCGTCAGCGACCTGATCGCCGGGGTTGAGGCCGATGCTGCGACGGATGCGAGCCAATGAGCTACGGCGCGACCTTCCCCCTTTGGCGGCAGGCGGCGGGCGAGGCGTGGGGGGATTATACCCGCCACGCCTTTGTCACGGGGCTTGGGACTGGCAGCCTGCCGCGCGACGCGTATCTCGGCTATCTGGTGCAGGACTACCTGTTTTTGGTGCATTTTGCGCGGGCATGGGCGCTGGCGGTGACCAAGGCCGACACAATCGACGAAATGCGCCTCTGCGCCGCGACGGTGCATGCGCTGATTGACGAGGAAATGCGCCTGCATGTCGTCACCTGCGCCAAGGCCGGCATCGACGAAGACATGCTGGCCCAAGCGGAGGAAAAGCCCGCCAATATCGCCTATACCCGCTACGTTCTGGATGCGGGCCATGCGGGGGATTTCCTCGACCTGCTGGCCGCGCTTGCGCCCTGTGTGCTGGGCTATGGCGAGATCGGCGCAAGGCTGCTGGCGGAAGCGCGCGCGGCAGGCACGCTGGCCACCAACCCCTATGCCGACTGGATCGAAACCTATGGCGGCGAGGATTATCAGCAGGTCTGCAGCGCCGTCGGCGGGCTGATCGACGCGGCGGTGGCGCGGCGGCTGGGCGACGCACCGCAGGACAGCCCGCGCTGGCCCATGGTGACCCGACGCTTCACCACCGCCACCCGACTGGAGGTCGGATTTTGGGAGATGGGGCTGATCGCGTGACTGCCCCCAGGACCGGGCCCGCGCTGCGGTTTTCCGGCGCGCTGCGCGTGGCCGGTCGGGTTCTGTTTGACAAGATCGAGATGACGGCGCCGGGCGGGCAATGGACGTGTCTTCTGGGGCCATCGGGCATCGGCAAATCGACGCTGCTGCATGGCTTCGCGGGGCTGGCCGAGACGGATGGCGCGGCGGTGGCCGCGGACGGGCACCCCTTGGCCGGGCGGGTGGCCCTGATGGCGCAGTCCGACATGCTGCTGCCGTGGCTCAGCATCGAGGCCAACGTCACGCTGGGCGATCGGCTGCGCGGCACCCGGACGGATGCGGACCGAGCGGCGCGTGTGCTGGAGGATGTGGGTCTGGCCGATCTGGCACAGCGCAAGCCTCGGGCCCTCTCCGGCGGGCAGCGACAGCGCGCGGCACTGGCCCGGGTGCTTTACGAAGATCGCCCCGTGGTGTTGCTGGATGAGCCATTCTCCGCGCTGGATGTGGCGACCCGGACGGCGATGCAGGCCTTGGCGGCACGCGAATTGGCCGGGCGCACGGTATTGCATGTGACCCATGACCCGGCCGAGGCCGCGCGTCTGGGACAAGAGATCCTGATCATGACCCGCGCGGGCCTCACCCGCGTGGCCCCAGCCGCCGCGCCGATCCCGCGCGCACCCGACGCGCCCCAGACACTGGCCGTCACCGGACAGCTGACCCGCGCGCTGTTGGAGGCTGCCGCATGAGGCTGATCCATCTGATCGCGCCCGCGCTGCTGGCGTTGGGATTGTGGCAGGCGGCGGTCATCCTGCTCGACATGCCCAGCTTTATCCTGCCGGCCCCGGCAGCGGTGGCGCTGCGGCTCTGGGTGAGCCGCGCGCTGATTGCCGAACACGCGCTGGTCACGCTGACCGAGGTGCTGGCGGGGTTGGCGCTTGGGGCGGGACTGGGCTGGGTGTCGGCGGTGGTGCTGGCATCAAGTGCCCGCCTGCGCCGTCTGGTGCAGCCGCTGCTGGTGTTCAGCCAAGCGGTGCCGGTTTTCGCGCTGGCGCCGATCCTGACGCTGTGGTTCGGCTATGGGCTGCTGTCCAAGATCGCGATGGCGCTGCTGATTATCTATTTCCCCGTAACCTCGGCCTTTCTGGATGCGCTGCTGCGCACGCCGCCTGACTGGCTGGCACAGGCGCAGGTGATGGGCGCGACGCGCTGGCGGCTGATGTGGCGGGTGCGCATACCTGCGGCGCTGCCGGGGTTTTTGACGGGGCTGAAGCTGGCGGTGGTCTATGCCCCCATCGGCGCGGTGATCGGCGAATGGGTCGGGGCATCGCGGGGCTTGGGCTATCTGATGCTGCTGGCCAATGGGCGCGCGCGGATTGACCTGATGTTCGCGGCGCTTCTGACGCTGGCGGTGATGACCGTGCTGCTGCATTGGCTGGCCGACCGTGCGATTGCCCGGATCCTCGCGCGGCGCGACGCCTAGCGCCCTCCCGCCCAAAGAAAAACCCCGCCGGCGATGCGGCGGGGTTTGAAGGCTGCGACCGGGATCGGCCGGGCTGCTGGGCAGGCGATTACTCGCGGTTGCCGAACAGTTGCAGCAGGAACATGAACATGTTGATGAAGTCCAGATACAGCTGGAGCGCACCCATGATCGCGGCCTTGCCCAGCCATTCGGAATCGCCATGCGCGGCGTGGGCAAGGTAGTTGTTCTTGATCTTCTGCGTGTCATAGGCGGTGAGACCAGCAAAGATCAGAACGCCCAGAGCGGAGATCGCGAACATGATCGCGGGCGACGCCAGGAAGATGTTGACGATCGACGCGACGATCAGGCCGATCACGCCCATGATCAGGAACGATCCCCAACCGGAGATGTCCTTCTTGGTGGTGTAACCCCACAGGCTAAGCCCGGCGAACGCGATGGCGGTCACAAGGAAGACCTGCGCGATGGAGAAGCCGGTATAGGCGGCAAAGATCCACGCGATGGACAGGCCCATAGCGGAGGCAAAGACGTAGAAGAACAGCTGCGCGGCGGCGGCGCTCATCTTGTTGATCATGGCGCCGAAGGCGAAGACCATGATCAGAGGCGCGAACATCACGACCCATTTCAGCGGCGACATAAAGATGGTCGCGACCAATTGTTCATTAGTGCCAACGCCCCAGGCCACCAGTGCGGTCAGCAACATGCCAACCGACATCGTGCCGTAGACCTTGTTCATATGGGCGCGAAGGCCCTCGTCGATCTGGGCGGTACGGGCACCGGCGCCGACCGTCCGGATCGTCTGGTAGTCTGCCATTTAAGCCTCCTCAAGCGGGATCAGACAGCCCGGCACATGCCGGACGCTTGGGCTTGAATATCGGGAATTGTGGCCTCCGTTTCAAGATGCCAGCCCGCTGATATCGTGCATGAAGCCCGGTTTGCGGCCTATTTGCACAAGGATGCTGCACCCAACACTGTGTCCGATCGCTCAGGATGGCGCGAATGTGATCTAGCCGGGGCGCGGCTGGCGGGCGAATTCACCAGTTCTGCGGCAGATCCCAGAAATGCCGACCGGCTTCGCGGGAGGCCACATTACGCGACAGGCCGATATCGGCAAGCTGCGCCGCGTCCAGCCGATCCAACGCCCGCCGCTGACGCCGCAGCGATTGCATGACGCGCAGATGCTGCCAGAAGCCGACGCGCGGACCCTGTGCACACCGTCCGGTGAGGATGTGCGTCTGGCGGCGGGGAGATGTCGTAAGCATGGGGTCACTCCTTCAAGTTCGGTGATTGCAGTCTGTGCGAAATCATTTCTCTTGATCGTTTTGCCAGAACCCGCATAATTTATGAAACGAATGATAATGATACCCGACATCACATTGTGTGATGTAAAAGGAGCGGCCCGATGCCCCGGAACCTTGATCTGACCACATTGCGGTCCTTCATCACCGTCGCTGATGCAGGCGGCGTGACCCGGGCGGCGGGGGCGTTGAACCTGACGCAATCGGCGGTCTCGATGCAGCTGAAGCGACTAGAGGAAGGGTTGGGGCTGTCGCTGCTGGATCGCTCCAGCCGCACCATGACCCTGACGCCGGAGGGCGATCAGCTGGCGGGTTATGCGCGGCGGATGCTGGCGCTGAATGATGAGGCGCTGGGGCGCCTGACCTCGCAGGATTTTACCGGCGAGATCCTGTTGGGGGTGCCGCATGACATCGTCTATCCCTGCATTCCGCGCGTGCTGAGAAGCTTCGCCGCCGCCTATCCCCGGATGCAAGTGCAGCTGGTGTCGTCCTATACGCGGTCCCTGCGGGAAGGCTTTGCGCGCGGGGATATCGACATGATCCTGACGACTGAGGACGGGGTGGGCGAAGGCGGGGAAACCCTGACCGAAGTGCCGCTGATCTGGGTCGGCGCACCGGAGGGCCAAGCGTGGAAACAGCGTCCCCTGCGGCTGGCATTCGAACAATTCTGCATCTTCCGACCATCGGTGCAGCAGGCGCTCGACGCGGCGGGCATCCCGTGGGACATGGCGGTGCAATCCGACAGCACGCGCACGGTGGAGGCGACGGTGAGCGCGGATCTGGCCGTGCACGCGTTGATCGAGGGGATGGAGCCGCCCTATATCGAGCGCATCCACCACCAAGGCACCCTGCCGGATCTACGGCAGATCCGCATCAACCTTTACACCTCGGAACTGGCCGGGAATGAGGCGCGCACCGCGCTTGCCGAGATGATCCGCACGACCTATCGCAGTTCTCTGCCGGAACGGCCCCGTCTGGCGGCTCAGGCGGGCTGAGCCGCGGCGCGGGCGGATGTCAGCCGTTATCAGGGATCTCGATCACGACCTTGCCGGTGGAACGGCGGCTGCGCAGCAGGTCCATCCCCTCCGCCACCCGGTCATGGGGCAGGATATGGCTGATATGCGGATGCAGCCGCCCGGCGCGATACCAGTCCAGCAATTCGGCAAGAGACGCGGACAGCGCCTGCGGATTGAACCGTGGGTAGCTGCCCATGTAATGCCCGATGACCGAGATATTCTTGACCAGCATGTGGTTGGGCGCCAGCCGGGGCAGATCTCCGCCCGCGAACCCGATCAGCAGCAGACGCCCCTCCGGCCGGGTGGCACGAAATGCGCTGTGGAAACCGTCGCCGCCAACGCTGTCATAGGTGACATCAATGCCGCCCAAGGCGCGTAGCTGATCCAGCATGTCGGGGGCATCGGCGTCGATCAGGTGATCCGCCCCGGCGGCCCGGCAGATCTCAAGCTTGTCGGCACCACGGGCGGAGGCGATGACCTCGGCGCCCAACAGCTTGCCGATCTCGATAGCCGTCAGCCCGACGCCTCCCGCGGCCCCGGTGACCAAAAGCCGCTCGCCGGGGGACAGGCACGCGCGGCGGACCAGCGCCAGATGCGAGGTAGCGTAGGAGATCTGAAACCCGGCCGCTTCGGGCCAGCTCATCGCATCGGGGATCGGAAGACAGGCTATGGCAGGCACTGTCGCGTGGCTGGCCAACATGGCGCTGCCGAACACCGCGACACGGGTGCCGATGGCAGGCGATGTCACGCCCGGACCCAGCGCTTCGACCACTCCGGCGCCCTCCAGACCCAAGATCGCGGGCAGTTCTGGACGCTCCTGATAGCGGCCCTGAAGCATCAGCAAATCTGCAAAATTCAACCCACAGGCCCGGATTGCCACGCGCACCTCCCCTGCGCCGGGGACGAAACTCGGACCTGACCTGGGCAGCGTATCCCAGCGGGGCGGCGTATCGGTCTGGTGCAAGCGATAGGCGATCACGGCAAAGCTCCTCGTAGAAAGACGCATGCGCGCGGGATGCGCACTATAGGCGCAGGCTGCACTCTCATAAGGCTCTGACGCAATATTGCCGGGTACGCTGCGGCGCTACGCCTCAGGTCAAAGGCATCTTGCCGATGATTGCGCTAACGTTCGGCGATGCACGGGATGATTGCAGATCAACCGAAGCGAAAACCTGCAATCGACTCGACCTCAGGATGCGGGCGATCTGAGGGGTTCGTTTGGCAGTGCAGAATGCAAATGCCCCCGGAGGTTGATTTGCATAATGCAAAAATTTACCTAAACGTCAACCGTTTGTGATCGAATAATCATGCAGTTCGGAGCGCCAAGTATAGCGACTCCGGTGGAAAACTTAAGATTTTACTAATTAGTTCATAGCCTTAATACGAGAGGAGGGCGAACCTACCTAAAAAGACAGTATGGCAATCCCCAGTGGCGTGATAAATTCTAACTACACCCTGACGTGAAATGATGGAGCCTTAGAATGAAACACCCGGTTGATATCCATGTTGGCAAGCGGGTGCGGCATCGCAGGTGGATGGTGGGCATGACCCAGCAACAACTTGCCGAAAAGGTAGGGATCAAATTTCAGCAGATCCAGAAATATGAAACCGGCATGAACCGGGTCAGCGCCTCCCGCTTGTGGGATATTGCCGACGCGCTCGAAGTTCCGGTCGCCTTTTTCTTTGAAGGCTTCAGCGAAAACGCCGATGCGAGTGTCGCCGCAAGCGCGGGTGAAACCGGCCTGCCCGGCGATATCCTGTCGGACCGTGAGGCGCTGGAACTGGTCCGCTCCTATTACGCGATCCCGGAAAACCAGCGCCGCCGCCTGTTCGATCTGGCCCGCGTTCTGAGCGACGTCGCCTGATCGGCGCACGGTGCGCCGTCTTAGTCCCGTCCGGCGGAGATTGCGTTCCGGCGCCGGGTTGACCCGCACCGCCCCCTATTCAATACCAGTGTCAATCCGGCGCGGCCCTGCGGTTGCGCCGCTTGCCTGTTAGGGGAACTGCCATGTCCGCCACTGCCAGCTTGCCAATGCTCGACCCTGCCACGCGCGATGCGCTGCAACGCTGCGCGCATGAGTTGGCCGATGCGGCCCGCGCGGCGATCCTGCCCCATTTCCGCAGTGCCGCTCTCGACACTGAAAACAAGGCCAGCGTCGGCTTTGATCCGGTCACCGTCGCTGACCGCGCCGCAGAACGCGCCATGCGCGACGTGCTGGCACGGCTGCGCCCGGATGATGCGATCATGGGCGAAGAATACGGCGCGCAGGCGGGCACCAGCGGCCTGACATGGGTGCTTGATCCCATCGACGGCACCCGCGCGTTCATGTCCGGCACGCCCACATGGGGCGTGCTGATCGCGGTGGTGACCGAAAACGGCCCCGTCTACGGCCTGATCGACCAGCCCTATATGGGAGAGCGGTTCGAGGGCGGCTTTGGCACCGCGCAGTTGAGCGCGCCGCGCGGGGTCTCGCCGCTCTCGACGCGCGCGGCGGGCGGGATGGATCGGGCGATCCTGTTTTCGACCTTCCCCGAGATCGGCACGCCCGACGAACATGCGGCCTTTCAGCGGGTCAGCCGCGCCGCACGCCTGACCCGCTATGGTATGGATTGCTATGCCTATGGGCTGCTGGCGCTGGGGCAGATTGATCTGGTGATCGAGGCCGGATTGCAAAATTATGACATTTGCGCCCCCATCGCGGTGATCGAGGCCGCGGGTGGCATCGTCACCGATTGGCAGGGCGGCCCGGTGCATCAGGGCGGACAGGTTCTGGCCGCCGCAAACCCCGGTATCCATGGCGAGGCGCTGGCGCTGCTGGCCGCGAGCAAGGCGTGAGCCACCTGCTGATCCGGGCGGCCGATGCGGTCCTGACGATGGACCCGGCATTGGGGGAGCGGTCGGATGACATCCGGCTGCGCGACGGGGTGATCGTGGAGTTGGGCGCAGATTTGCCCGCCAATGGCGCCGAGATCCTCGACGCGCGCGGGTGTCTCGTGACGCCGGGGCTGATCAACACCCATCACCATCTGTTCCAGACCCTGACCCGCGCGGTCCCTGCCGGGCAAGATGCGCTGCTATTCGGCTGGTTGCAGGCGCTCTATCCGATCTGGGCGCGCATGGGGCCGGACCATATCCGCGTCTCCGCAATGCTGGGTCTGACGGAATTGGCGCTCTCGGGCTGCACCACCAGTTCCGATCACCTCTACCTGTTTCCCAACGGCGCGCGGCTGGAGGATTCCATTGCCGGCGCGGCGGAGGTTGGCCTGCGGTTCCATCCCACGCGGGGCGCGATGTCGATTGGTGAAAGCGACGGCGGCCTGCCACCCGATGCGCTGGTGGAACGCGAAGCCGCGATCCTCGACGATTGCATCCGGGTGATCGACGGGTTTCACAACCCCTCCCCCGGCGCGATGGTGCGGGTTGGGATTGCGCCCTGCTCGCCGTTTTCCGTCAGCCGCGAGTTGATGCGCGACGCGGCGGTGCTGGCCCGTGACAAGGGCGTGCGGCTGCACACGCATCTGGCCGAGAATGACGAGGATATCGCCTATTCGCTGGCTCAGTTCGGCTGCCGCCCCGGCCAATATGCCGAGGATCTGGGCTGGACCGGCGACGACGTCTGGCATGCTCATTGCGTGAAACTGGATGCGGATGAGATCGCGTTGTTTTCAGCCAGCGGCACCGGGGTCGCGCATTGCCCGTGCTCCAACTGTCGGCTGGGGTCGGGGATCGCCCCGGTGCGGGCCATGCGCGATGCGGGCGTGCCGGTGGGATTGGGCGTCGATGGGACGGCCAGCAACGACACGGGCGATCTGGTGGGCGAGGCGCGCCAAGCGATGCTTCTGCAACGGGTTGCGCGCGGCGCGGATGCCATGTCGGTGCGCGAGGCGCTGGAGATCGCGACAATGGGCGGCGCGCGCGTGCTGGGCCGCGCCGATGAGATCGGCTCCCTCACGCCGGGCAAGCGCGCGGATCTGGCGATATGGGACATGTCCGGGATCGAGGCTGCGGGAAGTTGGGACAAGGCCGCGCTGCTTTTTGCCGGTCCGCGCCGGGTGCGAGATCTGATCGTCGAAGGCCGCCGGGTGGTGGGCGAGGGTCGGATGCTGACGGTCAATGCCCGCAGGCTGGCGCGCGACGCGGACCGGCTTGCACGGGATCTGATGTAATCACGCCACCTTTGGGACGACGATCCAGCAAACGCGGATTGCATTATTGCATTGGCCGCGACACTTCGGTCTGATCGCAGGACAGGAGGGCCGATCATGCTGGACACGCAGGATGGGACAAGCCCGGAGCCGGTGCTCTTCGTCCCTGGTATGATGTGTGATTTCAGGCTGTTCGCCCCACAAATGCAAAGCCTCGCCGGGCAACACCCGGTGCAGTTCGCCCCAATTTCGGGCGCGTCCAGCATAGAGCATCTGGCCGCGCGCATCGCTGCCTCTGCCCCGCCGCGTTTCGCGCTGGTGGGCTATTCGATGGGCGGCATGGTGGCGATGGAACTGGCCCGGATCATGCCGGAGCGGATTTCTCGCCTGTGCCTGATGGATACCAGCCCCTTGGGCGAAAGCGCGGCGCAGGCCGCGTTCCGCGAGCCGCAGATGATCGCGGCGCGGCATGGTCGACTGGAGGAGATGCTGCGCGACGTGATGCGGCTCGATTACCTCGCGCCCGGTCCGGGGCGGCTGGCAATGCAGGCGATATTTGTCGAGATGGGGATGGCGCTGGGGCCTGCGGTGTTTGTCCGGCAGAGCCGCGCGCTACAGCGGCGCCGGGATCAGCAGGCGATGCTGCGCCAGCTGCGGATGCCGGTGCTGGTCATGGTCGGCGCGCATGACCGGATGACCCCGGTGCGCAGGCATGAGATGATGGCGACGCTGATCCCCGGCGCGCAGCTTGAGGTGATCGAGGGCGCGGGCCACATGCCGACGCTGGAACAGCCCGAGCGTGTCACCAGCCATCTGCGCGATTGGCTGGGGGAGCCGCTGCTGCTGCGCTAGCGCCGCTCAGGTGCCATAGGCCGCGACCGGCGGCCCCGCCATTGCCGCCCCTGCCGCGCCGATCAGCGCATCCGCGATGAAATCCAGCTCCGCAGGCGTCAACCGCGCAGGCAGGCGCACGTCACAGGCGTTCATCAGCATGGCGCGGGTCGCAGGCAGCTCCGGCAGATCGCCTAGAAACTGCCAATTCCAATAGGCGCGGGCATTATCGGTGCTGCGCCCGAAGATCTGCACCTTCACCCCGCGCGCGGCAGCCTCGGCGGCGAAGACATCGGCCTGCGCGTCATCCATGCCGGTCAGGTTGAACTGGATGCTGTCGGGGGCGCGCAATTCGCCCGGCAGCGGGGCGGGCACGGACAGCCATGGCGAGGTATTCAGCGCCGCCGCGACCCGGTCATGCCCGGCGCGCCCATCACGGATCCGGCGCGGAATTTCGGCCAGTTGCGCGCGGATGATCACCGCCGACAGGTTTTGCAGGCGCAGATTATAAAGCGGCAGTTTGTTCTGCCACGCGGCGCAGGCCTGCTGGACGCCGTCATGTTTCTTCCATGCGTGCTCATAGGCGCCCGACATGATGATGGCGCGCGCGGCAAGGTCCGCGTCATCGGTGATGAGGATACCGCCTTCGCCTGCATTGACCATTTTGTAGGATTGAAACGAGAAGCAACCAATGCGCCCCAGCGTTCCGATCTTGCGCCCGTTCCACAGCGTGCCCAGCGAATGCGCGGCGTCTTCGATCACCGGCACGCCCGCGGCCTCGGCCAATGCCATGATCCGGTCCATGTCGGATGTGTGCCCGCGCATGTGGCTGATCAGCACGGCGGCGGTGTCATCGGTGAGCTTGGCCGCGAAATCATCCATATCGATGCGGTAATCAGAACCGCATTCGACCAGCACCGGCACGCAATCGGCATGCACCACCGCCGAAGGCACGGCGGCAAAGGTGAAGGCGGGGATCAGCACCTTGGCCCCGCGCGGCAGGTCCAGCGCCTTCAGCGACAAAAACAGCGCGGCGGAACAGGAGGACACGGCCAGCGCAAAGCGGCTGCCCATCATCGCGGCGAAGTTCCGTTCCAGCAATGTCACCGGCGCATTTTCGGGCGCGGTGTAGCGAAACAGATCGCCTGAGCGGAGCAGCGCCTCGATCTCGGCGCGGGCGGCTTCGGGGATCGGCTCGGCGTCATAGACGTTCGGCGCGGCCTGATGCGGGGTAAAGGGGGCGGCGGCGGGGGTCGCTTCGGGGGACATATCGGGGCCTCTGCTCTGCACGTCGTTCAGAAAATCTGTAACTGACCTTCATGTATTCTGACAACAGCAGGATGACAGCGGCAAGGATACCGGCGGAATCTCGGCATGACGGTTGCGTGATGGGATCAGATTCCGACGCGGTCGCGCAGGGAATACCAACTCATCGCTGCCGCCAAGAGCGGCGCACGCAGACGCGCCCCACCGGGGAAAGCCGGCGCAGGCAGCCGTGCCAGCAGGTCGAATTCATCCTGTCGGCCCTGCACGGCATCCGCCAGAATGCGGCCCGCCAAGGTTGCGAATGCGACGCCGTGACCGGAATAGCCTGACGCCGATAGCAGACCCTTCGCAGGACGGGCGAACACCGGAAGTCGCGACATGGTGATGGCCAGAGTGCCGCCCCACGCGTGGGTGATGGGCACGCCGCGCAGCTGCGGGAAGACTTTCTCCAGCGGGCGGCGCACTTGGCCCGCGATGTCGCGCGGGAACCGGTAGCCGTAGCTTTCGCCACCGCCAAAGATCAGCCGCCCGTCATGAGACAGGCGGAAGTAATTGACCACGAATTTGCTATCCGCCACCGCCGCGCCGCCGGGCAGGATCGCCTCGGCCTGCGCGCCCAGCGGTTCGGTCACCGCGATGAAATTGTTGATCGGCATCACCCGGCGGCCCAGCTTGCGGTTCAGCCGGCCGAGGTAGCCATTACAGGCAAGGATCACCGTATCGGCCAGCAGATCCCCCTGCCCCGTCAACACCCTGCGGCGGCGGCCCTCGCGGCGGATCTCGACCACCTCAGACGTTTCATGAATCACCGCGCCTGCCTCCGCCGCGGCGCGGGCCAGACCGAACGCGTAGCGCAGCGGATGCAGATGGCCCGCCGACCAATCGACAACGCCGCCCACATAGGCGGGACTGTTGATAAGCCGCCCCAGCGCCGCGCCGTCCAGAACCTCGGTCGTGTCGTGGCCGTAATGGTCGCGCAGATGGCGGGCGGTGGCGATTTCATCCGCCAGTTCGGCCTTGTGCCAGCAAGCATGCAGCACACCGGGGCGCCATTCCGCGTCACTTGCATGATCGGCACATAGCCGCCGGGTCAGGGTCTTGGCCTCCTCCGACAGGTCCCACAGGCGACGGGCCTCACCGGCGCCCATGACCTTCTCCAGCCGTTTCTGACCGACGTTGAGACCGCTGCCGACCTGACCGCCATTGCGCCCCGACGCGCCGAAGCCCACGCGCTGCGCCTCCAGCAGCACCACATCGACACCAGCCCGTGCAAGATGCAGCGCGGTGGACAGGCCGGTATAGCCACCGCCGATAACGCAGACCTGCGCGCGGCGCTCGCCTGCCAGCGGCGCATAGGGTCCGGGCGGCGTGGCGGTGGCGGCATACCAGCTGTCGGGATAGCGCCCGGGCCGGTCGTTTGCATGTAGCAGGTTCAGCGCCATGGTCCCGCCCTCCCCCGGATCAGACGTTAAGCAGCAGGTGCTGGCGTTCCCACGGGCTGATGACCTGCATGAACTCGGAATATTCCAGTGTCTTGACGGCGGCATAGGCCTCGCAGAATTCCTCGCCCAGCACCTCGCGGATGGCGGGGGCTTCGGAGAAGAGGTCAAGCGCCTCGCCAAAGGTGCGCGGGATGCCCTCATCGTCTGAATAGGCGTCGCCGGTGCATTCCTCGGTCGGCTCCAGCTGTTCGACCAACCCCAGATAACCGCAGGCGAGCGAGGCCGCTATGCTCAGGTAAGGATTGCCATCCATACCGCCGATACGGTTTTCCAACCGGCGGGCATCGGGCCCTGAAACCGGCACGCGCAGGCCCGTGGTGCGGTTGTCGCGCCCCCATTCAAGGTTGATCGGCGCGGAATGGTCGCGCACGTAGCGGCGATAGCTGTTCACATAGGGCGCCATCACGGCGGTGATCGACGGCAGATGCCGCTGCATGCCTGAGATAAAGTGCCGGAAGGCCGGGCTTTCGCTGCCATCGGGTTGGGAAAAGATATTGGCGCCCGTTTCGACATCGACCACCGAATGGTGGATATGCATGGCGCTGCCCGGCTCATCCTGAATCGGTTTCGCCATGAAGGTGGCGTAGCAATCATGACGGTGGGCGGCCTCGCGGATCAGGCGTTTGAAAAAGAATATCTCATCCGCCAGCCGCACCGGATCGCCGTGGCGTAGGTTGATCTCGATCTGGCCGGCGCCGCCTTCTTGCAGGATACCATCGATTTCCAGCCCCTGCGCTTCGGCGAAATCATAGATGTCGTCGATCACGGTGCCATATTCGTCGATGGCCGAGAGCGAATAGGCCTGCCGCGCGGCGGCGCGACGGCCCGAGCGGCCCATTGGCGGCTCGATCGGGGAGCCGGGATCGATATTGGGCGCGACGAGGTAAAACTCCATCTCCGGCGCAACCACCGGATCCCAGCCGCGCGCACGATAGAGATCACAGACCCGGCGCAGCACGTTGCGCGGCGCGACGGCCACGGGCTCTCCGTCCTGTGTGGTGATGTCGTGGATCACCTGAATGGTCCAATCGGCGGTCCATGGCGCGGCGGTGGCCGTGCTGAAATCCGGGGTCAGCACCATGTCCGGTTCGGTGAACGGCTCATCGCTGACCTGCGCCCAATCGCCGGTGATAGTCTGCAAGAAGATCGAGTTCGGCAGGTAGAAATGGGTCTGGGTGCCGAATTTCGACGCTGGCATCGCCTTACCCCGTGCGACCCCGGCCAGATCGGCCACGACGCATTCCACCTCATCAAGCCGCCGTCCTTCGAGGTAATCGCGGGTCGCTTGCGGCAACTGGTAGGTCCAGTCGCGAGTGTCGGTGGTGCTCATGCGCGGCGCTCCCTGCGGAAGAATTCGGAAATGTCTTGGGCAATGCGGTCCTGCGCCACCGGCTGGGGCAACGCGGCGCGGGCGGCATCGACCAGATCGTCGGGCACGGTGCTGCTGCGATGGGCGATCAACCCCTCGACTACGCCACGTCCGAATTCCGGATGCGGCTGAATGGTATAGACCCGATCTCCATAGACCAACGCCGCATGGGCGCAGAAATCATTGCTGGCGATGGTTTCGGCGTCAGTCGGGGCCGCGACGACCTGATCTTGGTGCCACGCGTTGAGGTGGATCTGCTCCCCCCGATAGTCATAGGCTCGCCGTCCGACGGACCAGCCCTCTGCGAATTTCTCGACCCGTCCGCCCAGCGCCTGCGCGATGATCTGATGGCCGAAACAGACGCCGACCATCGGCTTGCCGCTGGCATAAATCGCGCGGATCATGTCCTCCAACGGGGGGATGAAGGGATGGTCTTCATAGGCCCCGTGGCGGGAGCCGGTGACCAGCCAGCCATCGGCGGCGTCAACGGAATTAGGAAACTCCATATCGACGACGTTCCATGTGCGGAAGGTAAACCCCTGCCCGCCCAGAAGCCGTTCAAACATGTCTGAATAATCCCCGTGATCCGGTTGGATCGGGTCCGGCGCATGGCCGGTCTGTAGAATGCCGATGAGCATGGAAACCTGCATAGTTGGTCGCAAGGACACTAGCAGAGGGCCGGACACGGACAAGGGGGGCTGGCGCGTGCCATCGCGCCCTTCTCCACCGTCGCGGGACGGGCTCAGACGGTTTCGAGATAAGGGGCCATGCGGTATTCTTCGGGAAGAGCCGCAAGCTTGGCCTGTTCCTGCCGCTTGGTGCGCACAAGGTTCTCAATCAGCAGCGGCTCAAAGATCGCGGCAATCTGCGGCGAGGTGGCGAACAGCTCGATCGCCGAGGCCCAATCTGCCGCCATGCCGGGCAGCGAACTCGTCAATTCATAGGCATTGCCCTGCACAGGCGCCGGCGCGGGGCGTTCCGCCTCAATCCCGCTCAGCGCGGCGCCAAGGATCGCGGCCAATAGCAGATAGGGATTGATGTCGCCGCCCGCCACACGATGTTCGATCCGGCGCGCGGCGGGCGGGCCACCGGGCACGCGCAGCGCGACGGTGCGGTTTTCATAGCCCCAGCTGGCATTGACGGGCGCATGACTGCCCGGTGTCAGCCGGTCGTAGCTATTGAGATGCGGCGCAAGGATCAGCGAGGAGCCGGGTAGCGCCTCCAAGCATCCGGCAATCGCGTGACGCAGCAGCGGCGTGCCTTCGGCCCCGCCATTGTCGAATACGTTGCGCCCGTCCTGATCGAGGACCGAAAAATGCACATGCAGCCCGTTGCCCGGCTCCTCGGCCCAGGGTTTGGCCATGAAGCTGGCGACCATGCCATGCGCGCGGGCGACGCCCTTGACCAATTGCTTGAACAGCCATGCATCATCGGCGGCGCGCATGGCTTCGTCATGCAGCAGGTTGACCTCGAACTGGCCGATGCCGCTTTCGGATATGGCGGCCTGTGCGGGGATGCCCATCGCCTCGGCGCCTGCGTAAATGTCGGTAAAGAACGCGTCAAAGGCGTCGAGCGTGCGGATCGACAGGATCGCATTGCCGCGCAGCCGCGCGCCGGTCAACGGCGAGCGCGGCGGGCGCAAGCGTTTGCCGCTGTCATCCATCAGGTAGAATTCTAGTTCCGTCGCAGCCATCACCCGCCAGCCTCGCGCGGCGTAGCGGTCCAGCACGCGGGCAAGTGCCGCGCGCGGATCACCGGCAAAGGGCACCCCGCCCGACATCATGGTCATGGGCACCAGCGCGGAGGGCGTCGCGAGCCAAGGCATCGGCACCGCGCCGCGTTCGGTCGGGTGGCAGGTGCCATCGGCGTCGCCGGTCTCGAACACCAGCGGGCTGTCTTCGATGTCCGCGCCCCAGATATCGACGTTAAGCGCCGAAAGCGGCATGCGCACGCTGCCAGTGCCGAGCTTATCGGCGTAGCTCACCGGCATACGCTTGCCCCGGGGCTGACCGTTCAGATCGGCAATCGCCACACGGATCGTGCGCGCCTCGGCGGGGATGGTCATGGGGTCACCTGCGTTAAAACGGTGTTAACGGATCAGTTGCGGGCGGATCCGCAGACGCGACCGGCGTTCCTGCGGCAGATGCCGGTTCAGCCGCCGGTTCACCGCCCCGAACAGGCCGATCACCACCAGCGTCAACAGCACGAAATAGCCTGCCGCGATGGGGTATGGCACAAACGGGTTGAAGGTCTTGTCCGCGAAATAGGACGCATAGTAAAGCGCGTCGCCCATCTGTTTCCATGCCGGAAACCCAGAGAAGTAGACCAGCGCCGTGGCATGAAAGAGGAAAATCGCCTCGTTGGTATAGCTGGGCCATGCCAGCCGCAGCATGGTGGGCCATGTCACCCGGCGGAATTTGGACCAGCCCGTCAGACCATAGGCATCCGCTGCCTCCAGATCGCCCTTGGGCACAGTGCGCAGCGCGCCGTAGAAGATCTCGGCAGAATAGGCAGAGGTGTTGAGGAACAGCACGATCAGCGCCCCGGCCCATGCCCGCGTCAGCCAACTGGTCTCAGCGGTCAGCACAGTAAAGCCAAGGTTCAGGCTCAACCCGTCGCGCGGCAGCAGGGTGAAAAGCTCATAGGCCAGAAAGAACTGGATAAAGAGCGGCGAGCCACGAAACAGGAAGAGGAACCACGACGCCGGCTTGC
Source organism: Marinobacter sp. (assembly GCA_040119125.1). Lineage (GTDB taxonomy): Bacteria > Pseudomonadota > Alphaproteobacteria > Rhodobacterales > Rhodobacteraceae > Pacificitalea. The sequence goes on from JBEDTR010000006.1 coordinate 30,963, forward strand.
GCAGCCACCACCCCCGCGCGTTTTTGGCCAGCGCCAGCGCAGTGGCGAGGAAGAACCCGGCGACCAGCGCCAGCGCCCCGAAATAGACGTTCCAGATCATGCCCGAGCCGATCAGCGTCACCTGTTCGCACAGAGTGATTTCGGTCCCGCGCGGCAGCAGGCGTTCGCCGATCCCGACGGAGCGCAGGGCATAGGCGGATATGGTCTCAAGACAGCTCATGTCCGGCGCATCTCCTCTCCGGCCATCGTGGCCTGACCGTGGCTTAGCCGGCGGGTGAGCCGGGCGAATGCCACTTCGGAAATGCGGGTCATGATGAGGTAGAACACCAGCAGCGCCAGAAAATACCACAGCCGCCAATCAGGATGGGGATAGGAATAGGCCTGCGTCTTGGAAGAGCCCAGCTCCTTGGCCCAATAGACGACATCTTCGACCCCGAGCAGGAACAGCAGCGGCGTCGCCTTGATCAGGATCAGCCACAGGTTCGACAGGCCGGGCAGTGCGTAGATCCACATCTGCGGCACCATCACGCGGCGGAATGCCTGCGCATGGGTCATGCCGTAGGCTTCGGCGGTTTCCATCTGCGCGCGGGGCACGGCCTTCATCGCACCATAGAGCACGTTGGAGGCAAACGCCCCGAACACGATGGCAAATGTCACGACCGCAAGCGCGAAGCCATAGACCTCGTGCCATGCTTGCGGGGTGGAGGAGAGCGGCAGCTTGGCCGCGCTACACACGACGAATTCGGCGCCGTCGCGAATGGGCTGGTCCCAATCAGGGCATTTGACCTGATGGCGCAGCCATTCCAGCCCCTGATCCAGCGCGATCACGAAGAACAGGAAAAACAGGATGTCGGGCACGCCGCGCACCATCGCGGTATAGGTCTTGCCCAGCCAGCGCAGCGGCGCGAACCGCGCCCGCGATGCCATTGCGCCAGCAAACCCGAAGGCCAGCGAGACCGGCGCGGTCACGGCCAACAACAGCAGCACCGTGCCAAAGCTGGTGTAAAATGCCAGATGGGTTCCCGTGGTCAGGTAACAGGACCACCAGGCAAAACCGGCAAGCGTATCTGGGTCAGAGCAATAGGCGAACATGGCGCACGAACCGGGCCGGGACGTTGCCGCCCCGGCCCGTGTTCAAATCACTCGAAAACGACGGCGTCGTCGCCGAACCATTTGACGATCATCTCGTTCAGCGTGCCGTCTTCCTTCATCGAGGTGATGGCGGCGTTGAACTTCTCTTCCAGCTCATCATCGGATTTGCGCAGACCGATTCCGATACCATCGCCCAGCGGAACGTCATCGCCGACGAACATCAGCTCGCCGTTCGATTCCGCGACCGCCGGGGCCAGGAAATCCTTGTCGGCAAAGGCCGCGTCGGCCTCGCCATTGCGGACGGCGGCCAGCGTTTCGTCGGGGGTCGCGAATTCCAGCAGGGTGGCGCCGGTTTCGGCCACATGGCCCGCCTGAATGGTGTTGGTCTGACCGGCGACGACGCCACCTTCGAGATCCACATCATCGGACAGCGCAACATAGGCGGAGGCGGCGGGCGGGAAATACGCCTGGCTGAAGTCGATGATTTCCTTGCGCTCGGGCACGATCGACATGCCGGCGAGGATGGTGTCGTAATTGCCCGAGGTCAGGTTGGGGATGATGCTGTCCCAATCATTGGTGACCCATTCGCAGGTCAGCTCGGCGCGCTTGCACAGCTCATCACCGACTTCGCGCTCGAAGCCGTCGACTTCGCCGCTTTCGTTGATCATGTTATACGGAGGGTACGCGCCCTCGGTGCCCATGCGGACAACGTCCTGCGCCGAAGCGGCGGTGGTGCCAAGTGCCAGAATGGCCGCGGCGAGATGCGTGATATTCATGAGATTTCTCCCGGTTGGGTGGTCGAAGCCGGCGTGGTTCGCCGGACGTAGTGACAGCCCTGCCTAGCTGGCAGTGGCCGACAAAAACTGTCTGAGCCGATCGGTCTTCGGCGTGCCAAACAATTGCTCGGGCGGGCCTTCTTCGGCGATGAGGCCCTTATGCAGAAACACGACATGGTCGGAGACATCTGCCGCCAGCCGCATGTCATGGGTCACGATCAACATGGTGCGGCCTTCCTCGGCCAGCGCCTTGATAACGCGCACGACCTCCTGTTCCAGCTCGGGATCAAGCGCGGAGGTCGGCTCGTCAAACAGCAGCGCCTGCGGCTGCATCGCCAGCGCCCGCGCAATCGCGGCGCGCTGCTGCTGCCCGCCGGATAGCATCGCGGGATAGGCATCGGCCTTATCGCCGATCCCCACCTTGGCCAGCAGCTCATGCGCCATGGGGGCCACATCGGCGCGGGACCGTCCCAGCACCGTCACCGGCGCTTCCATGACGTTTTGCAGGATGGTCATATGCGCCCACAGATTGAATTGTTGAAACACCATCGACAGGTTGGTGCGGATGCGCGTGACCTGTGCGTGATCGGCGGGACGGCGGGACATGCCCTGGCCCTTCCAGCGCACCGGTTCGCCGTTAAACACCACATCCCCGGACTGGCTGTCCTCCAACAGGTTGGCGCAGCGCAGAAGCGTGGATTTGCCCGAACCCGACGAGCCGATCAGCGACACAACCTGCCCGCGCTTTGCTGAAAGAGAGACGCCCTTCAGCACTTCCAATTGGCCATAGGCCTTATGGATGTCGCGCAGCTCAATCACCGGCGCTTGGGTCGCGGGCGAGGTCTGAGCGGGGTCTGAAACCGCGGGCGCGGCAGGATTGTCAGGCAAGGGGCACCGGCATCTGGGACGGTAAAAAGGCTGTCAGCGGAATTTAGGGCGCAAAATCGCTACAGATGCAACAGGCCCAAGCAGGGTGACCCTAAGGCATGTCGCAACGACCATCGGCCCACGCGAAACTGATCGGCGATCTGTAGCTGATCAGACGGGTTTCGGGCTGCAGGCTCAGCGCTTGCGGCGCTTCTCGATCTTCAGGCGGGCCGTATTGCTATCCACATCCTCGACACCAAGGAGCGAGGCCACCAGACGCAGGAGCGAATCTTCCTGTTGATCGCGGTCGCCATCGGCCAAAACGACCTCCCACAGCGCTTCGACCACACCGATGCGCTGCGCGTAGGGCACGCTGTCCTTGATCGCGCGGGTAAAGCGGACAGTATCGGGGGCCTCGGCCTCCAATGCCTCGGCCTCGCTGCGCAGGCTGCGCGCATCGGATGGGTTTAGCCGGTAGCGGGTGGCAAGGATCCGGTCGATCCGCTGCATCTCGATCTGCGCGTAATCATCGTCGGAACGGGCGATCCGCACCAGCAGGGCAGCCAGCGCCAGCTGACTGTCGAGATCCGCCATCGGTGCGGGGTCGGGCTGTGTCAGCCGTCTGAGAAAATCACTTATCATATTTCGGATATAGGGCCGCGATGATGCCAAGGCAACGCACCCGGTCCGGGTATGTCCATGCCGAACCAACCACACCGAATAACAAGCGTGATGCAGATAAAGTGGATATAGGAGAATGGTGCACCCGATAGGATTCGAACCTATGGCCTCTGCCTTCGGAGGGCAGCGCTCTATCCAGCTGAGCTACGGGTGCCACGTTGCGGTGTCTTAGCGAAGAGGCCTGTCCCCTGCAATCGGAATTTCGCGCGGGGATGGCGGCGATTGCGCGGCGTCAGCGACATGCGCGGTCCGATCAGACCTACCGAAATGGCGAAGGGAAATGGTGGGTGGTGAGGGGCTCGAACCCCCGACATCCTCGGTGTAAACGAGACGCTCTACCAACTGAGCTAACCACCCGACGCGGCGGGTCTTACCCTGCCCTGCCGCGCCTGCGCAAGCCCCCGTTTGCACAAGGCCCGTCTGGACGAGCAAATTTGACGTAGGCCTATGGGTTTGCGACGCGCGCGTGGGATTGTGCCGAAAATTGCTGCCACTGCAGACGCGCAAAATCCGACTTTTGCTGAAGCGAGGCCGATACCCGAGCCTGCGCTTATCCGCGCCCTCGGCCACGCAGCAGACAAACGCTGAAAGCTGCCTCGGCAACGCGCGTATTCGAATGAAATCAGATAGGAATTTTTGGTACCGCCTCCCCGGCTTGAACGGGGGACCTCTGGATCCACAATCCAGCGCTCTAACCTACTGAGCTAAGGCGGCACGCTTCGTCGGAGGTTCCCGACGGGGCTGTCACTTACTCCGGGTGGGGGCGCAATGCAAGAGCCGCCTGCGGGATTTTGCGTCGCGTCAGGCGCGGGCCCGCGCCGTGATGGCTGGCCGCCCTCCGCGCCCTGCCCCTTGATCATGCCTGCGCGCAGGTCTATTCCCGAAGGCCGAAATCACGGGAGCCGCAGATGGGCATCGACAAGCAGAGCGACATGGCCGCCAATCTTCAGATCGGGCCGACCAGCCTGGGCATGGTGCGGATCTATATCGAGGCCGAAGGCGTCGAGATCCCCATGGATTTCGAGCCGGAAGAAGCGCTGGAGATCGCGGAAGAAATCCGCCTTGCCGCGCAGCGGGCCGAGACGATCAGCAAGAAAGGCTGAGCCCCGGATCGCGCAGCGCCTGCAACCGCCGCGCCGCGTGACGGGCAAATTTCTGCATCATGACCTTGCGCCGCGCGCCGGGAAGCTTTGCCTCAGGCGGCATGCGCAAGATTTCCGCATCGTAGCTGTCAGCGACGATCAAGCCGGTGTCTTCGGGCAGCAGGTCGGTCGGGAAGGCATCGTCGACCGCCCAGAAGAATCGGTCGCACCATTCCAGATAGCCCTCCCATTTACGGTCGGAGGTAAAATCGGCGCGCGACGATTTGCATTCGATTATCCAGATCTCGCCGCGCGGGCCGAGCGCCATGACATCGACCCGCAGGCCAGAGGTCGGCACCAATTCCTCGACTGTCACAAACCCATGCGACACCATGTGGCGACAGACCCCGCGCGCCAGCATTTGACCGGGCCGAGGCTCGGGCGGGGTCGCGGCCAAACTGCGGGTCCGCTCCCAGGCGGAGGGGGTATGGCTATCGTCAGGCATACGACCATCATGAACACAACGGGAACATTTAGCAAGCAGCCGCGATGGCTCAGGTCCGGCCTAGGGCAAGCGACGGGGCCTGAGCCCCCAATTTCCGACCCTATCCGAGCCCGCGCGCCTGAGAACGCGGCCGCTTTTCCGTCCCCCTCCCCCTTGCCGGACGCCCCTCACCGCCTTATCTCGGAGTTTGGCGGATCTGCCCTACTCGTCACGAGGTCAAATTCCGGTGGCCTTAAGCAATTCCGAGGGAGCTGGCTCTGTCCGGATCCTGGTCCGGTTACCTGGCGCCCACCTGTAAAATCAGGTCCTCGGGAATTCGTTGCCTCAACGGTTGCGTGCGGTCCCCGCCACTTTTACGGTCCGGGCGCGTCCTGCCACATGGCGGGCGCGCCCGATCCCGTTTTGGAAGCACCTCATGTCCCTTTTCGATTCCCTGCGCGCCGTGATCCGGGGCAAAACCCCTGCCCAGATGCGGCTGAAGGGGCGTATTTGGCGTTGGCGCCGGGGATCTGTGGTGGCTGGCGCCGATCCGACGGTGGTGTTTGCGATGCCGCTTGTGTCGAAACGGCGCTCGGACAATTGGGATGAGGTCTGCGCGAACCTGCAACGAACCCTCGACAGCCTGCACCGTCAAAGCTCGGGCCGCTGGGCCGTGATCTTATGCGGGCAGGACGCGCCTGACGGGGTGACGCTGGGCGATAACGTGGGATTCCTCCGCTTCACCGGGTCAGACCGCTATTTCGACAAGGGGCTGAAGCGCCGTGCCATCGTGCGGCATCTGCTGCGCAGCCGCCGTGACGAAGGCTATCTGTTTCAGTTCGATGCCGATGACATCGCGCATCCCGATCTGGTCCGTCATATCGTCGAGGATCACAATGCGGCCGGGTATTTCATCCCCGAAGGGTATTTGTGGAACATCGCAACCGGCGGGGTGGCACCGCTTGCCCCGCGCGACGGGCTGACAGCGTTTAACAAGATTTGCGGATCTTCCAACGCGGTCTATTTCGATCTGCGCCACAACAAAGCCTCCGGCACCGTCCTGACCGAAATGAAGGCCCATGGCGCGATCCCGGCCCGCATGGCGTATTTCGGTCTGCATATGCAGCCCATTCCCTTTGCCGCCGCGCTATATGTCATTGGCCATGGCGAGAACATGATCGGCCGTCGCGGCAAGATCGCGGGCAAGCTTGGCTATGTCGAGCGTCATGCCCTCAGCGACGCGGAGTCCCGCGCGGTGTGCCGCGAATTTGGCGTCGCGACACAGGCCCCGGCAGCTCCTCCAAACGTCGCCGAAACCTTTTCAACGAAACAGTGAAACCTGCGCATTTGGGAATCGGCTGATCCGCGCCTATTATCCTATGGGCAGGACAGGGGAATTTCATCACATGAGCGACGACTCGCCGATCAGCCGGGCCGAGGCACAGGCCCTGCGCCATTCAAAGGAGCTTGAGGGCCATCTCAGCGTGCTGAGCACCTTCACCCCTACCGCGCTTGGCGTGTTGGCGGTGGCTTCGGGGATTTATACCTATCTTGGGGTGTCTTCGCTGCTCGACGACAATGGGGCGCTCAGCTTCTTTGCCGCTGTGGCCTATTCCATCGCCGTCTCCGTTGGCATCTTTGTGTTCTGGTCCTATCTGATGCGCCTGCTGCCTGCGGTGCGCACCGCAGGCGCGCGGATCGGCTTGATGCTGTCGATGGCGCTGGGGTCGGTTGCGATCATCGCGATGTCGAGTTGGCTGAACGCGGCGGCGCTGGCGGGCGCGGCGGCGGTCGAGCAGCATCTGGCCTCCACCGTACAGGAATATCAGGCCTCGCTGGAACGCGCCCATGAGGTCGCGATTTCCGCGCAGGGGCTGGAGCGTGACGTGGCCCGTGTCCGTCAAAGCTTTGAGGATCTGAGCGAGCAGGAAGCCACTGGCGATCTGTCGGGTATCGCGGGGCGCGGGGCTGTGTTCCGGGTGCTGCGGCAGAAATCGGCAGAACTGTCATCGCTCGAAGAACAGATCGCCAGTCAGACGCCGCGGGTGGATCAGGCCTTTCAACAGGGCAATGAAATCCTGAGCCGGATGCGCGCATTGACGGTGGAAACCGGCTCGGTCGAGAGCCGCTCGGTCACGTTCTCGGAGCAAGCCGTGCGGCTGGCGGGCATCATCGCGCAATTGCGGCAGCTCTCCGTGGCCCCATTGGTGGAGCGCGCGGCGCAGGATTTGTCGGATTCAGTGGTTCTGCCACAGCTCGACGGCACCAGCGAGGCGATGCGAAGCGGTCAGGCCGCCACCATCGATTCGGTGCTGGAGGTGCTGGGCCAGCGCGCCGAGACCCTGCGCGCCGCCGCCGAAGAGGTCATGAGCATGCCGACCCCGCAGGAGGTGGCCTACACGCCGATCAGCAGCGCCGATGCGGTGATCCTTTATGCCGAGAATTTCGTGCCGAGTTGGGCAGGCGCCATCGCCATCGACCTGCTGCCCGCTGTGCTCGTCTTTGTGCTGATGGTGGTGCAGGCCGCGATCCGGTCGGGTCGTGACCGGGTGACGGTGGAGGACACGCTGACGCTGGCAGAATTGCGCGCCGCGATGTCCGCCCTGCGCGATGTCGAAAGCGGCATGGGTCCGCGCGGCGGGGTGCACACAGCGCCTCCTGCCCGCGACACCGCCGATCCCGCGGATGCGGTGCCGCTCGCGGCCAGCGCGCCTGCCGAACCGAGAGGCGCCACTGTCGCCGCGCTTGGTGCGGGACAGGGCAAATCCGCCGGGGCGGAACGCTGATGGCCTTTGGCACCGGCACCGTCATTCGAGGCATCCTTGGACTGCAGGTCGGCATTGCGCTGGCGCTGCTGGCGGGAGATTTCTCGGCGATCCTGCCGGATCTGCTCACGGATCGGCGCACCGATGCGCCCGCCCTCGACGCACCGGTCCGCCCCGGCGATCAGACCCGGCGGTTCGACCCTCGCACTTTGCCCGCGGACCGGGTGCGCCCATCGCGGCCCGGCATTCAGATGCCCGCAGGCAGTCCAGACATGCCGACGGAACTGACCTTCACCGCGTCTGAGACACCGGGGCGCTACCTCATCAGCGGAGAGATTCAGCCCGGTGACGCCAAACGATATGCGGACTGGCGCGCAGCCCTGGCTGCCCCGCCCGACGTACTGGTGATGCATTCGCCCGGAGGCTCGGTCGGGGATGCGCTGGCGATCGGGCGTCAGATCCGCGCCGATGAGATCGATACCGCAATGGAGGCCACGGGCGTCTGTCTGTCAGCCTGCCCCTATATGCTGATGGCGGGCACCGACCGGGTGATCGAACGTGGCGCATGGGTTGGCGTTCATCAGCATTATTATGGGGAAAGCACGGTCCTGCCCGCGTTTCTGGCGGTCAAGGACATCCAGTTGAGCCAAGCCGAAGTCGTCGCCTATCTAGACGGAATGGGCATTGATCTGCGGCTGATGAAACATTCGCTCGCCACCCCGCCGGAGGATATCTACATCCTGCTCGACGATGAGCTGACGGAATATAACGTCGCGACCGAACTGACCGGCGCGGAAAGCTGACCCTGCCTGCGGGGCTTCGGCGAGGGAGCCCCCGGCGGGAGTATTTCCGGCAAATTGAAGCAGCGCAGTCTATTGCGCCGAAAGCAGGGCGCGGGCGGCGGCGCGGGCCTCGTCGGTGACAGTGTCGCCCGCCAGCATCCGTGCCAGTTCATCGACCCGCTCAAGCGAGGATAACGGCACCACGGTCGAGGTCGTGACCTCGCCCTCAATGCGTTTTTCGACGCGCCAATGATGGGCACCGAGGGCGGCGACCTGTGGCGAATGGGTGATGACCAGAACCTGCCCGCCCTGCGCCAGCATCTGCAGTCTTCGGCCTACGGCGTCTGCGGTTGCGCCACCGACGCCACGGTCGATTTCATCAAAAATCAGCGTGCGTCGCGTGGCATCGGCCCCAGTCAGGCACACCTTCAGCGCCAACAGAAAGCGCGACAGCTCCCCGCCCGAGGCGATCTTATTCAGCTGGCCCGGCGGCGCGCCGGGCGACGTAGCGACGGTGAAGGCCACCGCGTCATGGCCCTCCGGCCCCGGATCGCCGGGCTCGACCGTCGTGCGAAACAGCGCGCGCTCCATTTTCAAAGGCGCAAGTTCACGCGCCATCGCCTCATCAAGCTGCGCAGCGCCAGCCCGGCGCAGGTCGGTCAGCGCATCCGCAGCGACGGCATAGGCCTCATCGGCGGCGTTCGCGGCGCGGTCCAGATCCCGCAGCGTATCCGCCCCCGCGTCCAGCGCCTCCAACCGGGTGCGCAACTCCTCGGCGAAGCCCGCCAGTTCATCGGGCAGCACGTTATGTTTGCGCGCAAGGCCGCGGATCGCGAACAACCGTTCCTCCGTGCGCTCCAACTCGCCGGGATCGAAGTCGAGCGCCTCGGACAATTCGGTGATGCTCTGCTCGGCCTCGCCCAATGCTTCTGCCGCGCGGGTCAGCGCCTCCAGCGGGCCGGTCAGGCGTTGCCCCATCTCCTCGTCCAGCCCGGCGGCTGCCCCGTCAAGCCAGCGCAGCGCATCCGTGACCATGCCCTCGGCACCGTCGCCGCTCACGGCCTGATAGGCGCGCGAGACGTCTTCGCGCACGCGCGCTGAGGCCTGCATCCTACGACGCGTAGCGTCCAGACTGGCATCTTCGCCGGGTTCGGGGGCTAGTTTGTCGAGCTCGGACACCGCGTGGCGCAGAAACTCTTCCTCCGCAGCGAGTGCCTCCACCCGGGCGCGGGCATCTGCCAGCGCGGTGCGGGCGCGCCCGCGGGCGCGCCATGCCTCCCGCGTGATGCTAAGCGCAGCGTCGGTCCCTGCCCCGCCAAATGCATCGAGCAGCTGACGATGACCACGCGGATTGAGCAAGCCGCGATCATCATGCTGCCCATGACGTTCCACCAGCAGATCCGACAGGCGCCGCAGCACCTCACCGGACGTGCGCCGATCATTGACCCACGCGGTTTTACGTCCTTCGGCAGTGTTCACGCGACGCAGGATCAGCTCGCCCTCGGCGGCCAGTCCCAATTCTTCCAACACGGCATTGACGGGGTGGTCTGCGGGCAATTCGAACTCGGCTGTAACCTCGCCCTGCGCGGCGCCCGCGCGCACCAGCTCCGCACGCCCGCGCCAGCCCAGCACAAACCCCAGCGCGTCGAGCATGATGGATTTGCCTGCGCCGGTCTCGCCAGTCAGCACATTCAGACCCGGCGCAAAGGTCAGGTCGAGCTTGTCGATAATCAACAGGTCACGGATCTCTAGACCGCGCAGCATCGGGGCACCCTCAGACCCGGGCAAGGTCCGGCGCTACGGCCGGACCCCGCACGGGGCGTCACTATCGGAAACCGGGCTGGAATCAGAGCCACTGGCCCTTCACCGTCTGTCGGTAGATCTGTGCAAGCCAGCTGTCGCCCTTGGCCTGCGCCTGCAACTTATTGCGGGCCAGCAGTTCAAAGCTGTCTTGATACCACGATGTCGACCGGAAGTTGTAACCCAGGATCGCCGCCGCGGTCTGCGCTTCGCTGGTCAGACCCAGCGACAGGTAGGCTTCGACCAGCCGGTGCAGCGCCTCGGCGGTATGGGTCGTAGTCTGGAATTCCTCGACAACGACGCGGAAACGATTGATCGCCGCCGTGTAGTGCTTGTGACGCAGATAGTAGCGCCCGATTTCCATCTCTTTTGCTGCGAGATGATCGAAAGCCAGGTCGAATTTCAAAATGGCAGATCGGGCATATTCAGTATCGGGATACTGCTCGATCACGTCACGCAGCGCTTGCAGCGCCTGAAAGGTCAGCCCCTGATCACGGCCAATTTCGTCGATCTGATCATAATAGGACAGCGCCAGCAGATAGGAGGCATAAGCCGCATCTTCGTCCGCCGGGTAATAATCGATGAAGCGTTGCGCCGCGGCGCGGGCTTCTTCGTATTGGCGGTCGCGATGCAGGGCGAACGCCTGCATGACAAGCGCGCGCTTTGCCCAATCGGAATAAGGATAGAGGCGCTCGACCTCGGCGAAATAGATAGCGGCCTCATCGGGGCTGCCATTTTCCAAGTCAAATTCCGCGCGCTGATAGATCTCTTCGGCGCTGTAGGATTCGAGCGGGGGTTCACCACCACCGCCACCGCATCCCGACAGGAGCGCCACAAGAGCCACCATCCCGACCGTTCTGGACCGCGACCAGCGTATTGCCATCTTCTGCCTACCCCGTCTCGTCCCCGGGCGCGCGACCCTTGTCCGCGCCACTCGTTCGGCTCGTCCTAGCACAGATAATTCGCAGGCAAAATGTCTTTGGGTGCAGATTTTAACCCTCTGCGACCGAACGTAAACATATGTGCCCCCTGCCCCGGCATCCCAATCAGCCCACCGCAACCGCCTGCGTGCCTCACTGGATCGCGCGGCTCCATGGTCGTGGCGCGGCTGGTGGGCACACCCGAAAACACTAAGATTTGACGAGCGTACCGAGGCCGATCAGGCGACAGCGGCCAGATCCGACTGACGCACCCCAACACCCGGCAGGCGCCGCGCTGTGGCCGCATCGCAGTCTACAAATTCATAAGCACCCGGCGTCGCGAAAAGCGCGTGAAGCAAACGGTTGGTCATGGCGTGGCCTGCACGATGCCCGACATAGCGGCCCAGAATCGGCCCACCGGCAAGGTAGAGATCGCCAAGTGCATCCAGCATCTTGTGGCGCACCGGCTCATCGCTATGACGCAGCCCGCCCGGGCTCAGCACCCGGTCGCCATCGACAACAACGGCATTGCGCGTGGTGCCCCCCAGCGCGAGGCCAGCGGCGTGCATCTGATCCACATCGGATTGACGGCAGAAGGTGCGGCTGTCGCAGAGTTCACGCACGAAAGCACCATTGGCCATATTCAGCGTCTTGGACTGACGGCCGATTGCGCGGTCGCTGAAATCAATATCGAAATCGATGGTCAGCCCATCGGCAGGCAGCAGCGTGGCGGAGCCTTGATCTGCCTGGACGCTCACGCGTTTGAGCACGCGGATCGCCCGGACGGACCCGCCCTGCGCCATTACACCCGCATCGAGGATCGCCTCGACAAACGGTGCGGACGAGCCGTCAAGAATGGGCACTTCGGGACCGTCAACTTCGATCAGCGCGTTGTGGACACCGCAGCCGGCAAGCGCGGCCATCACATGCTCCACGGTCGAGAGAGTCACACCGGCTTCGTTGCGCAGCAAAGTGCACAGGCGCGACGGCACAACATGATCCCAACGCGCGGGGATAAGCTGATCGTCACCGGAAATATCAGTGCGGCAGAAAAAGATGCCAGCGCCCAGCGGCGCGGGACGCAGTGTCAGCGTGACAGGGGCTCCGGAGTGGAGACCAAAGCCCTTCAGGGTGATGGAAGTGCGGATCGTATTCTGCACGGTGATCCCCTCTGCTCGGAACGATGCGTGTCTTGTTTCACTCGCCCCGTGACCTGATCCAGCGTCATTCGACATCCGAAACACGAAGCCCGGTCAGTGATGGACCGGTAACAAATGAAATAGGCAAGCCGTCCCAGAGCCTCAACTCAATCTTTACTACCGTATGTAACATTGCGAACGGAGGATGGTTTGCGCGGGGCCAGACGCGGGCCAAGGACTAAGCTAAGGGGCTGGTATGTTTGAACTAAAAAGGGCCGGCAAAAGCCGACCCCTTCAGGTTATCGATAACGCTGCAGCGCAGAATGTCGCTACGTCAGATCAGACGCGTGACATTTGCGACAGGCTTAATTGGCCTGACGACGCAGGAAGGCCGGGATCTCGATACGCTCCTGTTCAGGGTCGAGATCCGCCTCTTCCTCAAAATGCTGCACCGGCTGCTGTGCCGGTTGCTGACCGCCACTGCTGCGCTGTTGAAGCGGCGGCTGCTGGCGCGGCGCGGCGGGCTGCTGACGCGCTTCGCCTTCCGCGTGGCCAGACATCCGGTTGATCAGCGAACCGATTCCGAACCGGGCCTTGTCCCCTGCTGCGGCCGCGGCGGCGGAACTGCTGCCCGGACGGGCGGCGGGCTGCTGCGGCTGACCCTGCGATGCGGCGCCGGACGGTGCAGGCGCGCCTGCGGGCTGGCCGGGAACGCGGCTGACAGCGGCATGTAGACGGGCCAGCGCTTCGGCTGACGGGGTGCCAGCGGCGGCGGAACGCTGCGGCGCAACGAAGCTGTCGGCAGGCTCTTCTTCTGCTTCCAGATGCTCAGGCTGCTGCGCGGGCTGGTAGGCGGGCGGCGGCAGTTCATCGCTTTCGTCTTCAGCATGGGTTTCAGGCTGACGCGGCACATAGCCGCCAAAAAGCGAAGGTTCTTCTTCGGCACGGGCCTGCGGCGCGGGCGCTGCGGCACGCGCGGTGACCGGCTCGGCGCGCTGCTGCGATGCGGGCTCGGCGGTCGGGGTTTCGATGCGGGCGTTTTCCAGCGGCTTGGCAAGGCTGCGACGCGGCACCGGCATTTCGGCGGAAGCTTCGACAGCATCGATGCCCGTGGCGACCACGGAAACGCGCATCTTGCCGCCCATTTCGGTGTCGAGGGTGGAGCCCACGATGATGTTGGCGTCGTCGTCGACCTGCTCGCGGATGATATTCGCAGCTTCGTCGAGTTCGAACAGGGTCAGGTCGTAGCCGCCGGTGATGTTGATCAGGACGCCTTTGGCGCCTTTCAGGCTGATCTCGTCGAGCAGCGGGTTCGCTATGGCCTTCTCGGCAGCCTGCTTGGCGCGCTCTTCGCCCTCGGCCTCGCCGGTGCCCATCATCGCTTTGCCCATTTCGTCCATCACGGAGCGCACGTCAGCAAAGTCGAGGTTGATCAGGCCCGGACGCACCATCAGGTCGGTCACGCCCTTCACGCCTTGATACAGCACGTCATCGGCCATCGCGAAGGCTTCGGTGAAGGTGGTCTGATCGTTGGCCAGCCGGAACAGGTTCTGGTTGGGGATGATGATCAGCGTATCGACGACCTTCTGCAGGCTGTCGATGCCTTCTTCGGCCAGGCGCATCCGCTTGGAGCCTTCGAACTGGAACGGCTTGGTCACAACGCCGACGGTCAGAACGCCCAGCTCACGCGCGGCCTGCGCGATAATCGGCGCGGCGCCGGTCCCCGTGCCGCCGCCCATGCCCGCAGTGATAAAGCACATATGCGCGCCGGCCAGATGATCGACGATCTCCTCGATCGTTTCCTCAGCGGCGGCTGCACCGACGGAGGGGCGCGCACCGGCACCCAGACCTTCGGTCACTTTCACGCCCATCTGGATTTTCGCGACCGAGCGGTTCTGCTGCAGCGCCTGCGCGTCGGTGTTGGCCACCACGAATTCGACGCCTTCCAGCGCCTGTTCGATCATGTTGTTAACGGCATTGCCGCCGGCCCCGCCCACACCGAATACGGTAATGCGCGGTTTCAGATCGTCCTGCTCGGGCATGGTGAGGTTCAATGTCATGACTGGTCCGCCTGTCTGGTTTTTTGTTCCGGGGTCGGCGCCCGGCTTGCCTGTTTGGGTCCGATTCTATCGGTAACGGGTCCGAACGTCACCAGAAAAGCGAGAAATTGCCGCAAAATCTGGCGAAAACCTGCCGGTTTCCACGCAGGATGCGGGGTTGTGCCACCACATCCGGGTGTTACCAGTTCTCCTTGAACCATTTTACGGCACGCTTGAAACTGCGCGCGGGATATCCGTCGGCGGGAATGTCGAAATCCCACCACTCATCTTGCGGATGCGCGGCGAAGAGACACAGGCCCACGGCGCTGGCAAAAGCAGGCCCCGTCGCGGCCTGTGGCAGACCCTGCACGCGCAGCGGACGGCCCAGCCGGACCTGCTGCCCAAGGATGCGCGAGGCCAACCCGTCGAGACCGGGGATCTGGCTGCCGCCGCCGGTCAGCACGATTTGCTGTGCCGGCAAATGGTCGAAGCCCGCGGCATCCAAACGGGTGCGGACCTCTTCCAAGATCTCTTCGACACGCGGGCGCATGATGCCGATCAGTTCGGCCCGGCTCACGGTGCGCCGGTCATGTTCCCAATCGCCCGTATCGCCGCCGATCTCGATGATTTCACGGTCGTCCATGCCGGTGGCAACGACGCCGCCGTAGAAGGTCTTGATCCGCTCCGCCGTGGCCAGCGGGATCTGCAAGCCCTTCGAGATATCGAGGCTGATATGTTCGCCGCCGATGCGCACGCTATCGGCGTAGATCATGTGCTTTTTAATGAAGATCGAGATGCCGGTCGCACCGCCGCCCAGATCGATGCAGGCGGAGCCCAATTCCTGCTCATCCTCAACCAGCGCCGAGATGCCGCTGACATAGGCGGAACTGGCAACACCGGCGAGTTCCAGATCGCAGCGTTTGATACAGTAGAGGAGGTTTTCGAGAACCGAGCGATCCACCGTCAGCAGGTGCATGTCAGCGGCCAGCCGGTTGCCCATCTGCCCCCGCGGATCGGCCAGACCGGAGCGGTGATCGATGGCGAAATTCACTGGCTGCGCGTGCAGCACCTCCCGCGCATCTCCGAAATCGGGAACGGTGCATGCGGCCAATACCCGCGCCACATCGCCATCGGTGACGGCGTTATCGGCCAGTTCGATCTGCCCATCGAGCCCGTAGGACCGGGGCCGCGCGCCTGCGAAGGTGGCAATGACATGATCGACGCGGACATTGCCCATCTTCTGAGCCGCCTGAACGGCGGTGCGAATCGCGCGTTCGGTTTCCTGCATCGTGTCGATTTCGCCGAAATGCACACCGCGGGACCGGGTTGTCGCCGCGCCGATCACCCGGAAGCTCGACTGCCCTGCAAGGCTGCCGACGCCTTCCGACGCGCGGAATTTCTCAGGACCGTCGAAGCGCAAAACGAGGCAGGCGATCTTCGAGGTGCCTACATCCAGCACCGCCACCACGCCCCGGTCCATCGCCTGCTTGCGCATCCGGCGCATTGCCCGCTGGGAGGTATAGAGGTCGGTCATTAGCGGTAGGCTCCCACTTGCAGGCTCTGCATCCGGCGCATTTCGCTGACCGCAAAATCGGTCAGTCGCAGCGTAGGCCGGGCAGGGTTACGAATATCGACGGTGGACAGGTCACGACCGAGCATGTCCTGCGCCTGATCAAGGGCGATCACGCGCTCTAGCGCCGCGACGGCCCCCGCTTCGGGCAGCATGATCCGCTGCTCGCGGTCCAGCACCACGTCCCAGCGGCGCTCGCCCACACGGACCACTCCGCGCAGGCGGTCTTCCAGCGGGTCGGCTGCGGAAAACAGATCCAGCGCCTCGACCACCTGTTCATGAGCACCCACCCCGGCCATCAGCGGCAGGTCGGGCCGGTCGGTGCGGGTGTCGAGCCGGTCGACCGGGTGGCCTTCGCGGTCCAGTAGGTAGAGCGCATCGCCCACGCGCCAGATCACTTCGGGCACGCGTTCGGTCACCTGAATATGCAGCAAGCCACCGGGACGCACGCGGATCTGCGCGCGGGCGACGGCATCGAGCCTCTCGATCCGGGTGCGCATTTCCTCAAGGTCGAGGTCGAACGAGCTGATAGGAAAATTCAGCGGCACCAAACCGCGCACGGCTTGACCCAGCTTCGGCGTGGCCCCATCGATGGCCATCATCCGCACCATGAATTCGGGGCGTTCCTCAATCGTGCGGCGTATTTCGGCCACACGATCGGTGACCGCCTGACGCCGGGTCGCATCGTGAAACCAGAACACCGCCGCGCCCGAGACCAATGCCAAAGGCACACCCAAACGCAACATTCGGCGGAAGGACGGCGTAAGCCACAGCCGCGACAGCCGGTAGGAGAGCCGCGAGGGCGCGGGATCATGCGCGGCACGCGACTTGCGCCGTTTACGCGACGATGCGTTGGCGGGACTACCCGCCTCAGAGTTTTGTTTGCCGCGACGGATCAACGATCGCATGACGCGTCCTCCACCATCCAGCGGCAGAACGCGCCGAAATCATTGCCCGCATGGGCTGCTTGTTCCGGCGAAAGCGAGGTCGGCGTCATGCCCGGCTGGGTGTTGGTCTCCAACAAGATCAGCCCATCGAGCCCGCGCGCCTCATCCCAGCGGAAATCAGTGCGCGACACGCCGCGACAGCCCAATGCGCGATGCGCCTGCAGCGCATAGTCAAGGCAGGCGGTGGCGATCTCGTCTGGGATCTCGGCGGGAATCACATGGCGGGACCCGCCGGGTTTGTATTTGGCGTCATAATCATACCAACCATCGGTCAGGATGTCGGTCACGCCCAAGGCGCGGTCGCCCATGACGGTGGTGGTCAATTCACGGCCCGGCGCGAACGCCTCGACCATCAGCATATCCGGCATGTCGGGGGCGATCTGCGGCGGGCCGTTGGCGGCCTCCTGCACCAGATAGACGCCAACCGAGGAGCCTTCGTTATAAGGCTTCACCACATAGGGCGGCGGCATCATGTGACGGGCGGAAATCTCATCGCGATGGGCCAGAACGCTGTCGACCACCGGCAGACCGGCGGCGCGGAACACGTCCTTTGTGCGCTCCTTGTCCATCGCAAGGGCCGAGGCCAGAATGCCGGAATGGGTATAGGGCAGGCGCAGCCATTCGAGCAGACCCTGCACCGCGCCATCTTCGCCCCAACGCCCATGCAGGGCGTTGAACACGACATCGGGCGCCACGTCGCGCAGACGTTCCGCCAGATCGGCGCCGGCGTCGATCTCGACGACCTCAAAACCTTCTTCCCGAAGCGCATTGGCGCATTCGTGCCCGGTTGACAGGGACACGTCACGCTCGGCGGATGGACCGCCCATCAACACTGCCACTTTCGGGGTTGCCCTGCTCGACATACCCGCCTCTTTCACGGGGCTTAGGCCCCTTGTTTTTATGACATCGCGCAGCATTACACATGACTGCACGAAGACCTGTATTCAGCTTTTTGACTGTGCCGGGGCCGGTTCGCCGATCCTCAGCACCTCCCACTCTAGCTGGATGCCGGAGGCTTCGTAAACCTTTTTCCGAACCTCTTCGCCCAGCCCTTCGAGATCCGCTGCTGTCGCATCACCGTTGTTGATCAAGAAGTTGGAATGTTTCGGTGACATTTGCGCGCCGCCGCGTGTCGCGCCGCGCATGCCAGCATCGTCGATGACCTTCCACGCCTTTAGCTCGTGACTGTCATCAGCCCGCCCGGTGGAGCTGTAACCTGCCGGGTTGCGGAAGGTCGATCCGGCGGTGCGATCCTTGGTTGGCTGGGTCTCATCGCGCTTCGCCAATTGCTGCTCCATCCGGGTGGCAAGCTCCTGCGGATCGCCCTGCCCCCCTTGCAACGTCGCCGCGACGATCACCGCGCCCTCGGGCAGGGTCGAGCTGCGATAGCGCAATTCCAGTGCCGCGGGGGCCAGATCCTCGACCGCGCCGTCGCGGGTGACGATCCGCACCGAACGCAGCACATCCGCGACATAGCTGCCATAGCAGCCTGCATTCATCCGCACCGCCCCGCCGATCGCGCCGGGGATGGTGCGCAAAAAGGTCAGGTCGATTCCGGCCTCCGCCGCCTGTTTCGCCACCCGCGCGTCCAGCGCGGCGGCCCCGGCGGTGACGGTATCGCCTTCGGCCTCGATTGCGCCAAAGGCCGGGCCAAGGCGGATCACCACCGCGCGTATGCCGCCATCCCGCACGATCAGGTTGGACCCAACCCCCATCGGAAACACCGGCACTGATGGGTCGAGCGCGGCGAGAAAATTCTGCAAATCCGCCTCATCCGCCGGCTGGAACAGCCAGTCCGCCGGACCCCCGACGCGCAACCACGTCAAGCTGTCGAGCGCCCGCCCCTGCGATAGCCGACCGCGGATATCGATCTGGGCGGGGTCAGTGTGGCGGGTCATGTCGAATCCTTCGGGGTCACTGCTGGTCTGCGATGCGGCTCTATCGCGTTCGGCGGGGTATGTTCAGGCAAGTCGAGACGGGCGGCGTTCAACCCTGCGGCGGGATTGTCCGCTGTGCCATGCGGGGCGATGGCGTCGGCGCGGGGCGGGGTGCCCTCGGCGTGCCGCTGAGCCAGCGGGCAAGATAGACGAGAGGCCAACGCAGGATCGACGCACCGGCCGCGAGGCAAATCAGCCCCACCACCGGACCGTTTTCAAAGGTAACGAAGCCCAGCAGCGGTATCCCTGTCGCGATCAACACATAGGCGGCGGGCCAATGCGAGCGGCGGCTGGGCATCAGTGCCGCACCGGTCGCGCTTAGCACCCACAGACAGACGAGGATCAGCGACAGGCTCATTATAGGGCTCCGGGTTCGGTCGTGCGGGTGGCGGTGTTGTCAGGACATCAGTCAGGTCAGGCAGGTGCGGGTTCGGCGAGGCGCGCAGGTAGATTATTGGCCCATGTGCTGATCGTGCCCGCGCCAAGGCAGACCACCATATCTCCGGGCCGGGCCTGTTCGCGCACCAGCCGTTCGAGATCGTCTTCGGACATGATGGCACGGGCATGGCGGTGACCGTGCCGGATCAGCCCGGCGACGAGGTCATCGCGGCTGGCGCCCTCGATCGGGTCTTCGCCAGCGCTGTAGACCTCCGCGATGGCGACGACATCCGCCTCGTTGAAGCAGACGCAGAAATCCTCGAACAAGGAATGCAGGCGGGAATAGCGGTGCGGCTGGTGGACCGCGATGACGCGATGATCCGAATCGACGCCCACGGCCTGACGCGCGGCTTTCAGCACGGCGGCGATTTCGACCGGATGATGGCCGTAATCGTCGATCACCGTCACACCGTCCACCTCGCCCACGCGGGTGAAACGACGGTTCACGCCACCAAATTTTGCCAAGGCATCGCGGATCTCGTCGCCGGTCATACCCAGATGGAGCGCGACCGCGACAGCAGCCAAGGCGTTCGAAACATTATGATCGCCGGGCATGGGCAGGATGCAATCGGCAATGACCTCACCATCGGGCTGCAGCGCGATATCGAAATGCGCATTGCCGCGCTCGTAGGTAAGGTTGATCGCCCGGACATCCGCCTGCGCGTTGAAGCCGAATGTTGCGACACGGCGGTCGGTGATCTTACCCACAAGGCTTTGCACTTCGGGATGATCGGTGCAGCAGACAGCGAGCCCGTAGAAGGGGATATTGGACACGAAATCCAGAAACCCGCGGCGCAGCTGATCGAAATCGCCCCAATGCTCCATATGCTCGGGGTCAATATTGGTGACGATGGCGATGGTGGCGGGCAGCCGGTTGAAGGTGCCGTCGCTTTCATCGGCCTCGACCACCATCCAATCGCCGGTGCCGACCCGCGCGTTGGAGCCATAGGCGTGAATGACGCCGCCGTTGATCACGGTCGGATCAATGCCGCCCGCGTCAAGAAGCGTTGCAACCAGCGTGGTGGTGGTCGTCTTCCCATGAGTGCCAGCAACCGCGATGTTGGATTTCAGGCGCATGAGTTCGGCCAGCATTTCGGCCCGGCGCACCACGGGCAGGCCGCGATGGCGCGCTTCGTCCAGTTCCGCGTTGCCCGGCTTGATCGCGGAGGAGATCACGACCACCTCTGCATTCTCAAGGTTCTCGGCCTTCTGGCCGGCGAACACCACCGCGCCCATGTCCTCAAGCCGTTTGGTGATGGGCGAGGCTTTCAGGTCGGAGCCCTGCACGGCGTACCCGTGGTTGACCAGCACTTCAGCAATGCCCGACATGCCGATGCCACCGATCCCGACAAAGTGGATCGGACCCAGTTGGGTAGGCAGTTTGGTGGCGGCGTTCATAAAGCTCGTATCCGTTCGTATTCGTGTTTCAGTCGCGCGTGTTGCCGGAGGTAGCGGCACCGGGCGCGTTGGCCAGACCTTCGACCAGTTCGACAAGCCGTTCGGTCGCATCGGGGCGGCCTTGGGTCAGCGCGGCGCGGGCCATCTGTTCGGCCCCTTCGGGGGAACCCAGAACAGCCGCGACCTGCTGAGCGAGGCTTTCGCGGGTCAGTTGGCTTTCTGGGATCAGCACCGCGGCATCGGCGCGCGCCAGCCCTTGAGCATTGGCGGTCTGCTCATCCCGGATTGCGGCGGCAAGCGGGATCAGGATCGAGGGCCGCCCGATCACCGATATATCGGCCACGGAGGAAGCCCCTGCCCGGCTGATCACCAATTGCGCCTCAGACAAACGCCGCGGGATATCCTGAAAGAACGGGCGCACCTCGGCATCCATGCCAGCATCGGCATAGGTCTGCGCGACACGCTCCATGTCTTCGTCGCGGGCCTGATGGGCGACGCGAATGTTGCGGCGCAGGGTCTCAGGCACCAACGCCAGCGCCTCCGGCACTATGTCCGACAGGATGCGTGCCCCTTGCGAGCCGCCAATGACCAGCACCGACATCGGGTGATCGCCCGGCGCGATATAGCCTGCAGCGGCGCGTTCCAGCACCTTGGCCCGGACCGGATTGCCAGTATGGACCCCCTCGACGCCATCGGGCAGCTCCGTAGGCCATGTCCCGCAGGCAACGGCATCGACCCGCTTCGCAAACAGCTGATTGACCCGTCCCAGCACGCCATTTTGTTCATGGATCATGCGCGGCAGGCGCAGCGCGGAGGCGGCGCTTAGCGCCGGAATGGACGGATACCCGCCAAAGCCGACAACCACGCGCGGCCTGTCACGCATCATGCCCCAGATCGCCGCGGCCACGCCGCCCGCGATGCGCGGACCGACGAGCAGCTTTGCCAATGCCCCACCCCGGGCAAACGTGGCGGATGAGACCTGCTCGATTTCGACCACATGGGGAAAGCCGCCAGTATAGCGTGCGCCCCGCGCGTCGGTTGACAGCTTCACCCGCCAGCCGCGCTCCAGCATTGCTTCGGCCAGCGCCTGTGCCGGGAACATGTGGCCGCCAGTGCCACCGGCCGCGATCACCAGAAGAGGCGCGTTATCACGTTTCGTCACAGCCATGCCTCAGCGCCCCCGGCGCAGCAGGATGTCACCGATCTCGCCCTGCGGGCGGGTCCGGGTGAAGGCCAGCAGCATGCCCACGGTAATGCCGCCCGCGATCAGCGAGGACCCCCCATAGGACACGAATGGCAGGGTCATGCCCTTCGCGGGCAACAACCGCACCGCGACGCCCATGTTGATCAGCGCCTGCACGGCGAAAATGCAGGCCAGCCCGGTGCCCGCCAGCCGGATGAACGGGTCACGTTCGCGCATCAACCGCAGCATCGAACGCACGACGATCAGCGTGTAAAGAAGGATGATCAGCAGCACGAGGATCAGACCGTATTCCTCAGCGGCGACAGCGATGATGAAATCGGTATGCGCATCGGGCAGCGACCATTTCACCTGACCTTCACCGACGCCCACCCCGAAAAAGCCACCCTCCTGGATCGCGTTGGTCGCGTAGCCCAGCTGTGTGGTGGGATCGAGGTCGGGGCTCAGGAAGCCATCGATACGGCGCGCGAAATGCTCGGACGTGTTGTAAAACACGGTTCCCGCCGCCACCACCGCGCCCGCGATGCCGATCAGCAGCAGGATCGGTGCACCGGCGACGAAATACATCACGCCCCAGCCAAACAGGATCAGCGCCGATTGCCCGAAGTCAGGCTGCATAGACAGAAACGCCACAATGACGATCGCCAGCGCAAAGGACATCTGCTTGCCCGGCGGGCCGCCAATGTCCTGCCCTGCCGCCATCAGCCATGCGGCGAGCACGACAAATCCCGGCTTCAGAAATTCGGAGGGCTGCACAGAGGCAAAGCCCAGCGAATACCACCGCACCGCGCCCTTGCCGAAATCAGTTCCAAAGACCGGCAGCAGCGCAATCCCCACGAAGGCCACCGCGAAACCCAGCACGGCCAACCGGCGCACCAGACTTGGCGACATCATCGAGGTAATGAACATGGCGAGCAGCGCCAAGCCGCCAAACACCGCCTGTCGCTGCACATAATGGAACGGTTCAAAACCATTGCGCGCCGCCAGTGGCGGCGAGGAGGCAAGGCCCAACAGCAACCCTACCCCGAACAGGAGCAGAATGCAGGACATCGTCCATTTGTCGATTGTCCGCCACCAGCGCGGAATCACGGGGTCACCCACGCGCAACGGCGCGGTGCCATACACCATCTCGGTCATCGGGACTGCCCCTACTGCCTGTATTGTCCGGTTTTCCGGATCTGACTCGAAGTCTACGCCCATTCGGCTGCAAGGGCTAGGAAAAAGGCTGGACCGTGACCTATCGGTCACCCCTTGCGCCGGACCGCATGTCATGCTTCTGCCCGCTATATGCAAAGCGACTCGACCTACCAGACCCTGATCCTTGGCGCCGGTGCCGCCGGCCTGATGTGCGCCGCCCATGCCGGCCCCGGTGTGCTGGTCATCGACCACGCCCGCGCGCCCGGCGAGAAAATCCGCATCTCCGGCGGCGGGCGCTGCAATTTCACCAATATGCATAGCGGGCCCGACGCTTTCCTCTCAGCCAATCCGCATTTCTGCAAATCGGCGCTGAAGCGCTATACCCAGTGGGATTTCCTTGATCTGGTCGAACGCCACGGCATCGCGTGGCACGAGAAGACATTGGGGCAGCTGTTCTGTGACGACAGCGCCCGCCAGATCGTGACCATGCTCTGCGATGAGGCCCGCCGCGCCGGGGCAGATCTGTGGCTACAGACCGCGATTGTCGAGATCAGCCATGACGGAGACGGCTTCCGCGCGGTGCTGGAGCGGGACGGCGCCCGCCATACCGTGCGGGCACGCAACCTCGTGCTGGCAACAGGGGGAAAATCGATCCCCAAGATGGGCGCCACGGGATTGGCCTATCGCATCGCGGCGCAGTTCAATCTGCCCGTGACCGAGACCCGCGCCGGGCTCGTGCCCTTTACATTTGGCGAAGAGATCGGGCTGAAATCTCTGGCCGGCATCGCCGTGCCGGGCCGCGCCGAGGCCGCGGGCACCGGTTTCGACGAGGCGATCCTCTTCACCCATCGCGGCCTCTCCGGCCCTGCGATCCTGCAAGTGTCTAGCTACTGGTCCGAAGGCGCGCCCATTCGCATCGATTTGGCCCCCGGCGTGCCGATTTTCGAGGCCTTGCGCGCGGCGCGCCAACAGGCCGGACGGCGCGCGGTCGCAACGGTGCTGGCCGAACATCTGCCGAAACGTCTGGCCGATCATCTGGTGCAGGCCGAAGGGCTGACCGGCAATCTCGCCGATCAATCGGACGCCCGGCTGCGCGCGCTTTGCGACCGGATCGCGGGGTGGGAGTTGACCCCCGCCGGGACCGAAGGCTACCGCACGGCAGAGGTCACCCTTGGCGGGATCGACACCGATGCGCTCGACAGCCGCACGATGCGGGCGCGCGACGTGCCCGGCCTCTACGCCATCGGGGAATGCGTCGATGTGACCGGCTGGCTCGGCGGCTATAATTTTCAATGGGCGTGGAGCAGCGCGGTCGCCGCCGGGCGGGCTATTGTGGCGGCGGCTTAACCCGCCAGCGCCGTCACCCGCGCGATAAAATCCTCGCCGCGCTTCTCGAAGCTGTCATATTGATCGAAGCTCGCCGCAGCGGGGGCCAGCAGCACGGTCTCGCCCGGCGCGGCCTCGGCATGGGCGCGGGCGACCGCGACCTCCATGCTGTCGCAGACCTCCGCCTCAACCCCCTGCCCCAGACGCCTCGCAAAACCTTCGGCCTCGCGCCCGATCACATAGGCCTTCACCACCCGGTCCAGATGCGGATGCAGCGCGTCGAGCCCGCCTTCCTTCTCCAGCCCGCCACAGATCCAGCGGATGCGATCAAACGCCTGAAGCGCCTTGGCTGCGCTATCGACATTGGTGGCTTTGCTGTCGTTGACCCATGTGACACCGTCCATTTCCGCCACGATCTGGGAGCGGTGCGGCAGGCCAGCAAAATCGGCAAACGCCGCTTCGATCTGGCGCGGTCCCAGCCCCAGCGCGCGGCAGGCAGCATAGGCGGCGCAGGCGTTTTGGTGATTATGCGCCCCCGGCAGGCCGGGAATGGCGCGCAGGTCGATGGAGCCGATCTGACGGCTCTTGCGATATTCCGACAAAAACCCCTTGCGCGCAAAGACCGACCAGCCCGGCCCGTCAAGCTTCTGCCCCGAGGACACCCGGATCACCCGGTCATCCCCCGGCCCCACTGCCAATTGCCCGGCCAGAAACAGACCCTCGGCCTCATCGACCCCGACCACGGCGCGGTCCGGGCCGCCTTCGGCAAACAGCCTGCGCTTTGCCGCGAAATAGCCGCCCATGCCCCCATGCCGGTCCAGATGGTCAGGGGTCAGGTTGGTGAACACCGCCACATCAGGCGTCATCGCCCGGGCAAGATCCGTCTGGTAGCTCGACAGTTCCAGCACCACGACGGAATGATCCTCAGCCGGATCGATATCCAGCACCCCGCGTCCGATATTGCCGGCCAATTGCACGGGCCGCCCGACGCTGCGCAAAACATGATGGATCAGCGCCGAGGTGGTCGATTTCCCGTTCGATCCAGTGACGGCCACCACTTTGGGCATGCCGGAAAACTGGTCCCAATCCTCGGTCGCCCAAGACCGGAAAAACAGCCCGATATCATTGTCCACAGGCACACCCGCGCGCAGCGCATTGGCGATGGCGGCATGAGGCTGCGGATAAAGATGCGGTATCCCCGGCGACACGGCCAGCAGGGCCACACCTTCGAATGCGCCCGTGCGGGTCAGATCGCGCAATTCCCAGCCCTCGGCCTCTGCCGCGGCGCGACCGGCGGCCCCGTCATCCCAAACCACGGGTTGAGCCCCGCCCGCGGCCAGCGCCCGCGCCGCGCTCAGCCCCGAGCGTCCCAGCCCGAGAACCGCGATGGTCTGACCTTCGACATCCTGAACTGGTATCATGCTCTGCCCTCTCGCGTTACGCTGCCGCCCCTCGCTAACATGAGGTCGGATGCGCCGCATCTGGTTTCAATATGGTCTAAATATCCCCGCCGGAGGCTCCTGCCCCCGCCTACCACGCTGTCGGCTGACCCTGATGAAAAAACCCACCCGTTGGGCCATCTTCAGGAAGCAGCGCCAGAGCCACGATTTCCGCTGCGGCGTCCTCGACCCGACGCGGGGCCTCGGCGCCGCCCATGTCGGTGGCGACCCAGCCGGGATCGACGGCATTAATGAGGACGCAAGGATCCAGATCGCGCGCCAGCACCACGGTCAACGCATTCAGCGCCGCTTTGGCCACGCCATAGCCATTGGGGCCGGGAATACCGCGCGCGAAGCTGCCCATCGATGAGGACACATTGACGATCCGCCCCATCCCGCGCGCGGCCATTCCCGGCGCAAGTGCCCGGATCAGCAGGAATGGCGCGGTGAGCATGACCTGCAAAGACGTGCCCAGCCCTTCGGGATAGTCCATCAATGGCGCGTCGATGAACAGGCCTGCATTGTTGATCAGGATATCGAATTCCGCGTCAATCACTGGCTGCATCGTCGCAGGCGCGGCCAGATCCATCTGAAGCCAGCCGCAGCCCAGCTCCTCAGCGACCCGCGCGCCTGCCTCGGCATCGCGCGCGGTGATCGTCACCGAGACGCCCGCGCGGACCAACTGCGCGGCCACCTCGCGACCGATGCCGCGCGTGCCGCCGGTGACCAGCGCGCGCAGGCCCGTCATCAACGGACCTTCAGCGTCGCCAGACCGATCAGCGCAAGGATCAGCGAGATGATCCAGAACCGGATCACGATCTGCGGCTCAGCCCAGCCGCGCTTTTCGAAATGATGGTGGATCGGGGCCATCAGGAACACCCGCTTGCCGGTGCGCTTGAAATACGCGACCTGAATGATGACCGACAGCGCCTCAACGACGAAAACACCGCCGACGATGGCCAGCACGATTTCATGCTTGGTCGCCACAGCGATCGCGCCCAACGCGCCGCCCAGAGCGAGCGAGCCGGTATCGCCCATGAACACCGCAGCTGGCGGCGCATTATACCATAGAAAGCCAAGGCCGCCGCCGATGAGCCCGGCAGAGAAAATCAGCAATTCGCCCGTGCCCGGCACATAATGAACGTCCAGATATTCCGTGAAATCGGTCCGCCCCACCGCATAGGCAATGACGCCCAGCGTGCCCGCGGCGATCATCACCGGCATGATCGCCAGCCCGTCGAGCCCGTCGGTCAGGTTCACCGCATTGGCCGAGCCCACGATCACGATCATCGCGAAGGGGATAAAGATCCAGCCCATGTCGAGCAGCACGTTTTTATAGATCGGCAATGCCAGCTGACCCTGAAGTTCCACCGGATGCGCCCATGCACTGACAAGCGCCGCGATCAGCGCAATCGAGAACCCTAGACCCAGACGCAATCTGCCCGACAGACCGGCATGATTGTTCTTTGTGACCTTGTGGTAATCATCGACAAAGCCGATGGCGCCAAATGCCATCGTCACGCCCAGGACCACCCAGACATAGGCGATATCGAGCCGCGCCCACAGCAGGGTGGACACGACCAGCGCGCCAAGGATCAGCACCCCGCCCATGGTCGGCGTCCCGGCCTTGGTGGCGATGTGGCTTTCGGGGCCGTCTTCGCGGATTGGCTGGCCGTTCGATTGGCGCTTGCGCAGCAGGTCGATCAGCGGACGTCCAAACAGGAACCCGAAGACCAGTGCGGTAAAAAACGCGCCCCCGGCCCGAAAGGTGATATACCGGAAGAGGTTAAAGAAATCCCCCCCATCCGACAGGCCGGTCAACCAGTAGAGCATCCGCTATGCGCCTCTTGTTCGTATGTCATGTCCCGCGCGCCTGTTGTGGCACAAGGCATCGGCCTTGCAGGAGGCGCGGGCTCAGTCCTGCGCGCCCGCTTGGCCCAATTTCCGAATGGCGTCAACAACCCGCGCCAGCCCGGTGCCGAGGGAGGCCTTGATAAGCACCACATCGCCGGCATCGACCTGCCCATGCACGGCGGCGGCCAGTTCGGCGGAGGTCTCGGTGGCAAGGCCGCGCTTTTCTTCGGGCAGCGCATCATGCAGCGCCCGGCTCAGGGGCCCCACGCAATGCACTCGGTCGATCCGCGCCATCGCCGGATGTGCCGCCAACGCGGCATGCAACGCGGCGGCATCGGCGCCCAATTCGCGCATATCGCCCAGCACCGCGATCCGGCGGCCACGCCGCACCCGACCCACCCCGTCACGCGGCTCGGACGCGGCCAGCATATCGAGCGCCGCGCCCATCGACGCGGGGTTGGCGTTATAGGAATCGTCGATCATGTCCAACGTCACGTCCGGGTCGCCCTTGTCGAGCCGCACCGTTTCCCGTGCACCGCGCCCGGCCACAGGGTGCCAGTGGGCCAGATCGGTCGCACAGACCGCAAGGTCCGCGCCCGCCGCCTGCGCCGCCGCCAGCGCCCCAAGCCCGTTCATCGCGAAATGCGTGCCCGGCGTTGCCAATTTGAACACCAGCGGCCCGGTGGGCGTGTTGGCGCTGACCACGGTCTGCCCGCCCGCCGCCTGCACCCCGGTCAGGCAAAAGCCGTCCCGCGCCTGCCGCCCGAACACAATGGGCGCAGTGTCGAGCCGCGCGGCACGCGCCAGCAGCACCGGCGCGGTGTCGATATCGGCAGGCAACACCGCAATGCCACCCGACACCAGCCCATCCATCAACGCGGCTTTCTCGGTCGCGATGCCCTCTATCCCGTCGAAGGCTTCCATATGCGCGGCGGCCACCGTGGTGATCAGCGCCACATCCAGCTGCGCCAGCTCCGCCAACGGCGCGATCTCGCCGGGATGGTTCATCCCGATCTCGATCACCGCGAAGTCAGCCTCGACCGGCATCCGCGCCAGCGTCAGCGGCACACCCCAATGATTGTTGTAGCTTTTCTCGGAGGCATGCACCCGGCCCTGCCGGTCCAGCATCACGCGCAGCATTTCCTTGGTCGACGTCTTGCCGACCGAGCCAGTGACCCCGATCACCCGCGCGGCAGTTCGCGCGCGGGCAAAGCGCGCCATCGCCTCCAGCGCGGTCAGGACGTCCTCAACGATCAGCAGCGGCGCGTCTTCGCGCAGGCCCTCGGGGATGCGCGACACCAAGGCCGCCGCCGCGCCACGATCCAGCGCGTCGCCCACAAATTCATGCCCGTCGCGCTGATCGGTCAGCGCAACGAACAGATCGCCCTGCTCAATGCTGCGGGTGTCGATGGATACGCCCTGCGCCTGCCAGTCGCCCTGCAATGTGCCGCCGGTCGCACGCGCCGCGTCGGCGGCAGTCCAAAGCACGCTCATGTCACTTTCCCGTCCAGCGCCGCGACGGCGACGGAGGCCTGTTCCACATCGTCAAAAGGATAGACGTCATCGCCGACGATCTGGCCGGTCTCATGGCCCTTGCCCGCGATCAGCAGCACGTCGCCCGGTCCAAGCGAATCGACGCCGCGCAGGATCGCCTCGGCCCGATCCGCAACCTCGGTCGCATCGGGACAGGCCGCCATGATCTCGGCGCGAATCTCGGCGGGATCTTCGGAGCGCGGATTGTCATCGGTCACGAAAAGCAGATCGCCATGTTCCGCCGCCGCCGCGCCCATCAACGGGCGTTTGCCCCGGTCACGGTCGCCGCCCGCGCCAAACACCACAACAAGCCGCCCCATCACATGCGGGCGCAGCGCCTGAATGGCCGTGGCCAGCGCATCGGGCGTGTGGGCATAATCGACGTAGACCGCCGCGCCATTTTCGCGGGTCGCGGCCAATTGCATGCGGCCCCGCACGGTGCTCAGTTGCGACAGGGCGTTGAACACCTCGACCGGGTCCGACCCGGCGGCAATGGTAAGCCCGGCGGCAATCATCACGTTTTCCGCCTGAAAACCGCCGATCAGGTTCAGCCGCGCCTGCCGCGCCGTGCCATCCCAGACAAACCGCAGATCCTGCCCGGTCATGTCGAACCGCTGCCCGACGATTGACAGATCATTGGCATGGGCGCGCCCGACCCGGATCACCCGCAGGTCATAGGCGCGCGCGATGGCCGCCATATCCGGCCCGCGCGCGTCATCCATATTGATCACCGCCACCGCCTCGGGGGGCAGCACGCGGTCAAACAGACCGGCCTTGGCCCCGAAATAAGCGTCGAAGCCTTCGTGATAGTCGAGATGATCCTGCGAAAAGTTGGTGAACCCACCGGCGACCAGTTGCACCCCGTCCAGCCGTTTTTGGGCCAACCCGTGTGACGACGCTTCCATCGCGGCATGGGTGACCCCGGCATTCGCGGCTTCGGCCAAGGCGCGGTGCAGGGTGATCGGCTCCGGCGTGGTATGTGCCAGCGGTGCCTCCCACGCGCCTTCGATGCCGGTCGTGCCGATATTGATCGCCGAGAGGCCCATCGCGGACCAGATCTGTCGGGTGAAACTGGCAACGCTGGTTTTGCCATTGGTGCCGGTGACCGCGACCATCATATCCGGCTGCGCGCCAAACCACAGCGCGGCTGCCCCTGCCAGCGCCTCACGCGGGTCTTCGACAATGACCAGCGCCGCATCCGCCGCGTCGATCTCGGCCTCGGCCAGTCGTGCACCTTCGGCATCGGTGAGAATCGCCACCGCCCCCTGCCGCAGAGCAAAGGAGATGAACTCCCCCCCGTGCAGCCGCGTGCCGGGCAGAGCCGCAAACAGATAGCCTTCGCGCACCTCGCGGCTGTCCACCGCCAAGCCCGTGATCCGCGCCTCCCGGCCCTGAGAGGCCGTCAGGCCCAGCTCCGCCAGTGTCGTCGCCTTGCCCGTCTCGCGCATGAGATATTCCCCGTCAGTTCGATGCGCGTATTAACGCAGGCGGGGTGCCGGGTTCAACGGTCGGTCTGAGCCCCAGCAGCGGCGCAGTGCGACGGATCATTTCCGCCGCAATGGGCACGGCGGTCCAGCCCGCGGTGCGGCGCGGCTCTGAGCCGCTGGTTTCCACGCCTTCGTCGAGGGTAACGATCAGGACGTATTTCGGGTCATGAGCCGGGAAGATCGACGCGAATGTGGCGATCACCTTGTCGTCATAGTAGCCGCCTCGGGGCTTCGGCTTATCCGCCGAGCCTGTCTTGCCCCCTACGGCGTAGCCTGCCACCTCGCCGAAGCTTGCCGTGCCTCGGGTCACCACCTGCCGCAGCATTGACCGTGATTCCGCCGACACCCGCTCCGACACCACGCGGGGGCCGGGGGCGACGTAATCTTGCTTGATGAGTGTTGGCAGGACCCGCGTACCACCGTTCAGCAATGACGCATAACCCGATGCCAGATGCAGCGGGCTGGAGGACAGCCCGTGCCCATATGAAATCGTCATCGCGGACAGCTCGGACCAATTCGGCGGCAACAGCGGCTTGCCCGTCGGTGCCTCGATCAGCTCCACGGGCGTCGGCTCGAAAAAGCCCAAGGATTTCAGGAATTCCTGCTGCCGTTCCGCGCCGATCTGCATGGCGATGCGCGCCGTGCCGACATTCGAGCTTTCGACGATCACGTCTGTCGCGGTCAGGGAGGGTCCGTAATTGTGGAAATCATTGATGCGGAAGCGGCCCCAGGTCAGCGGTCCCGTGGTGTCGATCATCGTCGACGGGTTCAGCAGCCCCAGCTCCATCGCTTGAGCCACCGCAAAAATCTTGAATGTGGAGCCAAGCTCATAGACCCCCTGCACCGCCCGGTTGAACAGCGGGCTGTCGGATTGATCACCGACCAGCAGCGCGCGCGGGCGATTGTTGGGATCGAAATCGGGCAGCGAGGTCATCGACACGATTTCGCCCGTCTTGATGTCCATCAGCACCGATGCCGCGCCTTTGGCGTTCATCAGCATCATGCCGCCTTCGAGCACTTCGCGCGCCGCCGCCTGCACCGTCAAGTCGATGGACAATTTCAGCGGCTGACCGCCCCGCGCCGGGTCGCGCAATTCCTTGTCATAGGCTTTCTCGATGCCCGCCGTGCCGATCACCTCCGCGGAATGCACCCCCTCGCGACCGAAACTGGCACCGCCAAGGATATGCGCCGCAAGCTTGCCGTTGGGATACAGCCGCATTTCACGCGGGCCAAACAACAGACCGGGATCGCCCACATCATGCACGGCCTGCATCTGCTCGGGGCTCAGCTTCTTCTTGATCCAGATAAATTTGCGGTTGCCGGTGAACTGGCGGACCAGCGTTTCCTCGTCCAGATCGGGGAAGATCTCCACCAGTTTGCGCGCGGCGCCGCGCTTATCGACCATCAGCGGCGGCTGTGCGTAGAGCGAATGTGTCGCAAGGTTGGTGGCAAGGATGCGCCCGTTGCGATCCACGATATCCGCACGCTGCGCCACGATCGGATTGCCCGACGCAATCGCCTGCGGCTCCTGCGGCTCGGTATTGGCGAGATGCCCCATCCGCGTGCCGACAACAGCGAAAGCGCAGAAAAAGCAGACGCCCAACACGAACAACCGCCCCTCGGCTTTCAGTCGGAGGCGGTCGCGCTGCGATTCATGGCGGATGCGAAGGTTTTCGCGTTCAATAGCGTCGGGATTCTCGCCCTTCTCGCGGGCCGACAGGATCCGCGCCAGCGGGCGCAGGGGCGTGCGTATCATGGCCGGTCCTCATCCAAATCGTTCTGCGCGGTCTCGATCCGGCC
Source organism: Marinobacter sp. (assembly GCA_040119125.1). Classification (GTDB taxonomy): domain Bacteria; phylum Pseudomonadota; class Alphaproteobacteria; order Rhodobacterales; family Rhodobacteraceae; genus Pacificitalea. Next base: position 63,457 of record JBEDTR010000006.1, read on the forward strand.
CATCAATTCGATTGGGTCGGTGATCGGCAATAATTCGGGCTGCGGATAGACCACCTGCTCCACATCGCTGAATTGCTCAGGCTCCAGCGGCAGCAGGCCCAACCGGTCGAAATTGATCTCAGCCAGTTCCGCAAGCCGTTCAGGCCGGTTCAGATAGGCCCATTCCGCGCGCTGCACCGCAAGCGCCTCGTGCAGCCCGCCGATGTCACGCTGCAGCCGGGCGACATCACGCAATGCGCGCTGGGTGCGGTAGTTTTCCTGATAGGCCCAGAAGGCCAGCGCCATCACCGCAAGGGCGGAAAACACATAGAAAAAGCCGCGCATTAGTTAATCCTTCCACCAGCTTGCCGGGCCGGGCAGGCCCATTTCGCTGCGATCCACCCCGCCCGAAGGCAGGCTTGTGCGACGTGCGATCCGCAATTTGGCCGACCGCGACCGGGGATTGGCAGCGATTTCGGCATCGCTTGCGACGATTGCCTTACGCGTCAGCAGATCCCATTGCGCCACCGGCGCGGCGTCATCTTCGGTCTCGCGGGCGTATTTATTGACCTGCGCCTTCGGGGCCGAACGGGCCTGCAAATAACGCTTCACCACCCGATCCTCTAAGCTGTGAAACGTCACCACCGCCAACATGCCACCGGGCGCCAGCGCGCGTTCGGCCGCCTCCAGCCCCGCGATAAGCTCGCCAAATTCATCATTCACCGCGATACGGATCGCCTGAAAACTGCGGGTCGCAGGATGGATCTGTCCGGGCTTGCCGGGTTTGGGGCGAGGCAGGCAGCGGGCGACGACCTCGGCCAGTTGCAACGTGGTCTCGAAGGGCCGTCGGGCGACGATGGCGCGGGCAATCCGGCGCGACGCGCGTTCTTCACCGTAATGATACAAGATATCGGCGAGGCGCCCCTCATCCGCACCATTGACCAGATCCGCCGCGCTCAGCCCCTCATCGCCCATGCGCATGTCCAAAGGCCCGTCGCGCATGAAGGAAAACCCGCGCTGCGCCTGATCGAGCTGCATTGACGACACGCCGAGATCCAGCACGACACCGTCCAGCGGCGCATCTGTCACCGTGGCGGCTAAGGTATCCAGTGCGGAGAATTGTCCCGCGACCAGCTGCAACCGGTCACCATATTGCCCGCGCCACGGCTCCGCCAAGGCAAATGCCGACGGGTCGCGATCAACGCCGATGACCGTGTCGGCACCGGCATCGAGCAAGCGTCGGGCATAACCTCCGGCCCCGAATGTCCCGTCCAGCCAACGGCCCCGCACCGGGCTTACAGCCTCGATAATCGGGTTGATCAGGACCGAAACATGGGGCGGGTTCGCAGGTGTCGCTTGGGGCTGATCATCCGTCGCGGCCATGGGGTCAGGCCTCCGTCGCAGTGTCCAGCAGGGTCAGCGGATCGAAATCTTCGCCCTGCTCGTCCAGCCATTCATCGGCCTTGCTCTGCTCTTCGGCTTCGAATGTCGCATTGTCCCAGATCTGGAACGTGTCGCCTGTGGCGATGAAATACGCCTCGCCGCTCAGCCCGATTTTCTCGCGCAGCTTTGCGGGCAGAACCAGCCGCCCGGTTTCGTCAACACTGGTGGGATGGGCCTGACCTGAAAACATGCGTTCCAGCATGCGGCGCGGTTGCGAGCCGCGCGGCATGGCTTTGATCTTGGCATCGACCTCGTCGATCGCCTCCATCGTGTAGCATTCCAGATAGCGTTGGCGGGTGGGGCCGTAGACGATGACGATTTGCGGCGCCTCGCCGGTCTTCCAGTCAGGGTCGGAGGCTTCGAGCACACGGCGGAAGCTGGCCGGGATCGACACCCTGCCCTTTCCATCCACCTTGTGGAGGCCTTCGCCTCTGAACGTGCGACCCACTGTGCCGCTCCTCTGCCTCTCGTTTGGACCCGTGATTTTCAGGGGCCTTAAACGACGAAACGGCGAACTGAGCTGCTGCCACTGCCCAATCCGCCGCCCTCGTCCCATTGCTGGGGGCCTAACTACGCCAGACACCTGGGGGGGTTGGTCTGCTCAACTGGCGCGTCAGATCTCTTCTTTGTGCGATGAAAGCGGGTGCCTGTATGAAGCCTGCACTTGGGGAAGTATGGGGTCTTGGGCGCCCCGTTCTGCCCGTTTCATCTTGGGATCAGGTATGGCACGGGAAATCATGGCAATCAACGGGAAATCATGGGCCCGTGATCTCAGCGCATCGCCTGCAATATCGAGAACTGTTTACAATACGGGCACCTCGCATCTTATATTGTGGCGGCGGCAACAAAACACACCAGATGAAGTGTCAGAACCCGGACGCCACAAAAGCGAATTTTTTTCACCGACGCGTGATCCCGATCATTCAATTCCCTCCGCTCATGGAAACATTGAGAGAACATTCAGGAAAACAGCCGCCTCGGACCATGCCGTCCCACGTCGTCCCAGATTCGTCACATCTGCCGCCTGCGATCCGCGCGGCGCATGTCTGGGCGGCGTATGTCTGGGCGGCGATAGACGTGCCGCCGGGCATGCCGAGGACAGAGCACCAGACACGACACGAAAAATGGCGGACCAATGGCCCGCCATTCAATGATGCCGCCCGGGCACCTCTGACAGTCTTCACTCAGACGAGTGCGCGTTCGATGAGGTTGCGCGCCAATGCGGCATAGGCGTCCGAAACCGGCCCCTCCCCGGCGGCGACAGGACGCCCGGCATCGCCCGCTTCACGCACTTCCAGCGCCAAGGGCAGGCCGCCGAGGAACGGCACACCGATCTTTCGCGCTTCATCCTCCACCCCACCATGGCCGAACAGATGCGCCTCATGTCCACAGTTGGGACAGATATAGGTCGTCATATTTTCGATCAGACCCAGAACCGGGGTCTTGAACTTGCCGAACATATCGATGGCCCGGCGGGCATCGATGAGCGCCACATCCTGAGGCGTGGACACCACGATAGCGCCATCGACCTGCGTGCGCTGCCCAAGGCTAATCTGAATATCGCCGGTGCCGGGGGGCAGATCGACGATCAAAACATCCAGCTCGCCCCAATTCACCTGACCCAGCAATTGCTGCAACGCGCCCATCAACATCGGCCCCCGCCATGCGACGGCCTGCCCTTCATCCAGCATCAGCCCGATGGACATCATCGTGACACCATGGGCATGGCTCGGCTCGATCACCTTCCCATCCGGGGAGGCTGCGCGTTTGTTGACGCCCATCATGCGGGGCTGCGAGGGGCCATAGATATCCGCGTCGAGCAGACCGACCTTTTTGCCCGCGCGCGCCAACGCCACGGCAAGGTTGGCCGACACGGTGGACTTGCCCACTCCGCCTTTGCCCGAACCGACGACGATCACCTTCTTGATGCCGGGCACCTTGGCCGGGCCACCCTGATGGGGCTTGGCGTGCCCCCCGATCTTCAGGTCCGGGGGCGGTGTGTTGCCCGCAGGCGCGGTCGCCCCACCGGCGGGCATCGGGGCCGATACACCGACCGTGGCGCCAGTCACGCCGGGCACTGATTCCACTACTTGCTGGATCGACCCGCGAATCTTTTCCAAAGCAGCCGCATCTTCGGCGTTTGCTGCCTCCAAAACAAAGCGCACGGCCCCATCTGGGCTCACCGAAAGGGCACGCACCATGTCAGTGCTCACGGGGTCGCGATCACCCAACACCTTTAGCTTGCTAAGTGCATTCAGAATATCTTCACGTTTGGCGGTCATAACTGAACCTCTCCTTTGGGCGTTTCTTGAGGGCCTTCGCCCTTGGACGCAAGAGCCGCCCCCAACACAGCGCACGTCAATTGCTCACGCCTCGGACAAATGCCCGGAAATATAGGTCAGCATTACTTATGCAGCTTCCGCATGGCGGGTCTGAGTATTCGTTCATTGTGCAGCCGCAGCATATCCCTACATTGAGGATCAACGAAGGGCAGCAACGAGCCGCCCGAGACATCCGACGGCAACACCGCACCGACGCGGCGACCCGTACCAGACGAAAGACGATGAAATGGCATACGCAAACATCACTTCCGGCGCCCGCCTCTCCGGCCTGAGCGCACTGAACTTTTCCGGCTTCTCCGCGTTCATCGATAGCGCAAAAGCCTCGATGGCACGTTATGCAGTCTACCGCGAGACCGTCAATGAACTGAGCATGCTCAGCGACCGTGACCTCGCCGACCTCGGCCTGCATCGCAGCCAGATCCGTTCCGTGGCCTACGAGGCCGCGAACAAGTAAGAGATAGCATTTTCGGATCTCCCGCCCTCCTCCCTGGGTTGATCCGGAACCCGGCGACGGTCCTCTCCTCCTCCCTGAGACCGCCGCCACTTCTACCGGGACACATCACGATGTGACCCACCACAGTTCGGAAAGGCCCGTCCTCCTCCCTGGGCCTTCTGATACCGGCGACGGCCCCTCCTCCTCCCTGAGGTCGTCGCCTCTCATTCCGGGACGCATCACGATGCGACCCACCACAGTTCGGAAAGGCCCTTCCTCCTCCCTGGGCCTTCTGATACCGGCGACGGCCCCTCCTCCTCCCTGAGGTCGTCGCCCCTCATTCCGGGACGCATCACGATGCGACC
>JBEDTR010000005.1:0-345714 GCA_040119125.1 Marinobacter sp.
TGCGACCCACCACAGTTCGGAAAGGCCCGTCCTCCTCCCTGGGCCTTCTGATACCGGCGACGGCCCCTCCTCCTCCCTGAGGTCGTCGCCCCTCATTCCGGGACGCATCACGATGCGACCCACCACAGTTCGGAAAGGCCCGTCCTCCTCCCTGGGCCTTCTGATACCGGCGACGGCCCCTCCTCCTCCCTGAGGTCGTCGCCCCTTATTCCGGGACACATCACGATGTGACCCACCACAGTTCGGAAAGGCCCGTCCTCCTCCCTGGGCCTTCTGATACCGGCGCCGGTCTCTCCTCCTCCCTGAGACCGGCGCTTTTCTATTTTCTAGACATTGCAATCGCGCATGACGTCAGGCGCGCCCGTCGATCAACGGGCGCTCTGCGGTCGTGTTCATGTCGGATATGCACAGCCCGATCCGCGCGGGATCAGGGCGGTGGAACTGGACGCGATTAGGGGGTCAGGCCGGGCAGCCCGTCAAAAGGGCACGTCGTCAGCCGCATCGGCTGAAATCACGAATTTCGCGACGATCTTCTTGCGCCCCGCCTTATCGAACGCGACTTCAAGCTTGTCACCTTCGATATCCGCGATCACGCCGTAACCGAATTTCTGATGGAATACCCGGTCGCCCGTGGAGAAAGCCGACACGGCGGTCATGTCGATCACCATATTGCGGCTCTCCTGCGGCTGGGCCATGCCACGCTGCGCACCACGCGCCTGCAACCGCTTCCAGCCCGGCGAATTGTAGACATTCGCCGAGGCCACGCGCTGCTCGATGCCACTGCTGAAGCTGCTGTCCATACCTGCAGCGCCATAGCCGCCACCATATAATCCGGGCGGGGTCAGCACATCGACATGCTCTTCAGGCAGCTCATCGATAAAGCGCGACGGCAGCGCCGATTGCCACTGCCCATAGATCCGACGATTGGCGGCAAAGGAAATGGTGCATAGTTCCTCTGCGCGGGTGATGCCGACATAGGCAAGACGCCGTTCTTCCTCGAGCCCCTTCAGGCCCTGTTCATCCATCGCGCGCTGCGAGGGGAACAGGCCGTCTTCCCAGCCCGGCAGGAAGACCGCAGGAAATTCCAGACCCTTGGCACCGTGCAGCGTCATGATCGACACTTTCGGCCCGCCTTCTTCGGTCTCGTTATCCATGATCAGCGCGACATGTTCGAGGAATCCCTGCAGATTCTCGAAATTCTCCAGCGCCTTGACCAGTTCCTTAAGATTTTCCAAACGACCCGGTGCCTCGGGCGTCTTGTCGTTTTGCCAATGCGCAACGTAGCCCGATTCCTCAAGGATCGCCTCAGCCAGTTCAACATGGCTTTCGCGCCCATCAAGGACAGCACCGTGCCAGCGTCCAAACCCGTCGAGCAGCGCGGTCAGCTGTCCTTTCGCACGCCCGCCCAGATCGCCGGCGGCCAGAACGAGCCGCGCGCCCTCGAACAATGACACGCCATTGGCCCGTGCCGCGACCTGCATCTTCTGAATCGCCTTTTCGCCCAAGCCGCGCTTGGGCGTGTTCACGATCCGCTCGAAGGCAAGGTCATCATCGGGCGAGACGGCCACCCGGAAATAGGCCATCGCATCGCGAATTTCGAGCCGTTCGTAAAACCGTGGCCCTCCGATCACCCGATACGGCAGGCCGATGGTCAGAAACCGGTCCTCAAAGGCGCGCATCTGGTGGCTGGCCCGGACAAGGATCGCACATTGATCGAGGTTAAAGGGCCGCAGGCCGCGCGTGCCCTGCTGCATCGATTCCAGCTCTTCACCGATCCAGCGGGCTTCCTCCTCGCCGTCCCAATGGCCGATCAGGCGAACCTTCTCGCCATCCTCCGCCTCGGTCCAGAGAGTTTTGCCCAGCCGTCCCTGATTGGCCGCGATGACGCCAGATGCTGCGGCAAGGATATGCGGGGTCGAGCGGTAGTTCTGCTCTAGCCGGATCACCCGCGCGCCGGGAAAATCCTTCTCGAACCGCAGAATGTTGCCCACTTCGGCCCCGCGCCAGCCATAGATCGATTGGTCATCGTCGCCCACGCAGCAGATATTGCGATGCTCGGACGCCAAAAGCCGCAGCCACAAATACTGCGCGACGTTGGTATCTTGATACTCATCAACCATGATGAAGCGGAACCAGCGCCGATATTGCGCAAGCACGTCGTCATGGGTCTGGAAGATCACCAGCATATGCAGCAGCAAATCACCGAAATCGACGGCGTTCAGATTGCGCAATCGCTCTTGATAGGCCGCGTAAAGCGCGGGGCCTTTTCCGTCAAAGGCGCTCGCTTCGGCGGCGGGAATGCGATCCGGTGTCCGGGCCTGATTTTTCCAGCCGTCGATGATCCCGGCGAGCTGACGTGCCGGCCAGCGTTTTTCGTCGATATTGGCTGCCGAAATCAGCTGTTTGAGCAGGCGGATCTGATCGTCTGTGTCGAGGATGGTGAAATTCGGCTTTAGCCCGACAAGTTCGGCATGGCGGCGCAGCAGCTTGACGCAGATCGCGTGGAACGTGCCAAGCCACGGCATGCCCTCGACCGTTTCACCCAGATGCCGGGCCACGCGATTCTTCATCTCGCGCGCGGCTTTGTTGGTGAACGTCACCGCAAGGATCTCATGCGGGCGGGCGGTGCCGGTGCGCAGCAAATGCGCGATCCGGGTCGTCAGCGCCTTGGTCTTGCCCGTGCCCGCGCCGGCCAGCATCAAAACCGGACCATCCAGCGCCTCGACCGCCTCGCGCTGCGCGGGGTTGAGGTCGTTCAGATAAGGGTGGGCCTGCGCGCCCATGGCGCGTTGCGATAGCGGCATGCGGGCCGCCGCCTCAAAGGCGTCGCTGTCATCATAGCTGCTCATGGTGCCAATCTAGCCCAAGCCGCGCGGTAGGGAAAGTGCATGTTCGCGCTCCGTTCGCATCAATCCGCAGAGTGACAGGTTTCAGCGGATGGGTTTGGGGCGGGGCCTGATCTGTGCGCCCGCGCCTTCGGTCAGATCACATTGGCTGCGCGCGGAGGCTTCCCGAGGCAGATCGTCCAATCGTTTGTCGCTGCCCGCCGCGCGGAACGGCGCGGTGGCCGCCCAGCGTTGGATAAAATCCTCCGAGCATCGGGCATAGGACACACCTGCGGCGCGGGTGACCTGACGCATCTCATATTCGAATCGCCCTTCGAACCCATCGCGATCAATCAGCACCACCATCGGTTTCTTGCCCGTCAGAAATGCCGCGAACAGCGCTTGATGCACGCTGTCGCGGGACGAGGCTTTCTGATCCAGCCCCACTTCGATCACATGCGTGTCCGTTTCGCAGTCGATGCGGACATAGCGCTTCTGCTCATAGCTGTCGAAATAGTGCCGCGTCTCGGTCTCGCTGCCTGCGAGGAACGCGCAGAGCAACGCCGCCAGTTCCACTTCGCCCATGATCCGGCCCTCACCCTGTCCAAGGATCGCGTCATAGGCGTTTCGCGAAGTGGCGAATAGCCCTGTATCCGCGGCAATTAGCTTTCAATGTAACCAGTCATGGGCCGTCAGGGTTTGCATGGCTTTCCTTTCAGCGTGTATTTCGGCAGGAAGGCGGCACCCCACGCCCCGTAGAAAGGACATGCGCCATGATGATTTTTGCCGGTCTCGGAAATCCGGGCGCGAAATATGCGCGCACGCGGCACAATATTGGTTTCATGGCGGTGGAACGCATTGCCGAAGATCACGGGTTTGCGCCATGGCGCGGCAAGTTTCAGGGATCGGTGAGCGAAGGCACATTGGGCGGCGAGAAGGTGATCTTGCTGAAGCCGGAAACCTTCATGAACCTGTCGGGTCAGTCGGTGGGCGAAGCGTTGCGGTTCTATAAGCTCGATGCCGGTGACCTCACCGTTTTTCACGACGAACTCGACCTTGCCCCCGGCAAACTGCGGCTAAAGCAGGGTGGCGGTCATGCGGGGCATAATGGTCTGCGCTCGATCCATCAGCATGCCGGGCCGGACTATGCGCGGGTCCGGCTGGGCATCGGCCATCCGGGCCGCAAGGAGGCTGTCGCGGGCTATGTCCTGCATGAATTCGCCAAGGCGGATGAGGCATGGCTCGATGACCTGTTGCGGGGCATTGCGGATGGTGCACCAGCATTGGCGCGCGGCGATGGTCCCGGGTTTCAGAACGCGGTCGCACGGCGCGTCGCACCGGCGCGCAGTTCAGGCGGAACGCGGGGGCCGAAACCGTCCGAGGCCGCGCCTCAGGGCGCCGCTGCGCCTGCCGCCAAACCCGCACAAAAACCAAAGCCCACACCCGCGCCAGACATACCAGATGCGCGCAGCCCATTGCAAAGGCTCGCTGACAAGTTCCGCTGAGCGGTCAACCTTTGAGGGCGGGCGATGCCGGGGTGATGCGGCGGTTTAGGACCGCCTCGCGCCATGTGATGAAGCTGATCGCGCCAAGAACCAGACCGCCGCCGATCACGACCCAGATATCGACGGCCTCTCCGAACAGCGCCGCCCCCAGCACCACGGATAAGATCAGCTGGAGAAAGGTGATGGGCTGGGTCACGGCCATGGGGGCCGCGCGGAACGCAAAGGTCATGAACAGATGCCCGGCGGAGGCAAACCCCGCACAGATCAGCAGCCAAAACACCTCCTCCCCCGTGGGCGGTATCCAGTGGAGCCACGCGAAAGGGGCAAGCCCGATGGCCACGGTGATCGACAAGATTGCGACAACGACCACAGGCTCGGCCAGCGCTGTCAGCCGTTTCGCGGTCAGGTAGGAGCAGGCGAATAGCGACGCGGTGGCCAACATCGCGAAATGCCCCGGCTCCAATTCGCGCATACCGGGGCGCAGGATGATGAGCGTGCCGACCAGCGCGACGCCGATCGCCAATATCCGCCGGACCGCCATGCGCTCCCCGAAAAACAGCACCGCGCCGATGGTGACCAGAACTGGCGAAAGATAGTTAAGCGCCGTCACCTCGGCCATCGTGATCCGGGCCATTGCATAAAACCATGACATCACGCCCAGCGTATGCACCGCCGCCCGAAACCCGTAGAGCCGCGCCAGTTGGCCGGTGACCGGGGTGCGCAGCAGCTTCGGCAAAATCGGCAGGAAAAACACCGATCCAATCGCATAACGGAGAAACGCGGATTCCGCTGCCGGTATCCTTCCGCCGACATATTTGACCGTCGCCGTCACGCCCACCATGCAAAAGCCGGTCGCCACCATCCACAGCACCCCGGCCAGAGGTGAGCCTGCCGATTGAGCCGCGCCGGGGCCGGACGCGGTCACCGGCGGCGCGGCTGCGGGCGTTCCGGTGCCGGGTGCCGCGCGGTCACGGCGGTCGGTGGCTTCAGATGGGGTGGAGGTGCGCGGCGCCTCGGACTGATCGGTCATGGCGGGACAATCCCCCACCCCGAACAGCCACGCAAGGAAATCCGTGCTGCAAGCAGATAATTTTGCCTAACCCCCCAGCACCAGCGACAACGCGATCACAAGCATCGTCACCGCCACCGCCACGTCCAACGCGCGCCACGCGGCGGGCCGGGCAAAGAATGGCGCCAGCAGGCGCGCGCCGAAGCCCAGCGCCATAAAGAAACACAAGGACGCCAGCATGGCCCCCGCGCCGAATTCCCAGCGATCAGCGCCAAACTGGGCCGAGATCGAGCCCAGCAGCAGCACAGTGTCGAGATAGACATGCGGATTGGCCCAGGTCAGCATCAGGCAGGTGGCCAAGACCGGCCATAACCGCTGCGCCCCCTGCCCGTCGGGGTCGAGCGCTTCGGCCGGACCCATCGCACGGCGCAGGGCCAGCATTCCGTAAACCACTAGAAAAGCCGCGCCCGCGTAGCGCATCAAAGGCCCGATCCATGGCGCGCTTTCAAATATCACTGACGCCCCAGCGACACCTGCGGCAATCAACAAGGCGTCAGACCCCGCACAGATCGCCACCAGCGGCAGCACATGGCTGCGCCGCAATCCGTGGCGCAGCACATAGGCATTCTGCGCGCCAATCGCCATGATCAGTCCAAAGCCGAGGCTGAAACCGCTGATGAACGCTTGAGACATGACTGGGGCTCCGGGTGATGAGGCAGGACGACTTCGCGCTTGGCACTACCCTCACGGCCACCTAAGCTCAATTTATATGTTCTACATCCTATTAAGGACAGCTAATGCTTGATTATTCGGCGCTCTTGGCTCTGGCGGCGGTGGTCGAGACCGGGAGCTTTGACCGGGCCGCCGCGCGGCTGGCCGTGACGCCTTCGGCAATTTCGCAACGGATCAAGCAGTTGGAGGAACGGACCGGCGCGGCGCTTGTGGTGCGGGGTCAGCCCTCGCGTGCCACGCCAGTCGGGGCGCGGTTGGTGCGGCATGTGAGCGAGATCGGCTTGATGGAAGCACGGCTGTCCCAAGACCTGTCAGCCGAATTGCCGGGGCCGCTGGTCTCGGAAGCTGCGCGCCCTGTGCGGATTGCCGTCAATGCCGACAGTCTGGCGACGTGGTTCATCGATGCCATGCGCGGCGCGCCGGATTACCTGTTCGATCTGGTGATCGACGATCAGGATCACTCCGCCGACTGGTTGCGCCGGGGCGAAGTGTCTGCGGCGCTCAGCGCGCATGCGGGCGTCCTCCCCGGCTGTGACCGGATCGACCTTGGCAATATGCGCTACAGGGTGGTGACCGCGCCCGGCTTTCTACGTCGTTGGTGCCCGGAGGGTGTCACCGCCGAAACCCTGTCGCGGGCCCCGGCCCTGACATATGATATGAAGGACGGGCTGCAACGCCGCTGGGCCCACGCCGTTTTCGGGGAGGAGATCGCGATGCCGACCCATTGGCTGCCCTCCTCCCACGGATTCGCCGAAGCGGCGCGGGCGGGGCTGGGCTATGGGGCCAACCCCGAATTCCTGATCCGCGACGATCTGGCCGCCGGGCGGCTTGTCGAGGTGATCCCCGACACGCCCCTTGATGTGCCGCTTGCATGGCAGGTCGGTCGGCTGATCGCGCCCGCGTTGGCGCCGCTCACCGCCTCCGTGCGCCGGGCATGGGCCACTGCGACAGAGGCGACCACCGCGACAAATACCGTCTGACCGACGCATCGCGCGGCTTAGCTGGCGAGGTAATCCTCGCTCCAGCCGAGTTCACGCATCTCCATTTTGCGGGCGGGCGTGGCATCGCGGGTCAGAAATTCATCGAATTGCGGCGGCGGCGCGATTGAGGTCGCCGACAGCATGCCATGTATTTGCCCCCGGTGGTGGGTCGCGTGATGGGACATGTGCAGCAACAATTCCGGCAATGGTTCACGCTGGACCCGGTCGGGGCGGTGCACCTCCACGACGCGATCCAGATCGACAGCCGCCAGGCCTTCGCAGAAATCGATCAATCGCTGATCCACCTCGGCCTGCGCGGCGATGAGGTCGTCAAGCTCGCCAAACGGCTCGGGCGTTTCGCGATGGGCATAGCCGGTGGTGCCCCCTTCAAGCGCATCGACATAGAACAGATCGACGGTGAGAAGGTGGTTAAGCGTGGCCCGCAGCGAGGGAAAGAAACCGCTGCGCGGAGCCTCCCATTCACCGGGGGAGAGCTGGCGAAGCGTCTGGCCGAGCCGAAGATTGGTCAGACGATTGTTCCGCGCCATCAGGCGGAACGGGCGGGTCGGATCTTGAGAGTTCATGCGCCTGTCTAGCATGCCCTGCGTCACAGAGGGAACCAGCGGCGGCACGGCCCGCGGTTAGATGACAAAAGGGGCACGGCAGGGGGATCGGCGCACGCCATAATCACCGAACGGCGGTGCCGCTCCAGCTGCGCAGGGTTTCCAGATAGATCCCGAAGGGGCGGCTGAGCAGGACCATAAAGACGATTGCGGTCAACACCGCCGCGCCAATCTCGGCCAGCGTGGCGCCCGCCACGGCGAGGGTCGTGACATAGACCGGCACCTGAAACGTGATGAAGGCCGCAATGTCCGTGAGGGTCACGTTGATCCAGCGCATGGGCCGGACCCTTGCGAAACACCAGTCGCGCCACAGGCCATAGGGCCGGGACGTGACCAACATTACGGGGATCATGATCAACCGGGCGATCAGCACCTGCGCCGGGTCCATGCCCGCGATCAACAGCTCGCTCAGCGCGGCAAAGGTGGTGAAGAACACCAAGGAAGCCGCCGTATCGACGAGGTAGCTTTTCATGCTGGGACGCGCGACTGCGCTGGCGCACAGCGCATGTAAAAAAGGGCGATCCGCTGCCGGATCGCCCCTGTCCATTCGTGATGCGTGGCGCGGCTCAAAGCTGCTCCATCACCTCGTCACTGGCGTCGAAGTTGCTGGTGACCTTCTGCACGTCGTCGTCGTCTTCGAGCGCGTCGATCAGCTTCATCAGCTTCTGCATGCCTTCGAGGTCCATCTCGGTCGAGGTGGTCGGCTTCCAGATCAGCTTGGTCGTGTTGCTTTCGCCCAGATCGGCTTCCAGCGCAGTCGAGACCTCGTTCAGGTCGGTATCCGCGCAGTAGATCACATGCCCGTCTTCGGAGCTTTCGACATCCTCGGCGCCCGCTTCGATCGCGGCCATCATCACCGTGTCGTAATCCCCGACGGAGGCCGGGTAGACGATCTCGCCCTTGCGCTCGAACATGAACGACACGGAGCCGGTTTCACCCAGATTGCCGCCGTTCTTCGAGAAGGTCGAGCGCACGGTGGATGCGGTGCGGTTGCGGTTGTCGGTCATCGCCTCGACAATCACCGCGACGCCGTTGGGGCCGTAACCCTCGTAGCGGATTTCCTCGTAGGTATCGGCATCGCCGCCCTGCGATTTCTTGATCGCGCGTTCGATTACGTCCTTGGGCACCGAGACCGACTTGGCCTCCTTGACCGCGAGCCGCAAACGCGGGTTTTTCTCGGGGTCAGGGTCGCCCATCTTGGCGGCCACGGTGATTTCCTTGCTCAGCTTGGAGAAGAGCTTGGACCGGGCAGCGTCCTGCCGGCCCTTGCGATGCTGGATGTTGGCCCATTTGGAATGGCCTGCCATGATGCGCTCCACGTCAGTCTTTTCGGATTTCGCCCGTCTATAGGCAGAGCGGCGGGTCCGGGCAATCCCCCTCTCGGCGACAGGCGCCCCGCGCCGATCAGGGGGCGAGTTGTTCAAGCACCAGAAAAATGCCGCCCGACATCACTGCCGCTGCCGGCACGGTGATGACCCAAGCCGCGACAATGGTCATGAAATGCGACCGTCGCACCAACCGGCGGCGACGGCGTTCCTCGCGCGCGATGACCTTGCCCGGCTTGGCGGGGTGCAGCTTGCGCGCGCGGCGCGCCATATACCATTCACGGAAGAAACCGACCCCGAACACCCCGCCCACCGCGATATGGGTGGAGGATACGGGCAGGCCCAGCCAAGACGCCACGATCACCGTCAGCGCCGCAGACAGCGCCACACAATAGGCGCGCATCGGGTTAAGCTTGGTGATCTGGCTACCCACCATGCGGATCAGCTTCGGCCCGAACAGAAACAGGCCAAAGCTGATGCCGAACGCGCCGATCAACATCACCCAGAACGGCACGGCCACCGCCCCCGACAGGGTGGCGGTTTCCAGCACTGCGACGATTGCGGCAAGCGGGCCGACCGCATTTGCCACGTCATTGGCCCCATGGGCGAAGGACAGCAGCGCCGCCGACAGAACCAAAGGCAGGGCGAACAGCACCTTGAGCGAGCGGTTGCGGTTTTCCAGCCCCGCGGCGCGGCGGGCGACGATCGGGCGCGCAATGGCCCATGTGCCGACGGCGACGATCACGCCCAGCGCGATTGCCACCGGCAAGTCGATTGAGATCAGGCGCTTGAGCCCCTTCACCGTCAGATAGGTGGTGAAGGCACCCGACATGACCGCAACCAGCACCGGCACCCAGACCCGCGCGGCGGCTAGCTTATCCTCGCGGTAGATGATGCGGCTTTTGATCAGCGCCAAAAACGCGGCCGCGATCACCCCGCCCAGCACTGGCGAGATCACCCAGCTTGCGGCGATTGCGCCCATCGTGGGCCAGCTCACGGCATTCAGCCCCGCCGCGGCGATGCCTGCGCCCATGACCCCGCCGACAACCGAATGGGTCGTCGAGACCGGCGCCCCGACGACTGTGGCAAGGTTGACCCACAGCGCCGAGGACACCAGCGCCGCCATCATCGCATAGATAAACACGGTGTTGTCGGTAAACGCATCCGGGCTGACGATACCCTTCGCGATGGTCGACACCACGTCGCCCCCCGCCAGCAGCGCGCCCGCGCTTTCGCAGACCGCGGCAATGATAATGGCCCCGCCCATTGTCAGCGCATTGGCGCCCACCGCCGGGCCCATGTTGTTGGCCACGTCATTGGCGCCGATATTCAATGCCATATAGGCCCCGAACACCGCTGCCGCGACAAGGATCACGCCGTCATGGCCGACGCCTGCGAACACCGCCGCCGCGATACCGGCCACGACCATGAAGGCCAGCGCGATGCCGATCCCCACAGTGGAGCGCGACAGATACTGCGTCGCATATTCCACTTGGCTGATCCGGTTAAGATCCTTGTCCAGCGTTTTCCACTGGTTGGGATTTTCAGTCGCCATTCGCTCATTGCTCCGTTTCGCGTGCCCCCTGATCGCGGGGGAGCCACGCGCTGCTAACGGCGAATCATATTCAGATCAAGAAATGCTCGCAGGTATGTCATTACGGGACGGTTACGGACCGGCACCTTGAGGCGCGCGCCGCCCCCCTATCCGACCTCTGCAAACACCCGCGTCAGCGCCTGTTCCAGCTTGTCGAACATCTCGTCCATCTGCGCGTCGGTCATGATGAAGGGTGGGCACAGGACCACGGCCTGACCCAGCGGACGACAGATCAGCCCGGCATCGGTGGAGGCATTGGCAATGCGCTCGGACACAGACAGGCTACCGTCGAAGGGCACCTTGCCGGCCTTGTCCTGCACCGCCTCCAGCGCGCCCATCAGCCCCATGCCGCGCGCCTCGCCAATGTGATCCATCTGCGCCAGTCGCGCCATGCCAGCCTCGAATCGCGGGGTCTGGGCGCGGACATTCTCCAGCAGACCTTCGTTCAGGATCACGTCGATGGCCTTCAGCGCGATGGCGCAGCCGACAGGATGGCCCGAGGCGGTGAACCCATGCGGGAATTCCTCGATTGCCTCCGCCGCATCCTGCATCCGGTCGGCAAGGTCAGGGCCGAGGATCACCGCCCCCATCGGGAAATAGCCAGCGGTCAGCGCCTTGGACGCGATGATGGCGTCGGGCATGAAATCGAGCGACTGGCAGCCCCAGACCGCACCGGTGCGCCCAAATCCGCAGATCACCTCGTCGGACACCAGCGGAATGTTGTGGCGCTTCAGGATCGGGGCGATGGTCTGGAAATAGCCTTCGGGCGGGACGATCACGCCGCCTGCGCCCATCACCGGCTCGGCTACGAAGGCCGCAATCGTGTCGGCGCCTTCACGGGCAATGGTCTCTTCCAGCTCCGCGCCCAGCCGCGCGGTATACTCGGCCTCGCTCTCGCCATCGCGGCCCTCGCGCCAGTAATGCGGGCAGCCCAAATGCACGAAGCCGTCGAGCGGCAGGCCAAACACGTCGTTATAGGGCTTGCCGGTCATCGACGCCGACACCACCGTCACGCCGTGATAGCCGTTCTTGCGGGTCAGGATCTTGCGCGCTTGCGGGCGGCCCTCGGCGCGGTTCAGGAACCATAGCATCTTGACCAGCGTGTCATTCGCCTCGGACCCGGAGTTGGTGTAAAACACCTTGCCCCGCGCAAAGGGCGACACCTCGATCAGCTTCTCGGACAGCATCACGGTCTGGTCGCTCATCCGCCCAAAGAACGAATGATAGCCCGGAAAGCGGTCATATTGCGCCTTGGCGGCAGCCGCGAGGCCGGGATGATCAAACCCCGCAACCATGTTCCACAGACCGGAATTCGCATCCAGATAGCGCCGCCCCTGCACGTCGACGACGTAAGGGCCTTCACCATGGGTCAGCACGACGGTGCCCCGGTCATGGATCGTCGGCAGGTCGGTGAAACCGTAGAAGCTGGCAGCCTCGGCGCGGGCTTCCCAGCTTTGGGGGGTGGAGGTATCGGGCATGGGGGATCCGCTTGGCTGGGGGAGGGTCTGTCGCGACGCTAGCCGGGCTGCGGGCGCGTTTCAACGGCCCTCCCATCCCCGTGCCGGGTCACAGCCGGTTGCCCGCGCGGCAGGTTCCGTCCTAGGGTCCACGCGGACGCCACAGCGAAAGGGCCGCGATCATGTCGGAGACGCCGGGCCGGATGACGCTATGGGGCATCGAAGTGTTCCTCGCCACCGCCGAAGAGGGCGCGATATCCGCTGCTGCGCGACGTCTGGGCGCCAGTCCCTCGGGCGTCAGCCAGCAGATCACCGGACTGGAAGCGACGCTGGGATGCGCGCTCATGGACCGCTCGACCCGGCCTGTCACGCTGACCCCGGCGGGGCGGACCTTCCTGCGCCGCGCCACTCGTATCTTGCACGAAACCGCGCAGGCCCAAGCCGAATTGGCCGCCCATGACCTGAGCCATTTGCGCAGTTTCCGGCTGGGGATGATCGAGGATCTCGACGCCGATGTGACGCCCGCCCTGCTGAGCCTGATGGCGGAGGAGCTGAAAAGCTGCCAATTCCTGCTGGAAACGGGCGCGAGCCATCGGCTGACCGACCAACTGGAACACCGCACGCTTGATGTCATTGTCGCCGCCGATACCGGCCAGCGCGCCAATTGGATGGAAACCCATCCGCTGTTGGAAGAGCCCTACGTCATTGCAATGCCGCGCGGGCGTGTGCCCGATCCTGACGCTCTCGGCCCGGCGCTGCGGGACCTGCCGCTGATCCAATATACACAGCGCCACATGATGGGCAGGCAGATCCACGCGCATCTGTTGGCGCAGGATCTCAGGCCGTCGGGGCGGTTTGAACTCGACAGCTACCACGCGATCATGGCGATGGTGGCGCGCGGCACCGGGTGGACGATCCTCACGCCGCTGGGGCTTGCACGCGCGCATCGGTTCCGCGACGAGGCGGACCTCTTCCCGCTCCCCTTCGCGCCCCTGACCCGCCGGATCACCCTCTCGGCCCGCGCGGGCGTGTTGCAGGACATGCCGGGTCAGGTGGCCACACGCATGCGCGGGCTTCTGGCCGAGATGATCGTCGCGCCGACCATCGCCCGGTTACCTTGGCTGGAGGGTCAGCTCCGCGTGTTATAGGCGCGCGAAGTCGGGTCGCGGCGGACATAGACACGCCTCCGCCGCCACAGACCTAGGGGCCGTTCAGGCGGCCATGGCAGGCTGACGGGCATCCCACAACACGGCATGCACGGCTTTCAGCTTCCCGGCGACGGGCGGGGTGATGACCTGCGGCAGAAAATCGAGCAGGCCCATTTCGCGGTTCAACTCGTTCAGGATCAGCCCAAGCTGCGTGTAGCGCGCCAGCATCAACTCGACGTTTTCATCCTCGGTCCCGGCCCCCGGCGCCATCAGGCCCAACTGCTCAGCCGTGTCGAGCACCGCGCGCATGTCGAGGTAGAACGAGAAGCTTTCGGCCCAGTCCTCCCATGGATGCATCGTGGCATAGGCGCTGATATGCGTCTCGCGCCAATTCTCGGGCGGGCCATTCTGATAATGCTGGTCCAAAGCAGTGGCGTAATCGGGGTTCTCGGGGTCGCCAAACGTGGCATTGAACGCCTCCGATTTCACGGGATCGTTCTTAACGAGAAGGTCCCAGTAGTAATGCCCGACCTCATGCCGAAAATGCCCGATCAAGGTGCGATGCGCCTCGTCCATGTCGACCCGAGCGGCCTCGCGCGCGGCATCATCGGCTTCTTGGATGTTGATGGTGATAAGACCGTTGGCATGCCCGGTATAGACATGTTCGGACTCGTCCATGCGCCGCCAAGGCCCTTGATCCACCGGATCGCCCATGAAGGAGAATGACAATGGCGGGCTGATCCCGTCATCGCGCGCGCCATAAGGCAGGCCAAGCCGGTCGAGCGCGTAAAACAGCCTGCGCTTGGCGGCCTCAAGGCGCGCCCATTTCTCCTGATTCCCGGGCACATTCATGTCGGGAACCGTGTCGTTGAACCGGCAGGTGTCACACAGGCTCTCGTCCTCGAACGCGGGCACCATCCGGTTACAGACCGCCCATTCGGCGTAATTTTCGCATTTGTGGTTGGTGGTGTTGCAGGTCGTGCAAACCCAATCGGCGCCACCTTGCGGTTCCTGCGCCGAAATCGTTTCGCAATTCTGGCACCACCCCACTTCGCGCCCGCAGGACTGGCAAAGCGAATTGTCGAAAAACAGGGTATTGCCGCAGACGCAGCCATAGGTTCGCATCGGTCACTCCGGGGAAATCATTGCGCGGTCTAACTCCGTCGAGGCGGTTCGGGTCCGTGCGTTCCCAGGTATATTTGCAAGGCGTCGCAGGGCCAGTGCAGCCGATGCGCCCCGGCGGGGTCATTGCGGTGTCCTCCTGCGCACAGGAGGCCGTTGTTCTTATTGGTTTAGCGCATGCCCTGCCCCAAGGACGGGATCGTGCAACGTCCACACGCGAGAGACCGGCCCCTATTCCCTGCCTGCCCCTGCGCTGTTACACATTCGGCCATGAGCGTTCCCCATCTCCTTCCCGTGCAGGTCTGGTATGAAGACACCGACATGGGCGGCATCGTCTATTACGCCAATTATCTGAAGTTCATCGAACGCGGCCGCTCCGACTGGATCGCGGGGCTGGGGCTGGACCAAGAAGCGCTGCGCCGCGCAGGCACGGTGTTTGCCGTGCGGCGTCTGGAGGCCGATTACCTTGCCCCTGCCCGCTTCGGCGACGTGCTACAGGTGGAGACCGTGCCCGGCAATCTGCGCGGCGCGCGGCTGGAAATGGCGCAGCGCGTCCTGCGGCAGGACACGGTGCTATTCACGGCGCAGGTGACGCTGGTGGCAATCGGTCCGTCGGGTCGTCCGGCCCGTCTGCCGGCGCCCCTGCGCGCGCAACTGACGCTTGCCTCACAGCCCGGCGCGACGGGCTGACCACGGCGGCAATCGGCAAGCACGGGCTCACCCGCCGTGCGATGACGCGGTTGTGTTGGATTTTCCCCTGCCGCTTCGTTAGAATCATCTGTAATGAGCGGCCAGAACGCCGCCCCGAGCAATGAGCAGGCAGAATGGAAACCGAAACACTTGCTATGGCGCAGGAGATTGACTTCTCCATGCTTGCCCTTTTCGCGCGTGCCACCCTAACGGTGAAGCTGGTCATGCTGCTGCTGATCGTCGCATCGTTTTGGTCATGGGCGATCATCATCCAAAAACACATCACCTATCGCCGCGCACGGGCGCAGGCGGGTCAATTCGACCGGGCCTTCTGGTCTGGCGAGCCGCTTGACGAGCTGTTCGAGCAGATCGGCCCGGATCCCGCAGGCTCGTCCCAGCGGATCTTTGCCGCCGGGATGATGGAATGGCGCCGCTCGCATCGCGATGACGGCGCGCTGATCGCGGGCGCTCAACCACGTATCGACCGGTCGATGGACGTGGCGATCGCCAAGGAAACCGAGAAACTTAACGGTGGGTTGAGCTTCCTTGCGACCGTAGGCTCCACCGCGCCGTTTGTTGGCCTCTTCGGCACCGTCTGGGGCATCAAGACTGCCTTTGAGGAAATCGCCATCGCGCAGAATACCAACCTTGCCGTCGTGGCCCCCGGCATCGCCGAGGCGCTGCTGGCCACCGGTCTGGGCCTGCTGGCTGCTATCCCGGCGGTGATTTTCTACAACAAGCTGTCGACCGACAGTGACCGTATCATCGGCAATTACGAAAGCTTCGCCGATGAGTTTTCCACCATCCTGTCGCGCCAGCTGGACGCCTGAGCGATGGGAGCGGGTGTCATGAAGGGCGGCGGAGGCGGCAAGCGGCGCGGACGGCGGCGGACGCGGCCTGCGGCGATGGCCGAAATCAACGTCACGCCGTTTGTCGATGTCATGTTGGTGCTGCTGATCATCTTCATGGTTGCGGCGCCGCTGTTGACGGTGGGCGTGCCGGTAGAATTGCCGAAAACCGCCGCGCAGGCGCTGCCCCATGAGCAAGAAGAGCCGCTGACCATCACGCTGACCCCGGACGGGCTGATCGCAATTCAGACCACCGAGGTCGACGAGGGCGAGCTGATCCCACGTCTGCAAGGCATCGCGGCGGAGCGCGGCGATGACAAGGTCTTCCTGCGGGCCGACGGATCGATCCCCTACGCGCGTGTCGTCGAGGTGATGGGCGCGCTGAACGCAGGCGGGTTTTCCAATATCGGCCTTGTCACCGATACCGGCGGGCGCAGGCTTGACGGGACCGACGCCGCGAATTGAGCGGCACGCGCAGGCGCGGTCGTCTGTGAGACCGCCTGAGATCAGGTCGCCTCGACCGGGGCGAGCGAAAGTGAACCAGTTGGAACAGGAGCGCGCAGGTTGAAAACCGGCACGATGATCTCCGGGATCGGACATGCGGTGCTCATCCTCTGGGCGCTGGTTGGCGGTCTGTTTTCGCATGATCGGCAGGACATGCAGTTCACCGAGGTCACGATGATCTCGGGGGATGAATTCGCCGCGCTCGTCAACAACGCCTCGACCGCCCCGCCGGAGGTCGAAAGCCCGACGCCCACGGCGCCGGAGCCGCCCGCGCCCGAAACCGAAACCGCCGCCGCCCCGGCGCCAGAGGCAGCCCCCGCGCCTGTGCCTGAGCCCGAACCCGCGCCCGCGCCGCAGACCCCCGATGCCGCGCCGGATGTGAGCGAACTCGCCGAAACCCCGCGCGCGGAGGTCACGGATGTGGCCCCCGACGCGCCGGTCGCACCGCAGGAAACCGCCGGGGCCACGATGAATCCGGGCCAGTCGGATACGCCGACGCCCCGGCCCGCGCCGCGCGTCGCACCGACGCCCGCTCCCGCGCCTTCCCCCGATGCGCAGGTCGCGCCGGATGTGCAGGAAGCCGCCGAGCCGGAGCAAAGCGCCGAGGCCGAAACCGTGGCCGAGCCGCAAGAAGCCACTGCGCCCGAGGAGGCCACCTCCGAGATCGTGACCGAGGCCGAGACCCCTGAGGGCGGCGAGCAGGTGGCCTTGGCCCCGACCGGTTCGCCCCGGCCGCGCCAGCGTCCGCAACGCCCGGCCGCCCCGTCCGAACCGGCCCCCACGCCGGACCCCGCCCCGACGCCCGAGCCCGAGCGCACGCCGGACCCCGCGCCAGCCCCCGACCCCACGCCCGATCCCGCACCTGCCGCCGATCCGCTGGCTGATGCCATCGCAGACGCCGTGGCCGACGCGGTTGGCGGCAGTTCTTCGGCGCCCGAACAGGCGCCGACCCGTTCCGGCCCGCCAATGACGGCAGGGGAGCGCGAAGCTCTGCGCGTGGGCGTGCAGCAATGCTGGAACGTCGGCTCCCTGTCGTCGGAGGCGCTGCGCACCACGGTCACCGTTTCGGTAAACATGAACCAGAACGCGACGCCCGATACCGGCTCGATCCGGATGATCGGTTATGACGGCGGCTCGCAAGCGGCAGCACGACAGGCCTTTGAGGCGGCGCGGCGGGCAATTATCCGCTGTGGCACCAACGGCTTCCAGCTTCCGGCCGATAAATACGGCCAGTGGGCCGTTATCGAGATGGTCTTTAATCCCGAAGGGATGCGCCTGCGATGAGCAGTCACCCTTCGCCCGTCCGACCGGCTGCTTTGGCCGTTCGGGAACAATCCACGCGCTTGGCGCATTTGACCTTCGGGCAAACCGGGTCGAATAGAGAGAGGGGAACAACATGGCATTCTCACGGGTGAACCGCGGGATCATGGCCGGAGCGCGCGAGAGCGTGGCGTCCGGCATGGCAGCACTGACATTGGCGGCGATGGCGTTAAGTCTGGGCAGCACTGCCCCGGCCTTGGCGCAAAATGGTCCGCTGCGCATCGAGATCACCGAAGGCGTGATCGAGCCGCTGCCCTTTGCCATTCCGACCTTTCAGGCCGAATCCGGCGATGCCGGGCAGTTGGCCGCGCAGATCAGCCAAGTGGTCGCGGATGATCTGGTAGGCACTGGCCTGTTCCGGCAAATCCCGTCTTCGGCGTTTATCAGCCAAGCGTCGAGTTTCGATGCGACGGTGCAATATCCTGACTGGAAAGCGATCAACGCTCAGGCGCTGATCACCGGTGCGGTCTCCGTCGATGGCAGCGGTCAGGTCAACGTCAAGTTCCGCCTCTTTGACGTGTTCTCCGAAGCTCCGCTGGGCGATGGTTTGCAATTGGGCGGCTCCTCGGACAGCTGGCGCCGGATCGCGCATAAGGTCGCCGATCAGGTCTATTCCCGCATCACGGGCGAGGGCGGCTATTTCGACAGCCGCGTGGTTTTCGTAGCCGAGGACGGCCCGAAAGATGCGCGGCTGAAGCGGTTGGCGGTCATGGATTACGATGGCGCCAATGTGCAATATCTGACCGACAGTTCGTCGATCGTGCTGGCGCCGCGGTTTTCGCCCACGGGCGACCGGGTACTTTATACCAGCTACGAGACCGGCTTCCCGAAGATCTATCTGATGAATGTGGGCACCGTGCAGCGCCGCGCGTTGGAGGATCAGCCGGGCACCATGACATTCGCTCCGCGTTTCGCACCCGACGGGCAGACGGTGGTCTATTCGCTGGCGCAGGGCGGCAATACCGACATCTACTCGCTTAACGTCAATGGCGGTGCGCCACAGCGCCTGACCTCCGCGCCCTCCATCGAGACCGCGCCGAGCTTCTCGCCCGATGGCAGCCAGATCGTATTCGAAAGCGACCGGTCCGGCTCCCCGCAGATCTACATCATGCCCGCCTCAGGCGGTGAGGCCCGGCGGATCAGCTTCGGCGAAGGCCGCTACGGCACGCCGGTCTGGTCGCCGCGTGGCGATCTGATCGCCTTCACCAAACAAAACGCCGGTCGTTTCCACATTGGCGTCATGCGCACGGATGGCTCCGAGGAGCGGCTGCTGACCGCGTCCTTCCTCGACGAAGGTCCGAGCTGGGCCCCGAACGGGCGGGTGTTGATGTTCACGCGGGAAACCTCCGGTGCGGGGGGGCAGCCGACGCTTTATTCCGTCGATATCTCGGGCCGTAACCTCAAACGCGTCCCGACCGGCGGCTCCGCATCTGATCCGGCATGGTCGCCCTTGCTACAGTAGTGACCGCGCCGCAGACGCCCCGGCTGCGACAGCCGGGCGTCTGCTCTTTACCGCCCATCGCAGGCTGCCACGCACGGGCGATTGAATTCCCGTCTCCGCCCAGCGATGGTAGGATATGACGTAACGAGAGCGACAGGAGTTTGCCGCAGATGACCAAAGCCCTCCCCAATGCCGCGCTGCTGGCGCTGTTCTTTGGCCTCGCGGCCTGCGACGGGCCCGGACTGGGCGAGCCGGGCGGTGGTTCCGCAATGGGCCGCACCGCCGAATATGCACCAGTTCTGGCGGATGATGGCGAGCCCCTGCCCTGACCGCATGACACGCGCCGGACATCTGGGGGATGGCAGACGCCTAACCCCCGGATCCGACAGACACCCAGCCCCGCGCGCGCCCCTATGCGCGCCAAGGCGTTAACGCGCAGCCATGGATCGCAGACAGGTCCAGACGCGCCCCGACGAACGAGAGACAGACTGACATGACCGTCCTTTCAAACATCGCTACCCCCCGCCGCGCCGTTCGCGGGCTCGCCCTGCTGGCCGTGATCGGCGCAGCCGCTTGCACCAGCCCCGACCAATATGCAGGCGGCGGCTATGGCGCGGATGCGGGCCTGAGCAACCAGACCTATTCCGGCGGCGCCGGCACCGGCGGCCCGTCCGACCCCCGTTCGGTGGCCTATTTCAACCAGACCGTCGGGGATCGCGTGCTATTCGCCGTGGATCAGTCCACTCTGGGCGACACCGCGCGCAATACCCTTACGGCTCAGGCGGGCTGGCTGCAGTCCAACCCTGAATATACCGCAATCATCGAAGGCCATGCCGACGAGCAGGGCACCCGTGAATATAACCTCGCCCTGGGCGCACGGCGGGCCAACGCGGCGCAGGAATTCCTGATTTCGCGCGGCATCTCGCCCAGCCGTCTGCGCACTGTGACATATGGTAAGGAACGCCCGATCGAGGTCTGCTCGACCGAGGCGTGCTACGCCAAGAACCGCCGCGCGGTCACCGTGCTGGCCGCTGGTGCCGGGGTCTGATCCGCACGCACCCTTCCACATATCGCCGGACCGGGGCCTCGCGCCCGGTCCGGCCTGCGTCCCGGTCCGGCGTCACGCCGGTCTGATCTGAGAAAGCTTCAGCCATGCGCCACCTTGTTGCCGTCCTGACCCTCGCCCTGCTCGGCCTGAGCGGGCCGCTTGCCGCGCCTGCCTCGGCGCAGGCCAATACCGAAACACTCGCCGACATTCGGCAGGAACTGTCGGTGCTCTATGTTGAGGTGCAGCGTCTGAAACGCGAGTTGGTCACCACCGGCGCACCCGGCGGCGCGGTGGCTGGCGGCTCCGCGCTGGAGCGGCTCGACAATATCGAAAGCGAGCTACAGCGCCTGACATCGCAGACCGAAGAATTACAGCACCGTATCAATGTGGTCGTCACGGATGGCACCAATCGGGTCGGCGATCTTGAATTCCGGTTGTGCGAATTGGAACAAGGGTGCGATCTGGGTGCGATTGGCCAGACAGAAACGCTCGGCGGCGGCGACATGCCTGCTGTCCGCGGCGCCGGAAATTCGGGCACATTTGGCGGCGGTTCGGGCGCCGGCTCAGACGCTGGCGGCGGTTTGATCAATGACGGCGTCGGCAACTTGCCCGCACCGGGCAATGGCGGGGCTGGTGCCAGCGCAGGCAACACGCCGCAATTGGCGATGAGCGAACAGGTGGATTTTGATCGGGCGAAGGCGGCCCTCGACTCCGGTAGCTTTCGCAGCGCCGCTGACGAGTTTGCGACCTTTGCCGAGACCTACCCGGGCGGACCGCTGACCGGACCTGCGCATTTCTGGCGCGGTGAAGCGTTGACCGCATTGGGGGACACCGCCCCCGCAGCCCGCGCCTATCTGGAAAGCTTCTCAGGCGACCCTGAGGGCCGCATGGCGCCTGACGCGCTTTATATGCTGGGCGTCTCGCTGGGGCAGTTGGGTCAAACCAACGAAGCCTGCGTCACGCTGGGCGAAGTGCAAGCGCGGTTCCCGCAGTCCGAAGTGTCGTTCGATGCCGGACAATCGCGGCGCAACTTGGGTTGCAGCTAAGCGCGTGACGCCGGCGCAAGCTCTCACCGACCATTTTCGACAGGACCCGCCCGAGACGCGCGCCGGCCCGATTGCTGTCGCGGTTTCGGGCGGCAGTGATTCGCTTGGCCTGCTGCATGCGCTGCGGGACTGGGCGCGGGCGCAGGCGGATCCTCCGGCCTTGGTCGCCGTTACCGTCGATCACGGCCTGCGCCCCGCTGCCGCCGAAGAAGCCCTGCGTGTGTCCTCCATCTGCATCCCGCTGGGCATTCCCCATGACGTGCTCCGCTGGGACGATTGGGACGGTGCCGGCAACCTGCAAGATCAGGCACGGCGCGCGCGTTACCGGCTGATCGGCGATTGGGCCCAGCAGGCCGGGATCGCCCATGTCGCATTGGGGCACACTCGCGACGACAATATCGAAACCTTTCTGATGGGGTTGAGCCGCGGCGCGGGGCTGGACGGTCTGTCGGGCATGCGGCGGCGCTTTATCCGCAATGCTGTGGAATTCCACCGCCCGCTTTTGAACACCACCCGGTCAGCCCTGCGCCAGATGCTAGAAGCCCGTGGTCAGGATTGGATCGACGATCCCTCAAACGAAGATCCGCGGTTCGACCGGGTCCGCCTGCGCCAAGCGCTCGCCACGCTGGACCTGCCTTTGGACCAGTTGGCGCGCAGCATCGAAAATCTGAATGCCACGCGCCGCGATCTGGGCGACGAACTTGACGCCCGGATCGGGGCGGCGTGCCGAATGGATGGGCCGGACCTGCTGATCCCTTGGGACGCATTCGCAACGCTGAGCCCCGAATTTCGCCGCCGCACCCTGAATGCAGCGCTGCGGCTGATTTCTGGCGCGGAGTATCCGCCGCGTGCGCGACAACTTGCCCGCCTGCTGGACGGCAGGTCCGGTGACGCCGCGACACTGCACGGATGCGTGATCACACCGGGCCATGACTGGCTGCGCATCGCACGGGAACCAGCCGCAGTCGCGGGGCACAGGGCGCCGCACAGCGCGCTCTGGGATCGTCGCTGGCGGGTGGCGGGCAGGACAAAACCGGCGCAAGCCCCTGAAATCCGGGCTCTCGGCGCGGAAGGTTTGCAGCAATGCGGGGATCTATGGCGCGTAACAGGCGTGCCGCGCAGCTCCTTGATGGCCTCCCCTGCCCTATGGGAAGGTCAGATGCTGCTGAGTGCTGCATGCGTGTCCGGCTCAGGCGCTGCGCCCGACGCGTGGCAATGGCAGGACCAATCCGGCCTGTCCCGGTTCCGGCGATTGCTGCTATCGCATTGAACCCGGCCCTCAAATCCTTATCTTAGTGGGACGCCGGACATCCCGGCACCTGTTTTAGGGAGAAGCCTTGTGGGCAACGCGCGAAATATCGCATTCTGGGTCGTTCTCTTCGTCCTGATCCTTGCTCTGTTCAACCTCTTCAGCGGCGGTCAGGGCACGATGTCCTCGGACGTGCGGACATATTCGGAATTCGTGCAAGAAGTGGACGCGGGCGACGTGTCCTCCGTGACCATCGACGGCGAGAGACTGCGCGTGCGCGGCAATGACGGGTCGAATTATACGACCATTCTGCCGCCCGGCACCGACGTCACCGATCGCCTGCTGGCCCGCGATGTCACCATCCGCGCAGAGGCACAGCAGCAAAATGGCATTCTGGCCTATCTTGGCACCTTGCTGCCCTTCATCATCCTCATCGGCATCTGGATCTTCCTGATGAACCGGATGCAGGGCGGAGGCCGTGGCGGCGCGATGGGTTTTGGTAAATCCAAAGCCAAGATGCTGACCGAGAAGCATGGCCGCGTCACCTTCGACGATGTCGCCGGCATTGATGAAGCCAAGGAAGAGCTGGAAGAAATCGTCGAATTCCTGCGCAACCCGCAGAAATTCTCGCGCTTGGGCGGTAAGATCCCCAAAGGCGCGTTGCTGGTCGGCCCTCCGGGCACCGGTAAGACGCTGCTGGCGCGCGCCATCGCGGGCGAAGCGGGCGTGCCGTTCTTCACCATCTCGGGCTCCGACTTCGTCGAAATGTTCGTGGGCGTCGGCGCCAGCCGCGTGCGCGACATGTTCGAGCAAGCGAAGAAGAACGCCCCCTGTATCGTCTTTATCGATGAGATCGACGCCGTGGGCCGGTCCCGTGGCGCAGGCATCGGCGGCGGCAATGACGAACGCGAGCAGACGTTGAACCAGCTGCTGGTCGAGATGGACGGGTTCGAGGCCAATGAGGGTGTCATCATCCTTGCCGCGACCAACCGCCGCGACGTGCTGGACCCTGCCCTGCTGCGTCCGGGTCGTTTCGACCGTCAGGTCACCGTGCCCAACCCCGATATCAAGGGCCGCGAAAAGATCCTCGGTGTGCATGCGCGCAAGACCCCGCTTGGCCCCGATGTGGACCTGCGGCTGATCGCGCGGGGCACGCCCGGTTTCTCGGGTGCCGATCTGGCGAACCTCGTCAACGAGGCCGCATTGATGGCGGCGCGCGTGGGCCGACGGTTTGTGACGATGGTCGATTTCGAGAATTCGAAAGACAAGGTCATGATGGGCGCGGAACGCCGTTCCATGGTCCTGACGCCGGAGCAGAAGGAAAAGACCGCCTATCACGAAGCAGGTCACGCGATTGTCGGCCTGTCCCTGCCCAAATGCGATCCGGTCTACAAGGCCACGATCATCCCGCGCGGCGGGGCGCTTGGCATGGTCGTATCGCTGCCGGAAATCGACCGTCTGAACTGGCACAAATCTGAATGCGAGCAGAAGCTGGCTATGACGATGGCCGGTAAAGCTGCCGAAATCCTCACCTATGGCGAGGACGAAGTGTCCAACGGGCCCGCAGGCGACATTCAGCAGGCCAGTTCGCTGGCGCGTGCGATGGTGCTGCGCTGGGGTATGTCCGACAAGGTCGGCAATATCGACTACCAGCAGGCGCATGAAGGCTACATGGGCAACAGCGCTGGCGGCTTCTCGGTCTCCGCTCATACCAAAGAGCTGATCGAAGAAGAGGTGAAACGCATGATCGACGAGGCCTACGTGCAGGCCGTGACGATCCTGAAAGACAAAAGCACCGAATTCGAGCGTCTTGCGCAGGGGCTTTTGGAATATGAAACCCTGACCGGTGAGGAAATCCAGCGCGTCATCCGGGGCGAGCCGCCCAATGCAGGCTCTGATTCCGATGACACGCCCGATAACGGCAACGCGCCTTCGGTAACGGCCATGCCCAAGACCAAGCCGCGGCCCAAGCCGCTGGCCGGTCCGGAGCCTGAACCGCTCGCGTGATCCTGCCGATCACGGGTGAGACGATACAAACCGCCGGGGCTTCCGTCCCGGCGGTTTTTCTTTGGGATTTAGTGCATGAAAAAGGGCAGCCCCGATGCATCGGTGACTGCCCTTCAGACTGGTAAGCTCCCCGCTATCAGTTCAGCGTGTTGCGAACCCGGCGCACTGTCGCGACCCGCTCAGCATTGCCGGGATGGGTCGACAGGAAGCTGTCGCCGGGATCGGGGATGCGCGCGAAATATTCCGCACCATTCACCGGATCATATCCCGCCCGATAGGCAATCACGGTGCCAAGGCTGTCGGCCTCCAGCTCATACGCTTTTGAATACCGGCGCACGCCATATTCCGCGCCCAGCCGCGATGCCGTCTGCACCAACCCGTCAGAGCCGCCGCCCAGTGTGGCCAGAACACCGCCGATCAGCGCGCCGGTTTGAGCGGAGTTGCGGGTCCGGACAAGGTGGCCCTCGATATGGTGCGCGGTCTCATGGCCCAGAATGAAGGCCAACTCATCTTGGTTGCGCGCATCCGCGATAAGCGATGCGGTAAAGGCCACGATGGGTCGGCCCTGCTCGTCCTGGGTCTGAAACGCGTTCGGCGCGGCGTTTGGCGTTTTGTCCACGACGATGCGGAAGTCGCAATTCAGATTGCTGGTCTGGCTGCGGCACAGCTGTTCTGCCACCGGTTCGACCCGACTGACGACGCTGGCGAAGTTGCGCGTGGCGATTTCAGGGCTGGTCACCGGCGGAACGGAGCTGTTGCCCCCCGCGACCGGCGTGGTCGGCACGATCGGCACAACCTCACATGCGGCAATGGTCGCGGTGATCCCGGTCGCGGCCAGCAGGGTCTTGAACGATGGCATGGATGTCCTCCGAATTCCGTAATGCTGGGGCAGCAACATAGCGGCGATACGCGTCACGGCCAGTCGGGCGGGGCTGGGCCGGACCAATCTCCGCAGCTTGTGATTAGCAGAAGATCGCCGCTGACAGCCCCCGCGAAGCCCGCTAACGTGGCCCCATGATATCCATTGAGCACGACTTCGACGCCACGGTCATCACCCTCACCGATGAGGGCAGCACCTGGCTACAGGAAGACATCACCATTCAGGCCTTTGAGGATTGCTACACGGTCGAGCAACTCGACCCGCGCACCGATGCGGTCCAGAAGATCACCTTCTCTCCGCAACAATTGCGCGATCTGGCAGCGGCGTTGAGCCTGCCCGAAGGGGTTTATCGCCTGAACCCGCCCAAGCGATAAGCGGCGGCGCTTAGCGCGCTATTTCGTCCACACCCATGCGCACCGCCTCGCCATAGCTTAGGTCATGGTCGAACCGGCCTTCGCGCAGGAACAGCAGCACCTCCGCGATTACCAGCGGATTGGTCATCATGAAGGTATGGGTCACCGGCAGCACAAGATGGTCCTGCATGCCGCGAATACGCGTCGAGGCGACGGAGACCTTGCCATCGTCAGACCCCGGTATCAGCGCCGAGTAGATCGGGTTCAGCGACCGGTTGCCCGCAATCACGCCCAACTCGAACCCCGCTTCGCCCAATTGCACCGGCACACTTTCAGGATCGGTGCCAAGCTCAAGCCCGGCAGGTCCATTGATCCACTCGAACGGCCCTAAATCCCCCAGTTCATCGACAAGCTCGGTGCCATGATTCGGCGGCCCAAGCATGACGACGCGCCCCATCTGCGCGGGGCGGTGTTCCGACAGCCATGCCCGCACAAGAATACCGCCCATCGAATGGGTGACGAAATGCACCGGACCGGGATCGCATTTCGACACAGCCCAAGGCACGGCGGCGACCAGATCCTCGATCGGGGCCTCGGTGCTGGCATAGCCTTGATTGACGACTTGATAACCTTCGGCGGTCAGCGCCCCCGCCATGACCCGCATCGACGACGCCGTGCGGGCCAGCCCGTGCAGCAGCACCACGCATTCGCCCTGCGCCGCGACCAGCGGCTCCGGACGCGGGCGCGGCTGACCAGTGCCCTGCGCGATCAGAAACGCGGGCGGCAGACATAGAATAAGGATCAGCATGAAGCGACGCATCTATCGAATATGGGGTGCCTGAGAGGCCAAGGCGAGAATGACGTTGCGCGTCACCGCGCGTCCCGCCAATTTCGGCGCATGTCCGTCCTGCCCCATCCGTCCCGCCCGATCCGGCTCGCCGTGCGCGCCTTGCTGGTCCATGACGACCGGCTGCTCTTGGTCAATGCCTATCCCGACGGGACCAGCGATCTCTGGTGCGCGCCCGGCGGCGGGGTGGAGCCTCATGCCAGCCTGCCGGACAACCTCCGCCGCGAGGTGCATGAGGAAACGGGGCTGGACATCGCCGTCGGCGCGCCATGCCTCGTGAACGAATTTCACGACAAAGCGCGGGATTTCCATCAGGTCGATATCTATTTCCGCTGTACGCTGATTTCCGGCGCGCTGAATGAGGCATGGCGCGACCCCGAAGGCATCGTCACCGAGCGGCGCTTTGTCAGTAGGGAGGAGATGACCCGCCTGCGGATAAAGCCCGACAGCCTGATCGACATCGCCTTTGGCCCCGCTTTGCCCGCAGGTGCGGCCGGGTATGATCCGCTGGAGCCGCTGGTGGGCTGAGCGGCCCCTCCCTGTGTGCCGCTGCCACGGCTCAGGCGATGGCAGCACAACGCATCGCCCAACTGCGCCTTACCCAAAGAAAAAGGGGACCCGAAGGCCCCCTTTCCCAAACTCATATCGACGGGCGTCGATTACATCATGCCGCCCATGCCGCCCATGTCGGGCATGCCGCCACCCGCAGGTGCGCCGTCCTTGGAGGGCTTGTCCGCGACCATGGCTTCGGTGGTGATGAGAAGCGCGGCCACGGAGGCTGCATCCTCAAGCGCGGTGCGCACCACTTTGGCGGGGTCGATCACGCCGAATTTGAACATGTCGCCATATTCTTCAGTCTGAGCGTTGAAGCCGAAGGCCAGATCGTTGCTTTCGCGGATCTTGCCAGCAACGACAGCCCCATCAACACCAGCGTTTTCGGCGATCTGACGCAGCGGAGCTTCCAGAGCGCGGCGCACGATGGCGATACCGGCATTCTGGTCGGAGTTCGCACCCGACAGACCTTCGAGAACTTTGCCGCCCTGAACCAGAGCAACACCGCCACCGACGACAACGCCTTCCTGAACGGCCGCACGGGTCGCGTTCAGAGCATCGTCCACGCGGTCTTTGCGCTCTTTCACTTCGACTTCGGTCATGCCGCCAACGCGGATGACAGCCACACCACCGGCGAGTTTCGCAACACGCTCTTGCAGCTTCTCTTTGTCGTAGTCGGACGTGGTTTCTTCGATCTGGTTGCGGATCTGAGCAACGCGTGCCTCGATCTCGGCCTTCTCGCCCGCGCCGTCAATGACGGTGGTCTCGTCTTTGGTGATGGTGATCTTCTTGGCGGAGCCGAGCATGTCCATCGTGACATTTTCAAGCTTCATGCCCAGATCTTCGGAAATCACCTGGCCGCCGGTCAGGATCGCGATGTCCTGCAGCATGGCCTTGCGACGGTCACCGAAGCCCGGTGCCTTCACAGCAGCGATTTTCAGGCCGCCACGCAGCTTGTTGACCACGAGGGTCGCCAGCGCTTCGCCTTCCACGTCCTCGGCAATGATCAGCAGCGGCTTTTGCGACTGGATCACGGACTCGAGCAGCGGAACCATCGGCTGCAGGGAGGAGAGTTTCTTCTCATGCAGCAGGATCATGCAATCGTCGAGATCGGCGATCATTTTGTCGGGGTTGGTCACGAAATAGGGCGACAGGTAACCACGATCAAACTGCATGCCTTCGACAACTTCGGTCTCGGTCACGAGGCCTTTGTTCTCTTCGACGGTGATGACGCCGTCATTGCCGACCTTCTGCATCGCGTCTGCGATCTGCTGGCCGATTTCGGCTTCGCCGTTGGCGGAGATGGTGCCGACCTGCGCGACTTCGGCGCTGTCGTTCACGGGGCGGGCCGCGTCACGGATCGCGGTGACGACCTTGGCCACGGCCAGATCGATGCCGCGCTTCAGGTCCATCGGGTTCATGCCAGCGGCAACCGATTTCAGACCTTCTTTGATGATGGCCTGAGCCAGCACGGTCGCGGTGGTGGTGCCGTCGCCGGCTTCGTCATTGGTGCGGGAAGCGACTTCCTTCACCATCTGAGCGCCCATGTTCTCGAACTTGTCTTCCAGTTCGATCTCTTTGGCGACAGACACACCGTCCTTCGTGATGCGCGGAGCGCCGAAGGATTTTTCGATGACGACGTTACGGCCTTTGGGGCCGAGGGTCACCTTCACCGCATCGGCGAGGGTGTTGACGCCCTTGAGCATCCGGTTACGGGCATCGGTGTCAAACTTGACGTCCTTAGCAGCCATGATTTTTTCTCCTATCGGAAATTACGGGTGGGAATGCGGACGATCTCAGGCGATGACGCCGAGAATGTCGCTTTCCTTCATGATGAGAAGTTCTTCGCCATCGACGGTGACCTCGGTGCCGGACCACTTGCCGAACAGGATCTTGTCGCCAGCTTTGACCGCCATTTCGATCAGCTCGCCGCTGTCCTTGCGCGCGCCGTCGCCGCAGGACACCACTTCACCCTCGGAGGGCTTTTCTTTGGCGCTGTCGGGGATGATCAGGCCGCCTTTGGTCTTGTCGTCAGATTCGACGCGACGGACCAGAACACGGTCGTGCAACGGTTTGAAAGCCATCAGAGACGCTCCTTCGTTCTCTTGGTTGTGTCTGTTAGCACTCCCCTTGGAGGAGTGCCAGTGGCTCGGATTTAAGGAGCGCGCGCCGGGCTGTCAACAAGACCGCTCACAAAATCTGCGCGCAGGCCATGAACCGCCGTAGGGCTGAAGCGTTGCGAAAGTATGCTCATGACATTGATCGTCATTGCCGTCACCTCCGCCTCGCTCATCTTTGGGGCCATGTGGGGATTGTTTGGCAAATTGCCACGGCGGCTGGAGGGATTTCTGATCGCCATGGCGGGCGGCGCGCTGATCGTGTCGGTGATGAGCGAACTGGTGACCCCCGCAGGCAAGATGCTGCATCCGTTCTGGCTAAGCCTCATGGTCGGACTGGGCGCCGGGCTGTTCGTCTGGCTGGATGGGCTGGTCAAACGCAAGGTCGGCGATGACAGCGGCGCGGGGCTGCTGCTGGCGATCACCATGGATGGCATTCCCGAAAACCTCGCGCTTGGCGTGGCGCTGATCGGCGCGGGTCCGATGGAGGTCATGGCGCTGGCGGGATCGATCTTTCTGTCGAACCTGCCCGAAGCCGCCGGCGGCGCGCGCGACATGCGGGACGATGGCCTTAGTCGACGGCGCAGCTTGATGCTCTGGGTCGGCACGGCTGGTCTGTTGTCGGTGGCGGCGCTGGTCGGCAATCTTGCGCTGGCCGATGTGGGGGACAGCTGGCTGGCGATGATCCGGGCCTTTGCGGGCGGTGCGGTCGTGGCCTCGCTCGCGACCGAAGTCTTTCCCACCGCTTATCGCGAGGACCATCGCGGCACCGGGATCGCCGTGGCGCTGGGGCTGATCGTGGCGTATCTGCTGGGGCTGCTGGGCGGCGGCGGTGGGTGACATTTACCCGCGCGGTTCCTATAAGGCGGCAGAACCCCCGGATTCCCTTTTTCAATGGACGCTGACGTGACCCTGAAAGTTTTTGGCCATAAGGCCCCCGATACCGATTCCACCGCCTCCCCGCTGATCTGGGCGTGGTATCTGAGCGAAGTGCGCGGCGAAGCCGCCGAAGCCCGCCTGCTGGGCGCGCCCAACACCGAGGCCGCATTTGTCATCGACCGCTGGGGCTTTGACACCCCCGCGATCATCGAGGATGTGACCGCCGAGGACCGTGTGGTCATCGTTGACACCAACAACCCCACCGAGTTGCCCGCCTCGATCAACGATGCCGATATCGTCCAGATCATCGACCACCATAAGCTGGCCGGGGGCCTTGAGACCCGCGCGCCGATCGACATCACGATCAAGCCGCTGGCCTGCACCGCCACCATCATGCACAATCTGATGGGCGCCAATGCCGAACGTATGCCAAACGGGATCAAGGGCTTGATGCTGTCGTGCATCCTGTCGGACACGCTGGAATTCCGCTCCCCCACAACCACCGAGCAGGACAAGAAACTGGCCGAGGATCTGGCCGCCCAGCTCGAAGTCTCGATCCCCGAATTCGCCGCCGAGATGTTCGCCGCGAAATCCGATGTCTCGAACTTCTCCGAGGCGGAATTGCTGCGTATGGACAGCAAGGAATACGCCGTGGATGGCACGAAATTCCGTGTCTCCGTGCTGGAAACCACCTCGCCTGCCGCCATCCTTGACCGCAAGGCCGCGCTGCTGACGGCGATGCCTACCGTCGCGCAGGATGACGGCGTGGATCAGGTGCTGCTCTTCGTGGTTGATATCCTCAAGGAGGAAGCGACGCTGCTGGTGCCCAATGAGCTGGTGAAAACCGTGGCCGAGAAGAGCTTTGGCATGACCGCGATGGGCGACACCGTGGTGCTGCCCGGCGTGATGAGCCGTAAAAAGCAGATCATCCCGATGCTGAAGGTCTGACGGCGCAGCGCCGCGATTGTTGATTGCAAAGGGCGCCGTTCGGGCGCCCTTTGTGCATCCCCCTCCCCTTTTTGACTGGGACACTGCCGATGACCCGTATCCTGACTTCCCTTGATGAGATCGCCCCGCAATACGACGCTGCCTTCGTCGATCTGTGGGGCTGCGTGCATAACGGGCTTGAGGCCTACCCGGCGGCGGTGGATGCGCTGCGGGTGTTTCGTGCAGGCGGGGGCAAGGTCGTGTTAGTCACCAATTCCCCCCGCCCGTGGCGCGCAGTGGCCGAGCAGATCGCTGACTTGGGCGTGCCCGAGGATTGCTATGACAGCATCGCCACGTCGGGTGACAGCGCACGGGCGGCCATGCTGCGCGGCACGGTGGGACGCAAGGTCTGGCATATCGGCGAAGAGCACGACAACCCGTTCTTTGCCCCGATGGACATCGTTGATGACGCGGTGGAGATCACCCGCGTGCCGCTTGATCAGGCCGAAGGCATTGTCTGCACCGGCCCGTTCGATCCCTACGCCGATCCTGCCGAACTGCGCCCCCAATTCCTGATGGCGCGCGAACGCGGGCTGAAGCTGCTCTGCGCCAACCCCGACGTCATCGTCGACCGGGGCGAAAGCCGTGAATGGTGCGCGGGCGCGCTGGCCGCACTTTATACTGAAATGGGCGGTGAAAGCCTGTATTTCGGCAAACCCCATCCGCCGATCTATGACCTTGCGCGGCAGCGGCTCAGCGCGATTGGCGGACGCTCGGATGACCGTATCCTCTGCATCGGCGACGGGATCGCGACCGATGTGCAGGGTGCGCTTGGCGAAGGGCTGGATGTGATCTTTATAACCGGGGGGCTCGCCGCCGCCGAAACCCGCACAGGCCCTTCCCCCGAAGGACAGCCCGACCCGGAACTGGCCGAAGCCTACCTTTTGGAACATGTGATGGATGCGACCTACGCCATTGGCTACCTGCGCTGATCGCCGCAACTAAGTTTCCGACGGGCACGCCTATTCTTTATCATTATTTCTTCTGCATTGCAGCGAGGCACGCCCCCTGCTAGGATCGGTCCCGTGATACACAGGACTGGTCCCATGCTCGACAACATGCCCCGCGGCACGATTTGCATCGAAGATCTCGAAATCGGGATGATGCGGCATCTGACAAAACAGATCACCGACCGCGATATTGAATTATTTGCCGAGGTCAGCACCGACCGGAACCCCGTGCATCTGGACGACGCCTACGCGCAAGATACCATTTTCGCAGGACGGATTGCGCATGGCATGCTGACCGCTGGGCTTGTCTCGGCAGTGATCGGCGAACAGCTGCCCGGCCACGGCACCGTTTATCTGGGCCAGTCCCTGCGCTTCTTGGCGCCCGTGCGCCCCGGTGACACGGTGCGCGCGGAGGTCACGGTGCAGGAGATCGATCATCACAAACGCCGGGTCACGCTCGAAACCCGCTGCATCGTGGGCGACATCGTGGTGCTGAAAGGCGAAGCAACAGTGCTGGCGCCCAGCTGCAAATTCGACTGATCAGACCCGCCGCGCCGCCTGCATCCTGTGGACCCCTATCGCGTGACCCGAGGGACGTGGCGGCGGTCTTGCGCCTGCCTGCCACCGGGGCTAGGTCAGCATGATGCGGATCATGCGGACCCTTGACGAAATCACCCCCGACGCGCGCGGCGCAAGCGTCGCGATTGGCAATTTTGACGGGGTCCATCTGGGCCATCAGGCCGTCATGGCCGAGGCTGCGCGCCATGCTGCGCCGGGCAAACTGGGGGTGCTGACATTCGAGCCGCACCCGCGCGAGGTGTTTCGCCCCGATGCCACGCCGTTCCGTTTGATGAATGCCGAAACCCGCGCTCACCGGCTGGCCAAGATCGGCGTCGATCTGCTGTTCGAACTGGCCTTCGAGCCTGCGCTATTCGCCCTGCCCCATGATGTGTTCGAGGCCGAAATCCTGTCACAGGGTCTGGGCCTGTCGCATGTCACCGTCGGCGCGGATTTCCGCTATGGCAAGGGCCGCGATGGCACGGCCAATACGCTGCGCGCCGCCGGGGCGCGGCTGGGCTTTGGCGTCAGCATCGCGGACCTTCTGGGCACCGATGACGGGGTCAAGGCCGAGCGTGTTTCCTCCACCGCGATCCGCACGGCTTTGGGCGAAGGCCGCCCCGAGGATGCCGCCGCCATGCTGGGCCACTGGCACCGCATCGACGGCCCGGTGATCCACGGCGAGAAACGCGGGCGCGACCTTGGCTATCCTACCGCCAACATGGACATCACCGGCCTGCACCCGCCGCTCTTTGGCGTCTATGCGGTGCTGGTGGACGTCTTGACCGGGCCCTATGCCGGACGCAGCCTGATGGGCGCGGCCTCCATCGGGGTGCGGCCTATGTTCGGTGAAAACCGTCCCAACCTTGAAACCTATCTGCTGGATTTCGACGGCGATCTGTATGACGCGCATCTTTCGGTGGGGTTGGTGGCCTATCTCCGGCCCGAGCTGAAATTCGACGGGCTGGATGCGCTGACCGACCAGATGGCCCGCGACGTGGCACAGGTGCGCACCATTCTCGCCGACCGGCTGGCAGGCCCGGCATGAGCCCCCGTCGTCGTCGCGGCGCGCCCCCCTCCCCCCGGCCCGGCAAAACCCGGCCCCGGTTCTGGGAACGCCACGCCCTAGATGAGCTGACCCCCACGGAATGGGAAGCGCTCTGCGACGGGTGCGGCAAATGCTGCCTTAACAAGCTGGAAGACGAAGACACCGGCGAGGTAGCCTTCACCTCGGTCGCGTGCCGTCTGCTGGATGGCGAAACCTGCCGCTGCTCACAATACGACATCCGCAAGCAATTCGTGCCGGAATGCGTGGTGCTGACGCCCAAGACGCTGCCGGATGTCGCCTATTTCATGCCCCGCACCTGCGCCTATCGCCTACTTTACGAAGGGCATTCTCTGGCGCCGTGGCACCCGCTCAATTCCGGCTCCCCCGACACGGTGCATGACGCGGGTATTTCCGTGCGCGGCTGGACCGTGCCGGAATTCGAAGTGCCCGAGGAGGAGTGGGAAGACTACATCGTGGAAGGAGACCTGTAATGAATTTCGCCTCTGATAATACCGGCCCCGTCCACCCGCAGGTGATGCAGGCGTTGCTGCGCGCCAATGAAGGCCACATGCCGTCCTACGGGGCCGATCCGATCATGGAGGAGGTCACCGCCCGCCTGCGCGAGACCTTCGAGGCGCCCGAGGCCGAAGTGCGTCTGGTGGCCACCGGCACGGCGGCAAATTCGCTGATCCTCGCCACGCTTTGCCCGCCATGGGGCACGGCCTTCTGCGCCGATATCGCCCATATTCAGGAGGACGAGTGCAACGCGCCGGAGTTCTTCACCGGCGGGGCGAAACTGTCGCTGATCCCGACTGAGGCCGGCAAGATCACCCCCGATGCCCTTCGTGCCCGCATGGCAATCGAAGGCGACCGCGGCGTGCACGGGCCGCAGCCCGGCCCGCTGAGCCTGACCCAAGTGACCGAGCGTGGCACCGTCTATTCGGTGGCTGAACTCACCGCCCTGGCGCAGATCGCGCGCGAGGCGGGCCTGCCGGTGCATATGGACGGCGCGCGGTTCGCCAATGCGCTTGTCTCCCTTGGCTGCACCCCGGCTGAGATGACATGGCGCGCGGGTGTCGATGCCCTGACGCTGGGCGGCACCAAAAACGGGCTGATGGGGGTCGAAGCGGTGATCTTCTTTGATCCTGCACAGGCCGACGGCTTTGGCTTCCGGCGCAAGCGCGGCGCGCAGCTGTTTTCCAAGCATCGCTACCTTGCCGCGCAGATGCTGGCCGCCTTTACCGATGATCTGTGGCTGGACATGGCAGGCGCCGCCAACGCCGCCTGTGCCCGGCTTGCGGCGGGGCTCACGGCCTCCGGTCAGGCAAAGATGCTGTTCGAGCCGCAGGCCAACATGATCTTTGCCGAGATGGACCCCGCCGCCCATGCCCGTTTGCAGGCTGCGGGCGCGCAATATCACGATTGGCAGGACAATCTGACCGGCACCCGACAGACCCGTCCCGCCGCGCGGCTGGTTTGCAACTGGTCCAGCTCAGAGGCGGAGGTCGATCAGTTCCTCGCCGCGCTTGCGGGCTGAACGGCCCCGGCGCGGTCCAACTGCCGGGCGATCTGCGCCGCGACCAGACCCGGCGCGGTGATCGGGGCCATATGCCCCTGCCCCTGCAAGCGGCTGCGCAGCACTGGCAGCGGGGAGGCCGTTACCCGCGCGGCGATGCGGTCGCAGATCTCCTCCACCACCGGCGGGCTGTCGCTGCCGGTCATAAGCAGCAGCGGCGCGCTGATCCGCTCCAATTGACCCGCGCCGATGATGCTCCCGGCCTCATCGTCCAGCCCCGGCGATTGCAGCGCGATCAGATCGATCTGCGCGGTGATTGCCCGGCGGGCGGCGGGGCGCATCGCGTCCCAATTGCGCGGACCTACGCCCCAAGCGCCGGTGAACAGCCGCGCGGCCTCCTCCCAATTCTCGGCAGCGAGGGCGGCATCGAAGGGTTTGAGCTGCGCCGCATTCTCCGCGTGCCCCGGCAGGCCAGCCGCGATCCCGAACAGCACCGGCTCGAACAAGCTCAGACTGCGGACAAGATCGGGGCGGTTGAT
Organism: Marinobacter sp.; assembly: GCA_040119125.1. Classification (GTDB taxonomy): domain Bacteria; phylum Pseudomonadota; class Alphaproteobacteria; order Rhodobacterales; family Rhodobacteraceae; genus Pacificitalea. The sequence continues at coordinate 35,700 of JBEDTR010000005.1, forward strand.
CGCGAGGCGCAATGCGACCGTGCCGCCGAAGCTATGGCCCATCAGGTGCACCGGCCCCACGCCCCGAGCCTCGATCGCCGCAATGGCCCATGCCATCGCCAGCGCCTGTTGATCGCCGGGGGCGGCGCGGTCGACATCAGGGGCGCGGCCATGGCCGGGCAGATCAATGGCCTGCAACGTCATCCGCCGGGCCAGCGCCGCCCCTACACCGCCCCAGGCTTCCGCCCGCGCGAGCGAGCAATGTATCGCCAAACCCGACTCCGGGCCGGTGCCGAATTGCAGCGGGGGCGCAGGGATAGGGGCAGTCATGTGGCGAAATATTTATAGGGTATCATGGCGCGACCATAGCCAGCCGGGCCCTACTCGCAACCCGGGATCAGAGTTTGCCCTGAAGGTGCAGGTCCAGATCTTCCAGCCGGTCCTGACCCCAGAACCTTTGATCGGTATCGGTGATCCAGAACGGCGCGCCAAACACCCCGGCCTGCACGGCCTCCTCCAGATTGCGGCTGTATTCTTCGGCCCCGGCGAGCATCCCTCGATCAGCAATGTCGGGATCGAACCCGCCTTCCTCCAGCGCGGCGCGGATGACCTGATCGTCGGCGATGTCCTTATCTTCGGCCCAGCAAGCACGCGACAGCGCCCGGACCACCGCGCCAACATCGCCGCCGCCGGTTTGCTGGGCCGCGATCACGGCATAGGAGGATGGCGCCATGTTGGTGGGGAAATGCGCAGGCTTCAGGTTTAGATCCATTCCCACCTTTTGCGCCTGTCGCGGCAGATCCTGCGCCCGGAACGCCAGACGGTTTGGATGCCGCTCTCCGGGGGGCAGGCCACCGGTGCGCGGAAACAGCGCCATAATATCCAGCGGACGATAGACCACCTCCAGCCCGTGACGGTCCGCCAGATCGGCAAAGCGCGGCCCTGCGAGATAGGTGAACGGCGAGATCGTCGCAAAGTAGTAATCGATACGGGCCATGCCGTCCTCCCCTTCTGAAGCTGGATCGCAGCGTAGTGGGGTGCTAAGCGGTGTCAACGTCATGATTCCGTGATTTTTCACCCTCCCGTTCCGCGCCCAAGGACAGTCCGTGATGCCCAACCTCACCGAACCGAAACTGATTTCCGGCAATGCAAACAGGACATTGGCCACCGCCATCGCCCGACGCATGTCCATGCATCGCGGTATGACCGTCGGTCTGCTCGACGCGCGGGTGGAGCGGTTCAACGATCAAGAGGTCTTCGTCGAGGTCTACGAGAACGTCCGCGGCGAAGACATGTTCATCATTCAGCCGACATCGAACCCGGCGAATGACAACCTGATGGAGCTGCTGATCATGTCGGACGCGCTAAAGCGGTCCTCCGCACAGCGCACCACCGCCGTGATCCCCTATTTCGGCTATGCCCGTCAGGACCGCCGCACCAAGGCCCGCACCCCGATCAGCGCCAAGCTGGTCGCCAATCTGATCGTCGAAAGCGGCATCGAACGGGTTTTGACCATGGACCTGCACGCCGCGCAGATTCAGGGTTTCTTTGATATCCCTGTCGACAACCTCTACGCCTCGCCGATCTTTGCGCTGGATCTCGAACACCAGTTCGGCGACCGGATGGATCAGATCACTGTGGTGTCGCCTGACGTCGGTGGTGTGGGGCGTGCCCGTGAACTGGCCAAGCGCATCGGCGCCGCGCTGGCCATCGTCGATAAGCGGCGGGAGAAGCCGGGCGAAATCGCAGAGATGACCGTGATCGGGGATGTGCAGGACCGGATCTGCATCGTGGTGGATGATATCTGCGACACTGCCGGCACGCTGTGCAAGGCCGCTGAGGTCATCAAGGAAGCCGGCGCCAGCGAGGTGCACGCCTATATCACCCATGGCGTGCTGTCCGGTCCGGCGGTCGAGCGGGTCTCGAACTCGATGCTCAAGAGCCTTGTCATCACCGACACGATCGAGCCGACCGCACAGGTGCTGAACGCCACCAACATCCGCATCGTGCCCACGGCGCCGATCTTTGCGCAGGCGATCTTGAACATCTGGAACGGCACCTCGGTGTCGTCGCTGTTTGATCGTGGCACGCTGAGCGCCATCTACGAAGGTCTGTACTAAGGTATCAACCGGTCGGGCGTGTCATCGCGCCCGGCCCGTCTGGCCCGTGTCTTGCCCCGGCCCAGCCCGTGTTCTGCCCTGTCGAGCCGCGCTCCGGGGTTACTCGATATCCCAATCATCCGCATGGGCGACTTCACCCATCGCCATCCAATTGGCGCGTATCCGGGCGACCTGCGTGTCGCCCCATGTGCGAAACAGAATATCAAATCCCTCGGTCGTGATTGCTTCGGCGGTCAGGTCACCGCGCTGATTGGATTTCTGATCGATGTCCCACATTCCGATACTGACAAAGACGGTGGGCGGCGCGCGAAACGGCTCGGAAAATCGGACCGAGCGGCTCACCATCCGAGGCCCCTTGCCCGACCACATCGGCCCGCCATCCTCGAAATGCGAGAACAAGATCAGCGTTCCGTCATCGACACCGATCAGGTGATTTTGCAGCTTCTTCATTCGTTCACAATTAACCTTTTCCCCGCAGCCTGCGCGAAAAAAATGGCGTGTGGGAGGCAGAGACGAAAAAGCCCCGCCGGTTGTGGCGGGGCTGCTTCAGTGGCGCTGCGTCCTGAACGGCGTCCTCTGCTGATCGCGATCAGAGGCTCGGCTGCTGGGGATCAAGCCCGATATGCTCGCCCGCGGCGACCATGTCGGACAGCAGCTTGGCCGTGACATCGGCCACGTCCGGATGTGCGTCCTGATGCGCTTTCTGCGCATCGGAAACCAACGAGTCCATCATGTCCTTGGTCACTTCATCAACATGATGCGCCCGCTCGGCCAGAACGGTCGTGCCTTCGGCGGTGATTTCCGCGAAGCCGCCGGTGACGAGGTATTTTTCCTCGCCATCAGCGGTGTGAACGATCAGAACACCGGGCCGCAGGCTGGTGATGGTCGGCTCATGGTTCGCCATGGCCGTCATGTCACCTTCGGCAGCGGGGATCTGCACTTCGCGGGCCTGAACGGAAACGAGCCTCCGTTCAGGCGACACGAGGTCGAATTGCATGGTGTCGGCCATAATCGCTCCTTACGCCGCTTCCGAGGCCATACGCTCGGCTTTGGCGATCACGTCCTCGATGCCACCAACCATGTAGAAGGCGCTTTCGGGCAGGTGATCGTATTCGCCGGCGACAACCGCCTTGAACGAGCTGATCGTGTCCTCGAGCGGAACCTGCACACCGTCGGAGCCGGTGAACACTTTCGCCACGTCGAAGGGCTGCGACAGGAAGCGCTGGATCTTCCGGGCACGTGCCACGGTCAGTTTGTCCTCTTCCGACAGTTCGTCCATGCCGAGAATGGCGATGATGTCCTGCAGCGACTTGTAGCGCTGAAGGATACCCTGAACGTCACGCGCGACCTGATAGTGCTCCTCACCCACGATGGACGGGTCCATCAGGCGCGAGGTGGAGTCGAGCGGGTCAACGGCCGGGTAGATACCCAGCTCGGAAATCGCGCGGCTGAGGTTGGTCGTCGCATCGAGGTGGGCGAAGGTCGTGGCCGGCGCGGGGTCGGTCAAGTCATCCGCAGGGACGTAAACGGCCTGGATCGAGGTGATCGAGCCATTCTTGGTCGAGGTGATCCGCTCCTGCATCGCGCCCATGTCGGTCGCCAGCGTCGGCTGGTAGCCCACAGCGGAGGGGATCCGGCCCAGCAGTGCCGACACTTCGGAACCAGCCTGGGTAAAGCGGAAGATGTTGTCGACGAAGAACAGAACGTCGGTGCCGGACTGGTCGCGGAACTGCTCGGCCAAGGTCAGGCCGGTCAGCGCAACGCGGGCACGGGCCCCCGGCGGCTCGTTCATCTGACCGTAGACCAGGGCCACCTGGCTGTTGGACAGGTTTTCAGGGTCGATCACGTTGGATTCGATCATCTCGTGATAGAGGTCGTTGCCCTCACGGGTCCGCTCACCAACACCGGCGAACACGGAATAGCCCGAGTGCACTTTGGCGATGTTGTTGATCAGTTCCATGATGAGAACCGTCTTGCCCACACCAGCACCGCCGAACAGGCCGATCTTACCGCCTTTGGCGTAAGGGGCCAGCAGGTCGATGACCTTGATGCCGGTGATCAGGATCTCGGATTCAGTCGCCTGCGAGGCGAAATCCGGGGAAGGCTGGTGGATGGCGCGGGTCTCGGTCTGCTCGACCGGGCCACGCTCATCGATCGGCTCGCCGATCACGTTGAGGATCCGGCCCAGGGTCGCATCACCCACGGGGATCATGATCGGAGCGCCGGTATCGGTCACGGGCGCACCGCGCACCAGACCTTCGGTGGCGTCCATCGCGATGGCGCGGACGGTGTTTTCACCCAGGTGCTGCGCGACTTCGAGGACCAGTTTCTTGCCGTTGTTCTCGGTCGTCAGCGCATTCAGGATCTCGGGCATGTCGTCGTCGAACTGAACGTCCACAACAGCGCCGATGACCTGGGTCACTTTGCCTTTTGCGTTTGCCATTTGGTTAAGTCTCCGGTTCCTCAGAGCGCCTCGGCGCCCGAAATAATCTCGATCAGTTCGTTGGTGATCACGGCCTGACGGGTGCGGTTATACTGGATCGACAACTTGTCGATCATGTCACCCGCGTTGCGCGTCGCATTATCCATCGCCGACATCCGGGCCCCCTGTTCGGAAGCACCGTTCTCCAGCAGTGCGGAGAAGATCTGCGTGGCCACACCGAGAGGCAGAAGATCGGTCAAGATCCTTTCCTCGTCCGGCTCGTAATCATAGAGCGTGGAAGCCCCCTCAGCGTCACCCTCAGGCGCGTCGAAGCTGGCGGGAATGATCTGCTGCTCCGTCGGGGTCTGACTGATGACCGACTGGAACGCGCTGTAATAGATCGTCGCCACGTCGAATTCACCTGCGTCGAAGCGGGACAGCACGTCCTTGGCGATCGACTGCGCGTTGGCGTAGCCGACTTTCTTCACTTCGCTCATGTCGACATGGCCGACCATATATTCAGCGAAGTCGCGCCGCAGCTGTTCGCGCCCCTTCTTGCCGACGGTGAGGATCTTGACCGTCTTGCCAGCGGCAAGCAGCTTCTGGATCCGCTGACGGGCAAGACGGACGATGGACGAGTTGAACCCGCCGCACAGCCCGCGTTCCGCCGTCATCACCACCAACAGGTGCGTGTCGTCGCGACCGGTCCCGGCAAGAAGCCGGGGCGCGGTGTCGGAGCCCGCGACGGAGCCGGCAAGCGCCCCCATCACAGCATTCATACGCTCTGCATAGGGGCGACCTGCTTCGGCAGCTTCCTGGGCACGGCGGAGTTTAGCCGCCGCGACCATCTGCATGGCCTTCGTGATCTTGCGCGTCGACTTGACGCTCTCGATCCGGTTTTTGAGGTCCTTGAGACTGGGCATTCAGATGTCCTGTCGTTCAGCGCCCTCAGGCGAAGTCCTTGGAGAATTCGTCGAGCGCGGCGCGGATTTTTTCTTCAAGCTCGCCTTTAACCTTGCGGTCATTCTCGGTGATGTCGTCCAGCAGCGCTTTGTGCTTGCCGCGCAGATGCGCCAGCAGGCCCGCCTCATAGCGACCGACTTCTTTCACCGGAACCTTGTCGAGGTAACCCTGGGTGCCCGCGAAGATGACGCAGACGATTTCCGCGTTGGTCAGCGGCGAATACTGCGGCTGCTTCATCAGCTCGGTCAGACGCGAACCACGGTTCAGCAAGCGCTGGGTCGCGGCGTCGAGGTCAGAGCCGAATTGAGCAAATGCAGCCATCTCGCGATACTGCGCAAGCTCCAGCTTCACCGGACCGGCGACGGATTTCATCGCGTTGGTCTGGGCCGAGGAGCCGACGCGCGACACCGACAGACCGGTGTTCACAGCGGGGCGGATGCCCTGATAGAACAGCTCGGTTTCGAGGAAGATCTGGCCGTCGGTGATCGAAATCACGTTGGTCGGAATAAAGGCCGACACGTCGCCGCCCTGCGTCTCGATGATCGGCAGCGCCGTCAGCGAACCCGCGCCGTGATCTTCGTTCAGCTTTGCCGAACGCTCCAGCAGGCGGGAGTGCAGGTAGAACACGTCGCCGGGGTAGGCTTCGCGGCCGGGCGGGCGGCGCAGCAGCAGCGACATCTGACGGTAAGCCACGGCCTGCTTGGACAGGTCATCATAGATGATCAGGGCATGACGGCCGTTATCGCGGAAATATTCGGCCATCGCAGTCGCGGTATAGGGCGCGAGATACTGCATCGGCGCCGGGTCAGACGCGGTTGCGGCCACGACGGTGGTGTATTCGATAGCGCCGGATTCTTCGAGCTTCTTCACCAGCTGCGCCACGGTGGACCGCTTCTGGCCGATCGCGACATAAACGCAGTAAAGCTTCTTGCTCTCATCGTCGCCGGCAGCGTCGTTGTAGCTTTTCTGGTTCAGAATGGTGTCGAGCGCGATTGCGGTCTTACCGGTCTGACGGTCGCCGATGATCAGTTCGCGCTGGCCACGGCCAACGGGGATCATGGCGTCCACGGATTTGAGGCCCGTGGCCATCGGCTCGTGAACCGATTTACGCGGAATGATGCCCGGAGCCTTGACGTCGGCGACCGAACGCTGCGTCGTCTCGATGGCGCCTTTGCCATCCAGCGGGTTGCCCAGACCGTCAACGACGCGGCCCAGCATGGCTTCGCCAACCGGCACGTCCACGATGGAGTTCGTGCGCTTGACGATATCGCCTTCCTTGATGTCCCGGTCGGAGCCGAAGATCACGACGCCGACATTGTCGACTTCGAGGTTCAGCGCCATTCCGCGAATACCACCGGGGAATTCGACCATTTCGCCGGCCTGGACCTGATCCAGACCATGCACACGGGCGATACCGTCGCCCACAGAGAGGACGCGACCGACTTCAGCAACTTCGGACTCTTGTCCGAAATTCTTGATCTGCTCCTTGAGAATTGCGGAGATTTCCGCCGCTTGGATAGCCATTACCCGACCTCTTTCATAGCATTCTGGAGGTTGGCGAGCTTGGTCTTGATCGACGTGTCGATCATGCGCGAGCCCACCTTGACAACGAGACCGCCGATGAGCCGTTCATCGACAGTGGAATTCAGTTTGATGTCCTTACCGACGGTCTGCTTCAGCGTCGCGGCCAGTTCGGATTTCTGCGCGTCGGTCAGCGGCTTGGCGGACACGACATCAGCGGTCACCTCACCTTTTTCCTCAGCAATGCGGGCCTGAAGCGCGGCGACGAATTGCGGCAGCACGAATGTGCGGCGCTTCTCGGCCAGCAGAACCAGGGTGTTGGTGGTCAGTTGCGACAGGCCTGCCTTGTCGCCCAGGGCGCGCATGGTGCCGGCCATCTCTTCGCGGCGATGCAGCGGCGAGGCAATGGCGGCGCGCAGCTCGTCGCTGGCATCGAGAGCCGCCGACAGAGCGTTGGTATCGTGTTCCAGCGTCGTCAGCGCGCTGTCCTCTTTCGAGAGGTCAAACAGGGCCTGCGCGTAACGCGCGGCAATGCTTGAGGAAATCGAAGCCGTTTCGGACACGTCCACCCTTCCGTTTTTCTTCCTGAGCCCGCGGCGGCCAGGAGGGCCGGTTTCGGGCAAGCCTTGGGGCGCGCCTGATGGGGCACGGTCCCGAAATCGGCGACGGTGTAACAGACCCGTCACGACCCCGCAACTCCTAGGAGGCAGGGGCTGCCTTACGGGAATTTCACATTGTTACAGTAGCTTGCCGGATAAATGCCCGCCTGCGACCGTTTGAAGCCGACGATTTCCTGTGGAAATCTGCAGAAAGCGCCGCGAAAAAGCAACAATCAGACCCTGCTTGGGGCTGCGCGACCGGGGATCGAGCGGGTCTAGCGCGGCCTAACCGCGCTGCGAGACACCGCCAAGCGCCAGTGACTCGCACGCTCAGACGCGCCTGATCGGTGCTGTCAGATCGGTTTCGCGCCCGATGCGGGCACACCCTCCAGCGCGCCCAGCGAAGAGCGAAGCGCGCTGCGCGTGACCTTACCGCGCGGTGCGGGAACCTGCTTGCTGGCCTCCACCAGCAGCACCCCCCCGGCGAGGTAGCTGCTGACCTTACGGCCCAGCCCTTCCCAAAAACCGGATGTGCGCAGCCAGAAGCGCCGTTTCGACGGTGGCGAAAACAACGCGGCACGGTGCAGTTCGGGGGTGAAGCCGTGCCTGCGCAGCTGCGTTTCCAGCTGGCTCAGCGAATAAGGACGACCAAAGCCGAACGGCGTCGCATCGCTGCGCGACCAGAGCCCGCGACGGTTCGGCACGATGAACAGCACCCTGCCCCCCGGTCCCAGCACGCGATAGGTCTCATCCAGCAGCGAGCCGCCGTAATCTGACGTCTCCAGCCCGTGCATCACGATCATCTTGTCGACCAGCCCGGTCGGCAGCGGCAGCAATGTCTCCTCGCACAGGGCCGACACGTTGGGCATCCGGGCGGGCCACGGCATCACACCCTGCTGCGCGGGCATCAGCGCGATCACCCGCCGCGCCTCGGCCAGATAAGGGCGCAGCAAAGGCACCGCGAACCCGAACCCCGCCACCGTCTGCCCCTTGGCTTCCGGCCACAGCGCCGTCACCTGCGTGCGGATTGCACGCTGGGCGACGCGCCCCAGTTGGGTGCGGTAATAAAAGTTTCTCAGGTCCAGCACGTCCAGGTGCATTGCGCCCACGCTCTCGATCGGCAAGTCTGCGACCCCGACCTTACTCAAGACGGAGAGAAAGACCATGCCTCTCGAACTCGTCACCATTCCCTGTCGCTCGGACAATTACGCATTTCTGATCCATGACAGCATCACCGGCGACACCGCCGTGATCGATGTGCCAGAGGCCGGCCCTATCGCCAGCGCACTTGATGCGCGCAACTGGCGGCTGACCGATATTCTCATCACCCACCACCATGACGACCATATTGACGGTGTGGATGCGCTCCGCCGCGCCCATGATGCGCGTGTCTGGGGCGCAAAGGCCGACGCCCATCGCCTGCCCCGGCTGGATGCAGCACTGGAGGAAGGCGATACGGTTGAAGTCGGCTCTGCCAAGGGAACGGTGCTTGACGTGTCGGGGCACACGATGGGCCATATCGCGTTTCACTTCCCCGATGACGGACTGGTTTTCACCGCGGACAGCCTGATGGCTCTGGGATGCGGTCGCCTGTTTGAGGGCACCCCGGAGGTCATGTGGCACTCGCTGTCGAAGCTCGCCGCTCTGCCCGGCGACACCACCGTATGTTCGGGTCACGAATACACCGAGGCCAATGCGCGGTTCGCCCTGACCATTGAACCGGAGAATTCCGACCTTATATCCCGGGTCGAAGATATACGCAGCAAACGGGCCTCCGGTCAGCCGACCGTGCCTTCCCTCCTGTCCACCGAAATCGCGACCAACCCGTTTCTGCGGGCAGGCACGCCTGCGGTAAAGACGGCGTTGGGCATGAACACAGCCACGGATGAGGCCGTCTTCGCCGAAATCCGCAGCCGCAAGGACAGGTTCTAGGTCCGGGCGCCGCTCCGATCACATTTTCAGCAACTCCGGGCGTTTTTCGGACACATCACGCAGAAAAAGCTTGAACGGAACGGTTCGCGAACCAAACCTTAATACTATGAGGCCACGGTCGTAGTGGGTGCCTCCCGCCCTCTCCGACCCCACAGGAAAGGAGCACATCGCGTGCCATCGTTTTCGAACACCCTCGAAAAGGCTATCCATGCCGCGCTTGCGCTGGCCAACTCGCGCCGCCATGAACTCGCCACGCTGGAGCATTTGCTGCTCGCGCTGACCGAGGAACCTGAAGCCGCCAAAGTCATGAAAGCGTGCTCTGTCGATCTGGACGAGTTGCGCCGCACCCTCGATGAATTCATCGAGGAGGAACTTTCGACCCTCGTGACCGAGATCGAAGGCTCCGAGGCCGTGCCCACCGCCGCGTTCCAGCGCGTGATCCAGCGGGCTGCAATCCATGTGCAGTCCTCGGGCCGGACAGAAGTGACCGGCGCCAATGTGCTGGTCGCCATCTTTGCCGAGCGTGAAAGCAACGCCGCTTATTTCCTGCAGGAGCAGGAAATGACCCGTTATGACGCCGTCAACTACATCGCACATGGTGTAGCCAAGGATCCGTCCTTCGGCGAAAGCCGCCCCATTTCCGGCGCGCCGGAAGATGAGGACCCCGCAACCGAGGCACCCACCGCGGAGGAACCCGACGGCAAGGAATCCGCGCTGGGGAAATATTGCGTCGATCTGAATGCCAAATCCCGCAAAGGCGATGTCGATCCGCTGATTGGCCGCGAGTCCGAAGTGGAGCGCTGCATTCAGGTTCTGTGCCGCCGCCGCAAGAACAACCCGCTTCTCGTGGGCGATCCCGGCGTGGGCAAGACCGCCATTGCCGAAGGTTTGGCACGCAAAATTGTCTCGGGCGAAACCCCCGAAGTGCTGAGCAATGCCACGATTTTCTCGCTCGACATGGGGGCGCTGCTGGCCGGCACCCGCTATCGCGGCGATTTCGAGGAACGGCTGAAGGCAGTTGTGACCGAACTTGAGGATCATCCCGACGGCATTCTCTTTATCGATGAGATCCACACCGTGATCGGTGCCGGGGCAACCTCTGGCGGCGCAATGGATGCGTCGAACCTGCTGAAACCTGCGCTGCAGGGCGGCAAGCTGCGCTGCATGGGCTCCACCACCTACAAAGAGTTCCGTCAGCATTTCGAGAAGGATCGCGCGCTAAGCCGCCGGTTCCAGAAAATCGATGTGAACGAGCCCTCGGTTGAGGATAGCGTCAAGATCCTGAAGGGTCTGAAGCCCTATTTCGAGCAGCATCACGACATTAAATATACCGCCGATGCCATCAAGACGGCGGTAGAGCTGTCGTCGCGCTACATCAATGACCGCAAGCTACCCGACAAAGCCATCGACGTGATCGACGAGGCTGGCGCGGCGCAGCATCTGGTTGCCGAAAGCCGCCGGCGGAAGACCATCGGCACAAAGGAGATCGAAGCGGTCGTTGCCAAGATCGCCCGTATCCCGCCGAAAAACGTCTCCAAAGACGACGCCGAGCTTCTGCGCGATCTGGAAGGCACGCTGAAGCGCGTCGTCTTCGGTCAGGACACGGCGATCACCGCGCTGTCCTCGGCGATCAAACTGGCCCGTGCCGGTCTGCGCGAGCCTGAGAAGCCCATCGGCAACTACCTGTTCGCGGGTCCGACCGGCGTCGGGAAGACCGAAGTGGCGAAACAGCTCGCCGATAGCTTGGGCGTTGAGATGCTGCGTTTCGACATGTCGGAATATATGGAGAAACACGCAGTCAGCCGCCTGATCGGCGCGCCTCCGGGCTATGTCGGTTTTGATCAGGGCGGCATGTTGACCGACGGTGTGGATCAGCACCCGCATTGTGTGCTGCTTCTGGACGAAATGGAAAAAGCGCACCCGGATGTCTACAACATCCTGTTGCAGGTCATGGACCACGGCAAGCTGACCGACCACAATGGTCGCGAAGTGGATTTCCGCAATGTGATCCTCATCATGACCTCGAACGCGGGCGCCACGGAACAGGCAAAAGCGGCCATTGGTTTCGGCCGCGACCGGCGCGAGGGCGAGGATACTGCTGCAATCGAGCGGACCTTCACGCCCGAGTTCCGCAACCGTCTGGATGCCGTGATCTCCTTTGCACCGCTGGGTCGCGACGTGATCTTGCAAGTGGTCGAGAAGTTCGTGTTGCAACTTGAGGCGCAGCTGTTGGACCGCAATGTGACCATCGAACTGACGAAGCCTGCGGCGGAATGGCTGGCAGAGCGCGGCTATGATGACAAAATGGGCGCGCGTCCCTTGGGCCGTGTGATCCAGGAACACATCAAGAAGCCGCTGGCCGAAGAGTTGCTGTTCGGCAAACTGGTCAAAGGTGGGATCGTGACGGTTGGTATTAAGGACGATGCCATCAACCTGATCGTGGAGGAGCCGCAGGCACGGCGCCTGTCCTCCAAGAAGCCTCCTTTGCTGACCGCTGAGTGAGTTTGGAGGGGGTGCGCTACGATCGAGCGAACCCCGCCCTGCACCAACATATCAAAGAGCGGGCTTCGTGCCCGCTCTTTGCATTTCTATCAGCCAGACCCGCGTGCACCCTGTAAATGCCGGGGGATATGGCGAACCTGTTAGCGCCAACATCCAGCCTTGAGCGCCTGCCGGGGCTCTGGTAGATCCGGCGCAATCGCAATTGGGAGAGCCGACATGATCATCTGCGCAGGCGAAGCCTTGATCGACATGCTGCCACGGCAAAGCGCTGAGGGTGAAAGCTGCTTTGCTCCGGTCCCAGGCGGCGCGGTTTTCAACACCGCCATCGCGCTTGGGCGGCTCGACGTGCCGGTGGGTCTGGTGAGCGGCATCAGCACTGATCTGATGGGGCAGCGCCTGATTTCCGCATTGGAAAGCAGTCATGTCGATCACGCGCCCGCGCATCGCAGCGACCGCCCAACCACGCTTGCTTTCGTTGAGCTGAAAAACGGTCAAGCACGCTACGCGTTCTACGATGAAGGCACTGCCGGTCGCATGCTGGAGGAGGCCGACCTTCCCACCGATCTGGGCGATGCCGCAGCGCTGTTCATTGGCGGCATTTCCCTTGTGTCCGAGCCTTGCGCCAGCAGCTATGAGGCCCTCGCCACGCGCGAAGCTGGCAAGCGCGTGTTGATGATCGACCCCAATATTCGGCCCGGTTTTGTAACGGATAGCGAAGCCTATCGCGCCCGCATCGACAGGCTGATTGGCATGGCTGATATTGTCAAACTGTCGGATGAAGACCTGCGTTGGCTTTACGGCGCAGAGGCCCCCCTCGACACGCTGGCGCGGCAGGTTCTTGATATGGGACCGAAACTGTTCTGCTTGACCGAAGGGGCCGATGGCGTCACCGGCTATACTGCGGATGGAGCATGCCGGGTGGCCGCAGAAAAGGCCGAAGTGGTCGATACGGTCGGCGCGGGCGATACGTTCAACGCTGGCCTTCTGGCCGGGCTGTTTCGCGCAGGAAAACTGGACAGGGACAGCATCGCCGCGCTGGACGAAGCCGCCCTGCGTGAGGTGATCGGTCTGGGCGTGCGGGCCGCTGCCGTCACGGTGGCGCGTGCCGGAGCCAATCCACCGACCGCCGCCGATCTCGGTCTGTAAGGCGCGACATGCGGGTGTTGATCCAGCGTGTGACCGAAGCCTCCGTCACCGTCGACGGCGCGCAGATCGCCGCAATCGGGCCCGGCATGCTGATTCTGGTCTGCGCCATGCAAGGCGATACACCGGCCACGGGCCACGCCCTCGCCGCGAAACTGGCGAAGTTGCGCATCTTCTCCGATGAGACGGGCAGGATGAACCGAAGCCTCCGGGACACCGGGGGCGCCGCTTTGGTCGTCAGCCAATTCACATTAGCCGCCGATACGCGTCGCGGAAATCGTCCCGGTTTCAGCACTGCCGCCCCGCCCGATGAAGGCCGGGCCCTCTATGAGGGTTTTGCGCAGGCATTGTCCGACCAGGGGATCGATGTGCAGACCGGACGTTTCGGCGCTGACATGGCGGTCGCTTTGACAAACGATGGGCCGGTGACGATCTGGCTCGACAGTGACGGCGACTGATCAGCCCGCCCTGGGATTACGCTTAAGGCTGAGTGCAGGCCGGATCACACGCCACGGTTGCGCCAACTCAGAAACGCCTAAACTCGCGGCATATGACGCTTTCGAGACTCGGGCGACTTGCACCGCGTTATCCGCGAGTTACTGTCTTAGATATGACAGAAACACCGCGCTTCTTTGACGAACTGAGCGATCCGGCCGGCACGCCCCGCCCGCCCTATCGGCAGTTCGATGAGTGGTTCCAGGCCGAGGACATCCGCCGCCTGCGCCAGAAATCCGTAGACGCGGAGACATTTTTCCGCCGCACCGGGATCACCTTCAACGTCTACGGCGCAAAGGAGGCGGATGAACGGCTGATCCCGTTCGACATCGTGCCGCGCATCATTTCCGCACGGGAATGGGCCAAGCTGACCCGCGGCATTGAGCAACGCGTGCGCGCGATCAACGCTTTCCTCCATGACATCTACCACCGGCAGGAAATCCTGCGTGCGGGACGCGTGCCATGGCATCTGATCGCCAATAACGAGGCGTTTCTGCCAAAAATGATCGGCGTCTCCCCGCCCGGCGGCGTCTATACCCATATCGTCGGCACTGACCTTGTGCGCACCGGCGAAGACGAGTTTTTCGTGCTCGAAGATAACGCACGCACCCCTTCCGGCGTCTCCTACATGCTGGAGAACCGCGAAACGATGCTGCAGATGTTCCCTGAACTGTTCAGCCGCAATCGGGTGCGACAGGTTTCCGACTACCCGACGCGTCTGCGCCGGTCTCTGGCCGCCTGCGCGCCGCCCGCCACCTCGGGCAAGCCGGTGGTCGCAGTGCTGACGCCGGGTATCCATAATTCGGCTTATTTCGAGCATTCCTTCATTGCCGATCACATGGGTGCAGAGTTGGTCGAAGGCCATGACCTGCGGGTGATTGACGGGCGCATTGCGATGCGCACGACCCGCGGCTTTAAGCCCATTGATGTGATCTACAGAAGGATCGACGACGATTACCTCGATCCGCTGAGCTTCAATCCTGACAGCATGCTGGGTGTGCCGGGGGTGATGGATGTCTACCGCTCAGGCGGCGTCACCATCGCTAACGCGCCCGGCACCGGGATCGCCGATGACAAGGCGATCTATAGCTACATGCCGGATATCGTCGAATTCTACACCGGCGAGAAGGCGATTTTGAAAAACGTGCCGACATGGCGCTGCTCGGACCCAGAGAGCCTGAAATACGTGCTCGACAACCTGGCCGAACTGGTCGTGAAGGAGGTTCATGGTTCGGGCGGCTATGGCATGTTGGTCGGGCCGGCAGCCTCGAAGAAGGAAATCGAGGCCTTCCGCGCGAAATTGCAGGCCCGTCCGACCAATTATATCGCCCAGCCCACGCTGGCTTTGTCGACCGTGCCGATCCTGACCAAGGCCGGATTGGCCCCACGCCATGTGGATCTGCGGCCTTTCGTGCTGGTCAGCCCCGACCGTATCGACATCACCCCCGGCGGCCTGACCCGCGTGGCGTTGAAGGAAGGCTCGCTGGTCGTGAATTCGTCACAGGGCGGCGGCACCAAAGATACCTGGGTCCTGGAGGAGTAACCAAATGCTCGGCAAAACCGCCGGCGGACTCTTCTGGATGTTCCGCTATCTCGAACGCTCTGAAAACACTGCGCGCCTGATCGAGGCCGGGTTCCGCATTGGTCTAACCCGCCCCGATAGCGCCCATGACGAATGGGCCTCGGTTCTGGAAACCGCAGGGGTGCGGCATCTCTATCTGCAGCAGCACGACACCTACGACGAAGCGCAGGTCATCAATTTCCTCCTGCGCGAGAAGTCCAACCCTTCAAATGTGCTGAGCGTCATCGAATTGGCGCGCAATAACGCGCGTCTGGTGCGCACCGCCCTCTCGCGAGAGGTGTGGGAAGCCACCAATGAATGCTGGATGCAGCTGCGCGATGCCCTCGCGCGCCCGGTCAAGGCCCGTGATCTGCCCGAGGTTCTGGGCCTGATCCGACAGCAAAGCGGACTGGTGCGTGGCGCGCTGCATGGCACGATGCTGCGCAACGACATCTACAATTTCGCGCGGATCGGCACGTTTCTGGAACGGGCCGACAGCACAGCGCGCATCCTTGATGTGAAATATTATGTGCTGCTGCCTGCCATGACGCCGGTGGGCTCCAGCCTCGACAATGTGCAATGGGAGAATATCCTGCGGTCCGTCGGCGGAGCGCGGTCCTATCGCTGGCTCAACGGCTCCGACATCACGCCGATGGGTATTGCGGATTTTCTGATCCTCGATGGGCGGATGCCGCGCTCGATCGCCTTCTGCATCAGCAAGATAATGTCCAACCTCGGATATCTGGAAAAGGAATACGGCACCCGCCATCCTTGCCACCAACATGCCGAAGCGCTGCTGGGGCAATTGGCCAATACCAGCATCGAAGACATCTTCGACCGGGGGCTGCACGAGTTCATTCTGGAGTTTCTGTGCGCACTGGCGGGTCTAGGTGCGGAAATTGAACAGAACTATCGGTTCACGGAGTAAAGATGCGCCTCAGGATCACCCACCGAACCACATATAGCTACGACACCCCCGTCACCTACGGGCTGCAACAGCTGCGCCTGACCCCCAAAAGCCGGGACGGTCAGTCAGTGCTGACCTGGAATATCGGCGTCGAGGGCGGCGTTGAGCAGCTCAGCTTCGAAGATCAGCACGCAAATAACGTAACGCTGATCGGGTTTGACGGCGAATCCGATCGCATCGTCATCACCAGCGAGGGTGAGGTCGAGACCCGTGATCTCTCCGGCGTTGTCGGACAGCATGCGGGCTATGCGCCGCTATGGTATTTTCGCTGCGCCACCGCGCTGACCCAAGGCGGCAACGGTGTCCGTGGCTTGGCCAGAGGGCTCAATTCGGAAATCGCCGACCCGATCTCGCGCATGCATGCCCTGTCGGCCCGGATCGCCGAGGCGATCACCTATACGACCGGCCAGACGGACGCGCGCACCACCGCCGAACAGGCCATCGCGGGCCGCGAAGGCGTCTGTCAGGATCACGCGCATGTCTTTATCTCGGCCGCGCGGATGATGGGGTTCCCGGCGCGTTATGTGTCGGGCTATCTGAAGCTTGACGCCGATCTGGAGGCACCACAGGACGCCGCCCATGGCTGGGCGGAGGCACATATCGATGGCATCGGCTGGATCGGCTTTGACATCTCCAATCAGATTTCGCCCGATGATCGCTATGTCAGAGTGGCGACGGGACTGGACTACACCGAAGCCGCTCCGATACACGGAATGCGCTACGGGGACCCGGCAGGCGAATCGTTGTCGGTGGATATCGAGGTTCACCAAGACCAGTATCAGGAGCAGAGCCAAGGCTCGGGCGGCCAGATGCAGGAACAGCAACAATAAACTGCCTGCCCGGCGCGCCCCATTCCTAGACCCGAGGCCGTGACCGTGACCTATTGCGTAGGCTTGAAAACCGATCATGGGCTGGTGTTCATGTCCGACACCCGCACCAATGCGGGCGTCGACAACATCTCGACATTTCGCAAGATGAGCACATGGCAAGTGCCGGGTGAACGTCTGATCACCCTGATGACCGCCGGCAATCTCGCAACCACCCAAGCGGTGATGTCGCTGCTGGAAGAACGCACCAAGGCCGAGGCCGAGCGTAGCCCTTCGATCCTTGAACAACCTTCCATGTTTCAGGTCGCGCGGCTGATTGGCGATACGCTGAAAGAGGTCATCGCCGGTCATGCTCAAAGCGGACAGGTCGCGGATAGTGCCTTCCATGCGACTGTGCTCGTCGGGGGACAGATCGCGCCGGGGCCGCCACGCCTGTTCCTTGTCTATCCTGAGGGCAACTTCATCGAGGCCAGCGACGACACGCCGTTTTTCCAGATCGGGGAGACGAAATACGGGCGTCCTATTCTGGTGCGCGCCTATGATCCCGCCATGGGCTTTGAAGAAGCGATAAAGCTGCTGCTGGTCAGCTTCGATTCGACCATCAAGGCGAACCTCTCCGTAGGCCTGCCGCTGGATTTCGCGACCTATCGCGCCGACAGTTTCGAACTGGATCACGAAGGCCGGATCAGCGCCGATGACCCCTATTTCCGCGCCATTTCCGATGGCTGGGGCGACGCGCTGAAGGCCGCGCTGGACGGGCTGCCGGATTTCAGCTTCGACGACTGAGCAGCAAAAAGGGCGGCGTCGTTTCCGGCACCGCCCCCTTAAATCCTAAATACCTCCGCCGAAGGCTCGCGTCCTCAGGCGTCGCGCAGACCCAATATCTGGCGTGCCTGTGCCGGGGTCGCGACGGGCCGATCGTATTTCGCGCAGAGCTCCGCCGCGCGCGCGATCAGCGCCGCGTTGGAGGGCGCAAGCCTCTCGCGGTCCAGCCGGACATTGTCCTCCAGCCCGGCACGGGTATGGCCGCCCTTCGCGATGGCCCATTCATTGACCCGCAACTGCTGCGCGCCGATCCCGGCGGCGCACCATTCCGCGTCCGGCGCACGGCTGGCCATGATATGCGCGTAGAAATCGAACACCTCTTCGTCGGCGGGCATCGAATTCTTCACCCCCATCACGAACTGCACATAAAGCTTGCCGGGCAGCGTGCCCGCCTTATGCAGCGCGATGGCCTGAAGGATATGCCCCAGATCGAATGCCTCGACCTCGGGCGTGACGCCATATTGGGTCATCTCGCCTGCCAGCCATTCCACCAGATCGGGCGGATTTTCGTAAACGCGCGTGGGGAAGTTGTTCGAGCCCACCGACAGCGACGCCATATCGGGCCGATGCGCGAGCATTCCGCCGCGTGTCTTGCCCGCGCCCGACCGGCCCCCGGTCGAAAACTGCACGATGATGCCGGGGCAGTGTTTTTGCAGCCCCTCTTTCAGCGCGAGGAATTTCTCGGGATCCGATGAGGGCGTCTCATCTTCGTTGCGCACATGGGCATGAATGATCGTCGCGCCTGCCTCGAACGCGGCATGGCTGCTTTCGATCTGCTCGCTCACCGAAATGGGCACGGCCGGGTTATTGGCCTTGGTCGGCAGCGACCCGGTGATGGCGCAGCACAGGATGCAAGGTTTACCAGCCACGCTGGGCTGGTCGGAACTGGGATCGATCATGGCACCTCGGCTTAGATATCAAAGAAGACGGTCTCGCGATCGCCCTGCAGGTGTATGTCAAAACGGTAGCCGCCGTCGATCTTCTGCGCGATCAACGAAGGCACGCGGCTGGTATGCTCGATCCGGGCCAGCAGCGGATCGGCGGCGTTGGCCTCGGCCTCATCGTCGAAATAGATACGGGTGTGCAGACCCAGATTGATCCCGCGCGCCACGATCCAGACCGAAATATGCGGCGCCTGCATGCGCCCGTCGGGCCACGGCACAGCACCGGGTTTCACGGTGTCGAACCGGAAGGTGCCGGTCTCGCCATCCGTGGGCTGCCGCCCCCAGCCGGTGAAATGCGGATCGGCCTGTCCGCGCGTCTCGGACGGGCTGTTGTATAGTCCCGCCGCGTCGGCCTGCCAGATTTCCAGCATCGCGTCGCGGATCGCTGTTCCGGTGCCGTCGAACACCTGTCCTTCGATGCGGATGCGTGCGCCCTGCGCGTCGCCCGTGATCATTTCACGGCCCGGATCGTCATAGACGCCCTCAATGCCTGCGAATGTCGGCACGCAGCCGATATGGACATAGGGACCGGCGGTCTGCGACGGGCTTTCTTTCAGGTAGTTCAGCGCCTGATAATTTGCATGGGTCATCTCAATTCCCCTCCAGCCGGTTTTCAAACAGGGTCGAGCGGCGCCCCCGCAGCACGATGTTGAACTGATAGGCGCGCGCGTCCATCGGAATAGTCGCATTCATGTCGAGCCGCGCCACCAGCCGATCAATCGCCTCAGGATCGGGGATCGTCTTAACGATGGGGCACAGCGCGATATGCGGATCGCCCTCGAAATACATCTGGGTGATCAGCCGCTGCGCAAAGCCCTGCCCGAAGACCGAAAAATGGATATGCGCAGGCCGCCAGTCGTTCACGCCATTGGGCCACGGATAGGGTCCGGGCTTGACGGTGCGGAAATGATAAAAGCCGTTCTCATCGCTGATCGCCCGGCCACAACCGCCGAAGTTCGGGTCAAGCGGGGCCAGATAGGCGTCCTTCTTATGGCGGTAGCGACCGCCAGCATTGGCTTGCCAGAATTCGACCAGAACCCCCGGCACCGGCTGCGCGCGTTCGTCCAGAACCCGGCCATGCACGATGATCCGCTCGCCGATCGCGCCTTCGCCGGGCGCGGCAAAGTTCAGGGTCAGATCATTGTCCAACTCCCCGATCATACCATGCCCGAAGACCGGGCCGGTCGTCTCGGCAATGGAATTATCAAAGGAAATCCGGGCCTTTTGCGGCGAGCGCAGGATCGAGGTCTTATACCCCGGTGTCAGCGCGGGCGGATGCCAGTCCAGATCACGGGCAAAGAACGCGCCGGTTTCGGGCGTAGATTTGGCTGTATCGCTCATTTTTGCTCCTCCGATGTCCCGGCCGAGGCGGAGGCTGCGGCATCCATCTCGGCAAAGGTCTGCTTGGCGATCTTGAAGGCGTGATTGGCAGCGGGCACCCCGGCATAGATCCCGACATGCAGGATCGTCTCGCGAATATCCTCGCGCGTGGCCCCCGTGTTGGCGGTGGCGCGGATATGCATCGCGACCTCCTCCCAATGGCCCAGCCCCATCAGCAGCGCCAATGTGACGATGGAGCGGTCGCGCTTGCTCCAATCCGGGCGGGACCAGACATGACCCCAAGCGGCTTCGGTGATGAGGTTCTGAAACGGCGCGTCGAAGTCGGTCTTGGCGGCCTCGGCCCGGTCGACATGGGCCGCCCCCAGCACGCTGCGCCGCGTCTCCATCCCCTGATCAAACCGTGTGCTGTCGCTCATTGCTGCTCTCCCGCTGCCATCCATCCGCTGTTCGGGGCTTTATCACATAGCGCAATTGCGATTTATAATAACATTCATCCGGAGCATTAATTCCAAAATGGATATGGATCTATGACCCTGAAGGTCTCCGACCGGCTCAAGCTGCGTCATTTGGAAGTGTTCGTCGAGGTCGCGCGCCAGAAATCCGTCAGCCGCGCGGGCGAGCGTCTGGCCCTGACCCAGCCCGCCGTCAGCCGCACCCTGCGGGAGTTGGAGCAGGTGCTGGGCAAGCCACTGCTGGAACGTGACGGGCGCGGCATCCGTCTGTCGCCTTTCGGCGAGATGTTTCTGGGCCATGCCGGCGCCTCCCTCGCCGCCGCGCGCAACGGGCTGGAGGCATTGACGCGGATCGATCAGGCGGAGCGCCCGCTGGTGCGGATCGGGGCGCTGCCCACGGTGTCGGGATCGGTCCTGCCGGACGCGGTGGCGCGGTTTCGCGCAGCGGGGCGGATCGGACGGCTGCGTATCTCGACCGGCGAAAACGAGCAGCTTCTCGACCGGCTTCGCGCAGGTAACCTCGATCTGGTAGTGGGCCGCCTGCCCGCCCCCGAGCGCATGGTCGCGCTCAGCTTTGAGCCGCTTTACCGGGAGGAGGTCGTGGTGGTGGTTGCCGCCGGGCATACGCTGGCCCGGCACGCGCGGATCACGGGCGACGACCTTGCCGCCCATCCGATGCTGATGCCCGGCCCCGGCTCAATCATCCGACCTTTTGCCGAGCGGCTGTTTGTCGAGCATGGCCTGCCGATCCCGCCCGACGCGGTGGAGACAGTGTCAGCCGGGATCGGGCGTGGCATGACCCGCGATCACGGTGCGATCTGGGTAATTTCACGCGGTGTGGTCGAAGATGACCTTGCCACCGGGCGGCTTGTGGCGCTGCCCATCGACACCCGGTCCACATGGGGCGCGGTGGGCCTGTGCCTGCGCACAGGACGGGAACTGAGCACGGAGGAAGCCGCCCTTGTCACCGCCCTGCGCGAGGTGTGCATGGATCGTCAGACCCGCCTGCCACCCCCGGCATGATCCGTCGCGCGGTCTAGCCAAGACAGTCTGCAAAACCTGCGGCCAGCTCGTTGAGAAGCGTATCATAGAGGCCCGCCCCCGGCGTCAGCCCACCGCCCAGCGGGTCCATCGTGACAGTGCGCAGATCGCCCGACGCCGCCAACCGTTCGGCCATGCGGCTGCCGGAACCGCCCTCCAACACCACACAAGTGACGTTTTCCGTGTCGATCACGCCTTCGACCTCGCGCAGGCGGGCGGGTCCGGGCTCCACCGCGTCACTGTCAGACAGCGCCCCTGCGGCGCGCACACCGAAGGCCGCCTCGAAATACTGCCAGCTGTCATGTGCGGTCAGGAACGCCGCATCCCCAACAGGCGCCAGACGAGCAGTCACATCACTGCGCAGCGCTGTCAGGCGATCCTGCGCGGCAGATGCATTCGCGCGATAGGTGTCGGCATTTTCAGGATCAAGCACGGCCAGTTCATCGGCAATCAGCGCCAGCCATGCGGACCCATTGGCCGGGTCGAGCCAAGCATGCGGGTCGTCCCCAGTATGAGTGTGGCCATGGGCGTTTTCTGCATGATCGCTGTGATCGGCTTCGTCATGCGGCTCATCATGGCCGGCCTCCTCGGCGTGATCATGATCATCCTCGGCGTGGTCGTGCTCGGCGTGATCGTGCTCGCTGTGGTCGTGCTCATCCTCGCTGTGGTCGTGCTCATCCTCGGCATGATCCTCTTCATCACCGTGGCCGGCATGCCCCTCGGCCATCGGCCCCTCGAAATGCGCCCCTTCGCGCACAGGCAGCAGCGTGGTTTCAGGCCGTTCCAGAAGCTCGATCACCTGCGCATTGGAGGCCAAGCTTTCAAGCGGATCGTGAATCCACGGGGTCAGCCCCTCGCCCATGATGATAGCGAGGTCCGCCTCGCTCAGCGCGCGCGCCTCGGATGGGCGCAGGGCATAGCCGTGCGGCGATGCGCCGGGGCCGATCAACAGCGCCGGTTCCGCGACGCCGTCCATCACCTGGGCCACCAAAGCATGCACCGGTGCAATATCCGCCACGACCGTCGGTGCCGCCATCACAGGCAGCCCGCCGAGCATGGTTACAGGAGCAAGGGCAAGAAGACTTGGGCGCATTGGATATCCTAACGCTGGGGGTTGATGTTGATGGGCCGTAGGGCTAAACGTAATGTTATAACCTATCAACCCCGAAAATGACGGAGCACCATGCCCCCAGCCCTCCCCGTCGATACGCCCTCCGATCTGCCCTTGGGCTTTGCGGAGCATGACCACGCTGCATGCCGCCGTGCAGCCTTGGACCGGGCGGCTGCGCGCTGTGCCGAAGGACGCTTGCAGCTGACGCCGGTGCGCCGCCGGGTGCTGGAAATCCTGCTTGAAGCCCATGCCGCGCAAGGTGCCTATGACGTGCTGGAGCGGCTTTCGGCAGAAGGTATGGGCAGCCAACCGCCCGTGGCCTACAGAGCGCTGAAATTTCTGACAGATCACGGGTTTGCGCATCGCATCGAGCGGCTGAATGCCTATGTCGCCTGCGCGCATCCTGAGGCCGCGCATGATCCGGGTTTCATGATTTGCCGCACCTGCGGGCTGGTCGCGGAAGCCCCGATTGAACCTGCGCGCAGCGCTCTGGGTCGTAGCGCGGCGGAGACGGGATTCACCATCGAGAAGACGGTGATGGAGGCCGAAGGCCTGTGCCCCAGCTGCCGCGATCCGCATGATCCCGAGGCCGCGGGCGCGCCATGCTGATCCGCGCCGAAGGGCTGAGCATACGCCAGCAGGGCAAGCTGATCCTCGACCGGATCGACCTTACCATCCACCCCCGCGAAATCGTCACCGTGGTAGGGCCCAACGGGTCCGGAAAATCGACGCTGTTGCGCGCGCTGCTGGGTGCGCTGCCGCACGCCGCAGGCCGGGTTGCGCGGGCCGAGGGGCTCCGCATCGGCTATGTGCCGCAAAGCCTGCAAGTCGATCCGACCCTGCCCATCACCGTGCGCCGGTTCCTTGACCTGCCCCACCGCCGCCCCGCTGCCGCCATCCGCACCGCATTGGAAGACGCCGGCGTGCCGACGCTGGCCGGACGCCAGATGAGCGTGCTTTCGGGTGGGCAGTTTCAGCGCGTCCTGTTGGCGCGTGCGTTGCTATCCGAGCCGCAATTGCTGATCCTCGATGAGCCGACGCAGGGTCTCGACCAGCCGGGCAGCGCCGCGTTCTACCGCCAGATCGAAGAGGTCCGCGACCGCACCGGCTGCGCCGTGCTGATGGTCAGTCACGAGCTGCATGTGGTGATGAGCGCGTCGGACCGGGTGATCTGCCTGAACGGCCATGTCTGTTGCGAAGGCACACCGGAGGTCGTCAGTTCCGCCCCCGCCTATCGTGCCCTCTTCGGCACGGGCACTGGCGGGGCGCTGGCGCTATACCGTCACGACCACGCGCCGGGACATAATCATGACCATGGGCACCATGAGCATGACGGGGCAGCCTGCCAGCATGACCACTCCCAGCCTCAGCCTCAAGGGGTTGAGCCCGCACAGGCAGGCGGACAGGGGCACGACGACCCGCTGTCTCACGATGACGGCGCGCTCGCGCCCGCAGATACGGCAAGGACAGCCTGACCATGACCTTCCTCGACGATTTCGTGATCCGCGCCGCGCTGGCGGGGATCGGCGTGGCGCTGGCGGCTGCCATGCCCGGCTGTTTCGTGGTCTGGCGGCGCATGGCCTATTTCGGCGATGCCACCGCCCATGCCGCCCTGTTGGGCGTGGCGCTGTCGCTAGCGTTTTCAATGTCGGTTCCCGCAGGCGTTCTGGCCGTGGCGCTGGCGGTGGCGCTATTGATGGGACGGATCGGTGGCGGAGCGCTGGCGCATGACACCGCGCTGGGGGTGATGGCCCATGGCGCGCTGGCGCTGGGGTTGGTCGCGGTCAGCCTGACGCCCGGTGTGCGGGTCGACCTGGACACCTATCTGTTCGGGGATATCCTCGCCGTCAGCCGCGCCGATCTTGCGGTGATCTGGGGCGGGGCGGTCGTAGTTGTGGCGCTGATGTCTTGGCGCTGGTCGCGGCTTCTGACCGCAACGCTCGGCCCGGATCTGGCCATCGCTGACGGCATTGATCCGAAGCGCGAGAGCTTGATCCTGACGCTTGTGTTGGCGCTGGTCGTCGCCGTGGCGATCAAGGTCGTGGGAGCCCTTCTGATCACCGCCATGCTGATCATTCCCGCCGCCGCCGCGCGCCCGCTCGCCCGCACGCCCGAGGCGATGGCCGCACTGGCCGCCGCGATCGGGACGCTTTCGGCGCTGGCGGGGCTGCGGCTGGCATGGGTTCTCGACGCGCCAGCCGGGCCCTCGATCGTCGTGGCGGCGCTGATAATCTTTGGTGTGTCGCTCGGCACGGCCCGGCTGCGTCAGACCTGAGCGACACGGTTTATGCGTCCGAAGCGCTCTCCGGGTCCGTCCCGCTGCTGTTTTCCAAACGGAGAGGCTTGGCGCTCCCCTCGATGCGATCGCTCTCGTCGGCCTCGCGCACCAGCCCGATGAAGCCGCTGCGGTTATTTTCGATCAGCGCCCCCACAAGCTCCAGCCGGATCAGTTTGTCGTCTGGGCACAAAACCTGCCCCGTGACCCGGAATTCCTCATTGTGGCGCAGCGCCGTCCTCAGCGCCTGTTCGATCTGATCGCGATCCTCCGGCACGAAAAGCTGGTGCATATCGAGAAGTTTCGGAGGGGTCTTTTCCGGGGCAAGGCCAAACAATGTATAGACCCGCCCGGACCATTCCATCGTATCGAGTTCGATATCATACCGGAAATGGCCAATCGCAGCCATATGCTCCACCAATGCCATCTTGTGCAGAAGTTCGGTGCGCTCGACCATTTCGGTGGCGTTGACCTCTGAGATCATCAGCGTCGCGCCGCGCAGGTTGTTGCGATCATCGAAATAGGGCGCGCAGCTCATCCGAAACACGCTTTCGCCGTGGCGGATCTGATCCTCGACGGTTTCGCGCAGACGCAGGGTGCGATCACAGAATTTCACCAGCGAGGGGAAGTGATCGGGCACGGTGCATTGGCTCAGATGGAAATTCTCGCAATTCTCGGGCAGGCGGAACATGCGCCGGGCGATGGCCGAGGTGCGCACGATTTGCAGCGCGGTATCGAGGACCAACACCACCAGCGGCGCCTCCCCCAGAACCGAGGTCAGTTCCGACGACATGAGTGACAGCTCGGTCGCATTGACCTGCATTTCCTCGTTAACTGTAATCAGCTCCTCATTGGTGGCCTGCAATTCCTCGTTCGAGGTCTCAAGCTCTTCGTTTGAGGCCTGCAACTCCTCGTTGGTGGATTGCAGTTCTTCGTTCACGGATTGCAGTTCTTCATTCGAGGTCTGCAATTCCTCAACCATCTGCTCCAGCGCTTCGCGGGCCGAGGCCACATCGGCTTCCAACTGCCTGATCCGCGCCGAGGGCAGCGCCCCATCGCTATCTTCGGCGGCGTCCAACTCGGGCGAGACCTGATGCCGGTGGAAGGCAATCAAAACATAGCGTTCGCCATCGTCCTGCCCGGTCAGTGGGATCGCTTCGAGCTGGATATGGGCCCAGTCCGGGCGCCCCGGATCGGTATGGCGCAAACCGGTGCGGCGGATCTGGCGTTTCACTGCCAGCGCCGACAGGCTTGCCGCCTCCTCCCGGAAGGGCGAGCGCAGGATGCTGAGCTGAAGGTTCAGGCGGGACTGCTCAGAAATATGCAAAAACGGGGTGATATCGCCATAGACCCGCAAGATCCGTCCGTCCGAGGTGATAAGGATCGAATCCGCCGATATCGCGCGTGCCAGAGAATCAAACATGCGCCGATCCGCGCTTTGCACGGGAAGCTTCGGCTCAGGATGGCCACTGCGGATTTCCGACGGGCTGAACGGCAGCCGCGACGAGGAGCCGCTGCGAAAGGCCAGCCGTTTACGGTAAATGCGCTCTTTCTCCGACATCGGCTCAAGATCGATCTGCGCGCGGGAGATATTCTCAGATGTGCCCAGAAACAGCAGACCACCGGGATTAAGCGCATATCCCAACCGGGCGAGGACCTTCTCCTGCAGTCGATTGCCGAAATAGATCAGCACGTTGCGCATTGAAATCAGGTCAATATTGATGAAGGGCGGATCCTGGCAGACATTGTGATCCGAAAACATGATGCAGGACCGCAGCCGCGCGATGACCCGCACGCGGTCCTTCTCGACATGAAAATATCGCTGCGCAAGTTCTTCGGGCACATCATGCAGGGCCGACAACGGATAGACCCCGCGCCGGGCCACTTCGAGCGCAGATTTATCGATATCAGTCGCAAAGATTTGCACCCGATCATCGCCAATCGCCTCGGGCCCGCCAAGCGCCTCGGCCACGAGGATCGCCATCGAATAGGCTTCCTCGCCCGTGGCGCAGCCTGCCACCCACAGCCGGATCGAACGATGCTCCGACAAAGACACCAGCTGCCGGATATGCTGTGACAAAGCTTCGAATTCGGCCGTATCGCGGAAAAACCGTGTGACCGAAATCAGCAGATCCTTGAACAGCGCGTCCAACTCATTTGGGTTGGTGCGGCAATGGCCGACATATTCGCTGTAATCGGTGATCCCGATCGCCGCCATGCGCCGCTGGATACGCCGGTTGATCGTGGTTTCCTTGTATTCCCGAAAATCGACCCGCGTGCGTGCCAGCAAGGTATGAAGCAGATCGGACGAGCCATCGACGCTCGACGCCATCGAATCGTCCTCGATCATTCCTGGCTCGGACAAGATGCGGACGATATCGCGCCCGATCCGGCCCGGCGGCAGCACCAGATCGACACAGCCTGTATTGGCTGCCGAACTGGGCATACCATCGTATTTCGCCGTCACCAGATCCTGCGCGATGGTAATGCCACCCGCCTCGCGGATGGCCCGGATGCCATAGCTGCCGTCGCTGCCTGTGCCCGACAAAACGACGCCGACCGCACGGTCCCCCAATTCCATTGCAAGCGACGTCATAAGCCGGTCCCCCGAAGGCTTCGGCGCTGCCGCGGGACCGGAGGGATTTTGCAGCCGCAGCTTGCCGTCATTCAGCACCACATCGGAGCCGGGAGGCGTGACATAAATCGTGTCGGGCTCTGGCGTTATATCGTCGGCAATCTCGCGCAGCGACAATTGCGTTTCCCGCGACAGCAATGTCGTCATCAACGATTTATGCGAAGCCGACAGGTGTTGCGCGATGACATAGGCAATGCCTGCGTCGGTCGGCAATTCCTGCACCAGCGCCGATAACGCTTCGAGCCCCCCCGCCGAGGCCACAATGCCCACGACCGTGAAATCAAGCGTCTTGGCTGGCTGGTCCCCATTCTCGCCGACTTGGGCGTCTGGCGCGTCAACTGGGCCTTGGTTTTGTCCGTCCACAATATGTCCCTCGCTCTCGTCAACCGGCGCAGCCCGCGCCGTTACTCGTCCCCCACCGCGAGATTCCGGTGGCCACACGTCGCTTTTCCGACGATCATTAGCGCATTCTTTGCAATCAACGGTATACTCCTTTTTTAATCCGTTGCCCTACACGCGCATCAGAACGCGCGATTAACAGTTTTTTAAGTAAGTTCCGCCTAGATGAAGATCGCCCTGCTCCTCCCGGCAGACCTCCACGCCCTATTTCCGGGCACCGCTGGGAAGCCCGATATTCCGCAGACGGACCTGAGCGTGAAAGGTACTGTGAATAATGAATTTTTCTAAGAAGCTTAGCTTGGTGGAGGGCGCGTGAGTAATTCTGCGGACATGTTTGTCTTAACCCTGCGCTGGTCTTCGGATCAGGATCCGACGGTCACATCCTGCGATCTGATTCACCGGGATTTTCATAATCGAATAAGTTTTTCGAAACGCGCCGGCTTGTTTGACGTGTTTCAACCGCAGCTGGCCCGCGCGCTGGCTGAGATCATTGATTCGATCCAGCATAAGCGGCAAGTGTTGTCGCAGCCGGATTTTCAGGTGGATCTGCCCAATCTGGTGCTGGGCGGGCTGCGGTTGCTGGTCTCCTCCGCCAAGGACGACGCCCGTCAGATCATCATCCGGTTCAAGCATTTTCTGGGCTCGCTGCAGGATGCCTTCGCGGTCGATATCGGACTGCGGAGTGCCGTGCTCCCCCATCGCGAACGTGTCGCCGTGGAGGCGCTGGTGGATATCGTCGGGCCGCTTCTCAACCTTGCTGATCTGCGCCGCCCCAATCTGGACGAACGCGAAGCAATGGCGGTTGAAAAATCCCTCGAGGAGTTGGCCCAGAACAGCTACATGCTGCGGTTTTATACCGGCCTGCTGGTGCGCTATGTCAACGAATGCAAGGCGACGGGCGCAAGGATGACCGATGCGCGGGCGCCAGCCCGGCTTAACTGACCGGCACCTCAGCGTAGCTGCGATGCGGTCACGATAATTCGGACTCCGGCGGCTTGGGCCGGGGGCGGTAGCGTGCCCCCTTAAGCCACAACTTCAATGCCTGCGCGTAAATCAGCGCCACCACCCGCAACGACCCCATTGGACGGCGCAACGCAGAGCCGATGATGCGGCGCGAGCTAAGTGGCAGGCGCGGCCCGCCAACTGTGGCGATCAATCCGCGCGGTCCATCCGGTGTCATGCGTTCGTGGCGGATATGCACGGCCACCGCGCTATCGGTCAGGCGAAACCGGAAGGTGTATCCCCCGGCAATGTCCTGAAACGGCGACACGTGAAACACTTTCTCCGCCGCCATTTCATCGTCGGGACGGATCGCGCGGCCATCGGGATGCACACATAAGTAACTATGGCGGTCGCCGAAGGTGTTATTGACCTCCGCAATCACGGCTCGCAGCGCGTCATCGCCATCGATACACAGCCAGAAGCTGACCGGATCGAAGAGGAACCCGGCAATCCGTGGCTGCGCCAGCAGCATCAGCTTCATCCGGGCCAGATCAGGGTGACCTCGATCTCGCAGCGCGGCACGGGCCCAATCAGCCCCCTGCCCCTGCCCGCGCCGCCCGCCGTGATCGCGATCACACACCGAGGCAAGGTTGCGCCCGTTGACGGCAAACAGCCACGGCAGCACCGCGGGGGCCTCAGGCTCCAACAGCACATAATCGACGCTGTAGGTGAACGTATTGGCAGGTCCGCCGATCCGCTTGTGCCATGTCTTGGCGCGGATCAGCTCGGGCGTCATTCAACCTTCTCCTGCAACGCCTTCACGGCTGTCATCGCACTGGCATAGCCGTCTTCGTGGAACCCCCATTTCGCCCATGCCCCACAAAACCATGATCTGTTTACGCCCTGAATATCGCCCAGCCGCCGCTGCGCCCGGATCGCAGGCCCGTCAAAAACCGGATGACGAAACTCGCACTCATCCTCGACCAGCGCGGCATCAATCGGGGTTCCAGGGTTCAGCGACAGGAAAAGCGGGGTCTCGTCGGGAATGGATTGCAGCGAATTCATCCAATAGGTCAGCCCGATCTGCGGTGCGGGCCGGTCATCGGGGGACAAAAACACCCAAGATGCCCAACACGCGCGACGGCGTGGCATTTGGCGGATGTCGCTATGCAGAACGGCGCGGTTGGGCTGGTAGCGGATCGCCCCCAGAACGGCGCGCTCATCCGCGCTTGGCGTTTCCAACATGGCCAACGCATCGTCGCTGTGACAGGCAAAAACCACCTCGTCGAACATTTCCCAAGTGCCGCCCTGCAAGCGGATTGAGACGCCCTCCGCCTCCCGACGGACAGACCTTACCGGCGCTTGCGTGCGGATTTCGCCGCCGCGCGCGGTGATGGCCGCCGCGATCCGCCGGACATATTCAATCGAGCCGCCATCCACGGTCTGCCACTGATGGGTGCGCGGCGACAAAAGGGCATGATTGCGAAAGAATTCAACCAGCGAGCGCGCCGGGAAATCGGCCATCTGTTCGGGCGTCGAAGACCAGATCGCGCCGGAGATCGGCAACAGGTAATAGCGGCGAAACCAGTCGCCCAGCTGCATCTGGTCGAGAAACGCGCCAAGGCTCAGATCCGGGTCCTGCGCCGCCGCGACCGCGCCGCGATTGAACCGCAAAATGTCCGCCACCATGCGCCAATAGGCCGGACGCGCGAGGTTGGATTTCTGCGCCGTCAGCGTGCCCAGCGAGCGCAGCCCATATTCCAGCCGCCCGCCATCAATCGAAGCCGCAAAGCTCATGTTGCTGGGCTTCACCGGCACGTCCAATTCGGCGAACATGCGGGTCAGATTGGGATAATTGGGGGTATTGAACACGATAAACCCGGTATCGACCGGCACGGATTTATCCGGCCCCGCCATCACCGTGCGGGCATGTCCGCCCAGCCGGGGTGCGGCCTCCATCAGCGTCACGCGAGAGGTCGGCGCCAGTTCATAGGCGGCCGCGAGCCCCGAAATGCCGCCGCCGATAACTGCAATCCGGCGCGCGGTGGGAAATTCAAATGGCACGAGGTCACCTTCCTTGGCTGGGTCGCGACGATACGCGGGCCCCGCGCGGGTGGATCACTGATACATGCCGTGACGGTGCTCGCCTACCACAGCGTGTCTGCGGCTCGTTTCGGGAAGTTCGCGTCGAATTGTCCGGCCTCGACCACGCCATCTGTCATCTCGGACAGGATCTCGCCCAAGGTCGGGACGCGGGCGCTGTCATCTTCGCCGCTCCACAATTTGGCGCGGATCACCGCTTTGGAACATTGGACATATATCTCGCCGAGGGTGACCACGATCACGCTGCGCGGCAGGCGATGCCCATCGGCGAAAGGCTCCAAATCCTCCGCATCGGTGCTGATCTGCGCCTGCCCGTTCACCCGCACCACCGTCTGCGCGCCGGGCACCATGAACAGCAACGAGACACGCGGATCGCGGACGATGTTGCGCAGGCTGTCGATGCGGTTATTGCCGGGCCAGTCGGGCAGCAGCAGCGTCCGCTCATCGCGTATCTGCACCACCGGGCCACGATCCCCGCGCGGGCTGCAATCGGTGCCCTCGGGCCCGACGGTGGAGATCAGGCAAAACCGGGATGCCCCGATCCATGCGGCATAGGCCGGGGTCAGGCGCTGCGCCACTTTGCGCAGGGAATTCTCACTGGCGGGGGGGTAGAGCGCCTCGAGCGCCGCGATGCTGTCGATCTGTGCCATTGTCGTGTCCTTCAGGCGCGCCGCTGATGGCGCCGGCGGGCCGGTTGCAGCCCATGGGTCAAAATAGCGGCCTCGGCCCGGTTCAACATGCGCCGCGCGGCGGGACCGTAGCCCGACACGGCCTGTCCGGTCAGGGTCATGCTGTCGCGCAGGCGCGGCAAGGCGCGAGCCATGCGCAAACGATCATCGCGGGTCAGATCGCCATGCCCGGCCTCGCCGGGGTGGAAGCTTTCGCTTTCCATGCCATTGGCCAGCAGGATCTGGTGGCGGTCGAGCATCAGGTGAATGTAGCAGACCTCGCGCAGGTTCAGATCCCGCGCGATGCCGGGCTGGTCCAGCAGATCGCCCGCCCGCACCAGCACCTCAGCTTCACCAAACAAATCACGCGCGGCATCGCCCCGGAGCAGCATCCGATGGCCCGGAGACACCAGCAAATCCCCGTCAGGCCGCCCGGTGCCCAGCGCGTTGGCGCGCAGACGGATCGGGCGCAGTGCCGGGGTGGCATGCAGCGCCGCACCCGACAACCGCCGCTGTCCGGACCAGATCAAAGGTTGCGGGCCGTCATCGCGCGTGGTGACCAGATCGCCGGCGCGCAGGAATTCGACCGGCATCGGGCCGCGTGGCGTGGCAATGCGCGTGCCCGGGGTAAAGCAGATCACCGGACGCGGACGCGCGACGGGCATTGCGGCGCTTGCCGTCAGATGCGGCGACAGGCGCACGATGTGCAAATCCACCCCCGCAGGCGGCAGCGCGCCACAAAACAGGATAAGCGGCTGACGCGGGCGATAGGGCACCAACATGCCGCGCCACAGCGTGCGGCCATCGGTCAGGGTAAACCATGTATCCAGCAGCGGGTCATCGTGGAGGGGGGCCGCCGCATTCCCGGCAGACAGATCCGCAACGCGCATCTCGGGCCTTAGCACCAGAGGGCTTTCGCCCGCGCCTTCGGCAGGCAGCAGGTCACCGATCAGCCGCTGCACCTTGCGCGCGGCGCGGCGGTGCAGATCGGCATGGCCCAGCGCATCGCGTAAAATGGCAACTTCGGCAGGGCCGTCGAGCCGGACGGCATTCGTCGCGGCAGCCAGCGCATTGCCTGCGCTGTTCATACCGCCCGCATCTGTTGTGCCCTGCTGCCCGCTGCGCCGCCATGTGGAGCCGACGCGCATCTCCTCCGGGCCGGTGCCGGGAAGGCCGTCGATCACGATGTCGGACCACGGAACAAGGAACGTGCCATCCCAGCCCGTTGCCATCCGCCTGCTCGCCCTGCCGTTGTCGTTTCTGATCTGTTGCCCGCAGGCTAGCACGCGCCCCCTGCCCGCGCCAATCGCGCAGCACGGGGGGAGGTGCGGGAATTTCATGCAGTGTGGCTTCATTGTGCGGTGGGATGGCGGCAGGTCTCCCGGCGCGCCCTCTGCATGATCCCTGAAGGGCGTCTAGCTGGCCTTGCGCAGCGCCGGCGCGACCTCGGTGCCCAGCAATTCGATCGCCTTAAGCATTTCGGCATGCGGCAGGATGCCGATCGCCATCTGGATCGTCACGCGATCAAAGCCCAGATCTTCGCGCAGGCCGAGGATCTTATCGGTGATCTGCGCGGGCGAGCCCACGAACATCGCGCCCTCTGGCCCCATGCCCGCGTCGAATTGTGCCCGGCTTTGCGGCCCCCAGCCGCGTTCGCGCCCGATCTGATCCATCACCTGCTTTTGCGCCGGGAAAAACAGATCCGCCGCGGCCTTGCTGGCGCGCCCGACAAAGCCATGCACGTTCAACGACACGCGCGCCCGGTCGCTATTGCCCGCCTGTTCGGCGGCGCGGCGATAAAGATCGGCCAACGGCGCAAAGCGGCGCGGCTCCCCGCCGATGATCGCCAGCGCCAGCGGCTGCCCCAGCACCCCGGCGCGCATCATGCTTTCAGGGGTGCCGCCAGCGGCAATCCAGATCGGCAGTTTGCCATTCACGGGCCGGGGATAGACGCCGAGATTGTCGACCTTCTGCGTGAACCGCCCACCTTTCCAGCGCAGCTTTTCGCCTGCGTTGATCTCCAGCAGCATCTGCAGCTTTTCGTCAAAGAGATCGCCGTAATCGTTCAGGTCGTAGCCAAAGAGCGGGAAGCTTTCGATGAAGCTGCCGCGCCCGACCATGAGCTCTGCCCGCCCTTGCGACAGGTTGTCGAGCGTCGCGAATTGCTGGAACACCCGCACCGGATCGTCGGAGCTGAGGACCGATACCGCTGAGCTGAGCTTGATCTTTTTCGTGGTGCGCGCCGCCGCCGCCAGCGTCACGGCGGGCGAGGTGATGGCGTAATTCGGGCGGTGATGTTCGCCCAGCCCAAAGACATCGAGCCCGACCTGATCGGCCAGTTCAATCTCTTCCATCAGGTTGTTGAGCCGCGTCTGCGCATCGACCTTCTGCCCGCTCACGGGATCGGTGCCGACATCGCCAAATGTATAAAGTCCGACTTCCATGCGTGCCTCCATTTGTTGCGTCGCAACCTAGGCCAGTCGTGGCTGTGCGGACAGGTCCGACACGGTGCCACGGCGCACAACGGCTGTGCGGCGTCGGACCTAGCCGATTCGCGTAGGGGCCACGGATCGGCCCGGCAGTGGTCCGAAACATTACCCGGCGGTTAATCGACAGCCACCACAGGACGGGAATTAATCGAGCTTACCAAAGGGTAAACTACTTTCCGCCCCTGCGACCGGACCGGAAGGGGAACACCGGCGCGGAGCCACTGGTCAGGACGCGCCGCGCATCACAGGGTCATCGCGGGGTGAGTGTTGCAAGGGCCAATCGCCGGAGGGGCTCCGGCTGCCAGAGGCACCATGACCGACCTGTTTCTAACCCAAGCGAATGACCGGCACCCGTCCGAGCGACATCCCCTCCCCCGCTCCGCTCTAGCGCAACACGCGCCATATCACCGGGTCTATCCGCGTTACGTGAAACGTTGGCTCGACATCTGCCTGACGCTTGCGGCGCTGCCGTTGGTGGTGCCGCTTCTGGCGCTGCTCTGGCTTTGGGTGCGGCGCGATGGCGGGCCGGGGTTTTATCGACAAGCTCGGATCGGTCGCAATGGGCAGCGCTTTACCTGCTGGAAGTTGCGGACAATGTGTCTTGATGCCGATACCGCATTGTCCCGGCTGCTTGCCCATGACCCCGCTCGCGCCCTCGAATGGTCAGATAATCAAAAGCTGCAGAACGATCCCCGCGTCACCCGGACCGGGCGATGGCTGCGTGCCTGCTCCCTCGATGAGTTACCGCAATTATGGTGTGTGCTGCGCGGCGAGATGAGCCTTGTCGGCCCGCGCCCGTTCATGCCGAACCAGTTGCACGACTACCTTGCCGCCAGCGGACCGGATCGCGCCCGCGCCTATCTTGCGCAGCGTCCAGGGCTCACCGGGCTGTGGCAGGTCGAAGGCCGGGGCGGCACTGATTTCGCGGCCCGCGCGCGGTTCGACCAGCGTTATGCAAGCGCGCTGAGCCTGCGCGCCGATCTGCTTTTGCTGCTGCGCACCATCGGTGTGGTATGCCGCCGCACGGGGCAGTGAAGCCGTAAAAAAACGCGGGCGCATCGTGGCGCCCGCGTCGTTGTCTAACCACGCGATACCCGCGCGGGGTCGTTCAGCCAAAGACGGCCTTGACCGATTCCGCCATCTTGCCCGCGATTTCCTCTGCCTCGGCTTCGGTCAGGCAGAAGGGCGGCGCAAAGCCCAGAATATCGCCCTGCGGCATGGCCCGGCCGATCACACCGCGCTTCAGCAACTCGCCCGCGATCTGGTAGCCGATCTTCTTATCCGCATCGAAGAAGGTGCGGCTGTCGCGGTCCTGCACGAATTCCACGGCGCAGAGCATGCCTTCGCCCCGGACGTCACCAACATGCGCATGATCGCCCAGCGCCTCGGTCATCTTGGCGTTGAGATGCGCGCCGACCTTGGCCGCGTTGTCGATCAGGTTCAGCTTGTCCAGCAGTTCCAGATTGGCAATGCCGGCAGCCGCGCCAATCGGGTGGGCGGAATAGGTCCAACCGTGGCCGATGGGGCCGTTTTCATCCGTGCCCTGCTCCAGCACCTTCCACATCTTGTCACCGACGATCGAGCCGGACAGCGGTGCATAGGCCGAGGTCAGGCCCTTGGCGATGGTGATCAGGTCGGGCTTCATGCCGTAATGCTGGGAGCCGAACATCGACCCGGTGCGCCCAAAGCCGGTGACGACCTCATCGGCGACCAGCAGGATGTCATGCTTTTTCAGCACGTCCTGAATGGCGGCCCAATAGCCTTCGGGCGGGGGCACGATGCCACCGGTGCCCAGCACCGGCTCGCCGATAAAGGCGGCGATAGTGTCGGGGCCTTCCCGCTCGATCAGGGCTTCCAGCTCGGCCACGCAATGGGCGGTGAACTGCGCCTCGGTCTGCGCGGTGTCGGGGCGGCGGTAATAGTAGGGCGCCTCGGTATGGACCACCTGTGCCAGCGGCAGATCGAACTTCTTGTGGAACAGCTCCAACCCGGTGAGCGAGCCGGTCACCAGACCAGAGCCGTGATACCCACGCCAGCGGCTGATGATCTTCTTCTTCTCGGGACGGCCAAGGATGTTGTTGTAATACCAGATCAGTTTGACGTTGGTTTCATTCGCGTCAGACCCGCCAAGCCCGAAATAGACCTTGCTCATGCCTTCGGGCGCGCGGTCCAGAACCATCTTCGCCAGCGTGATCGAGGCCTCGGTGCCGTGACCGGCATAGGAATGGTAATAGGCCAGCTCCTTGGCCTGCGCGGCGATGGCCTCGGCGATTTCCTGACGGCCATAGCCGACGTTCACACAATACAGACCCGCGAAGCCGTCGAGCAGCCGGTTGCCGTCACGGTCTTCGATATGGCTGCCGGACGCGCCGGTGATGATCCGGTTCGGGCTTTCGCCGCGGGCGTGCTGGGCGAGATGGGTCGAGGGATGAAAGAAGTTCTCCCGGTCCCACTGATCAAGCTTGTCGTTCTTCAGCATGAAATGCTCCTCTTTCTGACGATTTCGGTGCGCGGTCCGGGGATCAGCCCCAGTCGCGACAGACATATTTGACCTCGGTGAACGGCTCCATGCCGAGGCGGGCGCCTTCGCGGCCCAGACCCGATTGCTTGGTGCCGCCAAAGGGGATCGGCGCGCCGGTCACCTTGGTACGGTTCACCGCCACCATGCCGAATTGCAGCGCGCGCGCCACCCGGTAGATGCGGCGCGGATCGGTGGCGTGCAGATAGGCAACCAAACCGTATTCAGTGTCATTGGCGCGGGCGATGACCTCTTCCTCGGTGTCAAAGGGCGCGATGGCGGCCACCGGGCCGAACGTCTCTTCGCGGAAGATCAGCGCATCATCGGGCACATCGACCAGCACGGTCGGCGCATAGAAGAGCGGCCCCTGCGCGAGACGCTCGCCCCCGCAGAGCAGCCGCGCACCACGGGCCAACGCATCGGCGACCTGCTCCTCCTGCTTGGCCACGGCGCGCTCATTCATCAGCGGGCCGATATCGGGATCGTCGAACCCGGCCCCGACCGACAGCGCCTGCGTCGCTTCGGCAAAGCGCGCGCAGAAGGCGTCATAGATATCGCGCTGCACATAGATCCGGTTCGCGGCGAGGCAGTCCTGCCCGGAGGTCGCGAATTTCGCCTTGATGGCCTCGGTCACGGCGCGGTCCAGATCGGCCCCGTCAAACACGATCAGCGGTGCGTGCCCGCCCAGCTCCATCACCAGCGTTTTAACCGTCGCGGCCGATTGCCGGTAGAGCAGCCGTCCCACTTCGGTCGAGCCGGTGAAGGACAGCAGGCGCACGCGGGGATCTTCGGTCCACGGCTCGACGATTTCGGGCGCTTGGCCGGTGACCACGTTGAAGACGCCCGCAGGCAGGCCCGCGCGTTCGGCCAATTCCGCCAGTGCCAGCGCGGAAAATGGGGTTTCCGCCGAGGGATGCGCCACCACGGTGCAGCCCGCCGCCAGCGCCGCGCCAGCCTTGCGGGTCAGCATCGCAGCAGGGAAGTTCCACGGCGTGATCAGCGCGGCCACGCCCACCGGCTCGCGCCACAGCTCCACCTCTGCATCGGGCAGATGGCTGGTGACGCCTTCGATATTCGGGCGCTTGGCCTCCTCGGCATAGAATTCGACAAAGGACGCGGCATAGTCGATCTCGCCCCGGCTTTCCGACAGGGGTTTGCCCTGCTCGGCGGTCATGATGCGCGACAGATCTTCTTTGTGCTCCTGCATCAATTCGAACCAGCGGCGCAGGATGGCGGAACGCTCCTGCGGCAGCATGCCGGACCAGACCGAAAACGCGGCCTGCGCGGCATCAACGGCGCCCGTGGCAGCGGCGCCATCCAATTGAGCAACCTCGCCCACCACTTGGCCCGTCGCGGGATCGGTGACGGCGAAATGCGCCTCGCCGCCGACCCATTTGCCGCCGACATAACTGAAATGGCGCATCAAACGCTTGTCTTCGAGGGTGAACGCGGGCGCAGGCCGGGCATCGGGGATCATAGCGGTCTCCTTGAACTGTCTCCCCTACCCTGCGCCTCCAACGGCAGAGACCGAGACCGTTTTGCACCGCCGCGCCAGAGGAATCCTCTGCCCCCGCCGCCCCGGGCAGGGGTTTCGTCTTGGAACACCCACTCCCGCCGGAGGCGTCCGCCCTATGCGCCTAACAACGCGTCAAAGGGGGGCGGCCCGCCGGATTTCACCGGTTTGGTCACGATATAGGTGAAATAGCGCTCCAGCCCGACCTGCGCGTCCAGCAGCTCATCAATCAGGCGCTGATAGGCGTCGATGTCGCGGGTCACCACCTGCATCAGGTAATCATAGCCTCCGCCCAGCGCCCAGCAGGCGGCGATTTCCTCGTAGCCCTGCACCGCATCCTCGAACTGGCGCATCCGCGCGGCGGTATGCCCGGCCAATTCGCAAGCGACAAATACGGTGACCGAGGGCCCCAGCCGCCGCAGGTCGATTTCAGCGCGGTAACCGGCGATCAACCCCGCCTTTTCCAGCTTCTTCAGCCGGTCCCAGCAGGGGGTGGGCGACAGGCCGATCCTCTCGGCCAGCTCGGTCTTGGCAATTCGGCCCTCGCGGGACAGCACGCGCAGGATCGCGAGGTCACGGTCATCGAGGCGGATCATCAAGCAGGCTCCGAAGCGGTCGGGTGGCGGATCACAGCGGCCTAGCGCCCGGCTTGGTCCCGGTCAAGCCGCGCTGCCGTGCCACCCTTTCCGCCCCGCTCCCACGCGGCGCAAGACGCAAAAACGGGCAGTGCCCGCAAATGAGGCAGAAACCCGGCACATCGGGGCGTTTTCCGTTTGTCATCGCACGGGATTTGCGATTGCCTCGGCAAACGCGCATGTCGGCGCCGGTCCCGTCCCGGTCAGCAGGCATCCGCGCGCGCCCAAAACCCGGCAAGAGGTTCCGATGTCGAACAGTGTCCCGCCCTTCTCCAGCGCAGAATACGACCGCCGCCTGCATAAGACACGGGTCGCGATGGAGGCGCGCGGCATCGACGTGCTCATCGCCACCGACCCCTCGAATCAGGCGTGGCTGACGGGCTATGACGGCTGGTCCTTTTACGTCCATCAGGCGGTGATCTTGCCGCTGGAGGGCACGCCCGTCTGGTGGGGCCGCAACCAAGATACCAATGGCGCGGTGCGCACCGTCGATCTGGAGCGCACCGCGATCTCCGGCTACCCCGACAATTACGTTCAATCGACTGAGCGTCACCCGATGCAGCACCTCGCCCGACGGCTAAAGATGATGGGGCTGGAGACCGCTCGCATCGGCGTCGAGATGGAAAATTACTACTTTTCCGCCAAGGCCTACACCACGCTGCTGGCGGAACTGCCGCAGGCTGAGATCGTCGACGCCACCGCGCTGGTGAACTGGCAGCGCACGGTAAAATCGATGGAAGAAATCGCCTTCATGCGCAAGGCCGCCGCCATCACGCAGAAGATCCAGAACTTCGCGCTGGAACGGGCCGAGCCGGGGATGCGCAAGAACGACCTCGCCGCCGAAATCACCGCCGAGGCGATCCGTGGCGTGGGCGATGACTGGGGCGATTACCCGGCCATCGTGCCGTTGCTGCCCTCCGGCACCGACGCCGCCGCGCCGCATCTGACATGGAATGGCGATGTGATGAAGACGGGCGAGGCCACGTTTTTCGAGCTGTCAGGCTGTTATCGCCGCTATCACGCGCCGCTGTCGCGCACCGTTTTTCTGGGCAAGCCGCCCGCCTTTTTGCAACGCGCCGAGGCCGCGCTGATCGAAGGGCTGGAAGCCGGGCTTGCCGCCGCGCGCCCCGGCAATCGCGCCTGCGACATCGCCAATGCGCTAGGCGACGCGATGGACCGCGCCGGCATCGACCGGGGCGCGCGCTGCGGCTACCCCGTGGGCCTGAGCTACCCGCCCGATTGGGGCGAGCGCACGGTGTCCCTGCGCCCCGAGGATGAGACGGTGCTATTGCCCGGCATGACATTCCATTTCATGCCCGGCATCTGGATGGAGGATTGGGGGCTGGAGATCACCGAAACCATCCTGATCCGCCATGCCGGCCCGGCTGAAACCTTCTGCAAGATCCCGCGCAAGATCTTCGTCAAGGACTGAGGAGCACGCCCATGCTTGAGACCGACCTCGACGCTTCGGCACATCCGTCTCACCCCGCGCTGGCGCAGACCTGCGAGATCCTCGCCCGGCTAATCGCCTTTCCGTCCGTGTCGAGCGACAGCAACAGCGACCTGATCGCGTGGCTCGCCGGTCATCTGGAAGCCTGCGGCGCGCGCTGCGAGATCATCGCCAGCCCCGATGGGCGCAAGGCCAATCTCTGGGCCACCATCGGCCCTGACCGCCCCGGCGGGATTGTCCTGTCGGGCCATTCCGATGTGGTGCCCGTGGCCGATCAGGATTGGACGACCGATCCGTTTGAGATGCGCGAAGCGGGCGGTTTGCTCTATGGGCGCGGCGCCTGCGACATGAAGGGCTTCATCGCCGCCTGTGTCGCCATGGCCCCGCATTTCGCCGCCACCATCGGCGACCGCGCCGACGCGCGCCCGGTGCATTTCGCGTTTACCTATGACGAGGAGGTCGGCTGCATCGGCGCGGCGCATCTGGTCGAAATTCTGCGCACCCGCCCGCATCGTCCCGACATCGCGATCATCGGTGAGCCGACGATGATGAAGGTCATCGAGGGCCATAAGGGCATCTATGAATGCTGCGCCCGCTTCACCGGGTTGGAGGGCCACGGCTCTGCCCCCGACAAAGGCGTCAGCGCGGTGGAATATGCCACGCGCTACGTGTCGCGCCTGCTGGAGCTGCGCGAGGAATTGCGCGGCCGCGCCCCCGCCGACAGCCGGTTCGATCCGCCGTGGAGCACCGTGAACATCGGCGTTCTGCATGGCGGCGCGGCGCATAACATCATCCCCGGCAAGGCGCTGGTGGAATGGGAAATGCGCCCGGTCCAGCAGGCTGACCGCGATCTGGTCGTGGATGCGCTGGCCGATCTGGTGCCCCAGCTCGACGCCGAGATGAAGCGCACCCACCCCGGCGCGGGCATCCTGTCCGAGGTCGTGGGCGAGGTCGCAGGGCTGGAGCCGATGGATGACAATGCCGCCCGCGATCTGGTATTCGCGCTGACCGGAGCGAACTCCGCGGAAACCGTCGCCTTTTGCACCGAGGCCGGGTTGTTTCAATCGATGGGTATGGATGCGGTGATCTGCGGGCCCGGCTCTATCGAGCAGGCGCATAAGCCCGATGAATATGTCTCGCTTACACAGATGTCACAGTGCCTCGACATGCTCGAAGGGCTGGCGCTAAAACTGTGATGGATGCGCTCCCGCCGCAGGATGCCTCCGGCGGGAGTATATCGAAGCCGCGTGTCCCCTCAGCGGCGGCGCAGCGCTTCCAACAGGCGGCGGGTGCCGTGCGGGCTCAACGGGATCGACAGGATCAGCCCGGTGACGAAGCCGCCCAGTTCCGCCACCCAATCGCTGCCGCCGCCGAAAAACAGCCCAAACACCAACTGGATCGCCAGTAGAAACCCGATCAGCGAAAACGCCCGATACTGGTTCTGCCCGACCGCGCCATATCCCACCCACAAGATGAACGTATAGGCCCCGATCAGCCCGTAGGCCGCCGGAAAGCCGCCGATCAACGGGCGCGGATCGTCCAGCAGCAAGGTATAGATCATCGCGCCGCAAATCGCGGAGGCAAAGAAGATCACCGCCACGGCCATTTGCGAAAACACCTCGCCCACCATCTTGCCCAGCGCCAGCACAAACACCGCCGCGAATACCATCTGGGTAAAGCTCGCATGCACGAACGGGTAGCTTACCAGCCGGATCATGCCCGCGAACGGATACTGCCCGGCGGCGCGCATGCGGTCCATCAACTCCCCCGAAAAGGCAAAGCGTTGCAGCGCGAAAAGCCGCATGTCATCGCCGCCCCGCGCGCCCGGCACCAGCCCGGCTTTCGATGCCCAGAACAGCAGTTCCGGCACGGCCAGCCCCGCGGTCAGCAGCAGAACCACCGGCGGGATGGCATTGAAGGGGGAGTCGTGATCGGACATGAACGGGCCCTTTTTCGTGGGGCCGGGTCGATGGACCCGGTCGCAGGTTGGCGCAGCGTCGGTTGACGTGACTACGGGCCGGGGATAAGCGAGCCTGCACAGGAATTCCAGTCGGAGCGCCGCGATGTCGGATCAACAGGCCCCCTCCCCGCAGAATGCAGCCACTGCCAGCGCCACGCCGCGGGTGTTTTCGGGCATCCAGCCTTCGGGCGGGCTGACGCTTGGCAATTATCTCGGTGCGCTGAAACGCTTTGCCGACGCGCAGGATCGCGGCATCGAGACGTTGTATTGCATGGTCGACATGCATGCGATCACGGTCTGGCAGGATCCCGCCAAGCTGACCCGCGCCACGCGGGAGCTGTGCGCCGGGTTCATCGCCTCCGGTGTCGATCCCGAAAAATCCATTCTGTTCAACCAAAGTCAGGTCGCCGGTCACGCGCAGCTGGCATGGGTGTTCAACTGCGTCGCCCGCATGGGCTGGATGAAGCGGATGACCCAGTGGAAGGACAAGGCCGGCAAGAACGCCGAAAATGCCTCGCTCGGGCTGTTTGCCTATCCCGCGCTGATGGCCGCTGACATCCTGCTCTATCACGCCACGCATGTGCCCGTGGGCGAGGATCAGAAACAGCATCTGGAACTGACGCGCGATATTGCGATCAAGTTCAACAATGACTTCGACACGGATTTCTTCCCGATCCCCGAGCCGGTGATCGAAGGCGCCGCCACACGGGTGATGAGCCTGCGCGACGGGTCCAAGAAAATGTCGAAATCCGATCCCTCGGATATGAGCCGCATCAACCTGACCGATGATGCCGACACGATCGCCAAGAAAATCCGCAAGGCCAAGACCGACCCCGAGCCCCTGCCCGACACTATCGACGGTCTGGCCGAGCGCCCCGAGGCCCGCAATCTGGTCAATATCTACGCCGCGCTGAACAATCAGACCGTGGCCGAGGTAATGGCGGATGTGGGCGGCAAGCCCTTCTCGGAATTCAAGCCGCAGCTGGCCGATCTGGCCGTGGCCAAGCTTGCCCCGATTTCGACCGAAATGGCGCGGCTGATGCAGGAACCCGCCGAGATCGACGCCATCCTGCGGCGCGGGGCCGAGCGTGCCAATGAGATCGCCGAGCCGATCCTGAAGCGCACCTATGACATCGTCGGCATGGTGCGCTGACCCCGGACGCCCGCGCACCTAAACACGCAGACCCGAACGCCCGCGCCCTTCCCGGCGCGGGCGTTTTGCGTGGCGCCCGGCGCGGACGGGCGACTTGCGTGCCCCCGGCTTGGGCGAGCGACATAATCGCGATCACCCCCGACGCCCCGGCCTGCTGGGTGCGCCCTGCGTCATCCCCCGACCTCCGGCCTCAATGCCCCAGCGCTTGGACCGGAAACGCGCGTGCACGCACAGACCCGGTGTGGTCATGCCCCTATGAAACCGCCTGCGCGTGGCTGATATCTGATGGTGACAGCCCCACAGCGGAGTTTCGGATCATGTCACAGCTCGCCCCACCGGCCACGCGCATCGGCCATGTTCATCTGAAAGTCGCGGATCTTGACCGCGCGTTGACCTTCTACGGCGATGTGCTGGGGTTCGAAGTGATGCAACGCTACGGGCCACAGGCCGCGTTTCTGAGCGCGGGCGGCTATCATCATCACATCGGGCTCAACACTTGGGAAAGCGCGGGCGGCACGCCGCCGCCGCCGGGCCATACGGGCCTTTACCACACCGCGTTTCTCTATCCCGACCGGGCCTCTCTGGGCGCGGTGCTGGCGCGAATTCTGGCGGCGGGGATCACGCTTGACGGTGCGGCGGATCACGGCGTCAGCGAAGCGATCTATCTGCGAGATCCCGATGGCAACGGCGTGGAGCTTTACCGCGACCGGGCCGAAGCCGACTGGCCGCGCGGAGCGGATGGCACGCTGGCAATGAGGAACCGGCCACTCGATCTAGAGGCGCTGTTGGCCGAGGCCGCGTGAGCCCGCGCGACTGATCATAGGTCCGCCGAGCGCATGGGCGCGCCTTCCCGCCTCCAACCCCAGCCGCAAGGCTGAACCCCGGCCCCACGAGTATCCCTCGCCGGGCCGGGGTCATGTCGGTATCAGACGGCTTTCTTCAGCGCGTCGATCAGGTCGGTGCGTTCCCAGCTAAAGCCACCATCGGCCTCGGGCGCACGACCGAAATGGCCATAGGCCGCCGTGCGCTCATAGATCGGACGGTTGAGGCTCAAATGCTCACGGATGCCGCGCGGGGTCAGGTCCATGACCTTCGACAGGGCCTTCTCGATCTGCTCTTCGGACACCTCGCCGGTGCCATAGGTGTCGGCATAGATCGACAGCGGCTTGGCCACGCCAATCGCATAGGCCAACTGGATCGAGCAACGCTGCGCCATGCCGGACGCGACCACGTTCTTCGCCAGATAGCGCGCGGCATAGGCGGCGGAGCGGTCGACCTTGGTGGGATCCTTGCCCGAAAACGCACCGCCGCCATGCGGGGCTGCCCCGCCATAGGTGTCCACGATGATCTTGCGCCCGGTCAGGCCCGCGTCGCCATCGGGACCGCCGATGACGAAGGTGCCGGTCGGGT
Organism: Marinobacter sp.; assembly: GCA_040119125.1. Taxonomy (GTDB): domain Bacteria; phylum Pseudomonadota; class Alphaproteobacteria; order Rhodobacterales; family Rhodobacteraceae; genus Pacificitalea. The sequence goes on from JBEDTR010000005.1 coordinate 80,595, forward strand.
TGACCCACCATTCGGTGTTGTTGGAAATCCAGCCATCGGGCAGCGTGTCGCGGATATAGGGCGCGACGATGGCCTTGATATCCTCACTCGTCTGGGACGCGTCGGCATGCTGCGTCGACAGCACGACGGAGGTGACCTCCACCGGGCGGCCATTCTCATAGCGCAGGGTGACCTGGCTCTTGGCGTCAGGGCGCAGATCGGGCGCTTCGCCGGATTTGCGGGCCTCGGCCAGCCGCTTCAGGATCGCGTGTGCATAAAGGATCGGCGCCGGCATCAGCGCGTCGGTCTCATCGCAGGCATAGCCGAACATGATGCCCTGATCGCCTGCGCCGTCACGATCGACGCCTTGGGCGATATGGGCGGATTGCTCATGCAGCAGGTTATCGATCTGGCAGGTCTGCCAGTGGAATTTTTCCTGCTCATAGCCAATGTCGCGAATGCAATTGCGGGCGATGTCTTCGACCCGGCCCATATAGTCGCGAAGCTGGTCCTTGTCCGACAAACCCACCTCGCCGCCGATCACGACGCGGTCAGTGGTGGCAAAGGTCTCGCAGGCGACGCGGGCATTGGGCTCGGCCTCCAGAAACGCGTCGAGGATGGCATCGGAAATGCGGTCGCAGACCTTATCCGGGTGGCCTTCCGAAACGGATTCGGAAGTAAAGACGTAGTTCTGTCGTGTCATGGGATAATGCTCCGTTGGATCGACCCGCCACGCCAGGAAGCCGTTGTGACGGTGGGATTAGACTGACCTATGCCGCCCCTGCGACAGGGTCAACGGTCGTTTGCAGACCGACGCGCGCCGCGCCGCCCGGCGGCGACGCACCCCAGAAGCCAGATCGCACAAAGCGCCAGCAGTGGCCAATTGCCGTAACGCACGAAAGGCGTCGGCGGCAGCGGCGGCGGCAAGGGCGCGTCCAGCACCCCTTGCTGGTTCAACTCCAGCCGCGCCAGCACAGTGCCATGCGCGTCGATCACCGCCGACACGCCGGTATTAGCGGCGCGCAGAAACGGCAGCCCCTGCTCCACCGCGCGCACGCGGGCCTGCGCCAGATGCTGCCACGGGCCTGAGACCTGCCCGAACCACGCGTCATTCGTGACCTGCAAAATCCAATCCGCCCGCCCCGGCGCATCGCGCAGATCATGGGGGAAAATCGCCTCATAGCAGATCAGCGGCAGCGCAGTGCCCAGCCGGTCACCCAGATCGATCAGCTGCGGACCGGGACCACGGGCAAAGCCCGATATGCCCGTCATCGCGGTTATGCCCAGCCGATCCGCGACATTCTGGAACGGCAGATATTCGCCGAAGGGCACAAGGTGATGCTTGTCATAGATCGTGTCGAACTGCCCCTGCGCGTCGATCACGGCAAGACTGTTGAGCGCATCATCCCCCCACCAGCGCAGCAGGCCCAACGCCACGGGCACGCCTTGGGCGGCGTCGGTGACGGCGGCCATCGCGCCTTCGCCCGGGGTCATCTGATAGGCCACGGCAGTTTCCGGCCAGACCACCAGATCCGGCTGGGGCTGTCCCGGCGCGGGCGGCGCGGCGGTCATGTCCAACTGACGCTCGAAAAACAGCGGCATCATTTCGCTGTCCCATTTCACGCTTTGCGCCGCGTTCGGCTGGATCAGGCGCACCACCGGCGCATCGGCGGCAGGCGCCACCGGCTGTGCCAGCCGCACCATGCCCCACAGCCCCGGCAGCAGCGCCACCAAAAGCCCCGCGACCACGCCCCGGCGCAGGCCCACCATAGCGGGCAGCCCCGCCGCGATCAGCGTCACAAAGGTCAGCGCATGGGGCCCCAGCACCGCCGCCAGCTGCAATTGCGGGCTGTCAGTCCAGATGTAGCCCAGCAGCGCCCAGGGAAAGCCGGTCATCAGCCATTCGCGCGACATCTCGATCAGCGTCAGCCAGAGCACCGCCCATGCCGCGCGCCGCGCCGCGCTGCCCGCCCGCGCTGCCAGCGCAAAGCCCAGCGCCCATAGCAAGGCCAGCCCGCCGGACAGGAAGATCAGCGCAAAGGGCGCCATGAATCCGTGGCGCGCGACGTCGATCAAAAACGGCTCGACGATCCAGAACAGCGCCCCCGCGAAATAGCCGGTGCCAAGGCACCAGCCGCGCCAGGTCGCCCGGCGTGGATCGGGATCGGCTGAGATCAGCGCCAGCGCAATTGCCAATGCCGGAAGGGCCAGCCACGGCCAGCTGACCGGAGCCTGCCCCGTCGCCATGCCCAGACCCAGCAGAACCGCCATGATGGCGCCGCTCCACCGCCCCTGCCAGACACGGGTGATCCTGTCGCGCAGGGAGGGGCGCGAAATCGGGGCGTCAGACGTGTCGGTCATGCCGGTATGCGGCCCCGTGCCCTTAAACGCGCCCGGCGCGACAGGCCGCCGCGCCGCTGCGTGGGGGTGGCGGTGCGGCTCATGCCGTCACCGCCGCACTGGGGAGCCGCACCCGCAAACGCTTGATCCGCCGGGGATCGGCATCGACCACCTCGATCTGCGCGCCGCTTTCATGGGGCACGACCTCGCCCCGCGTGGGGATGCGCCCGGTCAGCATAAAGACCAGCCCGCCCAGCGTGTCGATCTCTTCCTGATCCTCGGCATCGGCAAGGCTCACACCGATCTCGGCCTCGAACTCATCCAGCGGCGTGCGGGCCAACGCCAGATAGCAGCCGGGCTTTTCCTGCACCCAAAGCGCATCCTCGGCCACGTCATGTTCGTCCTCGATCTCCCCGATGACCTGCTCGATCAGATCCTCGATGGTGACCAACCCGTCGACCCCGCCATATTCGTCGATGACCAGCGCCATATGCATCCGCTCGGTCTGCATTTTTTGCAGCAGCACACCGATTGGCATCGAGGGCGGCGCATAAAGCAACGGTCGCAGCATCGGACGCACGGAAAAATCGGGCGTCTGACCGTTGAAGCCGTGGCGCAGCGCGAAATCCTTCAGGTGGATCATGCCGACGGGCGTATCCAACGTGCCGTCATAAACGGGCAGCCGGGTCAGTCCGCTGTCGCGAAACACCGTCACCAGTTCCTCGCGGCTGATGTCGACCGGGATCGCTTCGATCTCGACCTTCGGGATAGCGACATCCTCGACCCGCATCCGACGCAGGTTTCCAAGCCCCGGCAGAACCGAGGCCATTGCAGTGCCTGGGGTGAATTTTCGGGCCGGAGGATGATCATCCTCATCGGCCTCTGTCTCCTCGTCCGCGGGATTGAACGCATCGAAAAGCCTGTTGAACAAGCCTTTGCGTTCTGCGGTATCGGGATCCTGCGCGCCTTGCGCCGCGCTAGAAGACCCGTCTAAATCGTCGCCCATTTCACCTTTCCGAATAACGCGCGCTTTGTGCCCGCGGGTTCAATATGGGTCCGGCAGACCCAGATTGCCAAGTATTTCGACCTCGATTCCTTCCATCAATGCGGCATCGGGGTCAGTTTCGTGGTCATAGCCCAACAAATGCAGGCAAGCATGAATGATCAGATGGGTCACATGGTCGCTGACCGGACGCCCGGCCTGCATCGCCTCGCGCGTGCATGTTTCCAGTGCGATTGCGATATCGCCCAACTCGATCGGCATGTCGGGCAGGTCCGGTTCGGGCAGATCGGGCACCGCGCCGGGGATGTCTGGCGCGCGTTCCTCGGCGGGCCAGCTCAACACATTGGTGGCCGCAAGCTTGCCGCGAAACTCGGCGTTCAGCGCGGCGATGCGCGCATCGTCACAGCCGATCAGCGACACTTCGCATTCCGCCGCCAGCCCCAGATGGCCCAGCGTGGCGGCAACCGCGCGTTCGGCCAAGGCCGGCAGGTCCAGCGGCAACCAGCCCTCGGCTTCGATCAGGCAATCGACAGTTTCCGTCATCCGACCCCATGCGGGGGACAGGCCACGCCTGTCCGCCCCGCCCTGCTGTTGCCGCCCCGCAAACCGGGGTCAGGCTTCGGCGGCCTCATACGCTTCGATGATGCGCGCGACAAGCGGATGGCGCACGACATCCTTTGAGGTGAAGTAGTTGAACGAGATGCTGTCGATGGACGCCAGCAGGCTTTCGGCCTCACGCAGCCCCGATTGCACGCCGCGCGGCAGGTCGATCTGGCTGCGATCGCCGGTGATGACCATGCGCGAGCCTTCGCCCAGACGGGTCAGGAACATCTTCATCTGCATGGTCGTGGCGTTTTGCGCCTCATCCAGCACGACGAAGGCATTGGCCAGCGTCCGCCCCCGCATGAAGGCCAGCGGCGCGATCTCGATCCGCTTTTCCTCGATCAGCTTGGCGACCTGTTTGGCGGGCAGGAAATCATTCAGCGCATCATAGAGCGGCTGCATGTAAGGATCGACCTTGTCCTTCATGTCACCGGGCAAGAAGCCCAGACGCTCGCCAGCTTCCACCGCCGGGCGCGACAACACGATCCGGTCCACATGACCGGCCAGGAACATGTTCACCGCAACCGCGACCGCCAGATAGGTCTTGCCGGTGCCCGCAGGACCGATGCCAAATGCCAGCTCGTTTTCAAACAACGCCCGTACATAGGCTTTTTGCGCGTCAGTGCGCGGCTCCACGATCTTCTTGCGGGTCTTAACCTCGACCCGGCCCCCGTGGAACATCTCTAACTGGTCGGGCCGCGCGGGGGGTGTGCCCTCGGCCTTGCGGTCGGAATGGCCCAGCCGCAGCGCACCATCGACATCGCCCGGCTCGACCGAGCGGCCTGCTTCGAGCTTTGAGTAAAGCTCGCGCAGCACAGCGGCGGCCTCCTCACGCGGGGCAGCCGCACCGATCAGGGCAAGGTGATTGCCGCGCCGGATGATCTGCACGCCGACACGCTGCTCGATCAGAGCAAGATTGCGGTCAAACTCACCGCACAGCTCTATCAACAGGCGATTGTCCGGAAATTCCAGGGAAGTCTCGAGGATATCCTCGGGAGAGGGCGGCGGGGTCAGGGCGCTGATTCCCAAAAACGGCTCCACTTCTCAAATCGGGTCCATATCTAGATGGTGGGGTCGCGAAGGGCACAAGGCAAGCACCTTCGGGCGAAATTTCCATGACAGCGGTGAAATCCGCCAATCATGCCTGTGGAGCGGGCGCAGCGGGGCGGCGGGGCGCTAGTGGCCTGCGGCGGGGGATGCCCCGTCATGCACCCCCGTTCGCGCGCCACAGGTGCCCGCGCCGCCGCCCTGACGGCTTAAAACAATCGCTCTCAGGCAAGGCGCAGATCGCCCAACCCCAAACGCAAAACGCCCGCCATTCACAGGCGGGCGTTCGTAGATTTGCACTGAAACCGCGTCAGATCGGGTCAGAAATCGCGGAGCCTTTCTTGAAAGCACCGATGGCCACGCCGCCGCCGCCGGGGGCGTAACCGCAGACCGGCTTGCCGTTGGGCTGAAGCCGCTGAGACAGGTAGCCTTCGGCCCCGTCGTCAATGATCCAATGCTCGCAGCCGTTGGGATCAACCCAGATCCCGGCCTTCAACCGGCTCAGATCCTTGGTGTCGATCCCATTATCCACGGTCTTGTTCTGCTTCGGCGCGTCGCATGCGGCGACAGTGCCGGCCAGGGCGAGGATCGCGATGGTCCTGATGATGGTCATCTGCTGGCTCTCCCTCAATTTACGCAGGTGATTTCGACGCGGCGGTTTTGCTGCCGCCCGGCGGGGGTGGCGTTGGACGCGCGCGGCACCCGTTCGCCGTAATACTGGACACCCACGACCGGGGCGCCGACCGACCGCGCAACCTGCGCCACGGCATTGGCGCGGCGCTGGCTCAGACCCATGTTATAGGCATCGGTGGCGCGGCTGTCGGTATGACCCGAAATCACGAACCCGCGGGCCGAAGTCTGGCGGAAAAATTGCGCCAGACGGGCGCGCCCGTTGGCCGAGACCGTGGATTGGTCCGTGGCGAAAAGCTGATCGCCCTCCATGACCGCGCAGACATTGCCCCGGCGGCAAACCGGACGGCCATCGCGATTGACATGGGGGCTCATATAGCCCTCCCAGCCGTCATCCATGACCCAATGCTCACACCCATCCGGATCGACCCAGATCGTCGGCGCGTAGCGTTCGCCGCGCACAGTGTTCTGCGCCTGAGCCGCACTGCCCGCGACCAGCGCGCCGGTGAGCCCGAACACGGCAGCCGCAGTCACGCAACCGCGCAGCGCCTTGGAAATCAACCTCATCACAACTTCGTCCTCACTTCTGAATTGGCCAGCCGGGAACCCAAGATCGCCACCTGTTTGAGGCCATGCGCCGTGGATCCCGCACGACCGCCCGAGCCCCCGCTCGCGTTCGTGCATCATCCCGCGGAGTTTGCGCAAAAATCAACGCACTGTGAAGCGTGTTTCAGCAAGATATTGTAGATATTTCTTCAACTGAGGCAAAATCGGCGACGGGATTGTTTCGCCCCGCGCCATATTTCCGCCACAATTGCCGCGGCTCGCCTCAGACGTGCGCGGGCGCTTCGGACACGACCCTTTCGCCCTTCAGCGAATTCGTGCCGCTCGCGGTGATCCGCACGGTCACCAAAGAGCCCACCGGCAGGTCGGTTTCCACATGGACCGCGTGGAGGTAATCGGACTTGCCGACCATCTGTCCGGGCATGCGACCGGGCTTCTCCAACAGCACCTTGACCTCGCGCCCGACCATGCCTTCCTGCGCCGCGCGCTGCTGCTGCCCCAGAAGCGCCTGAAGCCGCTGCAACCGGTCATCTGCGACATCCGCTGGCACCGGCTCGCGCTCCGCCGCCGGGGTGCCGGGGCGCGCGGAATATTTGAAGCTATAGGCCTGCCCATAATTCACCCGGCGGACCAGATCGAGCGTCGCCTGAAAATCATCCTCCGTCTCACCGGGGAAGCCGACGATGAAGTCGCCCGACAGCAGCAGATCGGGCCGCGCGGCACGGATACGGTCGATCAGCGCGATATAATGCGCCGCCGTATGCTTGCGGTTCATCCGCTTCAGGATCGCGTCCGAGCCGGATTGCACCGGCAAATGCAGATAGGGCATCAGCTTTGCGCAATCGCCATGGGCCGCGATCAGGTCGTCTTCCATGTCATTGGGATGCGATGTGGTGAAGCGGATACGCTCCAGCCCGTCGATCTCCGCCAGACGACGGATCAGCCGCGCGAGCCCCCAATCGCCGTCCTCCGCCGCGCCGTGATAGGCGTTGACGTTCTGGCCCAGCAGGGTGATCTCGCGCACCCCGCGTGCCACCAGATCCTCTGCCTCGCGCAGGATGCGGTCCACGGGGCGCGACACTTCGGCGCCACGGGTATAGGGCACCACGCAGAAGGCGCAGAACTTGTCGCAACCTTCCTGCACGGTCAAAAACGCCGTGGGCTGACGCTTGGGCAGCGGGCGCTTGGGCAGATGCTCGAACTTGTCCTCCTCGGGGAAATCCGTGTCGAGCGCCTTGCGCCCCGCATCGACCTGCGCCATCAGATCCGGCAGCCGGTGATAGGTCTGCGGCCCGACGACCAGATCGACCATGGGCTGACGGCGCATGATCTCCGCGCCTTCCGCCTGCGCGACACAGCCCGCGACGCCAATGCGCAGGTCGGGCTTATCGGCCTTCAACTGCTTGAACCGTCCCAGTTCGGAATAGACCTTCTCGGCGGCTTTTTCGCGGATATGGCAGGTGTTGAGCAGGATCATGTCGGCGTCATCCGGCGTATCCGTCTGCTCATAGCCCTGCCCGCCCAGCGCCTCGGCCATGCGCTCGCTGTCATAGACGTTCATCTGGCAACCATAGGTCTTGATGAACAGCTTGCGCGGCGCGGCACCGGCCTCGGATGACGGGGCGGTCTCGGGGGAGGCAGGCGGTGTAACGGCGTCTTTGGCCATGGGCGTGACCTTTCCTGATCGGATATCGGGCGGATGGCGAAAATGGAGTTCCCCGCGCCATACAGCATACCGCCCCTCACCCGCAACAACACGGTTTCGCGACGTCGACCCCGCCATTGCCGCCTGCTTCCCCCCCGGCGGGTTGCGGTGCGCGCGTGCCGCGCCTAGCCTGCATGCAGCCACTGCCGGGGCCGATGCGCGCCGGGAGCCCGCCCCTTTCGCTGATCAGGCCGCTGCCCCAGATGACGACACCCTCCCCCGCGCTATCCTCTGTGACCTCACCGGGGTCGCCTGAGACCTCTCACGCCGCGCCCATGCACCATTCCAGCCTTGCGGCATTTCTGGCCGGAGGGTCGCGCGCGCTGACCTCTGCCCCCGTCGCGATGATATTCGCCGAGGACACGGTCGAGGTCGCGGGCACCATTGCCCACCATCATCGTCTGGGCTTCCGCACCATCATGCTGTTTGCCCCGGCGGAACTAACCCTGCCGGAGCTGACCGCGCTTCCGCCTGCGACGCAGGCCGTGCTGCACCGGATCGACCATGACACCTTGCACGCGCAGGGGCTGTTGCGCGCGGTCAATCAGATCATCGCCGCCGCCCCTGAGGGCGCGTGGCTCTATTATTGCTATAATGCCGAATATCTGTTCTTCCCGTTTTGCCAGACCCGTGATGTGGGCGAAATGCTGGCCTTCCATGCCGAAGAACGACGCGCCGCGATGCTGACCTATGTCGTCGATCTCTATGCGGGCGACCTGTCGCGCTATCCCAATGCGGTGGCCCCCGAGGAGGCCTATCTTGACCGGGCCGGGTATTATGCACTGGCCCGCCCCGATCCGGACCGCGACGGCGCGCCTCGTGAACGGCAATTGGACTTCTACGGCGGGCTGCGCTGGCGGTTTGAGGAACATGTGCCCAAGGCGCGGCGCAAGATTGACCGCATTGGCCTGTTTCGCGCTGCGCCGGGCCTCACCCTGCGTGCCAACCACACGCTCAGCGACGAGGAATGCAACACTTACGCCTGCCCGTGGCATCACAACCTGACGGCCGCCATCTGTTCGTTCCGCACCGCGAAGGCGCTGAAAACCAACCCCGGCAGCACCTTCGACATTGACACATTCTGGTGGCACAACTCCGCCCGGTTTGAATGGAACGGCCAGCAACTGCTGGATCTGGGCCTGATGGAGCCGGGGCAGTGGTTCTAACCTGCGGGCATCTGATCGGCTCTGTCCGCGGGAGCCTCCGGCGGGCGTATTTCAGGCAGATCGAAACGCAAGGTTTGCGGGGCAGATGAGGCGCCGCGCGGCTGGCGCGCGCTTGCATGCCGGTGGATGGAACTGTGCGGCCAGTCGATTGTGCGCCGGACGAGCCCCGCAACCACCGGACTAGCCCAGACCACCTGCCGACACATATCGAGATCGTCACGGGTGCGAATGACGCGCGCCCCCTGCCCCGGCTGCCATATGCCCAAATCGCGGCGGCTGGGATCGCGAGGCGCAACCCGCGCGGGATCAGCGCGGCGCAAATGGCGCGACAGACCGGTTTTTACCAACCGCCAGCGCAGCCCCGCATCGGCCCCCGGCGGCAGACCCCAGATCATGTGCATTCGGTCCGGCAACACCACACCGCTGTCAATCTGGAACGGGTAACGCGCCATGACGCGGCGCAAACAGACCCGCAGCGCATGGACATGGGCGGTCAGATCGACAGACGCACAAGGCGCCCGCCGAACGGTGAACAGAACATACCCCGTCGGGGTGGGGGGCGAAGGATCAACCATCCGCTCATCATGGCGCAGGAACGGTTAACATGGGGTAAAAGCCGTAGCGCGTGGGATGCAGGACCCGGTGCGTCAGCTCCGGCGCAGGCGGATCACCACATCGACCTTGGCGATCTGCGCGCCATCCGGTGCGGTCGGCACGCGGCGAATATCCAACTGGTCGGCAGGCGCATCAGTCAGGCTGCCAGTGTCTTCCCAATAGAAATGCGGGTGATCGTCCATGTTCGTGTCGAAATAGCTTTTCGACCCATCCACCGTGATCTCGCGCATCAAACCCGCCTCGCAAAACGCGCGCAGCGTGTTGTAGACGGTCGCAAGGGACACTTTCTCCCCCGCCGTGCGGCTGGCTTCAAACAGGCTTTCTGCAGTGACGTGGCGGTTATGCCCATCACCCACCAGCAGCGCGGCCAAGGCCAGCCGCTGCCGAGTCGGGCGCAGATTGGCAGAGGCAAGCCAGTCAGACCCCTTGCCCTGCGCTTCGCGCGTCATGCTATCCATCGGTGCGTCCATGGGTTGAGATATATGCAGTCAATCGGATGGTTTCAAATGAAAACAGGTCGCAGCTGGACCTCCGGGGCTGGTATGCTGGCAACATGACCCCCATGTGACACTGCGTTGACGCAGCGGCTTGTTGGTCGTGGCGAACGGGTGCTGAAAAATGCAGCACTCAGCGCATTGCCTGCGCCGCCCAGGCCCGCGTTATGGCCCCGTCGACCCCGTTGGCAGCCCCTCCTCCCCGGCCCCGGTCCTATTGCGCCGGGTCGGAGCGGGGTGCTAGAGGGAGCATAACGAGCAACATAGATGAACTAAGGGGACAGGTCCCGCATGACGGATTTTCCGACGAGCTTCGACAAGGAAGGGCTGCTGAAATGCGCGCGCGGCGAGCTTTTCGGCGCCGGCAATCCGCAACTGCCCGAGCCGCCGATGCTGATGATGGATCGCGTGACCGAGATTTCGTCTGATGGCGGTCTGCACGACAAGGGTCATGTCATCGCCGAATTCGATATCACGCCTGATCTGTGGTTCTTTGCCTGCCACTTCCCCGGCGATCCGGTGATGCCGGGCTGTCTGGGTCTGGATGCGCTGTGGCAGCTGACGGGGTTCAACCTCGGCTGGCGCGGCATGCAGGGGCGCGGTCGCGCGCTTGGCGTCGGTGAGGTCAAATTCACCGGCATGGTGACCCCCGACATCAAGACCGTCACCTATCACGTGGATTTCACCCGCGTCATTGATCGCAGGCTCAAAATGGGCATCGCCAATGGCCGGATGTTCGCCGATGGCGAGGAAATCTACACGACCAAAGACATGAAGGTCGGGCTGTTCAGCTAAACGGCCCGCGCCCGGCCGCGGCGGCGACCGATCCCCGGTCCTGCCGCGGCGGGGATATTCTCATCAAGACAGCCGCGAAAGGACGTCATCCATGCGCCGCGTCGTCATTACCGGGTTGGGGATCGTTTCCTCGATCGGCAACACCACCGAAGAAGTCGCCAAAAGCCTGAAGGCCGGGAAATCGGGTATCACCCGGTCCGAGCCCTATGGGGAGCACGGGTTCCGCAGTCAGGTCCACGGCATGCCCGACATCGATCTGGCCGCCCATATCGACAAGCGCCAGCTGCGCTTCATGGGGCCGGGCGCCGCCTATAATTACATCGCGATGGAACAGGCGATTGCCGATGCCGGCCTGGAAGAAAGCGACGTCTCCAACGAGCGCTCCGGCCTGATCATGGGCTCCGGCGGTCCGTCGACCTCGAACTTCCTCACCGCCTTTGACACGGTGCGCGAGAAAGGCAGCCCCAAGCGGATGGGCCCCTTCATGGTCACCCGCTGCATGAGCTCGACCAACTCCGCCTGTCTGGCGACCCCGTTCAAGATCAAGGGGATCAACTATTCGATCACCTCGGCCTGCTCCACCTCGCTGCATTGTATCGGCAGTGGCACCGAGCAGATCCAGCTGGGCAAGCAGGACATCGTGTTCGCGGGCGGCGGCGAGGAGGTCGATTGGACCCTGTCGTGCCTGTTTGACGCGATGAACGCCATGAGCTCGAAATATAATGACACGCCTGAACTGGCCTCGCGCCCGTTTGACGCCACGCGGGACGGCTTCGTCATCGCGGGCGGCGGCGGTGTCGTCGTGCTCGAAGAGCTGGAACATGCGCTGGCGCGCGGCGCCAAGATCTATGGCGAAGTCACCGGCTATGGCGCCACCTCCGATGGGGCCGATATGGTTGCCCCCTCGGGCGAGGGCGGCGAACGCTCGATGAAGCTGGCGCTTTCCACCAACGGCGACCGCACGGTCGACTATATCAACGCCCACGGCACCTCGACCCCTGCGGGCGACGTGACCGAGGTAAAGGGCATCCGCAACGTGTTCGGCGAAGATCACCCGCCGATTTCCTCGACCAAGTCGATGACCGGGCATTCGCTCGGCGCGACCGGGGTGCATGAAGCGATCTACTGCCTGCTGATGATGCGCGACAACTTCATCGCGCCGTCGATCAATGTCACCGAGCTGGACCCCGAAATCCGCCCCGAGGAAATCGTGACGGAAACACGGGAAACCGCGCTCGACAGCATCCTGACCAACAGCTTTGGGTTCGGGGGCACCAACGCCTCCATCATAATGTCGAAATATCACGGATGAGCAGCGATGGCTGAATTGATGAAGGGCAAACGCGGCCTGATTATGGGCGTGGCCAATGAACGGTCGATCGCTTGGGGGATCGCGAAAGCTCTCGCCGCCGAAGGCGCGGAACTGGCGTTCTCCTATCAGGGCGAAGCCTTCGGCAAGCGGGTCGCCCCGCTGGCCGAAAGCGTGGGATCCGATTTCCTCGTGGATGTGGATGTCACCGATGACGCCTCGCTCGACGCGGCCTTCGGCGAGATCGAAAAGCGCTGGGGCAAGCTGGATTTCGTCGTCCACGCCATCGCATTTTCCGACAAGAACGAACTGACCGGCAGGTTCATCGACACCAGCCGCGAGAACTTTAAAACCTCGCTGGTGATCTCCTGCTATTCGCTGATCGACGTGGCCCGCCGCGCGCGCCCGCTGATGACCGATGGCGGCTCGATCATCACCCTGACCTATCAGGGCTCGAATAAGGTCACGCCCTTCTACAATGTCATGGGCGTCGCCAAATCGGCGCTGGAAAGCGCGATGCGCTATCTGGCCAACGACCTTGGCCCCGAAGGCATCCGCGTCAACGCCATTTCCCCCGGTCCGATGAAAACGCTGGCCGGCGCGGCCATCGGAGGCGCGCGCAAGACCTTCCGCATGACGGAGGCCAACGCGCCCCTGCGCCATAACGCAACGCTGGAGGCCATCGGCGGCACGGCGGTCTACCTCGCCTCCGACTACGGCAATTGCACCACGGGCGAAATCGTCACGGTCGACGGCGGCTTCCACATCCTCGGCATGCCGCAGCCCGACAACCTGTAGGGCAGCTCAGCCGCGCAAGAACACCAACGGTCGGTCCTGCAAGGGACCGACCGTTTCCGTTTGTGGGGCACAGTTCAATCTGGCGCTCAGTTCAGCAGCACGCTCATCAGGCCGACCACGGCGAGGATTTTCTGGGTGTCATCGCTGACCCGCACAACATGGTTGTCCTGCACACGGTAGCCCTGCCCCTTTGGCAGTTTCGGCAAGCGGCGCAATTCCACGGTGCTCAGATAGCGTGCATTATGCACCCGCGCGCCCGCACGGGGCCCATTTGCGACCACGACCTGTTTGACTGGGGTCTTGATCACGGTCTTCTTGGTCACCGATTTCTTCGGCGCCGCCACCTGCTTGATGACCACTTTCTTCGTCGTCGTCTGCCGGGTCACGGTCTCCGCCTTCTGAGATTTCTTGTTGGCGTTCTGATCGGACCGGGTCGTGTGGTTGTCGCTGTGATCGCTCGACGTCGAACAGGCCGCGGCGCGCGGGTCACAATGTTGCTGGCGGCTCTGCTGGGCCTGCGCCGCAAACGGCACGAAAAGCGCAAGCGAGGTGCTGATGGCAAGCAATGCGGCAGGGGTACGGCGAAGTGTCATGTCGGGGGTCCTTCCCATTTTCATCTGGGAAGTGAAACGGGGGCCCGGCCCATTCCCGTCGCAGAATTTTTCGCCATCGCGAAACGGTGAACGACGCCAGCGATCTCCGCCGCGCGCCAATATCGGCGCAACGACGCAGGGCAACCGCCGGTGCAAAACATGCCAGATGGATGGTGACCCCGGCAGGACTTGAACCTGCAACCTATCCCTTAGGAGGGGATTGCTCTATCCAGTTGAGCCACGGGGCCACGAAGGCTTTCCTTAACGCCTCGGCCATCCGGTTTGAAGGTGTATTCTGTCTGCCGCGGTGACGCGCCGATACGAAGCCTTGCGTCATCGGCGCTTCCGCTTCGGGGCATCCGGGCTTAGACAGGGCTGATCCAGACCGAGCGAGTGCGACGTGACCAATACCTCCGACATCCCCCCCCGCCGCCCTCTGACATTGCGCGACGTGTCCGAAGCGTCGGGCGTCAGCGAAATGACCGTCAGCCGCGTGTTGCGAAATCGCGGCGACGTGTCCGACACGACCCGCGCGCGTGTGCTGGAGGCCGCCAAACGGCTGGGCTATGTGCCCAATAAGATCGCAGGCGCCCTGGCCTCCTCGCGGGTCAATCTGGTCGCCGTGGTGATCCCCTCGCTGTCGAATCAGGTCTTTCCCGAGGTCATGACCGGCATCACCTCCGTGCTCGACGACACTGCATTGCAGCCCGTCGTCGGCGTCACGAACTACCTGCCCGAGCGGGAAGAGGCCGTGCTCTATGAGATGCTGTCATGGCGTCCCACCGGCGTCATCATCGCCGGGCTCGAACATACCGAAGCGGCGGTGGCGATGCTGCGCGGCGCAGGCATTCCGGTGGTCGAGGTCATGGATGTCGACGGCGCGCCGGTCGATTCCGTGGTTGGCATTTCCCACCGGCGCGCGGGCCGGATGATGGCGCAGGAAATTCTGCAGGCGGGATATCGCCGCATCGGGTTCATGGGCACCAAGATGCCGCTCGACCATCGCGCCCGCAAACGCTTCGAAGGCTTCACCGACGCGCTCGCCAAGGCCGGCGTCGAAATCGCGGATCGTCAATTCTACTCCGGCGGGTCCGGCATCGCCAAGGGCCGGGAAATGACCGAGGCCATGCTGAACCGCACCCCGGATCTGGATTTCATCTACTATTCCAACGACATGATCGGTGCCGGCGGGCTGCTGCACTGCATGACGCATGGCATTGATGTGCCGGGTCAGATCGGGCTTGCCGGGTTCAATGGCATGGAAATTGTCGATGGCTTCCCGTTGCGGCTGGCCACGATGGACAGTTGTCGCCTTGAGATCGGGCGCGAGGCCGCGCGCATTATCGCTGAATACGCGGATGCGGCAGGCACCCCCGGCGCGGGCGCGGGTGAGCGGATCGAACTTCAGCCGACGTTGTCGCTGGGCGACACCTTACGTCGCGGATGAGCGCGCGGGGTTGGTATTCCGGCGCATGTTGGTGTCTAAGACGAACGCGCGGCATGTTTTGCGCGCCACAGACGTTCCAACGGCAAAGGCAACAGCCATGATGGGTCGCTCATGACACAGCTCTCGGTGGTGATCCCGATGCGCAACGAGGCCCCTAATCTAGGGCCGGTCGTGGGCGAAATCCTTGACGCCTGCGCCGGGCTGGATAAGTTCGAGGTGATCGTCGTCGATGACGGCTCCACCGACGAGACCGCCAGCCTCGCCCGCGAGATGATCGTCGCCGACTCCCGCATCCGCCTGATCCGCCACCAGCAAAGCGCGGGCCAAAGCGCCGCAATCCATTCCGGCGTGCTGGCCGCCCGCGCGCCCGTGATCTGCATGCTGGATGGCGACGGTCAAAACCCGCCCGCCGAACTGCCGAAGCTGTTCACCCCTCTGCTTGGGGATACGACCGGTAAGCTCGGCCTCGTCGCCGGGCAGCGGGTCGACCGTCAGGACAGCCGATCCAAGCTCTGGGCCTCGCGGCTTGCCAATGGGCTGCGCGGGCGCATGCTCAGCGACGGCACCCGCGACACCGGTTGCGGGCTCAAGGGGTTTCGGCGCGACGCGTTTCTGTCGCTGCCCTATTTCGATCACATGCACCGCTACCTGCCCGCGCTTTTCGCGCGCGAAGGCTGGGAAATCCGCCATGTCGATGTGTCCCACCGGGAACGCCATGCGGGCAATTCCAAATATACCAACCTGCGCCGCGCTCTTGTCGGCGTGCCGGACCTGCTCGCCGTTGCGTGGCTGATCAAGCGCCGCAAGAAAGCTGCGGGCACTGAATGGAGGCCGGAGCAATGACCGCGCAGATCTTCGATTGGCTCCATGTCGGCAATTGGCGTGAATTCTGGTGGGTCATCATCGGGCTTGCCGGGCAGCTGATGTTCACCGCGCGGTTCCTCGTGCAATGGCTCGCTTCCGAAAAGGCCGGTGAATCGGTGGTGCCCGTGTATTTCTGGTATTTCTCGCTCGCCGGGGGCGCGACCCTGCTGACCTACGCGCTCTATCGCGCCGATCCGGTGTTTGTGCTGGGGCAGTCGATGGGGCTGCTGATCTATGCCCGCAATCTGTGGCTGATCCATACCAGCAATCAGCGCGAAGCCTGATTCCATGGCGTCCCACCGCCCCTCCCCGCCTTGGGCGGTGCGCTGCGCGTGGGTGATCGGCGTGATCCTTGCATTGCGCGTGGTGGGGCTCGCCCTCGATCACACCGACCTTTACGTCGATGAGGCGCAATACTGGCTTTGGGGGCAGGATCTTGCCTTCGGCTATTATTCCAAACCCCCGATGATCGGCTGGCTGCTGCGTGCGGTCACCGACCTTGCTGGCAGTGACGGGGCCTTCTGGGTCCGCCTGCCCGCAATTGCGCTGCACGCGATAACGGCGGCGCTGCTGGCCGCGATCACCGCCCGCCACATCGCGCCGCGCGCCGCGCCTTGGGTCGCGGCGGCCTATCTGACCCTGCCGCTGGTCACGGTCGGCAGCTACATGATTTCCACCGACAGTGTGATGTTTCCGTTCCTTGCGCTGGCGCTGCTGGCATGGCTGCGGCTGGCCGACGAAGGCGGGCGCCGCTGGGCTCTCATCGCCGGGCTGGCGCTGGGGGGCGGGGTCATGTCGAAATACGCCGCCATCTACTACCTGATCCTGTTGCTGCCTGCGCTGGTATTCATCCCCGCGCTTCGGGTGCCGCTGCGCCGCGCCGCGCTGGCCCTGCTGGGTTTCGCCCTGGCCATCGCGCCCAATGTGGCGTGGAACATCGCCAACGGCCTGACCACCCTGCGCCACACGATGGACAATGCCGATTGGGTCAATGACCCTGCCGCCAAGGCTGCGTTGAACTTCGCCGGGCTTGGCGAATTCGCAGGCGCGCAATTCGTCGTTTTCGGTCCTGCTTTCCTTGCGACGTTGCTGTGGCTGGCCCTGCGCCCCGCTTTGAGCCTCCCATCTCGCCAGCGCTCGGATCCAAGTTCGGGTCCAAACTCGGCGCCAAACTCGCGCCAAAGCCCGCCAAGTGCCCCGCATCTCACCCTGCCCCTGCCCCTGCGCGGGCTGGTGCTGTGGCTGTCGCTGCCGATCATCGCGCTCGTCTGCGTGCAGGCCCTGCTGAACCAAGCCTATGCCAACTGGGCTGCTGCGGCCTATGTGGCCGCGCCGCTGGCGGTGGTGCCGTGGCTGTTGCTGCGCGCGCGCTGGCTGCTGATTGCCAGCCTTGTGCTGCATGGCAGCTTCGCCGTGGTTGTGCCCGTCGCCGCGCATTTCGCGCCCTCCTTGCGTCTGACCGCCGATGCGCCGCTCCTGATGGCGCGCTGGTTGGGCCGCGAGGCGATGAGCGATGCCATCACCACCCGCGCGGCTGAGCTTCCCGTTACGGCCATTATCGCCGACGACCGCGACGTGCTGGCCGATCTGTTTTATCGCGCCCGCGGGGATTTTCCGGCCCAAGACGGCATGACTGCCCCATCCACCCCCGCCATATCCGTCTCTGCCTCCAGCCTGCCGATCTGGGCGGAGCCGGAGCGGGGCCGCGCGCCCAATCACTACGTCCAGAGCTTCCCCTATCCCGGCGCGACGGACACGCGCGTGTTACTGATCACCCGGTCGAAGCGCGCACCCGAAGGCTGCGCCGCCACGTCTGCCGGCGTGATCGACCCGGTTGAGGGAGCCTATGCCAAGCGCACCATGCGCCTGTTCGTGGTCGATGGCTCCTGCTGGGACGGCATCGCGCGCTAGCTGGCCCTGCTCTGCCACGCTACGCCCGGATGTGTTACAATCCGCTTACCAGCTTGTGAAAAATCTCGATATGTGCGGATCGGATTTGCGATCTATATCTCAAGTCATGAAAACGCTACGCATCCTACTCATCCCCGCCCTCTGGCTTGGCCTGAGCCTGCCCGCGCTTGCGCAGCAGCTGTCGCTTGGTGCCATGTCCAATTATCTCAACAGCTTCCAGACGGCTCAGGGTGAGTTCACCCAGATCAATGCCGATGGGACCATCTCGACCGGTCAGATCTTCTTGAAACGGCCGGGCCGGGTGCGGTTTGAATATGCCGCGCCCGACAACAGTCTGGTCATGGCTGGCGGCCAGCAGGTCGCGGTGTTCGACGGCAAGTCTAACACCGGGCCGGAGCAATACCCGCTCTCGCGCACGCCGCTGTCGATCATCCTTGCGCAGAATGTCGACTTCTCGCGCTCTGGCATGGTCACCGGCCATACCAGTGACGGCAAGACCACGACCATCACCGCGCAGGACCCCGCGCATCCCGAATACGGTAATATCAAGCTGAAGTTCACGGCCAATCCCGTCGAGCTGCGCCAGTGGATCATCACCGATGACAGCGGCACCCAGACCACCGTTGTCCTTGGCGATCTACGCAAGGGCGTCAATCTCGGCTCCACCATGTTCAACATTGTTCAGGAAACCCAGCGCCGCGGCGGCTAAGCCACGCGCCTTTACCCCATAGACAGGAAAACGCCCGGCGCGCTGATGCGGCCGGGCGTTTTTCTTATGTCGATGAGGCGCCGCGCTTAGATCTTGCGGCACCGCTTGAGCTGGGTGTTATAAAGCGTCGCGCGATCGCCGACGGAGCGGGCGACCCGCACCAGCCACGGCTTGGCGTTGTAGCTGGCCCGCGCGTAGCCGGTATGGCCTTCGTGATAGGCCAGATACTGCCGCTCCGCGTCCCACAGCGGGATGCCGTTCCGCTCCCGCGTTTTGTTCATGTACCAGCCCATGAAATCGGTCGCGTCCTGGATGCGGTCACGCTTGGCACGCCGGCTGCCATTCTCGTCGCGATATTCGTCCCATGTGGCGTCGAGCGCTTGCGCATAGCCAAAGGCGGAGCTTTGCCGCCCCATGGGAATCACGCCGACCACGAATTGCAGCGGCGTGCGGGCATCGCCCACAAATTTCGATTCCTGATAGATGGTGGCCATCTGCACCGCCACCGGGACACCCCAGCGCCGCTCGGTCGATTTCATGGCCCGCAGGTATTCCGGCCGTTCGTTCACGATATCGCAGGCGTTTTCCAGATTGCGCGGCGGCACGGAATTACCGCCCCCGCAGCCCGAAAGGACCGCCAGGATCGCGATGCAAAGGAATTTGCGCATCACTGCCCCATTTTCTTGTTACTGCTCATTCTTGCTCTTTGCCCTTGAGGATAAGCGAAAAGAGCGCTCAGGAAAACCACCCTTGATCGCGGCGTGATCACGATTGTTTCAGAACCGGGAACTCCTGCCGGGCGACTGTCACGCTACGGTTCACACAGTGTTTCCCTCTATGCCGTAGGCTGTGAATGGACTTTTGCCCTTGTCTTCCCCTAGTGAGATATGATGAACGACGCATTCAGATGCTGAAGAGCCGCGCCAAATATCACCTTGGACAGATTGTCCGCCACCGCAAACATCCGTTTCGCGGGGTCGTCTTTGACGTGGATGCGACGTTTTCCAACACCGAGGAATGGTATGAATCCATCCCCGAGGAAAATCGCCCCTCCCGCGAACAGCCGTTCTATCACCTGCTCGCCGAAAACGATCAAAGCTACTATGTCGCCTATGTGTCGGAGCAGAACCTTGTCCCCGACTATACGGGCGAGCCGGTCGATCACCCGGATCTAGATGAGCTGTTCGGCGATCTCGAGGATGGCCGCTACCCCATGCAGTTCCAACTGAACTGATCTGGTTCAGACCGAAGTAGCGGCACCATCTGAGGGAAGCGGGGCGATCGATCCGACGACCGCCCCCACCCGGTTCAATATCCCAGCGCCATGCCGTCCTTGCGCGGGTCAGACGCGCCTTCCAGCACATCACCGCCGTCGTTCAGCCGGATCGCCTGCGCGCCGCCGATGGCCCGTTCCGGCACGGTGACATTGTGCCCCAGATCGATCAGCGCCTGCCGGGTGGCCTCCGGATAGCCGGTTTCCAGCTCCAGCACGCCATCGGACGCAAAGGCCCGCGGCCCGTCCAGCGCGCTTTGCGGGTCCATCCCGTAATCCGCGATATTGGAGGCAAACCGCGCGTGGCCTGCCGCCTGATACTGCCCGCCCATCACGCCGAACGGCATCAACAGCTTGCCTTGCTGGCGGATCATGCCGGGCAGGATCGTGTGCATCGGACGCTTGCCCGGCGCGGCTTCGTTCGGGTGCCCCTCGGTGATCGAGAAACCCGCGCCGCGATTATGCATCAGCAGCCCGAACTTATCGGTGCCGATGCCAGAGCCGAAGCTGTTGAAGATCGAGTAGATCAGCGACACCGCCATGCGGTCCTTGTCCACCACCGTCAGATAAACGGTATCGCGGTGCACTTCCTCGGAAATCCGCGTCGCATCCGGCATCACCCGGTCGGGTGCAATCAAGGCCGCAAGCCGGTCGGCCAGCCCATCGGCCTGCAACCGCGTCACCGGGTCCATATAGTCGGGATCGGTCACGAATCGGTTGCGCGCGTCATAGGCCAGCTTGGTCGCCTCGGCCTCGATATGGGTGCGCTCCGGCCCCCATGGGTCCATCGACGCCAGATCGAACCGCTCAAGGATCGCCGCCAGCAGCAGCGCGGCGGTGCCCTGCCCGTTGGGCTTATGCTCCACGATCTCCAGCCCGCGATAGCCGCCGGAAATGGGCGTGGTCCATTCGGGCTGCACGCTTGCGAAATCCTCCAGCGTGTGGCTGCCGCCGGCGGCTTGCAGCGCCTGCACCATATCCTCGGCAACCTCGCCCTGATAGAACCCCGCATGGCCTTCGGCGGCGATGCGGCGCAGCACCTCGCCTTGCCCCGGCGCGCGGAACACCTCGCCCGCCCGCAGCGCGCGACCGTCCTTCAGGTAATGCTGCCGCGCGACGCCCTGTAGGCGGTCTGTGGCCAGATCCATGTCCAGCGCGACACGCGGCGCAACCGGCACGCCTTCGTCGGCGTAATGGATCGCCGGAGCGAAAACATCGGCCAGATCCATACGTCCAAAGCGCTCCGACAGCGCGAGGAACCCCGCCACCGCGCCGGGCAATGTCACCGCATGGGCCGAAGTCACCGGCATCACACTATGCCCTTCGGCCCGCACAGCGGCGGCACTCAGCCCCGCCGGTCCGCGACCCGAGGCATTCAGCCCGATGATTTCTTCGGTGCCCGCAGGTTTGACCAAGGCGAAACAATCGCCCCCAAACCCGGTCATCGGCGGCTCGCATTGCGACAAAATCGCCGCCGCGCCCAAGGCCGCATCCACCGCCGAGCCGCCCTGCTTCAGCAGATCAACCGCCACAGCGGCGGCCAGAGGATGCGAGGTGGCGCACATCCCGTTGCGGGCATAGACGGCGGAGCGTCCGGGCTTCTGGAAATCGCGCATGGCGGGCAGTGTCCTCTCAGGTCAGATCGTTAGCTTGCCCGGACCCTAGCCGAGCGGGCGCAGGCACGAAAGACAGGCTGAACACATTTGCAGACGAATGGACCTGCGGGCAGACTGCTGCCTGTTGAACAGGCAGTATCGGCGCGGGGTCGAAACGGGGCCAGATGTCTTGGCGGAGGGCGCAACCCGATGGGCCAGCGGTCCGGCGGCCAAACCGCCCCAAAATGCCCCCAGATCCTCGACGCCGCACACTGGGTGGGGGCAATTAACGCGCGACGCCGAGGGAAGCTTTTGCAGCTACAGGTTTGTTTCTGCCCCGGCATTCAGTCATCGTTATGGTGCGATATTGGCCATTTCTGGACATTGTTACGCCTGACGAAACGATGCGCGCGCTTTGTTTCGCCGCCATATGCCGAAGGCTACGCCCTTGCCCCCCTGCCCCCCTTGCCCCAGTTTGACCCAAAGTCCCGCCACGCGGCCAACCGCGGGCGGCAAGACGCAGGGAGAGACGCGCATGACCTATATTCTGGCCATCGACCAAGGCACCACCTCGACACGGGCGATCCTCTTCGATGAGTCGATCGAGCCCGCCCATAGCGCGCAGGCCGAACTGACCCAGCATTTCCCCCACTCCGGCTGGGTCGAACATGATGCGACTGAAATCTGGGATCTGACCCTGAAGGTCTGCCGCGATGTGGCGCAGAAAGCGGGCGACACGCCGATTGCCTCCATCGGCATTACCAACCAGCGCGAAACCACCGTGATCTGGGATCGCGACACCGGCAAACCCATCCATAACGCCATCGTCTGGCAAGACCGCCGCACCTCTGCCACCTGTGCGCAGCTTCGCGATGACGGGCATGAGCCGATGATCACCGAGCGCACGGGCCTGCTGCTCGACCCCTATTTCAGCGGCACGAAGATCGACTGGATTTTGGGACAGGTCGACGGCGCGCGCGAGAAGGCCGCCGCGGGCAAGCTCGCCTTTGGCACCATCGACAGCTGGCTGATCTGGAACCTGACCGGCGGCAAGCGCCACGTCATCGACATCACCAACGCCTCGCGCACGCTGCTGTTGAACATCCGCACCTGCGAATGGGACGAAGAGATCTGCGACCTACTTGGCGTGCCCATGGCGCTGCTGCCTGAAATCCTCGATTGCGATGCGGATTTCGGCGAAACCGATCTGATCGGGGATCGCGTGCTGCCCATTCAGGGGGTCGCGGGCGATCAGCAAGCCGCCACCATCGGGCAGGCCTGTTTCGAGCCGGGCATGCTGAAATCCACCTATGGCACGGGCTGCTTTGCGCTGCTCAACACCGGGCCTGATCTGGTGCGCAGCGAAAACCGGCTGCTGGGCACCGTCGCCTACCGGCTGGGCGGGCAGACGCGCTATGCGCTCGAAGGATCGATTTTCGTCGCCGGGGCCGCCGTGCAATGGCTGCGCGATTCCATGAAGATGATCGGCCATGCCGAAGAAACCCAAGGCCTCGCCGAAGCGTCGGACCCGAACCAGCCGGTGATCCTTGTCCCCGCCTTCACCGGGCTGGGCGCGCCCTATTGGAACGCCGATTGCCGGGGCGCGATCTTTGGGCTGACCCGTAATTCCGGCCCCGCCGAACTGGCCCGCGCCGCGCTGGAAAGCGTGGGCTACCAGACCCGCGATCTGATCGAGGCGATGCGACAGGATTGGTCTGAGGAAAGCCTGGGCCAGACCCTGCGCGTCGATGGCGGCATGACGGCCAGCGATTGGACGATGCAATTCCTCGCCGACATCACCGGCGCGCGGGTCGACCGTCCGAGGATACTTGAGACCACCGCGCTTGGCGTCGCTTGGGTCGCAGGCATGCGCGCCGGCGTCTACCCCGACGCGGCAGGCTTCGCCGAAAGCCGCGCCGTTGACCGCTCCTTCGAGCCGGGCATGACCACCGCCGACCGCGACGCCCGCTATCAAGCTTGGACCCGCGCCGTGCGTGGAACGCTGGAATATTGAGTTGGCACAAAGGCTTACCCGACTGGGAATGCGGGTAGCTGGATGGACGCGACCAAGGCGACCTTACCCGGGGGTAAGGTTCTGGCCCGCTGGGTAAGGTATCCATCGCGTGGGTAAGGTTTACGAGCCTCGCCCCCTCAACCAGTGGTAGGCGACGCCGTCAGAGCCCAACTCGACCCGCAAGCAACCAGCCCCATCCCGTCCTCGACCCTCCCGACGGAGAACGCCTTTCGACCTTGGTCACCCCACAGATGCCCGGCGCGACCAGCGGCTGAGCGCGCGCCAATCAGAAAGTCACTCAGACGCCGAGCAACGCCATTACGGCCTCACTTGGTTCGGGGCGATCAGCCCCCGGACCGCACCCGACCCTCCCGACGGGAGGGTGCCTTTCGACGTTGGTCACCCCACAGATGCCCTGCGAGGCCAGCGGGTGAGCGCGCGCCAAATGGAAGGTCAGTCAGGCGCCCCGCAACCCCATCACAGCCTCACTGGGTTCGGGGGCGACCAGCCCCCGGACCGCGCCCGACCCTCCCGACGGGAGGGCGCCTTTCGACGTTGGTCACTGGTCAGATGCTCGGCGGGGCGGTGCCATAAAGCGCAGAATTCGACCCGTCCGGCTGTGCCCTCCCAGGGTCTGGCGCGCTCCTCTGGGAAGCGCCGCAGAAAACTGCCGAGCAGACGCCGCTCATCCGCCGTCGTGGAAGTGGTCGTAGATCGTTTGGGCCATCGTGGCGCTAATGCCATCGACGGCTTTCAGGTCGGCTAGATCGGCGCGGCTGACGGCTTTGGCCGAGCCGAAATGGGTCAGCAGCGCGCGTTTGCGGGTCGCGCCGACGCCTGCGATTTCGTCCAGCGGCGTGGCGCCTACGGCCTTGGACCGTTTCGCGCGATGCGCGCCGATGACGAAGCGGTGCGATTCATCGCGCAGGCGCTGCACGAAATAGAGCACGGGATCATTGTGGCGCAGCGCGAAGGGCTGCTTGCCGGGGCGGTGGAATTCCTCCTTGCCCGCGTCGCGGTCGATGCCCTTTGCCACGCCGATCACGGGGATGTCTTCCACCCCCAATTCCGCCATGATGCTGGCTACCGCTGAAATCTGCCCTGCCCCGCCGTCGATCAACAGCAGGTCCGGCCAGGTTTCGCCCTGCCGATCCGGGTCTTCCTTCAGTAGCCGGGTGAAGCGGCGCTTCAACACCTCCTTCATCATGCCAAAGTCATCGCCCGGCGTCAGATCATCGCCCCGGATGTTGAACTTCCGGTATTGAGATTTGATGAATCCCTCTGGCCCCGCGACGATCATCGCGCCGACGGCGAATGCGCCTTGGATATGGGAGTTGTCGTAGACTTCCACGCGCTGGGGCGGCGCAGGCAGGGCAAAGGCCTCGGCCAGACCCTGCAACAGCTTGGTCTGCGTGGCGCTTTCGGACATGCGGCGCGCGAGGCTTTCGCGGGCGTTGCGCACCGCGCCCGCGACCAATTCGGCCTTCTCGCCGCGCTGGGGCACGAGGATCTCGACCTTGCGGCCCGCATGTTTCGTCAATGCCTCCGCCATCAGGTCGCGTTCTTCTAGATCGTGGCTGACGATCACCTGACGCGGCGGTTCTTTCCCATCATAAAACTGACCAACAAAGGCGGCGAGCACCTCTTCGGGGCCGGCGCCGGAGCCGGTGCGCGGGTAGTAATCGCGATTGCCCCAGTTTTGATTGGCGCGGATGAAGAAAACCTGAACGCAGGCCTGCCCGCCCTCCATATGCAGGCCGATCACATCGGCTTCGGCCACGCCGCGCGGGTTGATGCCTTGGGAGCTTTGGACCTGTGTCAGCGCGCGGATGCGGTCGCGCAGGGCGGCGGCGCGTTCGAATTCCATCGCTTCTGAGGCGGCCTCCATATCGGCGGCGAGCTTGCCCTGCATTTCGGTGGACCGGCCCGACAGAAAGCGTTCGGCATCCTTGACCAGACCGGCGTAATCAGCCTCGCTCACATGACCGACGCAAGGCGCGGAGCAGCGCTTGATCTGGTAGAGCAGACAGGGCCGCGTGCGGCTTTCGAATGTGCTGTCGGTGCAGTTGCGCAGCAAAAATACCTTCTGCAACTGGTTCAGCGTCCGGTTCACCGCGCCTGCGCTGGCAAAGGGGCCGTAATAGGCGCCTTTATCCTTTTTCGCGCCGCGATGTTTGCGGATTTGCGGATAGGCGTGATCCTTGGCGACGAGGATATTCGGAAACGATTTATCGTCGCGCATCAGCACGTTGTACCGCGGCTTCAGCTGCTTGATGAGGTTCTGTTCCAGCAGCAGCGCCTCGACCTCGGTTCGGGTGGTCAGGAACATCATCGACGCGGTTTCGCGGATCATCCGTTCGATGCGCCCCGAATGGCCAGAGGGGCGCGCGTAATTCGACACGCGCGCCCGCAGATTGCGCGCCTTGCCGACGTAGAGAACCCGGCTTTCGGCATCGAGCATCCGGTAAACGCCGGGCGAGCTGTCGAGCGTTTTGAGATAGGATTGCACACAGGCATACCCGGTGACGCCGGGGGCGTTCACGCCTTCGGGGATCGGCTCCCGTTCGGGCGGATCGGAGGCCGTTGCGTCACCTGAAGGGGCGGGATTTTCGGGTGTTCGTGATTCCATGATTGGCTGCAATCTAGGTCGTTCAGGGGCAAGAGGAAACAAATCCACCGTTCCTGTGGATAAGCCTGCGGAGAAGTTCGGGGCGGATTGGAATTGCCTTTGCAAACAGGGGATTTCGTCTCCTTGCCTGCAAAATAGGCACTTTTCCAAGGCCTTGATTTAAAACGGAATTTTTCCGCTCTCGGGCAATCGTTTGAAATCGTTAATAAAACCGTAACACTCTCGTTACGTCAGGGTTAGCGGTGCATAACCATTTCTGCAAAGCCGTTTTGCAGGTTATTCCGCACCGAGGATATCGGGCGTGCGCCATGCCAGATGTTGACCGCCATCGACGCAGATCAACTGACCCGTCACGGCCCGCGCGCGCAGCAGATAGGCCAGCGC
The DNA here is from genome assembly GCA_040119125.1 of Marinobacter sp. GTDB lineage: Bacteria > Pseudomonadota > Alphaproteobacteria > Rhodobacterales > Rhodobacteraceae > Pacificitalea. Next base: position 107,062 of record JBEDTR010000005.1, read on the forward strand.
GGCGCAGATATCGTCGGGGTCCGAACCGCGCTCCAGAATGGTGGCTTGGCGCTGGTTGTCGAAATGCGCCTGCGACTGACGCGCGCCCTTCAATGTGGGCCCCGGCCCGATGGCATTGACCCGCACGCGCGGGGCCAGCCCCATGGCCGAAGTCTGCGTCAGCGCCCAAAGCCCCATCTTGGCCAGCGTGTAGCTGGTGAATTCCGGGGTCAGCTTGCGCACGCGCTGGTCGAGCATATTGACGATGAGACCCTGTGCGCGCGGCTCACCGCCCGCGTCCTGCACCGGGTCCGCCACCTGCGCGGCGAAGTTCTGGGTCAGAACGAAGGGCGCGCGCAGGTTGCTTTCCATATGGCGGTCCCAGCCGTCGCGACTGGCCGAGGTGATATTGTCATATTCGAAGATTGACGCATTGTTCACGAGCACGCTCAGCGGCTGGTCCAGCGCCTGCACCGCCCGGTCCACCAGCGCCTGCATATCGGCCTCGACGGTCAGATCGGCGCGCAGCGCCTCCGCCCGGCGGCCCGTGGCGCGGATTTCGGCCACTAATGTGCGGGCGGCGTCGTCGGAGCCGTGGTAATGCACGGCAATATCATAGCCCTGCCCGGCCAGTTCCAGCGCCATCGCGCGCCCCAGACGCTGCGCCGCGCCGGTTACCAATGCAGCACTCATGTCCTGCGCTCTCCTTGTCGTGTCAGGCCACCACTGCCCATAGGTAGACGCCGTAGAGCGCACAGAACGCAAGCCCCACGCGCCGCCCCATATCGCGCCGGAACCAGACAAACGGCACCAGCGCCAGCGACGCGGCCAGCATCACCCACAGGTCGAAATTGCGAATTTCCGGGTCCACCGGGATCGGCCCGACGAGGGAGGCGACGCCCAGAATGCCCAGCAGGTTAAACATGTTGGAGCCAATGGCATTGCCCAGCGCCACATCGGCCTGACGGCGCAGCGCGGCGACGACGGTGGTGGCCAGTTCCGGCAGCGAGGTGCCGACCGCGACAAGCGTCAGGCCGATCACCGTATCGGGCACATTCAGCGCGGTGGCGATGGAAATGGAGCTGTCGACCAGCAGATTGGCGCCTAGGGGCAGGCCGATCAGGCCCAACGCGAGATAGAGCGCGATTTTCCACCAACGCATGGAGGGATCGGCGCCTTCGACTTCGGTCTCGTCTATGGGATCTGTCGCGCTGGCCTTGGCGGCGGCTTCGGTGGCGGCGCGGGATTTTTCCGCCCGGCGGTGGCCCCGCGCGCTATGCAGCGCATGGCCCAGCATCAGGCCCAGACCCGCCAGCAGGATCAGCCCGTCGATCCATGTGATCGGTCCGGTGAGCGCCAGCCCGATGAACAGCACCGTCGCGGCCAGCATCTGCGCATAGGTGGTGCGGATGTCGCTGCCAGAGCTGTGGAGGACGGAAATCACCGCAGGCAGGCCCAGCACCAGCAGCACATTGGCGATGTTGGAGCCGACGACATTGCCGAGCGCCAGACCCGGCGCGCCGTCGAGGATCGCGCTGACGGAGATCAGCAATTCCGGCGCGGAGGTGCCAAAGGCCACGATGGTCAGCGACACGATCATCGCCGGAATGCCGATACGCAGCGACATGTTGACGGCACCGCGCACCAGCGCGTCGCCCGCAAACAGCAAGATCACGAGGCCAAGCGCGGCCAGCATTAGGTCAAGCGCCACGGATTACTCCCAATTCTTGCAGGGACAGGGATCGCCGCCGATCACGGGCGCCCCGCAATCGGCGCATTTGCGCGGCTTCGGCAGCTTATCCGGGCCGCGCTTGCCCTTGCCCTTCGGCAGGCTGGGCAGGTTGAGCTTCCCCAGCAGCGCGAGGATGGCGATGGCGATCAGGAAGTAGATGACAATGCGGGTCAACGCTGAACCCCGTAGCGGGCCCAGAGTGCGGATTCCTCGACATGGCCCAGCGTATCGGCGGCGAGTGACATGCCGACGCGCGCCAGCAGGCCTTTCTTCTGGCCATAGCTGACAAACCGGGTTTTCGCGCCGAAGCGTTGCTGCATGACCGGAACGAGATGCCCGATCCCATCGGCAAGGCCCACGTCAATCGCGCCCTGCCCGACCCAGATATCACCGGTGAACAGATCCGCCTCGGCGTCGAGTTTATCGCCGCGCCGGGATTTCACATGGGCGATGAAACTGTCGTGGATCGCGGTTTGCAGCCGTTTGAGCCGGGCCACATCCTCGGGGTTTTCGGGGCGGAACGGATCGAGGAAGCTTTTGGAGCCGCCTGCGGTATGCACCCGCCGCTCGATCCCGTGACGGCCCAGAAATTCATGCAGCCCGAAGGAGGCCGAGATCACACCGATGGAGCCGGTGATCGAGGTCTGATCGACGATGATTTCGTCGGCGGCACAGGCCAGCCAATAGCCACCCGAGGCCGCGACATCCTCGACAAAGGCCACGACGGGGATGTTCTTTTCCTCCGCCAGACGCCGAATGCGGGCGGCGATGAGGGAGCTTTGGGCGGGCGAGCCGCCGGGCGAATTGATCGACAAGGCGACAGCGGCGGGTTTGCCACGGCGGAAGGCCTTTTCGATCAGCGGGGCCATGCCGGCATCGGACAGCCCGCGCGGACCGGAGGCGATCGCCCCGTTCAGCCGCAGGACAGCCACCACCGGGTCGGAGGCAACAAAGGGGATGAAGCGCTTCATGGCAGGTGATGTAAGGCGCGCGACCTGCGGGAACAAGACGCGCGCGCCAGATCGGCCCGCGCTTGACCCCCTCGCGGCGCTGGCCTACCGGGAAGCACCCAAGCAGGAGCGACCCATGCCGACCTATACCGCCTTTAGCACGATCAACGGCAAACACGCGGCCGAGACGCTGGGCGAGGCTTTGGAAAACCTCAGCCCGGAGCCGACCGGCGTCAGCGTTTTCGAGATTCAGGAGGACGGCGCGGAGGAGATCGAGACCGAAACCGCCGATTGGGAAATCACCGCCTATTTCATCGAAACCCCCGATGAGGCAGGTCTGGCATTGCTCGCCGCTGCGCATGGCTCCGCGCCGTTCGAGGTGACGGAATTGCCGGAAACCGATTGGATCGCCAAGGTCGAGGAAGAATTGGCCCCGGTCGTGGCCGGGCGCTTTTTCGTCTATGGCAGCCATAGCGCGGATCAGGTGCCCGACGGCGTCGAGCCGCTGCTCATCGAGGCGGGCATGGCGTTCGGCACCGGCCATCACGGCACCACGCTGGGCTGTCTGGAAGCGCTGGACCACCTGATTGACGCAGGCCTCGCCCCGCGCGCCGTGGCCGATATCGGCTGCGGCACCGCCGTTCTGGCGATGGCGGCAGCGCGGATCTGGCAGGTGCCGGTGCTGGCGTCTGACATCGACCCCATCGCGGTCGAAGTGGCCGAGGTCAATCTGGCGGCCAATGACATGACGGGTCAGGTGCATTGCCTTGTGGCCGAAGGGTTCGATAATGCCGAACTGGCCGCCGCCGCGCCGTTCGACCTGATCTTTGCCAATATCCTGAAGGGGCCGCTGATCGGATTAGCGCCCGATCTGTGCGGCGCACTGGCACCGGGGGGCTATGCGATCCTGTCGGGCATCCTTAATCCACAGGCGGATGCGGTCGTTGCGGCCTATGCGGCGCAGGGCGCAACCGTCCACAAACGCGAAACGATTGGAGACTGGACCACGCTCTGTCTCAAAAAAGCCTGAGCTTGCGCCCCAATGCCGCCCGAATTGCTTCGTATCCCTACACCATCGACACCGGGACTGGGACCTGAGGTCGATCATAAGGGACAATGTAGGGAGTGTAGGGCAATGCACAATCCATCCATGTTTAGCGCACGCAGCCGGCGCATTGAGCGGCAGCACCAGCAGGACACCGCGCTGGTCGCAGAGGATCGCTATGTCGAGACGCGCCGTTCTGGCGGGCGTCGCGGCAAGATGCGCATGGCGCTGACCGCGCTGGCCGGGTTTGTCGCGTTCAAGGGCGCGGTGCTGGCGGATCTGGGGGCGGTGAATTACATCGCTCGGATCGAAAATCTGCGCGATGGCGATGCAATTGACCGGTTCGGCTCTCTCATGATGGGGATCGACCCGCTGACCCTGCAGGTCGCGCAGTGGATCGCGCCGATGTTCGGCTAAGCCCCTGCCCGCCGGGATCTGCCCGGCAACAGGATTTCAAATGCAAAATGGCCGCGCCCTTCACAGGACGCGGCCATTTTCATGTGGATCGGGTCGTGAACCGGGCGGCAAGCGGCGCCTTGGCGCGCGCCTGCCTTAGCGGGGCTCAGCGGCCCAGGGCGTCCACGTCGCGGCGGGTCAGGCCGATATCGTCCAGCTCACGATCCGTGAGCGAGGACAATGCCTTGCGCGTCAGGCGGGTGTCGTTCCAGTCGTTGAGACGGCCCACCAGACGGGTGAACATGCCGGAGCGGGGGGCGCGCAGGGCGCTTTGGTCGAAATAGGTCATAATGCGATCCTCGAAGATTGGGGCCAGTGGCCCTTTTCAACGGGCCGCGTCATGGCTGGGGAGGTAGAGTTTTCAAACTGCCCTCACAAGGGGGCTTTTGAGCATGGCTTGCTTGCAATTTGTGCATAGTAAAAACTTCATGACAGTCGGCGAAGGATCGGGCCTGCGGGCATGTCCGGGGGAAAGCTGTGGTGCGGGCTCTGGCCGATGTTCTCTTTTCGTGCTAACCCGCTGGAACCGCTCGCCAGAAACGAGTGGTAGCGACAATGAAATACGCGAATGCGAGGGGCAGCAGCATGCGGGTGATCGGCATTGATCCGGGTCTGCGCAACATGGGTTGGGGCGTGATCGAGGTCGCGGGCAGCAAGATCCGGCATCTGGCCAATGGCACCTGCCGCACGGCGACCGGATCAGGCCCGCTGGCGCAACGGTTGCTGGACCTGCACGGCCAGTTGAGCGCGGTTTTCCTGACCCATCAGCCCAGCCATGCGGCGGTCGAACAAACATTCGTCAACAAGGACGGCGCGGCGACGCTGAAGCTGGGACAGGCACGGGCGATTGCCCTTCTGGTGCCCGCGCAGGCCGGGATCGAGATTGGCGAATATGCCCCTAACGCGGTCAAGAAAACGGTGGTCGGTGTCGGCCACGCAGCCAAGCAGCAGATCGATCACATGATCCGCCTGCAATTCCCCGGCGTGCAGATCCACAGCCCCGATGCCGCCGATGCGCTGGCCATCGCGCTGTGCCACGCCCACCATGCCCGCAGCTCCGGCAGGCTTGCCGCCGCCGTGGCCAAGGCCCAAGGATAAGGATCCTCCCCATGATCGGACGCATTGCCGGACGGCTCGACTACCGCGCGAGCGACCATGTGCTGATTGACGTGCGTGGCGTCGGCTATCTGGTCTATGTGTCAGAGCGCACCATGATGGCCCTGCCCGGCCCGAATGAGGCCGTGGCGCTTTATACCGATCTGGTCGTGCGCGAGGATCTGTTGCAGCTCTATGGCTTCCCCACCCTGCTGGAGAAGGAATGGCACCGGCTGCTGGTGTCGGTGCAGGGCATCGGGGCAAAGGCATCGCTGGCGATCCTAGGCACGCTCGGCCCCGAAGGCGTGAGCCGCGCCATCGCACTGGGCGATTGGAACGCGGTGAAGGCCGCGCCGGGTGTGGGGCCGAAGATCGCGCAGCGCGTCGTGAATGAACTGAAGGATAAGGCACCGGGCGTGATGGCGCTGGCCGCCACGATGAACCGCACCGCCGGGGATACGCTGCCCGACATCGACACGGATGTGATCGAGGCCCCGGCGCCGCAGCGGCGCGGCAAATCGGCCCCCGCCCCGTCGGGCGGCGCCGTGGCGCAGGCGGATGCGCTGTCGGCCTTGTCGAACCTTGGCTATGCGCCGGGCGAGGCCGCGGGCGCGGTGGCGCAGGCCGCCAGTGACGCGCCTGACGCCGAAGCCCCGGACCTGATCCGCGCCGCGCTGCGCCTGCTGGCTCCGAAAGGCTGATCCGATGGCCGACCCGCATCCCGACGACCGCCCCGACCCGACCCTACGCCCCGAGCCGCTGCCCGATGACCCGCTGACCGAGGATCGCGCGCTGCGCCCGCAAGGCCTGTCGGAATTCATCGGTCAGGCCGAGGCGCGCGCCAATCTGGCGGTGTTTATCGAAAGCGCGCGGCGGCGTGGGCAAGCGATGGACCACACGCTGTTTCACGGCCCGCCGGGGCTGGGTAAAACCACGCTGGCGCAGATCATGGCGCGGGAATTGGGGGTGAATTTTCGCATGACCTCCGGGCCCGTTCTGGCCAAGGCGGGCGATCTGGCGGCGATCCTGACCAATCTGGAAGCGCGCGATGTTCTGTTTATCGACGAGATTCACCGCCTGAGCCCGGTGGTGGAGGAGGTTCTCTACCCGGCGCTGGAGGATTTCGAGCTGGATCTGGTGATCGGTGAAGGCCCCGCCGCGCGCACCGTGCGGATCGAATTGCAGCCCTTTACGCTGGTTGGGGCCACGACCCGGCTGGGGCTGCTGACAACGCCTCTGCGCGACCGGTTCGGCATCCCGACGCGGCTACAATTCTACACGGTGCCGGAGCTGAATGAGATCGTCCGCCGGGGCGCGCGTCTGCTGGGCGTGCCTGCGGATGAGGATGGCTGTCTGGAGATCGCGCGCCGCGCCCGTGGCACCCCCCGGATCGCCGGTCGGCTGCTGCGCCGGGTGGTGGATTTCGCGCTGGTCGAGGGCGATGGCCGTCTGACCCGCGAACTGGCCGATAGCGCGCTGACGCGGCTGGGGGTGGATGAGATCGGGCTGGATGGCGCGGACCGTCGCTACCTGACGCTGATTGCCGAACATTACCACGGGGGTCCGGTCGGGATTGAAACGATGGCCGCCGCCCTATCGGAAAGCCGCGATGCGCTGGAGGAGGTGATCGAGCCCTATCTGTTGCAGCAGGGCTTGATCCAACGCACCCCGCGCGGGCGGATGCTGGCGCATCGGGCGTGGACGCATCTGGGGCTGGCACCGCCGCGCCTGCCCGGTCAGGACGATCTGTTCGGCGGCGACGCTTGATCCTTTTGGCTCAATAGCCGCGGTCGCGATCCACCTGATAAAGCAACGGCTCCCCCGCCTCGCCCCGGCGGATGTTTTCCGCGATGACCCGCGCGGAGGACCCCGGCCGGGTGCTGGACGCGATATGCGGCGTCACGGTGACCTGCGGATGGGACCAATAGGGATGATCGGCGGGCAGCGGCTCCACCCGGAACACATCAAGCGTGGCATGGGCGATCTGCCCGCTATCGAGCGCCGCCAGCAGCGCATCATCGTCGATGAGCGGCCCGCGACCGGGATTGATGACGACGGCCCCGCGCGGCAGCCATGCCAGCGCTTCGGCGTCGAGGGTGTTTTCGGTTTGCGGCGTGTCGGGCAGCAGCAGCACGACGATCTCGGCCTCGGCCAGCGCCGGGCGCAGGCCATCGGCACCGTGATGGGTGGTGACGCCCGGCACGTCATGCGGGCTGCGGCTCCATCCACTGACGCGGAAGTTCAGCGCGGCGAGCGCGCGGGCACAGGCCTGCCCCAGTTCCCCCATGCCAAGGATCGTCACGGCGCGGTCGCGGGCCAGCGGCGGCGGTGTGTCGCGCCATTCGCCATTCAGACCGTGAATATGCGCATCCATGCCAAGGTGATGGCGCAGGACATGGCCGGTGACCCATTCCACCATGCCCTCGGCCAGCCCATCATCGACCATGCGGCACAGCGGCATCGTGAGCGTGTCATTGCCCACGACCCTCTCGACCCCGGCCCAGAGATTCAGCACGGCCTTGGTGCCTGTATAGGGGGAGAAATCCTGCAACGGGCCGTTCGGGGCGTAGACGATATAATCGACGCTCTCAGCCGGGCCCATGTCGGGGGCGATCTCGACGTTCAGCCCGGCCTCGGCACAGGCCTGTTGCAATGGCACGCGGTAATCGTCCCAGGCGGCAGGTTTACCGGCGAACAGCACTTGAATGGTCATTGGGCGGGGCTCCTTGTCATTTGCCCCTGCCTAGCGCGCCCCGCCGCGCTTGTCAGCCAGCAGCGCGCGCCTGTGCTAACCCTATAAGGCGCGGCTACTTGCGCCCGCGCGGGCGGTGCACATGCGCCGATTGCACCAGCCCGAAGGCCACCATCAGCACCAGCATGGCGGAGCCGCCATAGCTGACCAGTGGCAGCGGCACACCGACGACCGGCGCGAGGCCCATCACCATCGACATATTGACCGCGAAAAACAGGAAAAACGTCGCCGCGATCCCAATGGTTAGCAGCGATGCAAAGCGGTCCTTGTTCGACATGGCCGAGGCAAGGCAGAAGATGATGATCAGCGCATAGAGCAGCAGCAGGGAGAACGCACCGACAAAGCCGAATTCCTCGGCCAGCGTGGTAAAGATGAAATCCGTGTGTTTCTCGGGCAGGAAGTTCAGCCGCGACTGCGTGCCCTGCATGAACCCGCGCCCGCCCCAGCCGCCGGAGCCCAACGCGATCTTGGATTGGGTGATGTGATAGCCCGCGCCCAGCGGATCGCTTTCGGGATCGAGGAACGTGTCGATGCGGCGATATTGGTAGTCCTTGAGCAGCTGCCAAGTGGTGCCCCGGCTTGCCAGCACCGAATAGACCAGCCCGCCCCCGGTCGCGACGACAAAGGCGAAATAGCCCCAATGCACCCCCGCCGCGAACATCACCAGCCCGCCGCCGATGACCAGCAAGAGCGCCGTGCCCAGATCCGGCTGGTTGAGCACCAGAAACGTCGGCAGCAGGATCAAAAACACCGGCACAAGCACCCAGAACGGGCGCGACACCTTGCGGATGTCCAGCCAGTCGTAGAAGGCCGCCAGCAGCATCACGAGGGTGATCTTGGTCAGCTCGGACGGTTGCAGCCGGATGAAGCCAAGGTCGATCCAGCGCTGTGCGCCCATGCCCACCTCGCCGAAAAATTCGACGAAGAGCAGCAGCGCGATCGACAGCGCATAGGCCAACCCCGCGATATTGCGCCAGAAATAGACCGGCACCATGGCGATGACGAACATCGCGACCATGCCGAGCGCGAAGCGCTTGATCTGCGGCTCGGCCCATGGCGACATGGAGCCGCCAGCCACCGAATACAGCATCAGAAAGCCAATCGCCGCAACCGATGTCAGCAGCAAGATCAGCGGCCAGTTCAGGTGCAGCACCTTGCGCAGCCCGGTGGGAACGGTCTTGACGTTATATTCGAGATAGCTCACCGGCAGTGCCCCTATGCCCGGTCAAGCTTGGCGCTGGCGACCAGTTCATTGCGCAGAGGAAGCTTTTTGCGCATCTCCTCGATTTTCCAGCGGTCGCTGGAGGGATAGGCGTCCATCGGCGGGAAGCCTTCATACATCGCCTGCAACAGCACGTCGCGCGCCACCGGGGCCGCCGCAGAGGAGCCGCCGCCGCCATGTTCCACCACCACCGACACCGCGTAGCGCGGGTTGTCGAAGGGGGCGAAGGCCACGAACAGGGCGTGGTCGCGTTCCTCCCACGGGACATCTTGGTTGCGGACCACGACGGAGCGGACCTGACTGGTGCCGGATTTGCCCGCCATATGTTTCCCCTCCGCGACGATGCGGCTGCCATAGCCGGTGCCGCCGCGGTGGTTCGACACGGCATACATCGCCTTGCGGACCTGTTGCAGCGTCGTCGGCGACACATCCACCGGGCCGTCATCGCGGGGGGCCTGTTCGACCCCGTCTACGGATTTGATCAGCCGGGGGTGGATCTTGCTGCCGCTGGCGATCCGCGCGGTCATCACGGCGAGTTGCAGCGGCGAGGCCAGCACGAAGCCCTGCCCGATGGAGGCGTTCAGGCTGTCCCCGATCATCCAGTCGGAGCCGCGGTTGATCTCTTTCCACGTCTTGGTCGGCGTCAGGCCTTGCGCCACGGCGGACATGGGCAGGTCGAATTGCTCGCCCAGACCGAAGCGCTGCGCCATGGCGGAGATATTGTCGATGCCGGCCCGCTCGGCCAGTTCGTAGTAATAGACGTCGCAGGAGTGCTTCAGGCTGTCGTGCATATCGACCCAGCCGTGGCCACCGCGTTTCCAGCAGTGAAACCTGCGCCCGCCGATTTCCTTATAGCCCGGACAATAGATCGTCTCGCCGGAAGTCATCACCCCTGCCTCCGCCGCAGCCAGCGCCGTCATCATCTTGAAGGTCGAGCCGGGCGGATAGAGCCCCTGCACCGTCTTATTGGCCAGCGGGCGGTGATCGTCGCTGGTCAGGCCCCGGTAATCGGGCACGGAGATGCCACGCACGAATTTATTGGGATCAAACGACGGGGCGGAGGCAATCGCCATCAAGTCGCCGTTGCGCACATCCATCACGACCGCCGACGCGCTTTCGCCTGCCAGCCGCGCCTGGGTGAAGGCCTGTAGGCGGTGATCGATGGTCAATTGCAGCGTATCGCCGGATTTGCCTTCCTGACGGCCCAGTTCGCGCATGACGCGGCCCACGGCGTTGACCTCGATCCGCTTGGTGCCCGCCTGCCCGCGCAGCTGGGTTTCGGCCTTGGCCTCCACCCCGGATTTGCCGATCTGGAATTTCGGGATCTGCAACAGCGGATCGGGGTCTTCCAGCTTTGACAGGTCGTAATCAGAGACCGGCCCCACATAGCCGATGACATGGGCGAAATCGCCCTGCATGGGGTAATGGCGGCTCAGGCCCACCTCCGGCGTCACGCCGGGCAGCGCGGGGGCGTTGACGGCAACCTTGGCCACGTCTTCCCACGACAAACGGTCGGCGATGGTGACGGGCACAAAGGACGACCGGCGTTCGATTTCCTTGAGCGCGCGATCCACCTCGTCATCATCGAGCTTGACCAGCGTGCGCAGCTTGGCAATCGCGGCTTCGACATCGCCCGCATCCTCGCGCACGATGACGATGCGGTAATTCTGTTCGTTTTCCGCCAGCGCCACGCCGTTGCGGTCAAAAATCAGCCCCCGCGCGGGCGGGATCAAGCGCATGTTGATGCGGTTTTCTTCGGCGAGCAGGCGGAAGGCGTCGGCCTGATCGACCTGCATATACCGCATCCGCGCCGCCAAAAGCCCCATGAAGCCCAGCTGCGCGCCGCCAAGGATCAGACCCCGGCGGGTGATGCGGACGGCGCTTTCCTCGGTGTCCTTTGGTGCGCGTCTCATGATCTACGACCCCCTGTCATAACCGATGCCCCAGCGCGTCCACCTCGCCCGGTGCGGCCTTGTGCAGGCCGAAGGCCAGATGCGACACCGCGACCACCGCCGGATAGACCGCGACGGTCAGAAACCCTTGCAGCGCCGATAGCCCGATGGGCGGGCGCGGCGTCATCACCAGCGCCAGCAGCAGCTGGTTGGCGGTAATCATAGCGGCGACGACGCCGCCGACGAACACCCATTCCAGAAAGAACGGCAATTCCCGGATAAGCCCCTGTCGCGCCCGCAGGAATTCAGTGCCCAGCAGCATCAGCATCGCCCATAGCCCCGGCGGGCGCTGAAAGATCAGATCGCAGGCCAGCGCCGCCAGCACGATCAGCACGGCGGGCACAAAATCCGGGCGGCGCAGCACCCATGCGGCGGTCAGCGCAAGGATCACATCGGGACCGGGGATCAGCCCCGCGCGGGTGTCGAGCGGGAGAACACGAAAGAAGATGCACAGCCCGACAATACCCAGATAGAGCGCGCGGTAAGCCCAGAGCCGGACGGTCAACGGATCCATCAGCGCCCCCCTGCCTGAGCCGTTTCAGTGCTGGTTTCGGCTGTGCCCGCAGCGTCAGACGAAGATGCTTCGTCAGTGGCTTCGGCCTCTGCGTCGCCGTCCTGATCTGCGTCGGCTTCTGCCGCGGCGCGGGCCTCAACCTCGGCGCGCAGGGCTTCGGCTGCGCCTTCGGGCGCGATCAGCCCGCCGATATCGCGGATGACCTCAGTGCCGTGAGAACGCAGCACGCGCAGGAATTCCAGCCGCTCGTAATCCGACGACAGGCGCACGCGCAGGCGACCGTCTGGGCCTTGGGTCATCTGCCCCACCAAAATGCCCGGCGGGAATACGCCGCCATCACCCGAAGACACCACACGGTCGCCGGGGCGCACCTGATCGCTGTCTTCGAGGAATTCCAGCAGCGGCGCGGGATTATTGTCGCCCACCAGCAGCGATTGCTGGCCCGAGGGCTGGATCGTCACGGGGATGCGGCTGGCGGCGTCGGTCAGCAAGATCACCCGGCTGGTGCTGTCGCCCACGCCGGAAATCCGGCCCACCAGCCCAAGCCCGTCCATCGTGGCCCAGCCATCGCGGATGCCATCGCGGCGCCCGACATTGAGCAGCACCGATTGCCGGAAGGGGGAGCCGCTATCGGCAATCACCACGCCGGACACGGAGGTCAGCTTGGGATCGAGCCGCACATTGTTGAGCGCCAGCAGCTTCGCGTTTTGCTGCTCCAGCTGAACGGCGGCTTCTTTCCACGCCTTCATCTGCTGCAATTCGCGGCGCAATTCGCGGTTTTGGTCGTAGATCCGGTTATAGGATTGAAAATCCTCAATCATATTCGACAGCTTGCGCACCGGCGCGGAGGCCCAATCGAAGCTGGGCACCACTTGATCGATCAGCGCGGCGCGGAAGCGTTCCACGCGCGGGCTGTCGATCCGCCATAGCATGAAGGTGCCAAAACACAGCACAAGCAGCGCACCGATAATGATCCGACGGATCGGGCGCACATAGATCTGGCTGCTGTCATTCGATCTGGCCACGAACATCCCCTTAGGCCCGGATCACCGCCGTATGATCCCTGCCGCATGACTACATCGGGTGGGCATCCCCATGCCCGTCCTGGTGTCGCCTGGCGTCACGCCTTTAGCTGCGCCGACCCTACTGGCCTCAGCGTCACCGCCGCCCCTCCGATGGCAGGGGCGGCGGCGTGACGCAGGCACATCATCTGCCATCCGGCCCGCGTGACAGCCGGTCAGCTGTCGTAGTCTATCACATGCCGGAGTTGTTTTTCATATTCCAGCGCCTTGCCGGTGCCCAAGGCCACACAATTCAGTGACTCATCGGCGACCGACACTGCCAGCCCGGTCTGTTCACGCAGCGCCAGATCCAACTCACCCAGCAGCGCACCGCCGCCGGTCAGCATCACGCCGCGATCCACGATGTCAGCCGCCAGATCGGGCGGCGTGGTTTCCAGCGCGGTCATCACCGCCTCGCAGATCGCCTGCACAGGCTCGGCCAAGGCCTCGGCCACCTGCGCCTGATTGATCTCGGTTTCCTTGGGCACACCGTTGAGCAGGTCGCGCCCCCGGATCAGCATGGACGCGCCGCGCCCGTCATCGGGCATGCGCGCGGTGCCGATGGAGGTCTTGATCCGCTCCGCCGTGGATTCACCGATGAGGATGTTCTGCTGACGCCGCAGGTAGGAGATGATCGCCTCATCCATGCGGTCACCGCCGACACGGACGGACCGCGCATAGACGATATCGCCCAAAGACAGCACAGCCACCTCGGTCGTGCCGCCGCCGATATCGACGACCATCGAGCCGGTGGGATCGGTGATCGGCATGCCTGCGCCGATGGCCGCCGCAATGGGTTCCGCGATCAGCCCGGCCCGACGCGCGCCTGCCGACAGCACCGACTGACGAATGGCCCGTTTTTCGACCGGCGTGGCGCCATGGGGCACGCAGACGATGATCTTCGGCTTGGTAAATGTCGTGCGTCTGTGCACCTTGCGAATGAAATGCTTGATCATTTCCTCGGCGGTGTCGAAATCCGCGATGACGCCTTCACGCATCGGTCGGATCGCCTCGATCGAGCCGGGCGTCCGGCCCAGCATCAGTTTGGCATCCTCGCCCACTGCCAGAACTTCCTTGCGGCCGTTCTTGTTGTGATAGGCCACAACCGAGGGCTCATTGAGGATCACGCCTCTGCCCTTCACGTAGACGAGCGTGTTGGCCGTGCCGAGGTCGATCGCCATGTCCGACGAAAACAAGCCGCTAAGTAGGGCCATCTGCGTTTCACCCCTTGTCCCTTGAATGAATTGTCCCGCGACTCGGGGCTGCGGGACGCACCGCTTATAGAAGCGGCGGCCCCTGTGGAAAAGGGCCGCTTTGCCCCCCATCAGCGACATACTGCCGTCCGCGCCACCCGAGCCTGTGCGACCCTGCCCCGGATCGCCTCTGCGCTGCAAGTCACAGAGCGGGTATCAGGGCCTCAAACGCCGTCCAGAGCGCAAATATAATGGCGCGCGGCCCGCAAGGGGGGCAGCGCCACGGGTCAGACCTCAAAGACGCGGTTTAATTGGGCTGCAAGGGCAGCACATCGACCTTTTGTTCGCTATCTTGTCCGCCCGCCGTGCGCAGAACACCGCGCACCGGCGCGACATCGGCGTAATCGCGCCCCAACGCGGTCACGATGTGATCGGCGCCCACGAGCAAGTCATTGGTGGGATCATATTGCACCCAGCCATTATCGGGGCCGCACCACGCCCGAACCCACGCATGCATGGCGTCCGCGCCTTCCAGACGCGGCTGACCATCGGGGGGGATGGTGCGCAAAAACCCGGACACATAGCCCGCCGGGATGCCCACGCCGCGCAGGCAGGCGATCATGATATGACTGTAGTCCTGACAGACCCCGCGCCGGGCGGTGAAGGCCGCGAGCGGCGGCGTGTTCACATCCGTCGCCCCTGCCTCGAACCGCATGTCGCGATGCAGTGCCCGCCCGATCCGGGTAACGATCTGCAAGGCGGTCATGCCGGGGGCCAGCTGGTCGCGCGCATAGGCGGTCATTTTGGGGCTGAGCGCGACACGGGGGGAAGCCGCGCGGAAATGATGGGGCGCATCGGGTCCAAGCGCGTCGATCGACGCCAGATCGCGCGCCAGCCGATCCAGATCGGGCGAAAGATCGAGGCTTGGCGCCAGCGCCATCCGCCGCACCCGCGCGCGCAGGGACAGCACCAGATCCTTCACCGGTTGCCGAAAAACGATCTCGGTCGTGGGATTGCCGAAGAAATCGCGCCGGTCGTGGCGTTCATCGGGCCGCGGCGAGATGGTCAGCGCGCCGTCGAGCAGCGTCTGTTCCCCCGGCAGAGCCAGCGGCATCAGGCGCAGCAGGTGCCGGCCATTGCTGGCGGGGCTGTCATAGCTGTAGCTGATTTCCAGCCGCAGGTCATAATGCATGGCGTTTCGGTTCCGTCGTCAGCTGAGATAGGCCGCATGCAGCAGCGAGGACAGATTCCCCAGCCCGCCGCGCAGGGCATGCAGGCGGTCGGGGTCCAGTTCCGCCGGGGTGCAGATCGCAAGATCCGTGTGCAGGCGCAACACCGCGCGGCTCAGATCGGAGCGCTGGCCGTTGCGCAGCGCGCCGGGCAGCCGGTCGGTCTGATCGCGAATATCGTCAAGCTGGAACAGGATCGAGCGCGGGTTGCGATCATCGAGCGCCAGCAGGTCGAGAACCGTCACCGGATTGGAACTGCCGCGATAGCGCCGCTGGTGGGTCATCACGCTGTCGCCGATTTCCACGGCAATGCCAAGGCAGCCTTCGGGCGCATCCGGCGCGGTGAGCCATGCAAGGTAAGCGGCCATCTGTTCGGCGCGCTCCAACGAGCGGCCAAGGGTCAAGAACCGCCAGCCGCTGGAGCGATACATGTTCTCATGGACCAACCCCGAGAAGCCGGTGATCTTGCGCAGCAGCACGCCCAGCGCCTGTGCGGCATCGTCGCCGGCACCTGCGCTGCGCCGCATCCGCCGGGCCGAATCCGCCAAATCCTGCAGCGCGCGCCAGCCATCGACGGAAAAGCGGTCGCGCACCTTCGAGGCGCAGGTGATCGCGGCGCTGAGCAATCCGTTCAGCGCCTCGGGCACCGGCTGCGACAGGTCCAGACCGATGGTCTCGGCCTGCGCGCGCAGCCATGCGGGCAGCGCATCATCGGGGCTGCCGGTTTCCGCCAGCCGCAACTGATAGGCGCGCACCAGCCGGATCGTGGCTTCGGCCCGCTCAACATAGCGGCCAAGCCAGAACAGATTATCGGCGGCGCGGCTGGGCAGCGCGCCGCTGCGGCTGCGCTGCGGGGCTGAGGTGGCGGGCGGCGGCGCCGCGACCGGGCTGTCACCCACGATCCACACATCCGCGACCGACCCGCCGCGCTGCATCGCCAGCGCTGTCGCATCCTCGGTCCGGCCAATCCGGGCATAGCCGCCCGGCATGATCCGCCAGCCCTGCGCGGTGCGCGCGGCAAAGACCCGCACGGTCATCGGGCGCGGCTGTAGCCCGCCATCGACCCATGCCGGCGTTGTCGAAAGCGTCACGGCCTCCTGCCCGACCAACTGCGCGCCCTCGGCCTTGATCCACGCGTCGATGGAGGGGCGCGCGGTGCCGCGAAAACGTCCGCCCAGCACCGTGGTCGCGTCGATTTCGAACGGCAGTGTCGTCGACAGCGCAGGCCCGATCATCATCTGATCGGTATGGGCGCTGACATAGGCCCGCTCGGCCTCTGCCCCGCACCACCATGTGGCGATGTTGGGCAGGCGCAGCGGCTCCCCCAGCAGGCTGCGCGCGATGGCGGGAAGAAAGGCCAGCATCGCCCGGCTTTCCAACACGCCCGATCCCAGCGCATTCACCAGCGTCAATTGCCCCGACCGCAGCGCCCCGATCAGACCCGGCGTGCCAAGGCGGGAGCCTTCGTCCAGTTCCAGCGGGTCGGCCATATGCCCGTCGAGCCGCCGCCATAGCACCGAAATCGGGCGCGGCCCGTCGACGGTGCGGATCATCGCCTGACCATCCTCGACGGTCAGATCCTCGCCTTCCAGCAGCGGGATACCAAGGTAGCGGGCGATGTAGATATGTTCGAAATAGGTGTCGTTATGCTGGCCGGGGGTCAGGATGCCGATGCGGCTGTCATGGCCCAAGCGCAGGTCGCTCAACGCATCGCGGAAGGTGCGGAAAAACGGGGCGAGGCGTTCGACCCGCGCCCGTGGATAGAAATCCGAAAACACCCGGCTGGTGGCGACGCGATTTTCCAAGGCAAAGCCTGCGCCCGACGGCGCCTGCGTCCGGTCGCCCAGCACAAACCACGTCCCATCGGGGGAGCGGCCGATCTCGAAGGCGAGGAAATGCAGAAAATGCCCGCCGGGCGGGGTGATGCCCACCAGCGGGTGCAGCCATTCGGGGTTCTGCGCCACCAGCGCCGCGGGAAGCTGCCCGGATTTGACCAGATCGCCCGGACCATAAAGATCGGCCATCACCCGTTCGAGCAGATCGGCGCGCTGCGCCAGCCCGGCCTCGATCCCGGCCCATTCATCCGCGTCGATCAGAACGGGCACGTGGCTGAGCGGCCAGTCACGCTCGGTCGAGGCATCTTCGCTATAGTGGCGAAAGAACACGCCCGCATCGCGCAGATATTTATCCCCGCGCCCGAACGCGTCTGAGATCGCCTCGGGAGATTGGCGCGCGAGGTTGCACATGAACTGCTGCCAGACCGGGCGCATTTCGCCATCCGGTCCGCGCAATTCATCGGCGATGCCGGGGCGGGCCTCATAGCCCGCCAGCATATCCGCCAAGCGCTGCGCCATCTGGCGTTCCGCCGCCGTAGCCTGCGCGCCCGTGGCCTGCGCGCCGGGTGCCTTCGCACCGGTCGGCTGCGCCCCGATCCCCTGTGCGCCCGTCCCCTGCGCCCCGATCCCCTGCGTGCCCGTCGCGCGGCGCTGATCGTCAAGACCGGCCCCGCGCGTCTTCTCTTCCCTCTTCTCGGTCATCCGATCACAATCCCGATCGGCGCCGCAGATCGAGCGTCATCGGGAATTCCGGGTGGCGGGTTTCCGGCTCCGGGACATAGGCGCCGGGGCTGTGGCCATGTGGCTCGAACCGGGCGAGGCGGCGGGCCTCGGCCTCATTGCCATTGACGGGGAAGGTGTCGTAGCTGCGCCCGCCGGGATGGGCGACATGATAGGTGCAGCCGCCGATGGCGCGCCCGGTCCATGTGTCGAAGATGTCAAAGACCAGCGGCGCATCGACCGGCAGCACGGGATGCAGCGCCTCGGGCGGCTGCCATGCCTTGAACCGGACCGCGCCCACGGCCAGCCCGCGGGTTCCGCTGGGGGTCAGCGACATCTGTCGGCGATTGACGCAGACGGTGTAGCGTCCGGGGTCGGCGGCGGTCAGGCTGACCTGAAGACGTTCCACCGAACTGTCGGTGTAGCGCACGGTGCCGCCAATCGCGCCGGTTTCACCCAGCACATGCCACGGCTCCAGCGCTTGCCGGATTTCCAGCCCGATGCCCTCATAGGCGACCTCGCCGCAGAACGGGAACCGGAACTCCGCCTGCGCACGATACCATTCGGGGTCCAGATCAAAGCCATGATCGCGCAGGTCGCGCAGCACTTCCTCGAAATCCTGCCAGATGAAATGCGGCAGCATGAACCGGTCATGCAGCGTGGTGCCCCAGCGCACCGGCTTACCGGTCACCGGCGCATCCCAGAGCCGCGAAATGATGGCGCGGATCAGCAATTGCTGGGCGAGGTTCATTTTCGGATCTGGCGGCATCTCGAAGCCACGGAATTCCACCAGCCCCAACCGCCCGGTCGGGCCATCGGGCGAGTAGAGCTTATCAATGCAGAGCTCCGCCCGGTGGGTATTGCCGGTCACGTCGATCAGGATATTGCGCAGCAGCCGGTCGAGCACCCATGGCGGTGTATGTTCCGCCGCCCCCGCGCCCTGAATTTGGTCGAGCGCGATTTCCAGCTCATAAAGGCTGTCATGACGGGCCTCGTCGATGCGCGGCGCCTGACTGGTGGGGCCGATGAACAGGCCCGAAAATAGGTAGCTGAGCGCCGGGTGCCGTTGCCAGTAGAGGATCAGCGAGCGCATCAGATCGGGACGCCGCAAAAACGGGCTGTCCATCACACTGGCCCCGCCGACGACGACATGATTGCCCCCGCCAGTGCCGGTATGGCGACCGTCGATCATGAATTTATCTGCGCCGAGCCGACATTGCCGGGCCTCGTCATAGATCGCCTGCGTGGTGGCCACGCATTCTTCCCAACTGGCGGCGGGGTGGATATTGACCTCCAACACACCGGGATCGGGGGCGACGCGGATCACATTCATCCGGGCGTCATGGGGCGGCGCGTAGCCTTCGATATGCACCGGCAGACCCAATTTGGCAGCGGCGGCCTCGGCAGCGGCAACCAGCTCGAGGTAATCCTCCACCCGTTCCGTCGGCGGCATGAAGATGCACAGCCGCCCGTCACGCGGCTCGACACTCATGGCGGTGCGGACCTCTCCGCCTTCGGTGTTCAATTCCTGCTCGACCACATCCTGTCCCGGCTCCGACGCGGTGAAGCGTGCCGTGCCCTGACTGCGTTCGCCGGTGATCTCGGGGCCGATGCGCTTGCCCTGCCCTTCCGTCGCTGCATGACCTCCGGTCGCAGCATCACCATCCGGGCGACGTCCGCCGCGATCCGGCAGCGGCCCGGTCTGGGTCGAGGGGTCCGCGACATAGGTGTAGGGGTAATCCTCCTTGGGGATATGCGGCAGGCTGTCGAGCGGCAGGCGGAAGCCTACGGGGCTGTCGCCGGGCACCAAGAACAGCTTGCCGCGTCTTGTGCGCCACAGCTCGGACATCCAGCCGGAACTGGCGCGCGCCTGCCAGCGCTGGATCGGCAGCACCATGCCCGAGGGCGCGGTCAGGCCGCGATCAAACACGCGTGCGATCCGGTAGCGCGCCTCGGCATCGGCCAGTTTGGAATTTTCCGGGGTCACGTTATCAGGCAGGTTGGCCTCCCGCAGGAGCCATTCGCCGGGGTCTTCATAGGCGGGCTGGACGTGATCGGGATCGACGCCCAGTTCTTCGGCCATGCCCGCCAACAGCGCGCGGGCTTGCTCCGGACCGGCACCGGTTTCGGCGTTTTCGGTCGCGATCAAGGATTCGTCGCTCCAGATCGCTTTGCCGTCGCGACGCCAGTAGAGCGAGAAGGTCCAGCGCGGCAGGGTTTCACCCGGATACCACTTGCCCTGCCCGTAATGCAGAAAGCCGCCGGGCGCGAAGCGGTCGCGCAGGCGGCGAATAAGCTTGTCGGCAAGCGGACGTTTCATGGGACCGACGGCTTCGGTGTTCCATTCCTCTGCCTCGAAATCGTCAATCGACACGAAGGTCGGCTCGCCCCCCATGGTCAAGCGCACATCGGATTTCTCCAGCGCCGCGTCGACCTGACGGCCCAGCGCATCGAGCCGCTGCCAGCTTTCTTCCGGGAAGGGTTTGGTGATGCGCGGATGTTCGGCCACCCGGCGCACGGTCATGTCGAAATCGAACGTCACCTCCGCCGGGCTGGCCATGCCGGAGATCGGCGCGGCATTGGCGTAATGCGGCGTCGCGGCCAGCGGAATATGGCTTTCGCCCGTCAGCAGACCGGAGGTCGGGTCCAGCCCGACCCAGCCCGCGCCCGGCAGATAGACCTCGCACCATGCATGCAGATCGGTGAAGTCGTGATCCGTGCCCGCCGGGCCGTCGAGCGCCTGCAAATCCGGTTTCAGCTGGATCAGGTAGCCCGAGCAGAACCGCGCGGCGAAGCCGAGATTGCGCAGAATCTGCACCAGCAGCCATGAGCTGTCGCGGCACGAGCCGGAGGCGCTTTCCAGCGTTTCCTCGGGCGTCTGCACGCCCGGCTCCATGCGGATCGTGTAGCCCACCTGCTGGGACAGGCGCATGTTCAGCCCGACGAGGAAATCGACAGTGCCCTCCTCGCTGCGGTCGATATCGCGCAGATATTGTTGCAGGCGCGGGCCCGCAGGTTCCGGCGTGGCATAGATCGTCAGATCCTCGCGCAGCGCCTCGGGGTAGTCGAAGGGCCATTTCTGGGCCAGATCCTCGACGAAAAAATCGAAGGGGTTATAGACCGACATATCGGCAACGAGATCGACCTCGATGCGGAATTCGCGCACCGGCTCGGGAAAGACAAACCGCGCCAGCCAGTTGCCATAGGGGTCTTGCTGGTGGTTCACGAAATGCCCGCCGGGGCTGACCTTCAGCGAATGGCTGATGACCCGCGTGCGGCTATGCGGGGCCGGTCGCAGGCGGATGATCTGCGGGCTCAGCGTGACCGGGCGGTCGTATTTGTAATGCGTCAGGTGCGTGATGGCGGCATGAATGGACATCGGAGGCTTTCACTGAGGGCGCAGGAGGTTATCGGCATAGCAGCACGAAACGCCGCCCCGATGCTAGGGGCAACGCCTTCAGCACGCCGCAAACCGCGTCTGCCCGCCGAAGCTGCTGAATTCGTGCTCAGGGCAGCAGCACGCCGGGGTTCATCACGCCCTGCGGATCGATCGCGGTCTTGATCGCGCGCATCATGTCGAGCGCGACGGGATCCTTGCGCCGCCGCATCGAGGGCAGTTTGCTGCGGCCCACGCCATGTTCGGCGGAAAAACTGCCGCCGAATTCCGCCACCACATCCTCGACCATCTCCCGCAGCGCGTCGAGATGGGTGGCGTCATCGCGGGTCGGAAACATCGTGTAATGCAGGTTGCCATCGCCCAGATGGCCGACCGTCACGCTATAGGCGCCCGCATCCATCGCCCCCAGTCGCGCCTCCAGCCCGGCCAGCGCCGCGCCGACCTGATCGGGCGGCACCGCGATGTCGGTATCCACCAGCGGCGCGCGGTCGAGCGTGATCTCGGCGGCGATTTCGCGCAGGTGCCACAGTTCCTTGCGCTGGGCGTCGGAGCGGGCCACGACCGCATCCGCAATCTGACCGCGTTCCAGCGCGTGGCCCAGCGTTTCCTCCAGCAGCGCGACCACCGGCACGGTGCCATCGGCGTCCGGCACCGCGTCCCGACGGGCAGTGGCGCCCAGTTCAATCAGCAGGGTAAAGGCATGATCGCCGTCCAACGGCGCGTTCAGGCCGGGGCGGGTTTCGCGCAGGCGGGCAAAGTAGCTCTGCGGCATGATCTCGAACGCTTCCACCGCGCCGGAGCTTTCGCTTTGCAGCCGGTTGAGCAGGTCCAGCGCCCCGTCGAGCGAGGACATCCCCACCATCGCCGTGGCATAGGCCACGGGGGTTGGAAACAGTTTCAACACCGCCGCCGTGATGACGCCCAGCGTGCCTTCGGCCCCGATCAGAAGCTGGCGCAGGTCATAGCCGGAATTGTCCTTCAGCAGGGCGGAGGTCAGATCCATCACCCGCCCATCGGGCAGCACCGCCTCCAGTCCCAGACACAGCGCGCGGGTATTGCCGTAACGCAGCACATTGGCGCCGCCCGCATTCGTCGACAGCACACCGCCGATCCGCGCCGAGCCGCGTGCGCCGAACATCAGCGGGAAGCTCAGACCCTGTGCCGCGACCGCCTCTTGCAGAGTGGCAACGACGACGCCGGCTTCGGCCACCGCGACGCGCGCGTGACTGCGGATTTCGCGAATCCGGTTCATCCGCTCAGTCGATAAGATCACCGCATCGCAGGCCTGCGTCGCCCCGGTCACGCCGGTATTGCCGCCCATCGGCACGATTGGGGTGCGGGTGTCCTGCGCAAGCCGCATGATCGCGGCAACCTCCTCCGTTGAGCCGGGCCGCACGACTGCACCGGGCTGCGCGGAATAGGATTTCACCCAGCTTTGCCCATAGGGCGCGGCGTCGGACCCGGTCAGCACCTGCGCGGGTCCGCAAATCGCGGCAAGTCGGTCAAGAGGCAGGTCTGGCATGGTGATCTCCGTCCGGGCGGCGCGTTGTGTTTCAAAGGGGTGATGGCCCTGCGGCAGGCGCGGGTCAAGGCGAGGGTGTGGCCCCATCGGCGCCTGCCCGTGGGGCGACGACGGGGGAATGGTGGGCATTCCGGTGTCACCCCCCTCCCCGCTTTGAAGTCAGGCAAGGTGGCAAAACGCCAGCGCGCAGGACCGGGTAGGCGCCTGAGCAGCGGGTCGGACAGGTGCCCGCCCCTTCAGTCCCGTGCGCGCAACACGCGGGCGGGACGGGCCGCGAGGGGGCGGAGCGCGAAGCCAAGCCCGGCAAGGGTCGTGGCCAGCACGCCACCGGCGATGATGAGCAGGGCCGAAAGTGGCTCGAACACGAAATCCGTCTCCATGACAAAGACCGTCACCGCCCATCCGGCAAGCCCGCCCGCCAGCACGGCAACCAGACCCGCCGCCAATCCAGTCAGCATCGAACGCCACGCGAAATAGGCAAGGATCTGGCGCCGCGCGGCGCCCACGGTCTTGAGCACCGCGGCCTCGAACACCCGCGCGCGTTCCCCCGCCGCAGCCGCGCCGATCAGGACAATCCCGCCGGTCAGAAGCGTCACGCCCGCGCCATAGGTGATGGCGGTGGCGACCGCACCCAGCAGCTCCGCCACCCGTTCGGCTACGTCACGGACGCGGATCATGGTGATGTTGGGCCAGCGGCTTGCGACGTCGCGCAGGATCGCCGGCTCGGCCTCTGCTTCGGCATAGATCGTGGCGATGAAGGTATGTGGCGCGCCCTGCACCGCCGCCGGGTTCATCGTCAGCACAAAGCCGATACCGGCGTCCGAAAAATCGACCTCGCGGAACGAGGTCACGTCCGCCTCGATGTCGCGGCCCAGAATGTTGACGGTCAGGGTATCGCCCAGCTTAAGCCCAATCTCGCGCGCTTCCTCGGCGGCGAAGCTGATTTGAGGCGGGCCGGTGTAATCCTCGGGCCACCATGTGCCTGCGGTGACTTCCGTCCGGGCGTCGGGGGTGGCGGCATAGGTCACACCGCGATCACCGCGCAGCACCCAGTGATTGCCTGCGACATCGGTCGCGACCTCGCCGTTGATCCGGGTGATGACACCGCGCAGCATGGGGGCGGTCTCGACCCGCTCGACCCCGGCCTCAGCATCGAGCAGCGTCTGGAGCGGCTGCATTTGATCGGGTTGAATATCGACGACGAAAAAGCTCGGCGCGACATCGGGCAGATCGCCCGCGATGGCGCGGCGCAGGTTGCTGTCGATCTGGCCCACGGCGGCAAGCACCGATAGGCCCAGACCCAGCGACAGGACAACGCTGGCGGTTTCCCCGCCCGGCCCCCCAATCGCGCCTAAGGCCAACCGCAGCGCGCTGCGCCCGCGCAACGCGCGCGACCGGGCGGCGCGGCGGCTGAGCGCGGCAATTCCGCGCGCCGCCAGCGCCAGCAGCAGCAGCGCGCCCAGCACGCCCGCGGCCGCGCCCAGCGTCAGTTCCGGCACGCCCGAAAACCAGACCGCCGCGCCGATCAGCACGACGACCAACCCCAGCACGGTCGCGATCCAGCGGCGGCGTGGCCAGCCTGCCGCCGCGCCGGCGTCGCGAAACAGGGCTGCGGGACGGATGGTTTCGGTCCGCGCCAGCGGCCAGAGCGTAAAGATCAGCGCCGTCAGCACACCGTAAAGCGCAGCTTCGGCCAAGGGCCGGGCATGAAGCCCGAACGCCGCAGGGATCGGCAAACGCGCCTCCAGCAGCGGCGCAACCGCCAGCGGCAGAGCGGCGCCCAACACGAGGCCCAGCACCACGCCGAACCCCGCCAACGCGCCGATCTGCATCAGATAGGCCCAGAGGATCACCCGCGACGAGGCGCCGAGGCTGCGCAGCACCGCGATTGTGGGAATGCGCGCGTCGAGATAGGCGCGCACCGCTGCCGACACGCCGATCCCGCCAACCGCCAGACCGGCAAGCCCGACCAGCACCAGAAACGCGCCGGTGCGATCGACGAAACGGGCGATGGCGGGCGCGGCGCGGCGGCTGTCGCGCCAGCTCATGCCAGTGTCGCGGAACAGCGCTTCGGCTTCGGCCTTGACCGTGTCGAGATCCGCCTCAGCAGGCAGGTCGAGCCGGTAGCGGCTTTCATACAGCGTGCCGGGGGTCAGCAGGCCGGAGCCGTCCAGAGCCGCCCTGCGCACCAGAACCCGTGGCCCGAAGGCGAACCCGGTCGCGCCGCTGTCAGGCTCCCGGTCCAGCAGCGCGGTCAGGACGAAACTGGCTTCTCCCAACCGGAACCTATCCCCGACCGACAATCCCAGCCGCGCCGCCAGCACTGGATCGGCCACGGCCCCCGGTATTCCGTCCGCGCCAGCGAAGGCCGCATCGAGCGGCATCGCCGGGTCCAGTTCGGCCTGCCCCAGCAGCGGCCAAGCGCCATCGACCCCCTTCAATTGCACCAGCGCGCGATCAGCGCTGCCATCGGGGCGGTCAACCACGGCCATTGAGCGGAAATCGACGATCTCGGATACCGTGTTGGCGGCCTGCGCCATCCATGCCCGTTCGTCATCGGTGGCGAAACGATAGGTGAAGCTCATCTGCGCATCACCCCCCAGCAGGGTCGCGCCCTCGCGCTCAAGCCCCTGCTGAATGCTTTCGCGCACCATGCCGACAGCAGCGATGGCCGCGACACCCAGCGCAAGACAGGCGACAAAGACCCGGAACCCCGCCAGCCCGCCGCGCAATTCGCGCCGGGCAATGCGGGCGGCGTCACGCAGCGCGCTCATTCGGCGGCGGCGCGCAGGCCCTCCCCTGCGATCCGGCCATCGGCCAGACGCACCACCCGGTCGCATCGCGCGGCCAGCGCGGGTGCATGCGTGACCAAAACCAGCGTCGCGCCGTGGCGATCACGCAGGTCAAACAGCATGTCCATGATCGCCTCGCCCGTGGCAGTGTCGAGATTGCCGGTCGGCTCATCGGCCAGCAGGATCTGCGGACGCGGCGCGGCGGCACGGGCCAGTGCGACGCGCTGCTGTTCACCGCCCGACATCTGCCGCGGATAATGATTGACGCGCGCGCCCAGACCCACGGCCCGCAGTTCCGCCTCCGCGCGGTCAAACGCGTCGTCATGCCCGGCCAATTCCAGCGGTGTGGCGACATTTTCCAGCGCGGTCATGGTCGGGATCAGGTGGAAAGACTGAAACACGATGCCCATATGATGGCGGCGGAACCGGGCCAGCGCATCCTCGTTCATTCCCGACAGGTCATGGCCGAGGGCGGTGATCCGACCGCCGGTTGCGCGCTCCAGCCCGCCCATCACCATGAGGAGAGAACTCTTGCCCGACCCCGATGGCCCGATCAGCCCCAGCGTTTCGCCACGCGTCACCGACAGATCAATGCCGCGCAGGATCTCCACCGGGCCGGCATTGCCGTCAAGCGTCAGCCGCAGGTCTGCCAGATCAAGCAGGGCATCAGCGGAGGTCGCACCCACAGCTGCGGGCCCGTCGGCATGGGGGTCGGCGGGTGTCACGGTCATGGGCAGGCTCCGGGCGCGTCTAGGGTATCTACCGCAATATGGCCTTGCCGCAGCGCGGCGCAAGGTAGCCGTCACGCTGATCGCGAGCCTGTCATCCCTGACCGCTGCACCGGCGATGGCGCAAACCGTGCTGGCGGCGCTGGGCGACAGTCTGACCCAAGGCTACGGGTTACCGCAGGGCGACGGTTTTGTGCCGCAGTTGCAGGCATGGCTGACAGACCGTGGGCATGACGTGCGCATCGTCAATGCGGGCGTATCGGGCGACACAACGCAGGGCGGGCTCAGCCGCGCCGCGTGGACCCTGACGCCAGAGGTCGAGGGCATGATCGTGGCGCTCGGCGGCAATGACCTGCTGCGCGGCCTGCCGCCCGAGACCAGCCGCGCCAATCTGGACGGTATCCTGACCGCCGCGGATGAGGCCGAGGTGCCGGTGCTGCTGGTGGGCATGATCGCGCCGGGCAATTACGGCGCAGCGTTCAAGCAATCTTTTGACGCGATGTATCCTGAACTGGCCGAGGCGCATGGCGCGCTGCTGCACCCGGATTTTTTGGGCGCGCTGACCGGGATCGAGGACCGCACCGGGGCAATCCGCGACTATATGCAGGGGGATGGCATCCACCCCAACGCCGACGGTGTGGCGCTGGTGGTGGAGGATATCGGGCCTTCGGTCGAGGCGCTGCTGGAGCGCATCGACCAAGGGCAGTGATGGCTTAGGCGAGCGCTGGCTGCGTCGGTTTGAGCGCGCTGATATCGCGGGCTTCGACTTCGCGCAGCAGTTCGATGAAACCGCGCACCTGATGGGCGCAGGTGGCGCGGCCTTTCTCGGCCGTGGCCAGCGACGCATCGCCCACCGTGCCCGCATCGCTCAGATCCGATGAGATCCAGCCATGCGAGATTGGCCCCACCGGCGAAATCGACGCGCCCTCGGCGGCGGAGCGGAAATTCTCGGCGCGGGTCATATCCACGCAATACGGCTGAAACGCCAGCATCAACGAGGTCTCCACATCGCCGCCATGGATGCCGTAGGCGCGTTCATGATCGGTGTAGAGCCCCTCGGGCTGGCCGAAATTGCCCCATTGGCATTTCACCGCGAACATCCCCGCCCGCACCCGCAATTCGCGGCTGAGGATCGAGATCAGGTCGAGATTGCCGCCATGGCTGTTGGCGATGACGATCTTACGAATGCCAGCCCGCGCGACCGACAGCCCGATCTCCTGCCATGCCTGAAGCGCGACGGGCGCGGACAGGGTGAGCGTGCCAGCGGCGTGGATATGTTCATTCGATTTGCCCACGGCCATTGTCGGCAGGATGCGGATATCCAGATCTTCGGGACAGGTGCGGCGCAGCTCATCCAGCATGCCGCCCGCGATCATCGTATCGGTGCCCACGGGCAGATGCGGCCCGTGTTGTTCGATGGCCGCGGTGGGCAGGATGGCGATGGTCTTCATCGGGTCGATATCGCGATATTCGGTGGCGCGATATTCGGCCCAGTCGAAACGGCGTGTCATGAAACCTCCGGTGGGGTGTAAGTGGCGTCGAGCCGGGAGCGCAGGTAATCGGCCCCCGTGACGGCGGGATAACGGGGATCGCCGGTGCCGGGCAGCGCTGAGATGACGCTGTCGGGGTTGGGATCGAGGAAGAACGCGACCGACTGACGCTTATTGCGCGGCGGCGCAACGCGATGGGGCGAAGACGCGTAGATGTCATTGGACCAGCGCATCAGACAATCGCCAATATTGACGACGAATGTATCGGCCATATGGGGCACGTCGATCCATGTGTCGCTGCCGCGCGGGCGGACCTGCAACCCCGGCTCACCATCGGTCAGCAGCAGCGTCACCGCGCCGTAATCCGTATGCGCCCCGGCGCCGATTTCACCGGCAGAGCCGCTGGCAGGCGGATAGGACAGCAGCCGCAGCGTGGCCATGGGGGCGGTGAAATGCGGGGTGAAATATTCCTCCGCCAGCCCCAGATCGCGGGCAAAGGCGCGATGCAGCGCCACGCCCAGATCCCATGCGGCGTCGTAATAGGCCGAAAGCGTCGCGCGGAACTGCGGCATCACGGCGTCCTGCGGCCAGAGGTTCACGCCGCGAAACGGCTCACCGGCCAGCACGCGCGGATCATCGGCAGGCAGATCAAGACCGATATTGAACGCCTCCTTGCGGTCCTGCACGCCGCTGGTGTCATCGAGCGCCTCAGACCCCATATGCGCCCAGCCCCGGTTATGCGGGTTGGTGTAGATCGACAGGGGCTTTTTCATACTTTCCGGCTGGGCAAAGAAATCGCTGGCCTGCGCAAACACCTGTTTGATCAGGTTGCGATCGATGCCATGCGCTTTCAGCAGGAAAAACCCCGCCCCGCGACAGGCCGCGCCCAGATCGGCGGCGAAGCCATCGGGATCATCCCCCGAAGCGAAACGTTGCCAGTCAAGAACGGGAATATCGATCGCATCGGTCATGTCGGGCGCTCCTCGCTGTGAATCGTTTCGCTGCGGGCCGCGGGGTTCTCTGTCCGGCTCCCGGCGCGGCGGGCGGGGGCAAGGAACCGATCCATTTTGGCCTCCACCCGCGACAGGTGGCGTGCGCGACTGGCATCGGTAGAACTGTCCATCAGGTAGTGCATCGCAAAGGATTTGCGCAACGGCTTGGCACAGATCAGCCCGATGCCGCGAAACAGCGTGCGCTTGCCCGGTGCCCCGATCAGCGCGGTCAGCCAGCGGCTGGCCCCGCCGGTCGTATAGACCGCAAGATTGCGAATATGGGTCAGGCCGGGGCGGATCGTGGCGTGATCGCTATCGGGCATGAGAAACGCCACATCCGGTAGTAAAACCCGTTCCAGCCAGCCTTTCAGCATCGCGGGCTGGCCATACCACCAGGTCGGATAGACAAAGATCAGCGTATCGCACCATTGGACCTTGGCGACCTCCTCCGCGACGGGGAGGCGATTGGCGGGCGCGTCGAGATAGCCGCGATGCTCCGCCTCCGACAGCGTGGGGTCGAACCCCATCGCATAGAGGTCCGAGATCTGCCATTCGACACCCGCCGCATTGAGCCGGGCCAGAACCCGGTCGCGCACGGCGGCGGTGAAACTATCCTCGCGCGGGTGGCAATAGACGACAAGCGCGCGCATGTCAGAGAGCCTCCATCTCGCGGCCAACCCGGTCGAGAAACGCAGTGCGGCGCGGCTCGGTCGCGCGGTTCATGTCGTAAAGCGCAAGGTAGCGCATCCGGTCGGGCCGGGTCGCGTAGCGCACCGCGCGGGTGACGCATTTACGAGGCGGATCGCCTGCACCGATTGCCCGCAACCGGGTGCCCCCATAGGTGGTCACTGCCGCCAGCCGGGTGATGTTGGGCAGGTTTGGGCGCACCTTGCCATCGACCAGCTTGAAGGACACGCCGGGCAGGAACACCCGGTCGAGGAAGCCCTTCAGGATCGCGGGATAGCCGAAATTCCAGACAGGAAAGACCAGCACCAGCGCCTGCGCCGCGCGCAGCCGTTCGACGTAATCCCGCACCGGCTCGATATTGGCGGGGTAGTCATGGTATCCGCGCCGTTCGGTTTCGGTCAGGACCGGCGAAAACCCTTCGGCATTCAGGTCGCAATCATCCACGTCCCAGCCGCCACGGGCGAGGCTTTCGACCGTGCGCGCATGCAGCGAGGCCGAGAAGCTTTCAGGACAGGGATGTGCGAAAAGGACAAGCGCGCGTTTCATATCGCAGCCTCGATGCGGGCCGGGAGCAATGCCGGTTTTCCGCTGGAAAACCGGGCCTCCAGCGGAAGTATTTCAGATAAGACGAAGCGCATGGATTACTCCGCCGCTTGCAGGCCGGGATAGGCATACATGCTGGAATAGTCGTAATCGGGATCGTCCCAAGTGATCATCTTGCCCGGATTGAGCAGACCTTTGGGATCGGCCTCGCGCTTGAAGTCGAGCTGGCGTTTGTCGGCGGACTGGCGCCCGCCTTCTTCCAGCGTATAGCGATGCGGGTTGAAGATGATGGCGCCCGCTTCTTCGTGGAGGCGGACAATTTCATCCAGCCGCTCTTCGGTAGTGAAGCGCACCATGGACAGACCGGCGAAAATGGTGCGGCCACTCTCGCGCATGACTTCGAGATGCTGCATCACCTCGGGCGAGAAATCGGCGCGCATCTTCTGCACCAGCGCGATGTGATCGGGATAGGCGTAGCGGACCTGTAGATAGGTGATCGACGGATCGACCCGCAGGGCGCGCAGGGTGGTGTGGTTCCAGCCATATTCAAAGACCGGACCCGGCGTGCGCTCCCAATCGCTGGCATCCGAGCGATAGATCAGACGCCCCGCCTCATGCCGCCCGAGGAAGGTCAAAAACCCCTCCATGCTTTGCGGCGCGATCATCAGCCCGACGAGCGTGGTGCCTTCCTCGACATGCGGCTGCACGCGCTGGAAATAGCTATGCGCGATGGGGGCCTCATAGACCGAGCAGAGCTTCTTCAGGATGCCGTCCTGATTGCCGATGCCATTGGCGAATTCCAGCGCCGCGTCGAAATCGTCGAAGGCCACGAAAATGTCGGTCCAGTCATAGGCCGGGGCCAGCGGCATTTCCAATTCGGTGATGATGCCGTTGGTGCCATAGGCGTGGCTCACGCGGTGCAGTTCCTCGCCGCGGAATTCCAGCACGCGGGGCTCTTCTTCCATCGTCACCACGCGCAGGCGGATGATGTTGCCCAGATCGCGCAGCGCGCCCCATGTGATCGATCCGATCCCGCCCGAACCACCGGCGACGAAGCCGCCGACCGTGGCCGTGGCCCAGGTGGAGGAGAACATGCGCAGCTCCTGCCCGCTATGCTCCTGACAGGCGGCGTCGAGATCTTTCAGCAGGCAGCCCGGCTCGACAATGACACGGCCGGGGTGAATTTCCTTCACTGCCGCCATGTGACGCATATGCATGACGCAGCCGCCGGCGAGCGGCATGGCCTGACCGTAATTGCCGGTGCCCGCGCCGCGGGTGGTGACCGGCACGTCATGGGCGTAGCAGGTGCGCAGGATTTCGATCACCTCGGCTTCGGTGCGGGGCGAGACAACGAAATCGGCCTCGACATGATCGAGCCGGGACTTCAGCACCGGCGAATACCAGAAGAAATCCCGGCTCTTGGCGCGGATTGCCCGGTCCGAGGTTTCGATATCGAGGTGGCTCAGCGCCTCTTTGGCGGCGGCGACATTAGGGGTCATGCGGTCCTCATCAGGTGGTCGAGCTCCGCGTAATCGGGGAGCGTGCGGTCGATCTGCCGGCCCTGCCGGATCACGATGCGGTCGGATTGGGGCCGGGCGAAAAGCTCGGTCCAGCTGCGCGCGCGGCAGATCACCAGATCGGCGGGCGCACCGGGGGTCAGGTCTGGCGCATCGAAGCCGCAAACCTGCGCGGGGGTGGTGGTGAAGGCGTGGGTCCAGTCGTGCCGCCCATGGTCGAGATGGGCGATCCGGGTGGCCTCGCGCATGACCTCGATCATGTCGAGATCGCCATAGGCATAGAACGGATCGCGGGTGTTATCCGACGCAAAGCTGACGGAAATGCCGCGTTCGACCATCTCATGAACCAGCGTGACGCCGCGCCTACGCGGGGTGCGCCCGGCATGGCGGTCCTGCAAGAACAGATTGCACATCGGCAGGCTGACCACATTGATCCCCGCCCGCGCCACCAGATCGAGCGTGTCGAACGCGCGGGCCTCCTCCTGCACCGACAGCGAACAGCAATGGCCCACGGTGATCGGCGCGGTGAAGCCGGTGTCGATCGCCGCCTCGGCAATCAGGCGCAGGGTCTCGACGCTGGGGTCCATCGTCTCATCGACATGGAAATCCGCATCGAGCCCGCGCGCCCCGGCGGCGGCAAAGAAATCCCGCAGCCGGGTGGGCAGGTCGGGCATCGGATAGGTGACCGAGCCCAGCACGCCGTCATGTTCGGCCACCAGATCGGCCAGCGCGTTGAAGTCCGGGCCTTGGTCGATGCGGTCGGCGCCAATGAGCGCGCTGGCCTGAAGCTCGACCCGGCCCGCCCATTTCGCGCGCAGCTCCGACATGACCGGGAAACTGATCGCGGCCTGCGGGGCAAGGCTGTCGATATGGGTGCGCAGAGCACGGGTGCCATGCGCATAGGCGCAGCGTAGGGCGAAATCGGCGCGGGCGCGGACATCCTCGGCGGACCAATTGGCGATGCGGTCGGCGCCAACAGTGGCCAGCGCCCCGTCAAATGTGCCGTTGGGGTTCGGCGCCCGGTCCCAGATATGGCCCTTGTCGATATGGGTATGCATGTCGGTGAAGGCCGGAAGCACCATTGCGCCGCGCATGTCGATTTGCGGCAGCTCCGGGTCCGGCGCGGCCAGCATGCCGTTCCTGATCGTCAGGTCGATGGAGGTGAGCGCACCTTCGGCCCCGGCCAGACAGGCCGGAACGGTAAGGTTGCGCAGGGTGGCGTTTATAGTGTCGTCATGGCCGCTGGGCAGAACGCGGAATTCCATCAACCCTCTCTGTTAAGGGCACTTTCGTGCCATTTGCGCAGCATCAGGTGGGTGAACACCGACAGGATCGTGAAGATCACCACCCCCATTGCCGCAATCATTGCCAGCGCGGCAAACATCCGCGCGATATTAAGCCGGTAGCCAGCCTCTTGGATACGCGAGGCAAGGCCCGCGCCCACGCCCCCGGTCCCGGCGACCAGTTCGGCCACCACGGCCCCGATCAGCGACAGACCACCGGCGATCTTCAGCCCGCCCAAGAAATAGGGCAGCGCCGAGGGGATCTGAAGCAGGGTCAGCCGCTGCCAGCGCGTCGCGCCATAGATACGGAACAGATCGCGCAGGTTGTGATCGACGGAGTTCAGCCCCAGCGTGGTCGAGGAGAGCACCGGAAAAAACGCCACGATCCATGCGCAAAGCAGCATACCGGCGGTCTTGCTTTCGACATAGATAAAGATCAGCGGCGCGATCGAGACCACGGGCGTGACCTGCAAGATCACCGCGTATGGGTAGAAGGACAGCTCCATCATCCGCGATTGGTTGAACAGGATCGCCAGCCCGGCCCCGCCCGCGACGGCGAGGCACAGCGCCAGAACGGTGGTGCGCGCGGTGAGCGTCGCGGCCTCGAACAGGATGCCCCAGTCATTGACGAGGCTGTCCCAGACACGACCAGGGCCCGGCAGGATGTAATGCGGAATCTCGTTCCACACGACAATGCGGTCCCACAGCCACAAGGTCAGCGTCAGCATGATGATGGGCAGCGCGTATTTAGCGAACTTGTCGATGCGGCGGCGCCGCGCGCGACGCATTTCGTCCAGATCGAGGGGCGGCAGGTCGGGCACATGTTCGGCCACGGTGCCTGCGGGGGTCTGATAGGTGGTCATGCGGCCTCCATTGCCGAATGCAGCGCTTCGGACGTTGCCCGGCAATGCGCGGCATATTCTGGCGAGGTGCGGAACGCCTCGCCACGCGGATAGGGTTCGTCGACTTGCAATTCGCGGATCACCCGGCCCGGACGGGCGGCCATCACCACGATGCGGTCGGACAGGAACACGCTTTCAAAGACCGAATGCGTGACGAAAATGACGGTGCAGCCGATCTTGTCGCGCAGGGCCAGCAGATCGGTGTTGAGCTTGTGACGGGTGATTTCATCCAGCGCGGCGAAAGGCTCATCCATCAAGATCAGGCGGGGCCGGGTCACCATGGCGCGGGCAATCGAGACACGCATCTTCATGCCTCCCGACAATTCGCGCGGATAGGCATTGGCGAACTTCTCCAGACCGACCAATGACAGCGCCTCGCGGATCTCATCCTTCACGGCGTGATAGCTTTGACCACGCAGGCGGAAGGGCAGCCACACATTATGCGCGACCGTGGCCCAAGGCATCAGCGTGGGTTCCTGAAACACCACCCCCAGATCACCCCGCGCCTGCCCGCCGGCCCATTCGATGCGTCCCGCCGTGGGCGACATCAGCCCCGCGATCAGCCGCAAGGCGGTGGATTTGCCGCAGCCCGACGGCCCGAGTAGCGAGATGAAATCCCCCTCGTTCACATCAAGATGCATGCCGCGCAGGGCGACGGTCTCGCCGCCGAAAACCTTGTCGACCGATTGCATCGTCAAGACTGGGGCACGGGCGCCAATAGGGGCGATTGTGCGGAGGGCTGAGGTCATTGCAGTTCCGGTAGCTGGTCGATGTTTCTAAGCGGGGCCCCGGCGCGAATCGTCGCGCGGCGCAGGGCCGGTATCTGTCCCAATGGGGTGCTTTGGCAGACTGACTGCCAGTAGGGATGGCAGCAGGCAGAAGACGGGGCCGCCAAGCCCCGCCATCCGCCCGCCGCTGAAGCAGGTTTACTGCATCAGGTCCATGCCGACGCCTTTGCCCACAAATTCCGTCGTATAGGCGGCTTTGTAGTCCAGACCGTCTTCGAGCACGCCCGCATCGACCATCTTCTGGTAGAACTCGCCCACCAGCTCATCGGTGATGACGCCCACGCCCATGGTTTCCGCATCGCCGGAGGTCACGATGCCATTGGCGGTCAGCTGTTCGACTGCAAAGTCGAGCTTCGACTGGGTCATGTCCGGGTTCGCTTCGAGGATCAGAGCGTTGGCTTCGGAATTGTCGCCACTGAGGTAGTTATACCAACCCTTGATCGAGCCATCGACAAAGCACTGCACGATCTCGGGCTTGTTCGCGATCGTGTCGGCCATGGTTTCGATCGTGGTGGCATAGGTCGAATAGCCGGCATCCGCGATCAGGAAGATGTCGGGCTTAAAGCCTGCTTCGGTTTCGATGACATAAGGCTCCGAGCTGAGATACCCCTGCATGCCCACGCCTTCATCGGCGAGGAACGGCGCGGGGTTGAAGGTATAGGGATCACGCTGTTCGGCGGTGAAACCGTATTCCTTGATCATCCACTGATAATAGGACTGATAGCCGTTATCCCCGATGAGCAGGGTCAGATCCTTCAGATCTTCGAAGCTTTCAGCCACGCCGGGATGGGCGATGATGACCTGCGGGTGCTTTTGGAACATCGCAGCGACGGAAACGACAGGGATGCCCTCTTTCACGGCGGAAAACGCCTGAAGCAGGTCACCGCCCATGTGGAAGTCGATTTTGCCGGCCAGCATCAGCGCGCGGTTGTTCACCTGCGGCCCGCCGGGCACGATCGTCACGTCGAGACCGCATTCGGCATAGGTGCCATCGGCGACAGACTGGTAGAAGCCGCCATGCTCGGCCTGCGCGACCCAGTTCGTGCCGTAGGATACAGGCGTCAATTCCTGCGCCCGCGCGGGCGTGGTGAGGGCAGTTGCAGTGCCGACGGCCAGCAGAATGGCGCCGAAGAAGGTGGACCCCTTGGTCATGGTAGTCTCCGCGTAATGTGAGTTTCCCTGCCCAATGTGTAGGCAACGCCTCAGAAGGTGGCACGAGCGGCCCGCGTCCATTGTTTGCTCACATCTAAATTTGCGCTTTTAGAGAGCATATTTTTGGGCAATTGTTTAAATCATGTGCAATCTAGAAGAAATCTGCGCAGGATCGATCTGATCGCCTCGCCAGATTGACCTCCCCCCTCACGCGGATAATCTGCACCCAATGACTTCTCAAATGCTATCTCCCGATACGATTCGACGCCCCTTTGCGCGCTATGCGCATGGCGTTGAAATTCCTGTAAACGCGCGCTTGGTCATGACGTCTGGCCAATTGGGCATTGGACCGGACGAGTTCATTCCCGACGGCGCAGCCGAACAAGCGGCACTGTGTTTCGCCAATATCGACGCGATTCTCGCCGAGGCGCAGATGACCGCCACGGATGTCGTGCGCATCAATGCCTTCGTCACCGACCGCGCCCATATGGCCAGCTACATGGCCGCGCGGGATCGCTGGCTGTCGGAAATCGCCGAGGATGCCCTGCCCGCGTCGACGCTGGTGATCGTCAACGGCTTTACCCGGCCCGAATTTCTGGTCGAGGTGGAAGTGACCGCTGCCAAGGTCTGATCCCCGCGGCACAGCTTCCCGCGCGGGACGGTTGGGGCTTGGGTTGGCGTGCGCAGCGGGATAGACCGCGCCTATGCCAGTTACCCTGACCTCCATCCGCGACCTCGCGCAGCTGCCTTTCGATGAGGTGATCGACGTCCGTGCGCCGTCGGAATACGCCGAGGACCACATGCCCGGCGCCATCAGCCTGCCGGTGCTGTCGGATGATGAGCGGGCCCGCGTCGGCACGATCTATGTGCAGCAGGACGCGTTTCTGGCGCGCAAGATCGGCGCGGCGCTTGTCGCCCGTAATGCCGCCACCCATCTGGAAGGCCCGCTTGCCGACCGCGATGGCGGGTGGAAGCCGTTGCTTTACTGTTGGCGCGGCGGCCAGCGTTCTGGCTCGTTTGCCTCGATCCTCGCGCAGATAGGCTGGCGCGTGGATATCGTGGCGGGTGGGTATAAAAGTTACCGCACCCTTGTCGTCGACATGCTGCACCGAAACCCCCTGCCGCAGCGGATCATCCGGCTGGACGGGCTGACCGGCAGCGGCAAGACCGAGGTGCTGGCCCGCATCAGCGCGCGCGGCGGGACCGTGATCGATCTTGAAGGCCTCGCGCGGCATCGCGGATCGGCATTCGGTGCCATGCCCGGCGGTCAGCCCGCGCAAAAAGGGTTCGAGACCGCATTGGCCCGAGAGCTTGCCGCGCTGCCCGAAGACGCCACCATTCTGGTCGAGGCCGAGGCCGCACGCATCGGCGAGATCCGCCTGCCGCCGTCTCTCTGGACCGCGATGCGCAATTCGCCGCGGATCATGCTGGATGCCGACCTGCCCAATCGCGCAAGGTTCCTTGCGCGCACCTATGCGGGCGACGCGACGGCGCAGCAGCAGGTCTCCGCATCCTTACCCCTGTTGGTGCCATTGCAAGGCCGGGCGCAAGTTTGCGAATGGCAGGCGCTGGCCGAGGCCAAGGATTGGGAAGCGCTGGCTGGCGAATTGATGTCGCGCCATTACGATCCGCGCTATTTGCGCGCGCAGGAGCGCTACACCCCGCCCGCCGCGCATGTGCCGATCACCCCCGAAGGCGACGGTTTCGACCGCGCCGCCGACGGTGTCATGGCGGCGCTCGCCCGGCTGTGAGCCGGGCAAAAGCGCGCGCGTCAGACGAAGGTGATCCGCGGCGCGCCTTCGACCAGCCGCCCGATACGCACCGGCGCCACGCCCGCGCGCCGCAGCCGGTCGAACCGCGCCTCCAGCCCGACCTCCGGAACGGCCGCCAATAGGCCGCCCGCCGTCTGCGGATCGAACAGCAGATCGTAGCGCGCCCCCTGCCCCGCCGCGACGATCCCATCGAGCGCCGCGCGGTTGGCGGGCCAGATGGAACTGCGGATCCCCGCCTCTGCCACCGCCTCTGCCCCATCATGGAGCGGCAGCGCGGGCAGCGACAGCTCCGCCCCCAGCCCGGAGGCGCGACAGATATTCGCCAGATGCCCGGCCAGCCCAAAGCCGGTGACATCGGTCATCGCATGGGCATCGCGCAATTCCGCCGCCGCCGCGCCGTAGGGCGTGGCGAGCAGGTCGAGCAGCGCGGCCAGCTGCGGACCCCGCGTGCGGCCTGCGCCCTGCCCCCGCATTGCACCTGCCAGCAGCGCTCCGGAGCCAATCGGCCGGGTCAGGATCAATGCGTCGCCCGGTTGCCCGCCCGCCAATGTGACGGGCTCCCGGTCAAGCGTGCCGGTGACGGTAAAGCCCAGCACCAGCTCCGATCCGACCGAACTGTGACCGCCGACCAGCGCCGCGCCTTCGGCGCTTAGGATGGCGGCGGCGGCCTGCGTGATCTCGGCCAGCATGTCGGCCTGCATGGGCTCTGCCATCTCCGGCAGGATCACGCTGGCCAATGCCGATTGCGGTGCTGCGCCCATCGCCCAAACATCGCCCAAGGCGTGACAGATCGTGATCCGCGCCATTTCGGCGGCGTCCGAGGTCACGGCGCGCAAATGATCGGTGCTGATGATCTGGCGCGTGCCATCGGCCCCCCGAAGCATCGCGGCATCATCGCCCGGCAGCTGAATGATGTCGGACCGCGTGACAGCGGGCACATGACGCAGCGCCTCTTTCAACGCGCCCGGCCCCACTTTTGCACCGCAGCCGCCACATAGCGGCACGTCCGTCAGCCGCTCCGCCAACCCGGCTGCGGCCCCGATTGGTGCGCGCGGGGTCGGCATCTGCGGCAGGTCTGACAGCATCGCCATGAAACGCCGGTCGATACGGTCCTTCCACTGCCAGACCCACCCCCCGGCAAGCACCGGCCAGCGCCGATCGGCAACCGCCGCGCGATCCCCCATCGAGATAAGCTTCAGGTAGTGCTTTTGAGGGCGGTAGCGCCGCATGTCCTGCGGACGTTCCGCCAGCGTCGCACGCAGGTTGGCAAACAGCACCGGCGCTTGCCGCACCGCAAATACCCCGGCTTTCGGGCGGGGGGTCTGGATCATATGCGCACAGTCGCCAGCGGCAAAGACATGCGCGAACCCCGGTGCGCGCAAGGCCGGGTCAACCGCGATATAGCCATTTTCCAGCGTCAGCCCGGTGCCGGACAGCCAATCCTGCGCCTGAGCGCCCGCCGCGCCAACCGTAAGCGCCGCCGGGATCTCGCGCCCGGTTTCAAGCCGCAGATGGGTGGCGGTGACCTCGACTGCGCGGGCGCCCTCGATGATTTCGACCCCCAGATCCTGCGCGGCGCGGCGCAGATGGTCGGTCCCGGCATCCGACACACCTTTCAGCGCGGTGTTGGCCTCAATCACACGCACTTGGCCTTGGCGATTCTCCGCATGCAGCCGCCGGGCCATCGCAAGCGCCAGCTCCACCCCCGCGACCCCGCCGCCCAGCACGGCGACATCGCCAGACCTATTGCCTGCGTCGCCGTCCGTATCGGACCGCAGGAACCGCTCCCAACGATCCGCAAAAGCGCCCAGAGGCTTGGCCGGCGCGCCGAACCGGGCAAAGCCGCGCAGCCCGGGCAGATCCGACGTGACCCCAATGTCGAACGATACAACGTCAAACCGAAGCAACCGCCCATCGTTCAGGCGCAAACGGCGCGCCACCGGATCGCACATATCGGCGCGGCCCCGGATCATCCGCGCGCCAGCCGCCTGCGCCAGCGCCATCAGGTCAATATCGAGCGCCGCGCGCGGATAGTGCCCCGCGACCCACCCCGGCAGCATGCCCGAATAGGCCGCGACCGGGCCGGGATTGACCAGCGTCACCCGCACACCGGGCTGCGGTGCCATCGCCCAACGGCGCAACACCAACGCATGAGTATGCCCGCCGCCCACCAGCAGCAGATCGCGGGTGGCTGGGAAATCGCGCTCGGGTCCGGTCTGCATGTTGGCTCCTTTTTGCTGTCTTGCCCGAGCAGAACCGCCCCGTAAAGCTGCGTGCGGCACTGTCCCGGAACTGCACAGGATATTCCCACGGACCATCACGAAAGGCGGAACGATTTTTCGCCGCAAAACCGCTTGACGCCCCGCGCCCCATCCCCTACCTAGCGCCACGGTTTGGCGGAGTAGCTCAGTTGGTTAGAGCAGCGGAATCATAATCCGCGTGTCGGGGGTTCAAGTCCCTCCTCCGCTACCAAATCCCCCTTCTACAGTCACGGTTCGCGATGAAAGCGTTTCATCCTCCCCGACAGCGTTGCCGTAAGCGGGATGATGTCTAGCCGGGGCGGTTGTGGGCGATCTTCAGCGCGAGTATCAGACTTGTCACGGATGGCGGCGCCGACCTGCGAGCGGCGCTTAGACCAAGCGCCAGCGACAAATACACCGAATTACCGGCTCTCTCAGACGCCCTTGTCGACCGGAAGTTACAGGTGCCCCGCTACCGGACGCACCTGCAAAGTCCATCGCCCCCCCCCCGCATGGGCTGAGGCGGGATCAGAGATGAATGGCACCTCGCCCGCAGGCGGGTGCAGACCCTTCGATCAAAACTGAAGCCGCGCTTGCGCCGTGATCGAGAAGGCCTCCACATCGTCGGAGAAGCGCGCATCCGCCCGGACAGAGGCGTTGAACTGCTTTGCCGCGCCAACCTCGCCATCAAGGATCTTGATGTAGCTCAGTCCGACCGACAGTTCCCCGAAACCGCCCAGAGGGTCCGTGGTCAGATCCTGGCTGTCGTTACCAATGCGATATTTCGAGGTCATGTCGTCGGAGAAATCCTCGTAATAGGTCGCGGTGACGAAGCTGTTATAGGCCTCGGTGCCCGAGGGGGCGATGGTGGTATGGGCGAGCGTGCTGCCGACGAAGCCGATCTTGGTGGTGTGGTCGTCGAAGTCGATGCGCCCGATCTCGCTCCCCGAATTGTCGCGGAACACCAGATCATCGGTCGAGGTTCGGGTGATCCCAAAGCCCGCTGTCGGCACCAAGGTCAGCGTATCTGACAGCGCGTGCGAGTAGCTCAGCGATGCCGATAAGGTGGTGCCATTGCTCGAGGTTTCCTCGTCATAGAGGCCGAGGCTTTCATTATCGAACACATAGTCGGTATTTTCGAACCGCAATTGCACGTCACCCGTGAAGGCCCCGCGCGCCGCCGCGATGTAGCCGCCGACATAACGCTGGTCAAAATCCGACCGGGTGGTCGACACTTGGGTGTTGGTCAGCACGATATCCGAACCGCTGACGCCGAGTTCAAACACCTTCTGCTCGGTCGAGCCGGAATTGATGCCGAGCAAGCCCCCTGCCGCGACATCCCATTCGCCCGCAGCGGAGTTGAAGCAGCCGAAATCATAGCCTGTGACAAATCCGTAGAAATCCGCATCCACCGTCGCAGGCAGGCGCGCCTGACCGTTATCGGTGTGGGAGGTGGCCTCGGCCCGGCCCCCTGTGCCGCGCACCCACGCCCCCGATCCGCAGGTATCTTCGGATTCGTATGCCAGCCCAGAGACGAAGGGGCTCGACGGGCGGTTGACGATCGTGCCGATGAGAGACTGCACAAGCGCGAGATTGCCCGAGACTGCCGCCGCGCCCGGATCGATGACCGAGTCCACAAAAACGCCATCGCTGCTTTGGGTGACCTGATAGCTGAGCGGTCCGCTGCGCGCAGGCAGGCCAGAGCTGGTCAGCGTCGCCGACACCGCGTTGCCCGCCACCACTTGCAGCGGATCGTCGAGGATCGCCCCGCTTGCGAGCGTATCGAATTCCAGCTGCACATTGCCGGTGAGCGAGGACAGGATGATCTGATCCGTGGCCCCGGTGCTGTCGCCCAGATCAATGTCGAAGGCCAACGTCCCACCCGCGACCGTCCCGGTCAGCATCAGCACGTCATCCGCCGCATCGTCCGTGCCAAGGTCAATGCGCCCGCCCGCATTCGCGACCGAGGCCGTGTCGATGGTGAACATGTCGAGCACGCGGATCGTGCCGGTATTGGTCACGCCATCGGTCACCGTCAGGGTCATGCCGCTCCCGCCATTGCGCAGCAGCCCCTCATTGTTCAGCGCCCCGTCCACGGTGCTATCCCCATCAATGGTGAACGTGCCCGCGGCGAAATTGTCGAAATCGCCCGACATCATGCTGTCGCCATCGAAGGTGAAGCTGCCGGTGTTATTCACGTCTCCGGTCATCGTGCCCGCAAAAGTGACGGTGGAGGAGTTGTCGAGCGTGCCGCTGACCGTGCCGCCATTGACGTCAAGCGTCGCGGTATCTTCGTTGGTGATGCCATTGGTGGCCGAAAGGCTGCCGCCGCTGGCAACTGTGATCGACGCCCCGTCTGTGTTCACGACCGTATCGGTGGCGGACATGGTGGCATCCGTTCCAATGGCGACGGTCGCGCCGGACGTATTGGTCAGCATGCCCGACACGTTGAACGTGGTGTCTTGGGCGAGGGTGATCTCGGCGCTGCTGCCTGTAGACAGCACATCGTCCAGCGCCGACACGACCGGCGCCGCATTGGCCGTGGTGGTCAGGGCCAGTGTGCCGGTATTGGTGATGATCTCGCCGCCGCTCGTATCGGTGTCGCTGTCCAGCGTCGCATTGCCCAGAAATGTCAGCGTGCCGTTGTTGATGATGGCGCCCGCATCTTGGATCGTGCCCCCGTCACCGACGAGGGTGACGCTGTTGTTGGTGTAGGTATTGCCTGTCCCGGTCAGGGTGGACCCCGCACCCATGCGAATGGTGCCGTCATTGGTCAGCGTCGTGTATTCAAGCTCAGTCTCGGCCGCGAGGTTGATAACGCCATCGCTGCTGACAGTGGTCACGGCAAGCCCCGTGAAATCGGCGTTCACATCCAGCGTGCCATCACTGACGGCCAGGTCATACCCTGCTCCGTCGATGGCGCTGTCGATGGTGACCGTCGCCCCGTCAATGACGCCGAGGTCATAGGCCAGTTCAGCGTCGGGGATGGTGGTGTCGATGCCGTAATTGATGGTGTCGGCGGCAAAGGACAGCGTGCCGCCGTTGACCTCGGACCGGATCGTGCCGTCGCGCAGGTTGATCGTCGTGGCTGAAATAGTGGTCACGCCGCCATCCGCCTCAATCGTGTCGAAGGAGGTGAACGTGCCGCCGACGCTCATCGAATTGTCCCCAGTGCTGGAGATCGCGCCGTTGGCCAGAAGGTCGCCGGTGATCTGCACCGCACCGCCCCCCACATTGCCATAGGTTCCGAGGTAAAGAACCGCCGGTTCGCTCACCGTCACCGCGCCACCGACCGTCGCGCCGGGTGCGAATTCCAGCCGTCCGTCGTTTGCGGTAATATCGCCGCTCACACCGCCCTCCGTCCGGACGGTGCCGTAGCTGATGATATCGCCGGACACGGTGCCGGAGTTCACAAAGCTCAAGTTGCTACTGTCAGCACTGTCGGACCCTACCGTGACATTCCCCCCGACTATGCTGGTGTTGGTAAAAACCACACCATCGGTCGCAGCAGTGGGCGTGGCGCTGATGGTCAGATCGTCCTCTATCATGCCGCCAGTGCCGACTGACAGCCGGACGCCGTCTTCGGCGATGTCGGTAACCGTCAGATCACCGGTGATCTTGCCCCCCAACATACCGTTGCCCGTCAGCGTCACCGTCGCACCGGAAACAGCGGTATCGGTGCCGGCATAGAGCGCGCCCAAGGTGACATTCGCATCGCTTGTCAGGCTGGACGTGCCCGATATGTTCAGCACACCGATATCGGCCCCACCCGTCACGTCGAGCGTGCCAGCGCCGGTCTGTTGCACGGTGCCCGTGACCGTCACATCCCCGCCCACGGTAAGTGTGCCGGAATTGGTCAGGGTGTTGCCGTCCGTCTCATCGGTGAGATCTTCGGTCACGGTGGTTGTGCCGGTATTGCCGAACGACCCCGAGGCATCGTCGATCAGAAGCGATCCGGTTTCCAGCGTGCCTGCATTGTTGACAGCCGCAGCACCAATCGTTGTCGCGCCCGCAACGGTGACATCCCCCGCACCGGTCACGTCAAACGTGCCGTCGGCGACCGAGAGCGAACCGGCGGTAACGGTGCCGCCGGTGTCAAAATCGCCCTGCGTCTCAAGGTTATTCGTAACCGCAAAAACACCATTGCTGCCAATGGCGAGATCCGTCTTGATGACCGCACTGCCAGCGTTCAGCGTTTCACTATCCTCGACCGAATGCGTGGCGCTGGAATTCAGCACAAGCGCGCCGGTCGAAGTGAGGGTGACATTCGGGTCGAGCACGAATGCGCCGCTCGTCGTCGCGGAGCCGGCATTCTCCACGGTGATCGTGTCAAAGGTGCCGTCGGAGGAAAATACGGTCGGGTTCGGGGTCGTGGTGTCGTCGATGACCAGATCCTGTGACCAGCCGCCATGTCCGCTCATCCCGTAGACCAGCGCGGTGACTGCCGTGGTGGACAAAATGACGCGCCGCAGGCGTGTCCGCCCGGCGCGCTGTGACATGGACGCACCGGTGCCATCGTGAACTGCTGTCATCGTAAATTCCCGTCCCAATTCGTCGCCGTTTCACACGGCACTTTCACGCAACCCAGCGCTGAACCACGGCGCTCGGGAAGAGCCTACTTACCCGGCGGGAACCACTCAACGAAATTCTGCCCTAATACGCACTTACGGTGCACTCGCCGCCTGCCGGCCCCCTCGCTAAACCCACGCGCCACGCTGGGCGGGTTCAAGCTGACC
Source organism: Marinobacter sp. (assembly GCA_040119125.1). Lineage (GTDB taxonomy): Bacteria > Pseudomonadota > Alphaproteobacteria > Rhodobacterales > Rhodobacteraceae > Pacificitalea. Next base: position 151,338 of record JBEDTR010000005.1, read on the forward strand.
GGGCTCGATTGCACTTGGAACAGTTAGGACAAATCTTGCTGTCGCTTGAGGGACCCGCTTGCGCAGATCGCCGGTAAAAATGGCGTGCTGCCTCGGTGTTGAAACCCGCCCCAAAGGGGGGCTGCAAATTTACCAGACGCGCCGCAAAAGACTGCCGCAAACTTGACTCACTGAGACCCGCTTCCTACCTTCCAGCAAGGTTAATATTGGCTCGGTGATCTGTATGCATGCAATTGTTCTATCTGTCGCCATCCTTGCGTCCAGCCTCGTCACCGCGCAGGCGGAAACCCCCTACACCGCTGATGAAGTCGTTGAATTTCTGGCAGATTCAGCGGATCTTGGATTGCAGCGCGGGATTTGCATCGGCACCTCCAAGGATTGCACACCGGCGAAGCCCGAGGGCCTCGACATGCTGATCAACTTCGATCTCGACAGCGCTGAATTGACCGATGAAGCCCGCCAGAACCTTGTCGTCTTTGCCGAGGCACTGACCGATGACCGGCTCGACCGAGCACGGTTCGTCGTTGAAGGCCATACAGATGCGCGCGGCGGGCGCGGCCATAATGATGGGCTGTCGGATGAACGCGCCGCCGCCGTGAAAAGATACCTGTCAGAGCTTGGCGTGACGGAGGATCGGCTGAGAGCACAGGGACTGGGCGAAACCCAGCCTCGTGTCGAAGATCCTCTAGACCCCGAAAACCGCCGCGTCGAATTGCGGATCGATCTGCAATAGCCCGGCGCGAGCAGCGTATTTCGGCTCCAGCTAGTCCCCCACCCAGTCCTTTTCGAACTCACCTCCGGCTCCCGAGCGGCGCGGTCGCATGGTGATGGTGATTGAGGCCGGATCAGCTGAAACGCTTAAAGAACCTAGTTTGCCTTTAAGCTGAGTTGACCAGATCGAACAGGCGCAGGTATCACACGGACGACCCTGCCCATGGGCTGCGACTCGCCCGATAAAGCTGAGCAAATGCTCGCTAAGACGACGTTTGTAACGACAATTTTGCAAAACCCCTACTATCGTGTGGGTTGCGCGGCCTTCATCCCATATTTCTGCAAAAGAAGGGTTGCGCCGATGTCAGCGGAGGCCGCGCTGACGACCCGAGCCTTCCACGGTTCTGCCTTAATTGCTGACCATCAAGAAATGACTAACAAGAACCAAAAAGGTTTAGCATGTGGTGGATCTCCGAAATCTCGCTGGGCGACGTCATCGTCACCTTCCTGGCGTGTTGCCTTCTGCACGAACTGATGGTGCTGTGCCTTCCTGACCGCATTGCGGGTCCGGGCGGGTGGCTCATCAATACAAATGATCGGTCCCGCCGGGGCTAGCGACATCACCGAAGGGCGGGGCGCAGGCAGGCCCCCGCCCTTCGGCAACTCGTAGCGCAGGCGTAGCATAGGGCACCGATAGGGACGCAGGGGTCAGGCAGACCCTACCCTCCCCAAAGGCGACCTTCGTGCTAAAGGCTCAGACCATTTCCTCGGGAACACCGGGATACATTCGGCCAAATTTCTCGGCCGGCTGGATCGGATAGGGCAGGATGAACCCACGCCGGTCCTGCGGATCGCGCGTGGAGTTGCCCACTGCAAGCCGCCGCCACGCGGCGGGCGCGCGATCGAGGTCAAAGAATTCCTCGCCCGCATCGGCGGGGAGCCAATGGGCCGGACAGGTTTTCCTGAGCCGCGCGACATCTTCGCGCTGGTCCAGAAACGCGCCTGCTTCAGTATCCCAATGCAGGCTGCGCCCATTGAGGTTCGCGGAGGACACAATCGCCCGCTGGTCGTCAAAGATCGACACTTTCGCGTGCAGATAGATCAGCGGTGCGCCGTAAAGCTTCGCCCGAGGATGCAGACCCTCCGGGGCGGGACGTGGCTGTGCGGGCGACCCGATAAAGCAGCGTTTGCCAAACGCCTTTCGCACCCGGCGCACACACCATGCCTGCAGATATTCCCCGAACCGCGCATCGGCCATCTTGTTGCCTTCAAACGCCACATCTTCGGGGGCGGCGGGCAGGATCAGGATCAGACCCAGATGCGGGTGGCGCTGCGCGGCGCGCGCCAAGGCCCGTGCCAATCGACGGTCGCGGAAATACTGGCTTTCAAGGTAGATCAAGCGCCGGGCACGCTGCACTTCGTTGTAATGCGCGTCGGCCAGTTCCGACAGAACCGGCTTTGGCGACATCGCACCGAGCGCACATTTGCGACGCGAAGAAACGCTTCGCAGCAGGCCCGGAAACTTGCGTGTCGGTCGCTGTCCGTATGTGGTCGCTCGGAATTCTTGCAAGTAATCGTCGGCATGGCCGGCGATCTCCCCGGTCAGCAGCAATTGCACATCATGCCATGTTTCTTCGGCCGGGCGATCATGGCGCTTGGTGTCGAACCGGCGCTCATCCAGATCAAGGCCGCCGATATACAGATACGTGCGGTCGAACACTGCCAGTTTCTGATGGTGGGTCGTGGGCACAAGCGGCGGGAACGGCCAGCGGCGCGGACGCATGTGGTCGCGGATACGATCACGCAGATGCAGGTGGCCATCATCCTCGCGCGCGCGTCGACGGGCCTTCTCTGCCTTGCGGGCAGCCTTACGCTCCGCACGTTGTTCGGCAGTTTCTTCGGACATGGCCACCATCCACGGCACCATGCGCGGCATTTCGGCCATCGCCTTACGGCGGGGATGAGGCTCCATGTCGTTCAGCTTCTCGGCCAGCTTACCCAACTGACCCTGCACTTTGGGCCACAGGATGGTGCGGGGCAGAAAACCCACCCGGGCCGGATGTAGAGAGACGCGCGCGCGCAGCAGCGGTCCGTTGCCGGACGCCTCGCCCGCCGCGATGATGCGGCGCAGCGCCTCATGGGAGGAGCGGTGCAAATCACCACGAGCGATGGGGTCGAAATCACTGATTGTCAGATCGATCCGCACGCCGCGCTCCAGCGTGTGCTGGATCAGGTCATACCAAGTCGACCCGATGTCCCGCGCAGCGTCGGACAAAAGCGGGGTCGCGGGATCAAACACGCGGAAACTGGCGCGAATTTCGCGCTCCGCTTCCAGAAATCGTTGCTCCAATACCGGATAGGCTTCTTCGGCGGTCAGCAGCACGCGCAGAAGGGACATTAGTGGGGCTTTCCTCTCTCGTTCCGCGTTGCCCGCGTCAAGGATTGGTCCTGTCTGGGGCTCTTCACGGAACATTTGGCGGTCCTAATAATCCTTGGCGTCCTGTAAGAACTCCTCAACTGCGAATTCGGCCTCAAGCTTATGCTCGTTTTCTTCGTCAGTGACGTCGAGTGATGCGCCGAGCTGCGTCGCGAAGGCGCGAATAAGCTGCGAACCGAGTCCCGAAGGTTCGTCTCCCGCCCCCGTATGCATGCGCTCGCCCTTGGAATTGGCGACGGTCAGGCAGGCCCGCTTATCGGGCAGTTTGTGAATGGTGATACGAATCCAGCCACCGGATTCATCCGTGCTGCCGACATTTTTGAGCGCGTTGGTGATCGCCTCGGCGGTCATCAGCGACAAAGGCACGGCTTGATCGGGATAGAGGATGACATCCTCCACATCGACTTCCACCTCCGGATGCGCAAAGGTTCGTGTCGTTCCGACAACCATCATCTGGCCGACCAGCTCCTTGATGAGCCTGCCGGCGTTGACCTTACCCAGATCCTCGGTCTGATAGAGGTTCCGGTGGATCGTGGCGAGGCTCAGAACCCGCTCCTGAAGACGCTTGAGCACGACACGTGTTTCGCTCGACTGCGCTTTGCGGACCTGCATGTTCATGATCGAGGAGATCAGCTGCAAGTTATTCTTGACCCGGTGATGGACTTCCTTGAGCAGGATGTTGCGCTCACGCAAAGCGTTCTCAAGCGTCGCCTCATCCTGCATCAGAGCGCTGGCCATGTGGAGGAAATCGGTTTCCATCTCCAGCAGCTCTTGGCTCATCTCAGAGCTTTTCGATGGCGGCTCAATATGGCGATCCCGCGCGAAACGGCGCATCTGGCCCCCGATGCGATGCACATGACGAATGACCAGCCGATGCACGGCGAAATAAGCCACGACGAGGCTCGCCATCCACATCAATAGCGGAAACAGCCAGCCCGGAAGATACCCTTGCGGCGTCAATGCGTTGTTAGGGGAAGACCAGCTTCCCAGCGCATATAGCTGCCCCGGCAACAGCTGCACGGCTGCATAGACCCGAGGCTCCCCGGCTGCATTGCGGCCTTCAAACACGGTCGGCGCCTTCCCGACCAATTCCGACAAGCGCTGCGATGATGGCAGGCGATCCCCCACACCAGCGACGCCATTTTCGGCGGTAATGATGTCGCCCTTGTAGTTGAAGGTCACCAACCCCGCAGGCTTAGCGATTTGCACCATGTCAGGCTCGGTCTCGACCAGCGCATGAGGCACCCACAAGATGACATAGCCGACCAGACCGTTCTCGCGGTAAAGCGGATGCGCGACAACGACCACGGATTCTTCGGTCATCGGAGCGCGCAACGTGGCGCCAATCATCGGGCGGGGATCGGATAGAATTTCCTGAAAGACCGGATAGGACGAAAAATCGAGCGCCTCATCTACCGAGGAGCAGCGCACCATACCGTCAAGTTCGAGGAAGCCTACGAAACTGTAACGCCCGGCTTCTTCGATATATTCGCCAAGGGTGGTGGAGCAGTCGGCGGAATCCCCGCGCAGGCGCGCAATGATCGCACCCAATGCCTCGGCTGCGCCGAAGCTACGTTGCAGCAATTGTCTTTCGCCCGAGGCCGCCTGGTCCGTCAACGCAAGGAGGCTCAGCACCGAACGTTGCCGAACCTCCTTGGAGACTTGGGCCGTCTGCATGACCGCGATCAACCCGATGGGCAGAAGCGCGATCGACAGAAAGGCGACGAGACGGACGACCAGACCCCTGCGCCACGATAGGTGCGAGGCAGATCGAAACATCAGATGGGTGTGGATCCGTTTGCTGCGACAATTGCCATGGTTGCTCCGTCCGTCATTTCCAGCCTGTCGCCCTTTTCAAGGTGCATGAGTTCCCCGAGCCGTGCGCGTCCGCGGTTGGCGCGACTTTTGATCGTGCCTACGGCGACGCCGCACATGCCGGCTGCTTCTTCGTAAGAGAAACCAGAAGCCCCGACAAGGATCAACGCTTCGCGTTGCTCGTCAGGCAGTTGCGCGAATGCGACACGGAAATCGGCCATCTGGAGCCGTCCATCATGCGCAGGCTTCTCCGCAAGGCCCGCGGTGAACACGCCGTCCACATCCGCAACCTCGCGCTTCATCTTGCGCCGGTTGGAATAGAAGGTGTTCCGCAGGATCGTGAAGAGCCACGCCCTCAGATTCGTGCCGACCTTGAATTTTTCGATATTGGTCCACGCCTTGACCACGGTGTCCTGCACCAGATCGTCAGCGGCTGCGCCATTACGGGTCAGAGAGATCGCGAACGCGCGAAGGGCCGGCAGATGCTCTACCAGCTCGTCCCGCGGATCGACCGCGGCATCACTCATTTAATTTCCTCCGCCCGCTTGGTTCCGGTCTGAGCCTTCAGCTTGGACAGCAGGTCGGCGAACCGATCCGGGATGTCCTCTTCCAGCTTTTCTTGGAACACACGCTTGAGGTTTTCATCGATCTCACGCGCGTATGCAGGCTTACTGCTGTCTTCCGCCATTCACCCTTGCCTTTAGTGTATATTTTCACTTTTTCTGGAACCAAACACATCCCGGCACGTTCGGTTCCAGAAAAAATGCAAAAAGGCAGATTTGCGATGACAGACCAAGCGACCGAGACCGACCTGACTTCTATGATCGGTGCGGAGCTTCCTTTTCTTAGACGGTATGCGCGCGCGCTCACAGGTAGCCAAGGCACGGGCGACAATTACGCGATCGCGACGCTCGAGGCGATCCTTGAGGACAGTTCGGTGTTTGAAGAGGGCCTTGCCCCGAAAGCCGCGCTGTTCCGGACATTCCACAAGATCTGGTCGAGTTCCGGTGCCCCCGTTGCCGAAGAGGAAAGCGGCCTGCGGGCACGCGCCCAGAACCACATGAGCAAATTGACCGCCAACAGCCGCGAGGCGTTGCTGCTGCACACGGTCGAGGATTTTTCCTACTCCGATCTGGCCGCCATCATGGAGGTTGAAACCTCCGAGGCAGAGGGCCTTGTGTCTATCGCGCGTCACGAAATGCAGGAAAGCGTGGCGGGCCGTATCCTTATTATCGAGGATGAGGCGATCATCGCGATGGATCTGGAATCCATCGTGTCCGAGATGGGCCACACCGTCACCGGCATCGCGCGCACCCATTCTGGTGCCGTGCAATTGGGTAAGGCCGAAGTGCCCGATCTGATCCTTGCGGACATCCAGCTGGCTGACAATTCGTCGGGCATCGACGCGGTGAACGACCTGCTGAAGATGCTGGGTGACACGCCGGTGATCTTCATCACCGCATTCCCCGAGCGTCTGCTGACGGGCGACAAGCCTGAACCGGCGTTCCTGATCTCGAAGCCCTACTCGGAGGAGCAGGTGCGGTCGGCAGTGAGCCAGGCGATGTTCTTCTCGTCCACGGAAACGCTGCGCGCTTGATCCACGCGCGTTACACATGAAAAGGCTGGCCCGAGCGATCGGGCCAGCCTTTTTCATATCAGCATCCGGGTCATGTCAGGAACCGGACCGGGGCGTGACACGCCTTAGGGGGGAGGGCGGCACCCCGCCTCCCCTGCCATAGGCTTATTCCGCCGCGATCGAACGCAGCATCCACGCAGCTTTTTCGTGAAACGCCGAACGGCCCGTGCACAGGTCATCCGTCACGGGGTCGTTACGGCTCCCCGCCATTTCGATCAGCGCATGCATACGGTGCGCGACGCGCTCATGATCGGTGGCCAGATCTTCGACCATCTCGCGGGCGGAGGGCAGTTCTTTCGGATCTTCGATCACCGACCGCTCAATCAGCGAATTGAACTGAAACGGCGTCAGTGCGCCTAGCGCGCGGCAGCGTTCAGCAAGCTCATCGGCAGCGGCGAACAGGTTTTCATACTGCTCTTCGGTCAGCTTGTGGATCGAATAGAATTGCGGTCCCTGCACCGCCCAGTGATAGGCATGCGTCTTGAAGGTCAGGCGGTAGGTGTCTGCGAGAACGTCGTTCAAACCGACCGCGATGCCTTCTTTGTCGCGCACGCCAGTTTTAACGTCGGATTCAGAGGGGATGACTTTCAGAGAGTCGGACATGAATGTCTCCATAGTACTTCAAAGGTTCATCACGAGAACGCCAGCGAGGCGGCAATCGTTCCTCACCTTACTGGAACGCCGGGGATTCCAGCTGATGGGACCTGTTCCCCAGACACGAAAAAGGGCCGGACCTTATCCTGTCCGACCCTTACCAAAACCGCGTCCCGGTCATGTCGTCACCTCCTGTAGTCGTGTCCTTCCACTGCTTTCACAATGAGAGCGACACAAAACAGACCGGCGAATATTATGAAGAGTATCTGCGCGATACCGGCAGAAGCGCCCGCGACGCCGCCGAACCCGAAGAATGCCGCAAGTGCCGCGACGACCAGGAAAACCAAGGCCCAATGTATCATCTGACTGCTCCTTTCCCACTGCCCGTTATGTTTGCTAGCGACACGCCGTCTGACGCGGGTTGCATCACTTGATCGGAAAGCAAACCCGGCCGGTGAGCCCATGGTTCCGTCGCAGATTCGTGACCTTGGGTTTCATGCGGGTTTCTGTGGCTTTCATGGAACAGACATGACAGCTTTGCGTTAAAAATCCGTATTAATGTCCCAAACAAACCGGAGTCACATCATGGCGACCGCCTCTTCTTCTCCCACCTCGGCGGCCAAACAAGGCGCGAACTCAGCCAAGGAGGCCGCATCTTCCGCGGAACTTCAGGCCCAGATCGAAGCTTTGAAAGCAGATATTTCCGGGCTTAGCTCGGCGCTCGGACGTTATGGCAAGGCTCGCGGCGAGGCGCTGGCTGATGACGCGAAATCCCGCGCCGCCGCTGCGCGCGCCAAAGGCGAAGCTCATGCAGATGCGTTGCGCACGCAGGCCGAAGATTACCAGCGTCAGGCCATTGAGTTCGTCAATGAAAAGCCCGGCACCGCGATCGGCATCGCCGCTGTGATCGGCTTTATCGTGGGTCTGTTCTTCGCACCGCGGCGCTGAGGTTGCGGATGCTCGCACTTCTTGAACGGAAGGGCATCCTTTACGCGCAGAAAGCGGTGCTCGGAATACTTGCGCTGGTATCCTTGCTTGCAGGGGTCGTTTTTCTGACCCTTGCCGCTTGGATCTACCTCGCGTCTGTCACCAACATGGTCGCCGCATCGCTGATAATGGGCGCGATTTTTGTCATTCTGGCACTGGTGTTGCTGATCATGTCGATGCGGCGCGGTCGGCGATATGTCATGCCCACCGCCGCGCCTGTGACGGGGCCGCCTATTACTGCGGCACCGCCCATGGGCATCCCCGGCGCGTCACCGCTCGCCAATGCGTTCGTGATCGGCCTTCAGGCCGGGATTACGGCAGTCGCTGCGGCAAAGCGTAAGCGATAGCCCGGCCCAGCATCGACGACGTGTAGGGGCGCGGGACGCGAATGACCGCGCCCTCCTCACGCACTGCGCTGCCAGCGCTGTCATGCAACAACATGACCCGCGCGCCGAGGCGAGACACCTCTGCCTCCAGCCCGCTGGCGTCGTAATCGACCCGCGACATCGCCATCAGCAAGGCATCGAGCCGGTCGGAGGTGGCCAACATGCCCCGCACATGCGCCAGCGTCCGGGCAATGCGCACCTCGCAGCCCGGCAACTTCGACTTCAGCGTCTCGCAGACGTCTTCCGCAATCACGGTGTCGCGTTCATACACGACAAATCGTTCCTGCATTTCACCCCACAAAAATCAGAACTTTCATGCTGCTATGGAACATATAGGGGGGGCTCGCGCATTTAAATTTGACATAGCTCGGAGCAATTTTCCCCATGGCCACAAAATGCGAGAACTGCCCCCTGCGTCGGGCAGACATGTTCATCGACATGTCGAGCGACGAGGTCCGTTTCATGCAGCGGTTCAAGGCAGGCGAACTGGTCATCGAACCGGGCACGCCCGTGTTGATGGAAGGGTCCAACAGCCCGCAACTCTATACTGCGCTGCGTGGAATGGGGCTGCGCTACAAAACGCTGCCCAATGGGCGACGTCAGGTCATCAACTTTGTCTTCCCCGGTGACTTCCTCGGGCTGCAGGCGGGCGTGATGCGCGAAATGACCCATTCGGTCGAGGCCAGCACCCAGATGACTTTATGTGTGTTCAATCGGTCCGAGCTATGGTCGTTTTTTAAGAACCACGCCGGGCGGGCATATGATCTGACATGGTTGGCGGCGGTCGAGGAGCATTTCATGGGCGAGGCCCTGGCAACGCTCGGACAGCGATCCGCAATCGAGCGGATGGCTTGGGCGTTGGTGCGCGTCTTCAGCCGCGCCGAAGCTCTCGGATTGACCGAAGGCCAGCAAATGAACCTGCCCTACCGCCAGCAGGACATGGCCGATGCGCTGGGGCTGTCGCTGGTGCATACCAACAAGACATTGGCGAAGCTGCGCGAGAAGCAGTTGGCCGCTTGGACCGATGGCACATTACGCATCCGCGATATGAAAGCGCTGGCGCAACTGGGCATGGTCGACATCGAAAAGCCGATGAAGCGACCGCTAATATAACGGTCGCCTCGATCGGCTTTTCGACAGCTTGGAGGGCATCGGGGGGGCCGGTGGGCTGAACGAGGGACAGTCGAATTTCCAGTCCCACCGGCGGTCAGAGAACAAGGTTCTCCCCGTCTGACTTCCTTCTAACGTGGCTCGAAGAAACTGGTTCCCACCCTTCTGGATTTTTTGTGCTCCAGCTCGCCAATAAGTTCCGCCTTGACCTGTCCCCATGCCAGCAGCGCGAAGATTGCCGTTCCGCCAACCACGTTGCCAGCCAGAACGGGAAGGAAGAAGCCGAACACGGCTTGCCCCGCGCCGAGGTCTCCGTTGACGATCAAGAAGGCCATCTCAACCGATCCCGCGACGACATGTGTGAAATCCCCCGCGGCAATCAGCCATGTCATCATCATGATCAGAATGAATTGCTGGCTTTCGGCCTGCGGCAGCGACCAGACAAGCGCGGCGATCAGAAGCCCGGCAGGCACCGCCCGCAGGAAGCTTTGCCATGCGCCCATGCCCGTTGCATGTTCAGACAATTCCCGGACGGCAGGCAGTAGCTCATCAGGCACGCCCGCCCCATAGGCGATGTAGAGCGCCGCAAGGAAGGCTCCGACAAGATTGGCGCTGAGCACCACGAACCACAGGCGCCCGATCCGTTTGAACACGGTAAGGCGCGGGTCGGCCATCGCGGGCAGCACCGTCGAAATGGTATTCTCGGTGAACAGCTGCATCCGCCCCATGATGACCAGTACGAAACCAATCGAGTAGCCGAGGTTTTCAACCAGATAGGTCCACGAGGCGTCTTTGGGCAAATAGGTGCGGAAAATCGCCTCGCCCAGCACCGAGAAGCTGATCATCACCCCGGCCGCCAGACCCGACCAGATCAGCGACCGCACCGGGCGGCGCAACTCGTCTATGCCGTCGCGGCGAATGACCTCATAGATAAGGCGGGCGGACAGCTTTGCCGCTTCCTCGACCGATTCCTCTTCGGCGGCTTCGCCCAGCGGCTCATCGCGGGGCAGATCGTCGTCGAGGTCGGGCTTGCCCGGGTCGTGCCCCGGCGCGGGGTCGTCGGGATTAAATTTCTTGATCACGAATGGTCCGCCTTGCAGGGATCAGCAGACATGCCGACCACCGGACAGGCGAGCGCAACATGCCGGAGACCACACGGCCCCCGGCAGTAGACTAGCTCACTGCGAGGCAAGCGCCACGGCAATCTCTGCGGCCAGCCGCGCGTTGGAGCGGACGAGAGCCACATTTGCGGTCAGGCTGTCGCCCCCGGTCAGGTCCAGCACCTTACCCAGCAGGAAGGGTGTGACGTCCTTGCCCTCGATCCCCTGAGCGGCGGCATCGGCCACAGCCTGCGCGATCACGGCGTCGATCTGGTCCTTGGGCAGGGCGTCGGCCTCCGCAATCGGGTTGCAGATCAGCGTGCCGCCATTGCCAAGCCGCCGTGATGCGGCCAGCGCCGCCGCGATCTGCGAGGGGCTGTCCATCCGCTGATCGACGCTCAGTCCGCTATCGGGGGAGAAGAACGCCGGGAAGGCATCGCTGCGGTAGCCCAAGACCGGCACACCTGCGGTTTCCAGCCATTCCAGCGTGCGCGGCAGGTCGAGAATGGATTTCGCCCCGGCACAGACCACGCCTACCGGTGTGCGGCCCAATTCGGTCAGGTCGGCTGATACATCGCCGGTCGTCTCTGCGCCGCGATGCACCCCGCCGATTCCGCCGGTCGCAAACACCGCGATGCCCGCCAGATCTGCGATGAACATCGTCGCCGCGACCGTGGTTCCCGCAGTCGCGCGTTTGGCGATGATCGCAGGCAGATCCTTGCGCGACGCTTTTTGCACGCCATCGGGGATCGCGGCGAGCATCTCCAGCTCTTGCGCCGTCACGCCCGCGCGAAGCCGCCCGTCGATGACGGCGATGGTGGCAGGCACGGCCCCCTGCGCGCGGATATCGGCTTCGACCGCCTGCGCCGTTTGCAGGTTTACGGGATGCGGCATGCCATGCGTGACAATCGCGGTTTCCAGCGCCACGACAGGCCGGCCCGCAGCAATTGCATCGGCGACTTCGGCGGTCAGGTCCAGATCGGGGTGGCGGCTCATGGGCGGGGCTCCTTGCAGCGGGTCCGGAAAATGTAGGATGAGATCACGGGGTCATATCCCTACCAATGAGTTTAATTCAATCGGCAACGCCACGGAAAATCCCCGCGACGATCTTGGCCCTGCCACGGATGGGTCTTGCCCTTGCCTGAATTGGCGTCCACGGCTTGGCTTGCGGACCCACGGTCCTGCCGACCTGTTTACGGTCCGCGTAGAAGAAAGACCTGCATGTTCACGCTGCTCAGGCTGCTCCGAAAACTATTTGTGCCGATGTTGGCGCTGCTGCTGCTGCGCGAGGTGGCCGAGGCGCAGGGCACTGTCCCTCAGCCGATCCCGACACCGATTGCGGCGCTAAGTCACGCCAGCATGAACAGATAGCTCACCAGCGCCACCGCCCCGGCAACCGCCGTCAGCCCGAACAGCACCAGCAACCCATCGCGCACCAGCAGGGCCAGCGACAAAAGCGTGACCGCCAGCCCCAGCAGCGATGAGGTAAACGGCACCAGTTCCAGAAACGGCATCGCCAGTCCGCAAAACATGCACACCACTTCGGTGATCTGCGGAAATGGCCTATGTTGCAGAAATTCCAGTCGGTTCCGGGCGTGGCGGTCGATATAATCGGTGATACCGCGAATGCGCGCGGTCGCCTGCTTCACCCGGTGGCCGGGAAAACGGCGGCGCATGATCCAGCCTGGCAGCCACAGATGATCGCGATTAAGCACCATCTGCGCCGAGACCAGAACGATGATCATGCCGCAGAAGCTGGAAAACAGAGGAATACCGCTTAGCGGCGTCACCACCGCCAAAGCAGGCGCCATCAGCACCGGCACGAATGACGCTTCGCCGACCGCCGAGACGACATCGCGAAAGCTCAGCACGTCGACGTCGGCTGCGTCATCGACCCGGTCCAGCACCGCCGCGATGGAGGTCAACTCCGATACTTCCGGCTCACCACGCGCGGGCATTGGACAATCCTTCCTTGAGCCGCGGCGCAGGCCGGGCCCGGATCAGAACGCTTCTGGTTTGGCCTCGCGGGCCATATGATCGAGCACGGCATTGACGAATTTCGGCTCGCGCCCTTCGGGGAAGAACGCGCGCGCAATATCGACAAATTCCACGATCACGACCTTGGGCGGCGTCTTGGACTGGGTCAATTCCGCGCCAGCCGCCCGAAACAATGCGCGCAGCGTCGGGTCGATCCGGTGGATCGGCCATTTCGCCACCAGCGCCCGGTCGGTCATCTGGTCGATCAGCGACTGGTAGTTCACCGCATCGCTCACCAGCTTGCGGAACAGATCCGGCTCGCCCTCGGCCATTTCGTTACCTTCGTAGATCTCGCCAAAGCGATGATCTTGGAATTCCTGCTGGACCTTTTCGATCGTCTGATCGGAGGCTTCCATCTGGAACAGCGCCTGCACAGCATAGAGGCGTGCTGCGGATTTCATCTGTCTCTTGTCGGTCATGCGTTGCTCCCGCCCTCGGGCGTGCCAGCGAGGCGGATTTCACCGCCGGGTTTGAAGCCGACGCCCTTCGGCGCGGCAGCGAAGCGGCGGGTCAGCGCGATCAGGTGCAATGCAGCCGCCGCAGCTCCGCCGCCCTTGTTCTGTTGGTTCGGATCGGCGCGAACCACGGCCTGATCCCGATTTTCGACAGTCAGAATGCCATTGCCGATACAGGCGCCGTCCAAACCCAGTAGCTGAATGGCGCGGCTGCTGTCGTTGCAGACGGTGTCGTAATGCGTGGTCTCGCCCCGGATCACGCAGCCCAGCGCGACGAAACCGTCGAAATTGGACTGGCGGTAGGCGATACGGATCGCGGTCGGCACTTCCAGCGCGCCGGGGACCTCGATCACCTCATGGGTGGCGCCGACCTTTTCCAGTTCAGCGCGGGCACCGGCGATCATGTCTTCGGCGATGTCCTTGTAATAAGGCGCGACAACGATCAGCACTTTCACCGGACGGTCGAATTCCGGCAACGCCAACACATAATGAGTTTCGGATCCGGCCATGTCAGGAAGCTCCCTCGATCTTGCGTGTGCCTGCGATTTCCAGCCCGTAGGCATCCAGCCCTACGACCCGCGGCACCGGTGAATTGGTCAGCAATTCCAGCTTCGACAGACCCAGAGACGACAGGATCTGCGCGCCCAGCCCGTATTGGCGCAGTGTCTGCGGCGAGGCTTCATGCCCCTCAGCGGACAGTTTCATGCCCAGATCGCGCAGCAGCACCACGACACCACGGCCCTCAGCGGCGATCATCTCCATCGCCCGGCCAAATTCGCCACAGCGTTCGGCGCCGCCCAGTCCCGCGACATCCTGCAACGGGTCAAGCGCATGCATTCGCACCATCACGGGGGTGTCGCCGGTGATATCGCCCTTGATCAGCGCCAGATGCTCCGCGCCCTGTGTGACGTCGGAATAGACCCGCATGGTCCAGTCGCCGCCGAAGCCGCTTCTAACCGGGCTTTCCGAAATCTGGCGCACCAGATTGTCGTGACGGCGACGATAAGCGATCAGATCGCTGATCGTGCCGATCTTGAGCCCGTGGCGCTGCGCGAAGCTCACCAGATCCGGCAGGCGCGACATGCTGCCGTCGTCATTCATGATCTCGCAGATGACACCAGATGCGTTCAGCCCGGCAAGGCGCGCCACATCCACCGCCGCTTCGGTATGACCGGCACGCACCAGCACGCCGCCCTCACGCGCGCGCAGCGGAAACACATGGCCGGGGGTCGCGATATCGGCGGCCCCTTTGGCGCTGTCGATTGCAACCGACACGGTGCGGGCCCGGTCAGCCGCGCTGATCCCGGTGGTGACGCCTTCGCGGGCCTCGATCGACACGGTGAACGCGGTCTCGTGGCGCGAGGAATTCTGCGAGGCCATCAGCGGCAGGTCGAGCGCATCGATCCGCTCGCCGGGCAGCGACAGGCAGATCAGCCCGCGCCCATAGGTCGCCATGAAATTGATCGCATCGGGTGTGGCCATCTGGGCGGGAATGACCAGATCGCCTTCGTTTTCCCGGTCCTCATGATCCACCAGAATGAACATCCGCCCGTTGCGGGCGTCCTCGATGATCTCCTCGATCGAGGAAATGGCATCGCTGTAATCGATTATCTCGCTCATGGCTGTCCTGCGATCGGCAATGGGAAGACACCCCATGCGAGGGGCTCGGGCCGCGAGATAGCCCAGCAGGCGCTCAAAGGCCAGAGCCCGCGTGTGCAGGACTTATCTGCGCAGGCGCACGCTTGTCAGGTGGATCGGGAGGCCGCGCTACTGGGCGGCAAAGAACCGGGCCGCAGGCACATGCCCGGCCAGCGACGCGGTCGCGGACCATCCGCGTTCCAGCGTCGTGTCACCAACAATCACCACGCCATCGGGGTCGAGCCGCGCCGCGCGCAGCATGCCGCGCAGCCGAGCACGGGTCTCACCCCAGCTTTCAGCGAGGGGTGGCGCCTGCGTGACGGGGGCAAAGCCTAGGCCCTGCATGGCCTGCAATCGCATGGCCAGCATGTCGGCGTCAAACGGCGGCTGGGTCAGCAGACCCGTCTCGCAATGCTGAAGGGTCCGCAGCTTCGCCGCTCTCGCAGCCGGCACTTCATCGCGGTGGCGCAGCAGACGCAGGGCATTGGTGGAAAACAGGAACGCCACGATATCGCGCCCCGAGGCCGCATGCACCGTGGCATAGGTCCGGTAATCGAGACCCAATTCCTTGGCCCTTGCCACCCGCCGCTTGATCACGTTGAGCGGAAGCTGCGGCAGCAACTCGGCGCGCGCCTTGCCCCATGCCACGCGCCGCCAACTGGTGCCGCGCTCCATCGTCGGGCCACCATTATGGCCGGGACCATGCGGCAGGGTCATGCGCCGCCCTGCGCCACCTGCCCCGTTTCCGCCAGCCGGGCGACGTAACGCGCCAATGTGTCGATTTCCAGATTGATCGCATCGCCCACCTGCGCGCCGCCCCATGTGGTTGCGGTTTTGGTATGCGGGATGATGTTGACGCCAAATTCGTTGCCCGCGACCTCATTCACAGTAAGCGACGCGCCATTCAGCGCGACGGACCCCTTGGGCGCGATGAAGCGGGCCAGAGCCTCCGGCGCGCGGAACGTCAGGCGCGTGCTGTCGCCTTCGTCCTGCATCGCGATCAACTCCGCCACCCCGTCGACATGGCCCGACACGATATGTCCGCCCAGCTCATCGCCCACACGCAGCGCGCGTTCTAGGTTCAGTCGCCGCCCCTCAGGCCAGCCATCGGCCCCGATATTGGTCTTCGACACCGTCTCCGCGCTGATCTCCACGTCGAACCAGTCCGGGCCCAGTTCCACCACTGTCAGGCAAACCCCGTCGCAGGCGATGGAGGCGCCAATATCAATACCGCTGGTGTCATAGCCGGTGCCGATCCGGGCGCGGATGTCGCCCCGGCGCGTCGCATGGCGGACCTGACCGATATCGGTGACGATGCCTGTGAACATGGCGCTAAGCCTCCGGCTGTTTTGCTATTGGCTCAGGGGTAGCCCTGCCTCAAGGCTACGGCAAGGGGGTTGGCGCACGCGGGCCCGCGCGAACTGCCGGACAGGGCGATGCATATTGGCCCCTCCGCGACGCGAAGATGCCATGAAACCGCCGCGCCGCTATGGTCGTGTCTATACAGATGAAGTATCGGCGATGCCCGAGGAGCACCGACACCGCCATGACCAGCACCCCCACCGCACCGGGCGGCATGCCTGCCCCTGAGCCCCGCCGCTTTTTGTTCCTGCAGGGGCCGCATGGGCCGTTCTTCGACCGGCTGGGACGGATGTTGCGGGCTGCCGGGGCGCAGGTCTGGCGCGTCGGCTTCAACAGCGGGGACGAGGTATTCTGGCGCGACCGGGACAGCTACATTGCCTTCGACGGCATCAGCGCCGATTGGCCTGAGACGTTTTCGGCGCTGATCGCGGAGCGGCAGATCACCGACATCGTGCTTTATGGCGATGTGCGCACCATCCATGCCCGCGCCGTCGAGATCGCCCGCGAAGCCGGGCTGGTCGTGCATGTTTTCGAGGAAGGCTACCTGCGCCCCTATTGGATCACCTATGAGCGCGGCGGCTCCAACGGCAATTCGCAGCTGATGCAACTGACGCTGGACGACATGCGGGAGGCGCTGGCGCAATGCGATACCGAAATGCCCGACAGCCCGTCGCTTTGGGGTGATATGCGTCACCATGTGTTCTACGGCGCGCTCTACCACGCGCAGGTGATGTTTCGAAACGCGCGCTACCGCAATTTCCAGCCCCATCGCGATCTGCCGGTGACGCGGGAATTCCAACTCTACCTGAAACGGCTGCTGCTGATGCCGTGGCTGGCGCTGGACCGCATGACCGCGACCACGCGCATCCGGCGCGGCGGCTTTCCCTATCATCTGGCGCTGTTGCAGCTGGAACATGACAGCAGCTTTCAGCAACACAGCCCGTTCGACACGATGGCGGGGTTTCTGGAACTGGTGATCGAAGGCTTCGCCGCTGGCGCGCCCGCCCACCATCATCTGGTGTTCAAGGCCCATCCTCTGGAGGATGGCCGCGTCCCCCAGCGGCAGGTAATCCGCCGGTTGGCGCGTCAGCATGGTGTGGCGGGGCGGGTGCATTATGTGCGCGGCGGGAAACTCGCGCGGCTGCTCAACGATGCGCGCAGCGCCGTCACCGTCAACTCCACCGCCGGGCAACAGGTGCTGTGGCGCGGGCTGCCCCTGCGGGTTTTTGGCGACGCGGTCTATGCCAAGCCGCATTTCGTCTCCCAGCAGCCGTTGCCGGAGTTCTTCGCCGCGCCGATGCGCCCCGATAGCCGCGCCTATCGCGATTTCCGCTCCTACCTGCTGGAAACCTCGCAAGTGGCAGGCGGGTTTTATTCCGCGCGCGGGCGGCGGCAGTTGCTTCGGCAGGTGGTGGATATGATGCTCGCCCCTGATGATCCCTATGAAGCCTTGGCGCAGGGCCGTCCCACGCCGCGTCACATGCTGAAAGTCGTGACCTGAGCCGCAAACAGGCGATCACCAAGCCAAAATGTTCGATTTGTGCCACCGCGCCGCCCTGCCCCAACATCTGCTTTGCAGGCTTCCAATCCTGACGAAAGCGCGGCGGATGGGTCACACCCGCCTCCATGCGGGCCGAACCGCGCAGGGGTGGCTTCCGTTTCTTCGGTCATGCTGTAGGGTTGCAGGCAAAACTTGAGGCGCAATCCGTAAAGGGGCCCGAGCAGTGAATACCGGACTAATGAATTGGGCCCGCCGCGTGGCCTTGCTATCGCTTATTGTCGTTGTCGCAGCCTGTGCGCTGCCCCGCAGCGGTCCAAATAAGAAAGAAATCTTTGCCGGATCGGTTCTGAACGATGGCGATGCCTTCGTCGTGTCGGTCAATGACCGCGTGACCCGCGCCACTGCGGTGGTTCCCGCACTCGGCTTTTCCGGCAGTTTCGTGAACGCGGGCGCGCTTGGCTCCGACACGATCCGCCCCGGCGACATGCTGGGCCTGACCATTTATGAAAACGTCGATGAAGGGCTGCTGGTCAATCCCGGCCAGAACGCGACGCTTCTGGACGAAGTGCAGGTCGATGGCGCGGGCTTTATCTTTGTGCCTTATGCGGGCCGGATCCGCGCGGCAGGCAATACGCCCGAGGCCGTGCGCCGCATCATCACCTCCAAGCTCGACACGCAGACGCCCGATCCGCAGGTTCTGGTGCGCAGGCTTGCCGGTGACGGCGCGACCGTATCAGTCGTGGGCGGCGTCGGCGCGCAAGGCGTCTACCCGATCGAACGCCCGACCCGCACCCTGTCGGCGATGATTGCCCGCGCTGGCGGCATCGCCATCGAGCCGGAGATCGCGCAGATCACCATCGTGCGCGGCGGCCAACGTGCCCGTGTCTGGTTCAACGACCTTTACCGCAACCCGCGCTACGACATCGCCCTGCGCGGCGGCGACCGCATTCTGGTCGAGGAGGACACCCGCGCCTTCACCGCGCTCGGCGCCACTGGCACCCAGAACCGGGTGCAATTCCGCTCGCAGACCATTTCCGCTATCGAAGCCATCGCGCAGGTCGGCGGTCTCAGCACCCAGCTGGCCGACCCGACCGGCGTTTTCGTGTTCCGCAATGAGCCGGAGGACGTTGCCCGCGCCGTGCTGGGCCGTAATGATCTGCAAGGCACGCAGCGCTTCGTCTATGTGCTGGACCTGACCGAGCCCAACGGCATGTTCCAAGCACGCGATTTCGCCATCCGCGACAGCGACACGGTCTATGTCACCGAAGCACCCTTTGTGCAGTGGCAAAAGACCCTCTCCGCGCTCACCGGCAGCGTCGGCGCAGCCGCAGGGGTGGTCAGCACCGCCTCCTCGCTGCAGTAAACCCAATGGGGCCGCAGACCCCGCCTGATCCTGATCCCGCCGGGGCTGACCACAGCGCCCGGCGGCTTCATGTCTACAATGCCGGTTTTCTGACCCAGCCCCGGCTACGGCGCATTTTGACGCTGGCAGGCTGGCAGGTGAGATTGGGCTGGCCACGCCGGGACACGCCCGACGATTGGGTCGGCGTCTGGGGCCGCAGCCGCTACGCCGCGCGGGGCGAGGCCGTCGCCGCCCGCCAAGCCACAGGGTTGCTTAGGGTTGAGGATGCGTTTCTGCGCTCCGTCCATCCGGGGCGCGCGGGCGCGCCACCGCTGGGCCTGCTGCTCGATCCCGTGGGCGTGCATTTCGACAGCGCCACACCATCGACGCTGGAACAGCTTCTCGCCACCCATCCGCTGGACGACACCGCGCTGCTGAACCGTGCGCGCGCCGCCATGGCGCGGCTTCAAGCGCGCAACCTGTCCAAATATAACGATTTCGACCCGGACCTGCCTGCGCCTGCCCCCGGCTATGTGCTGGTCGTGGACCAGACCGCCGGTGACGCGTCGATCCGCCATGGCGGGGCCAGCGCGGCGACGTTCAACGAAATGCTGGCCTTCGCACAGATCGAAAATCCCGGCGCACGCATCCTCATCAAGACCCACCCCGAGACCCGCGCAGGCTATCGCGGCGGCCATTTCGCCACCGATCCCGGCCTGCCGCAGGTCGAAATTTACGACGCGCCCGCCTCCCCCTGGGCCCTGCTAGAAGGCGCGACGGCGGTCTATACCGTGTCGTCGCAACTGGGGTTCGAGGCGATCATGGCAGGCCATAAGCCCCGCGTGTTCGGTCAGCCCTTCTATGCCGGCTGGGGCCTGACGCAGGACGAAACGCCGGTGCCCCGCCGCGAACGCCGCCTGACCCGGGCGCAGCTTTTCGCCGCTGCGATGATCCTTGCACCCACATGGTATGACCCCTTCCGCGATGAGCTCTGCGATCTGGAACGCGGCATCGATATTCTGGAGGCGCAGACGCGCGCATGGCGCGAGGACCGCGCAGGCGGTGTGGGCTACGGCATGCGTGCGTGGAAGCGCGGGCATATGCAGCGCATCTTTGGCCACTCGCGGCGGCTACGTTTCAGCGACGACCCCGCCCGCGCCGCGCGTCTGGCCGCCGCATCAGCCACGCCGGTGCTGGCTTGGGCCGGGCGTGTCATCCCCGCGCTGGAGGCCGAAACCGCTGCGCTCGCCGTGCCTCTGGTCCGGGTCGAGGATGGGTTTTTGCGCTCTCGTGGATTAGGCGCGCAACTGGTGGCGCCGCTGTCGCTCGTCCGCGATGATCTGGGCATCTACTACGACCCCACCGGCCCCAGCCGTTTGGAATGCCTCATCACCGCCGCGCCGGCGTTGCCCGCCCCTGACGAGGAGCGCGCGCGTCGGGTGATCGCCCGGCTGATCCGCGCGGGGCTGAGCAAATACAACCTGTCGCGTCCGCTGCCCGATCTGCCAGAAGGGCGGCGTATCCTTGTGCCCGGTCAGGTCGAAGACGATGCGTCAATCCAGTTGGGATGCACCTCGGTCCGGCGCAATCTGGCCCTGCTGCGCCATGCGCGCGCCGCCAATCCTGATGCGGTGATCGTCTACAAACCCCACCCCGATGTCGAAGCCGGGCTGCGCCCCGGTCGGCTCAGCCCGCAGGACACCGCTGGTCTGGCCGATGTGATCGCCTCCGAGGCCGACCCCATCGGCCTGATTGACGCCTGCGATGCGGTCTGGACCATGACATCGCTCATGGGGTTCGAGGCGCTGCTGCGGGGCAAGCCGGTGACCTGCCTTGGCGCGCCGTTCTACGCGGGGTGGGGGCTGACCGATCAGGCGATCCCCCTGCCCGCCGCCTGCGCCGCCCGCAGGCAAGCCCGCCCGAGCCTGACACAACTGGCCCATGCCGTCCTGATCGATTACCCGCGCTATTTCGATCCGGTGACCGGCACCGCCTGCCCGGTCGAAGTGGTTGTCGACCGGTTGGAAAACGCCCCCGCCCGTGCCCATCGGCCCGCCCCACACCACCGCCTGCTGGCGCGCGCGCAGGGAATGCTGGCGGGCTATGCGTGGCTGTGGCGGCGGTGATGACGCCCCGCGCAACACCGGCAAGAGCGCAACAGGAGCTTGCCCGTGGGAGGACGCTATGGCAGTTGAGCGGGGCGCTTTATGCCCGCCACACACCTCCCCGCCCTGAGGTCAGCGCGAGGTTTAAAAGCGCCAGCCCGCGGGAACGCGCCCGCGCGGCTTCGCCTTGTTCGCGGGCGATGGTGTGTTGTTCAAACGTAGCCGGGGCCGCGCCTTGCTGGTCAGCGCAAGCGCCTCCTACAATCCCTTCGCCTTGTAGCTTTGCGCCACGCGCTCGATCGCGACCAGATACGCGGCGACGCGCAGGTCACTTACGTCGTCGCGACCGTGCCAGACCTCGCGCATTGACTGATAAGCCTCGCGCATCGTGTCATCGAGACCGGAGCGCACCAGCTCCAGCTCCCCTGCCCCTTGCAGGTATTTCTCCTTGAAGCCGGGGCTCAATTTCCAGCCGGTGCCCTGATCCGCCGACAGGCGTTCCAACTCATCGACGATCAACTGGTGGCGCGATTCCTCCTGCCGCCGTTGCATCCGGCCAAAGCGGATGTGGCTCAGGTTCTTGACCCATTCGAAATAGGACACCGTGACGCCGCCCGCGTTGGCATACATGTCCGGCACGATGACCGTGCCCGCCTCGCGCAGGATCTCATCCGCGCCGGATGTGATCGGGCCATTCGCGGCCTCGATGATCAGCGGCGCGCGGATGCGGCGGGCGTTCGACAGGTTGATCACCCCCTCCAGCGCCGCCGGGATCAGGATGTCGCATTCCGCCTCCAGTAGCACTTCGCCGCTTTCGACATATTGCGCGCCGGGATAGCCGGTCACGCCGCCATGCAGGGCGATCCATTGGCGGATATCTTCGGGGTCGAGCCCGTCTGGATCAACCAGCCCGCCATCATGTTCGATCACTGCAGTGATCTTCGCGCCGTCCTCTTCGCTCAAGAACCGGGCCGCATGATAGCCCACATTGCCCAGACCCTGCACAATGACCCGCTTGCCGTCGAGCGTGGGCGACAGACCGGCAGCTTTCGCATCTTCGGGATGGCGGAAGAATTCGCGCAAGCCGTATTGCACGCCACGCCCTGTTGCCTCCACCCGACCCGCGATGCCGCCGGCGTGCAGCGGCTTGCCGGTGACGCAGGCGCGCGCGTTGATATCGGTGGTGTTCATCCGCGCATATTGATCCGCAATCCACGCCATTTCCCGTTCGCCCGTGCCCATATCCGGCGCAGGCACGTTCTGTGCGGGGTGGATCATGTCGCGCTTGATCAGCTCATAGGCGAAGCGTCGGGTGATGCGCTCCATCTCATGTTCGTCCCATTCGCGAGGATCGATGCACAGCCCGCCCTTGGAGCCGCCGAACGGGGCCTCAACCAGCGCGCATTTATAGGTCATCAGCGCGGCGAGCGCCTCGACCTCGTCCTGATTGACGGCCATCGAATAACGGATACCGCCCTTGACCGGCTCCATATGTTCCGAATGGACCGACCGGTAGCCGGTAAAGGTGCGGATCTCGCCGCGCAACCGGACGCCGAAGCGCACCGTATAGGTGGCGTTGCAGACGCGGATCTTCTCCTTCAGGCCCGGCGGCAGATCCATCAGACCCACAGCCCGGTCGAACATCAGATCGACAGATTTGCGGAAGCTCGGCTCATTCGAAACGGGTTTGACGGCTGCCATCGGATCCTCCTGTCACGCAGCATTTGGGCGCTGCCTGTGGGAGTGTAGGGTGAAATCCCCGCGCGGACACATGTGTTTGCACCGAGGATGCCACCGTGCCCGGTATGGCAGGCCGGGATCAGCCGCGCGGATCGCCGCCCGCGAGCCGAAACTCGATGATCTGCGCCATCGCTTTGGCCTGCGGGGCGGACACCACACCGCCCACGCCGATCCGCCGTCCCATCCGCCACCACAGGCCCGGCGCCCAGACCCGGCTTGCCGGGGTCCGAAGCCGCAGAAGAAAGCCGTTCGATGGCTTCATCGCAAATGTGCCACGCTCCACCGCCGCGATCTGATCGAGCGGCGCAACCACCCGTCCCGGCTTCCCGTCCCGGTCCAATTCCATCAGCGCGGTCTCAGTCAGGACTAGGGGACAGCCTGTCGCGCGGCGCATCGCTTCCGCCCCAATCAGCACGAGGAGCCCGCCAAGGATCAACCCGACCCGCGTCAGCGCCCCGCCGTCGGGCAGGGTCAGGCCCAGCCACAACAGCATCGCGCCCAGCGCCACCAATACCACAAGAGCCAACCCGCGCCGCGCCGCGCTGGGGCGGGCCTCTGCCAGCACGGACATGCCAGACGGATCGACAGCCTTATCATGGTCCGCCTCGGCGGGCGGCATCTGAGGTGGGGCAGGCTGCACAGGGTCGCGGGTCATCGGCTGTCCTTTCGGGCGGTTCAAGCGGGCGGCCGCCTTTGCTGCTGCATATCGGCTTCGGCCCGTCCGCGCCATCACCTAGCAAGAGCAGCCCAGCTGGCAGGCGCGTGATGGCCCCCCACCCGCACAGGGCGCAGCATCGTAAATTACGCGCCGGATCTCCGTCATTTTTCCATGCTGTCTATTTTTCAGGCGACGTGCCCGCAGCCTGCGCCGCGCCCTGCGATCCGCGCCTCCCACTCACCTGAATTAAAAAACAGTCTTGACTGATTTTTTCCATCGCGCAACGCTGCGCCGGTAAGAATAGGAGATCGCGCATGTCGACACAGGATGATTACGGACGCCGCAGCTATGGTGAGATTCCGGTTGGGACAGGGGCAAAGCCCGGCATCGTGGTCGTAGATTTCCAGCTGGGATTCACCGATCCGCAATACCCGCTGGGCGGTGCGCCGCTGGTCATGCGCGCAATGGAGAACACGGCGAAGCTGCTGAAGGTCGCGCGTGAATGCGGGGTGCCGGTGGCCAATTGCAACACCGCCTACATGAACGAACGCGAAATGCCCTATTGGAAGATCACCGCCGTGCGCGAGACCTTCCGCCACGATCATCCCAGCGTCGAAATCGACCCGCGCATCTACGATCCCGACTACGATCTGACAGTCTGCAAAAAAGGCCCGTCGATCTTTTTTGGCACGGATGTTCCGGCATTCTTTGCCAAGGAGCGGGTCGATACCGTGATCGTCACCGGCTGCAACACCTCCGGCTGCATCCGCGCCAGTTCCATCGATTCGTTCAGCCATCGCTACCGCACGCTGGTGCCTGAGGATTGCGTGGGCGACATCGAAGAACAGCCGCATCGCGACAACCTGCGTGATTTGGGGCGGCGCTATGTTGATGTGGTCGATCTTGATTACGCATTGGACTTCGTGCGCGCTTGGCATCGGACCGAAACCGGCGCCGACGCGCTGACGGACGCTTGATCCGGGCGGCCCGACCGGCCTCCCGCCCCCACCACATCACTGGCCGGCCATTGCGCTGCGCCAAGACGAACGAAACGAGACGCCATGACTGTTAAGTTCCTGAAAAATGCCCGGATCGTCGATGGCACATCGACTGAGCCAACCGAGCCGATGGGCATCGTGATCGAGGACGGGGTAATCCGCGACGTCGGCACGGACGTTACCGCGACCACCGACGACGTGCTGGACCTTGCAGGTCTGACCGTGATGCCGGGCCTCATCGACTGCCATGTGCATGTGATCGCCACCACCGCCGATCTGGGCCGCAACGCCGCGATGCCCTCGTCGCTGGTGGCCGCGCGCAGCAGCCTGCTGATGCGCAACATGATCCAGCGCGGCTTTACCACCGTGCGCGATCTGGGCGGCGCGGATCGCGGCCTGCAGATGGCGGTAGACGAAGGCGCATTCGTGGGGCCTCGGCTGGTGATCTGCGGCAAGGCGCTGTCGCAGACCGGCGGCCATACCGATTATCGCGGCCCCTACGACAATCGCGGTGCGGGTTGGTATGCCGACAGCCTCGGCGCGATGGGCCGCCTGTGCGATGGCGTGCCCGACGTGCAGCGCGCCGCGCGCGAAGAAATCAAGAATGGCGCACAGTTCATCAAGGTGATGGCCGATGGCGGCGTGTCGTCGCCTTCCGATCCCATCGGCTATCTCGTCTATTCGGTGGATGAGCTGAAAGCGCTGGTCGAAATTGCGAAGGGCTTTGGCACCTATGCGACCGGGCATCTGTATACGGACGAGGCCATCGTGCGGGCGTTGGACTGCGGCTTTGAATGCATCGAGCACGGCAACCTGATTTCGGATGCGACAATCGCGCGGGTCGCCAAGGAAGGCATCCCCGTCGTGCCCACCAACATCACCTATGACATCCTTGCGCGCTCGGGTGCGGAGTTCGGACTGCCAGAGGAATCGGTGGCCAAGATTTCCGACGTGCGCGAAGCCGGGCTGGAACGGCTGGAGAAAATGCACGCGGCCGGGGTCGTCATGGGCTATGGCTCGGACCTTCTGGGCGGGATGCAGCCCGAACAATCGGGCGAATTCACCCTGCGCGGGCGTTATATCCCCGCCGATGCCGTGATCCGCTCCGCCACCGTGGACGCGGCACGGGTGCTGCGCATGGAAGGCCAGATCGGCACCATCGCACCGGGCGCATATGCGGATATCATCGCGGTCGACGGCAACCCTCTCGACGATCTGTCCCTGCTGACAAATCAAGGCGCGCATATGCCGCTCATCATGAAGGGCGGGAGCGCGGTGAAGAAGGCCGCGACGCTCTGATGGCTGCGCTTGCCTCCTACGCTGCGCTCAGCTTCGATGTCTATGGCACGCTGATCGACTGGGAAAGCGGTATGGTCACCGGGCTGCGCCCCCTGACCGACCGGCTCGACCGCGAGATCTCCGACGATGCGGTGCTGGAAATGCACGCCCGCCACGAAAGCGCGGCGCAGGCGCAGACCCCGGGGCGGGCTTACAGCGCGCTGCTCGCCACCGTCTATCGCCGCTGCGCCGAGGAACTTGGCCTGCCTGCGGATTGGGAGGCGTGCGAACGCTACGGCGCCAGCGTGCCGGACTGGCCTGCATTCGAGGACAGCGCCGATGCGCTGGCCTATCTGAAGCAGCATTACCGGATGATCGTGCTGTCCAATGTCGATAATCGCAGCTTCGCCGGATCGGCGCGCAGACTCGGCATCGAGTGGGACGCGGTCTTCACCGCCGAGGATATCGGCAGCTATAAGCCGTCGCAGCGAAATTTCGATTACCTGTTGGCGGGGATCGAACGGATGGGGCTGGCCCGGTCCGCGCTGCTGCACACCGCCGAAAGCATGTTCCACGATCACGTTCCGGCCCGCGCCAACGGGCTCGACAACGCGTGGATCTATCGTCGCCATCAAAAACAGGGTTTCGGGGCCACGATGGACCCCGGACAACTGGCCGACACCACATTCCGGTTCAATTCGCTCCGGGACATGGCGGAGGCACACGAGCGCGGCGACCTATGACCGCCTGCACAATCGCCGCACCAACCAAAAACACGCGCAGGCGTCCTGCACTTTCAACCAACAGGGTAAAATCATGAAAAAACTGCTCACCTACACCGCATTGGCCGGGATGATGATGTCTGGCGCGGCCACAGCCCAGACGAGCTTCATCGCCAACAGCTTCTATGACGGCGCCGTGCCGATGTCGGGCGAAGGCTATGTCCGCTGGGCCGAACTGGTCGAGGAACTGTCCGACGGCGATCTGGTCCCCGAAGTTTACACCGGCACCGTGCTGCTGGCGCCGCGCGCCTCGCTTCAGGGCATTCAGGATAACGTGGTTCAGGTCGCCCATCACGCGGCGATCTACACGCCTTCCGACCTGCCCGTGTCCAACGCCGTGCAGGAACTGGGCTTTGCCTATTCCGATCCGCTTGCCGCGATCTTTGCCGTCACCGACTTCTCGATGAACAACGAGGTGCAGTTGGAAGAATGGCAGGACAAGGGCGTGGTCTATCTGGGCGCCTATGCGACCCCCGCCTATGTGCTGATGTGCTCCAGCCCCGTGCGCAACCTTGACGAAATGAAGGGCAAGCGCATCCGGACCGCAGGCTCCGCCGTCTCCGTCTGGGTCGAGGAAGCAGGCGGCATCCCCGTCAACGTGCCCTCCAGCGAAATGTATACCGGCCTCGAGCGTGGCACGCTCGATTGTGCGACCAATTCCGCCAGCGATCTGGTGGACCGGTCCCTGCTGGAAGTCGCCGAGCATACGACCCTGCTGTCCACCGGCATGTATTACTCGGGTCCGCAATGGGGTTATAACCCGGACTTCTGGGCAGGCCTGACCGCCGAGCAGCGCGAAGTGCTGATGGAAGCCTCCGCCCGGTCGATGGCGCGCATGGTCATCGCCTATAACGAGAAGGTCGATGCCGGGCTTGAAGCCTCCAAAGAAGCAGGCGGCAACGTCTATGAGCCCGAGCAGGACCTGGCCGATCATGTGGCCGAGTTCCGCGACCGCACCTCCGCCGCCGCTGCCGAAAAGGCCGGGACCGATTTCGGCGTGGCCGAACCCGACGCGCTGATCGAGGACTTCGAGACCACGATGCAGAAATGGGTCGATCTTCTGGCCGATGTCGATCCCACGGACGAAGATGCATTGACCGATCTGGCAATGCAGGAAATCTACAGCAAGATCGACGCCTCCACCTACGGCGTAAACTGATACCTGCGCGGGCCGGCACCGACCGCCGGCCCGCGCGACACCTATGAAAGGCGGAATTTCGTCATGCAGCTTATCCTCGGGATCATCCGCTGGCTGAATATCGGCACCGTCACCGCGGCCTGCCTCGTGATGCTGCTGATGATGGCGCATATCACCGTCGATGTCGGTGTGCGCTACTTCGTCAACGGGCAGATCGTCGGCACGCTGGAATGGGTGTCATTCTACTACATGGTGGCGTTGGTGTTCCTTGCGCTCGGCTTTGTCGAATATCGCAACGAAAACATCCGCGTGGACCTCTTCGCCCAGATGATGCCGAAGTCGGTGCAACTGGGCCTCTATATTTTCGCTTGCCTGCTGGGGCTCATATTCTTCGGGATGCTGTTCTGGCAAACCTTGCAAGACGCCATCCGCGCCACCGGGCGCGGCGAAGAGGCGATGAGCAACTTCCGCTTCTACATCTGGCCCGCCCGCTGGGCGCTGCCTATCGGTTTTGCAGGGGTGCTGCTGGCTGTGCTGGCCAACCTGCTGCGCGCCATCGCACGTCGACAGCCGCTGTGACGGCCCCCCTACACGCGTTCCCGGAGACCATATGATGAGCAACCTCGAAATCGGCATTGCGGGTGTCGCCGTGGCGCTTGCCCTTATCGCGATCAGGGTGCCGATCGGATTGGCGCTTGGCCTTGTGTCCATCGCGGGCATCGGCGTGATGTTCAACATGAACGTCGCCTGGGGCATGATCTCGGCCACGCCGTTCGATTATGTCGGCCAGTGGGAGCTGTCCGCCGCGCCGATGTTCCTGCTGATGGGGTTCATCTGTTCCTCGACGGACATGACCCGCGGGCTGTTTCTGGCGCTCAGGCTTTACCTTGCGCGCCTGCCCGGCGGGCTTGCGATCACCTCCGTCGGGGCCTGCGCGTTTTTCGCCGCCGCCTCGGGGTCATCGGTCGCAACGGCCTCCGCCATGTCGCGGATGGCGGTGCCCGAGATGCTCAACAACGGCTATGACCGGGGTCTTGCCACCGGGACCATCGCCGCGTCGGGCACGCTGGGCTCGCTGATCCCACCTTCCGTCCTGCTGATCCTTTACGGGGTCTATGCGCAGGTCTCCGTGGGGCAGCTGTTCATGGCGGGCTTCATCCCCGGCCTGCTGTCGGCGCTGATCTACATGGCAATGATCGTGATCCGGGTGAAGATAAACCCGTCGCTCGCCGGCAATGTCGAGATCAACCCCACCGCCGATGAACGCCGCGAAGCCTTCCGCGATCTCTGGCCGCTGCCGACGCTGATCCTTGTGGTGCTGGGCGGGATCTTTACCGGGGTCTTTTCCCCGACCGAGGCCGGGGCGTTGGGCGCCTTCGCCGCGCTCGTCATCGCGATCCTGCGCCGCAAGCTGACCCGCTCCGCGCTGGTCGAGGCCGTGACACAGGCGGTCGTCTCCACCGCGTCGATCTTCATCATTCTGATCGGCTCGTTGTTCTTTACCCGGTTTCTCGCGCTGTCGGGCTTCCCGCGCGCGTTTTCCGACGCGATCTTGTCGGTCAGCACCGAAACCTGGTGGATCCTCTTCGCGGTCACCGTGATCTTTCTCGTGCTGGGCATGTTGATCGACAGTATCGGCCTGCTGTTGCTGACCCTGCCGATCCTTGTGCCGCTGGTGAACGAGGCGGACATCAACCCGGTCTGGTTCGGCATCATCGTGATCAAGCTGCTGGAAATCGGGCTCATCACCCCGCCAATCGGTCTGAACGTCTATATGATCAACGGCGCGCTTAATAATCGTGTCACCCTGCCCGAGATTTTCCGGGGCATCACATGGTTTCTCGCGATGGATATGCTCACGCTGCTGATCCTGATCGCCTTCCCGATCCTGACGCTGTGGCTGCCGTCGCTCGCCTATTGATGGCAAAGCGCACAAGCCCTAGGACACCTCACATGGCCGACATGCGATCCACGCCCAGCCCGCGCGCGAAACCGACCCAGGCGCGCAGCGTCGCCATGCGGCGCAAATTGATCCGCGCGGCGCTCGATGTCATTTACGACGAAGGCTACAATTCCGCCTCCACCCCGGAATTTTCGCGCCGGGCGGGGGTCTCGCGCGGCGCGCTGCTGCACCATTTTCCGACCCGCGCCGATATCATCCTCGCCGCGATGGAAGAGCTGCTGAACGAAGGCACCCGCGAGATCCGGCAGGTCACGGATCGCGTGGCGCGGCAGGAACTCAGCCTTGGCGAATATGTGGAATTCCTGTGGGAAATGTTTTCGGGGCGGTTCTTCTACATCTCGCTGGAATTCATCACCGAGGCCCGCACCGATCCCGAACTGCGCGCAGGCATGATCCCCGTCGTGCGCGATTTCCACGCCGCGCTGGACACCATCTGGACGGAATTCGAAAAACAGGCCGATGGGCTGCCGCATAACGCCCGTGCCGCGATGAACATGACCGTATGCCTTGTGCGTGGGATGGGCGTGCAGACGGTGCTGAAGGACGACCCCGCCTATTATCGCGCGATGCTGGAGACATGGAAAACCGTGCTGCCGCAGATCCTCGACGCCGGGCAGTCCGAGATCACCCTTCCCGGCCCCCGATCTGACGCGCGCCCCGATGTCCGGTCCGAGCCCGGCACAGCCCGGCGCCCATAAGCGCCCCACCCCGTCAGGCGGCACAGACGTCACACAGGCGCGCACGCCCGCCGATCTGACCGCGCGCAGCTTGAACGCGCCCGCCCCTGCGCGCTAGGATCGCGCTGGTCTGGCGGGAGTTCTGCGTCCGACCTCACCCTGTCCGAACGCCAGTCACCGGAGCCTCGATGCCGCGCGCGATCCCGATCCTGTTTCTTTGCCTCGCGCCGCTGGCCGCTGCCTGCACGCAATTCCCCGAGCTTGACGCCGCGATCACGCCGCAAGCACGACAGGCCGCCTATCCGACCCTGCTGCCCATCGACCAGATCACCGGGCCCGCCTACCAGACCCGGATCACCGGCGATGAAGTGGCGGAGTTGGAGGCCGCCGGCGCCGCGCATGAACGCCGCGCCGATTACCTGCGCACCCGCCCCATCGAGTAGCCCTCCGCGCGCCGGATCACCCAGAGCCGATCCACGGCCGCAGCGCCCGCGCGTAACCCCGCTTACAATCCCTGACCCTGCCATGGTGCAAGGCGCGTTGCGCCGCCTGCCCCGTTGCGCTAACAGGCGCGGCAGAACGCAGCCCAAATCCCGGAGATACCCCTCATGACCGCCGCACCTCTTCGCCTTGGGATCGCAGGGCTCGGAACCGTCGGTGCCGGCGTTGTCAAAATCGTCCAGTCCCGTGGCGCATTGCTTTCGGCCCGCTGTGGCCGCGAGTTGCAAATTACCGCCATCTGTGCCCGTGACCGCAAACGCGACCGTGGCGTGGATCTGTCCGGCTACGCATGGGAAGACGATCCCGTCGCGCTGGCGCGGCGCGATGATGTCGATGTGCTGGTCGAGTTGATGGGCGGTGCCGATGGCCCCGCCAAGGCCGCGACCGAAGCCGCCATTGCCGCAGGCAAGGATGTCGTCACCGCAAATAAGGCGATGCTTGCCCATCACGGTCAGGCGCTGGCCGAGGCCGCCGAAACCCAAGGCAGCGTCATTCGCTTCGAAGCCGCCGTCGCGGGCGGCATCCCGGTGGTCAAATCCCTGACCGAGGGGCTGGCCGGCAACCGCATCCAGCGGATCATGGGCGTCATGAACGGCACCTGTAACTACATCCTGACCCGGATGGAAAACGCGGGCCTGCCCTATGCGGAGGTCTTCGACGAGGCCAGCAAGCTGGGCTATCTGGAAGCCGACCCGACGCTGGACGTGGGCGGCATCGACGCAGGCCATAAACTGGCGCTGCTGGCCTCCATCGGCTTTGGCACGCGGGTTTGTTTCGACGAGATGGAGCTGGAAGGCATCGAGCGCATCGCCATCGAAGACATCCGCGCCGCCGCCGACATGGGCTTCCGCATCAAGCTGCTGGGCGTGGCGCAAATGACCGAGCGCGGACTGGAACAGCGCATGTCGCCTTGTCTGGTTCCCGCCAACAGCCCGCTGGGGCAATTGCAGGCCGCGACCAACATGGTGGTGATCGAAGGCGATAGCGTGGGCCAGATCGTGCTGCGGGGCGCAGGCGCGGGCGAAGGTCCGACCGCCTCCGCCGTGCTGTCCGACGTCACCGACATTGCGCGTGGCATCCGCGTGCCGACCTTCGGCATCCCGGCGGCGGACCTGCAGCACGCCACCTCCGCACAGGTGTCGATCCCCGCCCCTTATTACATCCGCATCGCGCTGGCCGATAAACCGGGTGCGTTGGCCAAGGTCGCCGCCGCCCTGGGCGAAGCCGGGATTTCGATCAACCGCATGCGCCAATATGATCATGCCGCCGGCACCGCGCCGGTGCTGATCGTGACGCATAAGACCACCCGCGCGGCGCTGGACACCGCGCTGGAAAGCTTCGCCGCGACCGGCGTGGTCACGGGCGAGCCGGTCTCGATCCGCATCGAACAGGTCTGATTTCCGGCGTTCGGGACGCTTGACGCCCGCGCAGGCGTCCCGCGGCACGGGACATTTCAGCCGGTGGCGCTAACACCGCCGCCCGGCCTTGCGCCTTCATGGCTGGGGGGCTACCCAAACGGAAAGCCCCTCTTGCCTCAGGACATCCGATGACCAACACTATTGAATTTCACGACCGGATGCTGTCGCTCGGTCTCGCCCGCGTGTCTGAGGCTGCGGCCATGGCCTCCGCGCTGTTGATCGGGCGCGGTGACGAGAAGGCCGCCGATCAGGCCGCCGTCAATGCGATGCGCGATCAGCTCAACATGCTCGATATCGATGGCACCGTGGTCATTGGTGAGGGCGAGCGTGACGAAGCCCCGATGCTTTATATCGGCGAGAAGGTCGGCACCGGCAACGGACCGCAGGTGGATATCGCGCTGGACCCGCTGGAAGGCACGACGCTCACCGCCAAGGACATGCCCAACGCGCTGACCGTCATTGCCATGGCGCCGCGCGGCACGCTGCTGCATGCGCCCGATGTCTACATGGACAAGCTCGCCATCGGCCCCGGTTTCCCCGAAGGCGTCGTCAGCCTCGACATGAGCCCGCGCGAGCGGGTCGAAGCGCTAGCCCGCGCCAAGGGCTGCGACACCCGCGACATCACCCTCTGCGTGCTGGAACGCCCCCGGCATGAGGACATGATCGCCGAGCTGCGCGAAACCGGGGCCGCGATCCGCCTGATTACCGACGGCGATGTGGCGGGCGTCATCCATTGCGCTGAAGCCTCGACCGGGATCGACATGTATATGGGCTCCGGCGGCGCCCCCGAAGGCGTGTTGGCCGCATCGGCGCTCAAATGCATGGGCGGGCAGATGTGGGGCCGGTTGTTGTTCCGCAACAATGATGAGGTTGGCCGCGCGCGCAAGGCCGGTCTGGAGGATCTCGACAAGATCTACACCCGCGACGAGCTGGTCACCCATGACGTGATCTTTGCCGCCACCGGCGTCACCGACGGCTCGGTCGTGTCGGGTATCAAACGCGAGCCCGGCTATCTGACCACCGAGACGATCCTCATGCGCTCGAAAACCGGCTCCGTCCGCCGCATGACCTACCGCAACCCGATCAGCGCGATGTGAGACGGAGGCGGCAGGGGCAGTGCAGACACGCCCCTGCCCCGTCGATGCCGCGTCGAGAGCGACATTAGCCTGCCCCCGGGGGATGGCGCTACTTCGGTCGAACCGCGCAGTTTATCTCAGTCAAAATCCTCCCCGTTCGGAGGTCAGCGAGGGGTGGCAAAACGCCAGCCCGCGGGGCCGGGCAGGCGCTCGCTCTCGCGCCCTTCCGGCTTGTTCGAGAGTGGTTGCGCGCAGTTCCTCGGTCGTAGGGCATTGGCCCGCTGAGTGTGACGGAAGCCTGCCCGGGGGATGGCGCCGCAACATCTGAGCGGCGCGTTTTATCCCAACCACACCCCTCCCCGCCCTGAAGTCAGCGTGAGGTGGCAAAGCGCCAGCCCGCGGAACCGGGCAGGCGCTCGCTCTCGCGGCCTTTGGCCTTGTCCGAGAGCGGGTGCGCTGAGTTCAGGGCGTCGGGTAACGTGAGCCTGCCCGTGGGATGGCTGCAACGGTCGAACGGAGCGCTTTATCCCGTCACCTAACTCCCTGCTCAGAGGTCAGGGCGAGGTGTCCAAGCGCCAACCCGCGGGAACGGGCAGGCGCTTGCCCGCGCGGCCTTCGGCCTTGTTCGCGGGCGGTTGTGCTCATGTCACAGGGTGGGGACCACCCGTCCCCTTAGATCGCCGGTTTTTTCTGCATCAGCGGCATCACGTCGCCCATATCGGGGCCGCGCTCCATGCCGGTGACCGCGCGGCGGAGCGGCATGAACAGGCCTTTGCCCTTGCGGCCCGTGGCCTCTTTCACCCGGCCTGTCCAATCCGACCAAGCGGCATCGTCATAGGGCGGCTCGCCCAGCATCGACAGGGCTTGGGCGATGAACTCGCGATCCTCGTCCGCCACCTGCGGCGCACCGCCGTCACGGAACAGATCCCACCAGCCGGCCATGTCGTCCAGCACAGTGATGTTTTCGCGCACGACCCGCCAGAACCGTTCGGCCAGCGGCGCCGGCACGCCCAGCGCGGCGATGCGCTCGGCCACCTGCGAGAATTCCAGCGATTGCAGATGCCGGGCGGTCAGCGGGAACAGGTCGTTCTCGTCGAATTTGGTCGGGGCCGAACCGAAATGCGACAGATCAAACCCGTCGATCAGCTCGTCGAGCGAGCTGCGCAGCTCCACCGGCTGCGATGAGCCCAGCCGCGCCATCAGCGACAGCAGGGCCATCGGCTCCACCCCACGGGCGCGCAGATCGCGCAGGCTGAGCGTGCCCAGCCGCTTCGACAGCGCTTCGCCCTGCGGGCCGGTCAGCAGCGAGTGATGCGCGAAGGACGGCGGCGTGCCGCCCAGCGCCTCGATGATCTGGATCTGGGTCGCGGTGTTGGTCACATGGTCAGAGCCGCGTACAACATGGGTGATCCCCATCTCGGTGTCATCGACGACCGAGGCCAGCGTATAGAGAACCTGCCCATCGGCGCGGATCAGCACCGGATCAGACACGCTTGCCGCGTCGATGGAGATCGGGCCAAGGATGCCGTCTTCCCATTCGATCCGCTGCTGGTCGAGCTTGAACCGCCACACGCCATCGCCACGCTCGGCGCGCAGGCGGGCGCGGTCGTCGTCGGACAGCGCCAGAGCGGCGCGGTCATAAACCGGCGGCTTGCCCATGTTGAGCTGCTTCTTGCGCTTCAGGTCCAGCTCGGTCGGGGTTTCGAACGCCTCGTAGAACCGCGCCTTCTCGCGCAGCTCATCGGCGGCGGCGGCGTAGCGATCCATGCGGTCGGATTGCCGTTCCACCCGGTCCCATGTCAGGCCGAGCCACTCCAGATCTTCCATGATCGCATCGGCATATTCCTGCTTCGAGCGTTCCGGGTCTGTATCGTCCAGCCGCAGGATGAACGTGCCGCCCTGCTTGCGGGCGATCAGCCAGTTGAACAGCGCGGTGCGCAGGTTACCGACATGGATATAGCCGGTGGGCGAAGGGGCGAAACGGGTCACGGTCATCGGGGATCTCCTTGGCCCGCTGCTCTTTCACAGCCGCGCGCGTTTGTCCATATGGAGGGCAGACCCGCCAACCCCGGAGCCGCCATGACCGCCTCATCCGACCCCGCGCCGCATCACTGGGCCAGCGCCGCCGCGCCCGATCTCGACACATTTGCGCAGCTCGCCCATGAGGCCCGCGACGCCCTGCCCGCGCCCTTTGCCGATGCCGCCCGTGAGGTGCTGCTCAGGATCGAGGATTTCGGCCCCGATGACATGCTGGCGGAGATGGAGATCGACGACGCATTCGGGCTGACCGGCCTATATGATGGCATCCCGCTGACCGAACGTTCGGTCATGCACCAGTTGGAACGCCCCGACACGATCTGGCTGTTCCGGCGTCCGATCCTCGATGAATGGGCCGAGCGGGGCAATGTCACGCTCGGCGCGCTGATCGGGCATGTGTTCGTGCATGAACTTGCCCATCATTTCGGCTGGTCTGATGAGCGGATCGCAGAGATCGACCGTTGGTGGTAATGATCGCAGGATTAGGCCTGTCGGCAGATGCGGAGACGTTCCATCTGCCCCCGAAGTGCTCGTACATACGCATCACGCGCAGGGCACCAGCAGGCGCTCATTAGATCAACGCCGACGACCCGTGCCGCCAAGCTCACCACGCCGTGGCACCACTCGCGCCCCGGCCGAGCGGCCTGACTGGGCTCAACGGTCCACGTCGGGCCAGACCCCCGGATCGCGCCAGCGATTGACGATAGGATAGCGCCGGTCGAGCCAGAACGCCCGATTGGTCAGCCGTGGCCCCGGCGCGGACTGGAACCGTTTGTATTCGCTGATATAGATCAGGTGCTCGATCTTCTTCACCGTGGCCTCGTCGAAGCCTTCTGCGACGGCTTCGGCGACGCTGGCCTCCTGATCTACGAGCAATTCCAGAATGCGGTCCAGCACCTCATAGGGGGGCAGGCTGTCCTCGTCCTTCTGATCCTCGCGCAGTTCCGCCGAAGGCGGTTTGTCGATGACACGCGGCGGGATCACCTCCCCCGCCGGGCCCATCATCCAGTCGCGGTGATTGGCGTTGCGCCAGCGGCAGGTCTCAAACACCCGCATCTTGTAGAGGTCCTTGATCGGATTATAGCCGCCGTTCATATCGCCGTAGATCGTGGCATAACCCACTGCCACCTCGGATTTATTGCCCGTGGTCAGCAGCATTTCCCCGAACTTGTTCGACAGCGCCATCAAGATCACACCGCGCAGGCGGGACTGGATGTTTTCCTCGGTCAGATCGGGGGTGGTGTCGGCAAATAGCGGGGCGAGCGCCTCGGTCACCGCCGCGCGCGGGCCGCTGATCGGCACCTCGTCCAGACGGCAGCCCAACCGCTCCGCCACATCCGCCGCATCCTCAAGCGAGGTGGCGGAGGTATATTCCGACGGCAGCATCACACAACGCACGTTCTCCGGCCCGATCGCATCGGCGGCAATGGTCGCGCAGATTGCGCTGTCGATGCCGCCCGACAGGCCCAAAAGCACCTGTTTGAACCCGGTCTTGCGCATGTAATCGCGCAAAGCCAGCACCATGACGTGATAATCCTGTTCCCACGCATCGGGGATCGGGGCGCGCGTGCCTTCCTCCGCGACCCAGCCATCTGGGGTGCGGGTGAATTCCACATGGGTCACCGCCTCCTCCAGCATCGGCATTTGCACCGCCAGCGCCCCGCCGGGGTTCAGCACAAAGCTGCCGCCGTCGAACACCTGATCATCCTGCCCGCCAACCATGTTGAGATAGGCGAGCGGCAGCCCGGTCTCGATCACCCGCGACACCATCAGCGATTGGCGCAGGCCCATCTTGTGCCGGTGATAGGGGGAGCCATTGGGCACCAGCAGGATTTCCGCGCCGGTTTCGGCCAGCGTCTCGGCCACGTCCTCATGCCACGCATCCTCGCAGATCGGCGTGCCGATGCGCAGCGGTCCCAGCCGATAGGGCCCGGAGACCTGCCCCGGCGTATAAAGCCGGTATTCATCGAACACATCGTCATGCGGCAGGTGATGTTTGTAGACCTGCGCGGCGATCTTGCCGTCTTGCAGAATGAAATAGGCGTTGAAAAGCTTCCCCGCCTCGAAGATCGGCGCGCCGATGCCCATTGCGGGACCATCGGCACAGGCGCGGGCCAGATCCTCCAGCACCCTATCGGCATGGGCGACAAAGGCCGGTTTGCGCACCAGATCCTGCGTCTGGTAGCCGGTCAGGAACATTTCCGGCAGCGCGACAAGGTCGGCCCCGGCGGCGCGGGCCTCTTCCCATGCGGCGCGGGCGCGCGCGGCGTTGTCGTCAAGCGCCCCCACGGTCGCGTTCAGCTGGGCGAGGGTCAGGCGAAATCGGTCGGTCATGGACAGCTCCTCGGCGCCGGAGGATGCCCCGGCGGGATCGGCGAACGGTTTAGCAGATTGTCGGGCGGGGGAAAGCCGATGCGCTCAAAAAGCCGTGGCCCCAACTTGTTCGCCTGCCGCCATTCCCATAAGCTGCGCGAGCCTGCGCAGGCGGTCGGGCCATGCCCGCACGACCCCGAAGAAGACCCCGCGCATTGAGGAGAGACCGAGCCGCCATGACCCCGATCCGATTTGCCCGCCTGCCCCGCCGTCCCGCCTGCCGCCCCGCCTGCCGCACCGGCCTTTCCGGCACGCATCCCGCATTGCGCGCCGCCGCGCCGCTGGCCATCGCGCTGGCGCTGGCGCTGCCGGCCCCCGCGGCCTTTGGGCAAAGCGCCGAGGTGCAGACCAAGCAATACGATAATGGCGGCGTCTACGAGGGCACGTTCAAAAGCGGCCTGCAACACGGTCAGGGCACCTACACCCTGCCCAACGGCTACGAATATACCGGCGATTGGGTCGAGGGCGAGATCCTCGGCACCGGCACCGCGCGCTTCCCCGACGGATCGGTCTATGAGGGGCAGTTCGCCAAGGGCAAGCCCGATGGCACGGGCAAGATCACCTTTGCCGATGGCGGCACCTATGAGGGCGCGTGGGTCGCGGGCGAAATGACCGGCGAAGGCGTCGCAAATTATGCCAATGGCGTGCGTTACGAAGGCGGCTTTACCAACGCGCTGCATGATGGCGAGGGCACGATGCGCTCCCCCAATGGCTATGTCTACACCGGCCAATGGGTGTCCGGCGTGAAGGAGGGCAAGGGCCGCATCACCTATCCCGACGGCGCGATCTACGAAGGCAACCTCAGCCGGGGCGAACGCTCCGGTCAGGGCGTGCTGACCATGCCCGACGGGCTAATCTATGACGGCTCGTGGAAGAACGGCCAGATCAACGGTCTGGGCACCCTGACCCAGCCCAATGGCGATGTCTACGAAGGCCTGCTTGTCGATGGCCGACGGCAGGGCAAGGGCACCGTCACTTATGCCAATGGCGATGTTTATGACGGCAGTTTCGAG
Organism: Marinobacter sp.; assembly: GCA_040119125.1. GTDB lineage: Bacteria > Pseudomonadota > Alphaproteobacteria > Rhodobacterales > Rhodobacteraceae > Pacificitalea. The sequence goes on from JBEDTR010000005.1 coordinate 190,206, forward strand.
GATGACCAGCGCCACGGTCAGGGCAATTTCACCGGCAGCGACGGCTATGCCTATAGCGGCGCATGGGTCGAGGGCCGGATCGAGGGTCAGGGTCGCGTCACCTATCCCGATGGGTCCGTCTACGAGGGGGAATTCACCGATGACCTCGCCAATGGCGCGGGCACGATCACCTATCCCGACGGCTCCACCTATGCCGGCGACTGGGTGGCCGGGGTGATCGAGGGCGAAGGCATCGCCCGCTACGCCAATGGCCTGATCTACGAGGGCGGCTTCAAAGAAGCCAAGAACCACGGTCAGGGCAAGATGACCTTCCCCGACGGCTATATCTACGATGGCGCTTGGGAAAACGGCATGCGGTCCGGTCAGGGCACGGCCACCTATGCCGATGGCACCGTCTATGAGGGTGGCTTTGCCGATGGTGAGCGCGAAGGTCAGGGCACCATCATCATGCCCGATGGCTTTACCTATACTGGCGGCTGGCAGGATGGCGAAATCCACGGCGAGGGCGTCGCGACCTATGCCAATGGCGATGTCTACCAAGGCACGTTCACCGAAGGAAAACGTCAGGGCGAAGGCACGATGACCTATGCAGGTGGCGAGGTTGCCACAGGCGATTGGGAAAACGGCGTCCTGAGCAGCGCCACGACCGAAGCTAGCCCTGAGACGGACTCTGATGCCGACCCTGATGCTGAGGCGGAAGGCGAAGCCGAGGCTGCGGTGGAAGGCGAGAGCGACAGTTAAGCCGCCCCACTTGCGGGGCGCCTTCGGCGGGAGGGCATCTCTGGCGAGACGACGCGCAGGCGCGCCTTAACGCCCCAACACCCGCATCGCCGCCGCGCCGAGGTCATAGCCCCACCCGCGCAAGCCTGCGAAGGGCGCGGCGCGCGGCGGGGTGATGGGCAGCGGGAAGGCATCAGCCTGCCCCTGCGCCCACTGCGCGGCGGCCCGGCCAAACACCGTTCCCGGCCCGATCCCGCGCCCGCCATAGCCGTGAATCGAAATCCCGCCCGCGCCCAGATCCTCCACCCGTGGCAGGTGATCGCCGGTCAGCGCGATCCGCCCGACCCACAGATGGGTGATGGACGGCAGGTCCAGATCGGGCCAGAGCCTGCGGGCATAGCGACGAATCCAGCCCCGGCAGAACGCGGTCGATGGCGGGCGCGCCGGGTTGCCCACCCCGCCCAGTATCAGCCGCCCCGCCGCATCGCTGCGTAGGGAATGCATCGCCATCGCGGTATCCCAGCACCCTTCGCCCCCGGCCAATATGCGCGCGCGCCATTCAGGCGGCAGCGGCGCGGTGGCGGCCTGCACCCAATGGAGCGGCGCGTGACCCGGCACAGCCCCTGCCCCGCTCCCCGTGGGATAGGCATTGGTGGCGCGGATCAGCCGTTCGGCGCGGATCGTGGCGCGGTCGGTCTGCGCCTGCCACAGCCCGTCGTGATGCGTGATCGCCTGCGCGGGGCTGGTCTCATGGATCACCGCCCCCGCCGCCTGCGCGGCGCGCGCCAGCCCGCGCGCATAGCCCATGGGCTGCAGCGACCCGGCGCGCGGGTCCCGCAATGCGCCCGCGTAGTGATCGCTACCCAGCCGCGCCGCCAGCTGCGCGCGGTCCAGCATCTCAACCGGTGTGCCGCGCCGGGCCAGTTGATCGGCACGAGCCTGCAACTCCGACAGCGTGTGGGCCGTGTGGGCCAGATGCATGGTGCCGTCACGGCGCGCCTCGCAGGCGATGCCATGCTGCGCGATCAGGTCGAACACCAGATCGGGCGCAGCGGCGAGCGCGGCGGTCAGCGCCTCCCCCCGCGCCGCGCCAAGCGTGTCATTCAGGCTGTCTGGCGCGGTCCAGAGCCCGGAATTGACCAGCCCGACATTGCGCCCCGACCCGCCATGACCGACGTGATGCGCCTCCAGCACCGTGACGCGCAATCCCGCCTGCGCCAGATGCAGCGCCGCCGACAGGCCGGTATAGCCCGCGCCAATCACCAGCACCTCTGTCGTGATGTCGCGCTCCAACGGGGCGCAGGGCGGCCAATATGGCGCGGTATCGGCCCAGAGCCTGCCCTCCGGGTCCGCCGCGCTGCCGCTCCCGCCCCCGTCCGGGCGCATCAGATGTCGAACCTGATCCCCTGCGCCAGCGGCAAGGCGGTGGACCAGTTCACCGTGGCGGTCTGGCGGCGCATATAGCCCTTCCATGCGTCAGAGCCGCTTTCGCGCCCGCCGCCCGTGTCCTTCTCCCCGCCAAACGCGCCGCCGATCTCTGCCCCCGAGGGGCCGATATTGACGTTGGCGATGCCGCAATCGGACCCGCCCGCCGACAGGAAACGCTCGGTCTCGCGCAGATCGGTGGAAAAGATGCACGAACTCAGCCCTTGCGGCACGGCATTCTGCATCGCGATGGCCTCCGTGATGTCGCTGTAACGCATCACATAAAGGATCGGCGCAAAGGTTTCCTCATGCACCACATCGCTCTGACCCGGCATCTCGACAATCGCGGGATGGACATAGGCCGCGTCCGGATGACTGTCGCTGAGCGCCGCACCGCCGCCATGGACCGTGCCGCCCTCGGAACGGGCGCGGGTCAGCGCGGCCTCCATCGCATCGCGCGCACTCGTATCAATCAGCGGCCCGACAAGGGTGCCGTCCTCCAACGGATCGCCAATGGGCAGGCCGCGATAGACGTCTGCCAGTTTCGGCACCAGTTGGTCGTAGATATCATCATGCACGATCAAGCGCCGCAGCGAAGTGCAGCGCTGCCCGGCTGTGCCCACGGCAGAAAAGACAATCGCCCGCAGCGCCATGTCCAGATCCGCCGAAGGCCCTACGATCATTGCGTTATTCCCGCCGAGCTCAAGGATCGAGCGCCCCAGCCGCCCGGCCACGACCTGAGCCACAACCTTACCCATGGGTACGGAACCGGTGGCGGACACAATCGGCACCGCGTCGGAGGCGGCCAGCGCCTCACCCAGATCGCGCCCGCCGACCAGCGTCTGGATCAGGCCTTCGGGCGCGTCGCCGAACCGTTCCAGCGCCCGGTCGCAGATCTTCTGCACGGCGAGGAGCGACAGCGGGGCCTTCTCCGACGGTTTGGCGATGATCGGATTGCCGCAGACCAGCGCCAGCGCGGCATTCCACGCCCAGGGCGCGACGGGGAAGTTAAAGGCCGTGATGATCGCGCAGGGGCCCATCGGGTGCCATGTCTCGCGCATGGCGTGGCCCGGACGTTCCGACGCGATGGTCAGCCCATAAAGCTGCCGCGACAGCCCGACCGCGAAGTCGCAGATGTCGATCATCTCCTGCACCTCGCCCAGACCCTCTTGATAGATCTTGCCGCATTCCAGCGTCACCAAGCGGCCCAGGTTTTCCTTCTCCGCGCGCAGCTCCTCGCCCAGCAGGCGAACCAACTCGCCCCGGCGCGGAGCGGGCACCTCGCGCCATGCGCGAAACGCTTCGCCCGCGCGGAGGATCGCGGCATCGGCGGCGGCGCGGTCATCTTCGGCCAGCATCGCAATCTCGGACCCATCGACCGGGGTGGTGACGCGCAGCGTGCCGCCGGTGGTCTCGGACTTGTCGAAACCGCAGGCGGTGAGGATGGTGTGATGGGACATGGCGGGGTCTCCCTTGAGGTGGCGCACCGTGCCTGCGCGGCGCGAACGCGCACACGCAGGGACGGTTTTCGATTGGCCCAAGATCGGCATGCCGCGCGCCGCGACGCAACCCGAAACCTTATCGTTAGGCGGATGACGCGCTGCGCCGCCTCAACCGGCAGCCGCTCCGCCCGCGTGAAAAAACCCGCCGCGAAGAAACAACGCGGCGGGTCTGGTCAGATCCGGGTGGGGCAGAACCGCAGGGGGAAGCGCGGCGCTTACCGTTGAGGCGCAGACGCGGCGGAGAGCGGCATGCCGCCCCCGCCATGCGTGGCTGGAGCCCGGTCTGACATGCGGTCTGATGTGCGGGCTGCGCGCGTGACGGGCGCGGATTGAATCGGCGCAGGCTCCGCATCCCCCTCAGGCTCCGCAGCGCCGCCCGGCAGCTCGGTCGCCAGCGGCAGTTCCCGCAGCAGGCTGGACGCGAGAAACGCCAATACCGCAAGCCCCGCCCCGGTGACAAAGATCGGCGATAGCGCGTCCGAGAAGCCTTGCAGCACCTGCGCCTGCTGCGCGGGCTCCAGCGCCGCGATGGCCTCGGCGGACAGGCTCCGCACACCGTCCTCGGCCCCAAGTGAGCGGGCCAGATCGCCGCCCAGATTGACCGCCAGCGCGGAGCCGAAGATCGCCCCGAAGGCCGACGTCCCGGTGGCGCCGCCGATCAGCCGGAACATGTTGGCGCTGGCCGTGCCGACGCCCAACAGCCGCACCGGAAGCGCATTCTGAATTGCAACGACGCCGATGCTCATCACCGGGCCGATGCCGATGCCGACGGTGACCATATAGACTACAACCAGCGGCAGTGGCGTGGTCGGCGTCAGCGTCGACAGCAGCGCCATGCCAACGGCCAGAATGGCGGTGGAGATCACCGGATACCATTTGTAATGGCCCGTCCGCGCCATCAGCCGCCCCGCGCCCATCGAGGTCAGGATCAGCCCGCCCATCATCGGCACAAGGAACATACCCGACTGCGCCGGGCTGATGCCGCGCACCATTTGCAGATAAAGCGGCACAAAGGCGATTGCGCCGAACATCGCGGTGCCGACCAGCAGGCCCGTGGCGTTGACGGTCAGAAAGGCGTTGTTGCGAAACAGGTCCATCGGCAGGATCGGCTCCGCCGCGCGACGCTCGACCATCACGAAGCCTACGAGCGCGATTGCCAGCAGCGCCATCAATCCCAGCAGGGCCGGATCGCTCCATGCCAGTGTCGAGCCGCCGAGATTGGCGATCAGCACGATTGTGCCCAACACCGTCGCCAGCAGCGCCGCGCCAAGGTAATCGACGCTGGGGCGCGCCGCACCCGGCGCGCGCGGCTTGCGGTTCAACGCGACGGCCAGCACGGCCATCGCCGCGGCCCCCACGGGCAGGTTGACGAAAAAGATCGTGTGCCAGCTGAATTGATCCACCAAGAAACCACCCAGCAGCGGCCCGACCACGGTCGAGACGCCAAAAACGCCGCCCATCAAGCCCTGCGCCTTGCCCCGATCACGGGCAGGCACAACATCGGCAACCACGGCCATCGCGGCCACGATCAGCCCGCCGCCGCCCAGACCCTGCACGCCACGAGCGATGACCAGCGTGGTCATGTCGGGCGCGATGCCGCCCAGCACGGACCCGGCGAGGAAGATCAAGATACCGCCCTGCATCACGATCTTGCGCCCGAACAGATCGCCCAGTTTGCCAAAGATCGGCGCGCTGATGGTCGAGGCCAGCAGATAGGCGGTGATGATCCAGGTGATGTGGTCAAGTCCGCCCAGATCCGCCGCGATCACCGGCATGGCGGTGGTCACAATGGTCTGCCCGAGCGAGGCCAGCAGCAGCACGGCGGCCGCGGAACACAGCACCAGCATCGCGGATTGCTCCGCACGCGGGGTGACGCTGGACAGATCGTCGGCGTGGGGGGCGGAATGATCGAGCGGCGGTGCGGCAGGGACCGGCGCCACGAGGTTCACCTCGGGCGATGCACGCTCCGGTGTAGACTGGGCGACGCGGTCGCGCCGGGAATTAGCGGAATTATGTGACATGAGACCTCGGACGCGGGCCAGAAGGCGCAGCAGGCCTTTCCGGAAGCGCATCAACAGCATATTCTGGAATTGAGCTGTATATGTGCCGGGAGCATATATATGTCAAGTGTATCCATTGCCCGCCGCGTGTTCTGCGCGGGCGTTTGCCCATATCCGCCCTGCTTCGGAAGGGCACCAATCGAAAGGACAAGGCCATCCCCTCGCGTGATCGCACATTGCTGAACGACAAGCTCGCCCGCGCCGGCATTGCCGCCGACATCGCCGATGCCGCGCTTGAACTCGACGCCATCCTGCAGGCGTGGCGGCGCAAGGTCGACAAACGCGAACTGGGCCGGCGGGCCATCGCAGAATTGGGCCTCGCCATTGAGATGCCGATGCTCGACGTGCTGATTTCGATCTGGGCGCCCTCGAACGAATTTGGCCGCTCCGAACAGGCTGAAACCACCGTCGGATCGGTGGCGGAGCGTCTGGGTATCGACCCGAGCCGGGCCAGCCGCATGGTCAGCGCCGCGATTGAGGCCGGATATGTCAAACGCGATGTCAGTCAGGTCGACGCCCGCCGCGCGGTGCTGAAGCTGAGCGAAACCGGCACCGCCATCGTCGAGGCCGTGCGCACCTACAAGTTCCTGCTGCTGTGCGATTTCCTGAATGGCTGGACGGCGGAGGAGCTGGACCTGTTCGTGCCGCTTCTGGCGCGGTTTAGTTCATGGTCGGATGCCAGCCCGCGCGCCACGCCCGGCTCCGCCGAATGGCTGGGGCTGGAGACGGATAAGCTGATCGGGCGGTTGCGCGATGTGGGCGTCACGGTGCGAGAACCCGCGCCGCTGGATTGAGCGTCGCATAGGGCCGTGGCGGCGGGCTGCGGTTGAAACTCCTTTCTCCGGGGCCACCCGCGCCGCAATCCGTTTGTGCCTTCGGGTATGACCTGACACTATCGCAAACAGGGCGGCGGAGCATTTGACGCCCCGAGGACGCATAGCAGCCGGACCCATACCGACCGTGGACAGAGACACCCACCTGAAACACCTGCTGACCGCGTTTGTCGCGATCAGCCTGTTCTTCCTGATCACATGGATGATCTATCTGGGCCAGGAAGTGCTGGTGCCGCTGGCCTATGCGGTGGTCGCGGCCTTCGTGCTGGTGCAGGTGGTGGACTGGCTGGGACGCTTGCCGATCATCGGGCGCACCCCACTGTGGTCACGCCATGTCGTGGTGCTTGCGGCCTTCCTGATCGCGGTCGCGGTGCTGGTGGTCCAGGTCCGCATCAATGTCGAGGCGTTGATCGGGCGGCTGCCCGACTATCAGGTCAACATATCGCTGCTGCTGGACCGGGTCGATGCGCGGTTCGGGCTGGACCAGTATTGGGACGGCGGGCTGAGCCGGGCGCTGCTGTCGCAGTTCAATCCGCAGGCCATCGCGCGGTCCTTTCTGGGGGCATTGGGCAGCCTTGGCGGGCTGGTTTTGCTGATCTTTCTCTACACGGCCTTTGTGCTGGCGGAATATGCGAATTTCGTGGGCAAGCTGCACACCGCACTGGGCGACAGCCGCGATGTGGAACAAGCGCTGCGCGTCACCGGCGACATCAACCAGCGGATCGGCGGGTTTCTGGCGATCAAGACGGTGGTGAACCTGTTTCTGGGCATCATTTCCTACGCAGCACTGGTCGTGCTGGGGATCGAACTTGCCGGGTTCTGGGCCATCGTCATCGGGGTGCTGAACTACATTCCCTATTTGGGCAGCTTTGCCGCCGTGTCATTCCCGGTGGTGATGGCGCTGGCGCAGAGCGGCTCAATCCGCGTGGCGGCGACGACGTTGGTGGTGCTGACCATCCTGCAGGTGATCGTCGGCTCCTTCGTCGAGCCACGGATGATCGGGCAGCGGGTCAATCTGAGCCCGCTGGTCGTTCTGATCTCACTTGCCGGATGGTATGCGCTGTGGGGCTTCTCCGGCGCGGTGCTGGCGATCCCGCTGACCGTGATCCTGCTGTCGGTGCTCAGCACGATGGAATTCACCCGCCCGCTGGCGATCCTGCTGTCGAATAACGGCCGGGTGTGAGCCAGATCCGCCGGCGCGCAGGCCGAACCTGCGGGCGTCTCCGGCGGGCGTATGTCAGGGCAACTCGAAGCGCGGCGTTCAGAGCAGGCGCTTGATCTTCTCATCCGGCGTCAGGTCTTCTTCGTCCAGATCGAACCCGGCCCAATTGGCATCGGTTCCCGTAGCGGGCAGCTCCGGCGGGGTGACGTGCCGGTGGATATAGGCCTTGGCGATGAAATTCGCGGTGATCGGCGCCGTCAGGAACAGGAAGATCGTGATCATCAGCTCATGGAAGCTGGCATGGCCCTCGATCCCCCAGAAATAGATCATCGACGCGATCAGAACGCCGCCAACGCCCAGCGTCGTGGCCTTGGTCGGTGCGTGCAGCCGGGACATCGTGTCGGGCAGCTTCACCAACCCCCACGAGCCGACGAGCCCGAAAATCGCCCCGATGACAAGGCAGATGGCGATCAGGATTTCGAGGATCAATTGGCTGTCCATGGTCCTACCCTCACTCGATAATGTCGCCGCGCAGCATGAAGCGCGCATAAGCCACGGTTGAGACGAACCCGGTCATCGCAATGATCATCGACGCCTCGAAATAAACCGCTGTGCCTTCGATGATGCCATACAGCACCAGCAGGGCGATGGCGTTGATCACCATCGTGTCCAGCGCCAGCACCCGGTCGGTGACGCCATGGGCAAAGATCACCCGCCACATGGTCAGCAGGAACGCCAGCGCGTAGCAAGCCGTCGCGAAGTAGAGCGCATAGGTGAGGATCATTCGAAAATCTCCTTCAGCCGGGCCTCATAACGGGTCTTGATCTCATCGCGGATCGCATCCGTGTCGGGCGCGTCGAGGCAATGCACCAGCAGCGCGCGGCCATCGGCGGCCATTTCGGCGGTGACAGTGCCGGGGGTCATGGTGATGGTGCCCGCCAGCACGGTGATCGCCTCGGGCGAGCGCAGATCAAGCGGGATGGTCACCCATGCCGGATGCATCTGCGCGTTACTTTTGAACAGGATGATCTTGGCCACCGTGATATTGGCCACGACGATGTCATAGAGCACGATGCCGATATAGCCGATGATCGCCACGGGATTGCGCATGCCTGCGCGGTTCGGCCAGTAGGGCGCGGTCAGCCACGGGACCACCGTGCCGAGGATCAGGCCGAACACCACCGACCCGGCGGAAAAGCCATTGACCAGCATCAGCCAGACCAGCGTCAGCAAGACGGTCAGCCACGGATGGGGAAACAGACGGCGCAGCATCAGTGATCGCCTCCCTTGCCGGTGCCCGAAGCGGGATCATAGACCACCGCTGGCTGCGGATCGACCGCGGTGATGTAAAGCTCGGGCGCGTAAAGCTGATCCGCCGTGCCTTGGAGATAGGCGGTCAGCGGGCCGGACAGAACCGTGACCAGCGCAATCGCCCCAAGGAAGCCAAAGCACACCGTCGCAGGCAGGCCGATCGGCGCCTCGATGGTGCGGGCGGTGTCGAGCTCATCCTCGCGCGGTGTGTCGTCCGTTTTCCAGAACACCGTGGTCCCGGCGCGGCCAAAGCCCACAATGGCGATAAGCGAGGTCACAAGGATCACAGCCCAGATCCACGGCCAGGCCGCCTCGCCACGCACGGCGTCCATCACAAGGATCTTGCCGATGAAGCCTGACAGCGGCGGCATCCCGGCCATGGTGATCGCGGCTGCGAAAAACAGCGCGGAGATCAATCCCAGATGGGCAATGGGCCGGGCACGGGTCACCAGATCTTCGTCCGCGCCGCGCCGCTCGCGGACCAGATCGACGACGAGGAACAGCAGCGCGCTGCCCAGCACCGAATGGATCATGTAATACAGCGCCGCCGCCGTCGCTTCGGGCGTGAAGGGCGCGATGGCGATCATCAGCGTGCCCATCGACCCGATCGACGCAAACGCCGCCATACGACCCAGCCGATCCGCACCGAGGATGCCGATCATCCCTGCGGCCAGCGTGACCAGCGCGGCGGGCATCAGCCATGTACCTGCTATATCTGCGGTGATCTCCACCTCAGGCCCGAAGACCAGCGTATAGACCCGCAGAATTGCATAGGCGCCGACCTTGGTCATGATCGCGAATAGGGCGGCGACGGGGGCTGGGGCCTTGGCATAGGTTTCGGGCAGCCAGAAATGCAGCGGCAGCACGGCACCCTTGATCGCGAAAACCAGCAACATCAGCGCCGCACCGACCCGCAACAGCGAGGTATCCTCAGCCGGCAGCTGCGCCACCCGCTCCGCCAGATCGGCCATGTTGAGCGTGCCAGTGACCGCGTAGATCGTGCCGAGCGCAAACAGGAACAGGGTGGAGCCGAGCAGGTTATAGACGACATATTGCACGCCAGCCCGGATCCGCCGCCGCCCGCCGCCATGAATCATCATCCCATAGGACGCGATCAGCAGGATCTCGAAGAACACGAACAGGTTGAACGCATCGCCGGTCAAAAACGCACCGTAGATGCCCATCAGCTGGAACTGGAACAGCGCGTGGAAATGCCAGCCGCGCCCGTCCCAGCCAGACCCTATTGCGTAAAGCTGCACGCCAAGCGCCAGCACCGCCGTCAGTGTCAGCATCAGCGCCGAAAGCCGGTCCAGCACCAGCACGATGCCGAAGGGCGCATCCCAGTTGCCCAACCGGTAAACCGTGATCTCGCCGCTATTGGCCTGCCACAGCAGCCCCAGCGTGATTGCCAGCACCGCCACAGTGCCAGCGGTGGAAAAGACCCGCTGCAATAGCAGGTGGTGGCGCAGTGCCAACACCGTCACAGCGCCAAGCATGGCGGGCAGAATGATCGGCAGGGTGATCCAATGCATCAGCGCGCGCCCTCCGGGCTGGGCACCGCGCCGGGTGCGGTGGGATCCGCGCCCTCTTCGGGGCCTTCTTCGGCCTCGCGTTCATGCAATGCGGGCGCATCGGGGCGGGATTTCGGCTCCGGCGGGCTGTCGCGGCCATCTTCGGGGGTCATGTCGATATGGTCGTTCTTTGAGGACAGGAAGGCACCCAGCGCCATCATCACCACCACAGCTGTCATCCCAAAGGAGATCACGATGGCGGTCAGCACCAAGGCCTGCGGCAGCGGGTCGGTATAACCGGTGGCGCTATCGCTCAGCAGCGGCGGCTGGTTGATGACCAGACGCCCACTGGCGAACAGAAACACGTTCACCGAATAGGACAGCAGCGACACCCCGATGATGACCGGGAAGGTCCGCTGGCGCATGACCAGATAGATCCCCGCCGCGGCGAGGAAGCCGACGGCGCTGGCAATTAAAAGCTCCATCAGCGTGCCTCCTCGGGGGGGATGTTGGATGCGGTTTCAAGGTCGCGCTCGGGGTTGATGTCCATCGGATGCGGGTTGACCGCAGCCCCCGACCGGCGCGCCAGACGCGACAGGCTTTCGAGCGCCAGCATCACTGCGCCGACGACCGCAAGGAACACGCCGAGGTCAAAGCCCATGGCCGTGGCCAGCTCGAATTCCTCCAGCGGCGGAATGCGGAAATAGCCGAAGGCAGAGGTCAGGAACGGTTTGCCCGCCAGCCATGCGCCCGCCCCGGTGATCGCCGCAACGATGATCCCCAGCGCGATGATGACGTGATAGGGATAGCGCCGCCGCGCCGTAGCCCAAGCATAGCCCGACGCCATATATTGCATCACCAGCGCGATGGCGACGACCAGACCGGCGACGAAACCACCGCCCGGCTCATTATGCCCGCGCAGGAAGATATAGACCCCGACCATCAATGCGATTGGCATCATCACGCGGGTTGCCACGACCATCATCAGCGGATGGCGGTCGCCCGCGCGGCGCTGATCGGGCACCCAATTGGCCAGCCACCGCCCGCCGCGCCCGTCAAGCACGCTTTCGGTCAGCGCAAAGATCACCAATGCGGCAATGCCCAACACCGTGATCTCGCCAAAGGTATCAAAGCCCCGGAAATCCACCAAGATCACGTTGACGACATTGGTGCCGCCGCCGCCCTTGTAGGAGTTCTCAAGGAAATACCCGGCGATGGAGGTCGCGGCAAAGTCGCGCATCAGGATCGCATAGGTCAGCCCGGCAATCGCCACACCGCCCACGGCGGCAACCAACCCGTCGCGCACGCGGCGCCCAATTGTGCTTTCGACCGGGGTGCGATTGGGCAGGAAGTTCAGCGCAAGCAGCATCAGGATGATCGTCACCACCTCGACTGAAATCTGGGTCAGCGCCAGATCCGGGGCCGACAGATAGGCAAAGGAAATCGACACGACGAGCCCGATCACCCCCATCAGCACCAGCGCCAGCAGGCGGTTGCGATGGAAGGCGATGATGCTGCCGGTCGCGATCATCAACAGAGCCCAGCCGGTGACCGCCACCGGGGTCGCGGGCAGCGCGGTGCGGGTGGCCTCGCCAGCGTCGCCGCCGAACCATGCCGCAGCCCCCGCCGCCATGACAGCCGCGCCACCGATCCACGCATAGCGGGTCAGCGAGCCGTCATGCAGCCCATCCGTCACCCAACGCGCCGCCTGCGCAGATTTCAGCACGGCAAGGTCGAAGGCAGGTTTGGCTTCGGGGCGGGGCATGGCAAGCCAGCCGCGGTTCAACGGGCGGTGCAAGGCCAGCGCGATAGCGCCCCCGGCGACTGCAATGACGGACATGAACAAGGCGGGCGTGACGCCGTGCCACAGCTTCAGGTGGAAGTCGGGCAATTCGCCCGCATCGCCGATGACCGCACCGGCCACGACCTTCACCAGCGGCTCCACCACAAAGGGCGCGACGCCGATGATCACAACCAGCACCGTCAGAAACGCGGGGGCCAGCCACATGCCTGCACCGGGATCATGCGGCTTCGACGGGTAGTCGTCGCGCTTCGGCCCGAGGAACGTGTGCACGATATAGCGGAAGGAATAGGCGACGGAGAACACCGCGCCGAGGGTCGCCACCACCGGCACCACCCAAGGCGAGCCCGCCCAATAGGTGTGCGACGCCTCCTCCAGCATCATTTCTTTCGACAAGAAGCCGTTGAACAGCGGAATCCCCGCCATCGACAGCCCCGCCACGACGGCGATCAAGAAGGTCACGGGCATCAGTGTCCGCAGCCCGCCCAGACGCTTGATATCGCGGGTGTGGGTCTCGTGATCGACGATGCCGGCGGTCATGAACAGCGCGGCCTTGAAGGTCGCGTGGTTGATGATGTGGAACACCGCCGCAACCGCCGCCATCGGCGTGCCAAAGCCCAGCAGCATGGTGATCAGGCCTAGATGGCTGACGGTCGAAAACGCCAGAAGCGCCTTCAGATCGTCCTTGAAGAGCGCAATCACCGCGCCCAGCACCATCGTGATCAGACCGAAGGTGGTGACCAGATAGAACCACTCCGGCGTGCCCGCCAGCACCGGCCACATGCGCGCCATCAGGAACAGACCGGCCTTCACCATCGTGGCGGAGTGCAGATAGGCGGATACAGGCGTCGGGGCAGCCATCGCGTGCGGCAGCCAGAAATGGAACGGGAATTGCGCCGATTTGGTAAAGGCCCCGATCAGGATCAGCGCCAGCGCCGGCAGGTAATAGGGCGACGCCTGAATGACATCGCGGCTTTGCAGGATGTCAGACAGATCATAGCTGCCCACGATATTGCCGAGGATCAGCATCCCCGCGATCATCGCCAATCCGCCCGAGCCGGTGACCGTCAGCGCCATACGCGCGCCTTGGCGCCCCTCTGGCAGGTGCTTCCAATAGCCGATCAGCAGGAAGGACGAGAGCGAGGTCAGCTCCCAGAAAATCAACAAAAGCAGGATGTTGTCGGAGAGGACGATCCCCACCATCGCGCCTTGGAACAGCAGCAGATAGGTGTAGAACTGGCCCATCGGATCTTTCCGCGACAGGTAGAACCGCGCGTAGAGGATGATGAGCAGCCCGATCCCGAGGATCATCAGGGCAAACAGCATCCCCAGCCCATCGAGCATGAAATCAGCGTTGAGCCCGATCTGCGGCAGCCAATTCAGCTGCGTGCGGATGACCTCGCCACGCATCACGGCGGGGGCGTGGACCAATAGCCCCACCAGCGCCGCGATTGTGGCCGAGGCGGTGGCCCAGGCACAGGCATTGCGTCCAGCACGGATCATCAGACCCGGCAATAGGGCGCCGAGAAATGGCAGCGCGGCGATCAGATAAAGGGGCACTTGGATTAGCTCTCTTCCGACGTCGTTCCGCAAGGGGATTATTCTGCGCGGGCCGGGGGATCAACCCGATTGACCCCACGCAAGCCGGTTTGTTGCCCGAGCACTGCGCTCTGTGCGCCAGCGCACCGCCGCGACAGGCGCAAGGCGGTGCCGGATCGGGGTGAGGGATCGTGACATGGCACGACGCAATCCGCGTCCCTGATGGCGTCGCCGCGCGCAGCTCGGCCGTCGCTTAATCCTGGCGCAGGGGGGCAATCGTCGTGAAAGGGACCGCTGTAGGAACGGCGTTAGAAACCGGGCTTGCGTTTGGCTCCGTGGTCCGGTCCGCCGCGATCATCGCCTCGATCTCAAGGCGATGTTCCTGCATCCTCAGGAACACGCGGTAATCGATATCGCGGGCCGCTTGCGACCGGGGCTCGGGGCGGCAGACGGTGGGTTTGCCGGCCATCGCGGCTGCGGCGCTCGGGAGGTCTGGCTGCCAGCCCGCCACGCGCGATGCCATGATCGCCCCGCCTAACAGGACCATGTCGCAATCGGGGCAGACGCTGACCTGACACCCGGTGGCATCGGCGTAAAGCTGCGGCAACAACAGGCTGTTGGCATGCCCGCCCGCCAGTGCGATCTTGTCGATGCGCAGGCCCGCTGAATTCATATGGTCGATGATCTGCCGCGCGCCGAGCGCAATCGACACGGCCGCGCGCCAGTAGATCCGGCACAGCGCGTCGAATCCCTCATTGCCCGACAGGCCCGAAATCACGCATTGCGCGCCATAGGTCGCGAAGGGCGTGCGATTGCCCAGCAGGTCCGGCAGCATGTGAACCCCGGCGGCGAAATCCGTCTCTGGTCCGGTGTCCCGGCCCGCATTGGCCCGCAGACGCAAGGTGGCAATGCGCGCGGCGATGCGATCATGTGACGCGCGGCTGGGCCGCAGGCCAGCGCCGCTCCAGCGGATCACCTGATCGAGAAGGGAGCCGGTCGCGCTTTGCCCGCCCTCGACCGCCCAGAGCCCCGGCAGCACCGCATCGCGAAACGGCCCCCAAACGCCATGCGCGTGGACAGGCTTGTCGCTGAGCGCCATCAGGCAGCTTGATGTCCCGCCAATCAGCGCGACGGTGGTGGCGGGGTCCATGCCGGTCAGCGCCCCAAGCGCCCCGGCATAGGCATCGACGGCGCCTGTGGCGACCGGGGTGCCGGGCAGCAGGCTCAATTCAGCCGCGGCCACCGCGCCAAGCCTCCCGACTTGCGTGCCCGGCGGATGGCCCTGCTCCGGCAAGGCCGCGCGGCGGCGCAGGTCATCCAGCCCCACCGCATCCAGAAATTCGTCGCACCATTCCGCGCCGGGCCGATGCGGCAGATAGGTCCATTTGGCGCTTAACGCGCTTTCGGACCGGATTTCCGTGCCCGTGGCACGCCACGCCAGAAAATCCACAAGGTCCATCGCCCGGCCCAGCCGGGACCAAAGATCGGGCCGGTGCCGTTTCAGCCACATCAGTTTGGGGATCTGCATCTCGGGTGACATCGCGCCGCCCAGATGCTCCAGCACCTCATGCCCGGTGCGTGTGCACAGGCTCGCCTCAGCGCGGGCGCGATGATCGCACCATGAAATCGTGTCGAGTTGCGGCTCAGACAGGCCCAGCGGCGCACCGTCGCGATCGCGCAGCACCAGCGAGCATGTCGCGTCGAAGGCCAGCGCGGCTATCTGATCGGTGCCAACCCCGGCAACGGCGCGTACCTCGGCGATGGCCCGCCCGACCGCAGACCAGATCTGTTCGGAGCCATGCTCCGCGTGCAGCGGTTCCGGGCGCGACATGCCAATCGGGGCGACGGCACGCGCCACCGTTGATCCGTCGCGACGGAAAAGACCCGCCCTTGTGCTTCCTGTGCCGACATCGACAGCACAGACCAGCTCTGCCATGCGTAGTGCCCCCGCATCAGTTCAACGACGCGATAGTCGCGCCAAGAGTCCTCATATCGGTCACTATGGCGTCAGGTTCCAGTTTCGCAATGCGGGAATTCAACTTGGCCGGTATCGCATGGCCGCCGCCAGCGAAGCCAATCACCCGCATTCCGGCAGCGCGGGCTGCTATTATGCCGGCTGTACTGTCCTCGATCACCAAGCAATCTGCGGGGGCGACGCCCATTTTTTCGGCGGCGTGCAAAAAGAGATCGGGGGCAGGTTTGCCGTTTTTGACCATGCTAGAGCTATACACATGCGGATCAAAAAACGGCAGGAGCCCGGTGACCGACAATGATACCGCCAGACGTTCGGGCACAGATGACGACGCCACGCAGCACGGCAGGTCAAGCTCGCTCAGCGCCTGCGCGACATGGGGGATGGGCTGCAATTCGTCGCGGAATCGGCTGTAGAGCCTGCTGCGCACTTCCGTCAGATGCGCCTCGGTGAAGTCCAAACCGCATTCGCGCAGCGAGGCGGTGACACTGGCCATCGACCGGCCCAGCCATTCGTCATAGGCCCGCGCGGTGCTGACCTCGACCCCGGCCTCGGCCACCACCTGCAACAGCACGTCGATCGAGATCGGCTCACTGTCGACCAGCACCCCATCGCAATCGAAAATGACCAGTGCAGGCAGGGCCATCGCTCAGCCGTTCACGTAGCGGGTCAGCACCGCCACGACGCCATCGGCCCATAGCGCATTCAGCGCGGTCGCGAATGCTTCGGCAAAGCGCGGGTCGCGGCCCACGGCACCGTAGATATCCTCCATCGCAAGCCAGGCTGCGGGGTCATCTTTTGCCGCGCGCGCAGCGGGCTGGAGCCGGTCCCAATTGGGATCATTGGGGGCGATCTCGGCGCCGCTTTCGGTTTCGCCGTAGCAGTAGCGGCACCACAGGGCGGATTCGAGCGCCAGACCCTCAACGCTTGCACCCGCAGTGAGCCGGTCGGCGATGGTGGGGATGATGAATTTCGGCTGCCGGTTCGAGCCATCAAGGCAGAGCCTGCGCACGGTATCGGCGATCTTCGGGTTGGCGAACCGTCCCTCGATCAACTGATAATATTCGTTCAGATCGGTATTGGGCACCGGCGGCACGGTGGGGATGATCTCCTCCGCCTCGATCCGGGCGAGGAAGCCGCGAATCAGCGGATGCGCCATCGCCTCATGGGCAAAATGGATATCGAGCAGCCCTGCGGGATAGGCGATCACGGCATGCCCACCATTGAGGATGCGGATCTTCATCAACTCATAGGGCGTGACGTCGGGCACGAATTGCACGCCGACTTCTTCGAGCGGCGGGCGACCGGCGGGGAAATTATCCTCCAGCACCCATTGGGTGAAGGTTTCGCAATAGACAGGCCATGCGTCATCGATGCCGAAGCTTGCCTTCACATCCGCGCGCTCCCGCTCGCCAGTGGCGGGGGTGATGCGGTC
Source organism: Marinobacter sp. (assembly GCA_040119125.1). Classification (GTDB taxonomy): domain Bacteria; phylum Pseudomonadota; class Alphaproteobacteria; order Rhodobacterales; family Rhodobacteraceae; genus Pacificitalea. Next base: position 207,477 of record JBEDTR010000005.1, read on the forward strand.
GACCATGCCATTGGGAAAGGCGACATTGGCGCTGATCCACTCACCCAGCTCCGCGTCGATCTGACGGGCCAGTCCGGTGACGGCGGCACGGGCCACCACGCCGTTATGGGGGATGTTGTCGCAAGACATGACGGTGAACGGCTCCGCCCCCTCAGCACGGCGACGGGCCAATGCGGCAACCAAAATCCCGAACACTGTCTTGGGCGCGTCGGGACTGGCGGCGTCAGCGGCGATAGCCGGGTGGGTCGGGTCGAAATGCCCATCGCTATCAAGGTAATAGCCGCCCTCGGTGATGGTCAGCGATGCGATACGAATATCAGGCTGGGCCAGTCGGTCGATGATGGCGCCCGCGTCGCCTGCGGGCAGGAAATCGATCATGCCGGCGGTGATGGTGGCGCGGGCGCCGTCGGCGTCCTGCTCGACCACCGTGGTCAGGTAATCCTGTGCGGCCAGCGTATCGCGCATGGCGGCATCGCCCGGCATCACACCCGCGCCGATCAGCGCCCAGTCATGGCCCAGCCCGGCGCGAAACAGCCGGTCCAGATAGACCGCCTGATGCGCGCGGTGGAAATTGCCGACACCGATATGCACGATGCCGGGGCGCAGCGCGGCGCGGTCGTAGCCCGGCACATCGGCGCGGTCGGCCAGCGTGGCAAGCGTTTCGGCGGAGAGGCGGGTGGTCATTTCTGACATCCTATAGAATTCGATCAGCGAAGATGCGCGACGCCGCGCCGCCGGGAGGGCCGGCGCGGCGAAGGGGGTCAGCGCAGCGCCAACCCTGTGGCGTCGAACCGGTGGATCTTGGCCGGATCAGGAGTGAGGAAGACGGTCTCGCCGGGTTTCACCGCGAAATCGCCAATGGTGCGCACGATCATGTCGCCCTGCCCCGGCACCGCGATCCGCACGAACGTGTCGGAGCCCAGATGCTCGGCCAGACCGACCGTGCCCTGCCAGGTGCCTTCGGTCTTGGACAGGGTGATATGCTCGGGGCGGACGCCGATCGCATGGGCGTCATAGGCAGCGGTCGGTTCACCTTCGAGGAAGTTCATCTTGGGCGAGCCGATGAAGCCCGCGACAAACCGATTGCGCGGCCGCTCGTAAAGCTCCAGCGGAGAGCCAACCTGTTCGATCACACCGGCATGCAGCACGACGATCTTATCGGCCATGGTCATGGCTTCGACCTGATCGTGGGTCACATAGACCATCGTGGTCGCAAGCTGCTGATGCAATTCGCTGATCTCGGCGCGCATATTGACGCGCAGGGCAGCGTCGAGGTTCGACAAAGGCTCGTCAAAGAGGAACGCCGCCGGTTCGCGCACGATGGCACGGCCAATCGCGACCCGCTGGCGCTGACCGCCCGACAATTGGCCGGGCCGGTTGTCGAGATAGTCGGTGAGGTTCAGAACCTCCGCCGCATTCGTGACCTTACGGTCGATCTCGGCCTTGTCGGTCTTGGCCATTTTCAGCGGAAACGCGATGTTCTTGCGCACCGACATATGGGGGTAGAGCGCGTAGCTCTGGAACACCATTGCCAGACCGCGCTTGGCCGGGGGCAGATCGGTGGCGGGCGTGCCGTCGATGACGATATCGCCAGAGCTGACATCCTCCAGCCCTGCGATCAGGCGCAGAAGCGTGGATTTACCGCAGCCCGAGGGGCCGACGAAGACGACGAATTCGCCGTCATTGATTTCGAGATCCAGCGGCGGAATGACCTGCTTGTCGCCGAAGCTCTTGGTGATCTGGTTGAGCGTGATGCGTCCCATGGGTCGTTTCCTTATTTCACCGCGCCGAAGGTCAGGCCGCGGACGAGCTGTTTCTGGCTGAACCAGCCGAGGATCATGATCGGCGCGATGGCCATCGTGGAGGCCGCCGAAAGCTTCGCGTAGAACAGCCCTTCGGGGCTGGAATAGCTGGCGATGAAGGCGGTGAGCGGGGCGGCCTTGGCCGCGGTCAGGTTAAGCGTCCAGAATGCTTCGTTCCAGGCGAGGATGATGTTGAGCAGCAGGGTCGAGGCAATGCCCGGCACGGCCATCGGCGTCAGCACATAGATGATCTCATCGCGCAGGCTGGCCCCGTCCATCCGGCTGGCTTCCAGGATTTCGCCCGGAATTTCGCGGAAGTAGGTGTAGAGCATCCAGACGATGATCGGCAGGTTGATCAGCATCAGCACGATGGTCAGGCCGATCCGCGTGTCCAGCAGCCCCATGTCGCGGAACAGCAGGTAGATCGGGATCAGCACGCCGACGGGCGGAAGCATCTTGGTGGAAAGCATCCACATCAACACATCCTTGGTCCGCTTGCCCGGCACAAAGGCCATGGCCCATGCGGCGGGCACCGCGATGATGAGGCCCAGAACGGTGGAGCCGATGGAAATCACGACCGAGTTCCAGAAATGCCGGAAGTAGTTCGAGCGTTCCTGAACCGTGGTGTAATTCTCCGTCGTCCAGTCGAAGAACAGGAACACCGGCGGGTCTGCGATCGCGACAGCCTCGGTTTTGAAGCTCGTCAGAAAGATCCAGAGGATCGGAAAGAAGAGCAGGATACCGATCGTCCAGGCCACGGCCGTGACGATCAACTTGCGGGATGTGGAAACCTTACGGGCCATGCTGTCCTCACGCGTCCAGGTTCTTGCCGATCATCCGCATCAGGAAGATCGCAACGATGTTTGCCAAGATAATGGCGATGACCCCGCCTGCGGCGCCAGCGCCGACGTCGAACTGTAGCAGCGACTGCACATAGACAAGGTAGGTGAGGTTGGTCGACGCGTAGCCCGGACCGCCATTGGTGGTGACGAGGATCTCGGCGAAGACCGACAGAAGGAAGATCGTCTCGATCAAGATCACCACGGTTGCGGCGCGCGACAGATGCGGCACGACGATATAGAAGAAGCGGGCGAATGCACCGGCGCCATCCATTTCGGCGGCTTCGATCTGTTCCTGGTCAAGCGATTGCAACGCGGTCAGCAGGATCAGCGCGGCAAAGGGCAACCACATCCACGCCACCATAAAGACGATCGAGGCCAGTGGTGCATTGCCGAGGAAGTCATAGGGCGCAAAGCCCAACGCCTTGAATAGATGCGCAAACAGGCCGTTCACCGGGTTCATGAACATGTTTTTCCAGACCAGCGCCGACACGGTGGGCATCACCAGGAAGGGCGCGATGGTCAGGATGCGCACGATGCCCTGTCCGAACATCGGCTGGTCCAGCAGCAGCGCCAGCAAGGTGCCGCCCACGACCGTGATCAGCAGCACGCCGATCACCAGAACCAGCGTGTTGATGATCGCTGCCTTAAAGGCCGGATCTTCAAAGAAATAAACGTAGTTGTCGAAACCAATCCATTCCTCCATGCCCGGCATCAGCAGGTTGTAGCGGAGGAAGGAGAAATACAGCGTCATCGCCAGCGGCACGATCATCCACGCCAGAAGCAGGATAACTGCGGGCGAGATCATGATCCGGGCGGCGGTGCGCGAGTGATCGGTGGCCATGACATGCCTCTCGGGAAAGTCGGGAACGAAAAAGGGCGGCGGGGCGCGCGCAAGGGCGGCGGGTATCGGAAACGGCTCGTATCTGGGCGTTTAGTATCGGGGGCGCGTGCCTTTTGCGCAAATCATTTGCACATCGGGCGGGCGCGGGTCGTGCGACGCGGTTTGGGTGATGCAGAACGCGGAAGGGCGCGACAGCCCCGGCGCCAGCGTCTGGCATTGTCATCTGACCCCTGTGACCGGACGACGATGCGACCTGACATTGTGGCCTGATGAAACACTCCCGCCCGACGACGTAGCCTCGGGGGGCGGTGCATCGGAAACCTGCGAAAATCCGGGGCCGGCAGAAAGGGAGAGGCCGGCCCCGGTGGAGGTGAAGCGATTACTTGAGGTAGCCGCCCTTCTTCATTTCGCGCTCGGTCAAGGCCTGAGCGTTCTGAAGTGCCTGTTCAGCGGTCACCTGACCGGCCAGCGCGGCCGAGAACTGCTGACCCACAGCGGTGCCGATGCCCTGGAATTCAGGGATCGCGACGAACTGGACGCCGGTATAGGGCACCTCGTCGACGGCCGGATTAGTGGGATCGGCGGCTTCGATGCTCTGCAGGGTCATCTCGGCGAAAGGTGCCGCGTCGAGATATTCCTGGTTTTCATAGAGCGACTTGCGCGTGCCCGGAGGAACGTTGGCCCAGCCTTCGTTTTCGGCCACAGTTGCGGTGTACTCTTTGGAGGTGGCCCAAGCGATGAACTTCTTCGCCGCCTCTTCCTTCTCGGAGCCAGCGGGGATCGCGAGGTTCCAAGCCCAAAGCCAGTTGCCGCGCTTGCCCAGACCCGCATCGGGAGCCAGTGCAAAGCCGACCTGATCGGCGACATCGCTGTCATCGGCATTGGTCACGAAGGACGCAGCCACCGTGGCGTCGATCCACATGCCGCACTTGCCGGACTGGAACAGCGCGAGGTTCTCGTTGAACCCGTTCGAGGACGCACCCGGAGGTCCGTAGCTGTTCATCAGGTCAAGATAGGTGGTGAGCGTCTTGTTCCACGCCTCGGTGTTGAACTGCGGGTTCCAGTCCATGTCGAACCAGCGACCGCCCATCGAGTTGGCCATTGCGGAGAGGAACGCCATGTTCTCGCCCCAGCCAGCCTTGCCGCGCAGGCAGATGCCGTAGATCTCTTTTTCTTCGTCGGTCATGGCCTCTGCGGCCTGGGCAATGAATTCCCAGGTGGGCGCGTCCGGCATTTCCAGACCGGCTTCTTCCATGAGGTCCGTGCGATACATGACCATGGAGCTTTCGCCGTAGAACGGGGCGGCATAAAGCTTGTCTTCATAGGTCAGGCCGCCGCGGATCGCGGGCAGCAGGTCGTCGACATCGTAGTCGTCGCCCAGATCGTCCAGTGCAACCAGCCAACCCTGCGCGGCCCAGATCGGGGCCTCATAGGTGCCGATGGTCATGACGTCATACTGACCGCCCTTGGTGGCGATATCCGTGGTGACACGCTGGCGCAGCACGTTCTCTTCGAGCGTGACCCATTCCAGTTCAATGTCGGGATTCGCATCGGTGAACGACTGCGTCAGACCCTGCATGCGGATCATGTCGCCGTTGTTCACGGTTGCGATGGTGATGGTTTCAGCCGAAGCGGCGCTCGCGAAAACGGCGGCGATCGCACTGACGGCGCAGGCCCCGGTGAGGGGGCGTCGAATGCTCTTCATGGTGTCCTCCCTGTGGCTTTGAGCAAATGCCAAGCACACGAGCATTTATTCATTTTGCGACCCCGTTTGTCAACGGAATCGTTACAAAACCGCCCGATATTCGGACAGTTTCTCAGCAAATCGTAATTTTTCAGTTACTTGAGAAGCATCCGGCCCGTCACTTCGTCCGTGATCAAGCCGTTGAGGAGGCCGCCTTTGATCGCGGCGCGCAGGCCCGGCACCTTGGACGCGCCCATGGCCGTGCCGATGACCAGTGCCTCTTTGGCGAAGTTGAGCGGCGCGGCAGCGACCCGCGCGTTGCTGCCTTCGGTAAGCACCCGGCCATCGGCATCGAACACCCATCCAACGATCTCACCCACCGCGCCGTGGCGGCGGTTCTGCTCCAGATCCTCGGAGGTGATGAACCCGTCCACAAATAGCGGCGCGTCTTCGGTCATCTGGCCAAGCCCGACAAACGCCACGTCGGCCTCGATCACCAGATCCAGCGCGCGGCGGATCATCGGCTGTTCGCGCAGCGCCGCGCATTCACTGGCACTGTTGGCAACGACCGGCATCGGCAAAGGAAATGTCGTGGCGGTCACGCGCTCCCCTAATGAAAACAGCACGTTGTAAAAAGCCGTGGCCCCGGAAGGCGCGATATTGCCGGTCAGCGACACGATCCGGTGCTGCGGACAGTCGATCTGTGGCAATTGCTGCACCGCTGCCTTCAACGTGCGCCCGGTGCCAAGCGCGAGAACCACAGGTTTTTCGCGGTTCAGCCATTGCTCGATTGCGTCAGCAGTGGCATCCGCGACCCCAAGAACCGAGGAGCCCGACGCCGGATCGCTGGGCACCACATTGCAAAACCGCAGGCCAAAACGGTCGGTCAGGTCCTGCGCCAGACTGAGGCAATTGGAAATCGGGTGGTCAATGCGGACGCGAATCAACCCTGCCGACTGCGCTTGACTGATTAGCCGCTGCGCCTTTTGTCGCGATACGCCCAGCTTGGCGGCGATCTCATCTTGGGTATTGCCAGCCACATAGGACAGCCACGCTGCCCGCGCCGCATCATCCAAGCCTCTGTCCTGCCCTGCCATCCCTGACCCCCCGCAAGTCCATCTTGATCACGCTGTGGTGTGACCGTGTTGTGACGAATGCACCGGGGAAAAGCCAGATGCCGCGGAATTTACGGCACGGGGTCGCACCGCCATGGGCGTGTTTCTGGTCAGGTCCCTGATGCCTCCGGGGCCGAAACCGGCCCGTGATTCGGCCGCCCAACTGGCCCCCGATCTGGCCCCTGCCCTAAATCCGACGGACCAACCGAGACGGATTTCAGGATCGCATGACAGGCCATGCCGGGCGCCAACTCTAATGCCTCAGCCGAGCGTCGCGTGATTCGTGCCAGCAGCAGATCGCCGTTCAGATCCAGTTGCACCGCCACCCCCGGCCCTGCCCCTTGGTGCAATTGCCGCACGGTGGCGGGCAGGATGTTAAGCGCCGACAGGCCTTCGGGCCGGGTGCGCGCGATGATCACGTCATGGGCATGGACCCGGACGCGCAGATCATCGCCCGGCGCGCCCGTCACTCCCGGCACCAACAGCGGCCCCGCGCGCAGGCGCAATTCCGTCAGCCCGTCGTCGTGATGGGCGGTGACGCGCCCCGTCAGCACCGCGCCCGCCTCGCGCACGCCCAGCGTTGGCACCACTTCGGGATCGGCCAGCAGCGCCTCCGCCGGGCCCGCGCGCACCACGCGGCCTGCTTCCAGCGCCACTACCGTGTTGGCCAACCGCGCGATTTCCGACACCGCATGACTGACATAGAGAATCGGCACCCGCGTTTCGTCGCGCAGACGCTCCAGATAAGGCAGGATCTCGGCCTTGCGGGCATCGTCCAGCGCGGCGAGCGGTTCATCCAGCAACAGCAATTCCGGCGCGGCCAGCAGCGCGCGGCCAATGGCGACACGCTGCGCCTCGCCGCCCGACAGGGTCGCCGGACGACGCGCCAGCAGGGGCCCGATTCCCAACATCTCGACCACTTGTGCCATCTGCGCCGTCGCCGCCCGCCCCTGCCACCGGGCAAACCAGCCGCCATAGGTCAGGTTTTGCGCCACGCTCAGATGCGGGAATAACCGTGCCTGCTGAAACACATAGCCGATGCGGCGGCGATGCGGCGACACCCATGCGCCGGTCGTGGCATCCCACAGCACCCGCGCGCCCAGCGTGATGCGCCCGGCTTCGGGGCGAATCAGCCCGGCCACACCATTGACCACCGTGGTTTTGCCCGCGCCGGAGTGTCCGAACAGGGCGGTCACGCCTTCAGGCGCTTCAAATGCGGCGTCGAGCGTGAATGCCCCGGCGCGGTGACGGATTTCGACCGACAGGCTCATGTGCCCGACACCCGGCGCGCGGCCCGTTGCGCAAGCCATTCGGATGCAAAAAGCGCCCCGAGCGCCACCACCACCGACACGATCACCAGCCGCGCGGCGGAGCCTTCGGCCCCCGGCACTTGCAAAAATGCGTAGATCGCCGAAGGCAGGGTCTGCGTCTCACCGGGGATCGAGGAGACGAAGGTGATTGTCGCCCCGAACTCCCCCATCGCCTTGGCAAAGGCGAGCACCGCCCCCGCGATCACCCCCGGCGCCACCAGCGGCAGGGTCACGGTCAAAAACACCCATAGGCGCGAGGCACCGAGCGTCGCGGCGGCCTCCTCCAACCGGGGATCGACGGCCTCAAAGCTCAGCCGGATCGCGCGCACCATCAGCGGGAACGCCATGATCGCCGCGGCCAGCGCCGCGCCGGTCCAGCGAAACGCGACTGACAGGCCCAGCGCCTCCAACAACCCGCCGGCCCAGCCCTGTCGGCCAAAACTCAGAAGCAGCAGATAACCGGTCACAACCGGGGGCAAGATCAGCGGCAGATGCACCAGACCGTTCAGGATCTGACGCCCCGGAAAACGCCAGCGCGCCAGTGCATAGGCCGTGAACACCCCCAGTGGTAATGAGGCCGCGACCGCCCAGAAAGACACTTTCAACGACAGCGCGACGGCGGTCCATTCTTCGGGCGTGAGCCATGTCTGGGGCGGCCAAATCGTCACGGGGTGGTGAAGCCTTCATCCGCGAAAATCGCCCGCGCCTCGGCCCCGCGCAACCAGTCGAGGAAACCCGCACTGGTAGGCGTGTCCTGCAAGGCGGCGGCGGGGTAGATGATCGGCGGGTGACTGCCCTCAGGGAATGTGCCCAGCACCCGGACCGCATTCCCCGCCGCATGGGCGTCCGTCGCATAGGTGATGCCATAGGGCGCTTCGCCCCGGCTGACCAAGGCCAGCGCCGCGCGCACGTTATCTGCCTGCGCCACCCGCTCTGCCACGCTGTCCCACAGGCCAAGCGCGCTGAGCGCCGCGCGGCCATAGATGCCCGCCGGAACCGCATCGACCAGCGCCATCGCCAGCCTGTCCTCGCCGAGCATCTGCGCCAACGGCAGATCGGCGGTGATCTCCACGGGCGCGGCATCAGGGTCATGCGCGATCAGCACTAGCGCATTGCCCAGCAGATCGGCGCGACTGCCATCGACCAACAGACCCTCGGCCTCGATACGGTCCATCCAGTCGGTATTGGCAGAGATGAAGATATCCGCAGGCGCGCCTTGCACGATCTGCCGCGCCAAGGCCGAGGACCCCGCGTAGCTGACCCGCACTGGCGCGGCATCGGGCTCCTCCGCCCAATCCGCCACGATCCGGTCGAGCGCGGTTTTCAGGCTGGCGGCGGCAAAGACGGTCACGGGCGCAGGATCGGCGCCCGCGGCCCCGACGCCCAGCCCCAGCGCCAGCATCACTGCCCCCATCCACGCCCTCATGCGCCTGTCCTCCCGGCGCGTTGCAGCGGATAGGGCACAAATTCCGTATTATCGCCGGGGGGCAACTCGAACAGCCCCTCACCCCAACGCCCGGCGCGCCAGTCGGCCTTGGCCTGCGCAATGCGGTCGCGCGAAGAGGACACGAAATTCCACCAGATATGCCGTGGCCCGTCCAGCGTCGCCCCGCCGAGGATCATCATCCGCGCGCCCTGCGATCCTGCCGTGACCGTAATCGCATCGCCGGGGCGGAAAATCATCATGCGCCCCGGACCGAAACTGTCGCCCGCGACCGTGACCTCACCCGAAATGACATAAAGCCCGCGATCCTCATGATCATCGGGCAGCGGGCCATGCGCGCCGGGCTCCAGCGTGACATCGGCATAGAACATGTCGGTAAACGTGCTGGCGGGCGACTGCACGCCCCAGGCCCGGCCCAGAATCACGCGGGCGTGGATGCCATGGGCCTCCAGCACCGGCAGATCGGCCTTGGCGTGATGCTCGAAACTCGGCGCGGCCTCTTCCAGATGTTCGGGCAAGGCCACCCATGTCTGAATGCCGAACAGGCTATGCGGGCCTTGGCGTGCGGACGCGCTGGTGCGTTCCGAATGGGTGACGCCGCGCCCCGCCACCATCCAGTTCAGCGCGCCGGGCGTGATGACCTGATCGGTGCCGATGCTGTCGCGGTGGTGGAAATCGCCTTGGAACAGATAGGTGACCGTGCCCAGCCCGATATGCGGATGCGGGCGCACGTCGATGCCCTGCCCGGTCAGAAACTCCGCCGGCCCCGCCTGATCGAAGAACACGAACGGTCCGACCATCTGCCGTTCCGGCGCGGGCAGCGCACGGCGCACCTCGAACCCGCCGATGTCGCGGCTGCGTGGCACGATCACGGTTTCAATCGCGTCGAGCGGCGTATCAGCCCCTGCATCGGTGCCGGGCATCATGCCGGGGGGAAAGGCGGGGTTCCAGCTCATTGCGTAATCCTTGCGCAAGTCGGACCCGGTAGCCCGAACCTGTTGCCCGCAAGGTAGACCGGGGCGCGCAGGCTTTCCAGCCCGGTTGCATTCCCCGGAGGAACGGGTAACGGAAGGAACCGAAACAGGACGCATACTGACAAACAAGCGGAGCACGACGCATGATCGAGACCATTGATACCGCAGGCTGGGTGATGATCATCATCGGTCTGTTTGCGACCGGGGCCGTCGCCGGGACCATGGCCGGGCTGCTGGGCGTCGGTGGTGGCATCGTCATCGTGCCGGTGCTGTCGTGGATCCTGACCTTTACCGGTTTCCCGACCGAACTGTCGCAGCACATGGCCGTCGCGACCTCGCTCGCCACCATCGTGCCCACGGCTATTTCCTCGTCTCGGGCGCATCACGCGCGCGGCGGCATCGACTTTGCGGTGTTGCGCAGTTGGGGTCCGGCCGTGGTGCTGGGCGCGCTCGCGGGCGGTATCCTTGCTCGCTATATCAGCGGCGATGTGCTGCGCTTGGTGTTCGGCTTCGTCGCGCTGGCCGTGGCGGTGAACATGTCGGTGCCCAAAACGCTCGTCGTGTCCGACCGGCTGCCGCATCCCGCCATCGCATCGCCCATTGGCGGGATCATCGGCCTGATCTCGTCACTGATGGGGATCGGCGGCGGCACTTTGGCCGTGCCGACGCAGGCCGCATTTTCGGTGCCGATCCGGCGGGCCGTGGGCACGGCCTCCGCGCTGGGGCTGTTGATCGCGGTGCCCGGCGTGCTGGGCTTCGTCTGGTCGGGCTGGTCCGCCGAGGGGCGTCCGCCGCTGTCGCTGGGCTATGTCAGCCTGCCCGCTGCGGCCTGTATCGTGCCGCTGACATGGCTCTTTGCCCCCTACGGCGCCAAGCTTGCGCATACGGTTAACCAGCGCGTGCTGAAGCTGTGCTTCGCGGTGTTCCTTGCGCTAACGGCGGTAAAAATGCTGCTAAGCGTCTTCGGCTGATTGCGACCTGTGGCCCCGCCCGACGGGTGGACGGGGCCACCCCCACGCCGCATGCTGGCGCGACCCCGCCCGTGAAAGGCCGCCGACCGTGATTTTCTACCGTATCGCCCTGAGCCTCGCCGCGCCGGTGGTGGCGCTTCTTTACCTGTTGCGGCGGCTGCGCGGGCGGATCACCGAGGCGGACCTGAGCGAACGGCTCGCAGGCGGCGCGGCGCGGAAGGACGACGCCCCTGCGCTGTGGCTGCACGCGGCGTCCAACGGCGAGTTAAACTCCGCCAGACCGCTGATTTCCGCGCTGCTGGCGGCCTATCCCACGCTGCGGTTAATCATCACCACCAACAGTCTGACGGGGCGGGATCTGGCACGCGGCTGGAACGACCCGCGGATCGACGCGCGGCTTGCGCCATTGGACTATCGCCCGCTTCTGCACCGGTTTTTGCGCCGTCACAGGCCCGCCGCGCTGCTGCTGATCGAAAGCGACCTGTGGCTGAACCGGATCTTTGCCATGCATCATGCCGGGCTGCCGGTTTTGCTGATTTCCGCGCGGATGTCGGCGCGCAGCGCGTCCCGCTGGCAGCGGATCGCCCCCCGGCTGGCGCGCAGGGTCATGGCCCGGCTGCGCGGCGTCTCGGCGCAGGATGGCGCCACCGAGGATCGCCTGCGCGCGCTGGGTCTGCCGGAGGAGCGCCGCCTTGCGCGGGTCAATCTGAAAGCCGCCGTGACCCTGCCCCGCCTCGATCCTGCCCAGCGCGATGCATGTCGTCGGGTATTCGACCGCGATCATACCGTGCTCGCCGCCTCCACCCATCCCGGCGAGGAGGAGGTCGTCCTCGATGCCTTTGTCCGAGCGCAAGCCCATGACCCGGCCCTGCGCCTGATCCTCGCCCCGCGCCATCCCCGCCGCGGCGACGAGGTGCAGCGCCTGATTTCCGCGCACGGATTGACCCTGCGGCGCCGTTCCCGCGGGGAGCCGCCCTCCCCCAAGGCGGAGGTCTACCTTGCCGATACGCTGGGCGAGATGGCGCTCTGGTTCGATCTTGCAAGCATCAGCTTCATCGGTGGCTCGCTTGTCGATCTGGGGGGGCACACCCCCTATGAGCCTGCCCAATGCGGCACTGCGATCCTTCACGGGCCCCATTTGCAGAACTTTGCCGCGATCTACGACCGGCTCGATGCCGAAGGCGGGGCGCGGCAGGTCACTGACGCCGCGACATTGGCGCAGGCATTGGTGATGCCCGGCATGGACGCGCGCGCGATGGCCAAGATCGCGCGCCGGATCGCCGCCGATGACACGGGCGACGGGCGGCTGGATGAACTGGTCGCGCATATCGCGCGCGCCGCAAACCTCCCCCTGCCCAAGCCCCCCGCACACCCAGCTCATAGCGCTGATACCTCAGCCAAGTTCCACAATATTTCGGCTTTGCGTCAGCGCGACTGATGGGGTTACGTTCGCCCGACTTGCCCGAGGCAAAACCGGGCACCCCGCCGTCAGCCCGGAGGTGATCGCGATGCAGACCGTCAGACCGCGCCGCGTCCGTCTGGGACAGGCTGGCAAGAACGAAATGCGTAGCCAATTCGCCGCGCTATGCTACCGGCTGCGCAACGGAAAACCGCAGATTCTACTGATCACCTCACGCGGCAGCGGGCGCTGGATCGTGCCCAAAGGCTGGCCCATTGATCGCAAGACCCCAGCGCAGGCGGCCACGCGCGAGGCATGGGAAGAAGCGGGTGTGCGCGGGCGTGCCATTGATCGCTGTCTGGGCATCTACACCACCGAAAAGGCCATTGGCCCGCTGCAATCCGTGCCCTGTGTCGTGGCGGTTTTCCCGGTGCAGGTTCGGGCGCTGGAGGACCGCTACCCCGAGGCCGGCCAACGCCGCCGCAAGTGGTTCTCGCGCAAGAAAGCGGCGCGCAAGATCACCGACCCGGAGCTGGCGCAGATGATCCGCAACTTCGCCCCCTAGCTAGGGCCTGCGCCGCCGACCTGTTGAACATCCGATCTGAACCTGACCGCCGCAATAAGCCCCCGTCAAAGGCGGCACGCCCTCAAAAGTGAATGCGCCCGCGTCCTTGGCATATTGCTTATTCCGTCGGGGCAGTTAGAACGATCCGATATGATAAAATATGCCCTCCAATGCCGCGACGGTCACCACTTCGACAGCTGGTTCGCCTCGGCGCAGGCCTATGACAGCCTGCGCGGCGCGGGACAGCTCAGCTGCGCGATCTGCGGCAGTGGTGCCGTCGAGAAAGCAATCATGGCCCCCGCGATCAGCACCCGCGGGACCCCTGCAAGCGCAGGCATGAAGCAAGATGCGAACCGCTCCGCATCCTCGGCGACTCCGGCAGATACCCCTGACGGCAGGCCCGACACGCGGCCCGATCCGGCAAGCAGCCAGAATGCGCCCTTGTCCAATGACCGTAATCTTGCGGCCCGCGCGATGGCGGAGCTGCGACGCCATGTCGAGGCCAATTCCGATTACGTCGGCGACCGTTTCGCCCGTGAGGCGCGCGCCATGCACTTGGGCGACGCGCCGCATCGGGCCATCCACGGCGAGGCCCGCCCCGAAGAGGCCCGCGCCCTGATCGAGGATGGCGTGCAAGTGGCGCCTTTGCCCTTCCGCTCCAAGCGCCACACCAACTGACCGCCCACGCCACCCGCAGACCTGCAAGGCGGCAGCCCAGTGAGTGGACAGACTGGCCGGTCATCATAGCGGCCCGTGCCCCTTGCGCCTGCCGTCCCGCGCCCTAGCTACCCCGGCAAGGCCCGATTGCGGCACCCCAGAAGCACCGCCCCAAGGTGCCCGGAGAAACGCCATGCCCATAGATAAACACCCCTCGATCAACGTCTTGGGGGAGCCGCTGCAAAGCTGCTCCACCGCGCCCGTGACCGGGTTCTTCCGCAACGGCGCCTGCGATACCTGCATGGCCGATCAGGGCAGTCACACGGTCTGCGTCACATTGACGGCTGAGTTTCTGGCATTCTCGAAATATGTCGGCAATGACCTGTCGACACCGCGTCCGGAGTTCGAATTCGCCGGCCTGAAACCCGGCGATCGCTGGTGCCTCTGCGCCGCGCGGTTCCTGCAAGCTCATGACGAAGGCCTGTCGCCCATCGTGCATCTGACCTCGACCCATGCGCGCGCGCTTGAAATCGTGCCGCTCGACGTGCTGATGGAAAACGCTACCGGCGAGGATTGAGCCCGCAAATTGGCGGCTTGCGGTGCTACTCGGCCGCGTTGGGGAGCAGCTGATCCTCCATAAGATCATCAATGAACAGGCTGACCAGCTGCGCCCGCCCGGTGGAGCCTGACTTGCGATAGATCGCGGCGGTCTGCGCCTTCACGGTGCCGTCGGAGGTGCCGCGAAAGCCCGCGATCTCCTGCGTTGAAAATCCTTTCATCACAAAAAACGCCACATCGGTTTCAGCGGGCGTCAGACCCCATTCGCGGAATCGCTCAGCCAGCAGGTCATGAAACGCGCCCCGCGCCGCGCGCAGGCTTTCCTCGACCTCGCGCTGGCGGGCATGAGACCGGGTCAGCGCCACCGCCCCCAGCACAAAACCCAGCAACAGGCCTAACGCGGCGCCGATCTCGATCAATTCCTGTGCGCGCCAACTGATCGGTTTTTCCGGGAAGCCGATGATGTCGAACAGGATTTGCGAGGTGAAAAACACCGTGCAGACGCCTTGCACGAACAGCAAGATCATCAGCGGCGTCGCGCTGGAGGCGCGCAGCGTCCGCCAACGCGCGCGCATCCCCTGACGAGGCGCGGCGGGCGTCGCGGCCCCCCGGACAATATCGGATCGGCTTGGACCCGGGCGGTCAATCATCATCAGCGCCGCCGTCTTCGTCCCCGCCGTCGTTGTTCTCGCCGTTACCGCTATCTCCGCCATCGCCGGCGCCTTCATCGCCGCTGTCTTCGTCGCCACCCTGATCGCCGTCGCCGCCCTCGCCTTCGTCGTCAGACGTGCCCATGTCGCCGCTGCTGACACTCGTCGCGCTGCCGCGGTCGCCTTGGCTGCTGCTGAGGCCGCTATCGCCGTTGGTCTGGCTGCGTGTGGTCGTGACCCAATCGTCGTCGGTGCTATGCGTGCGATGGGGAAGGCCGCTGGTGTAGTCGCGCAAAATCACGCCGGTGCGGGGGTTGATGACGACCTCGCGCCGTCCGCCTTGCCGCTCGGCCAAGATACGGGTGCGGCCCAGCAGGGTGCCTTGGACAGTGATACGGGTGAAGCCCTGCTCTTTCATTTCGGTGATGATCTGGTCGCGCGTGTCGGCCAGCGCGGCGCGCGGGATCGTCACCCCGCCCAGAGCGACCGTCACCAACAGAATTCGAAGCAAGGCGAAAACGGATATGCGGCGCATGATCGGCCTCTCTCGGCTCAGACGAAACGGGCGCCGCAGACAGCGGCGCCCGTAGAATGTAGTGTCGGCAATTCGGGTCAGGCAGGCAACCCGCCTCAGTCGGCGTTCTCACCACCGCCTTGGCCGTCTTCGCCACTGCCGCCTTGGCCTTCGTCACCGCCGCCGCTCTGGCCTTCGCCAGCGTCCTCATCGCCGCCGCCCGCGTTGGTGCCATCTTCGGCCTGAGGACCGCCTTCGTCCTGATTTACATGGTCGTAATCATCCTCGGCATGGGGACCGCCCAGATCGCCGCCGCTATTGCCGCTGCCATCTTCTGCTGCATCGTCGTCGCCATCCTCAAGGAAATCGTCGTTTCCCGTGTCGTAGACGACACCGTTTGCGCCCGCTTCGGCGGAGCCGGAGGTGCCGCGTTCCTGCTGGAGGATCGAGCCGGTCGTGCTGTCATAGATGACTTCGATCGTTCCACCGGAGGCATTCACAGCCTCGGCCCGCAGTTGGCTCGGACCCTGTTCGATCTCGATCGAGGTGTAGCCCAGATCCTGAAGGTTGCTGACAACCTGATCCGAGAAGGCATCCGCCAGCACCGGCAGGGCTGCGAAAAGGCTGATCGTGCTGGCGACGGTCATGGTCTTGAAGGCCATCATAAGAGGCTCCCTTGTGTTTTCAGTGCCGGCACCCTGTCCAGCACATTCCGCCACCGCCATCGCCGTGACGGTTACGCCCGACACGTCGGTCGTGGGAATGACGGGTTTAAACCCCAGTTTATGCAAGCCTCGTGCAGATAGACTGATATTTGGTTAATATTCGCCGACGGGCATGCACAGTCCCGCCAATGGGGCATAGCTCTTGCCCGATCGGTTGAATGACCGACCTGCGAAAGGATCATGATGCCCCGTTCCAGCCCTAGACAGCCGCGCAGGCTCCGTCGCCTCGCCCTACTCGCGTCGCTGCTCTCCATCGCGTTTGCGCCGCAGCTTTCCGCCGATCCGGTGCCCCTGCGCGATGCGGATCGCACACGCCTTGCCCGCTATCATGACGCGCTGGGACAGGCGTTGGAGCAAGCCTATGCGCGCGGTGCGGCGGAAGATCTGGCGGCGCTATCAGACGCCCTGCGCGGGAGGCCACAGCCGCCGCAAATCTCGGACCCGAGCGGCGATTGGCAATGTCGCACGCTGAAGATCGGAGGCATGCTGCCGCTGGTGGTCTATGGGTGGTTCGACTGCCGCCTGAGCCTGCTGGACGCGAGCGGCGGCATCAATGGCGGCCCGGTCTGGAAACTCGAAAAACTCACCGGCTCGCAGCGCAGCCGAGGTGTGATCGAAAGCGACGGTGATCAGCTGATCTACCGTGGCGCGGCCTATGTGGCCGGGCGCACTCCGCCGGAATACGACGCCTTTCCCGAACGCATCGACCCAGAGGACGCCGGCTCTCTCGCCCCTGATGTGGGGGTATTACAGCAGGTCAGCGACACACATATGCGCCTGATGCTGCCGCTTCCCTTCGTGGAATCGGTGTTCAACCTGCTGGAATTCCGGCGGCGGGGCGACTGACCGGGGTCAGTCGCTTTCCATGTCAAAGCCAAGATGTCGGGCGACGGTAAAGATATCCTTATCGCCGCGCCCACACATGTTCATCACGATGATATGGTCGCTCGGCAGCTCCGGGGCGATCTTCATCACATGGGCCAGCGCGTGGCTGGGCTCCAACGCCGGGATAATGCCTTCGGTCGAACAGCTCAGCTGGAACGCCTCCAGCGCTTCGCGGTCCGTGATCGCCACATATTCGGCGCGGCCAATGTCATGCAGCCACGCATGTTCCGGGCCGATACCGGGGTAATCCAGCCCCGCAGAGATCGAGAACCCTTCAAGGATCTGCCCGTCGTCATCTTGCAGCAGATAGGTGCGGTTGCCATGCAGCACGCCGGGTCGCCCGCCGGTGAGCGAAGCGCAATGTTCCATCTTCAGGTCCACGCCCTTGCCGCCAGCCTCGACACCGATGATGCCGACCTCCTTGTCATCGAGGAACGGATAGAACAGCCCCATCGCATTGGAGCCGCCCCCGATGGCCGCGATAAGCGTATCGGGCAGACGACCTTCGCCTTCCTGCTCGGCCAACTGCCAGCGGACTTCCTTGCCGATCACCGACTGGAAATCGCGGACCATCGCCGGATAGGGATGCGGGCCCGCCACGGTGCCGATGCAGTAGAACGTGTCGCGCACATTGGTCACCCAGTCGCGCAGCGCATCGTTCATCGCGTCTTTCAGCGTGCCCCGGCCCGAGGTGACGGGCACGACTTCCGCGCCCAGCAGCCGCATGCGGAACACATTGGGGCGCTGGCGCTCGACATCATGCGCGCCCATGTAAACCACGCATTTCATGCCGAATTTCGCACAAACCGTCGCCGTGGCAACGCCATGCTGGCCCGCGCCGGTTTCCGCGATGATCCGGGTCTTGCCCATGCGGCGGGCAAGGATGATCTGCCCCAGCACGTTGTTGATCTTATGCGCGCCGGTATGGTTCAGCTCGTCGCGCTTGAGATAGATCTTGGCCCCGCCCAGATGCTCGGTCAGCCGCGCGGCGTAATACAGCGGCGAGGGTCGACCGACATAGTGTTTCCACAGGTCGTCCATCTCGGCCCAGAACGTATCGTCGGTCTTGGCGTGCTCGTATTCCTGCTCCAGTTGAAGGATCAGCGGCATCAGCGTTTCCGAGACAAACCGTCCACCGAAATCGCCGAAACGGCCCTTGTCGTCGGGGCCGGTCATGAAGCTGTTGAGCAGGTCGTCGGGCATCGCAGGTCACCTCCGCTGGCGCGGCCCGCCGGGGGCCGTTGGGAACCGGACCTGATTACAACCGCACCTGCCCCTGCACAAGCCGTTGCGCCGGGTCGCGCAGCGGGGCCGCGTCTCATGCCAGTCATCCGCTTGGTCCGACGCGCGCCGGCCCGTGGGGTGGCGCTACAACGACATGGCGCGATGTGCGGCGTTACGCTTGAGCGGATGCACGCAGCGGAGCCTGAACGGGCGCAAGCCCCGTCCCCCCCCGTGTCAGGTGATCGATTCCAGACGGTCTTTCGACATCTCGCCGGGCACGATGGTGATCGGGATCGGCAGCGATCCGGCGGAGCGCGTCAGCTGGCTTACCAATGGGCCGGGGCCGTTCTTTTCGGTGCCCGCGCCCAGCACAAGCACGCCGATCTCCGCGTCGTCGCGAATCTGGGCGAGGATCTCGGGCACCGGCTCCCCCTCGCGCACGACAAGTTCGGGATCGACCCCCTGCCGGTCGCGCATCCATTTGGCGAAGACTTCGAAATGCGCCTCAATCCGCTCGCGGGCTTCCTCGCGCATAATGTCACCGACACCGATCCAGTGATTGAACTCCTCGGGCGGGATGATCGACAAGATCTCCACTGCACCGCCGGTCCGCGCCGCCCGCATCGCGGCAAAGCGCATGGCGTTCAGACATTCCCGGCTGTCATCGAGAATCACTAGGAATTTGCGCATGGGGACTCCTGCGTGGCGGACAATTACGCGCAATCATGCGGGAGCGGGGCGCGACAGGCAATGGGTCGTGATGCCGGAGCCTGTTGCACGCCCATTCGCCACGCGCCCCCCGGCTCAGCGCAGGCTGTGCGCCCAGTCCCAGTAAAGCTCCCGCGTGCGCTGGGTCACCGGCCCCACACGGTATTTCTTCTCGTCAAAGGCGGTGACCGACGTGACCTTCATCATATTGCCCGACAGAAACACCTCATCCGCGGCTTCGAAATCGGCAAATGTCAGCACGGTTTCCTGCACGTCGAACCCATCGGCGCGCAGATTGGCGATATGACGGGCACGGGTGATCCCCGCTAGGAAAGTGCCGTTGGCAATGGGCGTATAGACCACACCCTCGCGCACCATGAACACATTAGCAGATGCCGTTTCCGCCACATTGCCCAGCGCATCGGCGACCAGCGCATTGCCAAACCCCTTGGAGCGCGCCTCGGCCAGCATCCGGGCATTGTTGGGATAAAGACAGCCGGCCTTGGCGTTGCAGACCGCATCCTCCAGCACCGGACGGCGAAACCGCGTCCGGGTCAGGGTGGTCGCCGCGCCCTGCGGCGCCATCGGAATGGCCTCCAGCGAAATCGCAAAGCCGGTCGCGCCCGGCAGCGGCACGATGCCCATCTCATCGCCATCGAGCGCCCAATACATGGGGCGGATATAGACGGCCGTGTCAGGCGCGTAGGCTTTCAGCCCTTCGCGCACGATCTCCACCATATCGTCGACCTGCACGCTGGGTGTGATCATCAGCGCGGTGGCGGAGCGATTGACCCGCGCGCAATGCGCCTCCAGATCCGGCACCACCCCGTCAAAATAGCGCGCGCCGTCGAATACGGTGGTGCCAAGCCAACTGCCATGATCCGCGGCCTTCATCACCGGCACGTCGCCGTCGTGCCAACGACCATCGTAATAAGTGCGGATATCGGTTCCGGTCGGCATGCTGAACGCTCCTGTGCTTTGGCTCCGGAGCCTAGGAGCGGGCGCGCCGATGGTCCAGCCCCGGCGATGGAGCGGCACCCCATCCGGCGCGACGTCAGGTTGCGCGCCTCATCCGGCGCGACGTCAGGTTGCGCGCCTCATCCGGCGCGACGTCAGGTGGCGCGCCATGCCGACCCGAGCGGCAGCACGGCCCTTGCCCCCTTGACCGCAGCCCGCCCCGCCGGGCAAAGAGCCTGCCATGACCGAAAACCGTTCAAATGACGCCCGCCCCGACCGCACTGCCCCCGCCGCTGACCCTGCGGGCGGTCCCGCAAGCGACAGCGCGACCGGCCACCCCTCGGGCGCGCCGTGGCGCAACTTCTATGGTCGGTTCAAAGGCAAGGGCCTGCGCAAGGGCCAACAGCAGGCGCTGGACGAAGATCTGACGCCGCTGTCCCCCGGCCTCGTCGGCTGGGAGGAAAACCCGGATCGCACGCCGCTCGACCTTGCCCGGCTCTTCGGCGAACGCGAGGTCTGGCTAGAAATCGGCTTTGGCGGCGGCGAACATCTGGTGCATCAGGCAGGCCAGAATCCCGATATCGGCATCATCGGCGCCGAGCCCTATATCAACGGTGTGGCCATGCTGCTGCGCAAGATCCGCGAGGCCGGGGTCGAAAACCTCGCCGTGCATCCCGGCGATGTGCGCGACCTGTTCGATGTGCTGCCCGAGGCCTCGATCAGCCGCGCGTTCCTGCTCTATCCCGATCCGTGGCCCAAGAAACGCCACCACCGCCGCCGCTTCGTAACGCCGGAGCATCTGGCCCCGCTCGCGCGTGTGCTGAAACCGGGCGCGATTTTCCGCGTGGCGACCGACATCCCCGATTATGTCCGCCAGACGCTGGAAGAGGTGCCGAAAGCCGGGTTCGAATGGCTGGGAGAACGCCCCGCCGACTGGCGCGACGCATGGCCCGACTGGATCTCCACCCGCTACGAGAAGAAAGCACTGCGCGAAGACCGCACGCCGCATTACCTCACCTTCCGCCGGACATAGGCCGCGCGCCGAGGCGCAAAGCCCCACGATCTCAGCCCAGCGGGAGCCTGCCCGCAGGAAGGCGCAGCTGCGCCTGATCTGCGTTTTAGGGCAAAGGCCGCCTCCCCGAGACCCAAATCAGCGAGCGGCCTGAAAGCGTCGACCCACAAGGGCGGACAGCCGCGCGCCCACGCGGCATTCAGCATTGTCCGAGAGCCGCCGCGCGTCGCCCAACGCAAGCGACCATTTCAAACCCACCACAACCGCCGCAACATCCCCCCAATCCGTATTCCCGCTCCGAAACGATTGATTTTCCCGCTCCAATCCCTAGTTTCAAAGGCATAACAACAAAAATTCCAGCAGTCCGAGACGTAATTCCCATGCCCCCGTCCCTTCAAAAAGCCTGGACCGAACTGGTCCTGCCACTCCTTCGCCGCCCGGAGCGGATGCAGGTCAGCGCCCTGTGTCACCGCCACGATGCCGATGGCCGAACCGAAATCCTGCTCATCACCTCCCGTGGGACCGGGCGCTGGATCTTGCCGAAAGGCTGGCCCATTGACGGGCTGTCGAGCCCGCAGGCCGCCCATATGGAAGCTTGGGAAGAAGCCGGCGTGGCCGAGGGTGCAATCGGTCAAAAACCCTTGGGCGATTTTGGCTATTCCAAGGAGTTGGGCGACGGGCCGCCCGTGCCCTGTCGCGCCTATGTCTACCCGATCCGGGTGCTGCGCATGGACGATAACTACCCCGAGGCTGCGGAGCGTGACAGCATCTGGGTCACCCCCGCCGAGGCCGCGACCATGGTGGCGGAGCCGGAACTGCGGGCGATCCTTTCCGATCCCGACCTGATGCCCAAGGCCACGGCGCAGGAGGGCATGATCCTGCGCGCGCGCCCGCTCGACGAGGCCTGACCCCCCGCGCGCGGTGATCATTCGCGCACTGGGAACCCGGCCAGATCGTCCTTATCTGTGTCGGACCACACCACACGGCACCGAATTTGAGGATACGCAGCAACATGGTTCTGGGACGGATTGCAGACGGGGTCAGCCGGGGGGTCGAAACCGTCAGCGGCTCGGTATCCGAGGCCCTGTTCGAGCCCGTCATCCGACTCGGGGTGACCGGGCTGTCACGGGCGGGCAAGACCGTGTTCATCACCTCCCTCGTGGCCAATCTGATGGATCGCGGGCGCATGCCCGGCTTCCACGCCGCCGCGTCCGGCGCGATCCGTAGCGCCTATCTGCGCCCGCAACCCGACGACACCATTCCCCGCTTCGACTACGAAGGCCACCTTGCCGCCATGACCGGCCCCACGCCGCATTGGCCCGAAAGCACGCGCGCAATTTCCGAACTGCGCCTGTCGCTGAAAGTGCAGCCGCAGGGGCTGATGGGCGCGGTGTCGGGGCCGCGCACCGTGCATCTCGACATTGTGGATTATCCCGGCGAATGGCTGCTCGATCTGGGGTTGATGGATCTGAGCTTCGCCGATTGGTCGGCGCAGGTGCTTGACCGCATCGCCACCCGTCCGCAAGCCGCCGGATTCCGCGCTCTGCTGTCGGAAACCGACCCCGCCCTGCCGTTGGATGAGCCGACCGCGAAACGCCTCGCGGACAGCTTCGCCGCCTATCTGCAAACCGCGCGCAAGGCCGGGTTTTCCGATTGCGGGCCGGGACGGTTCCTGTTGCCCGGCGATCTGGCGGGCTCGCCCGTGCTGACCTTCGCGCCGCTGCCACCCCCTGCGGGCGGCGACTGGCCGCGCGGCAGTCTGGGCCGCGAATGCGCCCGCCGGTTCGAGGCCTATAAATCCCGCGTCGTCAAACCCTTCTTCCGCGATCATTTCTCGCGCATTGACCGGCAGGTGGTGCTGGTCGATCTGCTGGGCGCGATCCATTCCGGCCCGCAAGCGGTCGAGGATCTGCGCCGCGCGATGACCGATATCCTTGGCGCGTTCCGGCCCGGTCGCAATGCGTGGCTGTCGCGGCTGCTGCTGGGCACCCGCGTGGACCGCATCCTGTTCGCCGCGACCAAGGCCGACCACCTGCATCACAGCCAACACGCCCGCCTGACCGAAATCATGACGGCGCTGGTGCGCGACGCCCGCGACCGCGCCGATTTCGCAGGCGCGAAAACGCTCGCGCTGTCGCTCGCCTCGCTGCGCGCCACGGTCGAAGAAACGCGCCAGCACGAGGGCCGCGATTTGCCGATGGTCCGGGGCCGGGTGATGCCCACCGGCGCACAGGCCGCGCTCTGGCCCGGTGAGCTGCCCGAAGATCCCGCCCGCCTGCTGGTCCCCGCCCGCGACGGCGCGGAACGCTGGCTCGACGGCGATTACCGCATCATGAATTTCGCCCCCGCTGCGCAAAGCCTGCGCCCCGGCGATGGCCCGCCGCATATCCGACTGGACCGGGCGGCCGATTTCCTGCTCGGAAACCGCCTGCCATGACCGAACACGCAGCCCCCCTGCCCCCGCGCCTGCGCCCGGCCCGCGCCGATGATGCGCCGCGTCTGGCCCAGATCGTCGCCAGCGCCGCCGCGGAACAGCCGGCAAAACCCGCCTTCGGCGCCGATACCCCGCACCCGGCCGACGCGCTGCTGACCCGCATCCTGACCGAACTGGAGGTCGATGTGGCGATCCCCGCCGACAGCCCCGCGCCGGACCGCGCCGATGCTTTCGTCGTCCGTGACGGCGCGCATCTGGAGGCGCTCTACGTCGCGCCGGAGGCCCGAGGACAGGGCTTGGGCAGCGCGCTGCTGTCGCGGCTGAAGGCCCAACACCCGCGATTGACCCTATGGGTGCTGGAGGCCAACGCCGCCGCGCGCCGCTTCTACACTCGCCATGGCTTCTACGAAGAAGTCCATCACGCCGCGCCGGATGCGCCCGGTCTGAGCGATATTCACATGGTCTGGGAGGCCCGCAAGTGAACCCCGATCACCCCAGCGACCCGCCCCGCCCCCAACCGGTCTACATCGCCATTGACGATGATCCGGCGGGCGCAGACCCGACCCCAGCCACCGCGCCGCCCATTGCCGATGATGGCACTCCGCCGGGCCGCGCCATGCAGACCATAGCCGTGCTCGCCGCGCGCCGCCGCTCGCGCATCGGGGGGTTTTTCTGGTCCGCGCTCGGCGCGCTGATCGTGTTTTTGCTGTCGGTCGCGGCGTGGGATTTCGTCACCAGCTTGCTTGACCGCTCGCCGGTGCTGGGTCTGATCGCCAGCGTGCTGGTCGGCGCAGTGCTGCTCGGGCTGCTGCTGATTGCGGCACGGGAACTGGCCGCCTTTGCCCGGCTGTCTCGGCTCGACCACCTGCAAAAACAGGCCGTAGAAGTGCTGACCGCCGCCGACCTCTCCGGCGCGCGCAAGCTGGGTGACCGGCTGCTGACCCTCTATGCCGGGCGGCCCGACCTGGCCCTTGCCCGGCAGCGCTACAGCGACCGGCAAGGCGATGTGTTCGACGCCGACGCGGCACTGCGGCTGGCCGAAGACACGCTGCTGGCCCCCATCGACGCCGCCGCCCGGGCCGAGGTCGAAGCCGCCGCACGGCAGGTCGCCACGGTGACCGCCGTCGTGCCGCTGGCGCTGGCCGATGTGGTAGTCGCGCTGACCTCGAACCTGCGGATGATCCGGCGCATTGCCGAACTCTACGGTGGCCGCGCGGGCACGCTGGGCAGCTGGCGCCTGACCCGCACGGTGTTCACCCATCTCGTCGCCACCGGCGCGGTCGCGGTGGGCGATGACCTGATCCATTCGGTCGCGGGCGGCGGGCTGCTGTCGCGTCTGTCTCGCCGCTTTGGCGAGGGCGTCGTGAACGGCGCGCTCACCGCCCGCGTTGGCGTCGCCGCGATGGAGGTCTGCCGCCCCCTGCCCTTCGGCCCCGGTCGCCGGCCCTCGGTCACCGGCATGGTGCAGCGCGCGCTCACCGGGCTGTTCTCCCGCCCTGATCGGGGATAAGCGGCACGCCCAGATGCCCACCTGACCGCGCCCGCCCTGATGGCACAGAAATATCGAGGATCACCATGACGCCCGAAACCATCATTCCGCTCTTCACCGGCGCCGACGGCTCCTACCTCTTTGCGCGCTGGGAAAGACCTATCGTGCCGGTGGCCTTCGGGCTGGCCGAAGAAACCCTGCCGACCCTGAAAGGCGCGATTGAGGCCGTCGTGACGCTGGCCGGACATCAGATGGCGGAAACCGATCCCGAACTGGGCGCGAACCTGATGGTGTTTTTCATCCGCGACTGGTCGGAACTGACCGACACCCCCAATCTCGACCGGCTGATCCCTGACCTGCCCGATCTGGTCGCGCGGCTGTCTGAGCAAAACGCCACGCAATACCGCTTTTTCCGGTTCGAGCCGCACGGCCCGATCCGCGCCTGTTTCAGCTTTGTGCGGATGGATGCGGCGCTGGCAAAAATGCCCGCCGGGGCGCTGTGTCTGCAACAGGCGGTGCAGGCGATGCTGCTCTGGTCCGACCGCGCCTTTGCCGATCGCGCGCCGCTGGCCCGCACACCCGAAGACCACCTAGTGCTGCATCCCGACATCGCCGCGATCATCGCCGCGGCCTATGACCGGATGATGCCGCCGGTCGCGACAGACAGCGCCCATGCCTTCCGGCTGGCCGCCCGCGTCACCCAACACCCCGAAGCCACGCCAGACGCGCCGATCAGCCCGCCAGAACAAGACGTCTGACCGGACACCGGAGGTTTCAATATGGCAAAAATATCCCCGCCGGAGGCATCCCTCCGGCGCAGCCCGCGCTGAGCGCTCAGACGATGCGCCCCCACAGATCGTATTCGCTGGCCTCATCCACCTCGACCATCAGGCGCTGACCGGGACGCAGCCCCTCAAAGCCCTCATCGATGAACAGATTGCCGTCGATCTCTGGCGCATCGGCCATGGTGCGGCAGGTCGCGGCCTCGGCATCGACCTCATCGACGATGACCTCTTGCCGGGAGCCGACCTTGGCGGCGAGCTTGGCCTCGGAAATCGCCTGCGCCTTGGCCATGAAACGATCCCAGCGGTCCTGCTTGACCTCGGGCGCAACGTGATCGGGCAGATCGTTGGACCGCGCACCGGCGACGTTCTCATACTGAAAACACCCGACCCGATCCAGCTGCGCCTCGTCCAGCCAGTCCAGAAGCACCTGAAATTCGTCCTCCGTCTCGCCGGGATAGCCGACGATGAAGGTCGAGCGCAGGGTGATTTCCGGGCAGGCCCGGCGCCAAGCGGCGATCTCATCCAGCGTGCGCGCGGCGGCCGCAGGGCGCGCCATACGCTTTAGCACACCCGGATCGGCATGCTGGAACGGGATATCCAGATAAGGCAGCACCAGCCCCTCGGCCATCAGCGGGATCAGATCGCGCACATGCGGATAGGGATAGACGTAATGCAGCCGCACCCACGCGCCCAAGCCCCCCAGTTCGCGCGCCAGATCGGTGATATGGGCACGGACCTCGCGGTCCTTCCACGGGCTGGTCGCATGTTTGCGATCCACCCCATAGGCCGATGTATCCTGCGATATCACCAGCAATTCCTGCACGCCCGCCTCGACCAGCTTTTCGGCCTCGCGCAGCACCGCATGGGCGGGGCGGCTGGCCAGACGGCCGCGCATATCGGGAATGATGCAGAACTTGCACTTGTGGTTACAGCCCTCGGAAATCTTCAGATAGCTGTAATGGCGCGGCGTCAGCGTCACGCCTGTCGCGGGCATCAGATCAATGAACGGATCGGGCGACGGCGGCACTGCGGCATGCACTGCGTCGAGCACCTGTTCGTATTGCTGCGGGCCCGTGACGGCCAGAACTTTGGGATGCGCGCCGGTAATATATTCCGGCTCCGCCCCCAGACAGCCCGTGACGATCACCCGGCCGTTTTCGTTCAGCGCCTCGCCGATGGCCTGCAGGCTTTCGGCCTTGGCGCTATCCAGAAACCCGCAGGTGTTCACGATCACCGCATCGGCCCCTTGATAATCGGGAGACACGCCATAGCCTTCGGCGCGCAGCCGCGTCAGGATGCGTTCGCTGTCGACCAGCGCCTTGGGACAGCCAAGCGACACCATCCCGATCGAGGGCTGGCCCTGACGGCGATCGGCGTCAAAGCGGGGCTGGGCGATATCGGGGCGCAGATTGGGGGGGTTCTGGGACATGCGCGCCGCTTTACACCAGCCGCGCGCCTCCCGCCAGATGAGTCGCAGCGACGTGAAGCCGGGGGCCTGCGCGGCAGCAGAAAGCCATAACAATTCTCCCTGCCCACCCGGCACCGCTTGTAGTTGCCCGGCGGGATGCTTAAAATAGACCCTCAACTGAGATGAACGGAACGGCACCCCCCGTCGCGGGGCGGTGCCATATGTTGCTGGGAGCCGACGATGTCCTGGACAGACGAACGCGTCGAGACGCTGAAGAAGATGTGGAGCGACGGGCAGAGCGCCAGCCAGATCGCCAAGGAACTGGGCGGCGTGACCCGCAATGCCGTGATCGGCAAGGTCCATCGCCTTGGGCTGTCGAACCGCACCGGCGGCACAGCCGCCGCCGCGCCAAGCGCACGCCCCGAGCCCGCCGCCACGCCGGAGCCCGCAGCCGCCCCGGCGGCAGAAGCGCCGCGCCCGAGCGCTGCGCCAAAACCCGAAAAACCGGCCCGGCCCGCCGCGCCGCGGCCTGAGCCTGCAACCATGTCCGCCAACCCGCCGCCCAGCCCGGCGCGCAAGGCGATCATCCCTGCCGGTCAGCCGCTGCCGCCGCAGCCCTCTGCCAATGAAATCTCGCCCGAGGCGCTGGCCTCCGTGCGCGAGGTCGAGAAGAAAGCCCGCCGTCTGGGCCTGATGGAGCTGACCGAACGGACCTGCAAATGGCCGATCGGTGATCCCGCGACTGATGATTTCTGGTTCTGCGGCCTCGGCGTGCAGCCCGGTAAACCCTATTGCGAGGCGCATGTGGGCGTGGCGTTCCAGCCGATGAGCTCGCGCCGCGACCGTCGCCGCTAATCGCATCGAAGGCTTTCGCCCTCAACGATAGTCATTGCAGATAGATCAAAGCCCGGCCGCACCACTGCGGACCGGGCTTTTTGCTGCGCGGGTCGTGTCTCAGCTTCCCGGAGCCTTGGGCGCGCGCCAGCCGCGCCAGACGCTGATCACCCGCAACGCAAAGGTCAGCCCGACACCCAGCAACGCCACCGGCGCAGGCGGCAGGCCCAGCCACGCGCCAGACGCCACGACGACCGCACCGGCCAATGCCGCCAATGCGTAGATGTCTTCGCGCAGCACGCGCGGCACTTCGGTCACCAACAAATCGCGCAACGCGCCGCCACCCACTGCCGTTAACACGCCCAGCAGCACGGCGGGCAGAGGGGCCACCCCCATCGTCAGGGCTTTCTGACAGCCGCTCACGGCGAACAGGCCCAGACCCGCGGCGTCGAAAACCATGACCGGCTTTGCCAGACGCTCGATCCCGCGATGAAATACAAACGCGCAAAGCCCGGCGGCCAGCGCCGCCAGCAGATAACGCGCATCGCGCAGGGCCGCCGGGGGCGTGTCCCCCAGCGCCACGTCCCGCAGCACCCCGCCCGCCAGCGCGGCAGCAAGCGACAGCACCATCACGCCGAACAGGTCCAGCTCCCGCCGCACTGCCAGCATGCCGCCGGAAATGCCAAACACGAATGTGCCCAGCAGATCGAACCACAATTGCGATGTGATCAGCTCCATGGCGCGCGCTCTCGTTTCGTCATGTCCTGAAATACTCCCGGCGGAGCGTCTCTACCGCAGCACAGGCACATCGGTGCGGGCCGCCGTGACGAACGCCGCCACCCGCGCAGGGTCTTTCTCCCCCGGTGCGCTTTCGACGCCGGAGGACACATCGACCTGCACCGCGCCGGTGCGCCGCACGGCCTCGCCTATATTCTCAGGCGTCAGCCCTCCGGCCAGCATCCACGGCACCTGCCAGTTGCGCCCGGCGATCAACCGCCAATCAAACGCCAAGCCATTGCCGCCCGGCAGATCCGCGCCACGGGGCGGTTTGGCGTCGATCAACAATTGGTCGGCCACAGCGGCATAGGTGTCGAGGGCGGCCAGATCATCGGCATCCGCGATCCCCACGGCTTTCATCACCGGCAGACCGTAGCGGGCGCGAACCTCCGCCACACGTTCCGGGGTTTCGCCGCCATGAAGTTGCAGCATATCCAGCGGCACCTGCGCCGTGATCGCATCCAGCAGCGCGTCATCGGCATTCACCGTCAACGCCACCTTGGCCAGCCCCAAGGGCGCGGACAGGGCCAGATCACGCGCGTGATCGAGGCTGACATTGCGCGGACTTTTGGGAAAGAAGACAAACCCGCCATATACCGCGCCGGCCTCAGCGGCGGCGGTCACATGTTCGGGCCGGGTCAGGCCGCAGATCTTCACCCGCACACCGCCGGAACGGCTCGCCGCGCGGGCGGTGGAGGGGGGCACAAATTTCACAGGCATGGCTCAGGCTCCGCGAATGGGGATGCGGCGCGGATAGGGGCTGTGGGGCGCGGTGTAAAGCACCCGCGCCCGGCGCAGGGTTCAGCCCGCGCGGCGTGGCTCGGTGCTTTCCAGCAGGGCGAGCACCTCGTCGCCATCTTCACGCTCGGTGCGCAAGCGGCCAACTTCGCGCTGAAGCTTCTGCTTCTCGCGCGTCTGGCGCTGCATTTCAGACCGATAGCGATGCTCGCGCGCCCATTCCCAGACAAAGCCCACCAGCAGGCCCACGGCCACACCGGCCAGCACCACCAAAAACAGGGGCATCGACACAGTAAACGGCATGTTCAGCAATTCAGCGAGATCGGCGGGCAGCAGCCGCAGCGTCACCACCTGCCGGTTCGCCAGGGCCACCATCAGCAGGCAGATCGCAATCAGGGCAAGGAAAATGTAACGGATATAACGCATGGTGAGGCGGACTTTCGCAACAGGCCAGTGTCAGGTCGGGCCAATATCAAGACGGGCCGGTGTCAGGACAGGGCATTAAGACGGGCGGGCAACAGGGCTGGGCTCAGGACTCGTTCAGACGGTCGCGCAGCAGCTTGCCGGTTTTGAAGAACGGCACATGCTTTTCCTCGACCTCGACGGCTTCGCCCGTGCGGGGGTTGCGCCCGGTGCGGGCATCGCGCTTCTTGACCGAAAACGCGCCAAACCCGCGCAATTCGACCCTGTCGCCCCGCGCCATCGCTTCGATGACTTCTTCGAATATCGTGTTCACGATGCGCTCGACATCGCGCTGATAGAGATGCGGATTTTCGTCTGCGATCTTCTGGATCAGTTCGGACCTGATCATGCGCGCTGCTCCCCCCAAGGTGATGCGGCTCTGGCTCAACCGGTTATAGAGAACCTGAACTATAGGGCGAAACTGGCAATCGCAAAATGGTTCAAGGCGGATTTCTCCGTCTTTTCTACGGTTTGAGGGAGCGAAAATGCCGCGAGGGCCCCTGCCGCAGCGCAGCGTTTAGGCGCTGGGGCCATGGAACCGGCGTAAATCACCGCTTCGCGCCATTCGGGGGCTGTCCTGCACGGGTTTTGGCGAATCGCGGCGGCGGCGCGGATCTGCATGGCCATCGCGCACCCCGGACGCCCCAGCCATTGACCAGATCGGCATGGCCGAAAAGAAAACGGCCCCGCGCAGATCGCACGGGGCCGTTCATGTCAGGCGCAAGCCCGGATCACGCGCGATGGCGCAATCCGGTTTGCGATCAGTTGTCGCCCTTCAGAGCGGCACCGAGGATGTCGCCCAGCGACGCGCCGGAAGCGGAAGAGCCATACTGTTCGACGGCCTCTTTCTCTTCGGCGATCTCGCGCGCTTTGATCGAGACACCCAGACGGCGGGTTTTGCTGTCCACATTGGTGATGCGCACATCAACCTTGTCACCGACCTGGAAACGCTCGGGGCGCTGCTCGGCACGGTCGCGGGACAGGTCGGAACGGCGGATGAAGGACTTCATGCCTTCGTATTCCACCTCGACACCGCCATCTTCGATCGCCGTCACTTCGACGGTGACGATCGAGCCGCGCTTCACGCCGCCAACGGCCTCAGCGAACTTGTCGCCGCCCAAGGCTTTGATCGACAGCGAGATACGCTCCTTGTCGACATCCACTTCGGACACGACAGCCTGCACGACGTCGCCCTTGCGGTAGGACTGGATCGCGTCTTCGCCGCGCTCGTCCCAGCTGAGGTCGGACAGGTGCACCATGCCGTCGATATCGCCCGGCAGGCCGATGAACAGACCGAATTCGGTGATGTTCTTGACCTCGCCCTCGACCTGCGTGCCCTCGGGATGCGTCTCGGCAAAGACTTCCCACGGGTTGCGCATGGTCTGCTTGAGACCCAGCGACACGCGACGCTTCGCGGTGTCGATTTCCAGCACCATGACGTCCACTTCCTGCGAGGTGGAGACGATCTTGCCGGGGTGGACGTTTTTCTTGGTCCAGGACATCTCGGAGACGTGGACCAGACCTTCGACGCCGGGCTCCAGCTCGACGAACGCGCCGTAGTCGGTGATGTTGGTCACGCGGCCAGTATGCACGGTATCGATCGGGAACTTGCCCTCGACGCTATCCCACGGATCGTCCTGCAGCTGCTTCATGCCGAGGCTGATACGGTGGGTTTCCTTGTTGATCTTGATGACCTGAACCTTGACGGTTTCGCCGATCGACAGGATCTCCGAGGGGTGGTTGACGCGGCGCCAGGCCATGTCGGTGACGTGCAGCAGGCCGTCCACACCACCCAGATCGACGAAGGCGCCGTATTCGGTGATATTCTTGACGACACCGTCCACTGCGTCGCCTTCGGTCAGCTTGGCGATGACCTCGGCGCGCTGTTCGGCACGGCTTTCTTCCAGGATAGCGCGGCGCGAAACCACGATATTGCCGCGACGACGATCCATTTTCAGGATCTGGAACGGCTGCTTCAGACCCATCAACGGGCCGGCATCGCGCACGGGGCGCACATCGACCTGCGAGCCGGGCAGGAACGCAACAGCGCCGCCCAGATCGACGGTGAAGCCGCCTTTGACCCGGCCAAAGATCGCGCCTTCGACGCGGTTCTCGTCGGCATAGGCCTTTTCCAGACGATCCCAGGCTTCCTCGCGGCGGGCCTTGTCACGGCTGATCGACGCTTCGCCACGGGCGTTCTCGACGCGGTCGAGGTAAACTTCGACCTCGTCACCGACATTGATGTCGGGCGCTTCGCCGGGATTGGTGAATTCTTTCAGATCAACGCGGCCTTCCATCTTGTAGCCGACGTCGATGATGGCCTGGCCCGCCTCGATGGCGATGACCTTGCCTTTGACAACCGAGCCTTCGCTCGGAGTGTCGATGTCGAAGCTTTCCTGCAGGAGGGCTTCGAATTCTTCCATGGATGTGTTCGCGGACATATGTAAGCGTTTTCCTTCGGTTTCGATTTTGCTGGCCGAGCGGTTGTCTCCGCCGGTCTTGGGTTGGTCAGGTCGCGCAATCCAATGGATGCCCGAAGGCATCATGGCACAGGGTCCAATAAAACAAGGGCCGGTTATGACCGACCCTGCTCCGTAACCCCCGTGCGCCTTGTTGTCCTGCGCTTCGACAGCGTCCCTATAAGGCGAAAATGCGGTTTTCGCAAGCGTTAGCTCGCCGCCCCTCCCCCACTGGTCCCGTCACCGGGTTCACCTGCGGCTGCCGCATGGCGCGCCCGGATGATCTCCAGCGCCCGCGCAATGGCGGTGTCGATGTCCAGCTCGCTGGTATCCAGCCGCACCGCATCCGTTGCAGGCTTCAGCGGCGCATCGGCGCGATCCATGTCGCGGGCGTCACGCTCGCGCACATCGGCCAGCACCTGTTCTGCCGTCACATCATGGCCCCCGGCCAGCAATTCCGCCAAGCGGCGCTGCGCCCGAATCTCGGCGCTGGCGGTAACGAACAGCTTCACCTCCGCATCCGGGCAGATCACCGTGCCAATGTCGCGCCCGTCCAGCACCGCGCCGCCCTGACGGCGGGCAAAGGCGCGCTGAAAATCGACCAGCGCCGCGCGCACATCGGGCAGCGCCGCGACCCGGCTGGCGGCCTGTGCCACGTCGGGCGTGCGCAGCCCGTCGCGCAACAGATCCTCGGCCATCAGCGCCTGCGCGGCAGCCAGAGGCTCCAACCCGTCCAGCACCCGCCGCCCCGTGGCGCGGTAGAGCAGCCCGGTATCCAGATGCGCATACCCCAGCGCCGCCGCAACGGCCTTGGAAATCGTGCCCTTGCCGGCAGCGGCCGGTCCGTCGATGGCAATGGTGAACGGCATGAGATCTCCTTGCGTGACCTGCCCCGACCTAGCCCCGCCCGGGCGGCAGGGCAAGCGCAGGGCTCAGCCGCGCCCCGGCAGCGTCCACAGCGCGCCCATGTCGTAATCGTAGCTTTCGGGGACGAAGCGGTTCATGCCGCTGCCACGATAGAGCGACAATTCGTTCAGCGCGAAATCCGTGCCATTGGTCAGGAAATCCACCCGGACGTGATCGAACGGGGCGGAAATTTCCTCGGCCAGTTCCATCATCCGCGCCAGATGCGGCGGCGGCGGCGCGCACCGCGGAACATCGCCTTTGTTAAAGATCTTCAAAGCTTCGCCATCGGGGGTGTAGGCCACCTGATAGGCCCCGTTCATCCGGTCGAATTCCGCCATCACATAGGCGGGTTTGCCGTGAAAGCAGATGATCTTCACATCGTCGGCGGGGCTGCCATCGGCGCGGGGCATCAGCTCCTCCACCATGATCCGGCGCGGGATCGGCCAATAGGCCCATTCCTGCCGCAGGCTGCCATATTGCTTGAGCAGCCAAAGCTGCGAGATCAGCCGAACCTCCTCCAGATCGAAAGGCTTGTCGGGATAGCGAAACCGCAACATGCGCGAGGCGTGGTTCGGCTTGATGACCAGCCCCTCGGGCAGGCCGCTCAGATCCAGATCGGCGGGGCGGTCCGTCACCCGGTGCAATGGCACTAACAATGCCTCGGCCCGCGCCGCGCCCAGATGCTCGGCCAGCCACAGCCGCATCCGGTATTTATCCGCGACGATCGGATGCAGCGGGTTGCGGTCATGGACCTTGCGCCACTGGATTTTGGCATTGAAGGTCTGGGGATCTTTCAGATCCAGCGGATAGCCCACGCAGGCTTCGAATTCCGCCCGCAGCCGCGGCAGCCC
This sequence comes from Marinobacter sp., assembly GCA_040119125.1. Lineage (GTDB taxonomy): Bacteria > Pseudomonadota > Alphaproteobacteria > Rhodobacterales > Rhodobacteraceae > Pacificitalea. The sequence goes on from JBEDTR010000005.1 coordinate 241,457, forward strand.
GCGCGCCCGGTCGACCCGCGCCCGTGTCCGGTCGCGCCAATCGCGAAACCGCGTCCGCGCAATACGGCGTGCCGCGCTGACCTGCACCTTGCCCGCCTCCGCAGCCGCGCCTCGGGCCCCGCTCGCCAACGTCACATCATTCATGTCACTCATTACCTTTACCGCAGCCCCATCCGGGGCCACCTCATGTGGTTTTCTGCGCAATGGTGCGGGGGCTCAGGCGTCCCGCGCTAGATCCGCGCCCAAGCGCTGCATCAGCGGCTCGAAAATTGGGAAGGACGTCGCAATCGGCTGAGCGTCATCGACGCTTACCGGCGCCTGTGCCGCCATCCCGCAGATCAGAAACGACATCGCGATCCGGTGGTCGAGCCGCGCGGCACAGGTCGCGCCGCCGGGCACGCCGCCCGCGCCGCGACCCTCGACGGTAAAGCTGTCTTCGGTTTCCGCAATCGTCACACCGCAAAGCTCCAGCCCGCGGGCCATCGCGTCGATGCGGTCGCTTTCCTTGACCCGCAGCTCCTTGACGCCGCGCATCACCGTGGTGCCTTCGGCATTGGCCGCGACCACCGACAGGATCGGATATTCGTCGATCATCGAGGGCGCGCGCTCTGCCGGCACTTCGATGCCGCGCATGTTGGGCGAGAAGCGCGCGCGCAGATCCGCGACAGGCTCGCCGCCCTCTTCGCGCGGGTTTTCATAGGTCAGATCCGCACCCATATCGATCAGTGTCTGGAACAGTCCGGCGCGGGTCGGGTTCAGCCCGATATTCGGCACCAGCACGTCCGAGCCTTCGCAGATCAGCGCAGCACAGACCGGAAACGCGGCCGAGGATGGATCGCGCGGCACCACGATCACCTGCGGGCGCAGTTCCGGCTGACCGGTCAGGGTGATGACGCGGCCCTCGGACGCATCGTCGATCTGAACCTTGGCCCCGAAGCCCGCCAGCATCCGCTCGCTATGGTCGCGGGTGGCTTCGGCCTCGATCACCACGGTTTCGCCCGGCGCGTTCAGCCCCGCCAGCAGCACCGCCGATTTCACCTGCGCCGAGGGCACGGGCACGGTGTAGCGCACCGGCACAGGCTCCGCCGCGCCCACGACCGTCATCGGCAGCCGTCCGCCCTGACGCCCATAGGCACGCGTGCCAAACAGGGCCAGCGGATCGGTGATCCGCGCCATCGGGCGGCCATTCAGCGACGCATCCCCGGTAAAGGTCGCGGTGATCGGGCTGGTGGCCATGGCCCCCATGATCAGCCGCACACCGGTGCCGGAATTGCCGCAATCAATGACATTGCCCGGCTCGGCAAAGCCGCCGACGCCGACGCCATGCACATGCCAAGTGCCGTCCTCGTCGCGGCTGACCTCGGCCCCAAACGCCTGCATCGCCCGCGCGGTGTCCAGCACATCCTGACCTTCCAGCAGGCCGGTCACGCGGGTCTCGCCCACGGCCAGCGCGCCCAGGATGATCGCGCGGTGGGAGATCGATTTATCCCCCGGCACATCGGCGGTGCCGGTCAGGGGCTGGCCCGCGCGGGCGGTCATCGGGATCGGGTCACCGTGGGCGGACATGGGCGAATTCCTCCGGGGAACAGGCGCGGGCGGGCCGCAGCCCCTGCGCCGGGGTTGGGCATGGTTGATCGGGGATTAGCGGATCGCGCGGCAGGGGTCCACAGGCCCGCTGCCCGGCCCTGCTGCGCGCACCGTCCGCCGTGGCAGCTTTGCCGCGGCGAGGCTCAGCCGCTCACTCGCCCGTCAGCGGCCATAGGAAGGGGATCAACACCGCGCAAAGCAGCCCGACCGACAGGTTCAGCGGCACGCCCACCCGCAGGAAATCCGAAAACCGATAGCCGCCCGGACCATAGACCAGCATGTTGGTCTGATAGCCGATGGGGGTCGAAAAACTGGCCGAAGCCGCGACCATCACCGCGATCACCAGCGGGCGCGGATCATAGCCCAAGGCCTGCGCCAGCCCGATGGCCACCGGCGTCACCACCACCGCGACCGCGTTGTTGGACACCAGTTCCGTCAGCAGCGAGGTCAGCAGAAACACCGCCCAGACGATGGCCACCGGGGGCAATTCGACCAGCGCCGGTGACACGGCCTCGACGATCATTTCGACCGCGCCCGAGGATTCCAGCGCCGCGCCCACGCCCAGCATGGCAAAGATCAGCGCCAGCAAGCGCCCATCCACAAACGAAAACGCCTCATCCGCGTCGATGCACCGGCAGGTCAGCACGATCGCCACCGCCATCACCGACAACATGAAAATCGGCGCGACACCCAGTCCCGACAGGATCACCACACCCGCCATCGCCGCCACTGCGACCCAGACCCGCGACCGGCGATAGGCCCGCGCCGAGGGGCGCGCCACATCGACCAGTTCCATATCCACGGCCAGCCGCTGAATATCTTCCGGCGCGCCTTCCAGCAGCAGGGTATCGCCCACCCGCACCACCAGATCATCCAGCTGCCGCCCGATATTCTGGTTCCGCCGATGCACCGCCAGCGGATAGACCCCATAGCGCCGCCGCAGCCGCAGCGAGCCGAGCGACCGCCCGACCATCCGCGCGCCCGGTGAGATCAGCACCTCGACGGTTTCGGTCCGCACCGAACTCAGCTTATCCACCGCGCGCAGCTGTTTGTTTTCCTGCAACGACAGCAGTTCCGCCATCTCGGTGCGCAGCACCACGCGGTCGCCAGCCTCCAACTCGACCGAGGCCATGTCGCGCCGCAGCGACGCATCGCCCCGCAGCACATCGATCAGCCGCACGCCTTCGCGCTTGAACAGATCGACCTCGGTCACCGGCTGGCCGATCAGCTCCGATTCCTCGGGCACCGCCACTTCGGTGAAAAACTTCATCTTGGATTTATTGGACAGCAGCGTGGCCATGCTGTCGCGCTCCGGCAGCAGCTTTGGCGCGATGACCCGCAGATAGATCATGCCCCAGACCACGACAAAAATGGCGAGCGGCGTGACCTCGAAAATATGGAACGGCTCCAACCCGTTACGCCGCGCGACCCCATCCACCAGCAGGTTGGTCGACGTGCCGATCAGGGTCAGCGTCCCGCCAAGGATCGCGGCGTAGCTCAGCGGCATCAACAGCTTTGACGCGGGTAGGCCCAGCGTCCGCGCCAATTGCACGAAAATCGGGATCATCACCACCACGACGGGCGTGTTCGACACAAAAGCGGAGGCCAGCACCACAAACCCGATCATCGCTCCGATGGCGATCTTCGGTTTGGCGGCGGCATTGCGGTCGGCAAAGCTGGTGAACCAGTCCAGAGCGCCCGTGCGCACCAGCCCGCCCATCACCAGAAACATCGCCGCAATCGTCCATGGCGCCGGGTTCGACAGCACCTCCAGCGCGTTGTCATAGGGCAGCACGCCGGTGGCCAGCAACACCGCCACCCCGGCAATCGCCACGACTTCGGTGGGGAAGATCTCCTTCACGAACAGAAGGAACATGACCGCGACGATGCCCAGCGCGAAGAAGGCATCATATGGCGGCTCGATGAGGAGGAAGTTCATGGAGAGTCCCGATCAGGCAGTTCCAGCCATTCTTAGCGGGGCCTGCGGGGGACACAAGCGCTGCTGCTGGGATGTGGCGCCGCAGTGGCGAACGAGGAAACTCCCAGCGACCAAAGCGTCACCGCGCAGCCAACCGCCGCGCGCCACGCCTTACGGCCCGGCCTGCTCCAGCCGTCCGCCTTGGCGCACCTGCACGACGCGCGTGGCGCGGCCCGTGCGGTCGTCGGTCTCGACATACAGCCCGCAAAGCGTCGCCTCGCCCAGCGCGGGCTGAAACCGGCCCTTGGGCATGCCGGTGACGAAACGGCGCAGAGGCTCTTCCTTCTGCATACCGATCACGGAATCATAATCGCCGCACATGCCCGCGTCGGACTGAAACGCGCAGCCGCCGGGCAGGATCTGCGCATCGGCGGTGGGCACATGGGTGTGCGTGCCGACAACGATGCTGGCACGGCCATCGCAATAATGCCCGGCGGCCATCTTCTCGGATGTGGCTTCGCAGTGGAAATCGATCAGGCTGGCCTGCACCATGCCGCCGCGCGGGTAGCTTTTCAGTGCCAGTTCCATCGCCGAGAACGGGTCTGAGAAGGGCCGCTTCATGAACACCTGCCCCAGCGCCTGAGCCACCAGCACCTTGCGCCCGCCCGGCGCGTCATAGACCCGCGCGCCCCGGCCCGGTGCGTCCTTGGCATAGTTCAGCGGGCGAATGATCCGCGGCTCGGTATTGGCGAATTGCAGCATGTCGCGCTGATCGAACGCATGATCGCCCAGCGTCAGCACATCCGCGCCCGCGTCGAGAAGCACCTTCGCATGCGCCGCCGAAAGCCCAACGCCCGAAGTCGCGTTCTCGCCGTTGATCACCACGAAATCGAGCTTCCAGTCCCGGCGCAGCGCAGGCAAACGCTCTGCCACCGCATCCCGGCCAGCCCGGCCCATTACATCGCCCAGAAACAGTATTTTCATGCCCCTGCCCTAGGCCCGCCGCGTTTCCGGTGCAAGTGCGATCCGTATGACCCGTGAGGATGAGGCCGCGCAACTGCCGCCCGTTCCCCCGGCCTGGCTCAACGCGCCCACCGAACAACGAGTATGCGGCATGTCCTCCCGAACTCCGCGCACCCGCTCTCGAACAAGGCCGAAGGCCGCGAGAGCGAGCGCCTGCCCGCCCCGACGGGCTGGCGCTTTGACAGCTCACGCTGACCTCGGAGCGGGGAGGAACACGGCATCATAAAGCGCACCCGCCCCACCGCAGCAGCGCCACCCCACGGGCAGGCTCACGGTGCGCAGATAAAACAACGAAGATACGGCACGTCCTCCGAACTCCGAACCCCCGCCCGCGAACAAGGCGAAGCCGCGCGAGAGCGAGCACCTGCCCGCCCCGACGGGCTGGCGCATTGCCGCCCCTCGCTAACCTCAGAACGTCGAGGAACTCGACCACGATAACGCACACCCGCCCCGCTCACTGCGGCAGGATCAGCCCCAGCTCCGTCACCACGCCGCGCACGGGGCGGTCAAACGGGCCTACGGGGAGGTAATCCACCTCCTGCCCGCTATAGGCCACGCCCAGCGTCGCAACATCGGGCATGGCGGCGGCGGTGCGGTCGTAATAGCCGCCCCCATAGCCCAGCCGCAGCCCGGCCGCCGTAAAGGCGAGCATCGGTGTCAAGATCAGGTCTGGCACCACGACCTCCCCATCCGGGTCTTGGCCGCTGGCGCCGCCGTTGCGCGGGATATGCGCGCCGTAGCGGCCTTCATTCGTCGGCGCGCCGGGTGTCCACAGGCGGAACTCCAGCGCCTGTCCCGCCGCCACCGTCACCGGCAGCGCGATGCGGCGGCCTTGCTCGGCCAGCGCGGCAAGAGCCGGGCGCAGGTCGATCTCGGATGCGATTGGCCAATAGCCCGCAACCACGCCGCCCGCAGGCACCATCGGCAGCACCGCTTCGCTCAGCGGGATGACCAGCTGGCAGGTCGCGCGTCGGCCCATCTCGCGGGCAATCGCGGCGCGCCGCACCTTGGCCTCGGCGCGGGCTTGCGCCTTGGCGGCGGTCAGGGCCTCCCCGGTCAGCACGCTCATAACAAGATCACGCTCGCCAGCCCGAGAAAGGCAAAGAAACCCACCACATCGGTCACCGTGGTCACGAATGCGCCAGAGGCCAGCGCCGGGTCCACGCCCACCTTATCAAGCGCGACAGGCACCAAGATCCCGGCAAGCCCCGCGATCACGAGGTTCACCACCATCGCCAGCCCGATGACATAGCCCAACTGCGGCGAGCTGAACCAAAACAGCCCCACAAGCCCCATGACCACGGCAAAGATCACCCCGTTGACCAGCCCCACACCGGCCTCCCGCCGGACAACCCGCCAGACGTTGGAGCCGGTCAGGTCGCGGGTCGCGATGGCCCGCACTGCCACGGTCAGCGATTGCGTGCCTGCATTGCCGCCCATCGACGCCACAATGGGCATCAACACTGCCAGCGCGACGATCTGGGTGATGACGCCTTCGAACTGCGCGATCACCAGCGACGCCATGATCGCGGTGACAAGGTTCACGGCCAGCCACGGCAAACGCTGCCGCGTGGTGTCGATCACCCGGTCGGACAGGGAGCCTTCGCCAACACCGGCCAGACGCAGGATGTCTTCCTCGGCTTCCTCGTCCAGAACCGCCATCGCATCGTCGATGGTGATGACACCGACCAGCCGCTCCTCGGCGTCGATGACCGGGGCAGAGATCAGGTGATACTGGTTGAACGCATAGGCGACCTCATCCTCGGGCTGCTCCACTCCGAAGGTGCGGAAACTGTCCTCGGTGATGTCGGCCAGCCGGGTGCTGCGCGGGCTCGACAACATCCGCCCCAGCGCAACATAGCCGATGGGCCGCATTCGCGGATCGACCAGCATGATATGGTAGAACTGATCCGGCAGCTCGCGATCCGCGGCGCGCAGGAAATCGATGGTCTGACCCACATCCCAATGCTCAGGCGCCCGCACCACTTCGCGCTGCATCAAACGACCGGCGGAATATTCCGGGAAGGCCAGCGCCTGCTCGATCTGCGCCCGGTCGATTGCCGGCAGCGCGCCGAGGATCAGCGCCTGTTGCGATTCCTCAAGATCTTCGAGCAGGTCGACCACATCGTCGGAATCAAGATCGCGCACCGCGTCCGACAAGGTGTCCTGCGGCAGAGCAAGGATCACCTCCTCGCGCAGGCCCTCGCGCAGTTCCGACAGGATTTCCCCGTCGATCTCGCTGCCCCAGACCTCTAGGAATGCGCGGCGATGGCGGTCGTCGAACTGTTCGATAAGGTCGGCGATATCCGCAGGGTGCAGCGGGTCCAGCAGGACGGTCAGTGCCGCCGCATCTTCGGCATCAATCGCGTCGAGAACCTCGCGCACGCGCATTGAATCCAGCTGCGGATCGAAGTCCTCGCGCGGCTCCTCGGGGGGGATGCCGGGCACCGGCGCGCCCGCCCCTGCAGCGGCGTTTTCCGCGGCGTGCGAAGTCTCGATGTCGGTGTCGTTCTGATCCGCCCGGTTTGCCATCTCAACCCCGCTTCGCTGGTCACTTTCGCGCACCATAGGCCAGGGTCAGGGAGGCGCAACCGCTTGTGGACGCATTGCACGGGCGCGTTTCACACATATCGCGACAAGCTGTTTGATCCGCCCCCCGGCTTTGTGCGTAAACTGGACATGACAGGAACAGCAACTTACGCCGCAACGGCATCACGCAGGCATGGCGGCCCCCCGCCCGGCCTGCCGTCGGCAATGAAAGGTCGCATGATCGGAGACGATCCCGACAAACGCCCCCATCCCGATCGACCGCGCGACAGCGGGTTCGATGACGTTCCTGCGTCTGGAGGCCTTGCAGATAACGGGGCTTCGCACGCCACGACCTCCGCGCGGCCTTCGGCTGATAGCGATGCGGCCGCCCAGGCACGCGCGCAAACCGACCCGTTTTCGCGCGCTCTGCGCCGGGTCGCCCTGCATCGCGACGAGGCCGCCTTTGCCGAATTATTCCAATATTTCGCTCCCCGAATCCGGGCATGGCTGATCAAGACCGGCTGCGCCTCGGCTCAGGCCGATGAGGTGATGCAGGACGCCATGACCCTCGTCTGGCGCAAGGCCCGGCTCTATGACCCCGCCCGCGCCGGGGCCGCGACATGGATTTTCACCATCGTCCGCAATCGCCATATCGACCTGATTCGCAAACAGCGCCGCCCGGAGCCAGAAGATCTGCCTTGGGCCGCGACCGAATCGCCCGACCCCGAAGCAACCGTCGCCGTGTCCCAGGACAGCATCGCCCTGCGCGCCGCCATCGCCCGCCTGCCCCAGCGCCAGCGCGACGTCATCGCGCGTGCCTATTTCGCGGACCTGTCGCATAGCGAAATCGCAGAGGTGATGAACCTGCCGCTCGGCACCATCAAATCCCGCATCCGGCTGGGCTTGGAACGCCTGCGCCACGAGTTGAGTGCCCGCCAATGACCGATCTGCCCCCCATCCGGCACCACATCCCCGACTCCGTGCTTGCAGCCTACGCCGCCGGCTCGCTGGACGAGGCCTTTGCACTGGTCGTCGCTTGTCACCTGTCGCTGTGTGATACCTGCCGCGCCACCGTCGCGGCGGTCGAGGCCACAGGCGGCGCGCTGCTCGAAGAGACCGAGCCCGCCCCCCTGCCGCCCGGTGCGCTGGACGCCATGCTGGCCCGGTTGCGCGCGGGACCCGACGATACAGCCGATGACCAGCCGCCCGCCGCGTCTACTGCCGCGCCCTCTGATACGGCCTTCCCCGCTCCGCTGGGCGATTACGCCGCCGCCAGCGCCGAAACCGTTCGCTGGCGCAGCGTCGGGGGCGGTGTCCGGCAGGTTGTGCTACCCTGCGCGGGACGGGCCAAGGCGCGGCTGCTCTACATTCCCGCCGGGGCGGAAATGCCTGACCATTCCCATCGCGGCATGGAAATGACGATGGTGCTGCAAGGCGCGTTTTCCGATGAGGTCGACCGCTTCACCCCCGGCGATGTCGAAATGGGCGACGAGGATCTGCACCATACTCCTGTGGCCGAAACCGGTCGCGATTGCATCTGCCTTGCCGCCACGGACGCGCCGCTGCGGTTTCGGGGCTGGCTGCCGCGTCTGGCCCAGCCCTTCATCGGGATCTGATGCCCGACGCCGCGCCCGGCCCCATCCGCCCAACTGATGAGGCGGCCCGCGCGCAGGCCCGCGACCTGATCGACACGGCCCGCTTCGCCGCGCTTGGCGTGCTGTCGGACGGGATGCCGCTGGTCAGCCGCGTGGCCCTGGCCACCGACGCCAGCGGCACGCCGGTCAGCCTGATCTCCGACCTTGCGCTGCACACCGGCGCGTTGCGCGTCACGCCCGCCTGCTCGCTGCTGCTGGGGGAGCCGGGCGCGAAAGGCGATCCGCTCACCTATCCGCGCCTGACGCTTCAGGCCCGCGCAGACTTCGTCCCCCGCGACAGCACCGCCCACATCACCCTGCGCGACCGCTACCTCGCCCTGCGCCCGAAATCGGCGCTCTACCTCGACTTCGCGGATTTTCACTTCGTCCGCTTCGTCCCGGTGGCGGCGATGCTGAATGGCGGGTTCGGACGGGCGTTCCACCTCACCCCCGCCGACCTGATACTGCCGAGCTAAGCCCCGCTTCCGAGGCCCGCTCAATTCGGCGCATCCACCCGCCCGGTGATATGCATGCGGCCATGCACCGGCTCGGGCCAGACCACCTCCACCGCGTCGCCATTCGTGCCCCGTTCGACCCGCACAAACGGATAGGCGTAAACGCCATCCCCCGCCGCATTGCGGATTTCGCCCTCCATCACGATATTCTCGACATTGCGCGCCCGGCCGTCGAACGGCAGATAGCCGTCGAACTCCACCACCCATGTCTTGGCATCCGTCGCCTGATCCACCTGCACCGTCACCGGATTGACCGTCACCTGATCGATGGCGGTGAACAGATTGCCCTCAAAGCGCAGATTGCGGCACCGGCCCATATCCAGCCCGGCCAGCGTGTCATTGACCTTCTCCACCCGGTCGATATTGCCGTTCAGCGCCTTGAACGTATTGCCGGTGACATTCAGCCCGTGGATGTAATGCCCCGCGCCATAGGGCTTGACCACCAGCCACGAAAACCACGGCGCCACGTCGATTGCGGTGAAAATATTCCCAACGATCGTCAGCCCGCCAAAGCTGTATTCGTTGGAATGCTCCGGCGCGCTGTCATGCTCATTCGTCCATTCGATGAATGAATTGTCGATATAGTTGCCGTTTATCAGCATCTTGACGTTGGTATTGGTCAGGACCAGCCCGGCGGTGCGGATGCCATCGGGCTCGTGATCGTCCTGAAACCAGTGATTGCCCGCGTAGATATGCCCCGCCCCGCCGGACACGACGAAATGCCGGAACCGCACGGCGCGGTTGTCGCGGATCTTGGTGTCATTGGCGTTCACGTTGATCGCAATGGTCTCGCGGTCGCTGACCGGCAATTGCTGCTCGCGGCTCAGGAATTGGCAGCGATCCACCAGCATCCCCTGACACCCCCGCCCGGTCGAGGTAATGCCCCGGTCCTTCATATTGCTGAAAAAGCAATCCCGAACGTGAAAGATCAGCCCCGCAGGCGGCAGCATCACGGCAGACCCGAGGCTGTTGCACTGAAATTCCAGATCCGCCAGAACCACCCGGCTGACATCGGAAAAGCCCGAGAAATCCAGCGCATATTTGAACCGGCGAAAGGTGTAATTCTGCGTGCCCACCGCATCATGCAGCTCCGCCGACAGCTCCAGCGTCGCCGCGCCCACGTTCTTGGAGGTGACATAGACCTCTCGCCCCACACCCGCCCCGGTGATCAGCGCGCCGACCGGCACATTGGCGATATCGACCACATTGCTCAGCCGCTTGGGATCAGACGCCGAATAGCTTGCCTGCGACGTCATCACCGTATCCGCCCACTCCGCGCTGTCGCGCAGGTAGAAGCTGCCATTGCGGATCACCCGCCGAATCGCGGAATTGTCGCGCGTGCCCACCACCGCATGCACGTCAATCGGGGCGGTCAAATCGACATTGCGCCCGCCCATATCCAGCGCGTCGTGATCGGCGAAATTGAACAACGCCTGTAGCGCGCGACGAAAGCCCTCGGTCTCATCGCCAAACGCGTCGGCATAGGCGGGCAGGTCGAAATTCCGCGTCAGCGTCAGCCGCGCCTCGGCGGGCATCTCGACCGTGCCGATAAACCGCGCCGGGCGGCTCAGGCTGGTGTTCTGCTCCAGCCGGTAATGCCCCGCCGAAATCAGCACCTCGCGGCCCTGAGCCTCGGCGGCCTGATCCGCCGCCTCAAAGGCCGCGCTGTCATCGGTGACCCCGTCGCCCACCGCGCCGTAATCGCGCACATCGACCCCGCCCAGCATCTGCGCCAGATAGGCCACCGTCACATCCTCGACCGTCAGATCGTCGATCCGCACCACCCCGCCATTCGGTCCGGTCAGGTCCAGCCCGATATGGGCGTAGGCGGGCGCGGTGCCCCAGACCATATCCACACCGCCGCGCTGCCCCGAGCCGATGATCGCGCTGACCTCGACCACCTCGCCATATTGCGCCAGCGCCACGCTCGGCCCGGTCTCGACCAATCCCGGCACATGGGTCAGACTCGCATCCCCCGCCCAAGCCGCAATCCGCACATTCGGCAAATTGCCCGACATCGCCTTCACCCGCGCAGTGACGCGCAGATAGAGCCCCGGCCTGTAGGGCGTCTCGCCCATATATCGGACGGGCTCGGTGGCGTTGAGCTTCACGATTTCCAGACAGCCGGCAAAATCCGCGTCCGCCGGCACAAACACCGCTGTCGGCACCCCGTCCAATTGCGTCGATCCCGGGGTGCCATCCCCGTTTGCCCATACCTCCAGCCCATTGGCAAAGGCAGGCGGCGTCAGTGTCAGCCCATCGGTAATCGCCATGTTCATCGCAGGATCCCCTTCCCCCGGCAGGCCCCGCGGCGGGCAGCCTGCAAATCATCTGGGCCCCGAGGCAACGCACCATCGGGGATTGCGCAGCAGACTGCACAAGGATCATGGAGATAAGTTTAGGGCACCGTGCGGTGGGGTGTTGCGGGACGTGGATCAGACCGAAGGCGTCGGCGCTTCCAGCAATTCTACCCCGTTGATTTTCCAGTCACCTTCGATCTGGATCATCTCGTATTTCAGCGCGTGAAATCGGCCTCCGGCATCGGTGATATAGACCGTCTGCACCATGGTCGCGCCCAGCACCTCGACCCCGCCGAATCGCACCTGCGCATTATCAAACACCATGGGATAGCCCTGCGCGACCATGCCCGAGAACATCTCAGGCGACCGATACATCCCCTGCATCATCGGGGAGGCATGGCTGAACGCGCGCTCCGCATCTCGCGCCACAAAGGCCTGTAGTTGATCCGAGATCACCCCCTGCACCTCCGCGTCCTGCGCCGGGGCGGGCGCGGCGATGACAATGGCCACAGCGGCCAAGGCAAGCGGATGAAAGCGGCAATCCATGCGTGATCCTCCTCAGGTCCTGCCCCAAGATACGACCCCGCACGGCGATTGGTTTCATTTTTCGCGCCACGCCCGCGGGGACGCTCTCCCGAACGGCCCCGCTTGACGCTTCAGCGGCCTGCCCACCGCGGCTCAGGCCAGATCGCCCGCCAACGCCCGATCAATCAGCGCCACAGTTTCATCCACGCCGTAAAGCGCGATGAACCCGCCAAAGCGCGGGCCCTGACTGGCGCCCAGCAGCACTTCGTAAAGCGCCGTGAACCATGCGCGCAGCGGCTCGAACTCATGCGCCTTGCCGACAGCAAAAACCATGCTCTGCAACTCTTCGGCATCCAGCCCGCCATCCCACACGGCCAGCCGGTCGCGCAGATCGGTGAGCGCGGCGCGCTCCTGCTCGCTGGGCGCGCGGTAGGTCTTCTCGGGACGCACGAAATCCTCGTAGTAGCGCACCGCAAAGCCCGCCGCCGCGTCCAGATCCGGGTGGCTTTCCGGGCTGGCATCGGGCGCGTAGCGGCGGATGAAGCCCCACAGCGTGTCTTTATCCTCCGCCCCGGACACCGAGGCGAGGTTCAGCAGCATCGCGAAGGGCACCACCATGTTCGAGCCCGGCACGTCATGGCCGTGGATGTGGAACACCGGGTTGGCCAATTGCGCCTTCTCATCCTGATCGGGATAGGCGCGCAGCTGCTGGTGGTATTCGTCGACGGCCTTGGGGATCACGTCGAAATAGAGCCGCTTCGCCGTCTTGGGCTTTTGATACATGAAATATTGCAGGCTCTCGGGCGCGGCATAGGTCAGCCATTCCTCCATTGACAGGCCATTGCCTTTCGACTTCGAAATCTTCTGCCCGGTCTCATCGTTGAACAGCTCATAAGACAGGCTTTCGGGCGGGGTCTGACCCAGCGCGCGACAAATCTTGGCGGATTGGGTGACGCTGTCGATCAGGTCCTTGCCGGACATCTCGTAATCGACGCCCAGCGCGGCCCAACGCAGCGCCCAATCGGGCTTCCACTGCATTTTGACATTGCCGCCGGTGACGGGGATTTCCACCCGCTCGCCATCGGGTTCTTCGTAGACGATGGTGCCTGCGCTCACGTTGCGCTCCAGCGTCGGCACCTGCAACACCTTGCCCGTCTTGGGACTGACCGGCAGGAAGGGCGAATAGGTCGCCTGACGCTCCGCGCCCAGCGTCGGCAGCATGATCGCCATGATCTTGTCGAAGCGCTCCAGCGCCGTCAGCAACATCGCATCGAACCGCCCCGAGGTGTAATAGTCGGTGGCCGAGGCGAAATCATAGTCAAAACCGTAGCTGTCGAGAAACGCGCAAAGCCGCGCGTTATTATGCTGGGCAAAGCCCTCATGCGTGCCGAACGGGTCGCGCACGCGGGTCAGCGGCAGGTGCAGATCTTCGGCCAGCATCTCCTGATTGGGCAGGTTGGTCGGCACTTTGCGAAAGCCGTCCATGTCATCGGAGAAGCAGATCAGCTTTGTCGGCATGTCCGAAATCAACTCGAACGCGCGGCGCACCATCGTGGTGCGCGCGACCTCTCCGAACGTGCCGATATGCGGCAGGCCCGACGGGCCATAGCCGGTCTGGAACAGCACATAGCCTTTCTCGGGCGGCGTCTTTTCAACCCGTTTGAGCACACGGCGCGCCTCTTCGAAGGGCCAGGCCTTGGAGGACATCGCAGCATCGCGCAACTCGGTCATGGGGTGTTCTCGCTTCTCGGGACAGGGACATCGGGCCCGCAGGCGGCGCTGCGCCGGGCCGGTTCGCTACCTATTGCGGCACCGTCGCCACGTCAATAAACATGGTCCGCACCGCGACACCCCAGATCTGAAGGACTGCCCCCGTGCCCACCGACACCGCAGAGCTTACCCCGCAGCAATGCCTCGTTGCGCTGATGATCGCGGTCTCGGCCTCGGACGAGCATATGCGCACGTCCGAGCTTGTGACCATCCAGCGGATCGTCAATCACCTGCCGGTATTCCGGGATTTCGATCAAAGCGGCATCGGGGAGATCTCGCATCTCGTCTTCACCCTGTTTGAAGCCGAAGACGGGCTGGACCAGCTTTTCACGCTTCTGCGCGACCGCCTGCCCGAAAAGCTTAACGAAACCGCCTATGCGCTGGCCTGCGATGTGGCCGCCGCTGATGGCGCGATTGAGGGGCCTGAGGCGCGCATTCTCGAAGAAATCCGGTATGAGCTGGACATTGGCCGCCTTCACGCCGCCGCCATCGAACGCGGCACCCGCGCGCGCCACATGACCGTCTAAGCGGCCCGAGCCCGACGCGAACGACACGGGCCTGACGCTGCAAACGTCGCTGGGCCGCGCATGCGAATAACGCGAGCTGCGCCTTTAGAAGCGCGCCGTTCACCCGATGCAGTTCCACCCGCCGAAGGAAGCGCTCACCCGGCGATGTTAGTCGTGTCAAGCACACCTCCCCCGTTCGATGAATCTAACTTTTCGGGACTACCTCCAGACAGACGGCTGTCGAGGGCGGATCGGTAAGATTTATCTACTTCCGGGGCGTCTTACGCCGGCGCAACCGTTTAAGCACCCAGCCAATTAGGCCGGAAAGCAAGCGCACAGCGATCGCCTCCAGAAGACTCCAAGGGAAGTCTTCCACAGCGTTCTCCGCAAATTTCAGGAAGGTTCGGCTTCGACCCTGGCGCAAATAAAAAGCCCCGTGACCAAGTCAGGGGCTCAAACGATATTTGCGAGGCAGGAAGCAAGAAGACGCACGTCTTCAGATCCAAAACTGCGCTAAAAGTGACCTTATGTCAATGCGCCTGTGGCGGCTCATAGAGAGAGCATCCCGCACCGGAACGCGCCTCCCGTGGCACCCTAACCCGCTCCACCCGATGAAATACTCCGACGCTGGCAGGGAACCGCGCCGGCATTTGCGGCGTTTGATTTCCGAAGCCGCGATTAGGAGTTTATCACATGGAATATGGTTTTTTCGGCCTTCTGGTCCTCGTGGCAGATATTTTTGCCATCTATAACGTGCTGTCCTCCAGCGCTTCGACCCTGTCGAAGATCGTCTGGACGATTGTTATTCTGGTTCTGCCGGTTCTGGGCTTCGTCGCCTGGCTCATCTTTGGGCCGCGCAACCGTTCCGGCGCCCGGATTTAATCCGGCACCACGACCCCGACCTCCAAGGTTCCCACGCTTCCCTCGTGGAGACGAGTTACAGGCCCGCCCTTGCCCGGCGGGCCTTTTTCATGCGCAGGCGCTGTCAACGCTGGTCCTGTTACAGGCTCAGATGACGCCGGTTTCCGACCAGCGACGCAGCAGTGACATCTGCAACCTCTTGGCACGGCCATTCCACGCAGCGCCGCCATCGGGGCGCTCGCGGTCCTCGCGGCTAAGCTGGGCGCGGCGATCCTGATCGGCCATCACCATCGCAAAAGCCAGCTCCCGCCCGTCGGCCATGCTCTGGAACCCGCATAGGGCCGAGACGAAGTTCAGCGTGCCGGTCTTGGCGCGCACCCGCGCGGGGTGGTTCTTGACCACCGAATAATTCGTGTCCCGCATCGGCACGGTTTTCAGGATGCCGCGGATCTCAGCCACGGGGCCCAGCCGTGTGAGCGCGCGCACCATGTCATTGGGACTGATCCCGCTCAATTCGCCCAGCCCCGAATGGTCGACAAACCGCGCGCCGCCCGTATCCGCCATGGCCTGCAACCATTCGCTCATCCGCCCGGCACTATCGGGCAGGTCGGTCGGGCGTTCGCCCCGCGCAGCCGTGGCGGCCATGCCCACGGCCTCGGCGGTGACATTGGTGGAATAGAGCAGCATGTCTTCGAGGATGACGCGCAGCGGTTGGCTCAGGCTTTCGGCCATCAGCACCGAATCGCGCGGCAGCGTGTCCAGCATCACGGGCGCGGGCGTGGTGATGCCGTTGGACCGCAACAGCCCCCGGAACACATCGGCGCAATAGGCTTGCGGATTGTGCACGGGCAACCAGCGGCTGCCCCCTGTCCCCAGCGCCTGCGCGGCCACGGTCCAGTCGTCACGGGTATCGACCGCGCGATAGGTGTAAAGCGGCAGCGCCCGGTCCACCGCCTCGATCCGCGAGGTGCTGACAGCCGGGCGATAGCGCCCCGACCGCGCGTCCATGCTTAGCTCATAGCCCGAATTCGCCCGCCGCCATTCGAAATGCACGCGGTTGAAATTGAGGTTCAGCCCCGACACACCGGGGCTGTAGCCCACATGATCGGGCTGGCCGGGATCGATTGTCGCCACCTGCGGCAGCGCCGCCCCCCAGATCAGCAGACGACCGGTGATCTCCACCAGTCCTTTTTCCTTCAGCGTCAGAACCAAGTCGCCCAAACGGTCCGTATCCAGCGTCGGATCGCCCGAACCCGCAAGGATCAGATCCCCGTCCAACCGCCCATCCACCACCGGCGCGGTGGCAAGGACACGGGTGCGGAACATGTAGCTCGGCCCCAGCCGGTTCAGCGCATAGAGCGCGGTGATCGCCTTTGCGGTCGATGCGGGCGGCAGGGGCATGTCTCCGCCCGACTGCTCCAGCACCTCCCCCGTTACCGCATCGGCCACGGTCACGGCGATCTTCCCGCTCAGCCCGGCGGCGGCGATCACATCGGCAAGTGGCGGCGGCGGCGGAGGGGGTGGCTTCGCGGCCTCTTCGGGGGCGCGCGCGGGGCGCGGACGCGGGGCAAGAGAGGTCAGCGGCGCATTGGCCAGCGCGGGCGCTGCCACACCGGCAAGCAGCCCACCCAGCAAAGCCCGGCGCGAAAGTCGAGAAGGTCCGTTCATGCGCCGAAACTTGGCAAAATGCCCGGCGGCTCACAAGAGCGCTGTGAGGGAGATAACCGGAATGTCAGCGGCGGTTGTGCCGGTCTGGCAAGGCGTTGCGCCAGTCGCGCGCGCCTGAGGGGTCGGCCCAAAACGGTCCTGCACGGGCAGTTTTTTGAACCCGCCGCATCACGCGCGGGTGCCACGTTCCGATCCTGCCTGCGACCCTGCCCCCAAGCCATGCTCAAGCCTGAGCCGCACCCCTTACCGCGCGCCAAAGACGCCCGCGGTGATCAGCCCCAGCCCCCGCTGGCCCGGATCGCGGTGGAGGAGACGTTGGACATGGGAATATTGATGAAACACCACGCGGGCGGCGCGCAATGCGGCAGCTTATGGCTTTCATAGGCCGGAACGCGCCAGCGCCCGTAGCGGTCGGCGGCCTTTGACATGCGGGCCGACAGGCGCTGTCCGGGGCGGGCCATGACGCCCACGGGGACGTTTTCCATGATCCAGTCCCAGCGTTCCCATTTTGGGAATTGCACCATGTTATCGGCACCCATCAGCCACACGAAACGGGTGGCGGGATAGCGCGCGCGCAGCTTTTGCAGGGTCTCGGCCGTGTAGCGCGTGCCCATCTGCGCCTCGATATCGGTAACGTCGACACGGGGATGGGTCATGATCTCGCGGCTCGCCGCCAGCCGTTTTTCCATCGGGGCGGGGCCGTTGACCTTCAGCGGGTTGCCCGGAGAGACCAGCCACCACAGCCGATCCAGCCCGAAGCGCTTCATCGCTTCGAGACTGATATGCACATGCCCGGCATGAGGCGGATCGAACGACCCGCCCAGCAGCCCGATACTCTGGCCCGGCCGGATCAGGGGTGTGGTGTATCTCATTGCGCCGGGCTACCCGATCCAAACGGGGCGGAAAAGCCCAAAGCAGAACGCCGCGTCAGCGCGCTCCGCTCAGGGCGTCTTTCCGGTGTCAGGCGGACTTACGTTCCGCGGGGCTGGCTGGGGCCGGTTTGGCCGTAGCTGCGGGGGCCTGCGTGTCGTTTTCCGGCACGCTGCGGCTGTTGGCGTCAAGGAATTCCAGCACCAAAGGCCGGATGTTATTGCGCCATGAGCGTCCGGCAAAAATACCGTAATGGCCGGCACCCGGCTCCAGATGGCTGGCCTTCTTGCTATCGGGCAGGCCCGTGAGCAGGTCCAGCGCGGCGACACATTGGCCGGGCGCGGAAATATCGTCCTTTGCGCCCTCGACCGTTTTGACCGCGACATCGGTGATTTTCGAGATATCGACCCGTTTGCCCGCGACCTCGAATTCGTTGAGCGCGATTTCGCGATTCTTGAACACCCGCTCCACCGTCGACAGATAGAATTCCGCCGTCATATCCATCACGGCAAGATATTCGTCGTAGAACTTGTTATGGCGGTTGCTGTCGCCCGCTTCGCCCTTCGAGATCGCCATGATCTGATTGAAGAAGGCATTGGCATGGGTTTCCGCATTCATCGCGATAAACGATGTCAGCTGTTGCAGACCGGGATAGACCAGCCGCCCCGCGCCCGCATATTTGAAGCCCACACGCTGGATCACATATTGCTCCAGCTGGCCCATGGTGACGGACGCGCCGAAATCGGTCACTTCGGTCGGGGCCGCGCCCGGATCGATCGGACCGCCGATCAGCGTCAGCGTGGCGGGCTGGGCGCTGGGGTCTTCCTCGGCCAGATATGCAGTGGCGGCCAGTGCCAGCGGGGCCGGCTGACAGACCGCGATGACATGAATGTCGGACCCCAGATGGCGCATGAAATCCGCCAGATAGAGCGTGTAATCCTCGATATCGAACTTGCCCTCCGACACCGGGATGTCGCGGGCGTTATGCCAATCGGTGATGAACACTTCGCAATCGGGCAGCAGCGACATCACGGTGGAGCGCAGCAACGTTGCGTAATGACCCGACATTGGCGCAACCAGCAGCACGCGGCGGCGCTTTCCTTCGCGGTTATGCACCTCGAAGCGCAGCAGATCGCCGAAGGGTTTTTCCACCTCGGTCACGACTTTGACCAGATGATCGCGGCCATCGTCACACACGACGGAGCCGATATCCCAGTCAGGTTTCGCGACCATGCGCGCATAGCTGCGTTCCGTAACCTCGCCCCAGGCGGCGGTCATCTGGATCATCGGATTCGCCGTCAGGCCGAAAACGGGGTATGAGAACATGGCCTTTGCGCTTGCGCCCAGCCATTGATTGGTGACTCTGACGGTTTCCATCAGGTCATAGGTTGCCATGTATTTCATCTGCTTCCCTCTCGTGGGTCCGCACTCGAAATGAGGTCGGGAGGTAAATAGCTGCTTTGCCTCCCGAACCCGCAAGCGCTACCCTTCATGGGAAAGCTAGGGGGGAATCCGCACAATGACAACTGACCATAAAGTGCAGGGCCATGGCGGAGCCGGCGGCAAACGCCCCGGCAAGAGCAGTGGCAAAAGCCCCGACACAGACCCCGCCCCCCAAGGCGAAACCGGCGACACGACCGATCCCCCCACCGCCGCGGAGACCGAATTGCTGGACGAAAACCTGCGCAAGATCGACGCGCTGACCAAACGCCTGATTGCCGCATTCTCTAACAAGCGCCAGATCGATCCGTCGCTGCAAGGCCCGGGTCAGGACCTGATGTTGAAGGCATCGACCGCCTATATGACGGAATGGATGTCGAACCCCGGCAGATTGCTGGAGCATCAGATCAGCTATTGGGGCAAGACGCTGAAACATTACGTCGACGCTCAGCAGGCGCTGGTCACCGGCCAGTTGGCGCCGCCGCCCGACATGACCCCGACGGATAAACGGTTCTCGGACCCGCATTGGGCGACGCATCCGTTCTTTAACTACCTCAAACAGCAATACATGCTGTCCAGCGACGCGATGCGACAGGCCGTGGCCGATGTCGACGGGCTGGCCCCCAAGGACAAGCAGCGACTGGAATTCTTCTCTCGCCAGATCATCGACATGATGAGCCCGACCAACTTCCTTGGCACCAACCCCGAGGCGCTGTCGCGGGCGGTGGCAACCGAAGGGCAGAGCCTCGTTGACGGGCTGGAAAACCTCGTGCGGGATCTTGAGGCGAATAACGGCGATCTGACGGTCACCCTCGCGGATCGCAGCGCGTTTCAGGTGGGCGGCAACATCGCCACCGCCGACGGCAAGGTGGTCTATCGCAACCGCCTGTTCGAGCTGATCCAATATGCCCCCACGACCGAACACGTGCACGCCACCCCGCTCATCATCTTCCCGCCGTGGATCAACAAATTCTACATTCTTGACCTGAAGCCGCAGAATTCGCTGATCCGCTGGATCGTCGACCAAGGCTACACGCTGTTTGTGGTCAGCTGGGTCAATCCCGATGCGTCCTATGCCGATGTCGGTCTGGATGACTATATCGAGGAGGGCTACCTGACCGCGATCGAGACGGTGAAAGAGATCACCGGCGAGGATAAGGTCAACGCGGTCGGCTATTGCATCGCGGGCACCACCCTGTCGCTGACCCTGAGCCTGTTGAAACAGCGCGGCGACAGCTCGATCCGTTCCGCCACCTTCTTTACCACGCTGACCGATTTCTCCGATCAGGGCGAATTCGGCGTGTTTCTGGAGGATGATTTCGTTGACGGGATCGAGGCCGAAGCGCGCAAGCACGGCTATCTCGACAGTTTCTACATGTCGCGGACCTTCAGCTACCTGCGCTCCAACGATCTGGTCTATCAACCCGCAATCAAGAGCTACATGCTGGGCGAAGCGCCGCCCGCCTTTGACCTGCTGTTCTGGAACGGCGACAGCACCAACCTGCCCGGCCGCATGACCATCGAATATCTGCGCTGGCTGTGTCAGGAGAACCGTTTCGCCGGCGAGCAAGGCGTGGAGATCTGTGGCGAGACCCTGCGCCTGCGCGATGTCGATGTGCCGCTGATGATGATCGCCTGCGAGACCGACCATATCGCGGCGTGGAAATCATCGTTCGACGGGATGCGGGGCATGGGCTCGAAGAACAAAAGCTTCGTGTTGTCGCAGTCCGGCCATATCGCGGGGATCGTCAATCCGCCCAGCAAACGCAAGTATGGCCATTACACCAATGACGATGTGAGCCTAGATGCCGAAAGCTGGCAGAAGGGCGCGGAATTCACCGATGGCACATGGTGGATGCGCTGGGAAAACTGGCTGAAACGCCGCTCGGGCAAGCGTGTGGCGGCGCGCACGCCCGGCTCTGACGCCTGCCCTCCCTTGGCCGATGCGCCGGGAAGTTACGTCTTGCCAAAGGGTTGAGCGGGCGCTGCCCCCTGCAAGGTGACCTAGGGACAGGTTTTTTTGCTGCAGTGCAGAAAAACCCTTGAAATGCCGCAGTGCAGAAAGTATCTATCGGTCAAGGCAGAACGGCGAACCGCTTACAAGTTAGGAATTTATAAATGGCTACCCAGAACGACATGACCAAGATGATGCAGGAAATGATGGCGTCCTTCCCGATGGACACCACTTCCATGCAAGACGTATTCAAGAACTCCGCCCTGCTGGGCGAGAAGATGTCCAAAGTGGCTCTCGAAGCCGCTGAGAAATCCAACGAGATTTCCGCCAAATGGACCAAGGAAACCATCTCCAAGATGGGCGAAATGGCCACCGTCAAGGAAGAGCCTACCGATTATTCCAAGGCCATGACCGATTTCGCCTCCTCGCAGGCTGAAATGGTTGCCGAAAACATGGCAGCCTTCGCAGAAGTCGCGAAGAAAGTGCAAATGGAAACCGTCGAGCTGATGCTCGCTGCTGGCAAGGACTTCTCCGAAGACACCACCGCAGCGATGAAGAAAGCCACCACCGACGCAACCAGCGCCGCCAAGAAAGCATCCGCCGCCGCCAAGTAAGGCCCGGATCACGGATTGCCTGACGGGGCCCGCGCACCTCCTCCCGCGTGGACCCGAAGTCAGACAAGCGGCGCTCGCTTCTCCTCCCGACGAGCGCCCGAGGGGTAGACCGCAAGGTCTGCCCCTTTTTGCTGCGCGGGCTTGCCGGGGGGCGAGGGGCGAGGGCCGCAGGTGGCGACGTCGCAGATGTGCCACCCTGTGAGCTAAGCGCCCCCGCTCTCGGACAAGGCCGAAGGCCGCGAGAGCGAGCGCCTGCCCGTCCCGGCGGGCTGGCGCTTTGCCACGTCACGCTAACCTCAGAGCGAAGAGGCATTTGGCTAACATAAAGCGCACCCGCTCCCCCGCAGCAGCGCCACCCCACGGGCAAGCTCACGGTGCGCCCAGCAATTCCACCGCCCGACACATGCGTGCTAAGCGCCCCCGCCCGCGAACAAGGCCGTGGGCCGCGCGGGTGAGCGCCTGCCCGTCGTCGCGGGCTGGCGGTTGGCCACCTTGCGCTGACCTTCGGGCGGAGAGGAATTTGGGACAATAAAGCGCGCCGCCCTACCGCAGCAGCGCCATCCAACGGGCAGGCTTACGGTGCACCCGGTAATTCCACCGCCCGACACACAAGTGCCAAGCACCCCGGCCCGCTGAAACGCCAGTGATGAAGTCCCCGCAATTTACATGCCAAGGTAATGCTTTTCTTTCCCCCACGGCGGGACTACGGTTTCTGCACCGCAATAAGGGAGGTCACGTGTGGTCGAAAAATCCGGTCCCCTGCTGATCAAGCGCTATGCCAGCCGCAGGCTCTACAACACCGAGACCAGCGACTATGTCACGCTTGAGGACATCGCCCGCTTTATCCGCGACGGCCGCGAGGTGCAGATCGTCGATCTGAAGTCCGGCGATGATTTGACCCGGCAATATCTGCTGCAGATCGTGGCGGAGCATGAAAGCAAGGGCGAGAGCGTCCTGCCGCTGAACGTGCTGACCGATCTGGTGCGCAGCTACACGACGCAGGCCCAAAGCGTGGTGCCGCAGTTTCTGGCCATGAGTTTCGAGATGCTGCAAGACGGGCAGTCCAAGATGATGGAGAATATGGGCAAGATAAATCCCATGTCCTCCATGCCCGGTTTCGACGCGATGAAGCGCCAGCAAGAAGCCTTTGTGAAGGCGATGACCACCGGCATGCCGCCAGTTCCCGGTGTGCCGCCCATGCCCGGCATGGCGGGATGGTCAGGCCCCGCCCGCGAGGAAGACGAGACCGCGCAGGGCGGCGAGGATCTGGAAACCATCAAGAAGCAACTGGCCGAATTGCAGGCGCAACTGGCGCGGATGAACAAGTAGTCCCGCGCGCGGCACAGGGTGTGGGGGGGCGATGCGCCCCCTGCCCGAGGCGCGCCCATGCGGTGGTTCGGATCAGGTGCCGTGGGACGCGGCGCGGCTGCCCTCCTCGCATATCGTCATAGGCTCAGATCACGGAACACGGGCGCTTGGATTGCGGTCCCGCTTTATCCTGTGCCCATCGCCTGCGCGCGCCCACGCTTGCCCCGTGGCGGTGCCTCCCGCAGCCGCGCTTGTATCCATGCGGCGCTGTCGTCAAAGGCCGTGACTGCGACGGGCGCAATCGACACGGCCTCCAGAAAGCTATGCACCGTGCCGGGATAGACCCGCAGATCCGCCGAAACCCCGGCGGCTTGCAGCGCGATCGCCATGTCGAGGTTCTCATCATGCAGCAGGTCATGATCGGCCACGACAAGCAGCGCAGGCGGCAGGCCTTTCAGCTCGGCGCCCAGCACCCGCACCCGGCGGTCGTTGATCTGACCGGCATGGCGCAGGTAGTTCCACGTGAACCATTGCATGACGTGGCTCGACAGCGGCAGATCTCCGGCCCCGAAGCGCAGGGCCGACTCGCGCAGCGCGCACGGGTCGTAGACGCCGTAATTCAGCACCATCCCGCGTAAGGGCGGCAGCGCCGCATCGCGCAGCCCCAGCGCCACGGCGACCGTCAGGTTGGCCCCGGCACTGTCGCCCCCCAGCAGCATCGCCGCCGGATCAAGCCCCAGCGCCGGGGCCTGCGCGGCCAGCCAGCCAATAGCGTCGGTGATTTCTTCGATGGCCTGCGGAAATTTCGCCTCGGGCGCGCGGGAATAATCGATGCCCGCGACTGCGATGCCCGTCCGGTCGGCATATTCGCGCATCACCCGATCATGGGTGTCGATGTCAAACAGGGTCCAGCCGCCGCCGGGCAGGTAGATCAACACCGGACTGGCGGTCGCACATTCGGGCGCCTCCTCAGCGGGCGCGCCGCCTTCGGGCTGGTAAAGCCGCAGCCGCAGATCGCCATGGCGGGTGGGCACGCGGTGCTCGGTCTCCTGCGCCATGCGGGGGCCGCCCTGCGCCCACGGTTCCCGGATCGCCGCGGCGATGGAACGCGCCTGCGCCACCGGCACCCGATCCCGGCGGGGATGGCTGGCGGCATCAGCGGCCATGAGGCGGGTGAACTCAGCGATCTCTGGCGTCAATGTGGCGAAGGGATCGGCGATGCCATCCTCGATGGGCGGCGGCGCGGAGGCCGCCGCCGCAGCACCGCGCCCGCTCATGCGGCGGCCTCGGCCAATGCCCGGCGTAGGGTCGCAAGGAAGACGTCGTTATCTTCGGCCCGGCCAATGGTGACACGGGCGTAAGTGTCATAATCCGCCTCGTGCCACGGTTTGATCAGCACCCCCTGACCGCGCAGCCAATCGGCCAGCGCCCGTGCGGGGCGGCCACAGTCGAAGAACACGAAATTGCCCTGTGACGGCGCGGGGGCAAGCCCCAGTTCACGCAGAGCCGCCGCGACGCGGTCGCGCTCTCCTGCGACGAAATCACGGGTGGCGGCCACATGAGCCTGATCGCCATAGGCGGCCTCGGCCCCCGCCAGCGCGGTAGCACTGACATTGAAGGGAGAGCGCACCTTGTAGACCGCGCCCGCCAAGGCGGGGTGATGAGCGATACCATAGCCGATCCGCAATCCCGCCAGACCATAGGCCTTGGAGAACGTGCGCAGCGCCATCCACGGGCCGTCATGGGCCTTCAGCCGTTCGAAATGCTGCCCGCGCGTGGCGTCATCCATGAATTCCACATAGGCCTCGTCCAGCACCACCAGCGTGTCGGGACCGACGGCGGTCAGCACCCGGTCCAGATCGTCGAGGGTGATCGCCGCGCCGACCGGGTTGCAGGGCGTGCAAATCACCAGAATGCGCGGATTATCCGCCAGCGCCTCGACGACGGCTTCGACCGGGAAGCTCCAATCGGGATTGAACGGCAGTTTGCGGGTGCGGGCGGAGGCATGCTGCGCGCAGATCTCATAAAGCCCGAAGGCCGGCACCACGGTCAGCACCTCCTCGCCGGGGCGCAGGACCATGCGAAACAGGATCGAAACCAGATCCTCGGACCCGGCGGTAAAGGCCAGCCGGTCCGGCTCCACCCCCAGATCCCGCGATAGCGCGGCACGCAGGCACAGTTCTTCGCGGTCGGGATAACGGAAAATCCGGTCCTGCACCGCCTGTATCGCGGGCCCCACGGCGGGCGAACAGGAGAGCGGGTTTTCATTGCTGTCGAGCTTGACCACCCGGTCCAGCCCCAGTTCGGCACGCATCTTTTCCAGCGAGACACCGGCATTGTAATCGGCCAGCGCCAGCAGTTCAGGCCGCACGAGGCCATTGAGCGGGTCGCGCATTGTATCGGTCATCGCCTCGCCGCTCATCGTGCCACCCCGTCGAGTTGCTTGGGAAATTCCACCCGCATGCTGATATCGATGGGCGAGCGGCAGGACTGGTTGATCCGCATGTCGCCCGCCAGCCCGATCAGCATGAACGCCTCGGCGGGGGTCAGGTCATGGCGGGTGGCGACCATGTCAATCATCTGTTGCATCGCGATTTCGGCGGCGTCCTCATAGACCGGGGCGGCACCGTAGCTGATGATCTGGCTGTCGGTTTCCATCCACGGCCAGTCACGGGCCGCGCCCTTGACCAGATCGACGCGCAGAGTGACGCGGGCGCCGATCTCGCAGCCGGTGCCGACGGCCTCGCTGTCTGACATCACCGCGTGCACATCGCCCACGAACAACAGCCCCTGATCGACATTGACCGGCAGATGCACGGTGGTGCCGGGGCGGATGGCGTTGCTGTCCATGTTGCCGCCGTGGCGCCCGCAATGGATCGTGGCGACGCCCTCGCCCGCAGGCGCGGTGCCGATGGTGCCGACATTGGGCCGCAGCGGGATGCGGATGCCGGGGCCGAAATCGACCGCGCCGTCGCGCACCGGCAGCATCCGCGCGACCTGATGCGGCACGCTGTTTTGCACCACGCCCCATTCGGGTCGCGCGATGATGAAGCCCTGAGGGTCCAGATCGATGTCGAGGATCGTCACCGCCAGCGCATCGCCGGGCTCTGCGCCCTCGACCGCGATGGGGCCGGTGACGGGGTTCGTTTTGGGGTAGCCCGGTGCGTCGAAATCGGGCGCGGTGGGGATGACGTCCTCGGGGCGTTTCAACTGCCCGCTGCGCGCGTCATGGGTGGCGACGGTGACGATGCTGCCCGGCGCCACCGTCAGGCGCGGCGCTAGATCGCGACCGCAGTGATAGGCGACCACGTCGCGGTCCAGGTGATAAGTGGTGTCAGTCATCTGTGCTGGTCTCCCGGAGATAATCGGCCATCATCGTGGCCACCTCCCGCGCAGCGGGCGTTTTGAGCCCGTTCAACCCGTCGATCACCGCGGTGCGGTCGGCGGGGGTCTTATTCTGGCTCATCTTGAAACTTGCCTCATGGGACCGCACGGTCAGGCGGTAGCCGATGATGCCGCGGATCAGCTTATCGACCATCTGCTGGCGGTCGCCCGCGCGGCTCCAATCGCCCCCCACGCTAGGCTCATAGGCTTCGGCGGTGCGATCAAATAGCGCGTGCAGACGGTCGGGGTCGGTGAAGGGCACGACATCGCAATGCAGATGCACGGCGGCGTAATTCCATGTCGGCACCATACCCTGCGACTCATACCAGCTGGGCGTGATGTAATGCGACGGGCCCAGCACGGCGACGGTCAGGCGCGGCACCTGTTCCAGCCTGCGGCAGAGCGCATTGGCGCGGGCAAGGTGCAATTCCAGCGTCGCGCCCTCCACCGCTGTGGCCTCCGCCGCGTGGCGTGGCGTGTGCAAGAATACCGGCGCGTGGGTCAGCGCCACATCCGTGCCATCCGCATGGACGAGCGTGGCGAAATCATGCGCTTCGACAAGCCCCAGCACCCGGTCGGGGCGCGGCTCGGCAAAGGCGGGGGGCGTATACATGCGTCAGTCCCTTTCACGCGGTGTCAGCGCGATGTCTTCCAACGTCAGATCGCCATAGATCAGCTCCAGATGGCGATGCGCCTGCGCCATGTGTTCGTGCATGAGGGCGGCGGCGGTCTCTGCATCCCCGTCGCGCAGCGCAGCGACGATATCGGCGTGATAGCGGCTGTTTTCGCAAGACCAGTCGCCATGCATCTGGTGGCGGGCACTGTCGCGGGCGGTGGCGCTGACAAGAATTCCGGCGATGACCTCGATCATCAGGGTCAAAAGCCGGTTCGGCGCGGCCTCGGCAAGCACGGTGTGAAATTCGAACTCCGCTTCGCGCTGGCGGCGGCGCTCGGCCTCGTCATGGGCGGGGGCGGCGGAAATCTCGACCAGCGCGTCGAGCCGCTCGAAGGTCGCGGCGTCGATCTGGCCAGCGACCGATTGCACCATCTGCACTTCCAGCGCGGTGCGCAGCTCATAGATGTCGTGGATCGTGACTTTCTCGAAATAGCAGAAATTGCGGATCGCCTGTAGCGCTTCGAGTGGGCTGCTGCCGGCGACGATGGGCCCGCCATTGGGGCCGGTCTTCATGCGGATGAGTCCCTGAACCTCCAGCTCCTTCAGCGCCTCGCGGATGGTGGCGCGGCTGGCGCCGAAATCCTCGATCATCAGCTTCTCGATGGGCAGGCTGTCGCCCGGATTAAGCCCGTCGGTGATAATGCGAGAGCGAATTTCACCGGCGATGATGGAGGATCGTTTGCGAGCGGCGTGGCGCGGGGCACGGCGGGGCATGGCAGTGGGCGCACCTGTCACGGTGGCGCGCTCCGGCTTGCCCGTAACTCCGCTGTCATCCGTCATGTGCCCTGCCCCCCAAAGTTGCGGGGGGACGCATGCCCCCCCGCAGGTTCTGCGTTATTTAGGCTCCGCAGTCGCGACGTTCTCGGGCCAGATGATCTGGCTCTTGCCGTCCTGGATCTGCGCGACGGGCAGCGGGATGTAATCGGCGCCGGACATGACGGTGTGATCCTCGCCGAACTGGAACTTGCCCACGAGGCAGTCATATTCGGTCTTGCCGATTTCTTCTGCGACGGCCTCGGCATCGGTGCTGCCTGCGGCATCGACGGCGCGCAGGGCGACCATCATGGTGCAATAGGCATGCGCGTGGCTGTAGTTCGCGGGCGTGTCGAATTCTGCGGCGATCCGGTCGCTGAATTCCTGATGCGCAGGGGTCACGTCAGGGCTGAACTGAAGCGCGGCCCAGACCATGCCTTCGGCGATATCCGGCGCCGCTTCCATGAATTCAGGACGCGTCGGGTAGAAAATGCCCAGATGCGAGGCCTCAAGCGCCTGTTCGCCCAGCTGCCTCACGAAGGAAATACCGGAATTCGCCAGCGTGAACACCGACACTAGAACCGCCGGGTCCAATTCGCGCAGTTTGGACAGCTGCGGGTAGAAATCGGTGGTGCCGGTGGGAGCGGTTTCGGTTGCCGCGACCTCCCAGCCGCTTTCCTCGAACAGCTCGCCGATCTTTTCGGCATTGGCGAGGCCGTAATCCGTGTCCTCGACGACAAAGGCGATGGTCTTGTTGCCTTCCTCGATCACGCCGTTTTCAAAGGCCCACTGGTAGAAGCTGTGGACCGCTTCGCCGTAGCCGTCGCTGTTATAATTGCCCTTCCAATAGAGCTTATACCGCTCCGGATCGTCGGTGACCTTATCCGCGATGGCGGAGGAGACCGGCTCCGCGCTCAGGATCGGCACATTGTATTGCGGGGCCATTTCCATCAGCGCCATGGTGACGTGGCTGTGCAGCGTGTCGCCGATGATCATGTCGACGCTGTCGCGGGTCATCAGGCGCTGTGCGGCGCTGATGCCGACCTCGGGCTTGGAGTTCGAATCCTCGAACACCAGCTCGGCGGTGGGGGGCGTGTCGCTGACGGTTTCGGCCGTGCCGTCGTTCCAGTCCTTTACCGCCAGTTCCATGCCCTGACGATGCGCGATGCCGGTGTTGGCGGCGGGGCCGGTCATGGGACCGATCACGCCGATCTTGACCGCGTCCTGCGCCGAGGCGGCGGTCGCGAGGCCGAATGCGAGCGCGGCGGAGACCATCCCCGTCGACAGCAGCCGAGTTGTTTTCTTAGCCATGGTTTTTATCCTTTATTCCCTGTTGAGGTCGTGGATTTTTGTGTGGGCCGGATCAGGCGGTGCGGTCGCGTTTGGCCGCTGATCTGTCCCGCAGTCGTGGCAATTTCAGCCCCGCCAACCCCTGCGGCGCGGCAAAGACAAAGGCGATGATAACAGCCCCGTAGAGCAGCATGCGGAAGTCCCCGAATTCGCGCAGCAGTTCCGACAGGACGGTCAGCAGTAGCGCGCCCAAAAGTGGCCCGAAGAAGCGCCCGACCCCGCCGACGATGATCATCGCCAGAAGCGTGATGAGCATTTCCGGCCCGGCGACCGAGATCGGCGTCAGGATCATCATATAATGGGCATAGACCCCACCGCTGAGCCCGACGACCGCCGCGCTGACCGAGAAGGCCACCAGCTTCCACACCGACAATCGGATACCGAGGCTTTCAGCCGCCGCTTCGCTGTCGCGGATGGCCAGGAAGGTCAGCCCGGTGCGGGAGGTGAGCAGCGCCAGCAGCGCCAGATGCACGCCGAGGAAGATCACCGCCGCCAGCGCGTAGGAGCCGATGGCATTGCCAATCCCGAACCGAAGCGTGGTGTCGCCCAGCGTGATCGGCTCGAAAGGCGGTATCCCCCAGAAGCCAAGCTCCCCGCGGGTGATATCCTTCAGGTTGGAGAAGATCAGCCGCACGATTTCCGCGAAGGCCAGCGTCACGATGGCGACATGCGGCATCGAGCGGATGCGCAGGATCGGGAAACCGATCAGCACCCCGGCGGCAGAGGCCACAAGCGCGCCGATCCAGATCGTCAGCCACGGGCTGACCCCGCCGTAATAGGCGACGATGGCCGAGATATAGGCCCCGATGGCAAAGAACGCGTGATGACCCAGCGTTTTCAGCCCCAAGATACCCAGCGTCAGGTTCCAGCCGCTAGCAAATACGCCAAAAATCAGGAACAGCGTCAGGATATGCAGCACATAATCGCTAAGTTGCAGGAAGGGTGCGACCAGCAGCGCAAGGGCAAGCCCGAGCAGCATCAGGTAGGGGCGGCGACCAAAGACTTCGAGCATGGATCAGGCCCCCCGTCCGGCGAAAAGGCCGTTGGGACGCACCCAGATCACGGCGATGAGGAAGGTAAACGAAATCACGTCGCGCCATTCCGTAGGCGCGAAGGCCACGCCGAAGCTTTCGATCAGGCCCAGCAGGAACCCCGCCGCGACCGCCCCGCCAAAGGAGCCAAGCCCGCCAAGGATCACCACTGCGAAGCCTTTCAGCAGATAGGCTACGCCCATCCACGGATTGACCGAGACCAGCGGTGACAGCAGGATCGCCCCGGCCCCCGCCAGCACCGCCGAAATCGCGAAGACCGCCGTATGCACCAGCCCCGAAGGGATGCCCACGGCAAGCGCTGCTTCGGCATCTTGCGCGGTGGCGCGCACCATCCGGCCCAGCGGCGTGCGGTAAAGAACCAGCGCCGAGGCGGCCATGATGAGCAGCGCGATGACAAGGATGGCGATGCGTTGCCACGGCATCCGCACATCGCCGATCACCGCCACGCCGTTGAAGAAATAGGGCAAGGTGCGGAACTGCTCGCCCCAGACCAGCTGCGCCCCGCTTTGCAGAAAGATCGACAGCCCGATCGTGGCGGCGATGACCCGGAACGCCCAGTCATCGCGCGCCAGCAGCGGCGCAATCGTCGCCCGTTGCAGCAACGCGCCCGCGCCCGCCACCATGACTAACGTCAGGAACGAGGCCAGCCACACATTCCAGCCCAGCGTCACGCTGAAAAACAACACCAGATAACCCGCGATCATGATCAGCTCGCCATGGGCGAAGTTCAGCACCCGCGTCGTGCCATAGACCAGCGCAATGCCAGAGCCGACCAGCGCGTAGATGGACCCGGTGATCAGCCCGTTGAGGATGATTTCGATGAGCCAGCTCATGCCGCACCCTCCGCCCGCTGTCCCAGATAGACGCGTTTGACTTCCGGATGTTCGAGCATCTCCTCGCCCGAACCGCTAAGCACGACACGGCCGCTTTCCAGCAGGTAGCCGCGATGGCTAAGCGCGAAGGACAGCTTCGCGTTCTGTTCGTTGAACAGGATGGCGACCCCCTTTTCATTGATGGTGCGCATGATGTCCGACACGGTGCGGACCATGATCGGGGACAGGCCAAGGAACGGCTCATCCATCAGCAGGACGCGCGGATCGGCCATCAGACCTCGCGCGATGGCGACCATCTGCTGCTGCCCGCCAGAAAGCTTCCCCGCCGTCGCATTCAGATGCGGTTGCAGATCGGGCAGGATGTCGAGCACCCAGTCCATCGTGCGCGCGGCTTCTGCATGGGTGCGGGTGAACGCGCCCAGCTGGATATTTTCGCGCACGCTCATGCGCGGGAACAGGCGACGGCGTTCCAGCACGATGCTCATGCCGCGCTTGGGGCGCAGGGTGGCGGATTTGCCTTGCAGGTCTTCTCCGTCGAGGATCACCTCGCCGCGCGTCGCCTTCTTCAGGCCCATCGCGGCCTTCAGCACGGTGCTTTTGCCCGACCCGTTGGGGCCCATGACCGACACGATTTCGCCTGCGCCCACGCGCATGGAGACATCCCACAAAACCTGCGTCGCGCCGTAATGGACATCGATATTGTTCAGATCAAGCATCGCCGTCCCCCAGATAGATCCGGCGCACCGCGTCGTGTTCCGCGACCTCCTGCATCGAGCCGCGCACGACGACCTCGCCGCGATTGAGGAAGATCGCGTCATCGGCAAGCCCGAACAGCACTTCCATATTATGCTCGACCACCAGCACGGTGATGCCGCGCTCTTCGCGCAGGCGGCGGATCAGGTCGAGGATTTCGGGGATGCTGGGCCGGTCGACGCCGCCCGTCACCTCATCGAGCAGCAACAGCCGGGGTCGCGTCGCCAACGCGCGGGCCAGTTCCAGACGCTTGCGCTGACCGGTGCTGAGCGTGCGGGCGGGGGCGTCAAGCTTGGCCGCCAATCCGACGAATTCGACATATTCCGCCGCCTCGTCGCGGGCCTCGGCCATCGACACGCCGCGCGACACGATGGCGACCATGACATTTTCAATGACCGTCAGCCCGGTAAAGGGCTGCGTGATCTGAAAGGTGCGGGCGATGCCGCGTTTGCTACGGATGCTGGGGCGTTCGGCGCTGATATCCGCGTCGCCCAGCAAGATACGTCCCGAACTGGGCGTCACAACGCCTGCGACCGCATTGAACAAGGTGGTCTTGCCGGCACCATTAGGCCCGAGGATCGCCGTGGTCCGGCCCTGCGTCACCCGCAGGTCCACATCCCGAAGCGCGACAATGCCGCCGAACGTGACTGTAAGCTGATCGACCTGCAGCAAAGGCTCCATCAAGGCCCTCCGAAATTGCATTCAGATCGAGCCTAGGAACGGGATTTCGCAACGGCAACTATTTATTATAATAAATATAATAAATGGGCAGTTTTTCGTGCATTTTCGAGGAGGCTTGCCTGCGAACTCGTCACAGAACGAACCGCGCCTCGCCGCGATCAGGTGATCGAAGCACAGGCGCGGCCCATTTGCAAAGGCGGGTGAATCAGCTGCCGGAGGCTGCCTTGGTCAATTTCTCCAACGCGTCTTCCATCTTCTCGACGAAGGGCGCGTCATCGTCGATGTCGAGGTCGTCGAACATCTCTTCCGGCTCCTCATAGGCGATCCAGGTCTGGCCCTCGGCATCGGCATAGGCCAGCACGCGCAGCGGCAAGGCAAGCCCCGCCAGCGGATCGGCCTGCATGGCAGGCGTGCCCAGTTGCGGGTTGCCAAAGATCAGCAGTTCTGCGTCAGCCAGCTCCATATCCACCGAGGCCGCGCCCTCCGCGTGATCGACACGGGCGAAAATAGTGGCACCGGCGCCTTCCACGGCCTGTTCCAGCCGGTCGATGGTTTCGGCCACGCTGCCGGTGGCCTTCAGCCGTTCAATATCGGCACTCGCGGCGCCAGCGGTCAGACCCAGCAAGGCAATCGCGGCGGCAAGGGGGTGGGTGAGACGTGTCATCATGGAATTCTCCGTATCAGTTTAGCGTTCCCTGCCCGAAAACCTCGTCCGCGCATTGGCAATGACAAGGGTTTGCCCCTAAAAGGACCGCGACAGCGCAGGAGTCCGCCCATGCTGAAAACCCGTATTATCCCTTGTCTGGACGTGGCCGATGGCCGCGTGGTGAAGGGCGTGAATTTTGTCGATCTGATCGATGCCGGCGATCCGGTGGAATCGGCGCGCGCCTATGATGCCGCCGGTGCCGATGAGCTGTGTTTCCTCGACATCCATGCCACTCATGAAAACCGGGGCACGATGTATGATCTGGCGACCCGCACCGCCGAGCAATGTTTCATGCCGCTGACCATCGGCGGCGGTGTGCGCACCGTCGATGATGTGCGCAACCTGCTGCTGGCGGGCGCGGATAAGGTGAGCTTCAACTCTGCTGCCGTCGCTGATCCCGATGTGGTGGCGCGCGCCGCCGACCGGTTCGGCAGCCAGTGCATTGTCGTGGCCATTGATGCCAAGACCGTCGCGCCGGGCCGGTGGGAGATCTTTACCCATGGCGGGCGCAAACCCACGGGCATCGACGCGGTGGAATTTGCCCGCACGGTGACCGAAAAAGGCGCAGGTGAAATCCTGCTGACCTCGATGGACAAGGACGGCACGCGGTCCGGCTTCAACATTCCGTTGACCCGCGCGATTTCCGAGGCGGTGCCAGTGCCGGTGATCGCATCGGGCGGGGTCGGCACGCTGGACCATCTGGTCGAAGGCGTGACCGAGGGCAAAGCCAGCGCTGTGCTGGCCGCGTCGATCTTTCACTTTGGCGATCACACGATTGGCGAGGCTAAGGCGCATATGGCGCAGGCCGGTATCCCGGTGCGGCTGACATGAGCGCCAACGACGCGAAAGGCGCCGCCATCGCCCGGCTGGCCGCGACCATCGACGCCCGCCGCAATGCGGCACCCGATAGCAGCTGGACTGCGAAACTGCTCGCCAAGGGCCCGGAAAAATGCGCCGAGAAGTTCGGCGAGGAATCCATTGAGGCGATCATCGAAGCGGTGAAAGGCGACCGCGCGCGGCTGACCTCCGAAGCCGCCGACGTGCTGTATCACCTGCTGGTCATGTGCGCGGCGCGTGATGTGGGGCTGGCCGAGATTGAGGCCGAACTGAAGCGGCGCGAGGGTGTGTCCGGCATCACCGAGAAAGCCGCGCGGCCCAAGGGCTAAGCCCGCAGAGCCATAGGTATCCAAGCAGATCGAAGCCCAAGGGCGCGTCGCTCAATCGGCAGGGTCGCGCGCGCCGCTGGTCAGGCTGCCGCCCGGCATGAAGGAGCCGGTGGCAAGCGATGGCCCGGGGGGCACGCTGTTTTCAGTCTCCGCCTGTTCGGCCTGATTGCTGACCAGCGCGGTTTCCAGATCCCTGTCCAACTCGCGGGCGCGGGCGATATAGGCTTCGTTCTGGCTTACCGGCACCAGCGGATCCCAGAGCTTTGCCAGCTCCCGCAGGGCCGTGCGGTCGTGTCTGTAGAAGGCGCGCTCCAGCTCTTTGGCCTCGAAATCCGAGTAATCCATGTTTTCCAGAACGTAGCGCGCGGCGCGTAGGGAGCTGTCGAACATCTCGCGGATGATGTCATTGGCCCCGGCGCGGTATAGCTCATAGACATGCAGCCGGTCGCGGGCGCGGGCGACGATATGCAGGTCTGGACGCTCAGAGCGCGCATAACGGACCAGTTCTGACGCGGCCTTGGTATCATCCAGCGCCACCACCAGCACGCGCGCCTCGCGCAGGCCCGCAGCATGGAGAAGCTCGGGGCGGGTGGGATCGCCGAAGAAGCCCTTAAACCCGAATTTACGCATCAACTGGATCGTGGCCAGATCATGATCCAGCACAGTGGTCTGCACACCGCCCATCTGCACCATGCGGTTGACCACCTGCCCGAACCGCCCGATCCCGGCGATGATGACCGGGCCCTGCTCGTCAATCTCGTCGGGCTCCGGCAGCGCGTCGCCGTCATCCGTGGCGCGCTTCGACAGCAGTTCGTAGCCGATGAAGAACAGCGGCGTCAGCAGCATCGACAGCGCGATGACCAGCAGCAATTGCTCGGCCAGCGACGCCGGCAGGACGCTTTGCTGCAGCGAGAAGGATATAAGCACAAAGCCAAATTCCCCCGCCTGCGCCAATCCCAGCGTAAACAGCCAACGGTCGCGCCCCCGCATGCGCCCAGCGGTTCCCAGCGCGTAGAGCAGCGCGCCCTTCACCGCCATCATGCTCAGCGTCGCGCCGATGATGATCGCGGGATCGCGCAGCAGCACCTCGAAATCGATGCCCGCGCCGACCGTGATAAAGAACAGACCGAGCAACAGGCCTTTGAACGGCTCGATATTGGCTTCCAGCTCATGGCGGAATTCGGAGGTCGCCAGCAGCACCCCGGCAAGAAATGCGCCAAGAGCGGGCGAAATGCCGACCATCGACATCAGCAGCGCGATTGACACCACGATCAGCAGGGCGGTGGCGGTATACATCTCGCGCAGCCGCGACATATGGATGAAGCGAAACAGCGGCGCGGTCAGGTAGCGCCCAGCGAAGACGATGGCGCCGACGGCGGCGAGTGTAACCAGCGCCACGCCCCAGCCGGGCAGGCTTTCGACGAGCGAGCGCGCGGCCTGCACCGTTTGATCGGCGCTACCGGGGGCAACCGCCGCCTCGCCCGCGCCATGGTCATCGCCGCCGCCTGACGTCGCCGCCGCCACTTGTGGCAGCAGCGGGATCATGACCAGCATCGGGATCACAGCCACGTCCTGCGTCAGCAGCACCGAAAACGAAGATCGCCCGCCCAAGGTGCGCATCAACCCTTTTTCGTTCAGGGTTTGCAAAACGATAGCGGTAGAGGACAGCGCCAGCACCAGCCCGGTGGCCAGCGCGACGTTCCACGGCAAATCGAATAGAACCGCCGCCGCGACATGGACCGCGCCCACCGTCAGCAGCACCTGCGCACCGCCCAGACCCAGCAGTTTATGCCGCATCTCCCACAGCGTGCGGGGCTCCAGTTCCAGCCCGATGAGGAACAGCATCATCACCACGCCGAATTCCGCGAAATGCTGGATATCCTCGGTTTCCGACCCCACGATATCCAGGATCGGACCAATGGCGATGCCCGCCAGCAGATATCCCAACACGGACCCCAGCCCCAGACGCGAGGCCAGCGGCACCGCGACGACGGCGGCGGTTAGGTAGATGGTGGCGGAATAAAAGAAACCTTCCATCTCAGCCCCCTGCCCCGTGGCCTGCCATGGGAAGCGGTGGCATCAGGGTCAAGGTCAACGGCAAGGTCGGGCAAGGCGACAGCATTCGGCAGGGCATCCAGCTAGGCAAGGGGCGGAGCCGTCGTGCCGACGCCATCGCGCCGGATCGGCCAGTTCCAGTGGCGATCCCTGTCACTATAGCCCGAGCCGCTTCATGCGCCAGTCTCGGCACCCGTCGCGAGGACGATCCGACCAGAATATCCGCGGCAGAAACGCGAGGCTCTACGGCTTCGATTTGCGACGTGGTGATGCGCGGCCTCAGCCTTCGCTGGGCATGGCCAGCATGAGGTTACGGCCGTTCTTGACATATCGCAGCTCGGACTTGCCAATCGCCGCGACCTGCCCCCCATCGACCCGGTCACCAACGCCCACCTTGACGTAGCGTCCCGACGGCAGCCGCACCAGCGCACGGCGGTTGCTGGCCGTGCCGAAGACACCGATCAGCGTCACTTCACCCATCCGGATGCCATTCTTGACCGTGGCGCTGGCCGCAACGGAGGCGCGGGTGGGGATGTTCGGCTGCACCGTTTGATTGCGGGCGGCGACGGGTTCGGGTTCGTCCTCTTCCTCAGGCTCGGCACGACGCGCGGGCGCGGCGGCAGGCGCAGGCGTGGCTGTCGGGGCCACGGCGGCCTGCTGGCGGGCGCTGGCCACTGCGGCGGCAACAGCCTGCTGCGAGGGGCGCGCGGCGACGGTTCTAGCGACGATCTGGGCAATATTGCTGGGCCGATCACGGGGCTGGCGGGAACTGGCCACGGCAAGCGCGCTATCCGACATATCGGCATCCGGAGCGGTCGCCACTGCGTCGGAGGGATCGGCGCTGGCATCGGCATCAGTGGCGTCATCTGTCGCGGCGGCGACCGCCTCTTGCAGCGACCGAGGGCGGGCGCGCGGCTGGAGCCCGGCAAGCTGGTCGCGCGTGTAGCCGTTCAACTGCGTGCGTTCTGCGGTCTCACCAAGATCACCGGGCCGCGCGATGGGACGGCGCGCGGGCAGGCTGGGATCTCCGGCGACAAGACCATCCGCGTCAGGCCCATCCGCGTCAGGCGACGTGGCATTGCCATCGGTCGCGGCGACACCATCGAGGGGCACGATTGCTTCCGCGCCGGGGCGCGTGGGCGGGGTCACTGCGGGCGATCCGGAATAGATCAGCACACCTTCGGGGGACAGCGTGCCTTGTGCGGAGGGCGCCACCCGGCCCGCATCATCCAAGGCAAAGCTTTGATCCGGCGCGGCAGGGTCGGACGGCAGCGCCATTGGCACATCGGCCTGCACCGGCGGCAACGCGACCGCGTCATGCGCGCCGACACTTGGGTCGATAGCGGCAAGATAGGCGTTATCGACAGGCGCGTCGTCAGGCTCCGCCGCGCGTTCGGGGGGACGCTGCCAGATGCCGGTGGCGGCATAGGCGCGCTGCGCTTCGGGAAGGTCAGGCACATCCCGCGCCGCAAGCTCAGCCTCGGTCGGTGCACCGACAAGATCCGGGTCGTTGATATCGGCAAGGTCGGCATCGCTGCGGGAGCCCGGCGCCTGACGTTCGGGCTGGCTGTCGGTGGCCACACCCAGATCATCGGCGGTCAGGCTGTCCGACACGCGGCTGGTGCCGCCATCCGTGACGGCCGTGCCATCCGGCAGCGTGGGCAGCGGGCTGATGGGCTGATCGGCACCGGCAAGGTCGGTGCCTGACGGATCCGCCAGATCGGCATCCGATCCCGCGATATCAGGCGCGGTTGTGGCAAGGGGCGCGTCGTTGATGCCATCGGGAAGCGGATCGCTCGACGCGACATCCAAGCTGTCCTCATCGGCGCCATCATCCAGTATCGCGGGTGCCTCGGCCTGCGGCGGCACGGCGGCGATACGCTCATCTTCTCCAAGCACGCCAGCCCAGAGCGCCACCAGCAGCAACGCTGCAACCAGACAAGCGGCCAGCGCCGCAAGCAACCCACGTCCCGAACGGCGCGGCGCAGAGCGGGCGCCAAAGACCGACTTTCCGGCCTCAGATGCGCCCGTTTTTGACGTTGCGCCCTGGGCTTGGGTGGCCTCTGGCGTGGCCTCGCCCCCTGACGCGGGCGTGGTCGAAACTGCGGTCGCGGCGCCCGATTTGGCCGGGGCGGCCCCGGCGGATTTGACCGATGCGCCACCGGTTCCGGCAGTCAGGCCGGGCGAGAAGGCCGCCGGATTGGTTTCCGGGATCGGTCCGGCAGCCGCAGGCCGCTTGGCACGGGCCGGGGTGCCGATCACAGGGCCTGCACTATCGTCAAGCGGCGGCTGCACAGCGCGCGGGGCGGGGGCGTCGGCCTTACCGAAGCGACGCCGCAGTGACGCCATGCGCCCCGTCTGAGCCTTGCGCCCCGCACCTGCGGCAAAGCCAGCAGCGGCGGCAAGCGCGGCCCGATCAGCACGGGCCATGGCCTCAGGAGAAGCCTTGTTGCCATCCGCCCCGCCGATTGGGGCGGCGAGCTTGCTGGATCTGGCAGTATCGGACGCATGAGGCGTGCCGACAGAAGGCCGCGATGGGTTGTGGCGCGGCGCAGTATCGCCCGACGCGTGGGGGGCCGCATCCTGCGGGGTTCCGCTGTCGGCATCCGGGTCGGCATTGGTGCCGGGAAGCGCCATTCGCCCGCCCTCAGTGCGGGAAGCGCGCAGCGAATGGAACGTCACCGCAGGCGCCGGCGGAATTGTCTGCCCGGAGTCTGACTGCGGGATCACCGGTGGCGTCTCGGTGATGGCAGGCGCAGGCTCAATTGGCACCACGGGCACGACTTTTGCCGCGTCCGGGGTCGCGGTTTCGGCTGGCGTATCGGCCTGATCGTCCGGCGTGTCGCTGGTCAGAGATTCTAGCGGAGTGTCGGAATCCGCATCCGGCGTCGGGACCGGCGCGAAGTCGGTCGGGGGAGCGAGCGTCTCGGCGGATGTTTCGGACAGCACCTCTGAATCCGCATCAACGCTCTGGGTGTCGGGCGTATCGCCGGTCCCGTCGGGCGCGGTGGTATCGGATGCCTCGTTACCCGGCGCGTCGGCAATGGCGGCGTCGTCCTCGGCCGACTGCGGATTATCGAGTTCGGCCCAAAGATCACGGGCGTGATCGGCTGTCTCGAACGGCGTCGCAGGCTCGGCAAGCTCAGGCTCAGCGACTTCTGACTCGGCAAGTTCGCGCTCGGGCTCAACCAGCGGCCCGGGGTCCTGCGACTCCTCGTCAATTGGTGCGGATTGGGATGCAGCGACGCTCTCAGTCACGGGACTTGGTGCAGCCTCCTCGGCGAGTTCCGGCTCGGCAGGGACAGCGGCGGTTTCCGCGCCATCATGCGCGGTTTCAGGGACCTCAGATGCGGCAGTGGTCTCAGGATCCAAATCGCTCGTTGAGACGCCTGCCTCGGTGTCAGCCCCCGCGCTGGCCCCGGTGACGGAGAGCACTTCCGCGTCGCGCTCGATCATGTCGCCTTCGGCAAGCTGGGCCTCTGCGGTTTTTGCCGGACCAAAGAACGGCTCACCGGGATAAGTCCCGCCTTCGGGCGCGGCAACGAAACTCAACGGCACGAAGCCATGTGCCGCAGCGAAGCTTTCGGCCTCATCCAGCGTTACACGCGCAACCACGGCGATACGCAGGGTCTGCGGGTTGAGGGCATCCGCCTGCCAGTCATAGGCAAGATCCTCGACCCGGTAGGGGGTCGCGCCCTGCAATGCCTGACGCACACTGTCTTCATCCGCGTCGCCCCCGCGGGCAGCGGTTTCGGTATAAAGCACCTGCGCATCGGGCAGCACCAGCTTCACCGTCAGCCCGGCCGGCTCCAACTGCGCGGCCGTGTCACGCAACTGCTCCAGCTGCGCCTCCAGATCGGGGGCGTCGAAGCGCACGGAGCCGACCGGCAGCCAGCCAGCCCGGCTGCGATGCAGCAGCGCGATTTCGTCATTGCGGAGATCGAGAGCGAAGCGGGGTTTCATGCGAGAAACTTTACATCACGAGTGCGGGAGACCGTTAGCCTTCTGACGGTAACATTCTCTTTATAGCGGTAAACCGCCAATGAAAGCCATAACCCTATGCAGGCGGGTGTTTTCTCCCGCATGCGAGCTAGGCTCCCCGCCAAATCAAAGGAGATTGGTATGATCGCGAACTTGCCCAATAAATTCATTTTCGCTGTGGCGATGACAGGCCTGAGCGCGAGCGTCGCTACGGGGTTTTCCGCAAATGTGGCGCATGCGCAAACAGCCACGCCGGTCACGGCCCCCGGCGCCGGGGCGCAGACGCCGGGCCGGGTGATCGTGCGCGGCGCCGGTGTGGTAAAGCGTGTGCCCGACATGGCGACCATCGTGATGGGCGTCGAGGAGCGGGCCGAAACCGCCGATGCGGCCCTGACCGCTGCGAATGAGGTGGGCGCTGCGATTCTGGAACGGCTGACCGCCGAGGGCATCGCCCCGCGCGACGTCCAGACATCGGGGCTGAGCCTGTCGCCGGAACGCCAAAGACCCCGCGACGACACCCAGCCGCCCGAAGTGGTCGGCTTCATCGCGACCAACCTTGTGACCGTGACGGTGCGGGATCTTGACCGGCTGGGGCCGCTCCTCGACACTGTGGTGCGCGGCGACGGGGCCAACCGGTTTCAGCAACTGACCTTCGATCTGGCCGATCCCGCCCCCGCCGAGGAGGACGCGCGCATCGCCGCCGTGACGGAAGCGGGGGCGAAGGCCGAAACTCTGGCAGGGGCCGCCGGTGTCACGCTGGGACGGATCGTGGAAATCACCGAGGACAGCGCAGGTCGCCCGATGTATGCGCGCCAAGAAATGCGCATGGCCGACAGCAGCGGCGTGCCCGTCGCCCCCGGTGAGATCGAGGTGCGTGTGGACGTCGGCATCACGTTCGAGATCGGCGCGGCTGAGTGATTTGCCCGGGCGGGGCTGGGGGACGATGATGGCCCCGGCCCCGCCCGATGTCTCAGTGCAGCGAATGGGCATTGGCGGAGCAACTATGGCCTGCAATGCGCTTTTAAGGGCGTTTGCCGCCTGATTGTCGGCATGCGTGTCGCGGTGCTGACTGAAACGCAGTTAACCGCTGGACTGTAGACCACCCGAGGCGCAGCGCAGCCATAACGGCTAGGACGCACCTGCGCCCGGCTCTGTTCCCAAATCCAAACCAGCATGGGCATAGCTTGCCCGGCCTTCGCGGGGCTGGCCGATCACGCTGAATGATCCGTCGCTTTCAAGGATTACCGCCGCCACATCATCCGGATCAGGAGTGCCCGAGCCACGGATAATCGTTTCCAACTCGGCTTGCGTCACCCGCTCCTCACGCATCGCGGCGGGGAGGAAGCTCCCCTCGTGCATCAACAGGCGCGGCTCAGAACGCACCAGACCGGCGATCCGACGCGACCGGACCGAGGCAAAGGCCACGATGAATTGCAGACCGATCAAGGTCAGAAAGGCAGTCACCCCCTCAGCCAAAGCCACGCTTTCCGACAGGAGGATCGTCGCCAGGATCGAGCCCAGCGCCACCGTCACCACCAGATCGAATGCGTTGAGCTTCGCCAATGTGCGCTTGCCCGACACCCTTAGTGACACGACCAGCGCGCCATATCCGAGCGTTCCGACGATCAACGTGCGCAGGATGTCCGTCCACCCGTGAAACAACATCTCCGAAAAATCCATCACAGGCCTCCATTCCGGCACCAACGCGGCGCGAGGCGCGGTGTTCCGGTCGGTGTTTGGGTCGGCCTGCGGGACGGCCTTCGGGACCGTCTGCATTACGATGATTGGACGAGCATTTGCGGTCGTGGGTCAGTTAGCGAAGCCAGAGGTTATTTTTCTTCAGTTGGTTGCGGATCATGCGTTCGCGCGGGGGCAGATCGGAGCGGTCGAACATCGCGCGGGCTTTGTCACCCTTGTTCTGAAATATCATGCGCTTGAACGGCTCGTATTCCTTTAACACCTTCTTAACCCGGTTCGGGGCGGAGACGGTTTTCAGCACCTCGACCGCGCGGTCGCTTTCCCGTGCAAAAAGCAAGGGAAGCACCCGCCAATGGCAGCTTACATCGCCGTCCAGCCCATCCAGTTCCGGGCCGGGACGGCCGCCACCCAATGCGTGGATCACCAGCGGCAGCGCGACCTGATCGAGCCACGGGTCAAGCGACTGGCACACCAGCGCGTCGGGCGGATCATCGCGGATCTCGCGGGCATAACGGGCAAAGAGCGCATGAAACTTGGCCGGGTCGCTGTAATAGAACCAACCGGCGTTAAAATAGAGATAACGCTCCCAATATTCGTCAGGCTGGCCGCGATCGAGGCTGCCGTCGTAATCCAGCCCGAAGCGGTCGTAGAGGGATTTCCAGATCTCACCATAGCCCGGCCCGTAGAGTTCGATTTCGGGCCACGTCCCCTCGCGCCGCATCGACGCCGAAGGCCGGTCGAAATCAAACGCCACTTCGCTGAGCGGGCTGGTAATAAGTGTGTCCGTGTCGAAAAAGACGAACGGTTCCCCCTCGGGCAGCAGTTTGAGCGCCTCGATCTTATTGCCGTAAGGGTAGGCCTCGCCAAAGATTTCGGATGTGAAGCCATGCACCTCGGCGCCTAACTCCTGCAACATCGCAGCCGCCTGCCCCGTGATGCCGGGATCGAAGGACCATAAGGGCCCGGCTTCGGGCACAGCCACGATCAGCCGCCCCGCAAATCCCGGATCGCTGTGGCGCAGCGAGGCCGCGAATAGCACTGCCTCGTATTGCAGACGCCCCCCCTGCGCGACGATCAGAATGTTGAAGGGCTGACCCGCAAGGGCGGAAGCTTTGGCACACATGAGGTTCACATCGGCTATGGCGGCAGGTTGCCCTAAGCCATGCCCATCTTTGCGCCAAAACGGAACCCGGCGGGGCGATTTTTTATCGCCAGCGATCCCTGCCCCCATGCGTCGAACGGCGCGGCCACAGGGTATTTTGCGCGTTGCGCGCACTGAGTTAGGCGCGATACACGGAATATATACGTTTGACGGTCAATTCTGTGGGCGCCGTCGGTCTGCCCCCCATTGACCCAAACGGCTCTTGCCCGCATTCTGAGGCAGGAAAGACGGGGCGGGTGCCGTTTTCCCTCCGGCGTCCGCTCCGATTCATCACGGCAATATCCGCCCGCCCCCGCCGTCACACGACGCGGCGGCGGGCGGGTTATTTGACGGATCAGGGCGCTGTCAGCCCGGCTTCGGACGCTCTGACGGATTTCGTTAGCGCTTTGCCTTTCAAGGGCCGTCCTGAGCGGTGGGGCGATCTTGGCCCTGCCCTATCCCGATATCGACTGGCAGGTGATCTCATCGCGTGGCGCGGCGTCTTTCTCTATTGCGTGGAGACTCAGGCCTGCTGTGCTTGCCCGCACGTACATTCGACATGAGCCTGAAAGATGCGCGGAGCCAAGACATCCGACGTGACCTGAGAGCTGACATGATGAGAGAGCGTCGGGTTCACCACGCGCCCCGCAAGGGGGTGGTGGTGGGCGACCCTGGAATCGAACCAGGCGTGGGTCTCCCCGGCGGAGTTACAGTCCGCTGCCGCACCTTGCAGCACGTCGCCCGACGCTGGGGGTGAATAGCCAAGCCGCCTGAGAGGGTCAACAGGAAATTCCTTGCGCTTTCCGCTCGATTTGCCCAAGGCGGGCCAAGCATCGCCGCGACGTGGCGTGAGCCGGGCATCTTCAGGCCCGGACAGACATCCAAAGACGCAATACCATCCGCCGAACCGACGAAAGCAGGGGCCAAGACCATGAAGAAACCGACCTGGGTCATCGACAAGGAACGCGCCCGCCGCGCTGCCGCCGCCGAAACCGTTTGGCTGTTCGGGCTGCACGCGGTGCGCGACGCGCTGATGAACCCGCGCCGGGAACGGCTGCGGCTGGTGCTGACGCGCAACGCGGCTGACAAGCTGGGCGATGCGGTCGCGGCATCGGGGATGGAGCCGGAGATTTCCGACCCGCGCAAATTTTCCGCCCCCCTCGACCCCGGCTCCGTGCATCAGGGCGCGGCGCTGGAGGTGAAACCGCTGGATTGGGGACCGCTGGAGGAATTATGCGAACCGGGGCTGGGCGCGCCGCGTCTGGTGCTGCTGGACCGGGTGACCGATCCGCATAACGTGGGCGCGATCCTACGCTCCGCCGAGGTGTTCGGCGCGCGGGCGGTGATCGCCCCGCACCGCCATTCCGCCCCCGAAACAGGGGCGCTGGCAAAAACTGCATCCGGCGCGCTGGAACGTCAGCCCTATCTGCGGGTCAAGAATTTGGCCGACACGATGGAGCGGTTGAAGAAGCTGGGTTACACATTCTACGGGCTGGATGGCGAAGCC
Organism: Marinobacter sp.; assembly: GCA_040119125.1. Taxonomy (GTDB): domain Bacteria; phylum Pseudomonadota; class Alphaproteobacteria; order Rhodobacterales; family Rhodobacteraceae; genus Pacificitalea. Next base: position 286,215 of record JBEDTR010000005.1, read on the forward strand.
GAAACCCCGCTAGGGCAGGCTGCCGCGCCGGTGGCCGATCTGCCGCTGGGTCTGGTTCTGGGGGCCGAAGGTCCCGGCCTGCGCGAGCGCACCAAGGAAACCTGCGACAAGCTGGTGCGGATCGAGTTCGCGGCTGGCTTCGGGTCACTGAACGTGTCGAATGCGGCAGCCGTCGCCCTATATGCCACCCGGGTGACATCGCCCGAGGGCGAGAGCCAAGCCGAGGTCGAGGCGGTAACGGATGCCGTGCCTGACGCGCCACAGGGCGAGGCGGAGTAATTTGTGATATTCATATCACATGCAAGAAAATAATCACACATTGGTGAGGGGGCTTGGAGAATTATCCACAGCCGCTAAATGATCTTACAGGAGGCGCGGACACGGAACGTTCGTGCTTCACTTCACTGTCCCTCGTTCCGTAACTTTGCGCCCGGTCTTTGCACCGGGCGCTTTTTTTCGCGTGCCTCTCTGGTTCTCAGACGGGACCGCTCCAAATATCCCCCATGAGCCGAAATACAGACACAGACCTGACCGAGCTGCTGCGCAGCGTGAAAACCATCGCTGTCGTGGGCTGGTCGCCCAATCCGGGGCGTGCGTCGAACTCCGTCGCGCGGTTTCTGGCGACACATGGCTACCGTGTGGTGCCGGTCAATCCGGGCCATGCCGGGAAGAAAGTGCTGGGCGAAACCGTCGTCGCACATTTGTCGGATATCGATGGGACGGTCGACATGGTCGACATTTTTCGCCGGTCTGAAAAGGCGGGCGAAGTGGTGGATGACGCGCTGCAATATCTCGACGGGTTGCAGGCCGTGTGGATGCAGTTGGGCGTGGTGGACGATGCCGCTGCCGACCGCGCGCGGGCGGCCGGCGTGAAGGTTGTCATGGACCGTTGCCCGGCAATCGAGATCCCGCGTCTGGGGCTGTAACGCTTCTGCGTGGCCCCCGGCGCTTTGCGCGCCGCCTGCTCAGATCACCTCTTCTCGTTCAATCATTCCGGCATGACAGGCCACTGCGCTACGGATCACGCCGATTGCCAGTGCGCCGCCGCAGCCTTCGCCCATGTTGAGCCCCAGCGACAGCAACGGCTCCAGCCCGAGCTTTTGCAACAGCAAGCCCTGCCCCGGCTCGGCCCCCTGCTGTCCCGCGACGACATGGTCAATTGCCGTGGGGTCGATGGCGGCAAGCACCGCCGCCGCCGCGCAGCAGGCATAGCTGTCGAGGATCACCGGCGTGCCCTGCGCCCGGGCAGCCACGATTGCGCCGGTCATGGCGGCAATGTCGCGCCCGCCGAAGCCGCGCAACACTGCCAGCGGATCGGCAGACGTAATGCCGGGCTGCTGGCGCAACGCGGTGTCAACAAGATCGACCTTGCGCGCCAATGCAGCGTCATCCATCGCGCCGTCCTTGCCGACCCATTGCGCCGGATCACCTCCGTGCAGCGCTGCGGCCATTGTCGCGGCACAGGTCGTGTTGCCCACCGCCATGTCACCGGGCACCAGCAGATCGGCATGCGGGTTCACCGCGTCCCACCCACGGCGCAACGCGGCCAGCAGTTCTTCGTCGCTGAGCGCAGGCCCGGTCGAGATGTCAGCACTGGGTTGGTCGAGGTCGAGTTCCACCAACTGCAACATCGCCCGCACGGATTGCGCAAGCTGGTTGATCGCCGCGCCACCCAGCGCGAAATTCTCAACCATCTCATGGGTGGCCGCGGCACGATGCGCAGAAATGTCCCGCTCGGCCACACCATGGGTCGCGGCAAAGATCACGATTTGCGGCTGATCGACGACCGGCACTTCGCTGCCGCGCCAGCCCGCATACCAGATCGCCAGATCCTCCATCCGGCCCAAGGCGCCCACTGGCTTCACCAGCCGGGCATTGCGGGCACGAGCGGCCTCAAGCGCATCGAGATCGGGGCCGGGCAATTCGGCGATCAGGCTGCGAAATGCGTCGAGCGTCTGGAATGGCGCGGTCATGGGCGGGGAGGTTCCTCTTGTCTCGTGGAGCGGCGACGGACGCCGCCGTGTCTGGCTGATGATAGGGGCGCGTCCGCAATTGGGAAGCCCCGCGCCGTGCATCCCTGCTGCTCAGCCCTCCGACCGGGCGGCTGTTTCACGTGTAGCAGGCGGGGTGGCGGCATCGTTCAACTGCCGCTGTAGAAACACGAGGTCGAGCCAGCGTCCGAATTTCGCGCCGACCTGCGGCATGCGTCCGCACTCGACGAAACCCAGCCCCTTATGCAGCCGGATGGAGGCAACATTGCCCGCCTCGACCGCCCCCACCATGACATGCAGATCGGCGGCGCGCGCCTCCTCGATCAGCGCGGCAAGCAGAACGCGCCCCAGACCGGCGCCGCGTGCGCGCGCATCGACATAGACCGAATGTTCGACCGTATGGCGAAACCCCTCAAAGGGGCGCCACTCGCCGTAGGAGGCATAGCCCGCCACCGAATCCCCCGCATCCACCGCCACGAGGACGGGAAACCCGCGCGCCTGCCGCGCGTCCAGCCAGGCGCGGCGACCCTGCGCATCGGTGCGGGTTTCATTCCAGATGGCAGTGCCGTTTTCGACCGCGTCATTATAGATCGCGGCCAGCGCATCGGCATCGCGCGCCGCGGCGTGGCGCAGGCTGTAGGCGGGGGAAGTCATCGGGTCTGGCACTCCGGTCTGGCGCGGGAAGGGGGAGCAAAGGCGCCTCTTCGCGCCCTGCAATCCCGGCGTTTTTGCCGCGCGTTTTCAGGCAATGCAAAAAGATTTGAAAAACTTGCGTCACCGGCGGAACCGCAGGTCGCCGGTCGGCATTACATATCCGACAGCCCGGTGCATCCCCTTGCCGGACCTGTCCTGTCCCTGGCTGCGGGCGGCCTAATGCCCAACATCCCCGACAGGCGGTGCTCTGCCCAGCACCGCCTGTCTTTTTTGGGACCACCTGAATGCCCCAACCCCCCAATTTCGCAAGGAATTATGCGAGATTTTTAAATTGCGCGGTTGCCTGCCCCGCAACGCTGGGGCTAGTCTGCCAGCGATTCATCTGACGCCTCAGCACGCAAGGACAGACGCCCCATGGCCGAATTCATCACCGTCGAAAACCTCGGCAATCTGCTGGTGCTGCTGTTTCTTCAGGCGGTGCTCGGCTTCGACAATCTGCTCTATATTTCGATCGAGTCGCAGCGCGCGCCGGTGGCGCATCAAAAATCCGTACGATTCTGGGGCATCATCATCGCCGTGGCACTGCGTGTCGTGCTGCTGTTTGCGATGGTCCAGTTGCTGGGGCTGCTGACCGATCCCTTCTACGTTTTTAATTGGGAGGGCGTTTTGGAAGGCGGGGTGAACTTTGCCACGGTCGTGTTCATTTTTGGCGGCGTGTTCATCATGTATACGGCGGTCAAGGAAATCAGCCACATGCTTCGGATCGAGCATATCGGTGCTGACGTGAACGCCAAATCGGGCAAATCCGCGACCCAAGTCGTGGTGCTAATTGTAATGATGAACCTGATCTTCAGCTTCGATTCGGTGCTGTCGGCGTTGGCCATTACCGATGTGTTCTGGGTGCTGGCGACGGCGATCATCCTATCCGGCGTCGCGATGCTGGTGCTGGCCGACGGGGTCACCAACTTCCTCAGGAAAAACCGCATGTATGAGGTTCTGGGCCTGTTCATCCTGCTGATCGTCGGCGTCGTCCTGCTGGGTGAGGCGGGCCCCGCCGCGGCGCATGCGATGCATGACGACAGCCTGCAGATCCGGCTGTTCGGCTATGAACTGCTGCCGATGTCCAAGACCACGTTCTATTTCTCCGTCGCGGTTCTGTTCATCGTGGAATTTGTGCAGACGGGCTACAAGCGCAAGCTCGATGCCGAGGCCCGGTCCGAGCGGCACAGCTGAATGCCCGCCCCGTCCGTCACGCGGCACCCGCGCAATCCGCGCGGCGGGATCGGCATTTTCCCGCCCGCAGTGCTGGCAGGGGAAAGCGCGCTCGGGTATAGATGACGCCAAGGATCACGAATGCCCACTCCCTAGCGCAAGGTGCGCCTGCCCATGCCCAGAACCGGACTGTCGAAACTATCCTATGCGCTGCTGCTGGTCCTGATCGTCTATGCTGCGCTGAACGGCGCGGGATAAAGCGGGACGGATGATGTCACAGCGATACGGTGGAAAATTCAGCCCCTCGGGCGATGACGGCGGCGCGAGGGAGGCAGGCGGCCCCTCCGGGCAGAGTTCCCGACATCACCGCGCCACGCCCCCTGCCAATCCGTTCGAGGGACGGCGCAGGTCGCGCATGGGCGGGCGCGTCAACCTGCTGTTCGTGGCCCCGCTGGCATTGGTCTTCACGGCGTTCTCCTCTGGTCCGGTGGGGCTTGCGACCGACCTCATCGCCTTGGGCGTCTTGTGGTTTGGCGCATGGCTCACGCGGGAAGGGGTGCGCGCGCGGGAAGCTTATGATGCGCGCAAGGTTGCGCGGCGCCCTGCCCTTCCCCGCAAATTGATTGGTGCCGCCACCACCGGGCTTGGCATCGCGACCGCGGCGTTTGGCCCGGACGCAAGCCTGCTGGGGCCGATCCTGTTGGGTCTGGTCGGCGTCGGGCTGCATGTGATGTCGTTCGGGTCCGATCCGTTGACGGCCAAGGGCATGGATGATGTCGACACCCGCCAGCATGGCCGGGCCATGCGCGCCGTGGGCGAGGCCGAGAAAATGCTGACCGAAATGCGCGCCGCCATTCAAAGCACCGGCGACCGGCGGATGCAGGCGCGCGTCGAAAAATTCAGCACGACAGCCCGCACCATGTTTCGCACGGTGGAAGAAGACCCACGGGATTTGACCGCGGCGCGGAAATATCTGACGGTCTACATGATGGGGGCGCGTGACGCGGCGGTGAAATTCGCCGGATTGCAGGCCCGTGACCGTGACACCAAAACCCGTGCCGAATTCGAGGCGCTGCTCGACGATCTGGAGCAGAACTTCGCGGCACGCACCCAGAAGATGCTGGCGGATGACCGTATCGATCTGGACGTGGAAATTGACGTGCTGCGGGATCGGCTGCGGCGAGACGGGATCAGCGCGCAATAGCGTGGCCTGACGGAACTGGGCTGAATGCAGCCCGACAGGAGTGGGATTGCGATGAACGAGTTCAAGCAGGACGCAAACGGCACAGGCCCGCAGGCAAGTTCGCAGCCGCCCGTGGCGCAGGAACTGGCCACCGCCGCGGCGCCGGGTCGTGACAGTGCCACCCATGAGGTGGAACAGCTTAGCGCCGTCGTGCTGGCAGATCCCGCCCCCGCCGATGCGATCACCCCGCTCGATCAGGCCGACGCGCCGATGTCTGAGGAAATCCGCAAGCGGATGGCCGAGATCGACATGGGCGACACCAACTCCATCGTGTCTTTCGGCTCCGGCGCGCAGGCCGAGTTGCAGAAGATCAGCCAATCGATGCTGGCGGATGTGAAAAACAAGGATGTGGGACCGGCAGGCGATGGTCTGCGCGATATCGTCGGCACGATCCGCGGTTTTTCGGTCAGCGAACTGGATGTGCGGCGCAAGCGCAGCTTCTTTGAGAAGCTGCTGGGCCGGGTCGCGCCCTATTCCAAGTTTGTCGCCAAATATGAGGAGGTGCAGGATCAGATCGACCGCATCACCACCAACCTGCTGCAGCATGAACACCAGCTGCTGAAGGACATCAAATCGCTCGACCTGCTCTATGACCGGACGCTGGAATTCTACGATGAACTGGCGCTTTATATTGCGGCGGGCGAGGCGAAGCTGGCGGAATTCGACACGCAGGTGATCCCCGCCAAGGAGGCACAGGTCCAAGCCGCGCCCGAGGACGATCAGGTGATCCGCGCGCAGGAGCTGCGCGATATGCGCGCCGCGCGCGACGATCTGGAACGCCGTGTGCATGATCTGAAACTGACGCGTCAGGTCACGATGCAGTCCCTGCCTTCGATCCGGCTGGTGCAGGAAAACGACAAGAGCCTCGTGACCAAGATCAACTCGACCTTGGTCAACACCGTGCCGCTGTGGGAAACCCAGCTGGCGCAGGCGGTGACCATCCAGCGCAGCGCCGAAGCGGCAGGCGCGGTTCGCGAAGCCACCGATCTGACGAACGAATTGCTGACCGCCAATGCCAAGAACCTGCGCACCGCCAACAAAACCGTGCGCGAGCAGATGGAGCGCGGGGTCTTCGACATCGAAGCCGTGCGCGCCGCCAATGCCGATCTGATCGCCACCATCGAGGAAAGCCTGCAGATCGCGGATGAGGGCAAGCGTCGCCGCACCGAAGCCGAGGGCGAGCTTCATAAGATGGAAGCGGAACTGCGCGATACGCTGGCCTCTGCCAAGGCTCGATCCGACGCACAGGGCCGTGCCGCGGGAGCCGCCGTTCCCCCCGTGCAGCGCTGAAAGGGGGGCCAGTGACGCGCGCCACACGATCCAGAGCATGTCATTCTAAGACCACCGAGGGATCTGCCGGGCGGCCCGGCGAGGTGACCCCGCCCGCCGGCTGGCGGCGCGGGATACTTGCGTTGTGCCTGACGGTCATCACCGCCTGCGAAACCGCAGCCCCTGTATCCAGCCCCGCCCCCGCGACCCGCCCCGAGCCACAAATCGCGGCTCCGCGTGCCAAGCCGGGCGAGGCCAGCCGCAAACTTTCGGCCCATTATGCGCGGGTGGAAAGCGATCTGCGTGCGCAGGGCCTGCTGCGGCAGGATGGGGGCGGACCGGACACGCCCTATAATGCCCGCCAACTGACCGAAAACTTCCTGCGCATCGCGCTTTACGACGAATATGTCAGCCGCGGCGGCACGTTGGTTGCTGAACAGACCGAAAGCCGCCTGCGCCGCTGGGAACAGCCCGTCCGCGTGCAGGTCAGCTTTGGCGACACTGTCCCCGACACGCAGCGCCGCGATGATCGCCGTGACATCGACAGCTATATCAAGCGTCTGGCGGATGTGAGCGGGCACCCGATTTCCACCACCAGCGGAACCGGCAATTTTCAGGTGCTGGTTCTGAACGAAGACGAACGCCCGACCTATGGCGACACGTTGCGCCAGATGGTGCCCGGCATCGACCCGACCGCCGTGCGCACCATCGAGAACATGACCGAAGATACGTTCTGTCTGGTCTTTGCCTTCTCGCGCGGGACCGAGAGCGCCTATACCCGCGCCATCGCCGTGATCCGTGGCGAGCATCCCGATCTGCTGCGCCTGTCGTGCATTCACGAGGAAATCGCGCAAGGGTTGGGGCTGGCCAATGACAGCCCGCGTGCCCGACCCTCGATCTTCAACGATGATGAGGAATTCGGCCTGCTGACCACACAGGACGAAATGATGCTGCGGATGCTTTACGACGACCGTCTGCGCCCCGGCATGAGTGTCGCCGAGGCCCGCCCCATCGCCAAAACCATTGCCGAGGAGCTGCTGGGCGGGCCAAGCTGACCCGCACGCGCCACCCCCGGACCCAAAGCCATAGTGACGGAGACCCGCATGGGCATTTTTGATTTTCTCTCGGGCCAGTTCATCGACGTCATCCACTGGACCGACGACACCCGCGACACGATGGTCTGGCGGTTCGAGCGCGAAGGCCATGAGATCAAATATGGCGCCAAGCTGACCGTGCGCGAAGGTCAGGCGGCGGTGTTCGTCCATGAGGGCCAGTTGGCGGATGTGTTCACGCCGGGCCTCTACATGCTCGAAACCAACAACATGCCGATCATGACCTCGCTCCAGCACTGGGATCACGGATTCCGGTCGCCGTTCAAATCCGAGGTCTATTTCGTCTCGACCAACAGGTTCACCGACCTGAAATGGGGCACCAAGAACCCGGTGATGCTGCGCGACCCGGAATTCGGCCCCACCCGCATCCGCGCCTTCGGCACCTATGTCATCAAGGTCTCCGATCCCGGTCTGTTCATGACCGAAATAGTGGGCACCGATGGCGAATTCACCCGCGACGAGATCAGCTTCCAGATCCGCAACATCATCGTGCAGCAGGCCAGCCGGGTGATGGCGGGCTCGGGCATTCCCGTGCTCGACATGGCGGCGAACACGCTCGACATGGGCAAGCTCATCGCCGCCGAGGTGACGAAGGTTCTGGACAGCTACGGGCTGAGCATGCCCGAATTCTACATCGAAAACATCTCTCTCCCCCCTGCCGTGGAGGCCGCGCTGGATAAGCGCACCTCCATGGGGCTGGCGGGCGATCTGGGCCGGTTCACTCAGTATTCCGCAGCCGAGGCGATGACGGCGGCAGCCTCCAACCCCAATGGCGGGGGCGGTATGGGGGCTGGTCTTGGCATGGGGATGGGCATGGCGATGGCCAATCAGATGTCCCATGGCAACGCGGGCGGTCAGGCCGGTCCGTGGGGCACAGCGCAGTCGCCACAGCCCGGCCCCTGGGGTCAGGCAGCGCAGCCACATGCGCAGCCCGCGCAACAGCCCCCCGCGCCGCCACCACCGCCCGTCGAACATGTCTGGCACATCGCCGAAAACGGCGCGACGCAGGGTCCGTTTTCCAAGGCGCGGCTGGGTCGGATGGCACAGGATGGCAGCCTGACCCGTGAAACATTGGTCTGGACCGCCGGACAGGATGGCTGGAAACCGGCGGGGGATGTGAGCGAATTAGCACAGCTGTTCACCGTGATGCCGCCGCCCCCTCCGCCGCCGCCGCCCGCCGTCTGATCCGATGGCACGTTCAGGTTTTCCGCATGTGCCGCCGCCTGCGCCCGGCGCGGCCCAACCGCTCGATGATATCGACGCGCCCGAGGTCGAGACCGCCGGTCCCGGCCCCGATGAGGCGCATCGCTTCCCCTGTCCTGCCTGTGGCTCGGACCTGCGCTTTGCTCCCGCTGCGGGCAAGCTCATCTGCGATCACTGTGGCTACGAAGATCAGGTCGAAATCCCGCCCGGTGCCGCGCCGCAGGCGATCCGCGAGCTCGATTTCCGCGCCGCCATCGAGGCCCGTCTGCCAGAAGCGGAGATGGAGGAAACCCGCGTCACCTCCTGCACCAGTTGCGGCGCGCAGATCGAATTCGACGACGACACCCACGCCCGCGAATGTCCGTTCTGCGCCTCTCCGGTCGTGGTGGATAGCGGCGTGCACCGGCATATCAAACCCAAGGGGCTGCTGCCCTTCGGCCTGACCGAACGCAACGCGCATGACGCGATGTCGGACTGGCTTGGCGGGCTGTGGTTCGCGCCCAGCGGGCTGAAGGATTACGCGCGCAAGGGCCGCAAGATGCAGGGCATTTATGTGCCCTACTGGACCTTTGACGCCGAGACGCAGTCCGATTATCGCGGCCAGCGCGGCACCGTATACTGGGTGACCCGCACCGTCATGCGCGACGGCAAACCCACTCAACAGCGCGTGCAGAAAATCCGCTGGCGGTCCGTGTCGGGCCGCGTGGGTCGGTTCTTTGACGATGTGCTGGTGCTGGCGTCCAACACCCTGCCGCGCAAATACACCGACGCGCTGGAGCCGTGGGATCTATCGGCGATGGAGCCCTACACGCCGGAATTCCTCGCCGGGTTCCGCGCCGAGGGCTATCAGGTTGGGCTCGAGGACGGGTTTCTTGTCGCGCGCGAGAAGATGGACGCGCAGATCCAGCGCGACGTGCGCTTCGACATCGGCGGCGACCGGCAGCGGATCGAGGACATCCGCACCCGGATTTCTGGCGTGACGTTCAAACATGTGCTTCTGCCGGTCTGGCTCGCCGCCTATAAATACCGGGGCAAGACCTACCGTTTTGTCGTCAATGGCCGCACAGGGCGCGTGCAGGGCGAGCGCCCATGGTCGAAGGTCAAGATCGCGCTGGCCGTGCTGCTGGGCCTGATCGTCGCGGCGGTGGCCGGGTATTTTGGCGGGCGCTGAGTGCAAGCCTGACCCCTAACCGGGACGGCGATGCTGCACATAAACGGCGGTCGATGCCGGGGCGGTCATTGCCCCCATAAAGCGCTACGCCGTGAGGACAGGCAAACGCGCGTGAGCGCGGGGGTGATGGCGACAAATACGTTCGCACTCCGAGGTCTAGGAGCCGATTTGCGTCACTTCTCGCCTCGCCTGCGGGCCCTCAGCGTTCGGTCAGCTTCAACTCGATCCGGCGGTTCTGGGCGCGGGCGGCTTCGGTATCGGCGGGGTTCACGGGTTGGTATTCTCCGAACCCATTGGCCGACAGCCGCTGCGGCGGGATGCCCTCGACGTCGCTCATGTAGCGCACGACGGATAAGGCACGGGCCTGACTCAATTCCCAGTTATCCGCGAACTCCCCCTGCCCCGACAGCGGCACATTATCGGTGTGGCCATCGACGCGGATGATCCAGTCGATGCCTTCGGGGATCTCGCTCGCGATCGTCAGCAAGAGGTCTGACACATTGGCGATCTCGGCGCGCCCGGCGCCGGTCAGGTCGGCCTGCCCCGGTGGGAACAGCACCTCGGACGAGAATACGAAACGGTCACCGACAATGCGCACGCCTTCTTGGTTGCCGAGCAAATCGCGCAGGCGGCCAAAGAATTCGGAGCGGTAGTTTTCAAGGTTGCGCGCTTCATCCTCCAGCCTCCGGCGCTCGGCCTCCTCCAGCATGGCGCGGCGGCGCTGTTCGGCGGCGGCACGGGCCAGCGCAGCGTTAAGCTGGGAGCCGAGGCTTTCGATCTGCACCTGCGCCGCCTGATCCTCGGACGCGGCGATGTCGAGCGTGTCTTGCAGCGCCTGCAACTGCCCGCGCAGCGCGGCGACCTGTTCATTCAGCAGCGCCAGCTTACGTTCTGCTTCGGCGGAGCGCGCCTCCACGCGGCCAAGTTCCGCATTGGCCACGGCGAGCAGGGCTGCGCGTTCTTCGGCCTCTGACAGACGCTGTTCGGCGGTCAGTTCGGCATCGGCGCGGGCGGCGACGGCGGCGGCGAGTTTCTCACGGACCTCGGCCACGTCACCGACCTCAGCGCGCAGTGCATCGTTTTCGGCGGTCAGGCGGGCGATCTGTTCCTGTAGCCCCTCCACGGTGCCTGCTACCTCTTGCGCGGTATCACGGGCGGTAAGCGCGGCGGCGAGACGCGCGTCGAGGTCGTCTTCCGCGCGGCGCGCGGCGGCAAGCAGGGTCAGCGTCTCCTCCGCGCCGCGACGCTGTTCTTCTAGCGCCAGCGTCATTGCGGTCAGTTCATCCTCGGCCCCGGCCAGCCGTTCGCGCAGCGCCTGCGCGGCGGCTGTTTCGGCCAGCTTGGCACGCTCTTCGGCGGATAGTTCCTCGGCCAGACGGGCCTGTTCCGCCTCAGCTTCGGTCAACTGAGTTTCTTGTTCGGCGTTGCGGGCGCGCAGGTCAGCCACCAGCGCGTCCAATGCCTCGCGCCGGGCGGCGGCAAGGCGCGCGGTCTCAGCGGCGGCGTCGACCTCCGACCGGGCGGCGGCCAACGCGGTGTCGAGCGCGTCGCGCGCCGCTTCGCTATCGGCCAAATCGGCGGCCAGTGCCTCCCCTTGCGCGCGGGCGTCGTCCCGCTGGTCCAGCAGGCTGGCGACGCGATCCTCGAAACTGGCAATGCGATCCTGCGCGCTGCCGAGATCGTTCTCCGCGGCGCTCAACTGTCCGGTAAGCGACGCGATCAGCCGGTCCTGCGCACGCGCGCGTTCGCCGGCCACCGCCAACGCCTGTTCGCGGGCATCGGCGGTGGTCTCCAGCGCCGCCGCGCGTTCGCGCTCCAGACCCAGCGCATCGGCCAATGCGGAGACCTCCCCCGACAATTCGTCCAGTTCGGTTTCCTGCCCCGAAATCGTCTCGCGCAGCATGAACTGCATGATCATAAAGATCGTCAGGACGAACATCAGCACCAGCAAGAGCGCCGTCATCGCATCGACAAAGCCGGGCCAGATCGACCCGGACATTCGGTTCATGCCACGACGCGTCAAGGCCATGCGCTTAGCCCCTCCGCTCGGCCATGGGATCGCGGGGGCGCAGGCGGCGCATCTCGCGCGTCAAGGCATGCAGATCGGTGCGCAGCTCGGCCACGCTTTCCTGCCGCCCGGCGGCCATTTCCTCGAACATTCGCAGCAATTGCACGTCGATCGACCGCAGGCGCATACGGCTTTCGGCGTCGCCTGCCTCGCTGCCTTCCAATTCGCGGTTCTCAAAGAATTCCAGCAGCCGTTCCTGCCCCTCTGCCAGCCGGTCCAGCGCGCGGGTTTGGGCGGCGTCTGGGGTTTCCAGCCGCCGGGTCAGCCCCATGACGGCATCCGCGACCGTGCTCAGCTTCTCCTCGACCAGCGCGCGGTTGACGTCTGCCTCGGTGAACATTTGCCGCATGGCTTCCATCTGGTCGGACATGTGGTCGAGGATGGCAGCGACCGCGCTTTGCTCTCCGCCGCCTTCGGCGTCAGAAAAGCCCACCCGCGTGATGCTCGACAGCCATTCTTCCAGCTCGCGGTAAAACCGGTTCTGGCCGTGGCTCGCGAAAAGTTCCAGCAGACCCACGACCAGCGAGCCGGCAAGACCCAGCAGAGACGAGCCAAACGCCGTGCCCATGCCGCCCAGCTGCGCCTCAAGCCCGGTCATCAGGCGGGAGAACACATCAACCGTGGCTTCGCCTTCTTGCGGAGCGAGCGAGCGGATGGTTTCCACCACCGCAGGCACGGTCGTGGCCAGACCGTAGAACGTGCCCAGAAGACCTAAGAAAATCAGCAAGTTGACCAGATAGCGGGTGATGTCGCGCGCTTCTTCGATCCGGGTTGCAACGGATTCGAGGATGGAGCGCGACGAGCTTGCCGCCATCTGCATCCGCGCCCCGCGCGAGCGCAGCAGCGCGGCCAGCGGGGCCAACAGGCGCGGCGGGCGCCCGGCTTGCGCCGTGTCGGGGCTGACGAACACGTTGATCCAGCGCGCCGAACTCCACAGCTGCCAGACCTGCCAGAAACAGGCGAGGATGCCGATCAGGAACACGGCAAAGATCAGCCCGTTCAAAAACGGGTTCGACACCACCACGGCCATGACGCGTGGCAAGATCAGCCAGCCGCCCCCGGCGACGAGGGCGATCACCACCAGCATCACGGTGACCTGGCGTATCGGCAGTGAGAAATGCGGCTCGACCTCGGTACCGCTCATGTCCTTGGGAGACATCTGGACCCCTTTTTTATTGCGTCCAACATTAGGAGCCACGAGCGACGATGCCAAGAATCATTCGGAGGATGGGGCCCTGAGCGCGCACACTCTCGTGACCAGCCAGTCCAGATCGGCGTCCGCGATGCCCAATTCGGTCAGATGGCTGGCGGTGTTGATCAGATATTCGTCATTGGGCCCACGCCCGCCGGTGGCTGCCGCGATAATGCCTGCTTGTTCCTCCAACCCCAGACCGCCGCAATACTGGACGTGCTCGGGGTCGATGACATAGGCCAGCGCGCGCACTTGCCGCCCGTCGATCAGGCGCAGGGTCTGCACGGTTTCCAGATAGGCCGATGACACCAGCTCCCGCTCGCGCAGATCGACCAAAGTGGCGGCCTCGGTTCCCGGCGCGACGCGGAACGCCACGCCGGTGCAGGCCGCACCTTCCGCCTGATCCAGCGCCAGCACCAGACCCGGCAGCTCAGGCGTGCCACGATGATGGATGGAGCGCATGCAGAACGCGCGATGATAGCCGGTCAGACGCGCCACGCTTTGCTCGGCCACGTCGAACCCCGGATTCCAGATCAGGCTGCCATAGCCGAAAACCCAAAGCGGTTCGGGAATGTCGCTGTCGTGAACGGTCATGTGCTGGTCCTTCTGCTCGCCCCCCTGTAAACGCAGCCGGGCGTCAGTGAAAGGTCCGGCGCGTCAGCTCTAGAGGGAACATGCGCAAGCTTACCGTGCTCGTCATCGTGCTGGCCGCGCTGTGGTCTGGCTATTGGGTCTTGGGCAAGACCGCGTTGCAGCGCGGCTTGGCGCAGATCGAGAGCAGCGCACAGGGCGGAATTGACCTGTCTTGGACCGATGCGACCGTGCGCGGATATCCCAACCGGTTCGACACCACGCTTGATGGCGTGCAGGTCAAGGACAGCGCCGGCCACTGGACGTGGGAAGCGCCGTTTTTTCAGATCATGGCGCTCAGCTACAAGCCACATCACCTGATCGCCGTATGGCCGGACACCCAGCGGGTCATCGTGCCGGGTCAGGCGCTGACCCTGACCAGCGACGCGATGCGCGGCTCGGCGGTGTTCGAACCGGAGACCGATCTGACGCTGAACCGGGCACAACTGGTGGTGGATGCGCCGCGTGTCACCTCTGATCTGGACTGGACCGTCTCCGCCGACCGCGCGCTGCTGGCCGCCCGCCCCGCGATGGGAGAGGACGACGCCCGCATTCGCGATGTTGCGCTGGAACTCGACGCGCTGAGCCTGCCGCCGCAGGTCACCGCGCTGCTGGGCGGGGCCGATCTGCCCCGGCGGATCGAGACACTATCTGCGGATATGGAAATCACCTTCGATCAGCCGTGGACCCGGCATAGCCTGCAAGGCCCGGTGCCACAGGCACAGCGGATCACGCTGCGCGATGCCACGCTGAACTGGGGCGATGTGCAGATTACCGGCACGGGCGATATCGACATCCGCGACGATGGCCGCCCCGAGGGCGAGTTAGATCTATCGGCGAAAGGCTGGCGCAAGCTTCTGGATATCGCGACGCAGGCCGGGCTGCTGCCTGCCGATCAGGCCCGCACCATCGCCAGCGCGGCGGGTTTTTTCGCGGGCGGCAGCGAAAGGCTGAGCCTGCCGCTAAGCTTTCGGAACGGGCGGACCTATCTGGGGCCCGTGCCGCTGGGCCCCGCGCCGATCTTGCGACAGCCGTAAGTCCTCAGCGGCAATAGCTGCCCGACCGGTAGCGCGCCGTATCGAGGTGGAAATGGTCGCGGTGATACCGGTCCGCTTCCGGCCCCAGCACAGTGCCAAAGGGGCCACAGGCTGCTTTGTGCATCCGGCGCAGGCGCTGGCCCGCCGTGCCGTTATTCCAGTCCTTCAACACCGATAATTCATGGCCATTGGCCAGCGTGAACCCGGCAACATCGACGGCCCTGCCCCGGCCATGTTCGCTGACCTTCGCGCCGGGCTGGTTGTTGCGGGTGCGGCAGGCATAAGTGGCGACGACCCGAAGCGAGGCCAACCCGCCGCCCATCCGCCCCACCGCCGGTTTCACGCCCGTCTCAACCCATTGGTCGAGCGCGCGGGCCGTCGTGCAGTCGATCGTCGCCGTTGCGGTAAGCGGCACGCCCGCCACGGCAGACACCTTCACCGCGTCACTGGCGATGCCGCAGCCCTTGATCCGCCCCGGCACTGGCGCGATGGCGACACCCCGGATCGAGCGGCTGCCGCAGACCGCGCCTTGCATATTGGTGCCGACACGCGGGGCGGGCTGCGCCACCACCATCGCGGCGGCGGCAGTGCGGCGTTTGAGGTTCTCGGGCCGTGCTGCGGGACGCAGGGATCGCGTCAGCCCCGCCCGTGACGCCATAGTGGTGGGCACCGCGCCTCGGACCAGTGCCGCGCCTTGCGCGTCTGCGTTGCCGGGTCGCGGGCTGGGGCGCAGCTCCGCGCCAATCCGCACGATGACACCGCTGGGCATGATCTGCACATGTCTTACCCCATCGGCCCGCTCTGCCAGCGTCACGGCGCGACTGTCAGGCAGATCGGGCGCCGGGGCCACCGCGCCGCCCTTGTCCGGCGGGGGTAATGTGGCGAACCTGCTGTGCGGGCGGGACGGCACGGACGGGCGCAAGAGGTGCCACCCGCGCAACAGGGCGCGGCGACGTGGCAGGCGCTTCGGCCCATACCGGCGCGGAGCATAGCGGCCCAAGCATCAACGCCAGCAGCGCCGCGCGATATGCCGTTCGGGCCGGGATCACCGCTTCACGCGGCCAAAATCCGGGGCGTCGGTGTCCTGCCCTGCCTCGATGATGCCCCGCCGGATCGCGCGGGTTCGGGTGAAATAATCGAACAGCAAATCGCCATCGCCCGTGCGGATCGCGCGTTGCAGGGCAAACAGTTCCTCAGTGAAGCGGCCAAGGATCTCCAGCGTTGCTTCTTTGTTGTTCAGGAAGACGTCGCGCCACATCGTCGGGTCCGACGCGGCGATGCGGGTAAAGTCCCGGAACCCGGCGGCGGAGTAGCGGATCACCTCGCTATCCGTCACGCGCCGCAGGTCATCCGCCACGCCAACCATCGTATAGGCGATCAAATGCGGGGTATGGCTGGTCACCGCCAGCACCAGATCATGATGCTCGGCATCCATGTCCTCGACCCGGGCGCCCATGCCCTGCCAGAGCTTGCGCAGCCTGTCCAAAGCCTCCGCATCCACGTCCGTATCAGGCACGAGCAAACAGAACCGGTTCTCGAACAGCTCGGCGAAGCCCGCATGCGGGCCAGAATGTTCGGTTCCCGCCAGCGGGTGCGCGGGGATGAAATGCACGCAGCGCGGCAGGTGCGGGGCGACGGCCTCGACCACCGCCTTCTTGACCGAGCCGACATCCGAGAGGGTCGCGCCCGGTTTCAAATGCGGGGCGATTTCCTCCGCCACCGGACCCATCGCGCCAATCGGCACGCACAGCACGACCAGATCGGCATCGGCCACGGCCTCCGCCGCTGTGTCGCAAATCCGGTCGCACAGGCCGATTTCGCGCGCGGTGGCCCGGGTTTCGGCAGACCGGGCGTAGCCCGTAACCTCCCCTGCCAACCCGGCGCGGCGGATCGCCAGCGACATTGACCCGGCGATCAGCCCCAGCCCGATCAGCGCGACGCGGTCGTAAACCCGGCTCATGCCGCACCTCCCTGATCCGCGCGAAAGGCCGCCACCGCGTCCAGCAGCCGCGTCACCGAGGCCTCATCGCCAACGGTGATGCGCAGGCATTGCGGCAGGTTGTAGGAGCCGACGCGCCGGACGATCAGGCCTCGGGATTGCAAGAACAGGTCGCAGGCTTCCGCCTCCGCCGCATCCGCAAACCGCGCCAGCACGAAATTCGCCTCCGACGGGTCGGACGGTATATCCAGATCCGCCAGCCCCTGTGCCAATCGCGCCCGTTGGGTCGCGTTCTCGGCCAGACAGGTGGCAACGTAATCGCGATCCCGCACGGCAGCCTCGGCCGCGGCAAGCTGGGTGTTGGACAGGTTGAACGGCCCGCGAATGCGATTGAGCACGTCGATCACCTCGCGCGATGCGTAGGCCCAGCCGATGCGCAACCCACCCAGACCGTAAAGCTTCGAGAAGGTGCGCGTCATGACCACATTGGGGAATTCATCGACCAGCGCGGCGCCGCCGTCATAGCCTTCGGCAAACTCGGCATAGGCCCCGTCGAGCACCAAGATCACATCCTCCGGCAGCCCTTCTGCCAGCCGGCGCAGATCCTGACCGCCGATGAAGGTGCCGGTCGGGTTGTTGGGGTTGGCGATGAACACCAGCCGCGTGCGTTCGCTTACACCCGCGATCAGCGCCTCGACATCGGTGACACGCGCGCGCTCGGGCACCTCGACCGGCGTGGCCCCTGCGGCCTTGGCGCTGATCTTATACATGGAAAACCCGTGCTCGGTATGCAGCACCTCATCGCCCGGCCCGGCATAGGCCTGGTTGAGAAAGTGGATGATCTCGTCCGAGCCCACGCCGCAAATGATCCGCTCCGGGTCCAGCCCATGCACCGAACCGAGGGCCGCGCGCAAATCTGCATGGTCGGTGGGCGGATAGCGATGCGCCTGCGCCGCCGAAGCCGCGATCGCCTCAATTGCCGCCGGGCTCGGCCCGAACGGATTTTCGTTGGAGGATAGTTTCACCACATCCTCCACGCCCTCGACGCGGGACTGGCCGCCGACATAAAGCGCGATATCCATGATGCCGGGCTGCGGTGCGATACGGGGCATTCAAACTTTCCCTTCTGACGGTCGGCGTAACGGGCTGGGGTGGGTCGTGCCGGTCGGTTCTACGGGTGGGGTCGCAAAAAACAAGGGTGGAGTGCCGCAGGGCTCCACGCCGCACAGGACTTACCCCCGCAACGCAAAAGGCCGCCCCGGATGGAGCGGCCTTCTTCGGTATCTCGGGAAGCCCGAACGAACGCAGACGCGATCAGTTCTGGGCGTAGAATTCGATGACGAGGTTCGGCTCCATGTGCACCGGGTAGGGCACATCGCTGAGGCCGGGCATGCGCACGAAAGTGGCGGTCAGCTTGTTGTTGTCGACTTCCAGGTAATCGGGCACGTCGCGCTCCGACAGCTGGGTCGCTTCGAGGATCGCGGCCATCTGCTTGGACTTCTCGCGGACCTCGATCACGTCGCCTTCCTTCACACGGTAGGAAGGGATGTTGACGCGCTTGCCGTTCACCAGAACATGGCCGTGGTTCACGAACTGACGGGCAGCGAACACGGTCGGGACGAACTTGGCGCGGTAAACGACAGCATCCAGACGGCGCTCCAGCAGACCGATGAGCAGCTCGCCGGTATCGCCGCGCACACGCTCGGCTTCGGCAAAGATGCGGCGGAACTGTTTCTCGGTCAGGTCGCCGTAGTAGCCTTTCAGCTTCTGCTTGGCGCGCAGCTGCAGACCGAAGTCGCTGAGCTTGCCCTTGCGGCGCTGGCCGTGCTGGCCGGGGCCGTATTCACGGCGGTTGACCGGGGATTTGGCGCGGCCCCAGATGTTTTCGCCCATGCGGCGGTCGAGCTTGTACTTGGCAGAGGTGCGTTTGGTCACCGTCTGATCTCCTTCTTAAGAAACGAAGGGCGTTGTCCTCTCCCCACCGCGCAGAGGCGGCGTTCGACGGGGGCGACAGGCATCCCCTTGCGGGGGCCACCAACACCAATGAAAACCCGGCCTGACGCAGATGCATCCGACCGGGATGGCGGGCTTATACAGCGCTGCTCGGCACTGTCAACCGGGACAGGGCGCAGGCCCGTTTTCAGGGTCAGCCGGGCAGCTTGCCGGTCTGCACATAAGTCAGGATATGCACCACCTGCTCGGGCGTTTCCGCGACGGCCAGCGCGGCGGCATCGACCTCTTTCAGCGCGTGGGCATGGTCCGGCCCATGCACGATGATCAGCGCCTTGCCGAGCGCGGCGGCATAGCCTGCGTCGAACGCCGCATTCCATTGCTTGTATTGATCGCCGAAGCGCACGACGACCACATCCGCCACCTCGATCGCGGTGCGGGTGCGGATCGCGTTGAGCTTCGCGCCCTTGTGGTCGTGCCAGAACTTGTCGGCCTCCGCGCCAAGGATCGCGACACCGCAATCGTCGCTCGCCGCGTGATCGGTCACTGGCGCGTCGAATTGCACATCCAGCCCTGCACCCAGCGCGGCCACCCCATCGACGATCCGTTCACGCCAATCGGTATGGATCTCGCCACTCAAATAAACCCGCATCTTTCATCCTTCCTTCCATGCCAGAGGCCGCCCCTCGCGGTGCGGCCCCTTGGTGTTCCTGTAAATGATTCCGCCCCAGAGGGCCTACGTCAACCGCCCGCGCGATCAACCGCGCAAGGCGCCGCCGGTGGCCTTGGCGACCTTGGCGATGACCTTCTGCGCGACGGCTTCGATTTCCTCTTCGGTCAGGGTGCGGTCCTGCGGCTGCAGGCGAACACTGATGGCGAGGCTCTTCTTGCCCGCGCCCATCTGGGCTGCGGCCTTCTCGCCGGTGAATTCGTCAAACACGCGGACTTCCTCGATCAGCGCCTTGTCAGCCCCCTGCGCGGCGTTGACCAGCGTCAGCGCCTCCACATCCGTATCCACGACAAAGGCAAAGTCACGCTCGACCGGTTGCAGATCCTTCAGCACCAGCGCACTGCGCGCAGCCGATGCCGATTTCGGGAACGGCACCTCGGCGGGCCAGATGGTGAAGCCAACAGCCGGACCTTTCACGCCAATTTCGCGCAGAACCTTGGGATGGATTTCACCGAACACGGCGAGCACCTTCTTGGGGCCAAGACAGACCTTGCCCGACCGGCCCGGATGCCACCAGTCGGAGGTGCCGCGCAGGATCTGTGCCTTGGCAGGCGCGCCAATGGCCGCCAGCGCGGCTTCGACGTCGGCCTTGGCGTCGAACAGATCGACCGGACGCCGGGTGCCGTGCAGATCGCGCGGCGCGCTTGCGCCCACCAGCAGACCGGCGGCCATGACGCCCTGTTCACCCGGCGTGCCGCCGTGGAACACCGCGCCCAGCTCAAACAGCGCCTGATCGGCAAACCCACGCGCCTGATTGCGGGCGGCAGCCTGCAACAGACCAGGCAGCAGGTCAGGACGCAGGTGGCTCATCTCGGACGAGATCGGGTTTTCCAGCCGGGTTGCATCCGTGCCGCCGCCGAACAGCGCCGCTGCGGCCTGATCGATAAAGGAATAGGTGATGCATTCATTATAGCCGAGCGCCGCGATGGTCCGGCGCAGCATCCGCTCGCGCTTCTGCGAGGGCGTCAGGATCGCGCCAGGCACGCCGGCCTGCACCCGCGCCATAGGCTTTCCCTCCAACCGGGTGAGCGAGGCGATGCGCGCGACTTCCTCGACGAGATCGGCCTCACCCATCACATCGGGGCGCCAGCTGGGCACCTGCGCCATGTCGCCATCCAGCACAAAGCCAAGCGCGGTCAGCGAGGCGCGCTGCGTGTCCGCCGGGATTTCCATGCCAACGAGGCTTTCGACCCGTGCGGTGTTCAGACGATAGGCGCGAGCATGATCCGGTTCCTGCCCTGCCTTGACCACTTCGGACGGCTCGCCACCGCAAAGATCGAGGATCATCTGCGTCGCGGCCTCCAACCCCGGCCCGGTCCATTGCGGGTCCACGCCCCGTTCAAACCGATAGCGCGCGTCGGAATTGATCTTTAGCGCGCGGCCCGTATGCGCGGTGCGCACGGTCTCGAACCAAGCGGACTCAACAAAGACATCGGCGGTTTCATCGGTCACGCCAGTGGCCAGACCGCCCATCACGCCCGCAATGGATTGCACGCCGTTATCGTCGGAGATCACAGTGGCGCCGGCGGGCATGGCGTAGGTTTTCTCGTCCAGACCGGTCAGCTCTTCGCCGCCCTGCGCGGCATGGACCCGCAGATTGCCCGCGACCTTGGCCGCGTCGAACACATGCAACGGGCGGGCGCGATCATAGGCGAAGTAATTCGTGACATCGACCAGCGCGGAAATCGGGCGCAGGCCAATGGCGCGCAGCCGACGCTGCAGCCATTCGGGCGACGGGCCGTTCTTTACGCCCCGGATCAGACGACCATAGAACACAGGTGCCGCCTCAGCCGCATCCGCATCGATGCTGACCCCGATGGGGCTGGGGAATTGGCCGGCCACGGCGGCGTCTTCGCGCGCGATCAAGGTGCCTAGCCCGCGTGCGGCCAGATCCCGCGCCACGCCCCGCACGGCCAGCGCATCGGGGCGGTTCGGGGTGATCGCGATCTCGATCACCGGGTCGTTAAGTTCGCGATAATCAATGAAGCGTGCGCCCAGCGGCGCGTCCTGCGGCAGATCGATGATGCCGTCATGGTCGTCCGACAGCATCAGTTCCCGCTCGGAACAGAGCATACCGTTGGATTCCACCCCCCGGATCACGCCCGGTTTCAGATCGACCCCGGTGCCCGGCACATGGGTGCCCACGGGCGCGAACACACCGACCAGACCGGTGCGCGCATTCGGGGCACCGCAGACCACTTGCACCTCTTGGGAGGCCGCATCAGGACCGTTGGGCCAAGTTTCCACACGGCACAGGCGCAAGCGGTCGGCATCGGGATGCTGTTCGGCTGAAATCACCCGGCAGATCCGGAATGCGCCGAGGCTCGCGGCGGGATCTTCGACCCCTTCGACTTCGAGCCCCAGATCGGTCAGCGTCTCGAGGATCTCATCGAGCGGCGCCTGAGTGTCCAGATGATCCTTCAGCCAGTCGAGGGTGAATTTCATCTCAGCGTCCTTTGGTTTTCCGGCCCCGTGCGCAGGGCTGCGTGTCTGCATTCATGTCGGAGGCTCTCCTAGCCGATCACCGCGCCAAGGGGAAGGTGTGGCCACGCCCGTGTGTCACGAGGGTCGCGCAGACAGATGCAGCGCGGGCTGCAATGTCGGAGGCAGCTCACAGCGGCGGGGATAAGACACGCCCGGAATGCGATTTCAGCAACATATCGCCGGTCGCGCTAAACGTGCAAATCGGCGCTGGCACATCGCCGCAAAGGACGCTACCGGTAGCTTACCGGAATGAGGCGATTTCATGTCCGGGCGCAAGGGCTGCCACATGTTTGCCCCTCTTGCCACAATTTTGCCACATTTTCGTCCCAAGAATTACTTGGATTTGGTGGGGGCCGAATCTAGTGAGTTCGAGGTTTAACGGTATGGCCCCTCATCCTAATCTGCCTACTTGGCTGACGCGTCCCGCAGTTTTCGGTGCTCTATTTGTGTTAGCGTTAGCCATAGCCAATGTCCCATCCGATCATAGCGGCAAGGCCGGCAGCTTTACCTGCGCCACGCTGACGAATGATCCTGGGGTTAACACGATGCTCTGTCGCCTCTCTCCGGCCCGGATCTGGAGGACGCCGGTGGTAGAGCTGCTGCATTGGCCGGGTGCGCGGTAAGGTAAGCTGCCCCCTACCCCGCGCCAACCCGCAGTCTTATCTTAAAAAAAAAGGCGGCTCGCATCTGCGGGCCGCCTTTTTGATGTCACAAGCCGCGTGTCAGACGGGCCCTCAGGCGACAAGCCCCGCATGCAAGGACGGCGCGTCGAGCGCGGCAAAGCCATAGTGGCGCAGCCAACGCAGATCGCTGTCGAAAAAGGCGCGCAGATCGGGAATGCCGTATTTCAGCATCGCAATCCGGTCGATCCCCATCCCAAAGGCAAAGCCCTGCCATTCGTCCGGGTCAATCCCGCCGGCGCGCAGCACATTGGGATGCACCATGCCGGAGCCCAGAACCTCCAGCCAGCCATCGCCTTCGCCAACCTTCAGCGTGCCGTCCTGCCACGAACATTGAATATCGACCTCAGCGGACGGTTCGGTGAAGGGGAAATGCGAGGCGCGGAAGCGGGTTTTGACCTTGGTGCCGAAATAGGCGGAGAAGAATTCCTCTAGCACCCATTTCAGGTTGGCCATGGAAATATCGCGGTCGATCGCCAGCCCTTCGACCTGATGGAACATCGGCGTATGGGTCTGGTCATAATCCGAGCGATAGACGCGGCCCGGCGAAATCGTGCGGATCGGCGCGCCGAGTTTCTGCATCGAACGGATCTGCACGGGCGAGGTATGGGTGCGCAGCACATGGGGCTCATCGCCCTCACCGGCCATGTAGAAAGTGTCCATCTCCGCGCGGGCGGGATGGTGGCCGGGGATGTTGAGCGCGTCGAAGTTATACCATGCGGTTTCGACCTGCGGGCCTTCGGCCACGGCAAAGCCCATATCGGCAAGGATCGCGATGACTTCCTCGGTGACTTGGCTGACCGGGTGAATGGTGCCACGGCGCTGCGGGCGGCCCGGCAGGGTCACGTCGAGCCATTCCGATTTCAGCCGCTCATCAAGCGCCGCATCGGCCAGCGCGGCCTTCTTGCCGGCCAGCGCGCTGTTGATCTCATCCTTCAGGGCGTTCAGCGCGGGGCCTGCGGATTTACGCTCTTCGGGCGTCATCTTGCCCAGCTCGCGCATCTTCAGGCTGACCTCGCCTTTTTTGCCCACGGCCTGCACGCGCAGCGCCTCAAGCGTCGGCTCGTCGGAGGCTCCGGCGATCAGGTCGATGTATTTCTGTCTGAGGTCGTCCATCGGAGCACTCCGCCTTCGTTCGGGCCGAGGGGGTATCACACCCCGCTCCGAAAGCAAGCGCGGATGGGGGATATGGGCGGCCCAGCAGCCCCCACCCCGCCTGCAAACGAAAAAGGCCGCCCCGGTAGGAGCGGCCTTAAAACTGGATCAGCTCGGCGCTTAGGCGGCCAGAGCGGATTTCACCTGATCAACGATCGAGCCGAATGCTTCGGGCTCGTTCACGGCCAGATCGGCCAGAACCTTACGGTCCACTTCGATACCGGCCAGCGCCAGACCGTTGATGAAACGCGAATAGGTCAGCGCTTCGTCATGGCTGCGCACGGCTGCGTTGATCCGCTGGATCCACAGGGCGCGGAACTGACGCTTGCGGGCCTTACGGTCGCGCGTGGCGTACTGGTTCGCCTTATCGACGGCTTGGGTTGCGACGCGGAAGCTCGTGGAGCGGCGGCCATAATAGCCTTTCGCTGCCTTGATGACCTTCTTGTGACGGGCGTGGGTGACAACACCGCCTTTGACTCGTGCCATGTTTCGACCTCCTTAGCGCGCGTAGGGCATGTATTTCTTGACGATGCCCTCATCGGGCTTCGACAAGAGGGTGGTGCCGCGGGCGTCGCGGATGAACTTAGTCGACCGCTTGATCATGCCGTGGCGCTTGCCGGCCTGACCGGCTTTCACACGGCCGGAGGCCGTCATCTTAAAGCGCTTTTTAGCGCTCGATTTCGTCTTCATCTTGGGCATTTGACACTCCTTCGTCTGGGGTCTTCGGAACGCAGCAAGGCATGCCTCTCGGCCCGCCACGTGGATCAGAGGCGCCGTATAGGCCGGTGCGGCCAGTATGGCAAGGGGATTCGCCGCATATGGCGCGCGCACGGCACAGCCGCGAACAAATGGACCTAATTCAGAATTCGCGCGACCACGCCAAAGAACACATCCGGCAATTCATCGAATGTATAGCCGTTCGGATTTTGCATGATCGCGAGAGAGATCAGCCCCGCCGAAATCATCACCATGATCGCGCCCACGCGCGGCGTGCGGCTTTCGGAATAGGCGCCCAGCAGTGAGGGAATCGCCAGAACGCCGACCACCATGCCAATCACCAAAATCAGATCAGGATCCACCCTGCGCCTCCCTTATTGCCCGGCCTTTGCAGCCGCGCGGGCGGCCAGGGTCCGGCGGCTTGCCGCCGGACCGCATATGGTTACTCGGGGTCGGCGCTGTAAATCAAGCGTTCTTCACAAGGCGCAACCCTAAGGATATTGGTAGAACCGCGCACGTTGAACGGCACGCCGGCAATGACGACGATCTGATCCGTCTCGACCGCGAAGCCGCCAGACCGGGCGGCGCGCGCCGCCGAAATGACCGCATCCTTGAACCGATTGACCGAGCCGGTCACCGCGCAATTCGTGCCCCACGTGAGGCAAAGCTGACGCGCGGTTCTGATTTCCGACGTCAACGCGATGATCGGCACGCGCGGACGTTCGCGCGCGGCGAGCGACGCGGTGGTGCCCGATTGAGTGAAACAGGCAATCGCCTTGATGTCCGTGGTTTCCGCAATCTCGCGCGCGGCGGACACAATGCCATCGGCGACGGTCTCACGTTTGCCATGCTGGCGGCTGGCCTCGATCACGTCCCGATAGGTCGGATCGCTTTCGACCTCGACCGCGACCTTATGCATGGTGGTCACAGCTTCGATCGGGTAGCTGCCTGCGGCGGACTCAGCCGAAAGCATGACCGCATCCGTGCCTTCGTAGATCGCAGCCGCCACGTCAGAGACTTCGGCGCGGGTCGGAACCGGGCTTTCGATCATCGATTCGAGCATCTGCGTCGCGACGATCACCGGCTTGGCCGCAGCGCGCGCGCCCCGGATCAGGCGTTTCTGGATCGGCGGCACGTTCTGAACCGGCAATTCCACGCCCAGATCGCCACGGGCCACCATGATCCCGTCCGACGCAGCAAGGATGCTGTCATAGGCGGTGACGGCGGCGGGTTTCTCGATCTTGGACAGGATCGCGGCGCGGCCACGGGTCAGCTTGCGCGCTTCCTCCACATCGGCGGCGCGCTGCACAAATGACAGCGCCAGCCAGTCGACACCCAGTTCGCAGACGAATTCCAGATCGGCGCGGTCCTTTTCGGACAGGGCGGCCAGCGGCAGCACCACATCGGGCACGTTCACGCCCTTGCGGTTGGAGATCTGACCACCGACCATGACTTCGCAATCGGCATGCTCGGGCGAGCAGTCGATGACTTTCAGGCGGATCTTGCCGTCATTGACCAGCAGGGTCGAGCCCGGCTCCAGCGCGGCAAAGATCTCGGGATGCGGCAGGCAGACGCGGTTGGCGTCGCCCTCGGTCGTGTCGAGATCAAAGCGGAATTTCGCGCCTTCGACCAGCTCCTCGCTGTCGCCGGAAAACACGCCGCACCGCAGTTTCGGACCCTGAAGGTCGGCCAGAATACAGATGGGCCGGCCGGTTTCCTCCTCGATCCGGCGGATCGTCGCGTGACGGTCGCGGATTTCATCGTGGGAGCCGTGGCTCATGTTCAGCCGGAAAACGTCGGCCCCGGCCTCAAACAGGGCCCGGACCACCTCATAATCGGTGGAAGCGGGGCCGAGCGTGGCCACGATCTTGACGTTACGCATCCGTCTCATCGGCTGTCCTTCTTTCGGTTGATGGGGCCGGGCAGGCTTTGCCTACGGCGGCGGTCTCCTCGTTACGGGATCGTTAGCGCTAAAGGCCACGGATTTCCAGCCCGATGGCGTCCATACGCCTGTTCTTTAGGCAGCAAGGGTGCGACAGCGTCCCCCGTGCGCATCCTGCCCTAACCGCAACATGTAACGATCTGGTTGCCTGCCCCTGCGATGATGGACTTTCCCCTGATGATCGGCGATCCCAAGGGACCGCAGAAAGGGAGACAGAAAATGGCCGAACTGGACCCGCAAACCCAGCTTGAACTGGAAGCCGCCGCATTCCGCCGGTTGCAGCAGCATCTGATGCAGGATCGCAAGGATGTGCAAAACATCGACATGATGAACCTAGCCGGATTTTGCCGTAACTGCCTGAGCCGCTGGTATCAGGAAGCCGCGAATGCGCGGGGCATCGACATGGACAAGGCCGAGGGGCGCGAGGCGTTCTACGGCATGCCCTACGCGCAGTGGGTGGCGGAGCATCAGACCGATGCGAGCCCGGCGCAGCAGGCCGCGTTCAACGACACCCACGACACCACCGCAAAGGACTAATCAGTCCGCTTAGCCCACATCCGTGCGCCCGCGCCGGTCGCGGCGCAGGTTGGCGTAAAGCACATGATTGCGCCAGCGCCCGTCGATTTGCAGATAGGATTGGGCGACGCCCTCGTATTTGAAACCGCTGCCTTCCAGCACCCCGCGCGAGGCGGCGTTTTCGGGCAGGCAGGCGGCTTCGATCCGGCTGAGGTCCAGCGCGTCAAAGGCATGATGCGTCAGGCCGCGAATCGCTTCGGTCATGTAGCCGCGGCGGGCGAAGGGCGCGCCGATCCAATAGCCCAGCGTCCCGGTCATCGCGGGGCCACGGCGAATATTGTCTAGCGTGATTGCCCCGACCAGCACCTCATCCTCGGCGCGGATCAGAAAAAGCGGCAGCGCCGTGCCTTGGCTTAACGCGCGCTGAGACCAGTACACCCGATTGGTAAACGCCCGCCGGGTCAGATGATCGTCCGCCCATGCGGGCTCCCACGGTTGCAGGAACCCGATGGAATCACGGCGCAGCGACGTCCATGCACGAAAATCGCCATGGGTCGGCGGGCGCAGCACCATGCGCTCGGTCACGATCCGCATTTTCCGCCGGCCGAGGCGCATCAGGCGGCAAGCCTGTCCTGCATCCCTGCCAGATCGGGCGCGTCGCCTGCGGGGCCGTAAAGCGCCAACGCGGGCCGTCCCTGCGCCACCAGCCGTTCTGCAAACGTCATGACATCCTGCCGGGTCACGGCTTCGATCTGTTCCAGCGAATGTGCCATGTCGGGCACTTTGCCAAACACGGAAATGTAGCGCGCCATGCGTTCGGCGCGGGCCGACGGGCTTTCCAGCCCCATCAGCAGACCGGCCTTCATCTGAGCGCGCGCACGGGCGAGTTCTTCCTCGCCCAGATCCGCGGTGACCCGGCGCAATTCATCCAGCGTCAAGTCCACCAGCCCGCCGATATCGGCAGCGGAGGTGCCCGCATAGATCGTCATCATGCCGGTATCGGTGTAGGATCCGGCCTGCGCAAAGATCGAGTAGCACAGCCCGCGTTTCTCTCGCGCTTCCTGAAACAGGCGCGACGACATGCCCCCGCCCATCAGCCCGGCATAGATTTGCGCGGTGCGGAATCCCGGATCGCTATAGCCCGGCCCCTCGAAGGCGAGGGTGAAATGCACCTGTTCCAGCTGTTTGACTTCGCGCCGCTCCCCGCCCGCGAATTGGGCGGCTTCGGTCGCAAGGCCGGGATGCGCGGGCAGATGCCCGAACAGATCCTCGGCCAATCGCAGGATAGCGTCGTGATCGACGGCACCGGCGGCAGACAGCACCATTTTACCCGGCGCGTAACGCTCCGCCACGAAGCCCGACAGATCCTCACGCGAGAACGACTTGATCCGCTCGGCAGGGCCCAAAATCGTGCGGCCAAAGGCCTGATCGGGATAGGCGACTTCCTGCAACCAGTCGAAGATGATGTCGTCGGGCGTGTCGATGGACTGGCCGATTTCCGACAGGATCACACCGCGCTCGACCTCGATCTCGCGCGCGTCAAAGACCGGGTTCAGCACGATATCCGCGATCACATCCAGCGCCAGCGGCACATCGGCCTCCAGCACGCGGGCGTAATAGGCCGTCTGCTCGCGCGAGGTATAGGCGTTGATATAGCCGCCCACATTCTCGATTTCCTCGGCGATCTGGAGCGGGCTGCGTCGGGCCGTGCCCTTGAAGGCCATATGCTCCAGAAAATGGGCGATGCCGTTCTGCTCGGCCCGTTCATGACGGCCGCCTGCGGAAACCCATACGCCGATTGTGGCAGAGCCCATGGAGGGCATGTGTTCGGTCACCACGGTCAAGCCGTTGGCGAGTGTGTCCTGTCGAATGGTCACTTAGGCGCGCCGCTCCCTGATCAGATCCTCGATGGCGCCCAGATCATTGGCGATCCGCGTCACCCGTTCGTCCCGCTCATAAAGATCCGCCATCCGATTTGGAAGGGGTGGGCGGATCCCGGTCGCGGCCTCGACCGCATCGGGGAATTTGGCCGGATGGGCGGTGGCGAGCGTCACCATCGGCGTGGTGCCAAGATGCTCTTCGGCGACCCGCACGCCCACGGCGCTGTGCGGACACAGGATTTCGCCAGTCTCGGCACGCAGGCGGGTGATCGTGGAGGAGGTTTCCTCCTCCGACACGCGGCCAGAGGCAAAGGTTTCGCGCAGGCTTTCCAGCGCGCCTTGCGAAATGGTGAAACCGCCATCGGTTTTCAGCTCATCCATCAGCGCCGCGACCGCAGCGCCATCGCCGTCATAGGCATAAAACAGCGCCCGCTCGAAGTTGGAGCTGACCTGAATATCCATCGACGGGCTGATCGACGGGCTGACGCCATCGGTTTCATAGGCGCCCGTCGTGATGGCCCGGTGCAGGATGTCGTTTTGGTTCGTGGCGATCACCAGCTGCTCGATGGGCAGGCCCATGCGGCGGGCGATATAGCCTGCGAAAATATCCCCGAAATTGCCGGTGGGCACGGTGAAGCTGACCTTGCGGCCCGGAGCCCCCAGCGCCACGGCAGCGGTGAAGTAATATACGACCTGCGCCAGAACCCGCGCCCAGTTGATCGAATTCACCCCGGCCAGACCGACGCT
Source organism: Marinobacter sp. (assembly GCA_040119125.1). Lineage (GTDB taxonomy): Bacteria > Pseudomonadota > Alphaproteobacteria > Rhodobacterales > Rhodobacteraceae > Pacificitalea. Next base: position 315,737 of record JBEDTR010000005.1, read on the forward strand.
GTCGCGGAAGTCGAAATCGTTGAACATATCCTTCACTGCCGCCTGACAGTCATCGAAATGACCATCCACCGCCAGCGCATGCACGTTCGTTTCCGACGGCGTGGTCATCTGCCGGCGCTGCACTTCGGACACGCGGCCATGCGGATAGAGGATGAACACATCCACCGCATCCAGCCCGCGAAACGCCTCGATCGCGGCCGAGCCGGTATCGCCCGAGGTCGCACCCACAATCGTCACCCGATCACCGCGCCGCTCCAGCGCTGCCTCGAACAGCTGACCGATCAGCTGCATGGCGAAATCCTTGAACGCCAGCGTCGGGCCGTGGAACAACTCCAGCAGGAAATGATTAGGCGCAAGCTGCTTGAGCGGGGCGCGGGCGACATGGCCGAAATCGGCATAGGCCCGGGCGATGATGCCGCGAAACTCCTCCTCGGAGAAGCTCTCGCCGACATAGGGCCACATCACGCGAAAGGCGACTTCCTCATAGGGCAGCCCAACGAGCGCGGCGATGTCATCCTCGGTCATGGTCGGGATGGTTTCGGGCAGATAGAGCCCGCCGTCACGGGCAAGCCCGGTCAGCATCGCTTCTTCGAAGGACAGCACCGGGGCTTTGCCGCGGGTCGAGATATAGCGCATGGGTCGGTCTTTCACTCAGCGTCGGAAGGCACGGGGGCGGCAGCATCAGGATCGGTGTCGCGCCTCGTGGGGAACTGCTTGCGCCGCCTGATACTCCACAGGAAGTAGACTGTCATCCCCGCCCAGACCAGCGCCAGCCCAAACCATTGCACGGCGTAGCCCAGATGATCGTTCGGGATACCCAGCGTGCTGACCGGCAGCGGCGTGACTGTCGTGCTTTCGGGGGTGGCATGGCGCAGCACCAATAGCGTCGGTTCAGTGCCGTAGACGTCGGACAGGGTGGGCACGTCACGCGCGAACCACAACCCGCTCTCATCCCGCTCGGGCGTGTATTTGTTCAACTCATCCGGCCAATGCAGGTTGCCGGTGAAGGTGCCGCTGATCTCGCCTTCCTCAGGCAGCGGATCGCCAAAGCGCCGAACGCCCCGGTCGATCAGGATACGCCGCCCGTCATCGGTGGTCAGCACGCCCAGCACCCGGTGCACCGCACCCACCTCCTTGACCGACGCAAGGATTAGAATCGGCTCCGCGCCGATGGTGCCGGTCACCTGCACCGGCAGGTAGCGGTCGGCTTCGGGGTCGAATGTTTTGGGCAGCGGGCGAGGATCGGCGGCGATGCGGCTTTCGATCTCCGACAGGATCGCCTCTTTCCACGCAAGCCGCTGCAACTGCCATGTGCCGAGCGAGGCAAGAAACGCCGCGCCGAGCACCCCCACGACCAGCGCGATCACGATGGATAGCAACGGCGAGCGGCGGGTGGTTCGGGTCATTGGAAATCTCTCACGAGGGGGCCGGTCAGCATCTGGCAGGCGCTTGAACGCCCGCCTGCGCCTGTCTGAAAACGCCGAAGGCGCGGGATCGCCCCCGCGCCTTCGTTTGTCTGTCGCCGGGGTGGGTCAGCCGCCCCAGACGTAAATCGCAGCAAAGAGGAACAGCCACACCACGTCGACGAAGTGCCAATACCAGGCAGCCGCCTCGAACCCGATGTGTTTTTCGGGGGTGAAGTCGCCGCGCAGCGCCCGCAGCCAGCAGATAAACAGGAAGATCGTGCCGATCACCACATGCGCGCCGTGAAAGCCCGTCGCCATAAAGAAGTTGGCGCCATAAATATTGCCGGAGAAGCCAAAGGCCGCATGGCTGTATTCATAGATCTGGAAGAAGGTGAAGATCACACCCAGCACGACCGACAGGATCAGGCCGTTTTTCAGGTCTTTGCGGTTGTTTTCATGCACAAGCGCATGGTGCGCCCAAGTCACGGCACAGCCCGAGCACAGCAGGATCAGCGTGTTGATCAGCGGCAGGTGCCAAGGATCGAAGGTTTCGATCGAGGGCGGCGGCCACATGCCTTCCGAGAAGGTCTGCATCGGGTAGAGCGCGTGCTTGAAGAAGCTCCAGAACCACGCGGCAAAGAACATGACTTCGGACATGATGAACATGATGAAGCCATAGCGCAGGCCGATCCGCACCACGGGGGTGTGATCGCCAGCGGCGCTTTCTTCGACCACGTCGGACCACCACGCGAACATCACGTAGAGAACCAGCGCAAGGCCGATCAGGAACATCCAGGGCCCATTGGCCTGGAACCACATCACGGCTCCGAAGAGCATGACAAACGCCCCGACCGAGGCCAGCAATGGCCAGATCGACGGATTGATGATGTGGTAGTCGTGGTTTTTCTCGTGCGCCATCGGACGTCCCTCGGCTCCGCTTCTTTTAATTCACATCGGTTTCCGCTTGCGCGGAAGGGGTCTGATCGAGAGCCGCTTGTTCCTGCACGCCGCTTTGCGGCGCGGCGTCGGATTCGGACGGCTCGGTCTCGTAGAACGTATAGGACAGGGTGATTGCCTTTGTATACTTGGCATCCCGGTCATCGACGATTTCAGGGTCGACATAGTATGTCACGGGCATCTGCACCCGCTCCCCCGGCTGCAACGTCTGCTCGGTAAAGCAGAAGCAGTCGATCTTGGTAAAGAACCCGCCGGCAATATAGGGTGCGACATTATAGGTCGCGCTGCCGGTGATCGCCCGGTCGGTCGGATTATAGGCCTCATAGAAGGCAAGGCCCGTCTCCCCGATGCGGATGCGCATCTCGCGCTGCACCGGCTTGAACTCCCACGGCATCTCCCGGTCGGTATTGGCATCAAACCGCACCAGCATTTCACGGTCGAGCACGCGGTCCGCGCCCTTAGTTGAAACAGCGGTGGTGCCGCCGAACCCGGTCACCTGACAGAACCAGCTGTAAAACGGCACTGCCGCCCATGCGAAGCCCGCCATCATCACAACCACGCCGACAAGGCCCAGTGCGGTTTTCTGCGGTGTCAGTTTCATTGATCAGTCTCCGGTGCGGGGGCGGGTGCGGCGCCGCTTTGCTCCAGTTGGGTCCGGGGCGGCTCGAAATCGCCGCGCGTGACCTTGACCACCGTCAGGCCGAACACGATGGCGATAAATCCCGCCAGCAGGACACCGACACCGATGTTCCGCCCGCGCCGCCGTTTGTGCAGTTCATGTTCAGCCTGAATCATGCCCAGCCTCCCCACAGCCCCAGCCCGCGCAGGGTGGCATCACCCAGAAGCGCGCCGAAATGCAGAAACAGGTAGATCAGCGACAGGCGGAAGAATTTCCGTTCCACCGCGTAGCCATCGGCCTCGGCGGCGGCTGTATCACGATTGCGGATGCGCCACGCTCCCAACAGGAACAGCCCGTTCAGCACCAGCGCGGCCAGCAGATAGATCGGCCCGCCAATCGCGGTGAAGCCAAGCCCGATCGCCAGCACCGACAGGATCACGGTATAGATGAAGATCTGCCGCCGGGTCGCGTCATGGCCGTGGGTCACGGTCAGCATCGGCACACCCGCATCGGCGTAATCGCTTTTCATGAACAGCGCCAGCGCCCAGAAATGCGGCGGGGTCCACAGGAAGATCAGCGCAAACATCAGCACCGATTCGACACTGACACCGCCGGTGGCGACGGCCCAGCCGACCATCGGAGGAAACGCGCCAGCGGCCCCGCCGATGACGATATTCTGCGGGGTCGAGCGTTTCAGCCACATCGTATAGATGACGGCATAGAAGAAGATGGTGAAGGCCAGCAGCGCGGCGGCGAACAGGTTGGCCGCCAGCGCCAGCATGATGACCGACAGCACGGAAATGGTGATACCGAGGCCCAGAGCCTCCCCCGGCGCGACCTTGCCTGAGGGCACGGGCCGCGAGGCGGTGCGGCGCATGATCTGGTCGATATCCGCGTCCCACCACATGTTCAGCGCACCCGAGGCCCCTGCCCCCAGCGCAATGAACAGGATCGAGGCAAACCCCACCATCGGATGCACCTGCACCGGCGCGACCAGCAGGCCGACCAATGCGGTAAAGACGACCAGCGACATTACCCGCGGCTTGAACAGGCGCACATAGTCGCCAAAGCCGGGCTCGGCAGGGTCCTGGATCATCGTGTGGTCAAGTCCGGTATCGCTCATGTCAGCTCCGGTTCCCTTGCTGCGGTGGCACCCCGGACGCGGGCCGCGTTTGCGGCACCGGCCATCGGGACGCACGGCCCGGCTGGGTGGCGTCGAGGAGGCCGCGATGCCTAAGGCACATCGCGGCTTCCGTTATCTCGCATGTAGCGGCAGGCGCCCGAGGGCCGCGCGCCGATACGGGATCACTCCGCGATGCGGGCGACCGGCCTTTGACGCGGCGTGCCGCCATAGGTTTCGATCGCACCGTCGAGCCATGCTTCATATTCGGCCTGCGGCACGGCTTTGACCGTGATCGGCATATAGGCGTGAGCGATGCCACAGAGCTCGGAACACTGACCGAAATAAATGCCCGGCTCGTCGACTTCGAACCACAGTTCGGCCACGCGGCCCGGAACGCCATCCTGTTTCACACCGAAGGCCGGCACGGTCCAGGAATGGATCACGTCGGCACCGGTGACCTGCACAACAATGGTCTGACCGACGGGCACGACCATCGCGGTGTCGGTGGCCAGCAGGAATTCGTCACGGGAATAGCCCGCGTCCTGCAATTGCGCCTCGACTTCGGCGGTCAGGGTGTTGTCGCCGCCGGTCGCGGGGGACCCGATCATGTAGCTGTCAAAGGCCATGTCGTATTCGGGATATTCATACCCCCAATACCACTGATAGCCCGTCGCCTTCACAACCACGTCGCCTTCGGGGATTTCCTGCTGGTTGAACAGCACCGGCAGCGAAAACGCCCCGATGAAGATCAAGATCAGGATCGGCACCACCGTCCACGCAATTTCCAGCGGGGAATTATGGGTGAATTTTGCCGGGGTCGGGTTCGACCGGCTGTTGTAGCGCAGGATGACATAGCCCAGCAGGCCGACCACGAACACGGTGATGACCGCGATGATGATCAGAACCATCCCGTCGAGCCAATGCACATCCGACGCGATGCTTGTCGCCGCCGGCTGAAAGCCGATGCCGTTGGGCTTCGGGCGGCCGATGATCTCCAGATCACCGATCACATTCGTATCCTGCGCATAGGCCGCGCCGGCAAAGAGGCCGCCGGTGAGGGCGAAGGTTGCGGCCCGCAGGCCGGTACGCAGCTTGGTCAAAACCATCTTCTATCCTGTTCGCGATGCAGCAGCGGGGCTGCGGGGCGCAAGGCCCCCGTTGAGGACCCGATCGGAGCGGATACACCCGCCCCGGCCCGTGACCCGTTGTGTCCTGCGCGCTTAAAACCATATTAGACCCCACCGGACAAGCGCATCTCTTGCGTCATTCAGCCGCGAGAGGCTCGTCTGCGTCCGGTGGCAACATGCGGGATACCACCCCGCCCACGCTTCAGGAGGTTCCATGAGCACAGCGTTTCGCCCTTTCGAGACCCGGATCGACGAGGCCACCGCGCTCGCCCGGCTGCGCGCGGCGACCGATGGGGCGGAGGATGGCGAATTGTTTCTGGAGCGCCGCCGCTCCGAGGTTTTGGTGTTTGATGACGGCCGCATCCGCACTGCCAGCTATGACGCGTCGGAGGGATTCGGCCTGCGCGCAGTGAAAGGCGAAACCGCCGGTTACGCCCATTCCACCGAAATCAGCGAAGCCGCGATTGCCCGCGCCGCCGAAACCGCGCGGCTGGCTGTCGGCGATGGCGGCGGCGTTTTGGCCGAAGGGCCCGCGCCCACCAATCGCAAGCTCTACGGCGACGAAGACCCCATCGCAGGCGCGGCATTCCCGGTAAAAGTCGACACGCTGCGCGAAATTGATGCCTTTGCTCGCGGGCTCGACTCGCGTGTGGTGCAAGTATCGGCCACGCTGGCCGCCTCGCTGCAAGAAGTCGAAATCCTGCGTCCCGACGGGCTGCGCGTGTCCGATGTGCGCCCCATGGCGCGGCTCAATGTGTCGGTTATCGTCGAACAGGATGGCCGCCGCGAACAGGGCGGCATGGGCGGCGGCGGGCGCTACGGGCTGTCCGGGCTCATTGATCCAGCCCATTGGCAGGGCGTCACCCGCGAGGCGCTGCGCATCGCGCTGGTGAACCTCGACGCGGAACCGGCCCCCGCCGGCGTGATGGATGTCGTGCTTGGCCCCGGCTGGCCCGGTATCTTGCTGCACGAAGCCGTGGGTCACGGGCTGGAGGGCGATTTCAACCGCAAGAAATCCTCGGCCTTTGCCGGGCTGATGGGCCAGCAGGTCGCCGCGAAAGGCGTCACCGTGCTGGATGACGGCACCCTGCCCGACCGGCGCGGCTCGATCACTGTCGATGACGAAGGCACGCCATCTGCGCGCAATGTTCTGATCGAGGATGGCCGTCTGGTCGGCTATATGCAGGACCGGCAGAACGCCCGGCTGATGGGAGTCGCGCCGACCGGCAATGGTCGCCGCGAAAGCTACGCCCATATCCCGATGCCGCGCATGACCAACACCTATATGCTGGGCGGCGACAGCGATCCGGCGGATATCCTCGCCGGACTGAAGGACGGCATCTATGCCGTCGGCTTTGGCGGCGGGCAGGTCGATATCACCAGCGGTAAATTCGTCTTCTCCTGCACCGAGGCCTACCGGGTAAAGGATGGTAAGGTCGGCGCGCCGGTGAAAGGCGCCACGCTGATCGGTGACGGCGCCACCGCGCTGCAACAAATCCGCGCGATCGGCAACGACATGGCGCTTGATCCCGGCATCGGGAATTGCGGCAAAGCCGGGCAATGGGTGCCCGTGGGCGTCGGCCAGCCGTCGTTGATGATCGGCGGCCTGACCGTGGGGGGCGCCCAGACCGGGTGAACCACCGCACCGGTGGAAAGCTTAAGACTGCAAAAGGCGCGATCCTCAGGGCTCGCGCTTTTTCAATTCAAAGGGCCGAAATTTTTACCTGTCGTTAACTGATTCAGCGGTAGCTCTGATGGAGCAAGAGATGGAGCGGACCGGCGTGGATTTGTTTTCTTCCCCACCCCCCCTCGCACCACCCACCACGGAAGAACAGTTGCTGGACTGGCTCTGTCTCTTGCGCTCGCGCCGGGTCGGACCGGCAAGTTTCCGGCGGCTGATGGCCGCCCACGGCAATAATGCCGCCGCCGCGCTTGATGCGCTGCCGGGCATCGCCGCCCAAAGCGGCACCGCCGATTATCGCCCCTGCCCCCGCGATCAGGCCCGCACCGAGCTGCGGCTAGGACATCGTGCGCGGGCCCGCCTGATCGCCATAGGCGCCCCCGATTACCCGCCGCTCCTTGCCCAGCTTGATGACGCACCGCCCCTGCTATGGGCTATAGATGCGGGGCGGGGCGATGGCAGCTCAACCGCGCAATTGCTGACGACACCCGGCATCGCGTTGATCGGCGCGCGCAACGCCTCGAGTCTGGGACTGCGCATGGCAGGGATGCTGGCGCGGGATCTGGGTCGCGCCGGGGTGCCGGTCGTGTCGGGATTGGCGCGCGGCATCGACGCCAGCGCCCACCGCGCCGCGCTGGACAGTGGCACCGTCGCTGTGATCGCAGGCGGCATCGACACGGTTTATCCGCGCGAAAACGCCGCGCTGACCGCCGATATCGCGCGCCAAGGGGTGATTCTATCGGAGATGCCGCCCGGCACCCAGCCCCGCGCCCGCCATTTCCCGCGCCGTAACCGGATCGTGTCGGGACTGGTGCGCGCGGTCGTGGTTGTCGAGGCTGCTGCGCGCTCCGGCTCCCTGATGACCGCGCGGATCGCATTGGATCAGGGGCGGGAGGTGTTGGCGGTGCCGGGCCATCCGCTCGATCCGCGCGCGGCGGGGACGAACATGCTGTTGCGCGACGGGGCCCGGCTGGTGCGCTCCGCGGCCGATGTGCTGGACGCGCTCGACCTGCCCGCCCTGCCCCGTGCGGGTCAGCCCACCGCCGCCTCTGCGCCCTACGGGCGGGCAGCGGCAGCCCGCTCCGACAGCCCCCCGCCACCGGGTGCGGGGTCCGGCCTGCGGCAGCGGATCCACGCTTTGATCGGGGCCACGCCCATTCCCGAAGCACAGCTCTTTGCGCAGGTGTCAGGCACCCCCGCCGCACATCTGCTCGCAACCCTGCAGGAGATGGAGATCGACGGCGAAGTGCAGCGCCTGCCCGGCGGTTACCTGAGCCGCGAATAAGCCATCGGGTTGGAAGCATCGGCCCGTTTTTCACCCGGTCATGGCGCAGGCGACAGGTCGCCGCGCATTGACAATCACCATCCTGCCCCCACATGAACGCCGCCAAGTGCAGCCATGTGCAGATCGCATTCCGAAAGGGGTCCCATGCCAGTCGTCGTCGTCGAGTCGCCAGCCAAGGCTAAGACAATCAACAAATATCTGGGCGATGATTTCACCGTTCTGGCCTCCTACGGGCATGTCCGCGACCTGCCACCGAAGGACGGCTCGGTCGATCCCGAGCATGACTTCGACATGAAATGGGAAATCGCGACGGACAGCCGCAAGCACGTCAAGGCGATTGCCGATGCGCTGGCCAGCGACAATACCCTGATCCTCGCGACTGACCCTGATCGCGAAGGCGAGGCGATTTCGTGGCATCTGGAAGAGGCCCTGCGCAAACGCAAGGCGATCAAGAAGGACACCGCCGTCAGCCGCGTGGTGTTCAACGCGATCACCAAAACAGCCGTGACCGAAGCGATGAAGAACCCGCGTCAGGTCGATGCTCCGCTGGTGGAGGCTTATCTCGCCCGCCGCGCGCTTGACTATCTGGTGGGGTTCAACCTGTCGCCGGTGCTGTGGCGCAAGCTGCCCGGCGCGAAATCGGCGGGACGCGTGCAGTCGGTGTGCCTGCGGCTGATCGTCGAACGCGAAATGGAAATCGAAGCCTTCCGCGCCCGCGAATATTGGTCGGTCAAGGCCGTGATGCAGACGCCGCGCGGCCAGACCTATGAAGCCCGGCTGGTCACCTTGGCGGGCAAGAAGCTCGACCGCTACGACATCGAGAACGAAACGCAGGCCGAAATGGCCGTGCAGGCGATCAATTCGCGCGATCTGAGCGTCACCTCGGTCGAGGCGAAGCCGGGCACGCGCAATCCGTCCGCGCCCTTCATGACCTCCACGCTTCAGCAAGAAGCCAGCCGTAAATTCGGCATGGGCGCGCGCCAGACGATGAGCGCGGCGCAGCGGCTCTATGAGGCCGGTCTGATCACCTACATGCGGACCGACGGTATCGACATGGCGCCAGAGGCCGTGATGGCCGCCCGCGATGCGATCAAGGACCGGTTCGGCGCGAATTACGTCCCGAAATCGCCGCGCATGTATAAAAATAAGGCCAAGAACGCGCAGGAAGCCCACGAATGTATCCGCCCCACGGATATGACCCGCGATGCGGCGGCGCTGCGGCTGAGCGATCCGGACCAGCGCAAGCTTTATGATCTGATCTGGAAACGCACCATCGCCAGCCAGATGGAAGCGGCGCGGTTAGAACGCACAACGGTCGAGATCGGCTCCGCTGACGGGCAGGTCGCATTGCGCGCCACCGGTCAGGTGCTGTTGTTTGACGGCTTCATCGCCGTCTACGAAGAAGGCCGCGATGACGACGGCGACGATGATGACAAGCGCCTGCCGCAAGTCTCGCAGGGGGAGCCCGCCAAGAAGGGTGACATTACCCCCGAGCAGCATTTCACCCAGCCGCCGCCGCGCTACACCGAGGCGACGCTGGTCAAGCGGATGGAAGAACTGGGCATTGGCCGTCCCTCCACCTATGCCTCCATCGTCACGACGATTCAGGACCGCGAATATGTCCGCAAGGATAAGAACCGCCTGATCCCCGAAGATAAGGGTCGGTTGGTCACGGCGTTTCTGGAAAACTACTTCCGCCGCTATGTCGAATACGATTTCACCGCTGATCTGGAAGACCAGCTTGACCATGTCTCGGCGGGCGAGCGCGACTGGAAAGACGTGCTGAACCGCTTCTGGCGCGACTTCTCCGCCGCGATTGCGGAAACCTCGGAACTGCGCATCACCGAGGTGCTGGAAAAAATCAATGAGGTGTTGGAGCCGCATATCTTCCCGGCCAACCCCGAAGGCACCGATCCGCGTCTATGTCCAAATTGCGGTCAGGGGCGTCTGTCGATGCGCACCGCGCGCTCGGGCGGCGCGTTCATCGGCTGCTCCAATTATCCCGAATGCCGCTTCACCCGGCCCTTCGGCCCGCCGGGCGCCGAAGGCGATGAAATCGGCCCCGATGGCAAGTTGCTGGGCGAGGATCAGGGCGATCCCATCACCCTGCGCAAGGGCCGGTTCGGTCCCTATGTGCAACGTGGCGAGGCGACCGAAGAACAGCCCAAGCCGCCGCGTGCGTCGCTGCCGAAAGGCTGGTCGATCGAGGATATGGAACTGAGCAAGGCGGTGATGCTGCTGTCCCTGCCCCGCCCCGTCGGTCCGCACCCCGAAGATGGCGAGCTGATCGAGGCGGGCATTGGTCGCTATGGCCCTTATGTCAAACATGGCCGCGTCTATGCCAACCTGCCTTCGGTCGATGAAGTGTTCGAGATCGGCATGAACCGCGCGATGGAGGAACTCGCCAAGAAAGCCGCGCGCGGGGGCCGGGGTCAGGCCGCGAAACCGCTGCGCGAATTGGGCGAGCATCCCTCCGAGGGCGGGCCCGTCAACGTGATGGAGGGCCGCTACGGTCCTTATGTCAAATGGGCCAAGGTCAATGCGACTCTGCCCAAGGGCACCGAGCCTGACGACGTGACCATGGACATGGCGGTGGAACTGATCACCGCCAAGGCCGGAAAATCTGGCACGCGCAAGAAAGCCGCGCCCAAGAAGCCCGCGGCAAAGAAGGCCCCGGCCAAGAAGCCCGCTGCCAAAAAAGCCCCCGCGAAAAAGGCGGCGAGCAAAGCGACGGCGGCCAAAAGCACGACCGCCAAAAGCGCGTCAGCCAAAAGCACGACGACCAAAAGCACGGCGGCGAAATCCGCAGCGGCTAAGAAACCCGCCGCCAAGAAAGCCGCGCCAAAGGCTGATCCAGAATAGGCCATCGGCACGGCGTGCTGTGACCAATCCTCCACGGGCGGTGCGATGGCATCGCCCGTTTTGCGTGGTATCTGCTGGTCGGCCCTTGAGTTGCGCCCTGCCCCTCCTGCCGCGCGGAACGGTGCCGCGACCTTGCCCTTGCGTTCACTTCGTTGACTTCCCCGTGCTGCGATAGCAAAACGAGTAGGATCGACAGGAGAGGGAACTCGATGAAAAAGGTTTTTGGTTCGGCGGAGGAAGCCCTCGACGGGTTGCTTTTTGACGGAATGCTCATCGCCGCCGGCGGCTTTGGCCTCTGCGGTATCCCGGAGCTTCTGATCGCGCAGATCAAGGAAGTCGGCACCAAGGACATCACCATCGCGTCGAACAACTGTGGCGTGGACGATTTCGGGCTCGGCGTGCTGCTGCAGACCCGCCAGATCAAAAAGATGCTGTCCTCCTATGTCGGTGAAAACGCCGAATTCATGCGCCAATACCTATCCGGTGAATTGGAACTGGAGTTCAACCCTCAGGGCACGCTGGCCGAACGCATGCGGGCCGGCGGCGCGGGGATTCCCGGCTTCTACACTAAGACCGGCGTTGGCACCGTCATCGCGGATGGCAAGGAGCATAAGGATTTCAACGGGGAAACCTATATCCTCGAAGAAGGTCTTTTTGCCGACCTGGCCATCGTGAAGGCATGGAAAGCGGATGAGACCGGCAATCTGGTATTCCGCAAGACCGCGCGCAATTTCAACGCGCCCGCCGCCACCTGCGGGAAGGTCTGCGTGGTTGAGGTCGAAGAAATCGTGCCGACCGGCTCGCTTGATCCCGATCACATCCACCTGCCCGGCATCTATGTGCACCGCTTGATCCAAGGCGATCACGAGAAACGGATCGAACAGCGCACTGTGCGCGCTGCCTGATCGCGTATGGACACGCGAGAGATATCTTCGATGGACGAAGCCCGCGCGATTGAGCGTTTTTCACGCTCGCGCATCGCGATGGTGCTGACCGATCCAAATCAGGACGATAATCCGATCATCTATGTCAATCGCGCGTTCGAAGCGATGACAGGGTATTCGCGCTCTGCGGCGATCGGGCGTAACTGCCGGTTTCTGCAGGGGGAAAACACCGATCCCAAGGCGGTCGAAGTGCTGCGTCAGGCCGTCGACAACTGCACTGACGTATCGGTCGAAATCCTTAACTATCGCGCGGACGGCGTGGCCTTTCGCAATCGGCTCACGATCTCGCCCATTGAGGATAACGCGTCAAAATGCGCGTATTTTGTTGGACTACAGCTGGCGCTTGAGGACGATACGGATGGCACGGCTTCCAACGGCGCGGAAGACGGGGATGACCCCGAAAAACCCCCGCAGCGCGATCCTCTCGACGACCATCTGAGCGAAATCCAGCACCGGGTGAAAAACCACCTGTCGATGATCGTCGGCATGATCCGGATGCAGTCGCGGAGTTCCGGGGACACTGACGGGTTTGCCGCGCTTGCCCGCCGGATCGAGAGCTTGCAGCTCCTTTATGAAGAAATGTCGCTGTCGGATCACATGAACAATCGCGACGTGATTCCGCTGGGCACCTATCTGTCGCGGATCGTGAACTCCATCGCGCATATCGATGGGCGTGCCGGCGTGCGTGTGACCACCGAGATCGAGGCCGTGGACGCCAATACGCATGACGCCACCCAACTGGGTCTGGTTTTGTCGGAAGTGGTGACCAATGCATTCCAACATGCGTTTGAAGGACGCGATGTCGGGCTGCTTGAGGTGCGCATGACCAACTTGTCATCCGGTGGCATCCGGCTTGTTATCGCAGATGACGGTATCGGCATGCCAGAGGACCTGACATGGCCCAAGCCCGGCTCACTGGGCGGGAAGATCATGCAGGGGCTGGTCGACAGTCTCGACGGAAAATTCGACATCACCCGGGGCGTTACCGGAACAATTATCACAATCGACGTGCCTAAAATCACGCCGAATGACAGCTGAAAGGATTTCCCATGCCTTGGGATCGTAACCAGATGGCCGCTCGTGCCGCTCAGGAACTACAGGACGGCTGGTATGTGAACCTCGGGATCGGCATCCCGACACTGGTCAGCAACTATATCCCCGAAGGGGTTAATGTGACGTTGCAGTCTGAAAACGGCATGCTCGGCATGGGTCCGTTTCCGATTGAGGGCAGCGAAGACCCGGACCTCATCAATGCCGGCAAGCAGACGATCACCGAACTGCCCCACACAGCCTATTTCGACAGTGCGCAATCCTTTGCCATGATCCGCGGCGGCAAGATCGCGATGGCGATTTTGGGTGCGATGGAAGTCGCCGAAAACGGCGATCTGGCCAACTGGATGATCCCCGGCAAGCTTATCAAGGGCATGGGCGGCGCGATGGATCTGGTTGCGGGCGTTAAGCGGGTGGTGATCGTCATGGATCACACCAATAAAAAGGGCGAGTCCAAGGTTCTGAAAGAATGCACCTTGCCGCTCACCGGCACCGGTGTCGTGGACCGCATCATCACCAATCTCTGCGTGATGGATGTTGTCGAGGGCGGGCTGAAGCTGGTCGAACTCGCCGACGGCGTGACCGAAGAGGAAGTGCGCGCCTCGACCGAAGCGACGCTTGTGAACTGACCTGACCCACGCGATTGCAGCCTAATCTACAATAAAAAAAGGGGTGCCCGAGGGCATCCCTTTTCCGTGAGTGGCAGTCGTTAGGAACAAACCTTACTGCATCAGGATCTCATCAACGGATTTCCGCTTCTCGGAGTCGGAGCCGCTGTTCAGAGCGAGATACAGATCGTTCACCTGCTGGTCGGACAGAGCGTCAACTTCGACGTCATAGCCCCACTGGGTCAGCGAAACAGATACGCTTTCACGCAGCTGGACGGTGTCCATGGCCGGCATGTCGGCGTCAACGGACGTGTCGCTGGCAACCAGAGCGTCGATGCGGTTCTTGGTCTCCAGAGCGCTCATTTCGGAGTTGAGCGCGTCATAGATGCCGGTCAGCTGTGCGTTGCTGAGCATGCTCACATCGATGTCCGAGATGCCTTCTTCGGTAAGGCCCTGCATCACCGAAGTGCGCAGCTGATCTTCGCCAGTGTTGCCCGGCACCGTGTTGATCACGGTCACGTTGGCTTCGGTGCCAATCAGCGCCTCAATCTGGGTCTGCTGGTCGGCAGGCGACTCAGTGGAGGTCACAACCTGATAAACCGCATCCAGCTGCTCTTCGGTCAGAGCGGATGCATCATAGTCCATGCCTTGCGTGGTGAAATACTGGTTCACCGAAGCTTCGATGTTGGTTTCCTGTGCGAAAGCCGCGGTGGACATGCCAGCTACAAGGGCGGTGGTGATCATAAAGCGTTTCATGTGTCGTCTCCTGATTTTCGGTGCAGTGCCTCTCGGCGACCGCTTGGATAGACAACATCAAAGCCTGATTGCGGTTCCTGTCACCGATTGGTAATCCGACAGCAATTCATATAATCTACTGTTAATAAACAGTTTTATTTTGCTATCCGAAACCTGACAAAAAAGTCAATGCCCGAAAGTGATCCGAAAACAGGCTTTTTGTGGCAAATGGGCAGTGGTCAGGCAGCAAAACGCCCCCCGGAATTTTAGTCCCGAGGGGCGACATGATCATGGGGTCCACGGTCGGACGGTCAGTGCCCCGCCGAAAGCTGCCCGGTCCGCACCATGTAATTTGCGGCAACCTGATATTCGGGATCGTCGTCGCTTTCGATCACCAGCTGTCCCGCCCGGCGGAGCAGTCGGTGGCAATCCCGGCTCAGATGGCGCAACTCGACGCGCTTGCCCTCCGCCTCATACTTGGCGGCCACGGCTTCGATAGTGGTTAGGGCAGATTGATCGGCAACACGGCTTTCGGCGAAGTCGATGACCACCACCTGCGGGTCGGTTTCCGGCGCGAAGAGTTCGGTGAACCCGTCGGTGGAGCCAAAGAAGAGTGGGCCCTTCACCTGATAGACCTTTGCGCCCTCGGGCGTTTCATAGGTTTTCGCACGGATCCGCACCGCGTTGGACCACGCATATTGCAGGGCCGAGACGATCACACCCACGACCACTGCGATCGCAAGGTCGGTCAGCACGGTAACAACCGTCACCAGCACGATGACCAGCGCGTCGGTCAGCGGCACCTTGCGCAGGATGGTCAGCGATTTCCATGCGAAGGTGCCGATCACCACCATGAACATCACCCCGACCAGCGCCGCCAGCGGGATCTGTTCAATTGCGGGGGACGCGACGACGATGAAAGCCAGCAGCGTCAGCGCGGCGAAAATCCCGGAAATGCGCGTGCGCCCGCCGGATTTGACGTTGATCATCGACTGGCCGATCATCGCGCAGCCACCCATCCCCCCGAAGAAGCCGGTGACGACATTCGCGGTGCCTTGCGCGATACATTCCTGCGACGCACCGCCGCGCTGGCCGGTGATCTCGCCCACCAGGTTCAGCGTCAGCAGGCTTTCGATCAGACCAATGGCGGCAAGGATCACCGCATAGGGCAGGATGATCTGCAACGTCTCGAGGTTCAGCGGCACCATCGGGATGTGGAAGCTCGGCAGCCCGCCCTTGATATCGGCCAGATCGCCCACGCGAGGCACATCAATGCCAAAGGCGATGACGATCCCGGCGGTGATCGCGATACCGGCGAGGGGCGCTGGGATCACAAGGGTAAGCTTCGGCAGGGCCCAGATGATCAGCATCGTCAGACCCACCAGCCCGAGCATGGTGTATAGCTGCATCCCCGACAGCCATTCACCGCCCGCCGCCCCGTGACCGGTGATTTCGGCGGAGCCGGGCACCTGAAACTGGCTCAACTGCGCCATGAAAATCACGATTGCCAAACCGTTGACGAAGCCAAGCATCACCGGGTGCGGCACCAGCCGGATAAATTTGCCCCATCGGAACACGCCGGCGGTGACTTGCATCAGCCCCATGAGCACCACGGTCGCAAACAGGTATTCGACCCCATGATCCGCAACGAGTGCGACCATGACGACCGCCAGCGCACCGGTCGCGCCGGAAATCATCCCCGGACGCCCCCCGATCAGCGCGGTGATCAGCCCGACAAGGAACGCGGCATATAGCCCGACCAGCGGATGCACCCCGGCCACAAAGGCAAAAGCCACTGCTTCAGGCACAAGGGCCAGAGCCACAGTCAAACCCGATAGCAGCTCGGTGCGGATGCGAGCCGGGCCAAGGTCGTCCACCATGCCAAGGCTGAAGTTGGACAGGAGGTTTCGGGTCATGCGCGGCGGTTTGCCGCCCGGTCGATCGGTCGAACTCACAGGAACGGTCGCTTTCTTCTGGATCGGATATGTGCGGATTCGTGCGGCGGTTAGCATGTTTCCACGGCAAAGCCCACCTCGTCCGCACCTCTTGTTGCTGCCTCACAGCCGCGTATGGTGCCCGAAACGGGCGCTGCAGCCCGCGCGACGACAGGCACCGGGAGACAGATGACCATGAGCGACACGATGATCGGGGTGATCGGCGGATCGGGGGTTTATGACATCGATGGGTTGGAGGGCGCGGAATGGCGCGAGGTCAGCTCCTCCTTCGGCGCGCCGTCGGACGCGATCCTGACCGGCACATTGGGCGGGGTTGCGATGGCGTTCTTGCCCCGTCACGGGCGCGGCCATGTATTGAGCCCGTCCTCGGTCCCATATCGCGCGAATATTGATGCGTTAAAGCGGCTGGGCGTGACGGATGTGGTCTCGGTCTCGGCCTGCGGCTCCTTCCGCGAGGCGATGGCACCGGGCGATTTCGTCATCGTCGATCAGTTCATCGACCGAACCGTGGCCCGTGACAGCAGCTTCTTCGGGGCGGGCTGCGTGGCGCATGTCTCCGTGGCGCATCCCACTTGCGCACGCATCGGCACCGCATGCGCCGAGGCAGCCGAGGCGCAGGGCATCAATGTGCATCGCGGCGGCACTTATCTGGCGATGGAGGGGCCGCAGTTTTCCACCCTCGCGGAATCGCGGATGTATCGCGATGCATGGGGCTGCGACGTGATCGGCATGACCAACATGCCCGAAGCCAAGCTCGCCCGCGAGGCGGAGCTTTGCTATGCATCCGTCGCGATGATCACCGATTACGACAGCTGGCACCCCGATCATGGTGAGGTCGATGTGACCGAGATCATCCGCGTTTTGTTCGGCAATGCCGACAAGGCGCGCGGTCTGGTCGCCCGCCTGCCGGGCCTGCTGGGCCCCGCGCGGGAAATGTGCCCGCATGGCTGCGACCAAGCGCTGGAACATGCGATCCTCACCGCCCCGGAAAAGCGCGATCCCGACCTTGTCGCGAAGCTCGACGCCGTGGCCGGGCGTGTTCTGGGCAATGCGCGCGCCTGAATTGCATGACCGCGCGGCCCATGCTCTAACCGATACCGCCTAACAGCAAGGATTTCGCCCATGCTTATGCTTTCATCGCGGGCGGCGTGCGCCGCCGTGGTCGGTCTGCTCGTCGTCCCCATGGTCAGTGCAGGGAACGCCCGCGCAGACAGCTATCTGATGGGCGTCGGTCAATGGACCTGCACCCGGATGATCGACACCTTCACCGATGGCGCCCCGGTCGAAAAGGGTCAGGCCGCGGGCTGGATCCTCGGCTTCTGGTCCGCCGCGACCAGCTATGAAGGCGACGCGTTCACCGCGCGGGTGCAGAAGGTCGGCGGCGAACAGGTCATGCAAGCCACCATTCGCGAATGCAGCAATAACCCCGAAGCACTGGTCGGCGTCGTGTCGTCGGCCCTGCTGGTCAAAAGCCGGAGCTGACCGATGCCAGACACCACGCCCCGCGACCGCAAGGAGGTCCGCGATTATATCCGCACGATCGCCGACTTCCCGCATGAGGGCATCCTGTTTCGCGACGTGACCACCCTGTTCGCCGATCCGCGCGGTTTTCGTATGGCGGTGGATCAGATGATCCACGCGTGGGCAGGTCAGCCGATTGATCGGGTGGTCGGGCTGGAGGCGCGCGGCTTCATCCTTGGCGGGGCGATCGCGCATCAATTGTCGCTGGGCTTCGTGCCGATCCGCAAGAAGGGCAAGCTGCCCGCCACGACCATCGCCGAAAGCTACACGCTGGAATATGGCGAGGCGGTGGTCGAAATCCACGACGACGCCATCCGCCCCGGCGAACGGGTGCTTCTGGTCGATGATCTGCTGGCCACAGGCGGCACGGCTGCTGCCGGCATCCGGTTGGTGGAACGGCTGGGGGGCACCGTGATGGGCTGCGGCTTTGTCGTGGATCTGCCGGATCTGGGCGGACGGGCGAAGCTCGAATCGCTCGGCATGGAGGTGCACGCGATCTGCGCCTACGAAGGGCTGTGAGCCGCCCCGAGGATCCGACCCCATGCTGACCCCTGCTGATGACCGTTTCGAAGCCGGGCTGCGTGCCGCCCTGCCCGCCGCCGCCTTCCGCCCGCTGGAACCGCGCTATCTGGAAGAGCCACGCGGCCTGAGCCGTGGCGCTGACGCACTGCTGATCGCGCCCGCAACCGTGCAGGAGGCTGCCACAGCGATCCGCGCGGCGCAGGCGGCGCGGGTGCCGGTGGTGCCCTATGGCGGCGGCACCGGACTGGTCGGAGGCCAGATCGGCGTCGACCTCCCGCGCCCGCTGGTGATCTCGCTCGAGCGGATGACCGCGATCCGCGCGACCTATCCTGCCGAAAACACATTGGTGGTCGAGGCCGGCGCGATCCTTGCGCATGTGCAGCAGGCCGCACATGACATTGACCGGCTGTTCCCGCTGTCGCTGGCCTCTGAAGGGTCCGCCCGGATCGGGGGGCTGCTGTCCACCAATGCAGGCGGCGTCAACGTGCTGCGCTATGGCACCACCCGTGATCTGGTGCTGGGGGTGGAGGCGGTGCTGCCCGACGGCTCGGTGCTGAACGGGCTTAAACGCCTGCGCAAGGATAACACCGGCTACGACCTGCGCCATCTGCTGATCGGGGCCGAGGGCACGCTGGGGCTGATCACCGCCGCCGCGCTGCGACTGATGCCGCGCCCTGCGCAACAGGGTGCGGCCTTCATGGTGCTGCCCGATCCCGACGCAGCGCTTCGGCTGCTGGATCTGGCCCAGCGGCGAATCGGGCCGGGTCTGGACGCATTCGAACTGATCTCGGGTCAGGGCCTGCGGTTCCAGCGCGAGACCATGCCCGACCTGCGCCAACCTTTCGCAGACGTCCCGGAATGGTCCGTGTTGATCGATCTGGGCCTTCCTGCCGGTGTCGCGCCAGAGGCCGTGCTGGAAGACCTCTTCGCCGATGCGCATGAAGCGGGGCTGGTCGCCGATGGTGTCATCGCCCAGTCAGGCGCCCAGCGCGACGCATTCTGGGAGGTGCGCGAAAACATCCCCGAGGCCAACCGCCGCGTGGGCTCGATCAGTTCGCATGACATTTCGCTACCGCTTTCGGCGGTGCCTGAGTTTCTGCGCCAAGCCGGTGCGGTGCTGGGTCGGTCGGGCGACCTGCGGATCAACGCCTTTGGCCATCTGGGAGACGGCAACCTGCATTATAATGTCTTCCCCGCGCCCGGACGCCTGCGCGCGGATTACGCCGACCGGGTCGCAGAGATTAAGCGCATGGTGTTCGATCTGGTGCGGGACTTCGATGGGTCCTTTAGTGCCGAGCACGGTATCGGCCGGTTGAAGGTCGCCGAGCTGGAACATTACGGCGACCCGACGAAGCTGACGGCAATGCGAGCGATCAAGACCGCTCTTGATCCGGCGGGCATCATGAATTCCGGCGCGGTTCTGCGCGCTGGCTGACCCGCACGCGGTCTGGCTCGGTCGTAAAAAGTGCCGTGTCTCTTCAGCACGAAGGACCGCACGCCCGCTGGCACCGCTAAGAGATCCCCGAGGGCGCGGATCTGACCGCTGATTTATTAGCAAAACGCCAATGGAAAAAACGCGCCCAATTGGCCTCATTTTAGCCCTGCTAGCCTAGGGTGGCCGATGCCGGGAACACGCATCATTTTGCTCCCGGCATCGGTGTGCGTAGCAGGTCGCGCGCAACGTCCGGGGGAACGGGGAGTTTCGCGCAACGATTTTCGGACCGGGCGCACCAAAGGCGACCCGGTCAGGCGACGGCTGGGGAATCCGCGCCTTTCGCGTTTCTAGGGAATAGAAGTTACTTATACGTTAATGCCGCCATTCAAGCACACGCAATGGGAGATTGATTTGTTGCAAAACGCTTTTTTCTCACAAACGTGACGGAATACATTGCCGTCTCACCGTCACATTTCGCCGTAGTTTCTATAAATCGCTCCACCTCACTGACATAATGAAGTCCCATTGGCCCCTTAAAACCTGTGCAGATCGCCCGTGCCAATTTCGGGCCTGTCCATTGAATTAGTGTGAGTTGAGCCGCGCATGTTGGAGTTCGTCAACGTCAGCAAGTCCTTCTGGACCGGGAAGCAGCGCAAGGTGATTCTCGACCGGGCTTCGCTGCGTGTGGAACTTGGCCACTCGATCGGAATTCTGGCGCCAAACGGCACCGGCAAGACGACATTGATCAATATGATGGCCGGATTGGAAAAGCCCGACGAGGGCGAGATCCACCGCACCTGCCGCATTTCGTTTCCGTTGGGTTTCATGGGCGGCGTCGTCAATCGCCATAGCGGGACCGAAAACGCGCGCTATATCGCCCGGCTCTACGGTCTTGATGCCGATTATGTCGAGGCCTTCGCACGGTGGCTGTGCGGAATTGAGGAATATTTCGACATGCCCGTCGGCACATATAGTCAGGGCATGCGGGCGCGGTTCTGCTTCTCGCTGATGCTGGCGCTCGATTTCGACATATATCTCATCGACGAGGGCATGCCCGCGACCACGGATGTGGAGTTCAATCGCAAGGCCGGGGAAATCCTGCGCGAGCGGTTGCAGAACACCACCGTGGTCATGGTGTCCCATCAGGCCGCCGTATTGGAGAAATTCTGTCGCTCTGCGGCGGTATTGCGGGATGGTCAGTTGACCATGTTCGACACTTTGGAAGAAGCGAAGCAGCTCTATGACTACCAAGCTTAAGGCGAGCAAGTTTCGCATCCATCGTGGTGCCCCGCTGTTTCAACGCAGCGTAGACGCACAGGACGTGGCGCCTTTGGAGGCGACGACAGGACGCGTGGCGCGGGACCGTGCTACCGGCAGCGCGACCCGTGACGCCGCCGTGCCTGCCGTCACCCGACCGGTCGCGACGGCAAAGCGTCAACCCGGAGCCAAAAACGCCGCGAAGCCAACGTCGGGCAGTGCCGCGCAAAGCGGCACGGCAGCCAAACCCAGCCGCCCTGCCCAGACCAGCCGCCCCGCCCCGCGCATTGTCGAAACCGCTTCGTCCGACCCTTACAATGACGACCACGCGATGGCCGATCCCGCCAGCCTGTTCGAGGCGCCGGAACTCGCGCCGCCGCCCCTGGCCGACGCCCCCGCACCCCGCGCCACCCCAAACCGGATCGGCGCTGATGTGGCGACGCCCGAGGATGACGCCCGCGTGGAGGCCGATATTGCCGCGATTCGTCGCGAAGGGCTGACGGGCCGGCAATTGCGCATGGCGCGGCGCGTGGCGCTAAAGCACGGGTTGGAGCCGGTATCGGACTTCGACGCAATCCGCCTGCTGCGCGCCAAGGGCATTGATCCGTTCCAACGCTCCAACATGCTTGATCTGGTGGTGGCGGAAACCTCGCAGCCGGTGCAATCCCCCGGGAGCCAACTGCCCCAGACCGTGCCGCAGCCCGGCACCAACCTGCCCTCGACCGAATTCGCCCAACCGGCCGAGCTGCCCAAGCCCGCCGACCGCCGCGCTGATGCAATTCACCGCATTCAGCGCGACATCGCCAAGCGCCGCCGCCGTAAGTTCACCCTGCTGATGGCGCGACTTGCCGTCTTCGTCTTTCTGCCGACGCTGCTGGTGGGGTATTACTACTTTACGATCGCGACGCCGCTTTACGCGACCAAATCCGAATTTGTCATCCAGCAGGCCGAAAGCCAAAGCGCCGGTGCCGGGTTGGGTGGACTGTTTCAGGGCACGGGCCTCGCGGTGCAGCAAGACAGCACGACAGTGCAATCCTACCTGCAATCGCGCGACGCTATGCTTCGGCTGGACCGGGATCAGGCGTTCAAAGCGCATTTCTCGCAGGATTGGATCGACCCGTTGCAGCGCCTGCCCGACGACGCCAGCAACGAGGCCGCCTATAAGGCTTACCAGCGCAACGTGAAAATCGGCTACGACCCGACCGAGGGCATCCTCAAAATGGAGGTGATCGCCGCCTCGCCCGCCGCAAGTCAGGCCTTCTCGGAGAATCTCATCAGCTATGCCGAGGAGCAGGTCGATAATCTGACCCAACGCCTGCGCGCCGACCAGATGTCAGGCGCAAGCTCCAGCTTCGACGAGGCCGAGAAGCGCGTGCAGGAGGCTCAGACCCGCGTGCTGGAATTGCAGGAGCAGCTTGGCGTGCTCGACCCCGTGACCGAAACCAGTTCCATCATGCAGCAGGTCACCCAGTTCGAGGTGCAACTGCGTCAGAAGCAGCTGGAATTGCAGCAGCTGCTTGCCAACAGCCGCCCTAATCAGGCGCGGGTGGACGCCGTGCGCGGCGAGATTCAGCGCCTGCAGGAACTGATTTCCGGCATGCGGTCATCCATGACCGACAGCAATACGGGCAGCGCCTCGCTCGCCCGGATTTCGGGCCAGCTGCGTATCGCGGAGGCCGATCTGGCCACGCGACAACTGTTGCTACAGCAGGCTTTGACGCAGCTTGAAACCGCCCGGATCGAAGCCAACCGGCAGACACGTTATCTGTCGCTCGGCGTCAATCCCATCGCCCCGGATGAGCCGACCTACCCCCGCGCCGCCGAAAACACGATGCTGGCTTTCGTGATCTTTGCCGGGATCTACCTGATGATGAGCTTGACCGCCTCCATCCTGCGTGAACAAGTTTCCGCCTGACGGGTGGGCCTTTCACACCCGCGTGGCGGGACTTCCGCCCGCGATGTGCTATCTGACGGTTCACCACGCCATGTGAGCGCCAACAGTCCCGCCGTTTACGGGGCGCGCGCGCGGCGCCGCGTGGCGTGAACGATTTAAACCGGGGGACCTGCCTAAATGACCGATGTCGAAATCGGTGGCGCACGCATCGGCAATGCCGCGCCGCTGACTGTGATCGCCGGACCGTGCCAGCTTGAAAGCTACGATCATGCCGCGATGATTGCGCGGACCATGTCCGAGATTTGTGCTGAGCATGGCGCGACGTTTGTGTTCAAGGCGAGCTTCGACAAGGCCAACCGCACCTCGCTGTCAGGTCAGCGCGGCGTGGGCATGGAGGCCGGTTTGCGCATCCTGTCGGACATCCGCTCCGAATTTGGCTGCCCCGTTCTGACCGACATACATACCGCAGACCAATGCGCCCCCGCTGCCCAAGCCGTCGATATCCTGCAAATTCCCGCTTTTCTGTGCCGCCAGACCGATCTGCTGCTTGCGGCGGGGGAGACGGGCGCCGTTATCAATATCAAGAAGGGGCAGTTCCTTGCCCCGTGGGACATGGCCAATGTCGTGTCCAAGATCGAGAGCACCGGCAATCGCCGCATCCTGCTGACGGAGCGGGGATCGTCCTTTGGCTATAACACGCTGGTCACTGATATGCGCGCCCTGCCCCAGATGGCCGCGACCGGCTACCCGGTGGTGATGGACGCGACCCATTCGGTGCAGCAGCCCGGAGGCTTGGGCGGGGCCAGCGGCGGGCAGCGCGAATTCGCACCGGTTATGGCCCGTGCTGCGGTGGCCGTCGGCGTCGCGGCGGTGTTCATCGAGACCCACGAAACGCCGGACACCGCCCCTTCGGACGGGCCAAACATGATCCCGTTGGACCAGATGAGGAACCTTGTGGACATCCTCATGCGTTTCGACACACTGGCCAAGGCACACCCGCTGCCGGCCCTCCAGTAACCTTCCGTTTTTGCGATCAGGAGCAGACATGAAGACCCCATCGCCGACCGTCACGCCGAACACATGGGAATTTCTGCGCGATCCGATGATCACGCCGACCGGCTTTCGCGAATATGACGCGCGCTGGCAATATCCCGAAGCCGTGAACCTGCCCGGGATCACCGCGCTGGGTCTGGGTCTGGGCACGCAGATGCATCGCCGTGGGCTGGACCCCGTGATTTGCGTCGGCAACGACTACCGGGATTATTCGCTGACCATCAAGAACGCGCTGATCCTCGGGCTGGTGCAGGCCGGGATCACGGTCAAGGATATCGGCCCCTGCATCACGCCGATGGCCTATTTCAGCTCCTTCCATCTGGGCATCCCGGCAGTGGCCTGCGTTACCGCATCCCACAATCCCAACGGCTGGACCGGGGTGAAGATGGGCTTTCAAATGCCCCTGACCCACGGCCCCGATGAGATGGACGAGTTGAAACAGATCGTCATGGGCGGCGATTGGGAAACCCGCGAGGGCGGGTCTTGCGAACAGGTCGACGGCGTGTTCGAGGCCTATATGGACGACCTCGTCGGCGACTTCAAAATGACCCGTAAGCTGAAGGTCGTCTGCGCCACCGGCAATGGCACGGCCTCGGCCTATGGGCCCAAGCTGTTCGAACGGATCGGCGTCGAAGTAGTCGAAAGCCACAATACGCTCGACTACACCTTCCCGCATTACAACCCGAACCCCGAAGCCATGGAAATGCTGCATGACATGGCCGATTCCGTGCGGGCCTCGGGCGCGGATTTCGCGCTCGGCTTTGACGGCGACGGCGACCGCTGCGGCGTGGTCGATGATGAGGGCGAGGAGATCTTTGCTGATAAGGTCGGTGTCATCATGGCCCGCGACCTAAGCAAGCTCTACCCCGGCTCGACCTTTGTCGCGGATGTGAAATCCACCGGGCTGTTCGCGTCGGACCCCGAACTTCAGGCCAATGGTGCGAAGTCCGATTACTGGAAAACCGGCCACAGCCACATGAAACGCCGGGTGCATGAGCTGGGCGCGCTGGCGGGCTTCGAGAAATCGGGCCACTATTTCCTCGCCGAGCCGGTGGGCCGTGGCTATGACGACGGCATGCGCGTCGCGGTCGAGATCTGCAAGTTGATGGATCGCAACCCCGACAAATCCATGTCGGATCTGCGCAAGGCCCTGCCCCGCACTTGGTCCACCCCCACCATGTCGCCCCATTGCCCCGATACCGAAAAATATGAGGTGCTGGAGCGGCTGGTCGCAAAGATCGTCGCCAAGGCCGATGCCGGTGACACCTTCGCCGGACGCAAGGTCGATCAGGTCGTCACGGTGAACGGCGCGCGGGTGATCCTCGATAACGGCTCCTGGGGGCTGGTGCGGGCATCGTCCAACACGCCGAACCTTGTCGTCGTCTGCGAAAGCTCCGACAGCGACGAAGAACTGCGCGCGATTTTCAAGGAAATCGACGACGTGATCCGCACTGAGCCTTCGGTGGGTGACTACGATCAGAAGATCTGACCCGATTGCCGGGATTCACAGCGTTGAGGGCGGGGAATTCCCCGCCCTTTTTCATGCGTATTCTGCGCCGCCTTTCCCAGACGACAGGTTCGCCCTGCCGATCCGCGCCTTGGAAACAGGCGCGCGGGCCACATACTTCTTGAATAGATGCCACCGTCGCGCCCTTGGGGCCGCGCCCTGTTGCAAGGTCCGCTCATGCTGCTGCCCCGCCTGATCCTGTTGCTGTTCGTGGTCGCGACCACCCTCCTGCCTGCCGGACCCGGCACGGCTCAGGACGCCCAGCCCACCGGCGCCATCGCGCTGGAGCCGGACCCGGCTCAGGACGCCGCCATCGCCGCGCGCATGCGTCAGATCCTGACGGCGCTGCGCGAATTTCCCGATGTCACAGTCAGCGTCGAGGCCGGGATCGTGACCCTGAGCGGCGAGACGCTGGACCCCGCCGCCGTTGAGCGTCTGACCGCCATCGCCAGCCGCATCGACGGCGCTGTCGCGATCCGCAGCGATCTGGTCGAAAGCGCTGAACTGTCCAAGCGGCTGAGCCCGGCGATGGAGCGCTTCCGCCGCCGTATCGAACAGATGCTCGCCTTCCTGCCACTTGCCGCTGTCGCGCTGGCTGTGGGGCTGGTTGTGGTCTTTGCGGGGCTGATGCTGGCACGCTGGAACCGGCCATGGCAGAGGCTGGCGCCCAACGCCTTCATCGCGGACATCTACCGGCAGATGGTGCGCATCGCGTTTCTGATCGCGGCGATGGTGATCGCGCTCGACATCCTCAACGCGACTGCCCTGCTGTCAACGATCCTCGGCGCGGCGGGGATCATCGGCCTCGCCATCGGTTTTGCCGTGCGCGACACGGTCGAGAACTTCATCGCGTCCGTCATGCTGTCGATCCGCCAACCCTTCCGCCCCAATGATCTGGTTGAGATCGAGGGCGATACCGGCAAGGTCATTCGCCTGACCAGCCGCGCCACGATCCTGCTATCGCTGGACGGCAATCAGATCCGCATTCCCAATGCGACGGTGTTCAAGGGGCGGGTCGTCAACTTTACCCGCAACCGAGAGAGGCGGTTCTTGTTCGGCATCACCGTCGATGCCGCCAGCGACGTGACCGCGATCCGCAAACTGGCCGAAGACACGGTGCAGGCGCTGCCCTTCACCCTCGCCACCCCCGCCGCGTCGGTCTGGATCGAGGAGATCAACGACGCAGGTTTGCTGTTGCAGGTCACCGGCTGGATCGACCAACGGCACACGTCCTTCCCGCTGGCGCGTGGCGAAGCGCTGCGACTGGTCAAGGCCGCGATCGAGGCGGCGGGCGTGAGCCTGCCGGAGAATGCCTATCGCCTGCGCTTTGACCTGCCGCCCGGCCTGACCGGCCTGATCCCCAGCTCTGCGACAGTGACCGAGGACGATGCCGCACAGGACGCCGTCCCACGTCCAGACGAGGCTGCCGAGGCGCCTGCGCAACAGACCTCACCACCGGTGAGCACGCTCGCGACCGCCGCGGATGATGTCTCTGCCGGTGACGATGAGGCGCTGGCCCGTATCGTTGATGCCGAGCGCCGTGAGACCGGCAATAACGACCTGCTGAACCACACGGCCCCCGAAGAGTGACCCCTGCACGGCGCATCGCGTCCCCGCCCCGCCTCCATGGCGTCTCCGAGACGCATCCCCGATGACCCCGCGTCCATCCGCATCATTTTTTAGCCAAAGGGGTCTTGCGGTCCGCGTGCCGTGTCAGTAAGAAACGCCTCGCTGCTGGGGTGTAGCCAAGTGGTAAGGCAGCAGTTTTTGGTACTGTGTATCGTAGGTTCGAATCCTACCACCCCAGCCAGCCTAGCTTAGTCTCATGTTCGGTCAAAATTGGAACCTAACCGGTCCAACTTAGAACCTTGACCGGACAAGACTGAGGTCTGGGGCCAGAATAAACATTTTCCTTTATTGATTTTTGAGTTTCGGTCGCACCGATGAGAAACGCCAAAATTTGCACGTTCTGAACTCGAGCCACCGCGCGCTCAGCGTAAATTTCGCAGCCTTACGACAATCACAGACCTCATTCGCACTGAGCCCTTTAGGCAACCAATCGAGCCTGCGGAGGGAGCCGTTCCCACACCACATAGATCGCTAAGTTTATCTTCGCTACGTCACTCGCGGCCCTAAGCGGACAGTCAGGCCGAGGACGGCGAATAGGCGCTCTCAGACCTCCTGCAATCCGCGCTCCCACAGCAGCACCGCCTAACGCTCAGGGTGTGACGCCCACTGGTTTCACGAAGCCCTGAAAAACAAGGGGATCAAGCCCTGCATCCCGGGGCGGAAGTCCCGCGATACATCGGCAAAACACGTTTAGCGTCGCTACAAACGCCGCGACCGCATCGAGATCATGTTCGGCAGGCTTAAGGACTGGAGACGCGTCGCCACTCGCTACTATAGATGTCCCGAAGTCTTCCTCTCCGCCGTCGCTCTCGCAGCAACCGTCATCTTCTGGCTCTGAAACTCAATCACTCTGGAGCCTAAGAGCTCGGTCCAGGCATTCGGCACAGGAAACATGCCTCCAATCCATGGAGTGGAGGCATGTCTGATTTAATGGGTTACAGGTTCAGTTCGTCCATCATCTTGAACGTATTGTCCTGAAGTTCGCCCATCCAGGTTGTGACTTCGTCGGAGCCGAGCCAATCAGGGGTAACGCCGACCTGCTTCAGCCAATCTTGGAATTCTGCGCTATCATAAGCCGTCTTGAACGTGGTTTCGAGCGTCGCGATGGCCTCTTCCGGAGTGCCATCTGGGGCCACAAGAACGATGAAGCTACCCGTCTCCAGATCGAGACCCTTGGCGCTGATCGTCGGCACGTCAGTGTAAGTCTGGTTCTGCACGGAGCTCAGTTCAACCACACCTTTTGCGTCGCCGGAGTCAATGATGCCACTGAAGTCCCCCAAACTCGAAATTGCTGCGTCGAGTTCGCCCGACAACAGGGCTTCTGCCTCGGCTGCGGATGTGCCGGGATAGGTGATAACGTTAAAATCGACGTCCAGAAGTTTTTCCAACTGGATGGCAGACAGATACGGACCCGACCCTTTGGGAGCAACGCCGACCCGCACCTCGCCAGGTTTGGCCTTTGCCGCTTCAATCAGTTCCTCGAAGCTGTTGATACCAGAAAGCTTGGAAACCACAATCGCATCGGCTTCGCTGGTAATGCGTGCGATGGGGGTCATTTTTTCCAGCGAATAGCCGGGCACCATCTGACCACGTGGCAGAGTAATGACGCTGTCATAAGTAAGCACACTGAGAGTATGCCCATCCGGGCGCGCATTTATCATCTGTATCAGACCGGACGCCGTCACGGCCCCGGCAATGTTTTCCGCATAGATGGATTTTGGCAGTTCCTGCTCGGCAATGTTGCTGATCTTGCGCGAGATGGCATCAGCCCCTCCGCCCGCCGAATGCGGTATGATGAGACGAATGTCCCGGGTCGGGAAATCCGCCGCGGCAACCGAAGTTCCTAAAATGCTAGCGCCAAGCGCCAGAACGATTTTGCTATTCAGGTTTTTAGGGTACATAGATCTGTTCCTCCTTCACAGATGTTGTCTTCAAAATTAAACCGGCAAAATGCTTCAACCTACTGCCCTCCTTATAAAACAGGACATTTCACCAGATCGGCTTCACGTTTTTCGGTAAAGTGCAAGGAAGGTCTGAACACGAAGTTGGGCCTTGCTTGCATTCAATGGATAAGCCAACACTTCGGCATTATTAATTTAGATGACTGGACCGATCGTCCATGGCGCGAATTCGTCTTCACCGAAATCCAGCTCCTCACTTTTCGAACGTTGGCCTCCGGCCACTGCCAAAAGCGTTTCGAATATGCCCGCGCCGCATTGTTCAATTGTCTCCGTTCCATCAAGAATAGTGCCGCAATTGATGTCCATGTCTTCGATCATGTGATGATACATCATTGTATTTGTGGCCAGTTTGACCGTCGGCGCCGGTTTGGAGCCAAACACGCTCCCACGACCGGTTGTGAAGACCACTAGGTTCGCTCCGCCGGCAATCTGGCCAGTCACTTGAACAGGATCATAGCCCGGCGCATCCATAAAAATCAGACCTGCGCATGTTGGTTTTTCTGCATATTCGATCACTTCGGTAAGGCGCGTACTTCCGCCTTTGGCTAGCGCGCCCAGTGATTTCTCAAGTATGGTGGTCAACCCTCCAGCTTTGTTGCCGGGCGACGGATTTGCGTCCAGCGAAACGCCATGCAAATCAGTATAGTCGCGCCACCACTGTATTCGCTCCACCAATTTTTCCCCGACTTCTTGAGTTGCGGCGCGGCGAGTCAGAAGGTGTTCAGCCCCCCACGTTTCAGGGGTTTCCGATAAGATCACCGTGCCGCCCTGCTGGACGACCAGATCACTGGCCGCGCCCAGTGCCGGGTTCGCTGATATCCCAGAATACCCATCAGAGCCGCCGCAA